>CAVUIW010000020.1:0-380000 GCA_963741525.1 uncultured Alphaproteobacteria bacterium
GCTGGCGATGCGCAATCCAGGTGCTAAACTACCGCAAACACCAGCCTCCATAGAGGGAGACCCGCCATGGACGAGCGCCGCGTCGTGAAGTTCCGCCGGATGGCCGATGGCACCGAGGCCGACTACAAGCTGCTGGAGGAGCTCGAGGCGGAGTTCAAGAAAGAGCTGCCGGGCCGCATCATGAAGGAGCTCGGTGACCTCGAGCACAGCTATTCGGGCTATCAGGTGTCGCGGCTCGAGCATTCGCTGATCTCGGCGACCATGGCCGAGAACGATAGGGCCGACAAGGATTGGATCGCCGCCGCGCTGATCCACGACATCGGCGATGCGCTGTCGCCGATGAACCACAGCCAGCTCGCGGCCTCGATCGTCGCGCCCTACATCCGCGACGAGTGCACCTGGGCGCTCAAGACCCACGGCATATTCCAGATGGTCTACTACGCGCATTTCACCGGCGGCGACCGCTATGCGCGCACCATGTACAAGGACCATCCCTACTACCAGACGGGCGTCGATTTCTGCGAGCGTTGGGACCAGACGGCCTTCGATCCCGATTACGACTGGCGGCCGCTGGAGTATTTCGAGCCGCTGATCCACGAGGTGTTTACGCGCCCCGCATGGGATCCCAAGATCATCCGCACGGGCGAGAAGGTGCCGATGATTGGCTCGGCAGCTTAAGCCAGAACCCGCGCCGCTCGAACACGAGCATTCGCCGGACGCCATCCGCACGCGTTTGCGCGACGGGCAGCGGCCGAACTATCTGCGCGACTTCGTCTATGGCGGCATCGACGGCGCGGTGACGACCTTTGCCGTGGTTTCGGGCGTTTCCGGCGCCTCCCTCTCGGACGGCATCGTCATCATTCTGGGCGTCGCCAATCTGCTGGCCGACGGCTTCTCGATGGCCGCCAGCAACTACAGCGGCACGAAGTCCGAGATCGACGATGCCAAACGCCTTCGGGCCGTTGAAGAAAAGCACATCCGGCTGGCGCCCGAGGGCGAGCGGGAAGAGGTGCGCCAGATCATGGCCGGCAAAGGGCTTTCGGGCGATACGCTCGAAGGCGCGGTCGAGGCCATCACCGCCGACCGGCGGGTCTGGGTCGACACGATGTTGAGCGACGAGTACGGCCTCGCCTCGAGCCAGCGGGCGCCGCTCTATTCCGGGCTCGCGACCTTCGCGGCCTTTATCGTGTGCGGCGGAGTTCCGCTGTTGCCCTTCGTGCTCGACGGCGCTCAACCGTTCCATTGGTCGCTCGCGATGACGACGGCGGTGTTCTTCGCGATCGGCTCGATCAAGAGCCGCTGGTCGCTGTCGCCGTGGTGGCGCTCTGGCCTCGAGAGCACGGCGATCGGGCTTGCCGCGGCTGCCGTCGCCTATGTCGCGGGATATCTGCTCGGCGGCCTCGCCTGACCGTCCCGCTCTAGTGTCCCGTCCCGCAAATACCGGCCAAAACTGCCGCGAACACTTTCGGTATTTGCGGGACATGAGGGACACTAGAAATCATGGGCTTTGTGTGGTGTTTATCTCGCAATTGCCGCCACCGGTCGCGCCGCGATTTCTGGGCGGCAATTGCGAGACACCACACTAGCGAATGGCCGACACGCGCGCGGATGCCTTGGCAGCTCCCGATTGCGAGCGTCACATAAGCTCGAACGGTGTTGCTTGGAGGTAGCAATGGAAAAGCGTCACGTCTGGCCGAAAGACCACTGGAGCTGGCCGATCAAGGTCACGCACAAGCATGGCGTCCGCTGCGGCGACATGATCTGGGTCGGCGGTCAGGTCGACCTGACGCCCGCCGGCGACGTTCCCAATCCCGGCGATCTAGCCGTGCAAACACGGCACACCATGGCCAATCTGCGCTGTGTGCTCGCCGAGCTCGATGCGCAGCCGCAGGATCTCGTCAAGCTCAACTGCTTCTACGTCAACGACGGCACGCTCGACGAGGTGGTCTTCCTCGGCATGGTGGCGGCCGCACTTCCGCATGATGCGAGACCGGCCGTGACGGCCGTGCCTGTGCCCTATCTCGCTTATCCGGGCCTGGTGGTCGAGATCGAGGGCATTGCCATGCGCGGCCGGGACGGCAAGCCCATGCCGCGCACCTATGCGAAAGCGGACGGACTGTCGCCGCTGCCGCTGCCCTTCGCCCAGGCGGTCCGGGCGGGCAAGATGATCTTCGTCAGCGCCCAGATGCCGGTGACGGCGAAGGGCGACGTCGTCGCGCCGGGTAAGATCCTCGACCAGACGAAGCAGGTGATGGAACAGATCGGCAAGGCGCTCGCGGGCTTCGGCGCCAGCTTCAAGGATGTCGTCAAGCAGAACCGCTGGTACGCCGGCCACGGCACCACCGAGGACTTCGAACCCGCCGCACGGCTCTGCTCGACCTTCTACAAGGAGCCGGGCCCGGCGGCGACGGGCGTGCCCATCCCGCGTCATGCCCGCAGGGGTGTCGAGATCAAGATCGATGTCGTCGCGATGCTCGGCGAGGACGGCACGCATCTGCCGCGCCGGCACGTCTGGCCAGAGAGCCTCTGGGACTGGACGATCAAGCTCCCCTACAAGCACGGCCTCAAATGTCACGACATGATCTTCTTGGGCGGCCAGGTCTCGCTCGACAAACATGGACACGCGCTCAACCCCAACGAGATGGGGCCGCAGACGAAGCAGGCGATGACCCATATCGGCACCATCCTGAAAGCGCTTGGCGCGGATTACTCGGATGTCTGCAAGGTGCTGACGGTCTACGAGGGCGGCAGCGGCTACGACACGCTGCATGACAATCTCGCGATCCGCTCCTCGTTCTTCGAGGAGCCCGGGCCCGCGACCACCGGCATTCCGCTGCCCAAGCTCGCCTATCCCGGCATGGTCATCGAGATCGACATTTATGCGATGGCGGAGCCTGATTGAATCGATACTCGATCCTGTGGATTCGAAGACAACCAGGCTAGAGCATGCTGCGATTAAGTGGAATCCGGTTAATCGCGAAAGCATGCGACCAAACAAAGACCTAGCGCGGGCTGGTGTTTCCGACTAAACGCAGCCCGCTCTAGTGATCTGCATCTGCCAAAGTGGAAGATGCAGGGGCTTCAGCTTGACACGGGCATCGCTTCACAGGCCACGGCTCGCCGTCCCCGGTCTTCGCGTGTGGTGCCAACTGAGGCTTGCGCCAATTCTCCCACTTGCGTCCCCGGCCGCAGCGTGTCCGGCTACGCCGGACGCGCGGAGAGCCGGGGTCTTCACGTGGGCATGACGAGAGGACGTACATCAGACGGTGAAAGGTGACGATCCCGGATAGCCGCGCCAATGCGCGGCTTCCGGGAACGCAAGGGGAGAGGTGCGCGCAACACCGCAGGCAGGTGGCGACCCGGGAGGCATGTCAGCAGGTGCTGGTCATCAGGTTTTTGGTCTTGAGCACTTTCTTTCGACCAACCGGTGCCCACACTTGGAAAGACAGGCGCTCTACCTGCCGGTGACGCCGCGTAGCCTCTCGCCACGGCGCCGCATCAGCTCGGCGCCGACCAGCAGCAGCGTCGAGAAAATGACGAGCACGGTGGCCGCCGCCGTGATGGTCGGGCTGATCTGGTCGCGGATGCCGGAGAACATCTGCTTGGGCAGCGTGCGCTGCTCGGCGCTCGAGATGAACAGCGCGACAACCGCCTCGTCGAACGAGGTCACGAACGCGAAGAGCGCACCGGACACCACGCCAGGCGCGATCAGCGGCAGGATCACCTTCCGGAAAGTCCTGAGCGGCGATGCGCCGAGGCTTTGCGCGGCCCGCGCCAGCGACCAGTCGAAGCCCGTGAGCGTGGAGGTGACCGTGATGACGACGAAGGGTGTCGCGAGCACTGTGTGGGCGAGCACGAGGCCCAGAAGCGTGCCGAGGAGAGGAATGCCTGTCCAGCCGCCGAACTTCGCGTAGATGAAAAAGACGGCCACCGCGGTGATGATGACCGGCACGATCATCGGCGAGATCAGCACGCCGAGGATCACCGATCGGGCCGGCAGGTTCGTCCGGCTGAGGCCCAGCGCCGCCAGCGTGCCGAGCACTGTCGAGACGATCGTGACCAGCACCGCCAGTATCAGGCTCGTTTTCAAGGCGGACTGCCAGCGGTCGTTGCCGAAGAAATCCTCGATACCACTGCAACGAAACGCCAGGCATCGGATAGCTGAAATAGGGTTCGGCGTTGAAGGACAGCGGCATGATGACGAGGATCGGGGCGATCAGGAACAGCAGCACCATCGCCGTCAGCAGGACGGTCGCTCCGTAGATGATCCTCTCGGAGGTGATGGCGTAGGAGGGTAGCGCGGTCACCGCATCGTAGAGGATCTTGCCGAGCACGAGGAAGACGCCGGCCCCCAGCGCGCCGACGCTCACGATCGTCGGGGAGCTGCAAGCACCAGCGCCGAGCCGATGCCGATAAACGCCAGCACGCAGCCCAAGGGATAGATGAAGCGCTCGAACCCGCGTGACGCGCCTGCCATCTCCATCCCCTCAGCCGAACTTCACTTTGTCGATGCCGATGAGCTTGTTGTAGACGAAGTAGAGGATCATCGTCGCCACCAGCAACACGGATGCGAGCGCGCTGGCCTTGCCCCAGTTGCTTTCGGAGTTCATGGCGCTCGCGATGACGCCGGACACCATCTGATCGGCGGGGCCGCCGACGAGCGCCGGGGTGATGTAGTAGCCGAGCGAAAGGATGAGGGTCAGCAGGCAGCCGGCGCCGATGCCGGGCAGTGTCAGCGGGAAGTAGACGCGCATGAACGAGTAGACCGGTCCGCCGCCGAGCGAGCGCGCAGCCCGCATGTAGGCGGGCGAGATACCCTTCATGACCGCGTAGATCGGCAGCAGCGTGAAGGGGAGCTGGATGTGGGTCATGGCGATGACCGTGCCGAAGCGGCTGAAGATCAGCTTCCAAGGCTCGCTGGCGATTCCGGAGGCGATCAGCGTCTCGTTGATGGGGCCGTTGTCGAGCAGCAGCACGTACCAGGCGGTGGTCCTGACGAGCAGCGATGTCCAGAAGGGCACCAGCACCAGGATGATCAGCAGATTGGCGATGCGCTCGGGTGAATTGGCGATGACATAGGCGACCGGATAGCCGAGCGCGAGCGTCAGCAGCGTCACCAGCAAGCTGATGTAGAAAGTCCGCACGAAGATGGTTTTGTAGACGGCGCGGTTCTCGTTCACGCCCACGATCTCGCCGTCGGCGGAGCGCTCCAGGTCGAAGACACCGAGGAAGTAGGTGCTGTTGAGCGGCGCGCCGGTTTCCTTGATCTTCACCCAGGTGATCCGGTTGCCCCAGATCTTGTCGATCGCGATCAACTGGTCCTTGTAGGGACCGGCTACGATGGCGCCGGTTTTTTTTGCGCTCGCGACGATCTTCGAGCGGATCGGCATCGATCTCATAGTTGAGGCGCTTGCCGATCTTGGCGGCACTGCCCGCCGCCTGGATCTCCGTGAGGTCCGCGACCACCGCGGCGAAGGCGGCCTCGGGCGGCAGGTCTTTGCCATCCCAGACTTTCAGAGCCTCGACGGTGCGCGGCATGGCCTCGGCGACCGTCGGATCATAGACCGAGCGGGTGAGAAAATAGAAAATCGGCAGCGCGAAGCTGACGATGATGAAGAGAAACAGCGGGGCGACGAGCATCAGCGCCCTGAGCTTGCCACGCCGGTCCGCGATCGCGAGACGGCGCTTCAAACTCATTCCGTCGATCACGCCTGTATCGGCAACGGCGGCCATGTCCGATCTCGTCCCACCCGGCAGAGGCACGGAAAGGGGGCAAGCCCCCTTTCCGCAATCAGGCATTGCTTACTTCGCAAGCCAGGCGTTGAACCGCTCCGTCAGCGACTCGCGGTTCTCGGCCCAGAATGTCGGATCGACATAGAGGACATTGCCCATGTTGCCGGGCGCCGTCGGCAGGTCGCCCAGTACCGACGGATCGATGTTGGGAACGGCATCCTTGTTGGCCGGACCATAGGCGATGTGCTTGGTCTGCTCCGCCATGGCGGCGGGCTGGCTGGCGAAGGCGATGAACTTCATCGCCGCCTCGACCCGCGGACCACCCTTCGGCACGCCCCACCAATCCCAATCGAAGCCCTGGTTGTCCCAGACGATCTTGAAGGGCTTCTTGTCGTTCTTGACGGCGTTCTGGATGCGGCCGTTCCAGGCCTGGGTCATGACGACCTGGCCGTCGGCGAGCAGCTGGGGCGCCTGCGCGCCAGCTTCCCACCACACCGCGTCCTTCTTCAGGCCTTCGAGCTTGGCGAAAGCGCGATCCACGCCTTCTGGCGTGCGCAGGAGCTTGTACACGTCCGCCGTCGGCACGCCGTCGGCGATGAGTGCCCATTCGAGGTTCACGACCGGGCTCTTGTAGATGCCGCGCTTGCCGGGGAACTTGGCGAGATCGAAGAAGTCGTTGACCGTCGTCGGGCCGGTCGCGAGCTTCGTCGTGTCATAGGCATAGACCGTCGCATAGACGATGTTCGGCACGCCGCACTCGACGAGATCGCCGCCGATGAACTTCGAGCGGTCGAGACCGAGCTTGGACCAATCGAACTTCTCGAGGAGGCCTTCCGCGCAGGCCGCCATGATGAGACCCGTGTCGAAGTCGATCACGTCCCAGGTGACGCTGTTACTTTCGACCATGGCCCGGATCTTGGCGATGTCGCCGGTCCACTCTTCCTCGGTCAGCTGGTTGCCGGCCGCGATGTACGGCTTGAAGAACGCTTCCTGCTGGCTTTTCTGGTAGGCGCCGCCCCACGAGACGACGGTGAGGGTATCACCGGCCATGGTAACGGCAGCCGGTACGGCGATTGCCGCCGCCGCTGCCGCCGCAGCTATCATCAACGCACGCTTCATTTCTTCTTCCTCCCTTTCTGGAGTCTTTCGTGCCGGAGCTCCGGCCGCATGCCGCCACTCGATCTCACATCAGATCGAGTGCCCGGCAATCCTTGGTCCGCCAGCCGACCGTCACGGTCTCGCCGACGGCTAGAGGTTTCGTCCCTTCCTTGCTGGGCATCTTGACGACGAATGCCTCGCTGCCCGGCACTTTGACGACCACACGCACGTGATCGCCGAGATAGATCGTCTCGGCGATCGCGCCGGCGATCCTATTGGTGACGTCGGGCGACTGCGGATTGATCTCGACGCGCTCCGGGCGGATCGAGATCAGCGTGTCGCTGCCTTCGCCAGACACTTTGACCTTCATGGCCTCGATGACACCGCCGCCGGCGATCTCCACGGCGCAGGTCTCGCCATTCACTTGCCGGACACGCCCCTTGAGCTTGTTGTTCTCGCCGATGAACTGGGCGACGAAGCTGTTGTTGGGACGCTCGTAGAGCTCGGCCGGTGTCGACAGCTGCTGGATCACGCCGTCATTGAAGACGGCGATCCGGTTCGACATCGTCAGCGCTTCGGCCTGATCGTGCGTCACATAGACCACCGTCACGCCCAGGCTCTCGTGAATGTGCTTGATCTCGTACTGCATCTGCTCGCGCAGTTGCTTGTCGAGGGCGCCGAGCGGCTCGTCCATCAGCACCAGCTCGGGCTCGAAGACGAGCGCGCGGGCAACCGCGATGCGCTGCTGCTGGCCGCCCGACAGTTGCGAGGGATACCGCTTGCGCATCTGCGGCAGGCGCACGAGGTCGAGCACCTTGTCGATCTTGTTCTTGATCTCGGCGCGGCCGAGTTTTCTCACCTCGAGTGGAAAAGCGAGGTTCTCCTCGACCGACATGTGCGGGAAGAGCGCGTAGTTCTGGAACACCATGCCGATGCCGCGCTTATGCGGCGGGAGCGCATTGATCGGACGGCCGTTGAGGAGGATCTCGCCGTGGGTCGGGGCCTCGAAACCGGCGAGCATCAGGAGCGACGTCGTTTTGCCGGAGCCCGATGGCCCGAGCAGCGTCAGGAACTCGCCCTTGGCGATGTCGAGGTTGAGGTTCTTGACGACGAGAGTCTCGCCATCGAAGCTTTTCTGAACGTCCTTGAACTGGACATGGCTGCCGTCGGCAAGGGGACTGGCCCGCTGAACTGCCATCAGCTGCCCTCGCCCGACGCCACGACACCACACTGCGCGATTGGCACAGCGACACAACCCAACATTGCTTCCAACCCCAATGGCGTGCTTGCGCCTCGTTTGTTCTTAGACGCTAATTTGCTGACGCATGGCTGCTTGTCAATCCGAGAATGGCGGATGACCGCATTTGCCCACGATATGGCGAATTCGAGTTGGTATTCGAAGTCGTCAGATGCCGGTTTGCGTAATGAATTTCGCCACCATGAAGGGCTGCAGCCCCTCCAGACCGCCCTCGTGGCCGTAGCCTGAATCCTTGACGCCGCCGAAGGGTGTCTCGGGCAAAGCGAGGCCGTGATGGTTGATCGAGACCATGCCGGTTTCGAGCGCATCCGCCACCGCCGTCGCCGTCTTGGCCGAGCGGGTGTAGGCGTAGCCGGCAAGGCCGTAGGGAAGCCGGTTCGCCCGCTCGATCGCCTCCTCGAAGGTCTTGAAGGGCGTCATCACGGCGATCGGGCCGAACGGCTCCTCGTTCATGATGCGGGCGGTCTCGGGCACGTCCGTCAGCACGGTCGGCTCGTAGAAGTTGCCCTGGTTGCCGATGCGTTTTCCGCCCGCCTGGACCTTGCCGCCATGTTCGACGGCATCCGCGACGAAGGCCGCGACGGCATCGAGACGGCGCGTGTTGGCGAGCGGGCCCATCTTCGTCGTGGGGTCGAGGCCGTCGCCCACCTTCAGCGCCTTGGCGTGATCGCTGAAGGTCGAGACGAATTTGTCGTAGACCTTATGGTGCACGAAGAAGCGCGTCGGCGAGATGCAGACCTGGCCGGCGTTGCGGTACTTGGCGGCCGCCGTGAGCTTGGCCGCATGATCGACGTCGACATCGTCGAAGATCAGCACGGGACCGTGACCGCCGAGTTCCATGGTGACGCGCTTCATGTAGCGCCCGGCCATCTCGGCCAGCTGTTTGCCGACCGGCACCGAGCCGGTGAAGCTCACCTTGCGGATGATGGGCGAAGGGATCAGGTGGCTCGAGATCTCGGCGGGAACGCCGAAGACGAGATTGACGACACCTGGCGGCACGCCCGCGTCATGCAGGCAGCGGAGCACCGCGACCGATGAACCTGGCGTCTCCTCGGGGCATTTGATGATGATCGAGCAGCCGGCGGCCAAGGCCGGCGCGATCTTCTTCAGCATCTGCGAGACCGGGAAATTCCACGGCGCGAAGCCCGCGACCGGGCCGACCGGCTCCAGCACCACCATCTGGCGGACGCCGTCGGCACGCGCCGGGATCAGGCGGCCATAGGCGCGGCGGCCCTCATCCGCAAACCAGTCGATGACATCGGCGCTGGCATTCACCTCCATCATTGCCTCGGCGGTGGGTTTCCCCTGCTCCTGCGTCAAGCACCTGGCGACGTGCTCGGCGCGCGAGCGCAGCAGATCGGCGGCCTTGCGCAGGATCTTGGCTCGCTCGTAGGCGTTGACCTTCTTCCAGGCCTTGAAGCCCTTGTCCGCGCTCTTCAGCGCCGCGTCGAGGTCGCTCTTGGCGGCATGCGGCACCTGGCCCAGCACCTTGTCGGTCGAGGGATTGAGCACGTCCTGGGCGCGGCCCTCGGCACCCTGGCGGAACTGGCCATCGATATAGAGTTCGAGCGTCTCGTACATGGGAGTCTCCGGTCATGTGGCAGGTGGCGGCCGCGTCGGGCCGGTAGTTGACATGCTTCAGGTCGCCGCGCCAGGGGCCGGAGGAGTGCGCAGACCAGCTTTGACACCGGGGCCATCAGGCTGGGCGCCGCAAGAGACATTTCTCAAGCGAGTACAAGCAGATAGAGGCTCCGGCACGAATTTCGTCCGCAGCCGGCGCCGCACATCAAGGTTAACAATAGGTTAACCAGCGTCCTACCGCCGCACGATATGGGGTTGTACGGTCCACATTCTGGCCCTAATGTTCAGAGCCTATCGTAGCGCACTGCGGCAACTGCTTCCAACTTCGAGGCAATTACCCTTGTAGCGCGTAACCGCACTGCAAGCTCGCGCCGGGGGGCGCGGGGATTTCCCACCCAAAAGATCAGCAGTCAAGAGGAGTTACATCATGAAGCGAGCCATTGTGGCAGCCTTTCTCGTTGCGCTCGCCCTCGTCCCGCTCTTTGGAGCGACCGACGCGCGGGCCTATAGCCAGACCGGGGTCGCATCCTATTACTGGCAGGGCAGGCAGACAGCCAACGGCGAGCGCTACAAGCCGGACGGCATCAGCGCCGCCCACAAGACGCTGCCCTTTGGCACGCGCGTGAAAGTCACGCACCTGGGCACCGGCCGCTCGATCATCGTGCGCATCAACGACCGCGGGCCGTTCATCAAGGGCCGCATCATCGACCTGTCGCGGGGCGCCGCCGGCGTGCTCGGCATCAAGGGCTCGGGCGTGGCGCGCGTGCGCATCGACGTCGTCGGCTCGGTCAAGTCGACGAAGAAGGCCAAGAAGCGGAAGGGCAAGAAGTCCTACGCCGCCAACGTGAAGACCAAGAAAAAGAATAAGAAGAAGGGCAAGAAGAAGGCCCAGGCTCAGGTCGCCGCCTTCGTCTCCCCCTCCGGCACCGAGAGCCTCAACACGACGAGCTATCAGAAGATCGCGAAGAAGAAGTAGCATCGCCGATCGAAGCTGACGGAACAGGCCCCCTTGCGGGGCCTGTTTTGTTTTGGGGGGCTGGAACACCAACGCGTTCACGACCGCGTCGCCTCCTGCCGGACCCAAGAATCCGTCATTCCGGCGTTCATGCCGAGCATGGCTCAGCCATGACGTGCCGGAATCCATCCGGCCATCCGAAGTGACGCGGCCCACCGCTCGGCGAGACCTCTCCTTATCGCGGCATGGATGGATGCCAACCTGCGTTGGCATGACGGAGGGGGGTGGGACCGACGCGCGCCAAGAGCCTGGAATGTGGCTCAGCCATTCTCCATTTCCGTCATTCCGGCGAAGGCCGGAATCCATCCGGCCCTCCGTAGAGGCGCGATCCCGCAGCTCGGCGAGACCTCACGTGACCGCGGTATGAATGGATGCCAGCCTGCGCTGGCAGGACGGAATGGGGGAGCGCCCTTCGCGCGCCAAGAGTCTGGAATGAGGCACGGCCACCACCCTTCCGTCATTCCGGCGAACGCCGGAATCCGATTCGGCCATCCGTTGAGGCACGAACCCGCTGCTCGGCGAGACCTTACGCTATCGCAGTTTGAATGGATGCCAGCCTGTGCTGGCATGACGGAATGGGGGAGCGCCCCTCGCGCGCCAAGAGTCTGGAATGAGGCACGGCCACCACCCTTCCGTCATTCCGGCGAACGCCGGAATCCATCCGGCCATCCGTAGAGGCGCGATCCCGCCGCTCGGCGAGACCTCACGTTATCGCGGTATGGATGGATGCCAGCCTGCGCTGGCATGACGGAGCGGGGGGGTGGCGCTGATACTTACCTGAAATCGAGTGGGACGCTCTTAAGCAGAAGTGCGGCCGGCGTACCTTCGGGCGGTGGTGGGAAGGGCGCAGCGCGTCGCACGGCAGCGAGTGCAGCCTGATCGAGCGTTGCAACTCCACTTGATCGACTGATCCGTGCAAACTGCAACCCTCCCGAGCGGGTCACACCAATCGCGACCACGACGATACCCCGGCGTCCCGAGCTGTTCTGCCCCTTGTTTCGGGAAACCTTCGCGCGCACCGAATTCCAATAAGTCCCAATTCCCGCCTGACCCGACGTCGTTGCTCCTGACGTACCCTTGCCGGACTTAGCTCCGGCTTTGCCGCCACCCTTGAGCTTGGATTTCGCCTTGGCGGGCTTGGCGCCACCGGACGCGGTGCCCTCGCCCTCGATGGCTAATGCCGCAAGCCGTTTGGCTTTCGCCTGCTGCTTCTTCGCCGCCTTCTCGGCCTTGGGTGCTGCGCGCTCGGCCTTCTTGGGTGACGCCTTCTTCGGCTTTTCAGGCTCGAGCTTGGCGACGTGCTTCGGTGCGGGCTTGGCTTTGGGTTTGGGAGCTTCGGCGGCCTTCGGCTTGGGCTTCAGCGCTTCGACTGCCGCCTCGTCGAGCGGACGAGCCGCAAGGGCCGCCATCTTGAGTGGCCGGATGGATTTCCGCGTCTGGTAGGCAACCGCGCTTTGGGCCAACTCGTCCGGGCGGGTTTCCGGACGGCTCTCGTTCGTCGCTGCGGGCGGTGTGACGGCGACCGCTGGCGCCTCGTCCATGGGCGCTGCCATGGCCAAACGCGGCTCGGCGACTGGAGGTGGTGTGTCGCTCACGGAGGAAACTTCCGGCGGGACCGGGCTTGGATCAGTGCTTTGGCTCACCGCTGAAGGCAGATCTTCGCGGATCGCGGGCGGGTCCTCCGGCTCGGGAGACTTCGGTTCGGGCATGACAGCCTCGGCCGCCGCCAAGACCGGCTCAACCGCAGCAGGCTCCGGCACGACCGGCAGAGGCTCCTCGGTCACCGTTTCGTGCTGAGCCTCGCCCAGCTCGGGCGCCGCCGAAGCAATCTCAACCGGCGGGGCCACCTGCGCTTCGGCCGTCAGCATCCGCTTTGGCGCCGCGTCCTCCGGCGCCGCGTCCGAGGCCTTCGCCGCGGCACTCGGCAGCTTGTCGGTCGGCGGCTCGGGCGCGGTCTCCTCCTCGAGCAGCGCCGCATCGACGATCTCGACCGTCACCACGTCTTCGATCTTCGTCTCGACGGTGGCCCGCCCGGTCCAGGTCAGCGCATATGCCAAGGCAGCCCCGTGCAACCCGGCCGCGAGGCCGAGCGACACGACAAAAACACCTCGACTGCCCCTGCGCGGCGTCACCGATCGATCCCATTCCATCCGATAACGGCTAGACTGCCTTGAGCGCCGAGGCGCCGCCCGCGCCCCTGCGACCCTCTGTTTGGCGTCCGCGACCTGAAAGCGTCAAGCGGCACGGTGCCTTGCATTGGCCCCCATGCGGCGGATAACTGGCGGCAACCCAGAAACAACCGAGCGCCACCATGGCCAGACCTGCGAAATCCAAGCCTTCCACCAACCCGCCATACCGCCTCGCCGTCCTCTTCACCGGCCATATGATCGACCTGCCGGGGCGGCCCACCCCGCGCTTTCCGGCCAACCTCGAATCGGTCACGGCCGATGTCATCCGCCTGCGCATCAGCGCCTTGAGCGAGGCTTCGGGCGGGTCGCTCGTCGGCATCGCCCAAGGCGCGCGCGGCGGCGACATCCTGTTCCTGGAAAACTGCCACGATCTTGGCCTCGACACGCGGATGCTGCTGCCCGAGCCAGAGGAAGCCTTCGTCGCGCATTCGGTCGAGGGCGTACCGGGCAGCGACTGGGCGGACCGTTTCGAGGCGCTCTGGCGCTCGCATGCCGAGAGTGAGCGGGGCGTGCTCGCGCCCGCCAACGGCGCCAACATCCACGAGGCCGCCAACAGGACGCAGCTCGACCTCGCCAAGTCGCTCGGCGCGGAAGTCAGGCTGCTGGCCTTCTGGGACGGCAAGGGCGGCGACGGCCCCGGCGGCACGGAGAGCTTTGTACGCATGGTCGAGAAAGCGGGCGGCGCTTTCGATCACATCGATGCTGCCGAGCTGTTGCAGCGCTTCAAAGAGGCGGGATTAGAGTAGGGGTCAGTCGTCGTCGCCGGTGAGCGGCGCAGCCCCGGCCTCCGCGAAAGGCACGCTGGGCCCACCGTTCTCATGCACCGGCGAAGGCCCGCCGCGCCGCCTGTCCGCCACCTTGCGGATTTCCTCGGCGATGCCGGGATGGGCCGCATGCAGGCGTTGATAGCCGTCGCGGTCGAGCTTCAGGAGCCGCGCGCGGGTCAGCGTCTGATAAGTGTGCTCGTTCTCGGCGTGATCGAGCAGCGCCACCTCGCCGAAGTAGTCGCCCGCCACGAGCGTCTCCTCCTCGTCCGGATGGACCTGGCGGCGAATGCGGCCGGATGCAACGAAATACATCGCGTCACCCGAGCTGCCCGGCGCGATGACGTCCCAGCGCGCTGGATAGTTGTGGGCATGCAGGTAGCGCATGACCTCGGTGATGGCGTTGGCATCGAGGTCGGCGAACAGGGGGATGCGCGACATCATCGACCAGGTGAGCACGAAGTCGCGCCGCCCAACCTCTTGGGCAAAGCCGCTTGCGATGATGGCGATTGGCAGCGCCAGCACGATCAAACCGCAGAGCATCGTCATGCCGCCGACGAGACGGCCGAGCCCCGTCACCGGCACTGCATCGCCATAGCCGACGGTCGTCAGCGTGACGATCGCCCACCAGGCGGACTCGGGGATGGACCCGAAGCGATCCGGCTGCGCCTCGCTTTCGAGGTAGTACATGATGGTGGCGGCGAAGAGCAGCAGCGTCATGACCAGCAGTAGCGCGCCCATGAGCGTGCGCCGCTCATTGGCGAGTACGCGCATGAGGGTATTCATGGCCGGCGAATAGCGCGCGAGCTTCAAGAACCGGAACAGGCGCAGCACGCGCAGGATGCGAAAATCGAGCGGGATTAGGAAGCTCAGATAGAAGGGCAGGATCGCCAGGAAATCGATCAGCAGATAGGGGCTGCGGGCATATTGCAGGCGGGCCTGGGCCGGCGAGAGACGCTTGAGGAACGGCACCTCGACGCAGCTCCAGATCCTCAACGCGTACTCGGCGGTGAAAATGAGCACCGAGACCCATTCGATGACGTTCAACAGCCCGCCATAGCGCGCCTCGATCGAGGGCACGGTCTCCAGGATGAAGGCGATGACATTGATGAAGATGAGGGCGATGAGGACGTTCTCGACGATCACCGAGAGCGTGCTTTCGCCCCGTCCGATCTCGAGCACGTCATAGACGCGCTTGCGCAGCGCCAGCCGGGCGCTGGCGCCGTGCCGCCAATCGGCCCGCCAGCGCTCGACGCGGCTGGGCAAACCGCCCTCCGCCGCTAGGCGCCCGGACAACCGGTCATCATCGCCAAGGCCGTCCCCCATCCGCCAAACCACTCCCAAAACCGGCACCCATCCGCCGTCGCAACACGTTGATCGGATTGGGTTAGTTAACCAGGGGCGGGGGTGGGGCGCAACCTACTCGGCCGTCCGGCAGACGGCCGAGAGCTTGTTGCCGTCGGGATCGCGGACATAGCAGGCGTAGAAGTTGTCGCCATAGGGCCGGAGGCCCGGCTTGCCCTCGTCGCTGCCACCATGGGCCAGCGCCACCGCATGGAACCGGTCGACGGTTGCCCGGGTTGGAGCCGTGAAGGCCAGCATGCTGCCGTTGCCGATGGATGCAGGCTTCTTGTCGTAAGGGCTCGCGACCCAGATTCGAAGGCCACCCTCGCCAGCCGCGCGATAGCCGATCTCGTGGTCGAGTGTCTTGAAGCGGCCAATGCCGAGAGTTTCGAGAACGGGATCGTAGAAGCGGCCGGATCGCGCGATGTCGTTGCTGCCGATCGTAAGGTAAAGAAGCATGGACCCTCCGGAATTGCGACGGACACTACGTAGGCCACTGGAAACCTAGGTGATTTCCGATGGGAGAATATTGGCTTGGATACGGATTATTTCACCCTGTTGCCTTGAATCACTGGTCTCAATCCGGGCAATCCGGCAAGCAGTCCTTAACTCTGGGATGGCAGGGTTCTGAGCGCAAGCGTCGTCGCGTTAGGTGAGGTAAAAGAGATGTCTGTTGTCGCGCATCCGCGTTCGCCAGCCCAGTCGGTCGACGCCTTGCTATACTGGTCCGCGCTCGTCGCCATTGCCGCGGCACACGGTCTTGCCATTCTGTTTGCCGCCCCGTTCGCCGGCCTGACGCTCGGGGCTATGGCGTCAGGACAGCCGGCCTTCGTCATTACCGAAATGCTGCTGGTCGCCCTTCTGCTCTGGCCTGCGGTTTGGCTCACGATACGCCGCCTGCACGACCGCCGCACGCCGGGCTGGCTGGCTTTGCCCGCTATTCTTCTTGCAGCCCTCGTTCTGATGATGACCGCCTTCGGGCGGCCGTTCGCGATGCCGTCGGAGTCGCCGGCGCTGCACTTCCTGCCCCTGCTGCTCATCGTGCTGGTTTCGGCCTGCGTGATCGTGGAGGGCCTCGGCGTCGGGCGTCGGGACACGCATCAGGAGCCCGCGCCGGTCGAGAGCGATCTGCGGCTCGCGGCCTGACCCGCCCGAGCCCGGAAAGTTTTGCGCTCCGCCGCTGCTTGGCGTAGATCAGGTTTCGCACTCGTGGCCCGTCGCGCCAAAATCGAATGCTTGCCGGGCGTCCGTACGATTTTGGCGCGACATGAGGGCCACGAGCAAAATCATGAGCTTGGTGTGGCGTTCATCGCGCCATAGTTGACTAGGGACTGGGCAGCGCCACTGGCCAACTATGGCGCGACGCCACACGAGCTGCGAGACCCTCATGTACGCCACTCTCGATCCCCGGAAAATCATCGACACGCTCGACATTCTCGAGCGGCGGATCTCGGAGCGTTTTCCAGGCGCCGGCCTCGCCAAGGTTTGTGGCGAGCTGGCGCGCTTCGCCACGGAGAACTCGGTGCGTGTCGCGCGCATCTCGCGTCCGAACATGCTGCTGCGCGCCCTCATTGCCGCCGTCGCCGTCGCCGGCATCGTGCTGATCGCCTATGTCGGCAGCCTGATCGAGCTGAAGCGCGACGCCGAGAACGTCTACGGCGTGCTGCAAGGCATCGAGGCACTGATCAACATCGTGATCGTCGGGGGCGCCGGCGCTCCTCTTCCTCTTCACGTTGGAGGAACGCACGAAACGCCGCCGGGCGCTCGCCGACCTGCACGAGTTGCGCTCGATCGTCCACGTCATCGATATGCATCAGCTGACGAAGGACCCGAGCCACGGCGCCCGCATCGGCAGCTCGACACCGTCATCGCCTGAGCGCACACTCTCCCGCCACGAGCTGACGCGCTATCTCGACTACTGCTCGGAGATGCTCTCGCTCGCCGCCAAGACCGCGGCTCTCTATGCCCAGACGCTGCCCGATGCAGTCGTGATCGACACTGTTGGCGACATCGAGCGGCTGACGGCGGGCCTCTCGCAAAAGGTCTGGCAGAAGATCATGATCGTCGAGCAGGAGCGGCTGGCGGAGACGAGCCGCCATCGCCCTGCCCTCGCCTCGCCGGCACCGCCGGTTACGGGAACGGTCTGAGCTTAAAGCACGCAAGCGCGAGCCACCCCATGTCCGCAAAGCCAGCAGCCCTCGATCCGATCGCCCTCACGCAGGCACTCGTCCGCTGCGAGAGCGTGACGCCAAGGGAAGGCGGCGCGCTCGCTCTCATCGAGCAGCACCTGCGCGATGCGGGCTTTTCCTGCCACCGGCTCGTCTACGCCGACGGCGCCTATCCGGTCGATAATCTCTTCGCCCGCATCGGCCAGGGCGGCCCGCATCTTTGCTTTGCCGGTCACACCGATGTCGTGCCGGCGGGCGACGTGGCGCGCTGGACGCATCCGCCGTTCTCGGGCGAAATCGTCGACGGCGTGCTGCACGGGCGCGGCTCGGTCGATATGAAGGGCAATATCGCCTGCTTCATGGCGGCGGCGCTGGACTATCTTGTAACCGACGGCCGAGACCGGCCCGGAACGCTGAGCTTCCTCATCACGGGCGATGAGGAGGCCGACGCCGTCGACGGCACGGTCAAGGTGCTCGACTGGATGGCCGCCAATGGCCACACGCCGAGCCATTGCATCGTCGGCGAGCCGTCGTGCTCGGAAGCGATCGGCGATACGATCCGCATCGGCCGGCGCGGCAGTTTGTCGGTCAAGCTCGTGGTGACCGGCAAACAGGGCCATGTCGGCTACGCGCATCTCGCCAACAATCCGATCGACGGGTTCGTGAAGATTGCGGCGGCTCTGAAGGCCCAGCCACTCGATCAAGGTACCGAGCATTTCGTGCCGTCCAATCTCGAGATCGTCTCGGTCGATGCCGGCAACCCCGTCTACAACGTCATTCCGGCGCGTGTGGAAGCGAAGATCAATGTGCGCTTCAACGACCGGCACACCGCGCAGAGTCTCGAAGCCCAATTCCGGAAGACGGCGGAGGCGGCGTTGGCGGGCACCGGTCTCGGTCACGAATGGAGCTTCTTCGGCAATGCCGATGCGTTCGTGACCAAGCCCGGCCCGTTGGTCGACATGGTGAGCGGTGTCATCCGCGAGACGACCGGACGGAGCCCTGAACTCTCGACCGCCGGCGGCACGTCGGATGCGCGCTTCGTCAAGAACCATTGCCCCGTGCTCGAGATCGGTCTCGTCAACAAGACCATCCACGGCGTCGACGAGCGTGTCCCGACCGCCGATCTCGACACACTGACGGTGCTCTACCGGCGGCTGATCGAGCGGTATTTCGGCACGTTTGCGTAGGGGCGGACTGGGAAACATTGACACCCCGGCCCGCCTCCCCTACACCCTCCCCAAACCGGAACAGGATCAACTCCCGCTCCGCCGACCGGCCCGAGAGGCCGGAGGTCAGCATCCGTCAGCGCGAGGCGCCCACGGGTGCGATAACGCATGGGACGACGGCATGGCCGCGAAGGCGACAGTGAAGTCCGGAAGACCGGCCAAGATGGCCGCGCCAAAGGCTTTGCGGCTCGCCGATGCGGTTAACGCGGCCTGTCCCTGGTCGGGCGATCCGGTCCAGGCCGACAGCCTGACCCAGTACAAGGGCGAGGTCGTCGGCTTCTGCAATCCCGGGTGCCGTGACAAGTTCGAGAAGGCCGCCGCGCTGTTTGATGCTTCCATCGCAAAGCCGGCCAAATCCAAGACCAAGGCGAAGACGCGCTGATGTTCGAAAGTCTCTCAGATCGGCTGTCCTCGGTTCTGGACCGCCTCCGCGGCCGCGGTGCGCTTTCCGAGAGCGATGTCGGCGAGGCCATGCGCGAGGTCCGCCGCGCGCTCATCGAGGCGGATGTGGCGCTCGATGTCGCCCGCGATTTCATCGAGAAGGTGCGGGCCAAGGCCGTCGGCCAGGATGTCGTCCGCTCGGTGACGCCCGGGCAGATGGTGGTCAAGATCGTCCATGACGAGCTGGTCGCCATGCTCGGCTCCGACGCCGAGCCGATCGATCTCAACGCGCCGGCGCCGGTCGCCATCATGATGGTGGGCTTGCAAGGCTCGGGCAAGACGACGACCTCTGCCAAGATCGCCCGGCGCATCACCGAGCGCGACAAGCTTCGCGTGCTGATGGCCTCCCTCGACACGCGCCGCCCGGCCGCGCAGGAGCAGCTCCGGGTGCTCGGCGAGCAGAATTCGATTGCGACGCTGCCGATCATCGCCGGCCAGGGCCCGGTCGAGATCGCCAGGCGCGCCATGGAGGCCGGACGCCTCGGCGGCTTCGACGTCGTCATCCTCGACACGGCAGGCCGCACGCATATCGACGAGGAGCTGATGGCGGAGACGGTCGCCATCCGCGACGCGACCAACCCGCACGAGAGCTTGCTCGTCGCCGACAGCTTGACCGGCCAGGACGCCGTCAATCTCGCCAAGAGCTTCGATCAGAAAGTCGGCATCACCGGCATCGTGCTGACGCGGGTCGATGGCGACGGCCGCGGCGGCGCGGCCCTTTCGATGCGCGCCGTGACCGGCAAGCCCATCAAGCTCATCGGCACCGGCGAGCGCTCCGATGCGCTGGAGGACTTCCACCCCGGCCGCATCGCCGGGCGCATCCTCGGTATGGGCGATGTCGTCTCCCTCGTCGAGAAGGCGGCGCAGAATGTCGACTTCGAGAAGGCTTCGACAATCGCCGCCAAGATGCGCAAGGGCCAGTTCGATCTCGACGACATGGCCGAGCAGATCACGCAGATGGAGCGGATCGGCGGCATGTCGGGGATGATGGGGCTCATGCCCGGTATCGGCAAGATGAAGAAGCAGATTGCCGAGGCCAATCTCGACGACAAGGTGTTGAAGCGGCAGAAGGCGATCATCTCGTCGATGACGCGCCTCGAGCGCCGTAATCCGAAGGTGCTCAACGCATCGCGCAAGCGCCGCGTTGCGGCCGGCTCCGGCACCAAGGTCGAGGAGATCAACAAGCTCCTCAAGATGCACCGCCAGATGGCGGATATGATGAAGATGATGTCCCAGAAGAAGGGCATGTTCGGCAAGATGATGGGCGGCGGTGGCGGCATGCCGTCGGAAGCCGAGATGGCCAAGATGCAGTCGGAGCTGGCGGGCCTCGACCCTTCCGCGCTGCCGGCGGACCTGAAAGAAATTCTCGCCGGTGCCGGCGCAATGCCGAAGTCACCTTCGCCTGGCCTGCCCGGTCTCGGCGGCATGAAGCTTCCCGGTCTCGGTGGCATGAAGCTGCCGGGGCTTCCGGACAAGAAACGTTGAACTCGAACGAACACACGAAGCACTAGGAGAACCAGATGCTCAGAATTCGCTTGGCTCGTGGCGGCACCAATCGCCGTCCGCATTATTCGATCGTCATCGCCGAACAGCACGCCCCGCGCGATGGCCGCTTCATCGAGAAGATCGGCACGCTGAACCCGATCGTACGCGATGAGGCGAAGCGCGTCGTGCTCAACGTCGAGCGCGTGAAACATTGGCTCTCCGTCGGCGCCCAGCCGACCGATCGGCTGAGGCGCATCCTCGACGGCGCCGGCCTGATGAAGCGCGAGGCACGCAACAATCCGGTGAAGATGCTGCCGAAGAAGAAGGCGCAGGAGCGCACCGCGGCCAAGGCCGCGAAGGACGCCGCGGCCGCCGCCGATGGCGAGGCGAAGGCGGAGTAAGCGGGTCGAGCGGAGAGAGCTGCGATGCCGGACGCCACTCAACGTGCTCGTGATCGATGGTCATCCGGATCGGGGCCGGCTGATCGGCGCACTGCTCGAGGGCTATGTGAAAGCGCTGCCCGACGGCGCCGTGGTGATCAGGATCGCCGTCCGCGATCTCGCCTTCGATCCCATTCTGCGGCGCGGTTATGGCCCCGAGCAGCCCTGGGAGCCTGATTTGCAGCGTCTCGCAGAAGCCCTCGATCGGGCTGATCATCTGGTGATCGGCTTTCCGCTATGGTGGGGCGCCGAGCCGGCGCTGCTGAAGGGGCTTATGGACCGGCTGCTGCTGCCGGGCTTCGCCTTCAAGTACCGGAAAGAGTCTCCCTGGTGGGACAAGCTGCTGGCCGGCCGCTCGGCCGATCTCATTGTCACCATGGACACGCCGCCCTGGTATCTTCGCTTGGTTTACGGCGATGCGGTGATGGTGCGCTGGCGCAAGCAGGTTCTCGGCTTCTGCGGCATCGGCCCGATCCGCACCTTCCGCCTCGGCATGGTCCGGCGCGGGGGTGTCAAGAAGAGCCTGACCGCTTGGACAGGCAAGCTCGAAAAGGCGGCGCGCTCGGCGGCCGGCCTCAGGCGATCGGCGAAATTGCCGCTCGCCATGAGCCAGGCGGCCTATGCCCAGGCCGTCGCCGACCGGCAATCATGAGCGAGCCCAAGCTCGATCCGCCGCGCCTGATCCTCATCGGCCGCATCACGGCGGCACATGGCATCAAGGGCGAAGTGGTGATCGCCTCGCGCACGGCCAGGCCGGAGGATGTAGCGGCCTATGGGCCGGTGAGCGATGCCGCCCGCACGCGTCAGCTCGTCATCGCGAGTGCTCGCGCCGCCAGTAAGGGTGTTATTGCCCGGATCGAAGGGGTCGCCGACCGCAATGCCGCCGAGGCCCTCAAAGGCACGGACCTATATGTCCCGCGCGACCGTCTGCCGCCGCGCGCCGACGGTGAATACTACGCCAGCGACCTCATCGGGCTCGAGGCCTTCGATCCGGCGGGAAAACGCCTCGGCCGCGTCGTCGACGTACCGAACTACGGGGCGGGCGATCTCCTGGACATCGACCCCGGCGATGGCGGCCAGAGCTTCCTCGTCGTCGTCAGCGAGGACACGGTGCGCGTCGTCGATGTCGCCGGCGCCCGCATCGTCGTCGACGTGCCGAAGGATGCGGAAGACTGAGCACGGATGAGTTGCGCCCGCAATGCGAATTAGGGCGCCGCTCTCGTGAATTCGCCATAGCCAGCGCATAGTCGGAGAGGATAAGTTCTCACTTCGTTCAAGTTTTTTTGTTGGTCGCATTTTCTTCGGCGAACCGGGAAGCCACTTCGCCGGAAAATGCTTCTGTCGAGTCAGTCGAGTGAGTGCCATGCAAAAGCGTATCCGCGTCGCTCCGCCAAAGCTCAGCCAATTCGCCATGCCGGTCCGCCGCCTGACGGAGAAGGACGCCGTCGATATCTGGATCGCGCGCTGGCTCGGCATCCGCCTCAAAGACCTCGTGATGCGCTACGGCTGCGATCCGCGCCGGCTCTACGAGATCTGGTGGGAGGAGCGCTTCATCGGGTCACGCAAGAAGGCGCAGGACGCGTTCGCTGACCGGCATCCGGCACTGACCGACCGCGTCGACTTCTCCCGCCGCCAGCGCTTCGCGCGTCCCGGACCCGATCCGTCGCAGCTGGCGCTATTCGACTAGATCGCCCAGGATAACGGTGCCTTCTCGTGGCCAATAGGAACACTTGTGTAGGCCGGCATGGCCGCAGGCTCCCGCCGCCGCTATACTGCCGCGCATGAAGCTCGCGCGCGTCGATTTCTCATCCCCGATCGGTCCCATCGAGGCCTATTGCTCGAACGACGCCGTGGTGGGTTTGGGCTTTTCCGATAAGGCCGAGCGCGAGCGCTCCTGGCTCGAGCGGCGGTTCGATGGGCTCGACGCGGAGCCGGTCAAGGACGCGCTCGGATTGCACAAGGCCCTGAAACGCTACTTCGATGGCGACATCCACGCCCTCGAAGAACTTCCCGCCGACGGCGGCGGCACGCCCTTCCAGCGCGAGGTCTGGGTGGCGCTCCGCTCAATCAAGCCCGGCGAGACCACGACCTATGGGGAACTTGCTAAGAAGCTCCGCCGCGAGGGCGCGCAGCGAGCGGTCGGCGCCGCCAACGGCGCCAACCCCATCAGCCTCATCGTTCCCTGCCACCGCGTCATCGGCCACGCCAACAAGCTCACCGGCTACGGCGGCGGGTTGGAGCGCAAGCACTGGCTGCTGCGGCACGAGGGGGCGTTGCTGTGTTGAGTGTGGAGGAAAACAGCGCCGGTAGTTGCTCGCCGGATAGCACGGACAACGTCCAGACCATCCATCAAGCCTGTTTGATCGCCTCAATCCACAGGAAAGAAGCGTCCTCGTGGATCCTGCTACTCGATCGAAGAAATGCGAACGCCTCAATCCTGAATTGGCCAGATGTTTCAGCGATTCCGCTTCGCTGTCGTGAGCGAAGAACATCATTGTTCCAAGCCACTCGCCCGTCCACTCTCCCACCGCGCCTGCTCCAAAGCTCGCAACCAGAAATGCCACTGGCTTGAGCCAAGTAGCAATGGCGGAGATCAACGCGCCTTGCTGGTTCACTGGGACGTGCGTGACCGAGTAGAAGGCTCCAATCGCATCGAATGAGCCGGTCCCGAATGTTATTTGCACATATCTCGCTCTGGATGAAAGCCGCGCCTGGAACGTTTTGCCGAAGCTCGGACAATCTGTTGTTCCGACCCATCCACGCCAACGACATCGTGTCCGAGGGCAACGAGCTCGCGGGCGACAGGGATGCCTGCCCCGCAGCCCAGATCGAGCGTCGTCCGCCACCGGCCGGTAAGCCGTCGATCAGGTGACCCAACCATTTCTGACGGGTCGCTGAAGAGCCGAACCGATCGAGGTAGATATCCGCGATCTTGTCGTATCCCGAGGCAACGACGCGCCGAGGATCAGAAGGCATGCCGGTCATCATGCCACTTACTGCGCCGTATACCCACCATCGATCACCAATTCGGCGCCCGTGACAAACTTCAACTCGTCAGAGGCCAGATACAGAATGCCATAGGCGATATCATCCGGCTCGCCGAGCCGGCCGAGCGGATGTAGCGCCTCGATGCTCTTGCGCACCGCCTCCGGATCGCGCTTCTTCGCCAAGACGTTCTCGACCATCGGCGTCCAGATGTAGCCCGGATGCACCGAATTGACGCGGATGCCGAGGCCCTCCTTCGCCGCATAGAGCGCGACCGACTTCGTGTAGAGCCGGACGCCGCCCTTGGAGGCATTGTAGGCACCGCCCGTCGGATCGCCGACGATACCGTAGATCGAGGAGAGATTGATGATGGAGCCGCCCTCGGGCGCCTGCGCCTTCATGGCGATCAGCGCCTCGCGCGTGCCGAGGAACACGCCATCGAGATTGATGCTCATCATCCGCCGCCAGCTCTCGAGCGTCTCGTCCTCCGGCTTACCCCCGACGCCGATGCCGGCGCTGTTGACGAGTACGTCGATGCGGCCGAAGCGGCGGACGCATTCGGCAATGGCGGCGCGCCACTGATCCTCGCTCGTAACGTCGTGCGCGAGGAACGCGGCCTCACCGCCACTGTCCGAGATCGACCGGGCAACGGCCGCGCCTCGTTCCACGTCGATATCGGTCAGCAGTACCTTGGCGCCCTCGCGCAGGAGCATGCGGGCCGTCGCCACGCCCAATCCCGATGCGCCGCCCGTGATGAGACACGCCTTGCCTTGAACTCGACCCACGATGCGCTCCTATTTTGTTCAGCGGGCGGAAACTATCGGCGGCGGCAGAGGCTGTCCATTCACTGGACAGTCCGGCCGGGCCTCGGCTAGTGTGGCGTCGCGCCTTAGTTGACCAGTACTGCGGCGAGGTTCGTGTCAACTAAGGCGCGTTGAACGCCACACTAAGCCAATGATATTGCTAGTGGCCCTTATGTCGGGCCTAAATCGAAAGCGCTCGCGGCCATGATGCGATTTAGGCGCGACGGGCCACTAGCCTGCCATCTGGGGACGGTCCTGAACAGGGAGAGCCGGCGATGTCCGACTCGAGCGAGGATCTGTCGCGCCGCGACGTGCTGCAGACCGTGGCTGCACTTGCCGCGCTCAACGCAATCGGCGCTGCCGCATCGCCCGCGATCGCCTGCAGCACGCTGACGAGCGCGCCGATAGCCACCAGTACCGCACCCATCAGTGTGTCCCGGTACATCCATCGCCGCCTGAAGCAGCACGGCTGCAACACCCTGTTCGGCATTCCAGGCAAGACCTGCGAGCATCTCTACGCCGAGGCGGCGGCCGAGCAGATGAAGCTCTGCGTGACGGCGGGCGATCTCGAGGCCGGCTACGCCGCCGATGCCTATGCGCGGATGAAAGGTCTCGGCGCCGTCGCCGTGACTTACGGCCCAGGCACGCTCAGCATGGTCAACGCCATCGCCGCCGCCTACACCGAGCGCAGCCCCGTCGTCGTCATCAATGGCGGCCCGAGCGAGGCTGAGCTCGATCTCCAGCGCACGCTCGATGTGCGCTTTACGCATTCGATCGGCCGGACTGGGAGTAACGCCGAAGCCCTGACGGATCTCGCGATCTTCAAAGCCGTTACCGGCCATGCCGAGCGCGTGACCTCCGCGATGCAGGTTCCGGCCGCGCTGGATCGCGCGATCGAGATGGCGGTCAAGCTGCATCGGCCGGTCTATCTCGAGATTGCCAAGACCGTTTGGGCCGGCACCGTCGCGCCACCGGTCGCGCCGCTCGCCTTCGCGACCCAGCCGGCCGGCAATGAGGCGGTCCAGGCGGCCACGATCCTGCGTCGCCTGCAATCGGCGTCGAAACCGGTGTTCCTGCTCGGCATCGAGATCGCAGCGCTGCGGCTTCGCCGATCGCGTCGTGGCGCTGCTCGATCGCTTGCAAGTGCCCTGGGCGACGACGCTGCTCGCGAAAACCGTGCTAGCGGAAAGCACCCGCGGTTTTGTCGGCGTCTACGAGGGACAGCGGGCCTCGCCGACCGTCAAGCGCGTGATCGACGAGGCCGACCAGATCGTCATGCTCGGCACCGTGCTCGGCAACTGGCACCGCCATCTCGTCGATCCGCCGCGCGATCGCAACGTCAGGATCGGCAATGGGCAATTGAGGATCGGCACGGCGGCGCCGGCCGCTTGCGACCTCGGCACGCTGTTGACGGAGCTGCAGCGCGGACCTTGGTCGCCGACGCCGGCGCAGCAGCAGACGATTCGCGGCTGGCGCGATACCATGCAGCTTTCGAGCCTCAGCTTCGATCACCGGCGGCGACTGCCGCGACAGGCGGGTTCGGCGAGCGGCAGCGATCCGGGCCTCACCTATGACGAGGTGATGGGCACCATCAGCGACCAGCTCGATGCCTCGCATGTGGTCATCACCGACACCACGCTCGCCCTGTATCAAGCGGGCGAGCTCGATGTGAAAGGACGCAACAGCTTCCTCTGCGACAGCGTCTGGCAATCGATCGGCTACTCGATGGGGGCGTCGGTCGGCGCCGGGTTGGCGCTGAAAGAGCAAGGCAATCGCCGGCCCCTCGTCATCTGCGGCGACGGCGGCTTCCAGACGACCGTGCAGGGTCTGTCGACGCTCGTCCGCCAGAACATCCCAGCCATCGTGCTGGTCCTCGACAACGGCAGCTACGGCATAGAGCAGCATCTGATCGATGCGGATGGGAGCTACTACGCCAGTACGAGCGAGGCGCCACTTCCCTTCGTGACGCTCCATCGCTGGCGCTATGCCGACCTCGCCAAAGCCATGGGCGTGCCGGTGGCGATCGAGGTGGATACGGTGGCCGAGCTGCGCGATGCCTTGCGGCAGGCGAACGCCGCGACGGGCCCGGCGCTGATCTCGGTCAAGACGAAGCAGCGCAACCGGCCGTCGGAGCTGGGGTGAGGACAAGAGCGGGGGAAATCATGGATGGAATTTTCGATCGGCCAATCTCGCGTCGTGGCCTATTGCGGGGTGCGGCCGCCGCCGGTGCGATACTTTTTCCGGGTCTGGGCAGTCGTGACGCCCTGGCCGACACGATCACACCGTTGCCGGCCTTGCCCGACGCCACTCGCATCCGCTGGCCCAATCTCGACGATCGCCCGCCGGACTCCCAGAGCTTCATCGCCGGCGTTCGCCCGATCCGGCCGATCAACGGCGTCCGCATCGAGAAGCGAGTCACGGGCTCGGGATCCGCCCGTAAGATCGTCGTGCACAACTATGGCCATGGCGGCGCCGGCATCACGCTGTCCTGGGGCACGGCCAAGCGTGCCGTGGTCCTGATCGAGGACGCCGTGCGCGAGGTGCTGGCCGCCGGTCAGATGCCGCGCATCATGATCCTGGGCTCCGGCATCATCGGTCTGACGACCGCGAAAACACTCGTCGAGCGCTGGAAGCCGGATTGGCCACGCCTCGATCTGACGGTGCGCGCCAAGGCCTTCCGCGACACCACCTCCTTCATCGCCGGCGGCCAGTTCGAGCCGTCGGGACTCTTCCGCACCTATGCCGATCGCGGACGCCTGGAGGAGCTGAAATCGATGCTCCGCGACTCGCATCAGAAGCTGCTGGACGTCGGACCGGAAGGGCGCGAACGCTACGGCGTCAGCCGCCGCCGCAACTTCTCCATCACCCGCCCGATAGATGCTTTCGATCACCGCTACACACCACCGGAGATCGTGCAGCGACCGCGCTTCTGGAGCCGGCTGCCGTTCGAGGGATCGGTCGCCGCCGGCGGCTACGAGTACGAGACCTGGCTGATCAATCCGACGATCATGATGCCGGCGCTGCGCGAGGAGCTGACGCGGGCGGGCGTGCATGTTTCGCATCGGCGACCGGCGGATCGTGGCTCGGAGCGAGATCCCTTCGCTCGACGCCAACATCATCGTCAACTGCACCGGCATCGGCTCGAAGATTCTGTTCGACGACTCCGAGCTCATCGGCGGGCGCGGACATCTCGTCAAGCTCAACAATCCGCGCGAGCTGCGCTATCTGCTCAGCGCCAGCTGCTACGAGGGGATGATGTCGATGCCTACCCGGCGCTCGGCCTATCTGTTCTGCCGTACTGATGGCATCGTCGTCGGCGGCTCCTGGACCTTCAACGCCGACCCTGCCAATCCCATGAAAGTCGATCCGGCCGAATGCCAGGCGATCCTCTCCCGCATCCGCGCGATCGTGGGAGGCGCGACGAGCTGCCCGGTGAACGCGGTGGTGTAGGGCGCTCGCGCAACTCCGATTGTCAGCAATTTGCTGGACAAGGAGTTCGGGGAGGCTGCACGCTTCACCGGCTAACGCATGTCTCGAGTTTGTCACTGGTCAATGGAGTGCTGCACCATGGCATCGATATCGGAAACCGCCGAAAAGTTCTTCGTTGCCTGCGAGACCGGCAAGGGATGGGATGGCTGCAAAACCTATTGCAAGCCGGGCGCGACCTTCTCGGCCCAGTCGGAGCCGCTGGCCGACATCGCAAACGCTCGACAAGTATTGCGACTGGATGAAATGGCTGCTCGGGCCGCTGCCGGACGGCCACTATGATCTCAAGTCCTTCGCGGTCGACGAGAAGCGCCGGAATGTCTCGGCGTTCGCCACCTTCCACGGCACGCATACGGGTGAAGGCGGGCCCAAGCCGCCCACCCGCAAGAAAGTGGCGACGGACTACGTCTACGTCATGCAATTCGATGCCGACAAGATTAGCCATATGACGAAGATCTGGCATTCGGGCCTTGCCTTGAAGGCGCTCGGCTGGGGCTGAACCCTTGTTTTGGCTTTGACCCGCCAACCGGCTGGCGTTCCCGACGGCGGCTGATTAGTCTCGGCCGGCTGGAGGCGGGAGCATGGAACGGCGGCTGGCTGCTATACTCGTTGCCGATGTCGTGGGCTTCAGCCGCCTGATGGCGGCGGACGAGGCCGGGACGCTCGCGGCCTTGCGGCAGCGCCGAACAGGTGTGCTCGAGCCTGTGCTCAAGCAGCATCGAGGCCGCATCGTCAAGCTCATGGGCGATGGGGTGCTGGTGGAGTTTGCTAGCGCCGTGAATGCGGTCGCGGCGGCAATCGAATTGCAGAAACGGATGGCGGTCGCGAACGAGGGCGTGCCGGAGGATCGGCACGTCGTGCTCCGGGTCGGCATCAATCTCGGTGATGTCGTCGGCGCAGGCTCGGATGTCTACGGCGACGGCGTCAACATCGCGGCGCGTCTCGAGCCGCTCGCGGAACCGGGCGGGATTTGCGTCTCAGGAAAAATCTATCAGGAGGTGCTCGGCAAGACGGCAGCGCTATTCGAGGACATGGGGGAGCAGACGCTCAAGAATATCGCGGCGCTGGTGAGGGTGTATCGATTGCGGCAGGGCCATCAATCGGCCTCGCGACCATCCACTGCATCATCCCTAAGTCCCGTTCCGCCCAAGCGCGATACCACCAGGCCCTCCGTTGCCGTGCTGCCGTTCGACAATATGAGCGGTGATCCGGATCAGGAGTATTTCTCCGACGGCATCACCGAGGACATCATCACGGCGATTTCCCGATTCAGGTCATTGTTCGTGATCGCGCGGAATTCCTCCTTCGCATTCCGCGGCCAACCACTGACGATCCCCGAGATCGCCAAGCGGCTCGGCGTCGACTACGTGCTTGAGGGCAGCGTGCGGCGAGCAGGAAACCGCGTCCGCATCACCGCCCAGCTCATCGAGGCGGCGAGCGGCAACCATGTCTGGTCGGAGCGGTATGATCGGGGGCTCGACGATATCTTTGCGGTGCAGGAGGAGGTGGCGACGGTCATTGCGAGCACGCTCGTAAGGCACGTTGAAGGCGATGTCGCCGACCGAGTCGCGCGAAAGCATCCAGACAACTTGGTGGCATACGACTATGCATTGCGTGGCCTCCAGGTCAATCAACGGCAAACACGGGCAGATAGCATCGACGCTCGGGCTATGATCGAGAAGGCGATCCAGCTAGACCCCAGTTACGCTGAGGCGCACGCCTACCTTGCGTTGTGCAATCTAGATCTTTGGGTCTACGACTTGGACGATGTCGGCGTTGAAGACCGCAACTGGACTGGCCCAACATGGTGTACTGCTGGACAGCAACAGCGTCCGCTGCCACATGCAAGTCGGATATAGTCAACTGTTCAACCGGCAATTCCGAGAATCCGAGGTCCATCTAAGGCGCGCGTCTTCTCTCAATCCTAACGACGCGAATGCCACAATGCACTTGGGTCAGCTACTGGCATACACTGGGAGATATGTAGAAAGTATCTCTTGGTTTGCGAAGGGCCGAGAACTCAATCCATTTCCGCCCAAATGGTATGATGTGTTTGTGGGGATTGGGGCCTATATCGGTGAACATTATCAAGAGACAGAGAAACTCCTATCTAACCCAACAGACTATGTTCTGGACCTGATGTATTTGGCCGCCGCCCTCGGCCAGCTCGGCCGCATCGCCGAGGCCCGCGCAATCCTCGACCAATGCGCGCGCTTGAAGCCCGACATCCCGATCATCAAGTTCGCAGAAGCCGAGCCCTACCAAAATCCGGCCGACACCGAGCATCTGATCGACGGGCTGAGGAAGGCGGGGTTGGGGGTTTGACAGCACCACCAAGCCCGTCATGCCCGCGAAGGCGGTGCACGTCGTAGGGGCGACCGGCGGTCGCCCGGCCATCCACGTGTGCAGCAATCGCGGTTGTCGTGAAGAGCGGGCGACCGCCGGTCGCCCCTACGATCTGCGTCGTTTCGCGCACTTCGCGCCCTACCCCGAAAGCCCACCCGCCAGCGTCGGCACGTCGAGCGGCACGAAGCCGTAGTGTTTCAGCCAGCGCAAATCCGCCGAGAACATCGCGCGCAGGTCCGGGATGCCGTATTTCAGCATGGCGATGCGGTCGAGGCCCATGCCGAAAGCGAAGCCCTGGTAGCGCTCGGGGTCGAGGCCGCAATTGCGGATGACGTTCGGGTGCACCATGCCGGAGCCCAGAATCTCCAGCCACTTGCCCGGCTTGCCGATGGCTTCCGCCCCGACGTCGACCTCCATCGAAGGCTCCGTGAAGGGGAAGTGGGAGGCGCGGAAGCGCATCTTCACCTCATCCACCTCGAAGAAAGCCTTGGCGAACTCGGCGAGCGTCCATTTGAGGTGACCCATATGGGTCGCCTCGTCGATGACGAGGCCCTCGATCTGGTGGAACATCGGCGTGTGCGTCTGGTCGCTATCCATGCGATAGACGCGGCCCGGCGCGATGATGCGGATCGGCGGCTTCTGGGCGAGCATGGCGCGGATCTGCACCGGGCTCGTATGCGTGCGTAGCACCAGCGGCGCCTCGTTCGAGCCGGGCGGCGATTTCAGATAGAACGTGTCGTGCTCCTGGCGCGCCGGATGCTCCGGGGGGATGTTGAGCTTGGTGAAATTGTAGTCGTCGGTCTCGATGTCCGGACCTTCGGCGACCGAGAAGCCCATGTCGGCGAAGATCTCCGACACCTCGTCGAAGACCTGCGAGACGGGATGGATGCGGCCATCGGCGAGTGGGCCTGGCATCACGGGCAGCGTGATGTCGGCGCGCTCGGATTTGAGGCGGGCTTCGAGGGCTGCTTCCGTCAATGCGGATTTGCGCCCATCGAGCGCATCCGTCACGCGATCGCGCAGAGCGTTGACCGCTTGGCCGAAATTCTTGCGTTCCTCGGGTGCCAACTTGCCGAGCGTCGCCATCAGCTCGGAGATGCGGCCCTTTTTGCCGAGCGCGCCCACGCGCACGTCGTCAAGCGATTTCAAGTCGGCGGCAGCCTTCGCCGCGCCGACGAGCTCGGCCTCGAGGGACTTGAGATCGGGTGAGGGGCGATCGTTCATCGGCGTCTGAAATTCCGGGGCGGCGGGTGTCGTAGGCTGGCGCCGAGGGCCGCGACACGGACCCAAGCCCAGCACGGCGGAGCACGGAGCATGAAGTGCTGGGCTTTCCTCGGATCAATTCCGGGATCAGCCCAGCATACAATTTTCCTCTTGCCTCAGGCCGCGACCGCGGCCTTCGCCCGCTCGACGAGCGCCTTGAAGCCTTCTGAATCCTTGACGGCGAGATCGGCCAGAACCTTCCGGTCGACCTCGATGCCGGCCTTGGTGAGGCCGTCGATAAATCGCCCGTAGGTGAGGCCCAGCTCACGCGTCGCCGCGTTGATGCGCTGGATCCAGAGCGCCCGGAATGTGCGCTTCTTGTTGCGCCGATCGCGATAGGCGTACTGGCCGGCCTTCTCGACCGACTGGCGTGCCGTCTTGATCGCGTTCTTGCGGCGGCCGAAGTGACCCTTGGCCTGCTTCAGAACCTTCTTGTGCTTGGCGTGGGCCGTGACGCCCCGTTTTACGCGTGCCATGTGTCAGCCCTCCCTCAACTCTCGGTGCTTTCGGCGACCCGAACGGCGCGGCGCCGGGCCCTCCGGGCGTTGGGCATCCACTGCTTCACGCGCTTCGTATCGGGATCCGATAGCACCATGGTGCCGCGCGCCTTGCGAATGAACTTCGCCGACCGCTTGACCATGCCGTGCCGCTTGCCGCGGGCCTGGGCCTTCACCTTGCCGGTGCCGGTCACCTTGAAGCGCTTTTTCACGCTCGACTTCGTCTTCAGCTTGGGCATTTCGCATCAGTCTCCTTGTTGTTGGGCCGAAGACGGCTAAGCCACCCGATTTCTCTAGCGCTTTCAAAGCGTTAGAGAGGAGGGCGGCAGCCCGGCCGAATGTTGCCTGAGCAATCGAAAACCGCCACGGCATGCCCCGCCGGGCGGTTTGTGGGGGGTGTTGTACAGCGAGCGGGGCGAAGGCGCAACAGGGGAGAAGGAGGCCGTAAGGCAGTAGGAAGGTGCTGCACAAACCTGCGGACCACTTACTGCCTACTGCCTCACTGCCTTACTGCCTGCCTTCACACTTCCGGCCGCGTCGCCCCATCCCGGAACCAGCCGCCGACAGCCTGCTCGTAGGCGGAGGCCGCCTGGAACACTTTCTCGTCCTCGAAGGTCGGGCCGACGATCTGAATGCCGGTCGGCATGCCGGATTTCACGTGGCCCGAGGGAACCGAGAGTACCGGGCAACGGCTCATGGTGTTGAAGCAGGTGGTCATGGCCCAGCCGAGGGCGGGATGCACCTTCTTGCCATTGACGCGGACCGGCGGGCTCTTCTCATAGTCGAGATCGGCCAGGACATCGGGCATGGCGACCGTCGGGCAGATGATCACGTCATACTTTTCGAGCGCCGGGCCGAGGGTCGAATACATGCGCCCGGCCGTCACAAGTGAATCGAGAAAATCGAGCGTCGACAACTCCTCGCACTGGTCCGCGAACCAGAGCGCATAGCCGTTCATGATCTTGCGATGCTGCTTCGCCTGTTGGGCCATCAGCGCGCCGAACAGGTGCGCGAGGTATTTGAGCCCCGCATCGAAGCAGGCCTCGTCCCACTTGAGATCGACCTCCTCCACCTTCGCGCCGAGCGACTTGAATACTTTGAGCGCCTCGCGCGTATTGGCCTCGACCTGTTTGTCGACCTCGAACATGCCGAGATCGATCGAGTACCCGATCCGCCAACCCTTGATGTCCTTGAACTTGGCCGGCAACGTGAGCTTCGGCTTGACGGTGGCGATGTCGCGGGGATGCGGGCCGGACATGACATTCTGCAAGAGCGCGCAGTCGGCGACGGTGCGGGCCATCGGTCCGGTGTGGTTGTAGAAGTCGAACGAGAACGGCGGGTCATCGGGATTGCGGCCGTAGGGCGGCTTGAAACCGACGAGGCCGCATTGGCTGGCCGGAATGCGGATCGAGCCGCCGATGTCGGAGCCGGTCGCCAATGTCGTCGAGCCGGCGGCGAGCGAGGCACCGGAGCCGCCCGACGAGCCCCCCGGCGTGAACTCCGGGTTCCACGGATTGCGCGTGACGCCCCACATCTGCGAATAGGTCATGCCGGCGCAGGAGAATTCGGGCGTCGCGGTGCGGGCATGGAAGATGATGCCGGCATCGAGCAGGCGCTCGTTGGTGGGCGAGGTCGTTTCGGGCACGAAGTCCTTGAGGATGAAGGAGGCGTTCGAGGTCGGATAGCCCTTGATGTAACTCTCGTCCTTGATGGCAACCGGGAGGCCGTCGAGCGGGCCCTTGGTATTGCCCTTGGCGTAGCGCGCCTCGGCCTGCTTCGCCTTCTTCAAGGCCTCGTCATAGTATTTGAACGTGAAGGCGTTGATCGTGGGCTCGACCGCCTCGGCGCGGGCGATGACGGCCTTCATCAGCTCGACCGGCGAGAGCTTTTTCGACTTGAAGCGCTTCAGCGCCTCGGTGGCCGGCATGTAGCAGAGATCGAGGTCGGCGGTGGACATGATACGCATCCTGGAGGTTGGCGGGATCGTTCAGCGGAGCGCCTCGACGATGGCGCCGATGGCGCGGCGCGTGTCGAGACCGTAGGTGAGATTGAGGAAATCCGGATAGCTCGAGAGCTTGACGGCGACGAGGTCGTGCTCGGGCGCGATGAAGATGAGCTGGCCGAACACGCCGCGGCACATCACCGTCTCGCGGTCGCGATCCTCGATCCAGAACTGGTTGCGGTAGCAGCCGTTCGGCAGCGACAGGCGCAGGTAGTCGTTGGCGAGGCCGTGGGCGCCGCGACGGATATCGGCGACCCAAGCGGGCGGCACGATCTGCCGGCCATTGAGCCGCCCGCCGTTCAAGATGACGAGACCGAAGCGGGCATAGTCGCGCAGCGTCGCGTTGAGGCCGCCGCTCGCCAGCGCATAGCCTGCGGGATCGAGCGTGAAATTCGCGCTCTCGTCCGCACCCATCGGCTGCCAGAGATGTTCGCTCACCAGAGCAGGCAGGCGCTTGCCCGAGACGCGTTCCATGCAGAAGGCGAGTACGTCGGTTTCGATGGAGCGATAGAGGAAGCGGCTGCCGTGCTCGGCCTCGAGGGTCGTGAGGCCCATGATCTGTTCGAATATGTGCGCGGGCCATTTGAAGGCCGGGTCGGATCCTGGCGGCACCGGCTTCCAACCGCTCGCGACATCGGTCTGGCCGACATCGGAATAGCGGTCGGTGTACTCCTCGCTGTAGCGGACCCCGCTCGTCATATCGAGGACGTGCTGGAGAGTCGCGCCGGCATAGGCGGTTTGCCCAAGCTCGGGTATGTACTGCGTAAGCGGAGCTTTTGGATCGAGAAGCCCCTGGCCGATAAGTACGCCCGCAACTGTCGCCGTCACCGATTTCGACATCGATTGCGAAAGATGCAGCGTCCTCGGCGTCATGCCGTTGAAATAGTGCTCGATGACGATCTTGCCGGCATGCACGACGAAAAAGCCGTCGGTGTAGGTCTCCTCGAGGAGCTCGTCGACGGTCTGCGTCGCGCCATCGGTGCGCGTGAAATTGATGCCGCCCAAATCCTTAGGCGCCTCGGCGAGCGGGGAAGCTGGCCCAGCGCCACGCCAGACCTCGGCCGTCGGCAGGATCTCGCGGATGTGCTGGAAGGTCCAGCGGTTCCAAGGCGGCCGGTCCCAGTCGAGACGCGGCACGATCAAGCGAGGAGGCGCGCCCTGCATGATCGCTGGGCGCGCCTCTGTGTTTCGGTAGGACTGTCCGGTCACGGGCTTACTTCAAGAGTTCGGTCCAAATCTTCGTGTAAAGCTCCGTCACCTCGGGTTTGCAGACGGTGATGAACCGGCCTTTGTCGGCAAGATCGGCCGGGATGTTGACCGCGCGCGCCGACAGCATGGCGGCCGGCATGAACTTGTCGCTGCCCTTGACGCCGTTGGCATAGCCCGCGAACTCGGACAGTTTCGCCGCGTTCTCGGGATCCATGACGAAGTTCTGGAACAGTTTCGCGTTCTCGACGTTCTTGGCATCCTTCAGCACGCCGACCGAGTCCATCCAGACGACGAAGCCTTCCTTCGGATAGCCCCAGCTGATGTCCTTGTTCTGCAGGCTGGCGCGGTAGCTCGAGCCGTTCCAGTCGGCGCCGGCGGCCAGATCGCCCTTCACCAGCTTCTCGATGGTCGAATAATCCATCGACAGCCACTTCGGTTTGGCCTCGATCAGCTTGTCGCGGACCTTCTTGAGGATCTCCTTGTCGTCGGTGCAATACTCGCCACCCATGTACATGATGGTGAGCGCCATGACGTCACCCATCTCGGGAACGACGTTCAGCTTGCCGACGAGCTCGGCTGGCGGGTCGAGAAAAATGGCCGACGTGTCGATGTCACCCTTGTAGACCGCCGTGTTGACGGCGACACCGGTCGTGCCCCACTGCCACGGCACCGTGTAGTGCCGGCCCTTGTCCCAAGGAACATCCGCCCAACGGTCCTCGACGTTCTTGAAGTTCTCCATCTGGTCGGGCCGCGTCTCGAGCAGGAGACCCTCCTCGATCCAGATCGGCACGTAGTTGGCGGAGGGCACGACGATGTCGAAGCCGTGGCCGCCGGCGCGGATTTTCGCCAGCGCCGTGTCGTTCGAGTCGTAGTCGGTGACAGTCACTTTGATGTTGTATTGCGCCTCGAACTTCTTGATCGCATCGGGGCTCGTGTAGTTGCCCCAGTTGTAGATCTGCAGCTCGCCGTCGGCGAAAGCCGCGCCGGCCCCCAAGGTCAGTGCTGTGACCGTAGCGGCGGTTATGAGAAGTCTTTTCATCACGTTCCTCCCGAGTTTGATCTTCGATTTCAGGTCGCGAGTGGCGAATTCCTGTCTATGGATCGCCGCTCGCCCTGTTACGATTGCGCGATTGCGCTACTTCATCAGCTCCGTCCAGATCTTCGTGTAGAGCTCGGTCGCCTCCGCCGGGCAGGCGAGGTTGAACGTTCCCTTGTCCGCGTCGTCCGGCGAGATGACGATCTCGGGCGCGCCAATCATGTCGGCCGGCATGAACTTCTCCGAGCCGACGATCGCGTTGGCATAGCGCGCGAAGGCCGAGATCATGCCCGCGTTCTCCGGGTCCATGACGAAATTCTGGAAGAGCTTCGCGTTCTCGACGTTGCGTGCGTCCTTGAGCACGGCGACGTTGTCCATCCAGAGGCCGTAGCCTTCCTTGGGCAGAACATACTTGAGATCGGGGTTCTGCAGCCGGGCCCGGAAGCTCCAGCCATTCCAGTTGACGCCAGCCGCGATGTCCTCCTTCACGTATTTCTCAGGCTGTGCGTAGTCCATCGAGACCCAATGCTTCTTGGCGGCGATCAGATTGTCGCGCACCTTCTTGAGCAGGTCCTTGTCGGTCGTGCACCACTTGCCGCCATTGTAGAGAATGGCCAGCAGAATGACGTCGCCCATCTCGGGCACGACATTGACCTTGCCCTTGAGCTCATCGGGCGGATCCAGCCAGATCGACGATGTGTTGATATCGCCCTTGTAGAATTTCGTGTTGACGAGCAGGCCAGTCGTACCCCACTGCCACGGGACGGTGTAGTGGCGGCCCTTGTCGAACTCGACGTCGACCCATTTCGACTCGACGTTCTTGAAGTTCTCCATCTGGTCGGGGCGGGTCTCGAGCAGAAGACCCTCGTTGATCCAGATCGGCACATAGTTTGCGGACGGTACGACGATGTCGAAGCCATGGCCGCCGGCACGGATCTTGGCCAACGCCGTATCGTTCGAGTCGTAGTCGGTGACCGTCACCTTGACGTTGTACTTTTCCTCGAACTTCTTGATCATTTCGGGGCTCGTGTAGTCGCCCCAATTGAAGATCTGCAGCTCGCCTTCGGCCAGTGCCGAGCCAGCGCTGAAGGTCAATGCCGCGACAGCGGCCGCAAATTTCCAGATACGCATAGTCAGGTTTCTCCCATTGCGTTGATGTTTTGGTTTCTCGTTCGATGCGGCATTCCAGAAACGGTTCCGGCGGCCGGCAGTGGCACCATCAGCATTGCCCTGCCTAGCCGCCAGATCTCCAGAATGGCCGTGACTACTTCTGCAGCTCGGTCCAGATCTTCGTGTAGAGGTCGTTGGCCTCCTGCGGGCAGGTGAGCGCAAAAACACCCTTGTCCGCGAACTCGGCCGGCACGACGATCTCAGGCGCCGTCTTCATGTCCTCGGGCATGAACTTGTCCGAGCCGATGATGGCGTTGGCATAGCGCGCGTATTCGGAGATCAGCGCGGCATTCTCCGGGTCCATGATGAAGTTCATGAACAGCTTGGCGTTTTCGACATTCTTGGCATCCTTCAGGATGGCGACATTGTCCATCCATACGACGAAGCCTTCCTTCGGGTATCCATAAGCGATGCCTGAATTCTTGAGGCGCGCACGGAAGGTCGAGCCGTTCCAGTTCACACCGGCAATGATGTCCTCCTTCTCGTATTTTTCCTGGTTGCCGTAGTCCATGCCGAGCCAACTCGCCTTGGCGGCGACCAGACCGTCACGAACTTTCTTCAACACTTCCTTGTCGGTCGTGCACCACTTGCCGCCATAGTACATGATGGCGAGGCCCATGACGTCCGACATCTCGGGCACGACATTGACCTTGCCCTTCAGCTCGTCCGGCGGATCGAGGAAGATCGCCGAGGTATTGATGTCGCCCTTGTAGAATTTCGTATTGACCAGGATGCCGGTCGTACCCCACTGCCACGGAACCGTGTACTTGCGGCCCTTGTCGAACTCGACATCGACCCATTTCGGCTCGACGTTCTTGAAGTTCTCCATCTGGTTCGGGTTCGATTCGAGCAGGAGGCCCTCCCCCACCCAGATCGGGATGAAGCTCGCGGACGGCACGACGATGTCGAAGCCGTGGCCACCGGCGCGGACCTTGGCGAGGGCGGTGTCGTTCGAGTCGTAGTCGGTGATCGTCACCTTGACGTTGTGCTGCTTCTCGAATTTCTCGATCAGCTTCGGGTTCGTGTAGTCGCCCCAGTTGAAGATCTGCAGCACGCCGTCGGCGAGCGCCGGGGTTGCGCCAAGCACGAGCGCGACGCTCGCAACGGCGGCCATCAATGCACGTTTCATATGGTTCCTCCTGGCTTTTTCTAGGCAATCGGGGGTTCGGCTACTTCCTGCGGTTCAAGAAGTAGAACAACGTGACCATGGCGACGGACAGTAGGAAGAAGGCCGTCGCAATGGCGTTGATCTCGGGCGTCACCTGGCGACGGAGCTGTCCGAGCATGTAGGTCGGCAGAGTTTCCTGACCGGCGGATTTGACGAACTCGGTGATGACCACGTCATCCAGCGAGACCACGAAGGCGAGCATGGCGCCGGCCATGACGCCGGGCCACAACAGCGGCAGCGTCACGCGCTTGAATGCTTGCCAGGGCGTCGCATAGAGATCGGCCGCGGCCCGCTCAAGCGTCAGGTCCATGCTTTCCAGCCGCGCCCGGATCGGCAGATAGGCGAAGGGAATGCAGAAGGCGGTATGCGCGGCGAGGATGTAGCCGATGCCGAAATACTGCGTCGAACTCCTTGATCCAGGCGAAGGTGATGAGCAGCGCCACGGCGGTGACGATCTCGGGCACCATCAGCGGCATGTTGATGAGACCGTAGACCGGCATCATGCCGCGGTACGGTTTCACGCGCGTGGTCGCGATGGCCGCCATCGTTGCGGCCGTGGTCGCCAGAATTGCCGCGACGATCGCAACGAACAGCGATCGGATCGACGCCTCCCGGATGTCCTCGTTGGCGGCTGCCGCGTAGTACCACTTGAGCGAGGTTCCCTCCCAAACGGCGAGGCTTTCGCCCTCGTTGAAGGAGAAGACGACGAGCAGGATCACCGGCGCGTAGAGCAGCACGAAAACGAAGATCGAGATCAGGATGAAGCCCGGCATGTGCTTGACGCCGAACGGCTTGCCACTGCTCGCCTTGGCGTCCTCGCTCCGCCGCTCGGCGAGGGGCGTTCCGCGTACAACCGCCTCAGCCATGCGCGCCTCCCTTCGACCCGCTCGAATTGCGGACGTAGACCATCATGGCGATCATGACGGCGACCATCAGCGTGATGGCCAGCGCCGCTCCGAGCGGCCAATTGCGCCCCTGGCCGAACTGCAGGTCGATGAGGTTGCCGATCATCAGGTTCTTGCCGCCGCCGAGCACCCGCGGAATGACGTAGGCGCCGAGCGAGGGAATGAACACCAGGATCGAGCCGGCGATGACGCCGGGCTTGATGAGCGGCAGGATCACCCGCCAGAACACGCGCCACTTGTTGGCATAGAGATCATATCCCGCCTCGACCAGCCGGAAATCGAGCTTCTCGATCGAGGCGTAAATCGGCAGCACCATCAGCGGCAGGAAGACGTAGGTCATGCCGAAGCCGATGGCGAAATCGGTGAAGAGCATCTGCACGGGAAGCTTGATGCCGGTGCCGAGCCAGTCGAACAAGACGTCGAGGCGAAGCAGCAGGGCAATGTTATTGAACACGCCGTCGGCCCGCAGCAGCTCCTGTACGGCGAAGGTGCGGATGAGCTGGTTGGTCCAGAACGGAATGGTGATCAGGAAGAGCCAGATGTCGCGGTTTTTCTCGGGCCGCGTGGCGATGAAGTAGGCGGTCGGCAGTCCGAGCACGAGCGTGATGAATGTCGTGATGATCGACAGCTTCACCGAGCGCCAGAACACCGACAGATGGGCATCGGCCAGCGTGATGGAGTCGTCGAAGATGTCCTTCTCCCAAAGGACGCTGTACCAGCCCTCCGACGACCAGGGCATGTAGGCCCAGCCGTAGCTTCCCTTGGTCAGGAAGGAGATGACGACCATGACGAAGAGCGGCCCGATGGCCGCCGCCAGGATGATCACGATGGCAGGCGACAACAGCAGCCAGCGTTTGCGGACGTCCCTGCGCTCCGACTCGCGCGCGATGCGCTCCGCCTGGCCTTCCTCGCCTTCATAGGCGGCAACGCCACCGAGATCCTGGGCAACCGCCATGTCAGTCCCTCAGCACTTGCAGCGCATTGTCGTCGAAGGTGATGCCCAGCTCCTCGCCGGTTTTGAAGCTCACATCGCGATTGCGCGAGTTCTGCGAGCGGATGGTGAAGGGATCGCCGCTCGAGAGCTTCAAATGGTAGTGGGTGTCGGTGCCAAAGTAGACGATGTTCTCGAGCTTGCCCTTGAGCATCGCGGCGTTGCCGTCGCGCGTCAGGATCGCGTGCTCGGGCCGAACAACGACGCTGACGCGACCAGGTTTCGCACCGCCGTCGGGAAGGCTCGCGTTGATTTCGCGGCCCGAGGGCAGCACGACCGTGCCGACCCCGTTGGCGCCGGCCTTGAGATCGGCCTCGATGAAGTTCGTGTCGCCGATGAAATTGGCAACGAAGCGCTCGGAGGGACGATCGTAGATGTCGCGCGGGCCGCCGATCTGGAGGATTTTGCCCTTGTTCATGACCGCGATGCGGTCCGACATGGTGAGCGCTTCTTCCTGATCATGGGTCACGAACACGAAGGTGATGCCCGTCTCGTGTTGCAGGCGCTTGAGCTCGATCTGCATGTCCTTGCGGAGCTTGTAGTCGAGCGCCGACAAGGGTTCGTCGAGCAGCAGCACCTTCGGCCTCGGCGCGAGCGCGCGGGCGAGCGCCACGCGCTGCTGCTGGCCGCCGGAGATCTGGCTCGTGCGCCGGTCCTTCAGCTCTTCCATCCGGACGAGCTTCAGCATCGAGGCGACGGTCGACTGGATCTCGGACTTCGGCCGCCCGAGCATCTCGAGCCCGAAGGAGATGTTCTGCGCCACCGTCATGTGCGGGAACAGCGCGTAATTCTGGAAGACCGTGTTCACCGGCCGCCGGTAGGGGGGCAGCGTGGAGATGTCTTCGCCATCGAGAAGAATTCGGCCTTTGGTCGGATGCTCGAAGCCAGCGATGAGCCGCAGGAGCGTTGTCTTTCCACAGCCGGAAGGTCCGAGCAGCGTGAAGAACTCGTTCTTGCGGATGGCGACCGACACATCGTCGACAGCGCGAACGACGTCCTGGCCCCCGCCAAAAATCTTAGATACCCGCTCGGCCGTGACTGCGGCCTCGGTCGTGGCTTTTTCTGCCATGCTCGCCTGCGTTTCCCGTGCGCAAAACTCGTGCCTCCGGGCTTCTCGATGCGGTCCCGGATGGCCTCCCAGGTGATGACCTTAGCCTCCTCACGAGGGATTTGCCAAGGGACAAACGCGGGATCACGTGAAAGTTGCCTCAGATGCCAGTCGAATGGTGTGCCAGCGTTGACTTGGCTCGTCGGTACCTGCGAGTTTCCGCCACCAAACTCGGGTTCACGGATATTCGATGATCACGCTCGCAGCCGATGTGGGGGGCACGTTTACCGATCTGGTGCTGGTCGATCAGGCCGGCGGCCGGGTTTACGTCGACAAAGTCCCCTCGGGCGCGCGGGGCCGTGCCGCCGCGATCGCTCCCGGCATCGAGCGCATATGCCGGACTGCGGGGCTCGCGCCCAAGGACGTCGGATTGTTCGTTCACGGATTTACCGTTCCGACCAATGCATTCCTGATGCGGCGTGGCGCCAAGGTCGCACTTGTCACGACACAGGGGGCTGCCGATGTGCTGGAAATCGGCAATCAGCTGCGCCCGCGCACATATGCGTTGATCCAGACCAAGCCGAAACCGGTCGTCGACCGGAGGAATGTCGTCGAGGTGGCGGAGCGGGTCGACGCCTTCGGGCAGGTCGTCGACGCCCTGACGGATCGCGAGGTCGCCCGTGCCGTGAACCAGCTCCGGCTTATCGAGCCCGAGTCGGTCGCCATCTCGTTGCACTTCTCTTTTATGGCGCCGCAGCACGAGCAGCGTCTGGCAACCGCGATCCGAGCCGCGCTTCCCGATGTGCCGGTCTACGCCTCGCACGTCGTCAACCCACAGCTCGAGGAGTGGCCGCGCGCCTCGACGGTTGCCATGGCGGCCTATGTCGGGCCCGTCGTCTCCCGCTACATCGATGAGCTCGAGGCCACGCTGGCAGAAATCGGCTTTCAGGGCACGCTCCGCCTGATGCGATCGGACGGTGGCGTCGCCACGCCGCGCGCGGCGCGCGAAAATCCGGGCCACATGCTGACATCTGGGCTTGCTGGCGGCGTCATTGCCGCGGTGGACTTATGCAAGCGATTGGCCATCACGAATGCCGTGACCATCGACGTCGGCGGCACCTCGGCGGATTTCTCGGCCATCACCGGCGGGGAGGCGCGGACGCGCATGTCGCGCAGCCTCGACGGCCAACCGGTTCGCCTCCCCACCATCGATGTAGAGACCATGTCGAACGGCGGCGGCTCGATCGCCTGGGTCGATGCGGGCGGCGGACTGCGCGTCGGGCCGAGCTCGGCCGGCGCCGTGCCGGGACCGGCCTGCTACGGCACCGGCGGCACCGAGCCAACTGTCACGGACGCGGCTGTCGTACTCGGCTGGCTCGCGCCCGCGGACTATCTCGGTGGCGAGGTCCGCCTCGTGCCGGAAAAGGCTGCCGAGGCAATCGGGCATGTCATCGCCAAGCCGCTCGGCATGGCGCTCGAGGAGGCGGCCCACGGCATCATCCGCGTGGCCAATGCGCAGCTCGTGCAGTCGATCCGCACGCTATGCGTCGAACGCGGCCTCGACCCTCGTGCCATGACGCTCATTCCCTTCGGCGGCGCGGGTCCGCTCTATGCCGGCATGATCGCCCGCGACCTCGGCCTCAAAGGCATTGTCGTGCCGCGGCATCCCGGCGTGTTTGCCGCCGAGGGCCTGCTTGCCGCCGACATCCGGCATATGGTGCAAGTGCCGTTCCGCTCGCCTTTGGAGAGGATCACGGCTGCGGCAATCCAGGAGCGCGCGAACGAGCTCGCCAGCCGCGTCGATGCCGAGCTTGCGACCGACGGAGTCCCGAAGAATCGCCGGTCGATCCGCTACATTGGCGATCTGCGCTACATCGGCCAGTTCCACGACATCGTCATGCCGGTTCCCGACTATCGTTCCGAGCCCTATGATGCCGCGAAGCTTGCGGCGGCATTCCATGCGCAACACACGACGAGCTACGGCCATGCCGACCCCGCTGCTGCCGTCGAGATCGTCAATCTCCGGGCCGAGGGCATTGGCCGGCTCGATACACCCGATCTGAGCGGCGCGACCGAGCCCGAGGCCAAGTCCGGCGCGACCGTACGCACTCGGGCGGTCCATTTCGGCGGCAGAAACAGCGTCGAAGCCCGAAATCGTACCGCGCGCGTCGTTGGCCATTGGGGACTATGTTCCCGGCCCTGCGGTGATCACGCAGAAAGATTCGACCATCGTGCTTGCTCCCGGCGAAACCGCCGAGGTTCTCGCATCCCGCGATATCCGCGTTTCCCTCAGTGGAGGTCCGTCATGATCGGCCCAATCGACCGCGACGTGTTCCAGCACGAGGTCGTCTCGGTCGCCGAGGAGATGTCGAAGGCGCTGTGCCGCTCGGCTTTCTCAGCCATCATCTGGGATATGATCGACTATGCCTGTGGCCTCCTTGACATCGAGGGCAACACGATCTCGCAGGCCCCGACCATCCCGGCCCAGCTCGGCATCATGCCGACAGCCTACCGCTTCATGCTGAAGGACATTCCCTTGAGCGAGTGGCACGAGGGCGATGTCATCATCTGCAACGATCCCTACTACGGCTGCACGCATACGCCGGACATCGTGCTGTTCTCGCCGGTCTATGCGCAAGGCCGGGTCATCGCCATCGCCTCGACCGTCGCCCATCACATCGATGTCGGCGGTCGCGTGCCGGGATCGGAGTCGGCGACGGCGCTGGAAGTGTTCGAGGAAGGCATCCGCTTTCCACCGCTGAAGCTCATCGAGCGCGGCAAGCCCAACCAGGCGATCTTCAAGATTTTCGCCCGCAATGTCCGAGATCCCAAGGCCTCGACTGGCGATCTCAACGCGCAGATCGCCGCCTGCCGGACGGGCGAGCGCCGCATGGCCGAGCTTGTGGCCAAATACGGCATCGACGGCTTCGCAGCGCGGGTCCGGGCGCTGCACGACTACTCGGAAAAATTTGTCCGCACCGCGCTCATAGGCGCTCAGGTGCAGCAGTCGCGTGCGGAAATCCTCACCGAGGACGATGCCTCGTCCAAGGAGCCGATGCGGCTCGTGGCGACGGCCACGATCGACGGCAGCGACCTCACCATCGATTTCACCGGAACGAGCGCCCAGCGCCCGAACGGCCTCAATTGCCCGGTCGCCTCGACCGTCTCGATGGTGCACTACGCGGTCAAGGTGCTGTTCACGCCCGAGCTGCCGCAGAACGAGGGCTGCAACCGGCCCGTCAAGGTCATCATTCCCGAGGGCTCGCTACTCAATCCGCGCGAGCCGGCCGCCGTGTCGGTCAGGCATCTGACGCAGCAGGCGGTCGCCGACGTGGTGCTCAAGGCGCTGACGCCGCTTTCGCCCAGGACCGCCTCCGCCGGCTGCCAGATCTCCTTCCCGACCTTCGTCATCGGCGGCTTCGACACGCGGCCGGCCATGGCGCGTGAAGGCGAGCGCGCGCCCTACTTCGTCGTCACCGACATCATCGGTGGCGGCATGGGTGGCTCGGCGGATCAGGACGGCATCAGCGGTGTCGACACGCATGGCGGCAATTGCGCGATCCTGTCGGCGGAGGTGCTGGAGACCACGGGCCCGGTTCGAGTTGTCGCGACGCGGCTCGTCGAGGGCTCGGGCGGCGCGGGCCGGCACAAAGGTGGGCTCGGCATCGAGCGCGAGTACGAGATGCTCACCTCCGGCCTCGTTGTGTCCGGCTACACGCAGCAGACGCAACCCGAGACCGCACCCTGGGGCGTCGAGGGTGGCGCGCCCGGTGGCCTTGCCGCCGCCCACATCATCCGTCGCAATGGACTTGTGGAGGATCTGACCAGCAAATGGGTCGCCGTTCCCCTCGAGTCCGGCGAACGCATGCGCCTCAGAGCCGCCGGTGGTGCGGGTTGGGGTACTCCAACGGAGAGCTGAGGCATGATCGAGGCACTCCGCCGCGCAATGGCCGACCCGACGAACATCGCTCGCCGGGCGCTCGGCGTGCCGGCGCTCGAACGCGGCACGCTGATCGCGATCGTTGCCGTTGCCGGGCTGCTCCTGCTCTTCGGTATCGTCGCCGAGGCTGTTGTGGTTGGTGGCACGCGGACCTTCGATGAGGCCTTGCTGTTGGCTTTGCGGGAGCCCACGAACACCGTCGACCCGATTGGCCCGGCCTGGGTAGAAGAGGCCATGCGCGACCTCTCGGCGATGGGATCGACGACGGTCTTGACGTTCGTCACTTTGAGCCTCGTCGGCTATCTCGCATCCACGCGGCGCGGTCATGCGGCAATGCTTGTGCTCGGCGCCGTGTTCAGCGGCACTATCGTCAGCCAACTCCTGAAGATCGGATTCGCCAGGCCCCGTCCGGATCTCGTGCCCTACGGGACGGAGGTTTTCACGGCAAGCTTTCCGTCGGGCCATGCGATGATGTCGGCGGTAGTCTATCTCACCCTCGGCGCGCTGCTCGCCCGCACCAAGTCCCGGCGGCGCGTGAAATCCTACGTCATGGCGATCGCCGCCGTGCTGACCTTGCTCGTGGGTCTCAGCCGCATCTACCTCGGCGTTCACTGGCCCAGCGATGTGGTGGCCGGCTGGGCGCTGGGTGCCGGCTGGGCGGCCTTCGCCTGGCTTGTGATGTTGTGGCTGCAGGGCCGTGGCAAGGTCGAGCGCGAGGGGTTGAGCGAGAACGGACGGCCGCCACCTGCGTGAGTCCGCGGATAAATGACCATACGGTAACTAATTTGCAGTATAGCTTTCACCACTATTGCATGTAACCCGGATTTCGGCCAAAAGCTCCGGCCCGAAGCGCGATCAATTTTTCACGCTATCGGCCGTGTCCCACTCAGAATTGATGCGCCCGGGACCGTGTCATGTACCTCAGATTTCAAGGCGTACTGCCTAACCCCGGCACGGCGAGCAAGCTCGGTATTTTTCAGCTGGCATTCCAACTGAGGGATCAGCACGAGTTGCCGGCCTATGCGCATGCCGAGCTACAACGCAATCTCGAATGGCTTAAGGTGCATCTCGATGCGCCCGATATTCTCGACCTCGACGAGCATTTTAGGGCCATCTGCTGGTTTAAGCCGGAAGCGCATGAGCCACTGGCTCGCATCTGGCCGATCAAGTTCGTGCTCGATGATTTCGGCTATCGCATCGACCTCATCAAGGCGAGCGATCCCGGCTGCGTCATTTACGAGGATGGCTGGCAGATCGCGGCGAAGCCGAGGCGTGCGTACAGCCCCAGCGCCTATCGCTCCAGCACCTTCGCGCGCCGCTCAAGATAGAAGCCGTAATAGCGCGGCAGCACGGCGTAAGGGTCGGCGACACCCAGCGCTTCCGCTGCATGATAAGCCCAATTCGGATCGGCAAGCATTTCGCGACCGATGGCGACGAGGTCGGCCATGCCCCGCGAGAGGATAGCTTCCGCCTGCGGACCGTCGAGAATGGCGCCGACCGCCATGGTGCGGATTTTGGCATCACGCTTGATGGCTTCCGCATAAGGCGCCTGGAAGCCCGGCCTGATCTTTGCCGAGGACAGCGAACCCGAGCCCGCCATGCCTCCGGCCGAGCAATCGATGACATCGACGCCGTGTTTGCCGAGTTCGGCGGCAAGACGCGAGGTTTCGCTGGTCGTCGAACCTCCGGGGACACCGTCGACCGATGACACCCGGTAGAACAGCGGCTTCTGCTCCGGCCACACACGCCTGACCGCCTCGGCGATCTCGAGGGCCAAGCGCATGCGCTTCTCGGGCGTGCCGCCATAGGCGTCGGTGCGGTGATTGGAAATGGGCGAGACGAAGGAATGCACCAGATAGCCGTGTGCGCCATGCAGTTCCAATACGTCGAAACCGGCGGCCAGCGCGCGGCGCGCCGTGACGGCGAAACTCTGCACCAGACCCTCGATCTCCGCGACTGAAAGCTCGCGCGGCACCGGATTGCCGGGCTTCTCCGGGAGGGGGCTGGGCGCGACCGTCTGCCAGGCCGGCTCGTTTCGTTCCTCGGGCCCGATCGGATGCGCGCCCTCCCAGGGACGATGCGCGCTGCCGCGCCGCCCGGAATGGCCGATCTGGATCGCGACCGGAATACCGTGCGCATGATAGAGATCAACGATCCGCTTCATGCCGGCGATCTGGCTGTCGTCCCACAAGCCCGTGCAGCCATGGGTGATGCGCCCGTCCCGCTCAACCGCCGTCGCCTCGACGAAAGCGAGGCCGAGCCCCGACAGCGCAAAGCGGCTGTGATGGGCGAGATGCCAATCCTGCACGAGGCCGTCGATCGCCAGATACTGGCACATCGGCGACAGCACGACTCGGTTCTTGAGGTTCTGGCCCCGAATCGTCAGGGGGGAGAAGAGGACAGGGGTCGCCACGCCGGCTCCTTAAAGTTTTCTCATCACGGCCACTGCTACCATGCCCCTCGAACCGTGTCAGGCCGCGCCCTGGCTAACCATCGATGGTAGCCAGCTTGGACGCCCACGGAGAATGCCCATAGACTACACATCTGCCATAAGCCCGGACAACCGCCGTGCATCTCAACTTCGAAGGCAAGACGACCGAAAATCCGACCTCCGCCGACATCGCCCGCGCGGTGCCGCGGGGCCAGGTGCCGGAGGAGTGGACCATCGAGCTCGTCGGCGACGACGGCGTCTCGATCGAGGCCGATCCAGGCCCCGAGGCCGGCACCTTCAAGGTCGCCTACGTGGAAGGCCGCCGCATCTACGATGCCGACCGTCTGCTTTCAGCCAGTGAGCTCGAGCAGCTGCTGATCACCTTCCTCAAGCGCGACGCGGGCTGGCGCCGACAAGCCGGCTGGAAAATCTGGGCGCCCGAGCCTCCGGCTTCCGCCAGGCGCTCCATTTTCCTGCCGGTGCTAATCGCGTTGATCACGATCATCGCCGCGGCTGCTGCGGCGGTTTGGTATCATCAGTTGATTTGAGATGCCTCACGCTTTCGCCCATCCGGAGGCCGTGGCAAACTCCGGGCAACACCCCGACAACCAAAAGTCGCGATCGAAACCTCATGCCGCGCATTCCCGACGATCTCCGCATCTACGCCATTGGCGACATCCATGGCCGGGCCGACCTGTTGTCCGAAATCCTCGACGGCATCGCCGTGGATCAGCGGCGGCTGCCGCAGGTCGCCGAGACGCGGCTCGTCTTCCTCGGCGACTACGTGGATCGCGGCCCAGCCTCGCGGCAGGTGATCGATATCCTTGAAACCGGCCTGCCATCGGGGTGCCGGCCGATCTACCTCAAGGGCAACCACGAGGACATGCTGCTCAAGGCGCTGATCAGCCCGGCCGGCCAGGAGATCTGGCTCGCCAATGGCGGCGAGGCGACGCTGCGCTCCTACGGCATCCATCGCCACCATGTGCCCTCGAGCGAAGTCGCCGGCGCCTTCGGCCCGCATCGCCGCTTCTTCGATGGGCTCACGCTGACGCACGAGGCGGGCGACTACCTCTTCGTGCATGCCGGCGTCCGGCCGGGCGTCGCGCTCGGCTCCCAGCGCCCGAACGACCTCATGTGGATCCGCCACGATTTCCTCGGGCACAACGGCGATCTCGGCCGCATCGTCGTGCACGGGCACACGCCGACGACTTCGCCCGAGGTCCGCCCGAACCGCATCGGTATCGACACTGGCGCCTGGATGACGGGCGCGCTGACCGCGCTCCGCCTCGAAGGCGAGGAACGGGCGTTCATCTCGACTGGGCGTTGAAAGGCATGGTTGTCAGCACGTTCTTGCGGCGAACCGGCTTCCACTTCGCCTGAACGTGCTCTACGGCCCCTTCCAGTCGATCTGGCAGATCTCGGCACTCCGCCCGACGAAATCCCACACCCGCCCGAAGGCTCTCACGCGCGATTGCGTCGCCTCGGCAACGATGATGTCCGGCGCGATCCAGTATTGCGAGTTCGTGACGACGACCGCTTCGCCGGACTTGCCGCCCGCGATCGGCTGCACCTCGCCCATGATCTTCTTGGGCACCGTGAGGCGCCGCTTGACGCCTTCGGTCTCGTAGTTGACGGGTGCCCGCTCGGCGCCAAGATAATTGCCGACGACGATCGAGAAGATGTTCGTCGAGCCTTTGCCCTTGCCTGAGAGGATGGTCTCCAGCGCCTTGAACTGGGCCTCGCTCGCCCGCTCGTCGATCCAGAGCGCGGCGGTCCAGTTGCCGCGCGCCATGCGTTCCGGGATTTCCAGCAGCAGCGCCACGTTCAATCCCGAAAGGTCTGTTTTGCCGGACTTGCCCTTGTCGATGCGGATGCCGGCCCAGGCCTGGCAATGGCCTTCGGTCGGAAGATGCTTGCCGAGCGATATCACGCACGGACAGAACACCGTGCAGTTGCAGTTGAGGATGAGCTCGCCCTTGAGCGACCAGGCGTCCATGTCGAATTCCTTCTTCAATCAGCGCGACAATTCGGAGATAGCGGAAACAGCGAGCAGCGCACCCGCCGAGACAAGCACGACGCCCAGAGGCAACGTCAAGGGGCGGCCGATGCGCGGCAGCTTTTCCAGCGCCATCAGGATCGTCGCGATGCCCATCCAGACGAGGTTCATGGTGCCGCCCACGAAGGCGAGCAGCATCAGCGCCCAGCAGCAGCCGACGCAGAACAGCCCGTTGCCGATGCCCATCCGGAAGGCGCCGCCGAGCCCTGAGCGCCACCGCGCCATCAGCGTCATCATCGGCGAGCGGCAATGGGCGAGGCACATGGCCTTCATAGGCGTCAGTTGATAGAGACCGGCGCCGACGAGCAGTGCCGCCGCCAGCAGATTGGAAACCCGGCCACCGCTGTCGAGGAGGCCTGAGCCCGCGAGCGCCACCTGCAGTGCCGCTGCCAGAGCCGCGAAGCCGAGCCATACGGCGACATAGCCGCTCGTGAACGCCCCCAAGCCGAGGTTGCCCGTATCGCCCTCCTGACCGCGGCTCAGATCCCGGAACGCACCCAACACCGGCAGCGCCGTCGGCAACATCATGGCGAGCACCATCAGCGCCCACATGTGGAACACGAGCAGCGGCGACCCGTCGCCAGCGCTGGGACCGGAAATGCAAAGCGCCGACAGCAGCGGCGGCAGGCCCTCGTTCTGCCAGCGCTCCGGCAGCAGCGGTTCCAGCCAGCTCATGCCCGGACCGAGCCATTCGAACGGAAGACGCGACGCATGCTCGGCCGTCACCGCGAACAAGACGATCCAGGCCCCGACGATCGCCGCATACAACGCGATCCACCCGAAGGCGGTGCGAGAGAGATCGAAGCGAGCGGATGCGGCGGGCGGCATGTGTGAGCAACGGGCCAGAGTGGGATCGCTCTAGTGGCCCGTCGCGCCAAAATCGAGTGATCGCCGAGCGTCCATCCGATTTTGGCGCGACATGAGGGCCACTAGCAATATCATGAGCTTAGTGTGGCGTTTATCGCGCCATAGTTGAGTCCGACCGTGCAGCGCTACTGGTCAACTATGGCGTGACGCCACACTAGAGAGCTTACAGACTTCGGAGAACGAGGAAAGCTCGTGTCCCGATTTCCCGGCTTCCTGGACCCTCACATCGCCCACGCCCGATCGATGATCGCCGCGCGGTCGGCGCGCTGGAGGCCTTGGCCGTAGGTGCGGCGCGGACCGCCTTCCAGGCGCGTCGAAAGGAACGCATCGGCGATGGCGGCCGGCGCGTTGACGCGCAGCAGGGCCGCCGCGGCAACCGTCGCCAGGCCCTCGACCAGCGCGCGCAAGTTCACCTCGAGATCGCGCGGCCTGTGCAAGAGATCGCGCACCGCGGCGAGCTGGGCCGACAGCCGCTTATCGCTCGAGATCGCCTTCGTCAGGCCTTCGAGTATAGTCTCCGCCGCCTCTGGCTCCTTCATGAGCACGCGCAGCACATCGAGCCCCATGACATTGCCGGAGCCCTCCCAGATCGCGTTGACCGGCACCTCGCGATAGATCCGCGCCAGCCGCCCCTCCTCGACATAGCCATTACCGCCGAGGCACTCCATGGCCTCATATACGAAGGCCGGCGCGATCTTGCAGATCCAGTATTTCGTCACCGGTGTCATGAGGCGGCGCCAGGCCTGCTCCAGGGGCGAGGCCGGATTGTCGAAGGCGCGCGCCAGTCGGAACGCCAATGCGGTTGCCGCTTCGACCTCGAGTGACAGGTCGGCCAACACCGCCGACATCAGCGGCTGGTCGGCGAGCTGCTTCTGGAACACGCGGCGGTTGCGGCAATGATGGATCGCTTCGGCGAGCGCCGCGCGCATCATGCCGGCCGACGACACCGCGCAGTCGAGCCGCGTATAGGTCACCATCTCGATGATCGAGGGCACGCCCCGCCCCTCCTCGCCGATCAGCCAGCCGGTGACGTTCTGCAGCTCGACCTCGGAGGACGCATTCGACTTGTTGCCGAGCTTTTCCTTCAAGCGCTGGATGCGGATCGGATTGACGGTGCCATCGGGCAGCAGACGCGGCACGAAGAAACAGGAGAGCCCGCCCGGCGCCTGCGCCAGCATCAGGAACGCATCCGACATCGGCGCCGACATGAACCATTTGTGGCCGGTGATGGTGTAGAGGCCATCCTCGCCCCCGATCGGCACGGCGCGCGTCGAATTGGTGCGCACATCCGTGCCGCCCTGCTTTTCCGTCATCCCCATGCCGATGGTGATGGCGCGTTTCTCCGGGATCGGCCGGAAGGACGGATCGTAGTCTCGAACGAGGATCTTGGGCAGCAGATCATCGGCGAGCGAAGGCTCGATCAGAAGCGTGGCCACCGCGGCATTCGTCATGGTGATCGGACAGCAATGGCCGGACTCGGTTTGTGCGGCCATGTAGCTTGCAGCCGCGCGCGCCACATTGGCGCCCGCCGCCGGCGCCTCGCTGCCGTTGCGCAAGTGATCCCATGAAGCCATGTGCAGGCCCTGGCTTGTGCTCATGGCCATCAGTGCGTGGTAGGCCGGGTGAAACTCCACCCGGTCGATACGGTGGCCCTTCGTATCGAAGGTGCGAAGCCGCGGCGGGTTCTCGTTGGCGAGCCGGCCCTGCTCCAGCATCTGGGCGCTACCTGTCAGCGCGCCGAAAGCCGTGAGGCGTTCCGCCGCGCCTTGAGCCCCCTCGCGATGCACCGCGTCCTGCAGCGCGGAATCGGTCGTGAACAGGTTGAAGTCCTGAAACGGCGGGCTCTGGTTCAGGACCTCGTGTGTTGCGAACGGATCGCTCGATGTCATGCGCTGCTCCTTTTGCCCACACACTTAGCAGACAGGCCCTTGTGGCTCTATCCGAGTCGCCCTATAGACCGGGCTTTAATGACCGCCGCCCACAAACTCGATGCGTTCCGCTTCCCCCACCGCCACCTATTGACCGTCGAGGATCTGACGGCGGGCGAGATCACTGGCCTGTTGGACATGGCGGAAGAGGCCGCAACCATCAGCCGCCAGATCACCAAGAAGCGCGAGCAGCTGTCCGGCCGCACCCTCGTCAATCTGTTCTTCGAGGCCTCCACCCGCACGCAAAGCTCGTTTGAGCTAGCAGGCAAGCGGCTCGGCGCCGATGTCATGAACATGCAGGTCTCGACCTCGTCGGTGAACAAGGGCGAGACGCTGATCGATACCGCGGTGACGCTCAACGCCATGCGGCCCGATATTCTCGTCGTCCGCCACAATCAGGCGGGCGCCGTCGAGCTCTTGGCGCAGAAGGTCGATTGCTCCGTCATCAATGCCGGCGATGGCAGCCACCAGCATCCGACGCAAGCGCTGCTCGATGCGCTAACCATCCGCCGCAACAAGGGAAGCATCGAGGGGCTTGTCGTCGCGATCTGCGGCGATGTCCTGCATTCACGCGTCGCCCGGTCCAATATCGGCCTGCTGCCGAAGCTCGGCGCGGAGGTGCGCATCATCGCGCCCTCGACGCTGTTGCCGCCCCATGCCGACCGGCTCGGCTGCAAGGTCTTCAACAGCATGCAGGATGGGCTCAAGGGCGCCGACATCGTCATGATGCTGCGATTGCAACAGGAGCGCATGTCTGGCTCTTTCATTCCGTCCACGCGCGAATTCTACCACTTCTTCGGCCTCGACCACGAGAAGCTCAAATGGGCCAAGCCCGACGCGCTCGTCATGCATCCGGGCCCGATGAACCGCGGCGTCGAGATTTCGTCAGCCGTGGCCGATGATCCGCGCAGCGTCATCCGCGAGCAGGTCGAGATGGGCGTCGCCGTTCGCATGGCCGTGCTTGCGGCGCTTGCGCGCCACTTGCCCAACCGGTGACCCCCATGAGCGCGCGCAAGAAATCAGACGCGGACGCTGGAAATCGTACCGCGCTCATCAATGCCCGTCTCCTCGACCCGGGCTCCGGGCGCGACGAAGCCGGCGGTATCCTGATCGAGGACGGCTTGATCGCCGACCTCGGCCCGCATCTGCGACGCAGCGCCCCGCGCGATGCCGCTGTCATCAACTGCGAGGACCGGCTGGTCATTCCAGGCCTCGTCGACATGCAGGTGTTTACCGGCGAGCCGGGCCTCGAACATCGCGAGACGCTGGCCTCGGCGAGTCTGGCTGCCGCCGCTGGCGGCGTCACGACCATGATCGTCATGCCCTCGACCGATCCCGTGATCGACGACATGGCGCTCGTCGATTTCGTCAACCGGCGGGCACGCGATACGGCGATCGTGCGGGTCCACACCATGGCCGCGCTGACGAAGGGCCTCCATGGCAAGGAGATGAGCGAGATCGGCCTGTTGAAGATGGCCGGCGCGGTTGCCTTCTCGAACGGGCGGCGGAGCGTCATGAGCGCTAAAGTCATGCGCCGCGCGCTCACCTACGCCAAGGATTTCGATGCGCTCATCGTGCATCACACCGAGGACGACGATCTTGCCGATGTCGGTGTCGTCAACGAGGGCGAGGTGTCGGCGAGGCTCGGCCTGCCAGGCATCCCCAAGGCGGCCGAGATCGTCATGGTCGAGCGCGACATCCGATTGGCCGAGCTGTCGGGTGGCCGCTATCACGCGGCGCAGATTTCCTGCCGCGAGAGCCTCGATGCCATCCGCGCCGCGAAGAAACGCAAGCTCCGCGTCACCTGCGGGGTCTCCATCAATCACCTGACGCTCAACGAGAACGACATCGGCTCCTACCGCACCTTCCACAAGATGCGTCCGCCGCTGCGCGCGGAGGACGACCGGCGCGCCATGGTCGAGGGCATTGCCGATGGATCGATCGACGTCATTGTGTCGAGCCACGATCCCCAAGGCACCGACGGCAAGCGCCGGCCGTTCGCGGACGCAGCCGAAGGCGCGGCGGGTCTCGAAACGCTGCTGCCGGCGGCGCTCCGCCTCGTGCATGCGGGCGACGTGACGCTCAAGGATTTGCTCTCCGCCTTAACCGCGCGCCCGGCGGCCTTGCTCGGCTTGCCGGCCGGCCGCCTCGCCAAGGGCGCCCCCGCCGACCTCGCCATCGTCGACCTCGGCACCCCCTGGATGCTCGACCGCCACGAGCTCCGTTCGAAGGCGAAAAATTCGCCGTTCGATGAGGCGAAGTTTCAGGGGCGAGTAGTGAGGACATTGGTTGCGGGTGAGACGGTCTACGATTACGCTCATGCTCGCAACAACGGGCACTGAGCGCTGGCGCGCCGCCCTAACGTCAGGCGCCGATGATATTCGAGACCTCCACCACTCTCATCAGCCTCCTCTTCGGCTACTTGCTCGGCTCGGTCCCCTTCGGGCTGATCCTGACGCGCGCCGCCGGGCTCGGCGATATCCGCAAGGTCGGCTCCGGCAATATTGGCGCGACGAACGTTCTGCGCACCGGCAACAAGGGCCTTGCCGCCGCGACGCTGCTGCTCGACGCCCTCAAGGGCACTGTGGCCGTGCTGGTCGCCAAGCTCTTCATGGGCGATCAGGCAGGCCTGTGGGCAGGCTTTGCGGCTTTCCTCGGCCACCTTTTCCCCGTCTGGCTCGGATTCAAGGGCGGCAAGGGTGTTGCGACCTATATCGGCGTGATGTTGGGCGCCGCCTGGCCGCTGGCGCTCGTGTTTTCGGGCGCATGGCTCCTCGTCGCGGTGGTGCTCAGATACTCCTCGCTCGCGGCGCTCATCGCGGCGATCGCGACACCCTTCGCCGCGCTCGCCGGCATTGGCGACCATATCATTCCCTGGCGCGGATCGCTGTTCCTGCTGGCGACCGCAATGACGGCGCTCGTGTTCCTCCGCCATCACGCCAACATCCGCCGGCTGCTCAACGGTACCGAACCCAGAATAGGCGCCAGGAAATCCGATGAAGACGCGCCCGCTGCCGGTTCCTGATCCGCGCCGGCCGCTGAGCGACCGCCAGCGCCTCGCCTGGCTCCGTCTCATCCGGAGCGAAAATGTCGGGCCCGTCACCTTCCGCGAGATCGTCAACCATTTCGGAGGCGCCGAGGAGGCGCTCGATGCGCTTCCTGAGCTGTCGAAGCGCGGCGGGCGCGGGCGTGCCATCCGCATCTGCTCGCCGATGGATGCCGAAGCCGAACTCGCAAAGGCCGTCAAGGCCGGCGCCACCGCCGTCGCCATCGACGAGGAAGGCTATCCGCCGCTCCTTGCCGCCACCGAAGCGCCGCCGCCCATCCTCTACATCAAGGGGAAGAGTGAACTTGCGGGCCAGACCGCCATCGCCATCGTCGGCGCGCGCGATGCCTCCGCCGCCGGCCGCAAGTTGACCGGCACGATCGCCGAAGCGCTCGGTCGCGCCGGGTTTGTCGTCGCCTCAGGCCTCGCGCGCGGCATCGATACGGCGGCGCACGAAGCGTCGCTTGCGGCCGGCACCATCGCTGTCGTCGCCGGCGGCATCGACATCATCTATCCGCCCGAGAACGAGGCGCTGACCCGCCGCATCGAGGGGCAAGGCCTCGTCATCGCCGAGAACCCGCCGGGATTCGTGCCGCGCGGCCAGGATTTCCCCCGCCGCAACCGCATCATCTCCGGCCTCTCGATGGGCGTGCTGGTGGTGGAAGCGGCCAAGCGCTCCGGTTCCCACATCACCGCGCGCTTTGCGCTCGAGCAGGGCCGCGAGGTTTTCGCCGTGCCGGGCCATCCCCTCGACCCGCGCGCGGCAGGCACCAATCACCTCTTGAAACAGGGTGCGACGCTCGTCACCGAAGTCGCCGACATCCTCGAGGTGATCGCCCCCATGCTCGACCGGCCGGTGACGATCCCCAAACGCCTCGATCCGCCGGCTAAGCCCAAGCCCACCGAGGTCGCGACCGGCGAGCGCAGAATCGTGCTCGAAGCCCTCGGCCCCGCCCCCGTCGGCGTCGACGACATCGTCCGCACCACCGGTCTGGAGGCTCGCGCCGTCAAGGTCATCCTGCTCGAGCTCGACCTCGCCGGCCGCCTCGAGCGCCATGGCGGCCAGCGCGTGTCGCTGGTTGTATAGGGAATGGGTCGGAATCGAGGTTTTTTCTACCGAGGATTAACGTGAGACAACGAACTTGTTCCGGCCGGGCGGCGGCTCCTGTAAACTCGCCAGCAATGAAGGGGCCGCCCGGCCTCGCCAACGAGGATTTATCATGCGTGAGCTTACCCTTGCGATTGTCGCATTGTTTGCCCTGGGCAGTGTGCCCGCCGCCGCCGCACCGGTCGCCTTTCTGTGCGACGACGAGCAGGAGATCACGGCCGATATGGGCACTGGCGGCCAGGCGGTCGTGACCCGCGGCGACAAGACCTGGACCCTCCCCGCGACCGTCACCGACAGCGGTACGAGCTATGTCGCCGAGGGCATCGAGTTCTGGACGGAGGGTACCGAGGCGATCCTGACGGTCGACGGCGTGACGGCCCAATGCATCGTTCGCCCAGCGGCGGATTAGGCCCAACTCGCGGCTGCCGCTGCCGGTGGATTGGGCACGGTTTTTCGGGTTTCCCGTGATCGGGACAGAACCCTGCTGGACAGCCCCCCCGGCCAATGCTAGATGACCCTCCCCGAGGCCCCCAGGGGCCTCACCCTTTTTCGAAGGGTAAGGGCGCATAGCTCAGTTGGTAGAGCAGCTGACTCTTAATCAGCGGGTCGCAGGTTCGAGTCCTGCTGCGCTCACCAAGACAATCAGGAACTTACCTCACTCACTGCTCGTTCGCGACTACATCTAGGTTGCACCTGGGTAGCAGATTCTCTGGTGCGTGAGCGCGCGGTGCGGATGGTATCCGAGCATCGGGGCGAGCATCCGTCGCAGTGGGCGGCGATCGTCTCGATCTCGGCCAAGATCGGCTGCACGGCGCAGACGCTTTCCAATTGGGTGAAGCAAGCCGAGCGCGATGCAGGCAAACGCTCTGGCCTGACGACGGACGATCGCGAGCGGCTGAGGTCGCTCGAGCGTGAGAACCGTGAGCTGCGCCAGACCAACGAGATCCTGCGCGTCGTGGCGTAGCCACGCTCCGCGTGGACGCGTCCGTATATTTTGCGCGAGGTGAGAGCTCGACCGCAAACCCAGGACATGACGAAGTTCATCGACGAGCACCGGTCAGCGTACGGGGTCATGTCGAAGACGTGCTGGCGCACGATGGCCGATCTGCGATGTCATCGAGATCGCCCCGTCGACCTACCACGAGCGCGTCCACCGCCGAAAGAACCCGGAGACGGCTCCGCTGCGCGTCAAGCGGGATGACGTGCTGATGAAGGAGATCCGGCGCGTGTATGATGAGAACTTCCAGGTCTACGGCGTGCGCAAGGTGTGGCGGCAATTGCTGCGGGAGGGCTTCGACGTCGCCCGCTGCACGGTGGCCAGATTGATGCGCAAAATGGGCCTTTCCGACGTCATTCGTGGAAAGTCCGTGAAGACGACGGTGCCGGATAGGAGCGCTCCCTGTCCGCTCGATCACGTCAACCGGCAGTTCCAAGCCTCGCGGCCGAACCTGTTGTGGGTGTCGGACTTCACCTACGTGGCGACGTCATGGCAAAGCCATGCTTCGCAATGGACGGCCGGCTTTGTCTACGTCGCCTTCGTCATCGATGCGTTCGCACGACGCATAGTCGGCTGGCGGGTCAGCCGGTCGGCGCATGCGGGCTTTGTTCTCGTCGTGCCGGAGGCGCGCTTTCAGCACGATGCGCTGGAGGCGCGCTTTCAGCACGATGCGCTGGATCAGGCCTTGCACGATCGCCGTCCCGTCGGCGGCGGCCTCGTCAACCACTCTGATCGCGGCGTTCAGTACGTCTCGATCAAATATAGCGAGCGATTGGCCGAGGCTGGCCTCGTGCCGTCCGTCGGCAGCGTCGGCGATAGCTACGACAACGCGCTCGTGCCGGAGGCGCGTCTTCGACACGACCCGAGACGATCAACGGGCTCTACAAAGCCGAGGTCATCTGGCGGCGTGGCCCCTGGCGCTCGCCGGATGCCGTCGAGTATGCGACGCTCGAATGGGTCGACTGGTACAATAACCGCCGGCTGCTCGAGCCCATCGGCAACATGCCGCCGGCGGAAGCCGAAGCCGCCTACTACGCGGGCCTGGAGGAGCCCACAAAACTCGCCGCCTGAACTCAAGCCAACGAGCCTCCGGACAACCCGGGGCGGTTCACGTGCTTCCCTCGTGCTTCCCCGCCGGAAGACATGAAAGATCAATCACGGCCAATGTCGCGCAAATATTTGAAATAAATCATAAATTTGGCGCACCCAATAGGATTCGAACCTATGACCTCTGCCTTCGGAGGGCAGCGCTCTATCCAGCTGAGCTATGGGTGCTTGGCCGGGGATAGTCCTAGCGGAAGCCGGAGGGAATCGCAAACGGGGAGCGACAGAACCGGGTTTGGGCGCCACTGAGTTGGTAAGTCGTGAGTGGTAAGTCGTAAGTCGGACTTCACGCCGCAAAGTTTAATCATGTCGAACGGCATTTGCCGTCCCGGGCGCATGTCTCGCTGCATTCGACTTACGACTAACCACTCACGACTTATGCCTTCCCTAGTCACATCCTCTTCGCCACCCGGAAGAACAGCCAGTTCGGCAGCGCGCGCAAGAGCTTCATCAGCACCATCATCGGCCAAGGGAAGACGATCTCGTATTTGCCGCGTGCGAGGCCGCGGATGATGCGCCCTGCCGCATCCTCGGCCGGGATCATGAAGGGCATCGGGAATTTGTTCACCGACGTCATCGGCGTGTCGACGAAGCCCGGATTGACGACCGAGATGCCGACGCCGTGGTCCTCGAGCCCGGGCTTCAGGCTTTCGGCCAAGCTGATGAGCGCGGCTTTCGTCGGCGCATAGGCGGTGGCCATCGGCAGACCGCGATATCCGGCGACGGAAGCGACGATCGCGATCCGGCCCCCTCCACGCGCGATCATCCGCGACACCAGAGGCACCAGGCCGTGCACGACGCCCATGTAGTTGATGTGAATTGAGTCCGCGAAAGGCTCGACCGATAGCGCATCGGCCTTCACCGGGCGCCACACACCGGCGTTGAGGATAGCGAGATCGATGGCGCCATGTTGCGTCTCGATCTCCGCAACCAGTCGCGCCATCGCGGCCGCGTCGCCTGCATCGCCAGGGAAAGCATGGATGCCCGGCGTCTCTTGCGCGAGCGCCGCGAGCTTGTCCGCCGAGCGCGCCGTCGCCGCGACCCGCACGCCGGCGCGGGCGAGTTGCAGCGCGATCTCGCGGCCGATGCCCGTCGACGCACCGGTGATCCAGACGAGCCTCCAGGGAAGCGCCGCCATCCTCACACGCCGAAGATGGGCTGCAGGAGCCGCGGGAGAACGCCCTTGAACCTCGCCTTCGTCTCGGAAGCGATCAGGCAGATGCATTCGCCGTCCGGGTCGACGACCGGTTGATGCTCGATATCCTCATCGAGATCGGCCACGTCGCCACGCCCGTAGCGCCCCGTGGTGTCGCTGTAGCTTCCCGTCAGAACGAGGGTGAGTTCCGAGCCGCCATGACCATGCTCGGGCATGCGCCTGCCGGCGCCGATCTTCAGCAGCATCAGCAGGCCTTCGCCCGGATGTGAAACCGGTAGCTTACAGCCCTGCACGCCGGGCGCGACGGTCGACCAGTTGACCTTATCGAGCCCGCCGCCGACGAGCCGCGCGATCGCCGCCGGTAGAACACCGTCGGAGCGTACGGAGCTTGCAAAAGCGGGCTGTGATTGAGAAAGCTCGATCAGCTCGGGCGCACGTGCCGCTACCGGCTCGACGCACTCCAGCATCGCCGCGCCCAACGCCTCGAGGCGGCGCACATCCCTGCGGCAGGCGGCGCACATCTCGACATGGCTCGCGATCACGGCCGACAGCGGTTCGGCCAGGCTGCCCGCCGCATAACTCATGAGAGTTGCCGGATCCGGGTGATGCGCAATCGTCATTGCAGGTCCTCTAGAGCCGTCCGGATCTTCTGATAGGCGAGACGCATGCGCGACTTCACCGTTCCCATCGGCAGTCCGAGCTTCTCTGCGATCTCGGAATGCGACAGACCCTCGATGTAGGCCAAGGTCACCACCTCCACTTGTTCCGATGGAAGCCCGGACAATACGCCGCGGACGCGCGCTTGGATCTGCCCGCTCGATACCTGCTCGTCTGGAAGCGGCGCGTCGCTTGCTTCCTCGGGCCGGTCGTCGTCGAGAGACTGGAAGGCGGTCTCGCGCCGGATCCGGTCGATGCGCAGGTTCCGGGCAATGGTAAACACCCAGGTCGCGACACTGCCCTTGCCGGCCTCGTAAAGATTCGCCTTGCGCCACACGGCGAGAAGTGCCTCCTGGGCGATATCCTCCGCAATCTGAGGATCGCACCCTTGCCGCATGAGCACGGCTTTGACACGGGGCCCAAAGGTCGCGAACAGGGCCTGGAACGCGACCTCGTCGCGATTGCTGGCGATGCGATGGATCAGTTCGGCATGGACGGCTGCATCGGGCGCGCGCTGCGGAGGTCGTACGCCGGTCTCGACGCTGAGCATATCTTCTCCCCGATCCTTGTTTGGGGGTACGCTCGGGGGAGGCAAACGGTTCACTGGCGGCGACCTCACGCGACTGGTTTGTCGAGCCCAGACCGATTTCCGATCCGCAAGGATCGGAAATCGGTCTCGGTTATTGACTTTGAGCACTTTCTTTCGACCAACCGGTATCCACTTGGCCGGAAAGTGCTCAAGCATCCGAGAACACCGGCTGAACGTAGTTGCGCATGGGGGCGATGGGAAGTCACGCCCATTTGAAGAGGCCATTGTGACCACGCCGAGCATCCTGCTTTTCACACGAGACCTCCGGCTTTCGGACCATCCGGCCTTGGCCGCGGCGGCATCCGTTGGCCCCGTCGTGCCGCTGTTCGTGTGGACCGGCGGTCCCGCCGGCGACCGGCCGCTCGGGGCGGCGAGCCGCTGGTGGCTGGCGGGTAGCCTCGAGGCTCTGGCGCGGTCGCTCGTGGCCAAGGGCTCACGCCTCTTGCTGCGGCGGGGCGAGCTTGCCGCGGAGGTGCTGGCGGTCGCCTCGGCGACCGGGGCGCGGACCGTGCATGTGACGCGCGGCTACGAGCCCGGTGCCCAGCGCCAATTCAGCGCACTCGGGGCGGCGCTCGTCGAGCATGGCATCCGCCTCACCGAACACTCGGGGCGGCTGCTCATCGAGCCGGAGAAACTTGCCACCAAGAGCGGCACGCCATTCAAAGTCTTCACGCCGTTCTGGCGCGCGGTTCAAGAGCATGGCGTTTCCGGGCGACCCGAAACTGCCAGCAAACTTGCGCCGCCGAAGCGCTGGCCGGAGGGCGACCGCCTGGAGGACTGGGGCCTGCGCCCGAGCAAGCCGGATTGGGCGAAAGGGTTCTCGCCACTTTGGCAGCCGGGCGAAGACGGTGCCTGGCAAAGCGTCGAGCGTCTGATCGACGGCCCGCTCGGAAACTATGGCGAGCTGCGCAATCGCCCGGACATCGACGGCACGTCCAGGCTCTCGCCGCATCTCACCTTCGGCGAGATCAGCCCCCGCCAACTCTGGCAAAGACTCACTGTCACTGCGGCGGCCGAGCCGGCCTTGCAGCCGGGCGCCGACGCCTGGCTCCGCGAGCTCGCCTGGCGCGAGTTCTCCTATCACCTGATGCACCATTGGCCTTCGATGACGGAGCGGGCGCTGCGCCAGGAGTTCCGCGATTTCCCCTATCGGGCGGATGCGGCCGGCCTTTCGGCCTGGCAGAAGGGTCTGACCGGCTATCCTTACATCGATGCGGGCATGCGCGAGCTGTGGACGACCGGCTGGATGCACAATCGCGTGCGCATGGCCGTTGCCTCCTTCCTGGTGAAACATCAGCTTCTGTCCTGGCGAGAGGGCGAGCGCTGGTTCTGGGATACGCTGGTCGATGCCGACGCGGCCAACAATGCCGCGAGCTGGCAATGGGTCGCCGGCTCGGGTGCGGATGCCGCGCCCTATTTCCGCATCTTCAACCCCATCACCCAAGGCCGTAAATTCGATCCCAACGGCGCTTACGTGCGCAAGTGGGTGCCGGAGTTGGCGAAGCTGCCGGACGCGCTCATCCACGCGCCCTTCGAGGCGACCGGGATCGAGCTGGCGGCAGCGGGCGTGCGCCTCGGGCGCACCTATCCGGCACCCATCGTCGAGCACAAGTTCGCGCGTGACCGGGCGCTGGCGGCGCTACAGTCGCTCAAGGCCGTAGTGCCTTGACGTGACGGCCCTTGGGTTAGGCGGCGCAACGCGATAGTGAAGAGCCCATGTCACGATCCACTCCGACCGACGCCGAGCTGACCTCGACACTGCTCGCATTGCTTGCCGAGCGCAGCGATGGCAAATCGATCTGCCCGTCGGAGGTGCCGAGGCGGCTCCTCGGCGAGGCCGGCCCCTGGCGCGGCCATCTGAAACGGGTCAGGGCTATCGCCCAAACCCTCGCCAAGGACGGCTTGGTCGTCATCCTCCGCCATGGCACGCCGATCGGCGATGGGCCGGTCAAGGGCGTCATCCGCCTGGCGCGCGGTCCGCGCTTCGAAAACCCGGATAGCGCTCCTAGTGCCGAGTGAGCTAGCCTCACGCCCGAAACATCAATCGAGAGAGCCCGCATGTCCCGCACCAACCGGCCGCTCGCCGATGAGACCGATGTCGCCCAGGCCCAGCACTTTCTCGACCCTGAGACCGGCGCGGTCGCCCCACCCATCCATCCGACCTCGACCTTCGCCCGCCGCGAGGACTACGAGCTCATCAGCAAATACGTCTACTCGCGCTACGACAGTCCGACGATCGGGTTGGCCGAGAGCATCATCTGCAAGCTCGAGGGCGGGGCGGCGACGCTGCTCTACGGGTCGGGGCTCGCCGGTATTGCCGCCGTGTTCGAAACGGTGAAGACCGGCGAGCATGTCGTGGTGCCGCGCATCATGTATTTCGGCGCGCTCGCCTGGCTCCGGCGGCTCGCGGAGCGCAAGGGCTTCGAGCTCGGCCAATGGGACCAGCGCGACATCGGCACACTGCGTGCGGCCGTAAGGCCCGGCAAGACCAAGCTCGTCTGGGTCGAGAGCCCGGCCAATCCGACGTTCGAGGTCGTCGACCTCGCCGAGGCGGCGCGCATCGCCCACGATGCGGGCGCGGTGCTCGGTGTCGACGGTACGAATGCGCCGCCCTGCACGACGAAGGCGCTGCAATTCGGCGCCGACATCATCTTTCATTCGACGACGAAATTCCTCAACGGCCATTCCGATATGACGGGCGGGGCCGTGACGGTCGCCGAAAAGGGCGCGCACTACGACGACATGGTGTTCACGCGCGAACGCGGCGGCGCGGTGCTCGGCGCCTTCGAGGCCTGGCTGCTGGTCCGTGGCATGCGCACGCTGTTCGTGCGCTTCGAGCGGCAGTCGGAGAATGCGCTTGGCGATCGCCCGCCATTTCGAGGGCCATCCGAAGCTCGAACGCGTGATCTATCCGGGCCTGCCGAGCCATCCCGATCACGCGGTGGCGGTGAAGCAGATGTCGAACGGCTTCGGCGGCATGATGTCGGTTCTCGTCAAGGGCGGAGCGGCCGAGGCCAAGCGTGTCGCCGGAGCTTGTAAGATTTTCTATCCCGCGACCTCGCTCGGCGGCGTCGAAAGCCTCATCGAGCATCGCAAATCCGTGGAAGCTCCCGAGAGCCCCGTGCCGGACAACCTCATCCGCATTTCAGTGGGTATCGAGAAGGCGAGCGACCTCATCGCCGATCTCGAGCAGGCGCTGGAGAGTATCTGACTATCCCACCGTCTCGTTGATGATCCGGTCGAGGCGAAAGACCTTGGCGAGATCGCGCCGCGCTTTCCGGCCGGCCTCGAGATCGAAACAATTGATCACCGCCAGCCGGAACCCGCCCGGCGGGTTCGAGTGCCAGTCGTTCGCTTGCGTCCTCGTGGAAGGTGATTTGCAGGCTCGAGATGCCGGGTCGGGCGCGGATCTCCTCCTGCACGGCGGCCGGGGGATGCCGATAGCGGCCGCTCATCGGCCCAAACAGCGCCACCGAGTAGCCGTCGTGCCGATCAGTGTCGGCAAAGTGCCAGCGTTTCTTCGCGTAGAGGCCCACCAGTGCCTCGACCCAGGGCCGTCCGCCATAGATGTCCGGCCACTGATCGGCGAAGCGCAGATGCAGCTCGATGATGCGCGCGCCGATGGTCTCGAAGTTGAGCATGCCTGAATAATCGGGAAGGTTCCTGGTGATCCAGGGACCGACATAGCTCTCGACCTCGGAATTGGCGCTGCCAAAAATCGTCCAGTAGTCGAACATGCCCTCGCCCGCCGGAATGCCCATGGCATGGCGCCACCACATCGGCCGGCCGTTCTCGACCGCGACATCGCTCGAAACATGCGGGCCTTCGAGCAGCTCCATCCACATGTGGCCGGGCCGGCAATAGCGGTCATAGTCCGCCTCGCTCCGGAGCACGGCGCTATCGGCGCCCATGCCGTGCAGGTTCATGATCGGCTTGGAGAACATCGGATAGCGTGTCGGCGGCACGCCATAGGGGCCGCAGGGAATGCCCTGGCTCAGCACGACATCGAGCTTGTTGTAGACCCAGCGATGCTTCGGGTTCCAGGCCCAGGCTTCCGGATCGGAGGCGGCGATGTCGACGTCCGGCGGGCACGGCACGCCGTCGAAGTATTGCAGACTCCAGTCGCTGTCGTGGATGGGCATCGGGGATTGCCGGTTGATCGCGCTGCGGGCCCTCACTATAGACGAGACGCCGGGCCGAGGTCAGGCCTGCTCAACGAGGAGTGATCAATGCGCCGCTTCGCCCTGCTCGCCTGTCTGTCGCTGATGGCGCTTGCCGCGCCGGCCGCCGCCGAGCCCATGGCCTTCGCCGCCGTGCAAGCGCCCGAGCAGGGCTATTACACGTGTCATGCTGCAACCGCGGAAGCCGCCGCAACCTGTGCCATGAAGCAATGCACGGATGCCAAGAGCGCGGAGTGCGCCGTGATGGCGGCGTGCGCCTCGGGCTGGGCGGGGGCCATGGGCGTGATGCTCGAGGAGGTGCATTTCACCGATACCGTTTGCGGCGCGCCGTCCAAGCAAGCCGCCATCCAGGCGCTGACCGCTTTCTGCCGGGGCCGGCTGCCTTACGTCCGGGAGTGCTTCATCTCCGAGGTCTGGTCGCCCGAAGGCAAGGCCGAGAAAGTCGAGAAGACGATCACGAAAGAGCAGTTGACGAAGAAGAAGTCGTAACGCCAAACCCACCACAAAAAATGATCCACGCATCTGGAGACACTGATGACCGCCAGCACCACCCTCGCCCTCATCCGCCGCTACTACGACGCCTTCAACAAAGGCGATCTCGACGTCATGCTCGCCTGCCTGTCGCCCGGCTTCGTGCACGACGTCAACCAGGGTGGGCGGCGCAAGGGCAAGGCCAAGTTCAAGAGCTTCTGCGAGCACATGAGCAAGACCTACAAGGAGGAGCTCACGGACATCGTCATCATGGCGGCGAAGGACGGATCGCGCGGCGCCGCCGAGTTCATCGTGCACGGCAAGTACATCGCGACCGACGAGGGCCTGCCGCCGGCCAAGGGGCAGAAATACAAGCTACCGGGCGCCACTCTCTTCGCCATCGAGGACGGGCTCATTGCGCGTGTGACCACCCACTACAATCTCAATGATTGGATCCGCCAGGTGGCCGGGTGACGGCAGGGCCGCTTCACGTCGCGCCGGTGACGGGCGGGGCGCTGCGCGATCTGCTGCCGGCGCTTGCCAATCTGCGCATCGAAGTCTTCCGCGACTTTCCCTATCTTTACGACGGCACGCTCGACTACGAGCAGCGCTACATCGCCGGGTTCGCGGAAGCGGCCGATACGGTCGTTGTTGTTGCCCGCGATGGCGACGAGATCGCCGGCATGGCGACTGCCTCACCCATGCGCGGTCATGCGGATGCCTTCGCCGAGCCGTTCCGCGCGCGCGGCTACGACATCGACAAACTTTTCTATTGCGGCGAGTCCGTGCTCCGCCACGCCTATCGCGGCCGTGGCATTGGCCACGCCTTCTTCGACCATCGCGAGGCGCATGGGCGGGCGCTCGGCAGCTTCACGCATGTGACCTTCTGCGGCGTCGTCCGCCCGGCGGAACACCCGCTCCGCCCTCGCGAATACCGGCCGCTCGATAGTTTCTGGAAGAAGCGTGGTTATATGCTTCTGGAAGGTGTGCGCGCCCGGTTCTCCTGGAAGGACATCGACAAGCCCGCAGCGGACGAAAAAGAGATGCAATTCTGGATCAAGAGTCTCTGACTTACTGTTCAGGAGGTCAACATGCTGAGACGCATTCTTTTCGGCCTGGTCGCGCTTGTCGCCATCCTCGCGGGCGGCGCCTATCTGCTGCCCGAGACGGTCACCATCTCGCGCTCGATCGAGACCACGGCGCCGCCGTCGAAGGTCTATGCCATCGTCTCCTCCTTTAAGCGCGGCAACGAGTGGTCGCCTTGGGCAGCGAAGGACCCGAACATGAAACAGGAGTTTTCGGGCTCCGAGCAGGGCGTCGGCGCCAAATTCGCCTGGAAGAGCGACAATGCGGAGGTCGGCTCGGGCAGCCAGGAGATCGTCGTCGCCGACCCAGACAAGCGCGTCGAGACCAACCTCGAGATGGACGGCATGGGACGGATGAAGAGCACCTTCGTGCTGGAACCCTTGGGTACTGGCACGAAGATCATCTGGAACTTCGTCTCAGCGCCCGCCACCGACCCGGTGGGCCGCTGGTTCGGCCTGTTTCTCGACGGCATGGTTGGGCCGGATTTCGAGAAGGGACTGGCAAACCTCAAGGCGCTGGCGGAGAAGGCCTAACGCTTCTCACCCAATCCCGAGCCACGCCTTTTTCTGCTCCGCCGTCAGATTGCCGCCGCAGTTCGGGATGACGACGGGGCGGCCCGGCGCGATCGATGGATCCCGGAGGACGACAGCCAGCGCCGCGCCGGTCGTCCCCTCGGCGACAAGCCCCGTCGTCTCATAGAGAAGGCGCATTGCGGCGAGGATCTCGTCGTCCGGCGCGAGCACGACGCGGTTGACCACGCGGCGCATGGTCTCGAGCGAGGATGCCACCGGCTGGCGGACGGCGATGCCGTCGGCCACCGTATTGCAAGTCTCGGTCTCGATGACGCGGCCGGCATCGAAGGAGAGTTTGCAGGCGGGTGCGCCTTCGGCGCAGACGCCCACGACCTCGACGCCCGGCCGCGCGTGCTTCAGCCAGGTGGCGATGCCATTGATGAGCGCCGCGCCGCCAACCGGCACGACGGCCGCGCCGAAATCGAGACCCGCCTCCGTCAGCTCGCGCGCAATCGTTCCAGCGCCTTCGGCAACTTCCGGAAACGCGGCGTCTTCGACATATGCAAGACCGCTCTCGGCGGCGAACCGCTTCGCCGCGTCGTTGGCAGCATCGAAATCGGCGCCCGCGAGCCGCACATCGGCGCCGAGCGCACGCATGCGGTCGAGTTTGATCGGGCTCGCCGTCGTTGCGGCAAAGACGATCACTGTCGCATCCACACGCCGCGCGCCCCAGGCGAGGCCCTGGCCGAAATTTCCAGCGGACGCGCAGACGAAGCGCGAGCCCGCCTTCGCATAGGTCTGGCTGAAATTGTCGGCGCCACGGCCCTTGAAGGAGCCGATCGGATTGGCGCTCTCGTCCTTGATGAGCACCGGCCGGCCGGCGCGTTTGTCGAGCGCAGGCGACGTCACGACCGGCGTGTCGAGGAACACGGGATCGATGACTTTCGTAGCTTCGGCAATCCGCTCGGGCGAGATGGGGCGGGGCGTGGTCATGTTCAGCGGCCTTTCCAGACGGGCGGGCGTTTCTCGGCAAAGGCGCGCGGGCCTTCCTTTTGGTCTTCGCTGCCGTAGAGGACCTCGACGGTCTTGAGCTTGCGGCGATTGACGAGAGCCATGATGTCCTGGAACGAGCGATCCTCGGCCTCGCGCACGACTTCCTTGATGGCGGCGAAGACGAGTGGGGGACCATCGGCCAGCAGCTGGGCGATCTCCCGTGCGCGGTCCATGAGTTTGGCCGCCGGCACGACCTCGTTGACGAGGCCGAAGTGCTTGGCCTCACCCACCTCCATCCAGCGGCCGGTCAGCAGCAGGTCCATGGCGATGTGATAGGGAATGCGCTTCGGCAGCTTGATCGACGCGGCGTCGGCGAGCGTGCCCGCGCGGATTTCCGGAAGCGCGAAGCGTGCGCTGTCGGCGGCAATGATGATATCGGAGGCAAGCGCCAGCTCGAGGCCGCCGCCAACGGCAATTCCATTGATGGCCGCGATAACCGGCTTGTTGAGGTCGAGCAGCTCCTGCAAGCCGCCGAAGCCGCCGACGCCGTAGTAGACATCCGGCGCCTCGCCGGTCTCGGTGGCGCTCTTCAAGTCCCAGCCGGCGCTAAAGAATTTTTCTCCGCCGCCGGTGATGATGGCGACCCGCATCTCGGGATCGTCGCGGAAGCTCTTGAAGGCTTCGCTCATCGCGAGACTCGTATTGGTGTCGATGGCGTTGGCCTTAGGCCGGTCGAGGGTCAACTCGAAGATGCGGCCGTTGCGGCAGACTTTCACGGCATCGGACATGGGGGGATTCCTGTGAGGGAGTGAGTAGTGAGTAGTGAGTGGAAGTTGGCGATGGCAATGCCATCAAGTCAAGGCGTCTGCACTTTGCACTCAATTCACTCTTTGCACATCCTAATCAGCGCATCCGCCGCGACAGCGCCTTTGCCGTCCGGGCGCACCATCAGCGGATTGACGTCGAGCTCGACGAGTGTCGTAGCATGTTCCTCTGCGAAGCGCGCGATGGCCGCAACGGCTTTGATCGCTGCCGCGAGATCGCCCTTCGGCCGGCCGCGGAAGCCCTCCATGAGCTTGAAGGCGCGCAACGAGCGGATGGCGGCTTCGATCTCGGTGTCGGAGGTTGGAAGCAATAAGGTTCGCGTCTCGGCAAGCAATTCGACCAAGATGCCGCCGGCACCGACGACGACAACAGGACCAAGCTGGGAATCGCGCGTCACGCCGACGATCAGCTCGGCGACGGCATCTGTCACCATGGCCTCGACGAGGAAGCGATCGCCGAGCTTCGACATTGAGGAAACAGCCGCGCGCACGTCCGCCGCGTTCCGGCAGTTGAGCTTGACGCCGCCGGCTTCCGTTTTGTGCAGGATCGTTCCCGAGACGATCTTGACGACGACCGGAAAGCCGATGGTCTCGGCGGCCTTGGCGGCTTCGTCGGCCGAAAGCACGAGTTGGCCCCTGGGAATCTCGAGGCCGAGCTTGCCGAGCCGCTGCTTGGCATCCCATTCGTCGAGCGCTCGGGCCTTGGTACTGCCGAGCGCGGCGCTCGCGAGTGGCTGCCATGCCGTCCGCTGCTCGCCCAGGAACGCCGCCGCCTCGATCGCCGAGAGCGTCTCGTCCATACCCATCATCGGCGGCACGCCGCGCACCATCAGCTCTTTCGCGTAAGCCTCCGGCATGCACTCGACGAGGGTCGAGAGCACGGCCGTGCGTGCGCCCGTTGTCTTTCCAGCCGCGACAAAGGCATCGATGCCGGCCTTCCACTCGTCGCCGTTGCAAATGCCGGCGCGCGGGATGTCCATGACGATGAAGCCAAAATCGAAGCGCGATTTCAACACCTCGGTGAAGGTCGCTTCCAGCCGGTCGAACCTGCCCCAGTCGAAAGTGTGGTAGTCGAAGGGATTGGAAATGGTGACGATCGGATTGGTCGTCGGGCGGATGCGTCCCACATCGGTTGCCGAGAAGGGACGGAAGTTGATCGTGCGCCCCTCGGCTGCGTCCGACATCATCAGCGCCTCGCCGCCCGAGCAGGAGAGCGAGACGATTTCCCGACCCGGCAAGGGCCCGTGCACGTGGAGCAGCTTCAGCGTTTCGATGAGGACCGTCAGCGAGGTGACGCGCGCGACGCCGAGCTTTCGCAAATAGGCGTCCATCACCTTGTCGGAACCGGCGAGCGAGCCGGTATGGCTCATGGCGAGCGCTGCCCCGCCTTCGGTGCGGCCGGCCTTCAGCGCGACGACCGGCACGCCGAGCCTGCGGGCCTCCGCCACGGCCTCGGCGAACTTGCCGATGTCGTCGATGCCCTCGATGAGAAGGCCGATCGCCGTGACGCGGCCGGTCTTGGCCAGCGCCGCGATCATATCCGAAAGACCGACTTTCGCCTGGTTACCGAGCGCCGCGAGATACGCGATCGGCATGCCCCGCTGCACCATCGTCATGTTGAGGGCGATGTTGCCCGACTGCATGAGGATGGCCACGCCCCGCTCGCACCTTTCGCCGCCGTGCTGGTCCGGCCAGAGCAGCGCGCCATCGACGTAGTTGATGAGGCCATAGCAGTTGGGGCCGAGGAAGGGCATGTCGCCGGCCGCCGCCACCAGCTCGTCTTGGAGCTTCGCGCCTTCCGGTCCTGCCTCCTTGAAGCCGGCCGCAAAGCAGACCGCGCCGCCGGCACCCTTCCGCGCGAGTTCGCCCATCGTCTCGACGGCGAGATTGCGGTTGACCGCGACGAAGCTCGCATCGGGCGCGCCGGGCAGCTCGGCGACCGAGCGATAGCACCTGATCCCACGCACCTCGTCCTTCGACGGATGCACCGGCCAGACGTCACCCGCAAAGCCCATCTTCTGGCACTGCTCGACGACCCGCTCCGCCCATGAGCCGCCGAACACGGCAATGGAGCGCGGCGCGAGGAGGCGGGAGAGCTCTTGGGACATGCCGGTCCGATCAAAAGGTCAGAGGGTATGCTTGTCGATGGCGGAGGCGGGGCATTCTTGTCAACTCCTCTGCCGCCGCGCCGTCTCGCGCCAGGCGATCACCATGCCACTGCCACAGATCAAACCGATGCCGATCCAAGTCGACATGACGGGAAACTCGTTGAACACGAGATAGCCGAGGATGACGGTCGAGACCATCTCGAGATAGCTCAAGGGCGCAATGACCGAGGCATCGACATGCTCGTAGGCCATGGTCACGAGCAGATGTCCGATGCCGCCCGAGGCGCCGAGGGCGAACATCAACAGCCAATCCTCCATCGTCGGCTGGACCCAAACGAAGGGCATGGCGGCGGAGAGAACGAGGCTCGCCAGGATGCAGGTGATGGTCTGCGTCAGGATGGCCGGATCGGAACCGGCCAGACGGCGTGTCGCGAGCGCATAGCAGGCAAAGCACATGGCCGAGGCAATCGCCCAGACCACACCCGGCGAGATAATCTGAAATCCAGGCCTGACGATGAAGAGCACGCCCAGAAATCCAATGACGACCGCGCTCCAGCGCCAGATGCCGACCTTCTCGCCCAGCGCGAACGGCGCCGCCGCCGTCACGAAGAACGGAAAGACGAAGAAGATCGCCAGCGTCTCGGCGAGTGGCAGGAACGGGAGTGCCGCGAAATAGGTGATGTTGGAGGCGGGCAGCAGAAAGGCACGCAGAGCCTGCGTACCCGGCCGTTTCGGCCAGAGGCCGCGAGCGCCGTAGAGCCAAAGCGCCAGCGGCAGCGCGACAATGGTCTGACAGATGTAGCGGCCCCAGGCGATCTGCAGAACGTGAGTGGTGTCGCCGAGGAGCTTCGCGGTCGTGTCGACATAAGGCAGCACGACCATGGCCGCGACCATGATGAGAATGCCCTTCATGGGCACACGCGCCGGCGAGGCGGCTGCGGCGCCGGTCGTCATAGGCAAGGAACCCTGGGTGGCATCCGGCCCGGCATCGGCCAACAAAAAAGCCACCGCCCGGTTTCCCGAGCGGTGGCCTTAGTGAGTGTGGTGAGTGCTGCTAGCCGCAGCAAGGTCCGCCGCAGCACGCCAGCCCCAGCTCGCAGCACGTCGCTGCCAAGGCCGGATAGGCCGCTACGAAGTTGGCGGAGGCGACCACGATGGTCGCGAGAGCCAGTTTCAGCATATGAAGTCTCCATTGATATGCGCGGAAAGCGCGATCTTGGTTTGGTAGTCGTATTCACGGACGGGCTAAGACTTAGGTGGAGGTACCGGAGGTTCGAGCGTCTGACCGAGCAATGCCGGGATCGCCACTGAGTTGTGCGTGCCGGGCAGCGGCGGTGGGCTGAAATCAAACGCGTCGGCATCGATGATCGCAGCGATGCAGGCGCCACACAGACGGGGCGCCGGTCGCAGGCAGCCATGATCCTCGCAATCGCACATGATGCCGGTGGCGGCCGCGCTACCCGTTGCCGATGGGCAAGTTCTGGCCACCACCGCCGCGGCCGGAGCAAGGCCGAGGAGGAGGGAGGCGAACAGCAGGACGATACGGGGCCAGCGGGCGAAGCGCATACCGGGGAGCCTAAGCCACCAAACCAGCGCGGGCAATCGGCCATTTCGACGGCCGCCATCACCATTGCTTGAGCTGGGGCCAAGCCGGATCACCCTCCGAGCGGCCGGAGCAGCGCGCGGCTGATGATGTGCCGCTGGATCTCGCTCGTGCCCTCCCAGATGCGCTCGACACGGGCATCCCGCCAGATCCGCTCGAGCGGCAGGTCGCTCATGAGGCCCATGCCGCCGTGGATCTGAATGGCCTCGTCGGCAATGAAGGCCAGCACCTCGGTGGCTTTCAGCTTCGCCATCGCCATGTCCATGTCGGTGACGGTCTTCTGGTCGAACTTCCAGGCGGCCTCCCAAGTGAGGAGCTCGGCCGCCTTCAGCTCCATCGCCATGTCGGCGAGCTTGAAGGAGACACCCTGGAACTTGCCGATCTGCTGGCCGAATTGCGCGCGGTCGACGGCCCATTGCTTGGCGAGTTGCAGGGCCCGATCGGCGCGGCCGAGACAGGTTGAGGCGACTTGTAAGCGCGTTGCCCCGAGCCATTCGTTCGCCACCTCGAAGCCCTTGCCCGGCGCGCCCAGGATTTGCGATTTCGGCACGCGGCAATCGGTGAACTCGAGAACGCAATTGTTGTAGCCGCGATGCGAGACGTTCTTGTATCCGGCGCGGACCGTGTAGCCAGGATGTCCATTGTCGATCAGGAAGGCGGTGATGAGCTTCTTCTTGCCTTTGCTCGTCTCCTCCTCGCCGGTTGCCGCGAACAGGATGACGAAATCCGCCTCGTCGGCGTGGCTGATGAAATGCTTCGTGCCGTTGATGACGTAGTCGGCACCGTCTGACCGGGCGAAGGTTTTCATGCCGCGCAGATCCGAACCGGCGCCTGGCTCGGTCATGGCGAGGCAATCGGATTTCTCGCCGCGGACACAGGGGTAGAGAAAGCGCTCGCGCTGCTCGCCGGCGCAGGCCATCAGGATATTCGAAGGGCGGGCCACGCAGTTCCAGTGCAGTGCATAGCTGGTGCGGCCGAGCTCGCGCTCGTAGAGCACCCAGGTCAGCGTATCGAGCCCGGCGCCGCCGGCTTCGGCCGGCATATTGGCGGCATAGAGGCCAGCGGTGATCGCTTTCGCCTTGAGCTCATCGCGAATCTCGGGGCGAAGTTTACCCGTCTCCTCGACCTCGGCCTCGTGGGGATAGAGCTCGTTTTCGACGAAGCTGCGGGTCGTCTCGACGATGAGACGCTGCTCGTCTGATAGGGTGAAGTCCATGGATCAATCCTGACTATTCGGCGGCTTCGCGGATGCGCTTAGGCTCGCGGAGGCGTTTCAGTTTCGAAACATCGACTTGCTTGCGGGCCTTCCAGAGGTCGTAAGCCATTTGCAGATTGAGCCAAGACTCGGCCGAACCGCCAATGACCTTCTCCAATCGCAGAGCCATGGCCGCCGAGACGCCCTGCTTCTCGTCTAAAAGATCGTAGAGTGTTTGACGGCTGACACCGAGAGCACGGGCAAAAGTGGTTTTGCTTATGCCCAGCGCCGGTAGAGCATCCTCGCGCAGATACTCGGCAGGATGATACATTGGGATGCTTGGATGACGCTTGGAGCGGAGAAGCATGTCGGCCTCCTAGTGATAATCCTCATAGTCGACGTCGATGGCAGCAGGCCCACCGAACAACCATCCGAAAGTGACACGCCAGTTCTTGTCGACCCTCACCGAGTAGCGGCCGACCTGATCGCCAGTGAGCGAATGGAAATGGAACGTCGGTTTGTCCATATCTTCCGGTGCGGTTGCGGCTTCCAGTTGCTCGAGTACACGGGTCAGTCGGGGCACATGCCGCGGATCGACCCGCCGGGTCTCGCCCTTCCACCAGAACCGCTCGAGCGCCTTGCTGCGGAAGCTTGCGATCATCGGCGGTCCTCATCAATGTAAGGCGTTGCCTTACATTTGTCAACCATCGCCTTACATCATCCCTTTTTCAACCCTACCGATCGGCCCACCTCTTTCGGCGCCGGTATCGTATCCTGCGCCTTCTGCACCTCGGCGAGCCTCGCCATGACTTCCGGCGGGAACTCGACGACCTTCTTCGCCTTCGTGTCGACATTGAGCATCACCTGCTCGCAGGTCGCGAGCACGTCGTTCGTCTTCGCGTGGTGCATGCTCATGAAGAAGTGGATGCGCTTGCGATCATGGCCCAAGAGCTGCGTCGTCACATATACCGGCTCGTGCGCGGCGACCTCCTTGCGGTAGATCGTGTGCGTCTCCGCCGTGTAGAGGCTGCGGCCGGTCGGCGAGGTACGCCTTGTCCCGCCCCCATCAGCGTCATGATGCCGTCGGAGCCGCGGGTGAAGACCTCGTGATAGCGGCTGTCGTTCAGGTGACCATTGTAGTCGGTCCACTCCGAGGGGATCTCCATGTCGAGCAGCCGGAGCGGCTTCGTGAGATCGAGCTTGGCGTCGGCCGTCGGCCGGCTGTGACTTGTCGATCAGGCGGCGCTCGTAGTCGGCGAGCGTCTTGCCAGCGCCCCAGTCCTGTCCCTTCAAGGCCTGGAACACGGCGATAAGGCAATCGTCGCGCTTGCGCTCCAGCTCGCGGATCGAGATGCCTCGAGCCTGATCGTCCGATTGCGCGGCGACCTTGTCGATCAGCGCATCCGTCAATTCCGGCACGTCCATGAGTTTCGTCCAGGGCCATTTCAGCGCCGGACCGAACTGCGCCATGAAGTGCCGCATGCCCTCGACGCCACCGGCGATGCGGTAGATTTGGAACGTCCCCATGAAGCTCCAGCGCAGGCCAGGGCCGAAGCGCATGGCGTCGTCGATCTCTTCGGCCGTCGCCACGCCGTCGTTGACGAGCCAGAGCGCTTCGCGCCACAGCGCCTCCATCAGCCGGTCGGCGATAAAGGCATCGACCTCCTTGCGGACATGCAGCGGGTGCATGCCGATCTCGCGATAGAAATCCATCGCCCGGTCGATATTCGCCTTCGTCGTTTTCTCGCCACCGACCACCTCGACGAGCGGCATCAGGTAAACGGGATTGAACGGATGCCCGACCATGAAGCGTTCGGGATGCTTCATCTTCGATTGCAGCTTCGACGGCAGCAGCCCCGAGGTCGAGGAGCCGATAATGATGTCCGGCCGGCAATGCGCATCGACATCGGCGAGGAGCTTCATCTTCAGGTCCTCGCGCTCTGGTGCGCTCTCCTGGATGAAGTCGGCGTCGTGGACGGCTTCTGCGAGGTCACGGACGACCTTGATGGAGCCCTTCTTCGCGCGCGGCGCCATGGTCAGCTTGGCCTGCGCACGATCGGCGTTCTCCATCACCTCGCCCAAGCGCTTCTCCGCTTCCGGGTGCGGATCGAGCACCTTCACGTCGATGCCGTTCCAGGCGAGCCGCGCCGCCCAGGCCGAGCCGATGACGCCGGCGCCGATGCAGGCGGCTTTTTTGACGGTGGTCATGTTGGGTGATCCTTTGGGTGCGAAGAAGGCAGTCGGGCAGTCGAAGTGCGGCGGTTGCCGTGTCCGTGACAAGCGGTCAATCGGCTCTCTATCCTTTCGACTGCCTAATGCCGACTGCCGGCTGCCGCCTTCTTCACAACACTTCCGTATGCCCATCGACCGCGATCTCCTGACCGGAGATGCGGGCGCCCGCGGGCGAGCAGAGGAACAGAATCGCGTTGGCGATATCCTGGGGCGAGATGAAGGTCTTGAGCGAGGACTGCTCGGCCATTTGCACCCGGACCTCGTTCGCGCTGCGGCTCGTCTTGGCGGCTTCGGCGGCGATGACCCGATCGATGCGATCGCCTTCGACCGCGCCGGGGCAGATGCAGTTCGAGCGGATGCCGAAGGGGCCGAGCTCGGTCGCGAGTGTCTTCGTGAAACCTCGGATCGCCCATTTGGCCGAGCAGTAGGGCGAGCGGCGCGGGAAGCCGAAGAGGCCGGCGGTCGATGAGAGATTGATGATCGCACCACTGCGCTGCGCCTTCAAATGCGGGATCGCGGCCTTCGCGCAGAGGAACGCCGCGTCGAGATTGACGGCGAGGCAGCGCCGCCAGTCCTCGAACGTGATCTCCTCCGTACTTGCCGTCGGCCCGGCGATGCCAGCCATGCTGACCAGCACGTCGAGGCCGCCCAGATGCGCGATGGCCTTCTCGAAGAGCGTCGCGACCTGGCCTTCCTCGGCGACGTCACAAACAAGGCCTTTGAGCTTGGGCTCATCGGCGAGCGTCTGTTCGAGCGAGGCCTTGTCGACATCGCAGATGAAGACCTTGGCGCCCGCCTCGAGGAAGGCGTGCGCGGTGACGCGGCCGATGCCGGAGCCTGCCGCCGTGACGATGACGCGTTGGTTGGTGTGGGTCATGTGTTACGGGCGAATGGGGAGTGGCGAGTCGCGAATGGGAAAAAGAGAGTGAGCCGGGATGACTGCACCTCCACTCGCCACTCGCCACTCGCCACTCGCCTCTTCACTACCCCCTCTTTTTCAGCTTCAGTTTCTTGCGGACATCCGCCGGTCCCATGACCGAGACACCCATGTTTTCCAGGATCGTCACCGACCGGTCGACGAGCTGGCCATTCGTCGCGAGCACGCCCTTCGAGAGATAGATGTTGTCCTCGAGGCCGACGCGGACGTTGCCGCCGGCGAGCACGGCCTGGGCGACCCAGGGCATCTGCATGCGGGAAATCGCGAAGCTCGACCAGATGGCACCGGCCGGCATGTTGTTGACCATGGCCATGAAGGAGTTGACGTCGGAGGGCGCGCCATAGGGGATGCCCATGCAGAGTTGGATCAGCACGGGATCATCGAGTAGTCCGTCCTTCATCAGGTCCTTCACCTGCCAGAGCTGGCCGGTGTCGAACACCTCGCATTCGGGCTTGACGCCATAGTCTTGCATCAACTTGGCCATGACCTTCAGCGTCGCCGGGCCGTTGACCATGATGTTGTCGGTGCCACCCAGGAAATTCATGGTGCCGCAATCGAGCGTGCAGATTTCCGGCAGCAGCTCCTTCACATGCAGCAGGCGTTCCGTCGCGCCGACGAGGTCGGTGCTCTTGTCTTGCGGGAGCGGCTTCTCCGGCGGGCCCAGCACGAGATCGCCGCCCATGCCGGCGGTCAAGTTGATGATGACGTCGACACCCGAGGAGCGGATGCGATCGACGGCTTCCTTGTAGTAGGCGACCGAGCGCGATCCGGCACCCGTCTTGGGCTCGCGGACGTGCAGATGGACGATAGCCGCACCGGCCTTGGCGGCTTCGATGGCGGAATCGGCGATCTGCTTGGGCGTCACCGGCACCTTGTCGCTTTTGTCGGTCGTGGCGCCTGCACCGGTCACCGGGCAGGTAATGAAGGCGTTCCAGTTCATCATAGGGGCGGTTCCTGGATGGAGGGTTCGGGTTCGAAGCTAGTCGCCAAGCTGGTGTGCTGCTAGACAAATTGCGCTATCGGAAATGCAAATTGCGACGGTCTGGGCTGCACATGGGTTTGGATTCGGTGGAGCTGGTGATGGCTTTCGAGGAGGCGTTCGACATCGTCATCACCGATGCGTGCGCCGAACGCATGCTGACGGTCGGAGATGCTCACCGGGGCATTCTCGATTTACTTGCGGCCAAAGGGACCCCGCAGAACCACTATGACGTCTTTGAGCTGCTCGCCAAAATCATCGTCGAGCACACCGGCGCCGCGCCCGGCCGGGTCGTGCCAGAGGCACGCTTCGCCGAAGACCTGCGGATCGATTAGCGGTCATTCTTTTCAGAGCCGCAATCGTTTGCCCGCGACGGTGAATGTCACACATCCGTTTTGCCTGTGGCTCGTGCGCCGTTCGCTGACAATTCGCTGACAGTTCACGTCAGCCCGCTGTCACTTTCGGCGGCCTACAGATCATCGACCGCGCCATCCGGCAGCGGACAAGATGGAGCCTCACATGAAGTACACGCTTTCCCTTGCGGCGCTCGCCGCAGGCGTCGTCCTTGCCGCCCCGGCGTTTGCCGACGGCGTCGACAAGTGCACCGACGAAGCCAAGGACAAATGGATGACCGAGGAGCAGATCTCCGCGAAGGCCGTGGAGCTCGGCTACGAGGTCGCAAAACTCAAAGTCGAGGGCTCCTGCTACGAAGTTTACGCCAAGAAGGACGGCAAGGAATTCGAGGTGTTCTTCAATCCTGTCACGGCCGAGGTTGTGCTCGAGCAAGCCGAGGACTGATGTCCGCGGCAGGCGACAAGCGCACCGTATCCGGCGGTCCCCGCCCGCCGGATACGGTTCTGATCTGGGATCTGCCCGTCCGGGTGTTTCACTGGACGCTGGTCGCGAGCATTGTCACGGCCTTCTTGACGACGGATGGCCTGGGAAAGATCCACCGCTTTGCTGGCTACATAGCGGTTTCCCTGCTGATCTTCCGCATCGTCTGGGGATTTGCGGGCACCCGCTACGCCCGTTTCTCGGATTTCGTGAGAGGACCGCGCGCGGTCCTCAAATACACCGCCGATGAACTCACCGGATTTGCCGACCGCAAACTCGGACACAATCCGGCCGGCGGCGCGATGATCCTGGCATTGCTGCTGGTCGTCGCCGGTATCGGCACAACCGGCATCATGATGCGCACCGAGCGGTTCTTCGGCTCCGAGACGGTCGAGACGGTGCACTGGATGCTGGCTTACAGCTTATTCGTGCTCGTTCCGCTCCATGTTCTCGGGGTCATCCTGGCATCCGCCTCGCACAAAGAGAATCTCGCGCTCGCGATGTTGACTGGGCGCAAGCCGCGCCAGGGTACGCCCGGCGAGGAGGAAGCCGCATCCCGCGAGCTGGACACGAAGCTGCGTGGCACAGCCGCACTCGCATTGGTCGCAATTCTGGCGGTCGTCGGCACGCTCGCATGGCCCCAAGTGATGGCGCAGATCGAGGTGCTCGAGAAGCGGCGTGCCGCCGTCGAGGCCGCCGAAGCGAAGCACAGCACAACCACAGTATCCGGCACGATCGCGGATGCTTCCGCGAGCGCTACGGCAAGCGAGCCGGAAAAAGCCGCCAAAGTTTCCAAGCCGGCCGAGATCGCCACCCAGGCCAAGTCGACAGATGCGGCTGCGGCTCCCACGACCGGCGACACAACAGCCAACCAGGACACCGTGGTGGCGGGCAAGTCGACGGACGAAGGCCAAGGCGAAACGCTCGGGCGCGAGCTTGCCGAGGCGGAACAGCCGGCGGACGAGCCAGCCACCACCTCTTCAGTGCCAGATATTCCGGAGAGGATGCGGGCAGCGGTGCTCACTCAATCCGTCGACCAAACGGCTGACCAGGCCAAGGACCCCGCCCTCGTCGCGGAAGCCCTCGGCCGTGCCACCAGCCGTGAGATCGCGGATGCGTCGGCGGCAGTGGGCAGCGCGGAGGCCTTCGAGCCTGCCGCCAACGCGGAACCGTCCCAAGAGCCGGGCTCCAGCGCGGACGACGAGCAAGCGGAGGCGGCCGAGGACGACGGCACGGCCACTGCCGGCCTCGTCAATGCACCAACCCGGAAATCCAAGCCAGCGGTTGCCGCGAACGCCCGATCGAATCGGTCCACCGCTCAAGCCACCGTCCGAGCGGAAACCGGCACGAAAAAATCCATCGTCCGGGCCGCCGCCGCACCCGCGAGGAAAGCGAAGCGGAGCAATGCTCGTAGCTCCAAACTCGCATCAGCGCCGTTGCGCGTAGGCAAGCCCACTGCCGCGCCCTCCCGCACGCGATTGGCCAAGAACCGTCAAGCCTTGGCCGGGGCCCGAACGACGCGAGTTCGCGCGACCGCGGTGCGGACCCGGGTGGCGCGAACCGGCCGCGCGGTATCCTCGCGCAAGCGGCCGCGGTCTGCCTTCGTCAGCCGCACAGCGGCACGGATCGGCAAATCGGAATCGAAAGGCAAAGGCAAGGGCCGAGGCAGCAACAGCGGCAAAGGCAGCGGTAACAGCGGCAAGGGCTCCGGCAATAGCGGAAAGGGCGGCGGCGGAAATTCGGGTTCGGGGGGAGGCAACGGCGGACATGGTGGCGGCGACGACTGAGCCGCCGCTTCGACGGATTGGCCAACAGGGACCGGCCGGCGCCGTGGGGGAGCCGGCCGGTTTCGTTTAGGCCTTCAGCGCCTCGAGGCTCTCCGGCACGATCTGGCCGCCATCGACGATGATCGTCTGGCCGGTGATGTAACCAGCCTCCTTCGAAGCAAGGAACAGCGCCGCATAGCCGATGTCGTCGACCGTACCGAGCTTGCCCAACGGCACCGAGGCCGCCATCGTCCTATGATACTCCTCGCCGAGCGAGAGCAACCCATCGCTGATGACGTTACCGGGCAGCACGGCATTTATCGTGATGCCGCTGCGCGCCAGTTCGATGCAGGCGGTCCGCATGAAGCCGAGCTGGCCTGCTTTCGTCGCGCCGTAATGTGACCAGCCGGGGAAGCCCGTGACCGGGCCGGTGATCGAGGAGGTCAGGATCACGCGGCCCTGGCTCGAGCGCTTGAGATAGGGCAGGCACGCCTTCACCGACAGGAAGGTGCCCTTGAGGTTGGTCGCCATGACACTGTCCCACTCCTCGGCCGACATGTCCTCGATCTTGGTCTGCGGGAAGATGCCGGCATTGGCGCAGAGCACGTCGACGCCGCCGAATTCGTCGGCCGCCTTCTCCGCCATCGCCTGCATGTCTGCGAGCTTCGTCACGTCGGCCGTGAAGGCTTTCGTGTGACCACCTGCCTTGTTGAGTTCCGCCGAGCAGGCCTCGGCCTCTGTAAGGTTGCGCGAGACGATCAGCACCTTGGCGCCGTTCCTGGCGAACACGTGGGCGATGCCCTTGCCGATGCCCTTGCTGGCTCCGGTGACAATGACGGATTTTCCGGCGATTGACGTCAGCATGATCTGCTCCCTGGGCGTTTGTTGATGGCCGCACAATAGAGGAGCGGGCGCCGCTCTCGCAACGCCCGCTCTGGTTTCTTGGATTCTGGCGAGACGATCGGGTCTAGCCGTCGTTCACCATGTGACCGATGTTCCGGTAGGCCTCCGGGTTTGCCCCCTTGAGGACAAAGCCCCAAATGAGCCCGAGGATGATGATGCCCAGCGCCACATAAGGAATGCTTTGGGCGAAGCCGTTGGTGCCGCCGAGCGTCGAAAGGTTCACGACGAGCGTGTAGACGAGCCAAGCTTGCGCAAGGAAGGAGATCGCGGGTGCGATCAGGGTGGTGAGGACATTGCCGCCACCGTTCTTCCTGAACCAGGCGATTATGGCGAGCGACACGACCGCCTGCAGCACCAGCAATAGCCCGGTGCCGAGCACGGCGAAGAGCGTGTAGACGCCGAGCCAGGCTTGCGCGGACGGATCGTCGAACCCGTACCAGTAGCCGTAGAGAATGACCCAAACGGCTGCCAGGACGGATTGCACGAACGAGGCCTTATGCGGGCTCTTGTGATGGTCGTGCGTCTCGCCAATGGAACGCGGCAGCACGCCCTCGCGGGCCAGCGAGTAGAGGTAGCGCGAGGCCGTATTGTGGAAGGCCATGCCGCAGGCAAACGAACTCGTCAGGATCAGGAAGAACATGAGTTCATAGGCCCAGGCGCCGACGAACTGCTGGATCGGTGTCAGGAAGAAATTGACGCCGTCGGAAAACGCCTTCGCCGTCATGTCGGCTTCCGTCGGATAGGCGGAAACCGCGCACCAGCTGACGATGACGTAGAAGATGCCGAGGCCGATCACCGAGATGTAGAGCGAGGCCGGGATGATCCGTTTGGGATCGCGGCTCTCCTCGGCATAGTTCGGCGCCATCTCGAAGCCGACCCACGACCAGAAGGCCATGAAGATGCCGACCGCCGCCGCGCCAGCGGCGATCTGGACAGTCACCGACCGTCTGCGCCGCGACCGGCGTGTAGACGTTGAAGACGTTGAGCGCCTCGGTATTGAAGGTGACGCCCGCGGAAATGATGCCGAACACAAAGATCGCGAGAATGACCACCTCGAGGATGAGCGCGATGCCGAGCAAGCGGACCGACAGCTTCACATCGCGATAGGCGAGCACCGAGATCAAGGCGATCATTCCCAGCGCCAGGATCGGCCAGGGAATGTTGATCCCGAAGTGATCCAGGAACCACTTGTTGCCGAAGAAGGCAAAGAGGCCCGTGAGCGAAGCCTCGAAGATCGAGTAGCAGGCAAAGGAAGCTAACCCCGCCGACATCCCGACCTCGCGGCCGAGACCCTGGCTGATGAAGGAGTAGAAACCTCCAACCGAGGAGACGCGCGCGGCCATGGCCGCGTAGCCGATCGAGAAGACCGTCAGCACGATCGTCGCCAGCAGGAACGCTGCGGGCGTGTAGATGCCGATGCCGTAGCCGGCCGCGAACGGCACGTTGCCGAGCATCGCCGACATCGGTGCGGCGCCCGTCACAGCCAGGAACAGCACGCCAACGAGTCCGACGGCCTTGGAGTTCAGCTTCTCGACCTTGTCCGATCTGGATACGTCTATGGTTTGTTGGCTTGCAGTATCTGTCACGATGTTGGCTCCCTGCCATGGTCCATACCGCTGAGCGGTGCTGAACCTCTCTTCCCCGAATTCGAATCAGCCGGTTCTCGGTGCCGGCCCCGCTTGCCATGTTTATCGCCCAGAAGGCCAAAGGCAATAGCTATACGTCAGACTCGACGGGTGCTTTCAGCTCAGCCCCTTCAAGCCCGTCAGCTCTTTGCTCGACATCACCTGACAGTAAATCATATTGATGATCTCGAGTTCTTTGCGGTGCAACTCGTCCGATCCCGCAGCGCAGCAATCTTCGACCACGACCACGCCGAAGCTCTCGTCGGCGAGGCTCCGAACCGTCGAGGACACGCACTGGTCGGTGAAAATCCCAGCGCAGACAACGGTCTTGATGCCGAGATTGGTCAGGATCAAGCGGAGGTTCGTGCCCGTCAGCGCCGAGTCCGTCGTCTTGGTGACGACGATTTCGTCGCCGATCGGCTGCAGCTCCGGCACGAGCTGGGAGGGCGCCTCGTTCCTGGGCAGCAGCAGGTTGTTCCAGCCCGGCATTTTCTGGCTGAGCGAGCGGTCTCGCCCATCCTTCGTATGACAGGCGATGCGGGCGAACAGGCACTCGATCCCGGCCTTGCGAAACGCCTTCAGGAGCTCGGCCGTGCGGGGGATGACCTGGCGGTGCATGCGCTCATGGAACGGCGTCCAGGCATCGTAGCGGCGCTGCTCATCCGCCGAGAGCGAGGCGCGGTCCGGCCGGACGAGATAGGTGTTCTGCACGTCGATGACGAGGAGCGCGGTGGTCTTGGGATTAAGATCGGGATCGGCCGGCTCCGGCGCGCCGTCGTAGTAGATGGAGCGAAACTCGGTTTTCCAGGACATCAAGTTACCTGCTCAGTCATCCGATCCCCAGCTCTTTCGCCCGTGCGCGCATTTCGTCATCAACGGCCAGAGCCTTCCGCGCGCCCATGTCGAACAGCACGGTCACGACATCGGCGGTCGCATGCAGCGCGCCGGTCTCGGTGTTGTAGAGGTCGTGGTGATACTCGATCGCCTTCGACCCCACCCGCGTCAGGCGGCTTTTCACGTAAACGAGCGCGCCGGCGCGGGTCTCGTGCTTGTATTCGATGGTGAGCTTCACATCCGCCCAGCCGCAGTTCTTCGCCTGAATTTCCGTGAAGGGCGCGAGCCGGGCCAGGATATGGAAGCTCGCGGCGTCGAAGATGGCGCAATAGAACTGCGTGTTCATGTGCCCCATACTGTCGCATTGCCAGGGATAGATGGCGTTGCGGTAGGTCTCGATCTCGACGGGCATGATGGCAGGGTCCGAAGGGTTGATGCGGCGGCTCGTACGGGATCAGACCATAACGCAACTGGGAAGGCAAAGACCTGGACCCCTCCCACTGCCGCACTTCGGCTCGGCCAACGACCAAGCTTGCCACGAGCGCCTGGCGGTCCTCGGAGCCCTTCCGTCTCGCGTCTGTTTTCCGGCATGCTTGGTTTTTTGACTAGACGGGCGGGTCAAAAGGTCGTTTCTGTTTTTGAGACTGTAGGACGGACGAAAAGCGGACAACGCACCCCGATCGGATTGTTGCCGATCGGTGCGGATCAGCTGGAAACCGCAGGACCGATGAAAAAATCCAAGGCCAGCGCCAGGGCCGATATCGCCTCCCGCAAGCAGGCCTTCGTGCGCGAGGAGATCCTCAACTCGGCAACCCAGCTGTTCGCCGAGCGCGGCTACCGCGCCGTCACCATTGACGACGTCGCGGCCAATCTCGGTTACACGAAATCGGTCGTCTACTACTATTTCAAGAGCAAGAACGAGATCCTCTGGCAGATCATCACCCGCATCTTCGACGGCTATCTGGAAAGGATCGTCGCCGAGAAGGACAAGGGGCTGCCGCCGGGCGAGACGCTTGGGCGGATGGTGCGCCAGCATGCGCTCAGCGTCATGGAGAACCCACAATGGACTTCGATCTTCAATCGCGAGGAATCCGAACTCGATCCAGCGCAGCGCCGCCAGATCCGCAAGATGAAGCGCGCCTATGACGCCGTGTTCGAGGCCGTCTACGAGGCGGGTGTCGCGCAGGGCCTGTTCCGCAGCATCCCCCCGCACGTCGCCATCGGCGGCGCCATGGGCATGTGCAATTGGCTCTACGTCTGGTACGACCCCGAGGGTCCACTGACGGCCGAGGAGATCGCCGGTCACTTCGCCACCATGCTTTCTGGCGGCTGGAACGCGCCGGCTAGCGCCACTGGACGCAAATCCTGAGCAGCCCATACGTCAAAGGTCAGTGACTTACCGCGCCCGCCCTGCTGGTCGCGATCTGGACGGTAAGAATGGCGGCGACGACGAGCACTGCGCCAAACCACATGCTGGCGGTCAGACGCTCGCCGAGGATGAGCGCGGCTGCCGCAGCGCCGAACAGGCATTCCGCGCTGGTGAGGACCGCCGCCGTGCTGGCGCAGGCATGTTGCTGAGCGATGGCCTGGAGACCGAAGGCGAGACCTGTCGCGAAGACGCCGAGAACAAGCAAATTTGGAAGCGCCGACACGATCTGGCCGAGACCGACCGGCTCCATCGCGAGCCCGAGCACCAGGCAGACACTCCCGGTCAGCAGCAGCTGCACGATCGTCACGAAGCCCGGACGGCCGGTCTCGGCAACGAGCTTGCCGAGCCGAACGAACCAGACCGAGTAGAGACCGGCCGACAGCAGGCAGAGAAGATCGCCGCTGGCGAGGGTGGCGATCGAGCCACCACTCATCAGCACGGCACCACCGAAGGCCGCCGCGACCGCGGCCCAGATGGCAAGCGTCGGACGCGTCCTCAGAAGCACCCAGACGACGAGCGGGGTCATGACGGTCGTCGTGCTGACGAGAAAGCTCGCATTAGTGACCGACGTCGCTCCGAAAGCCACCTGCTGGACGGTGATTGCGCCTGCAAACAGCGCCGAGACCTCGATGAGAGCGCGCGAAAGGGTGCGCGCCGGACGATAATCGCGCGCAAGCTCCCTCCAGACGAAGGGCAGGATGGCGATGGCGCCGATCAGGCATCTGAGACCGACGGCAGTCAACGGGCCGATATCTTCGAGTACGAGCTTTTGCGAGACATTGCCCGAACCCCAGAAGAAGGCGGCGAGCAGAAGCAGTGCATTAGCACGAAAATTGGTCATCGGCCCACCGCCCAACGTGTGAGGACTTACGCTCTGTCATCGAGCACGTAAGGCCTTTGGCGGTGGACGGATGTTCCGCCGGGAACAGGAGGGAGGATTTCAGTCCGGAGCTATCGCGCCGCTTCGTATTCCGTGCGCAAGCGCGCGACGAGATCGGCAACCGGCGGAATGTCGTGGATCAGCCCGACGCCGTGGCCGGCGCTCCAGAGGTCGCGCCAGGCCTTGAGCTCCTCCGGCAGTGCCGGTGTTCGCGGAGCAGAAAGCTCAGGGAGCCGATCGGGATCGAGGCCGGCGCTCGCGATCGAGCCCCGCAGGAAGGTCGCGGGCACGCCGGAGATGCGATCGGTCGTCATCACGTCGGCCATCTGCTCGGAAACGAGCAACGCCTTGTAGGCCTCGCTCGCCATCGATTCACGGGTCGCCGCGAAACGCGTACCCATATAGGCGAAGTCGGCTCCGAGCACTTCCGCCGCTCGCACCGCGCGCCCGTCGCTAATGCCTCCGGCGAGCAAAATCGTACCGTCGAAAACCTTTCGGACCTGAGGCACGAAGGCGAAGGGGTTTGCTGTGCCTGTGTGACCTCCAGCACCGGCCGTGAGCAAGATCAAACCATCGACCCCGGCCTCGACCGCCTTCTCGACATGACGCATCGTCGCGACATCGTGGAAGACGATGCCCCCGTATGTGTGCACGCGCTTCGCGACCGAGCCCGGCTGGCCGAAGCTGGTGATGACGATGGGCGGCTCGAAGCGATCGATCAGCGCGAGCTCGTCGGCGAAGCGCGCCGTCGCCTCCTTCCGGACGATGATATTGAGCGCCCAGGGCGCGGCCGTTGCGCCCGCCCCGGCAAGCTCGCGCGCGATCCGCTCGAGCCAGGCGGTCAGCTCCTCGATCGAGCGCGCATTCTCGGCCGTCAGCGATCCGACGACACCCGCCTTGCAACAGGCGATCAGCAGGTCAGGTCCAGAGACGAGAAACATCGGCGCCGCGACGACAGGGATCGTGAGACGCCGCTTCAGCTCGGCGACATCCATCAGCCTATGCCTTCGATGGCCAGCCGGCGGCATCCATATCGGCTGTGAGGTCGCGGCGCTCGCGCGCATACTGAGCCGTCGCATCCGGCACGATGCGGTTGCGGACGCCGGACTGTAACTCCTCGGAAATGTGCGCGATGACACCGGGCAACGTCGAGAGGATCGCGATGCCGGCCATCTCCTGAGGCGTGTAGCCCATGCCGGCGAGGATGCAGGCCATCATGCCGACGTCGTTGATGACGATGTCGGGCTTGCCCGTCTGCTGCTTGAAGGCGCGGTGGATCGCCTCGTAGAGCTCGCCGGCTTCGGTCCACACGCCACCGGCGACGGCCTCGTCGCGCAGACGCTGCGCGCGAGGATCGATGCCACGGAACACCTGATGGCCGAAGCCCGGTACGCGCTTCTTCCCGGCGCGGAGCTGTTCGACCAGCTTTGCCGCGAAGGCTTCCATCGGCTCGCCACTCGCTTTCCACGCCTTGTGGCTCTCGGTAATGAAGCGGCCGGTGTCCTCGGGCGAGAGCGCGTGCTCGCCCGCCGCCAGCACGGCGGCGCCAAGCCCTGCCGTCATCTGCGGATTGACCGAGACGACGCAGCGCGCCGCGACCGTTCCCGACTTGTGCAGCGCATAGTCGAGGATGGAGGAGAGAATCACATCCATCATCCGGGATTCGCCCGGCGTCGGCATCTTGCCCCGGATCATCAGCACGGTGATGGCGGAGAAGGGCAGCGTACCGATGAGGGAACGCAGCGGATAGCCGCGGACATAGATGTCGTCGGTGGCGATGTCGCTGACGGAGGAGGTCCAGTAGGGGCGCGTTTCGGCGGTGCTCATGGAGGTTTCTCGGGTTGTCCTGATCTGGGTCAGGCGTTTGCGACGAACTCGGCCAGATACCATTCGGCGAGCCGCTGCGTGCTGCTCTCGATCGGAAGCGCATAAGGGCCGGGGCGATAGGAGCGCGAGGCGACGCCCAGCTGGTTCTCCTCGACGATCCGCTTGTCGGCTTCGGCGGTGACGCGCCACATCCAAGTGAGGCGGTCGAGGTCGTAGTCGACCCTTTCCTTCGCATCGTTGCGGACGAGCCAAGTGATATGCAACTCCGTCTCGGACACCGACCTCGGCGTATAGCGGAAGATCGCGCCATAGTCGCCATAGGCGAGGAAGTGATTGAGCGGGCCGACATAGAAGATCGTGAAGCCGCCGTCGTACGCCTTGAACTTACCCATCAGCGGCGCGACAGGCTTGCCGTCCTCACTCGCCGTGACGGCATCGCCAAACATCGAATAGCGGGCGCAGTAATCCGCTTCCTGCCCGGCGACGGCCTTTTGCGCCCACTGATCGCGGATGCGGATGTCGATGCCCTGAGCCCGCATCCGGCTGATCACATCCGGGCTGCAGGCCGCCACCTCGTTCTGGCCCTGCCCGTGCACTTTGGAAAACTCGGGATGCGAGGGACCGCAGTGGTAGCATTCGACCTGGTTCTCGAGCGCGAGCTTCCAGTTGGCCGCGATCGTATAGATTTGTTTGTGAGCGACCTTCGCCTCGGCCCAACCGAACGGTTCGACTGTCCGATGCAGCATGTTCTCCGCCTCGTCGAAGCCAGGTGGCGACTTGTCGAGCGCGACGAAGATCAAACCCTCGACGACCTTGATGGGCAATTGCTCGAGCCCATGGGCCGCGCGATCGAAATCGTCCGGCATCATGCGCGCGTTGCGCAAGCTCCCGTCGAGCTTGTAGGCCCAGGCGTGATAGGGACAGACGAGCGCACCCTTGGCGCGGCCAGATGGCTTGCTGCAGATACGCGAGCCGCGATGCCGGCAGACGTTCATGAGGGCGCGGACGGCGCCGTCCTCGCCACGCACGATGATCACCGACTCGCGGTCGATGTCGAACAAGAAGTAGTCGCCGGTACCCGGGATTTGACTGTCGTGGCCCGCGCAATGCCAATGCTTCAGGACGAAGCGATCCATGTCGAGGCGGTAGATGCCGGGGGACATGTAGAAGGGCTGCAGCAGGCTGTGATCGGCCGGCTGGCGTGCGATGAGTTCGTCCAGCCCAATGCCTGCGCCAATCTCACTCACGAGGAATGGATCGGCCGGCCGTGCTGTCGCTGCGGCTCGAGACGTCATCGCGCGGCCTCACATCATCCGCTTGCCAAGATCCTTCAAAATCTCCCGCGCCGCGTTGTGCCCGGGAACTCCGGTGACGCCACCGCCCGGATGGGCCGAGGCGCCGCAGATATAAAGCGATTTCACGGGTGTCCGGTAGTCGGCGTAGTGGGCGACAGGTCTGCGGAAGAAAATCTGATCGAGACTCATCTCGCCATGATGGACGTGGCCACCGGGGAGGGCGAACATTTTCTCGATGTCGGGCGGTGTCAGCACCTGCGCGTGGGTGACGTGCTTGTCGAAGCCCGGCGCATAGCGGCAGATCTGGCTTAGGACGATTTGAACGAGCTCCTGCTTCGCCGCCTCGTCCCACTCGCGGTCTTTCAGCTTGTAGGGCACGTGCCCGCCCATGACGTTGATGACGTGCTGGCCGGGTGGAGCAATCGCCGGATCGAAGGCCGAGGGCGTCGTGATCCACAGATATGGCCGCTTGGCCATCTCACCGTTGCGGGCCGAATAGAAGGCGTCCTCGAGCTCCTCCGTGCTCTCGGCGAGTGTGATCGATCCGGGATTGGGCTCGTTGAGCCGCCGCTCGTCATAGGCGGTCCAGCGCGGCAGCGCGCTTGCGGCAAGGTTGATCTTGAAGGCGATCGAGTCGGTACGCATGCTCTTCACGGCATCGATGACCGTGGCCGGCAGCCATTTGGCATCGATGAGCTTCAGGTAGAGGAGCTTCGCCTGCAGATTGGCCGCGACGAGATCGGCCTCGATACGCTCGCCGCTTTCGAGCACGACACCACGAGCGCGACCATCCTCAACGTCGATCTTGGCAACCGGCGCACCGGTGCGAACCTCGGCGCCGTTCTCGCTCGCCGCCGCCAGCAGCGCCGTCGTGATCGAACCCATGCCGCCTTTGATCAGCCCGCCGGGCCCGGCTGCGGTGCCGGCCTCGCGCAGCAACGGCCGCGCCAGCACATAGGCCGAGCCTTGCGTCCTCGGGCTGATGACGCCGGCCGAACCCGAGGCGTAGCTGCCGAAAGCCGTCAGCACCTGATCGCTTTCGAACCAGCGCTTCAGATAGTCGTGGGCGCTGAGAGTGAGCAGGTCCCAGACATCGTAGAGATGCCCGCCGATGTCGCGGAAGCGCCAGGCGAGGGACATGGCCTTGCCGATGTCCTTGATACGCCCGGTCGTCGGGTCGACGGGAGTTTCGAAGAGCAGCCGGCGCAGATAGGGAATGATGGCATCCATATGCGCGAGGAACTTTGGATAAGCCTGGGCATCAGCGGTCGAGAACCTAGAGATCTCCTCGACCATGCGGTCGGTGTCGGACCAGAACACGAGGCTCCGCCCATCCTCGAAGGGTTGGAACGACGGGCCGGCCTGAAGCGCTTCGACGCCATGACGGCGAAGATCGAGGTCGATCATGATTTTCGGCTGCAGCAGGCTCATGACATATGAGGCGACCGAGATCTTGTAGCCAGGCCAAACCTCTTCGGTGATCGTCGCGCCTCCGGCGATGTCACGCCGCTCGAGCACCAGCACCTTGAGCCCGGCGCGGCCGAGATAATTGGCGCAGACGAGGCCATTATGCCCGGCGCCGACGATGATCGCGTCATACCTTGGCATCGTTGCCGCACTTTCGAGCTTGGATCAATCGCATTGGACGAAAAAACTGACGCACAAGTCAATATCGAAACATTCGCGTTCGGACAAGGGAGCTATGCGCAGGGCCGCAGTGCAGGAGAATTGGCTTGCGCACCGATCTGTTGACATGGTCAAATACCAATGGTTCAGTTTTCAGACTTGGCGGTCTGAATTGCATTGGAGTGCATTCAACAGGCCCGGCGCCGTTGGGGAGGATTCCTATGTCGCAGCTCGCAGGTCAGATCGGCATCGTCACGGGCGGGGAGACCGGCATCGGCCGAGGCATCGCGGAGGCTTTGGCGGCAGAAGGCATGCGGATCGTCATCGGCGGAATTCTTCCCGACGAAGGCAAGGCCACGGCGGAAGCCATCACCGCGTCGGGCGGCAAGGCGGAGTTCGTCACCATCGACGTGCGCAAGCTCGCCGATGTCGACGCTCTGGTGAACGACACCGTCGCTAAGCATGGCCGGCTCGACGTCATGGTCAACAACGCCGCGATTTTCGACGGCTTCGCCAGCTGCCTCGACACCAGCGACGGGCTCTGGGAGGCGGTCATCAACATCAACCTGCGCGGCTGCTTCTATGGCTGCCGGGCGGCGCTCAGACACATGGTGCCAGCCGGCAAGGGCAAAATCATCAATGTCGCCTCCGTCGGTGGACTGCGGGGCGCTGCCGATGGCACGGCCTACACGGCGTCCAAATTCGGCATCGTCGGCATGACCAAGCAGATCGCCTGCGACTTTGGCGAGAAGGGCATTGCCATCAATGCCATCTGCCCCGGCGTGATTCAGACCAACATCCGCGCGAATTCGACGAGAATCCTCGGGCCAAACTCGCCGCCGATGCGCGGCGTCGGCGCCGACCCGGACGGCTACAAGCGGCTGGTGCCGGACAAGCGCCGCGGCCAACCCAATGAGGTCGGCAATCTCGCCGTCTATCTCGCCTCCGGCAAATCGAGCTACATTCAGGGCCAGGCCATTTCCATCGACGGAGGCTGGACCGCCACATGACGATTGCCGATCTCACACCCGAGGAGCGCCAGATCGTCGAGACGGTCGAGCAATTCGTCGCCAAGGATGTGACATCGGCAGTCGCCAGGCACGAACGGGACGGCTCGTATCCCGATGCGCTCGTGGCCCAGATGAAAGCGCTCGGCCTGTTCGGCGTCGCGGTGCCGGAGGCCTTCGGCGGCTTGGGCCTCGGCCTGCCGGCGGTCGCCCGCGTGTTCGAGACGCTCGCGGCCGGCTGGTCATCGCTCGCCGCCTACATCAACAGCCACAGCACGCTCGCCTATGCGATTGCCCGCCATGGCACCGGAACGCAGAAATCCCAATACCTGCCGATGCTCGCAACCGGCGAGTTCCACGGTGCGATCTGTCTCACCGAGCCGCACGCAGGTTCCGACCTTCAGGCGATCGAGACGCGGGCCGATGCGGCCGAGAGCGGCTACCGGCTCACCGGCAACAAGATCTATGTCACCAACGGCGCGCGGGCGAACCTGCTCCTGGTTTTGGCGAATACCGATCGGATTGCTGCAAATCCCTCGCAGGGCATCAGCCTATTCCTCGTCGAGAAGCCGCGCGATGACGTCACCGTTGGTAGCACTTATCAGAAGATGGGTTTTCATCAGGTCGACACGGTCGAGATCAGAATCGAGGGCGCTCTCGTTGCGAAAGACGCGCTGCTCGGCGGCGTCGAAGGCAAGGGCTTCAGCCAGCTCATGGAGAGCCTCGAGATCGGGCGCATTACGATCGCGGCGAGCGCCGTCGGCGTCGCGGCGGCGGCGCTCAAGGTTGCGCTGAGTTTCGCTGCCGGCCGGAAAGCCTTCGGCAAGACCATCAATCAGCATCAAGCCATTCAACTGCGTCTTGCCGAGATGGCGACGCGGCTGGTCGCTGCCCGCGCGATCACGATGCGCGCGGCGGGCGAAAAACAAAGCGGCGCCCGCGCCGACATGGCAAGCGCGATGGCCAAGCTCCATGCCAGCGAGGCTGCCGCCGAGATAACTCGTGAGGCGATGCGGGTGCTGGGCGGCGCCGGCTATATCGCCGACTACCAGGTCGAGCGGCTGCATCGCGAAGCGCTGCTCTATCTCGTCGGCGAAGGTACGAACGACATCAACAAGCTCGTCATCGCGCGGCGTCTGCTCGACGGCAGCGAGGCCCAACTACTGGGGCTGCCATGACGACGACCGTCTGTCTAACCTTCGACTTCGATGCGGTGTCGCTGTGGGTTTCGACCTTCAAGCTGACGACGCCGACGCCGCTGTCGCGCGGCGAATACGGCGCGCGCGTTGGTATCGGTCGCATTCTCGATCTGCTGGCGGAGAAGAAGCTCAAGGCGACGTTTTTCGTTCCCGCCCACACAGGCGCGAACTTCCCGGAGGAAACCCGCCGGATTTTGACCGGCGGGCACGAAATCGGACTGCATGGCTATTGCCACGAGACGCCGGTCGGGCGCTCGCGCGCGGAGGAGATGGATCTTCTGAAGCGCAGCATCGCCAAGCTGCGCGGAACCCTTGGTGCGGACTTCACACCCGTCGGCTATCGTTCGCCCTCTTGGGACTTGTCCGAAAACTCGATCGCCTGCCTCGAGGAGCTGGGCCTCACCTACGACAGCTCCATGATGGCGGACGATTTCCGGCCCTACGTGCCGCGTCGCGGAACCAAGGCCGACGAGGAGAGCTACACGCCCGGCACGCCGGCCAAGCTCATCGAATTGCCGGTCGCCTGGGAACTCGACGATTACCCCTACTTCCACTACTCGAGCCGCATCAATCAAGGTTTGCGCACGCCCGACGAGGTCTTCGCCCTCTGGAAAGCCGAGTTCGACTACTGCCGCGAGAAGATCGAGGACGGTGTCTTCACCTTGACGACCCATCCCCAGATCATCGGCCGCGGCCCGCGCATGCGCATGCTCGCCCGCCTCATCGATCACATGGCGAGCTTCGCCGATGTCCGCTTCGCAACGATGGCCGAGGCGGCTTCGAATTTCCAAAACCTCATCGACGGCAAGAAGAAAGCCTGAGCAAGACCATGAGCGACAGACCCAAGACCGGTCCCAACGCCCTCTTCTTCGAAGACTTCGAGGTGGGAAAAACCTGGTTCACCCCGGCGCGCACCATCACGGAAGCCGACATCGTCATGTTCGCGGGCCTGACCGGCGACTACAATCCGGTGCACACGGACGCGGAGTTCGCCAAGACGACACCATTCGGCACGCGGATCCTGCACGGGCCGGCCGGCTTTGCGATTGCGACCGGTCTCGAGTTTCGGCTCGGCATCAAGGAAGGCACCGCCACGGCGATGCTCGGCATGACCTGGGATTTCCGCGGTCCGATCCTGATGGGCGACACCATCAAGGTGCGCCAGGTCGTCGAGAGCAAGCGCGAGACGAAGAAGCCGACGCTCGGCATCGTCAATTTCAACGTCGCCATCCTCAATCAGCGCGACGAGGTGGTGCAGGAGGGGATCTGGAAGATCATGTTCCTGCGCAAGGGAAGCTGAAGAGTCGATGGCCGGAGTGAGCGAACCGCGGACGGTCTACGGGATGCTCGTCGCCTCCGCGGAACGGCATGCCTCCTCGATCGCACTCGTTTTCGAAGACCGCACGCTCTCCTACGCCGAGCTGCTCGGCCTGGCCGATAACGCTGCGCGGCAATTGCGGCATTTGGGCCTCGGCTACGGCGACACCTTCGCCATCTACGCCCAGAATTGCCCGGAGATTCTGATCGGCTACTACGCGGCCTCGAAGCTCGGCGCTGTTCTGGTGCCTATCAATCCAAACATGACGGCGGTCGAGGTCGCTCACTCGATCTGGCATTGCGACGCCAAGGTTCTGCTGCACGATGCGCTGGTCGCCGAAGCGGCCGAACAAGCCGCGTCCCGTGAGAAGCGGCGGCCGCTGTCACTGCTCTCGGAACCTTGCGAGGAGCCCGATGCCGGCCCGCAGCCGCGCATCGGACAGGATGACGACTTCATCATTGTCTACACCTCCGGCTCGACGGGAACGCCGAAGGCCATCGTTCTCACGCACCGCTCGCAGACGGACGTGCTCGACGCCTTGACCCAGATGTGGGGCATCACGGATATGGATACGACGCTCGTAGGTTTGCCCATGGGCTATCTCTTTGGGCTGTCGACCGCCAGCGCGGCAGCGCTCAAGATGGGCGGCAAGGTCGTTCTCATGCGGCGCTTCCATCCGGGCGAGGCGCTCAACTCCTTCCAGGCCGCGCGCGCCACCGTCTATCACGGTGTGCCGACGATGTTCTCCATGATGCTCGACTATGCCGAGCAGCGCGATCTCCGGCCTGATCTCTCGTTCGTCAGGGCGTTGATCTGCGCCGGCGCGCCGCTCCCCGAAGAGTTGAAACTTCGCTTTGCGCGGCGCTTCAACAAAGAGATCCAGAACTACTATGCGCTCTCCGAATGCACGCCGGTCTTTGGCTTCTATGCCGATGACGCCCGGCCTATGCCGCCGGGCGCTGCTGGGCAGCTTGCGCCGGGCTCGGCGGCACGCATCACCGATGCTCAAGGCAAGGATTGCCCCGATGGCGTGCCGGGCGAGCTCTTCGTCAAAGGTGCGGCGCTGATCAAGCGCTATCACAAGGATGACGCCGCCACGGCCGCCATTCTCACCGAAGGCTGGATCAAGACCGGCGACATCGCCTGCCGCGACGCCCAAGGTTTCTACACCATCACCGGCCGCCTCAAGGACATCATCATCCGCGGCGGCGCCAACATCGCCCCTGCCGAGGTCGAGAGTGTGCTCGCGCGCCATCCGGCGGTGCAAGAGGCGGCCGTCATCGGCGTGCCCGATAAGATCTTCGGCGAGGTACCGGTGGCCTATATCGTGCGGCGGGCCGGATCGGACGTGGACGTCGAGGCACTGATCACACATGCCGAAAAGGCGCTCGCCGACTTCAAGGTGCCGCGCCGGATCGCCTTTATCGGCGAAATGCCGCTCGGCAAGACGGGCAAAGTAGATAAGGCGGCGTTGAAGGCGCAGTGGAAATCATGAGCGACGGCCCGCGGGCCGGCTCTTGCTCGAGTTAGGAGAACCGCGATGGGACGCAGAATAGACTTCGTCAATCCGTTCGGGTCGCGGCTCTACGACGACCTGATCCACAAGACACTTTCCCACTATGCGGGCGAAGGCACCGAGCTCACCATCAGCCATCTCGACGGCTTCACGAACGAGATCGACTACTTCTATTCCAAGCACCTGATGGAAGCGGTACTTTTCGAGCACGTCATGCAGGCCGAGGAGAAGGGCTTCGACGCCGTCATCGTCGGCTGTTGTTATGATCCAGGTGTCAGGGTCGCTCGCGAGCTCGTCTCCATCCCTGTCATCGGCCCGATGGAAGCCTCGCTGCAGATGGCGAACTATCACGGCTACAACTACACGGTCGTCACCGATCACCACAAAGCCGCGCCCTGGATCGAGGACGTCATCAAGCTCTCGGGGCTCCACGGCAACTACCAGGGCATTCGCACCATCGAGTGGTATGTCCGCGACATGGTCAACGAACCCGATGCGGTCGCGCTCGACACCATCAAGCGCTGCGAGGAGGTGGTGGCCGAGACCCATGTCGACACCATCATCATGGGCTGCACCATCGTCGCCGCCTGCTTCCAGCAATGGCTGATGAAGGGGAACACGCCGCCCAAGTTCGCAATCATGAACCCGAACCTGATGGCGCTCAAAATGGCCGAGAGCCTCGCCGACCTCAAACAGAAGAACGGCTATCACATCTCCCGCGCCGGCTTCTACGAGCAGCCGAGCGGCTTCTATGCGGAGGAATTCCGCCGTGCACGGGCGGATTTCGCGAAGGCGGTCGCCAATCTGAAAGCCAGGAAGCAAGCCGCGGAGTAAATGTTAGTCCGATCCTGGTGAGCCGAGGCCTCGGCTTGACGCCCACGTAACACACTTCCCCTAACCTATTCATTCCCCTATGGTCCGCGCGGGGTCGATTTGGGGATGGGGCGTAACGTGCAGGCAGCGGCGGGGGCGGCTGGAGAGCCGGCGCAAGCGCAGTCGGGTGAGAGCGCCCAGTCCGGTGCGCTCATGCGCCTCGAGGGCTTGAGCCGCCGCTTCGGCGTGCTGATGGCGCTTTCTGACGTTTCCCTCGAAATTCAGCCCGGTGAGATCCTCGGCATCGCCGGGCCCAACGGGGCCGGCAAGACGACGCTACTCAACGTTTGCACGGGCCTCCTCGCGCCGAGCTCGGGACAGGTGCTGGTCGAGGAGCGCAATCTCGGGGGCAATCGCCCGCACGTGTTCTGCCGAGCCGGCGTCGCGCGCACATTTCAGATCCCGCAGGTGTTCGGCTCCATGACCGTCCGCGGCAATGTGTGGACGGGCGCGCGCTTCGGTTTGGCGGACAAAGGTAGAGGCGACACGGGTGATGCGGTCGCGGCGGCTCTCGCAGCCACCGGTCTGACTGCGCTCGCCGATCAGCCCGTCGCCAAGGCCGATCTCCTCACCCGCAAACGCATCATGCTCGCAGCCGCCCTGGCGACGCAGCCGAAGCTCCTGTTCATGGATGAGCCCTTCGGCGGCCTGAACGCGGGCGAAGTCGATACCTTCGCGGGGCTCGTGCGGGAGCTCCATCGCCAGCTCGGCATCGCCTTCGTCGTCGTCGAGCACAAGGTTCGCGCGCTGGCGGCGCTCTCCCATCGCATGCTGATCCTAAACTTCGGCCAGGTGCTGATGCTCGACACGCCCGAGCGCGTGATGGCCGACGAGAACGTCATTCGCATCTATCTCGGGAAGCGCAACCTTGCTTAGCGTCACCGGCATCGATGTGTTTTATGGCGACTTCCATGTGCTGCATGGCGTCTCGCTCGAGGTCGCCAAAGGCGAGATTGTCGCCGTCGTCGGCGCCAACGGCCATGGCAAAAGCACGCTGCTGAAAGCGATCACCGGTTTGGTGCCCGTCGCGCGCGGCGACATCGCGTTCAAGGGCCAGAGCATCCGCGGCCGCAGGGCGTCGGCTCTGGTCGGCGACGGCATCGCCTATGTGGCCGAGGACCGGCGGCTGTTTCCCGACATGACGGTGCGCGAGAATCTGATGCTCGGCGCCTATCCTCCGCGTGCGCGCGCGACGAGGGATGAGAGCCTCAAGCTCGTGCTCGGCCTCTACCCACGGCTCGCCGAGCGCCAGTCGCAGCTCGCCCGTACGCTCTCCGGCGGCGAGGCGCAGATGCTGGCGCTCGGCCGCGGCCTGATGTCGGCGCCGGACTTCCTCGCCATAGACGAGCCCTCGCTCGGACTTGCGCCCAATCTCGTCGAGTCCATGCTCGACACCATCACGTCGCTCAACAAGCAAGGCCTCACCATCCTTCTCGTCGAACAGAGCCTCGCCCTCATCGAAGGCCTCGTCAGCCGCGTCTACACGCTCGAGGAAGGGGTGTTGAGATGAAAGCGCGAATGGCGAGTGGCGAGTGGGGAGTGGAGTGGGGAGACTTTCCCTTGTTCCATTCGCCATTCGCCATTCGCCACTCGCCCGGCCGGGAGGCCGCCTGATGCACCAGCTCATCGAGGTCACCTTCGGCGGCATCACCCAGGGCGCGGTCTACTGCGTCATCGCGGTCGGCCTCTCCCTGGTCTACGGCACCGCGCGCGTACTCAATTTCGCGCACGGCTCGCTCTACACCACCGGCGGCTACCTCTGCTGGCTGCTGACGGCGGGCTATCTCGGTCTGCCGCTCTGGGCGGGCATCCTCGTGCTCGTCCCGATCCTCTTCCTCATCGGCGTTGCGATCGAGCGCGTGATCGTCCGGCCCCTGCGCGCCGGCCCTAACTGGAAGACGACCATCATGATGGCGACGCTCGGCCTCGCCTTCCTGCTGGACAATCTTTTCCAGACGCTGTTCGGCGCGGTGCCGCAGATGATTCCGCCCTTCTCCGAAGGCACAGTCGAAATTCTCGGCACGACGATCGCGACCTACCGCGTCTGGATGCTGGCGATCGCTATCGGCATTGTCGTGGGGCTCGAGGTATTCCTGTCGGCGACGCTGTTCGGGCAGGCCGTCCGCGCGGTCGCGCAAGACATGCAGGGTGCAACGCAAGTCGGCATCGACGTCAACCGCATCTTCGCCTTCACCTTCGGGCTGAGCGTCGTGCTGACGGGGCTTGCAGGCGTGCTGCTCGCGCCAATCTATCTCATCTCGCCCTTGGGCGGATGGGCTCCGTTTCTGAAGGCTTTCGTCATCGTCGTGTTCGGCGGGCTCGGCTCGACGCGCGGCGCGATGATTGCCGCCTTCATCCTGGCGCTCATCGAAGCCTTCGTCGTGTTCTACCTCGGGCCAAGTTGGACGCTGCCAGTCTGGCTGCTGACGCTTCTCGTGGTGCTGATGATCCGGCCCATGGGCCTGCTCGGCAAGTGGGAGGCCTGAGATGGCGATTTTCTCCGGAAATGCCTCCACATCCCTTGCCGGAACTGGCATGCCGCCCGCATGGGCCGGCAAATGGTTCTGGGTGGCGGTGGCGCTGTTGGCGCTCGCCGGCGCGCTGATCGATGACAGCTATATCCGCCACATCCTCATCCTCTGCTTCCTCTGGGCGATGGTCGCGGCGTCCTGGGATCTCGTCATCGGCTATGCCGGCATCATGAACTACGGCCAGCTCGTGTTCTTCGCTTTCGGGGCCTACGTGTCGGGATTTCTCGCGGCCAAGCTCGGCGTGACGCCGCTCGTCGCCATGGCCATCGCGGCGGCGGCCACGGGACTGATTGGCCTGCTGGTCGGCTTGCCGTGTCTCAGATTGCGCGGCGAGTATGTGGCGCTATTCACCTTCGCCGTGCATCTGGCCATGCCGCCCCTCATCCAGCAGGGCCGCGACCTCGGCCTCGGCGGCAATACCGGCCTCCTCGGCATTCCGCCGGTCAATCTCTTCGGTTACGTCATCGGGCCGCTCGACAAGGTCGGCTGGTTCTATCTGACGCTCGCCATCGCGGCGATGTCGATCTACCTCATTTATTTCGTGCTGCTGCGGAGCCGCCTCGGCCACGCCTTCGTGGCGCTGCGCGACTCGGAAGGCTTCGCGCGTGCGCTTGGCGTCGACGATTTCAAGTACAAGCTGTTTGCCTTCGCGATCTCGGCGATCTTCGCGGGATTGGCGGGCGCGCTCTATGCTCACTACACGACGGTGGTGACGCCGAAAATCCTCGGCAACGAGTTCTTCCTGATGGCCATGGTGATGCTCGCCATCGGCGGCATGGGCCGTTTCCCCGGCGTGCTCATCGGCGCCTTCCTCGTGATCATCGGCAACGAGCTGCTGCGCGGCTTCGACACCTACCGGCTCATCGTGCTGGGCGCCGCCGTGTTGGTGACCGTGCTGCTGCTGCCCAACGGCCTGGTCTCGCTCGCCGAGCGGTTGGGATGGGGGAAACGCGGTGGGACGCAAGTTGGGTCGACGTAAGGCGTGACAGTACGTTGAAACCCAACAGCCACGAGCGCAAGCCAATGTTGGGTCTTCGCTGCGCTTGACGCCAACCTACACAAGGCGCGCGGTCCTGCCCATGAAAAAGGGGGAGGAAACGATGCAGACAACTCGCATTCTGAACTCAAACCGTAAACTCCCGTAATCGACTTTGCTACTCGCCTGCCGCGGCCAGCCGCGGCGCATCCGGCTCAGGATCGTCGGCAAGTTCGACGGCATCGATCTTTTTCCCGCGTTGGGCGATCTTCTCCGTGGACGTCAGGATTTTCTCGACGTCCTTGGCTGCCAGCGTGAAGTGCTTGTCGAGATCCTGCACGCGCTCGGCGAGCCGCGCCACATCGGTCATGAGAAACCCGACCTCGCGCTGGATGAGCCCAGCCTGCTCGCGCATCCGAACATCCTTGAAGATCGCCTGCATTGTCTGCACCGCCAACATAAGCATGTTCGGCGAAACGATGACGACGCGGGCCCGGTAGGCGCGCTGAATGAGCTCGGGAAGGCGCTCGTGCATCTCGGCATAGACCGCCTCCGAGGGCACGAACATCAGCGCCATGTCCTGGGTCTCGCCGGGAATCAGATATTTTCCGGCGATGTCGTCGACGTGTTTGCCGACCGTATCGCGGAAGCGAGCGAGCGCCTGCGTGCGCGCTTCCGGCGTGGCGGCAGCGCGTAAGGCTTCGTAGCCTTCGAGCGGGAACTTGGCGTCGACCGCGAGCGGGGTCGGCGCCGAGGGCAGGCGGATCAACGCATCCGGCCGCTTCCCGTTCGACAGCGTCGCCTGCAGCTCGAAAGCGCCGCGCGGCAGCCCGTCCTCTAGGATCGCCTCCATGCGCATCTGCCCGAAGGCGCCGCGCATCTGCTTGTCCGAAAGAACCTGCTGCAGCGAGACGACCTCCTTCGACAGATCGTCGAGGCTCTGGCCGGCCTGATCGATACGGGCGAGGCGCTCGTAGAGTTTCGTCAGGCTCTCGGCCGTGCGCCCTTCCGCCTCCACCAGGCTCGAGCCGAGCTTGAGGCTCGTCTCGGAGAGCCCCTGGCCAAGGCGCTCGCTCACATGATCGAGGCGGCGGTCGAGGAGCGAGGAGAGCTCCGCCTGGCGGGCTTGGTTGAGCTCGCCCATGGCGGCGACGCGGCCCTTGAGCTCGGAGAGCATGGTCTCGGTCTGCCGGTTCGCGGCGTCGATCCTGGCCTCGAGCCGGACGGCGGCCAACCGGCGCAAGACGGCGGCGATCAGCGACCAGATCACGGCGAGCACGATGAGCGCGGCCAAACCCAGCCAAAGCGGCGTCGGGTCGGCGCGCAAGGCGTCGAGCCAAGGGCTCAAGGTCTCGGGGATACGTTCCATGGCGGGTGTTTACAATGATTCGGGGCGCGCACTTGTGGGCGACCGTTGACCCCCGAAAGCGGCCCCATTACCTACGTCACATGGCGAAACTGGAAATCATCAAGTTGCCCGACCCCCTGCTCAGGGAGGCGAGCAAGCCCGTCGAGGCCTTCGACGACCGCTTGGGCAAGCTCGTCGCCGAGATGCTGGAAACCATGTACGACGCGCCGGGCATCGGCCTCGCGGCCGTCCAGGTGGCCGTCCCCCGACGGCTCCTCGTCGTCGACACGGCCAAGCTCGATAACGAGACGCCGCGGCCGATCGCCATGGCGAACCCCGAGATTGTCGAGATCGTCGGCGACGACGTGCGGCTGCACGAGGAAGGCTGTCTGTCCATTCCCGACGTCTATGCCGAGATCGAGCGGCCGGCGGTGGTCCGTGTCGTCTATCAGGATGCCACCGGCGCCCGGCAGGAGCTGCTCGCCGAAGGCTTGATGGCAACCGTCGTACAGCACGAGATCGATCACTTGAACGGCAAGCTTTTCATCGACTACCTGTCCCGGCTGAAGCGCGACCGGATCGTCAAGAAGATGATCAAGGCCAAGCGCGACGCCGAAGCGTCGGCTTGAACAATGCTGCGTCTCATATTCATGGGCACGCCCGACTTCTCGGTGCCGGCGCTGGCCGAGATCGTGGGGGCTGGACATGACGTCGCGGCCGTCTATTGCCAGCCGCCGCGTCCGGCCGGACGCGGGCAGGCCGAGCGCAAATCGGCCGTGCAGACTTTCGCCGAGGCGGCGAGACTTCCGGTGTTCAGCCCCAAGAGCCTCAAAGGCGAGACTGCGCAAGCGGCCTTCCGCGCGCATGCGGCCGACGCCGCCGTCGTCGTTGCCTACGGGCTCCTGCTGCCGAAACCTATTCTCGATGCGCCCAAGTACGGCTGCCTCAACCTACACCCCTCGAAGCTGCCGCGCTGGCGGGGTGCCGCCCCCATCCAGCGCACGATCATGGCCGGCGACACGGATACCGCCGTGATGGTCATGCGCATGGAAGAAGGCCTCGACACAGGCCCCGTCTGCATGGCCGAGCCGATTGCCGTTCCCGCCGGCATGACAGCGGGCAAGCTGCACGATCTCGCGGCCCGGCGTGGCGCCGATCTGATAGTGCGGGCCCTGGGTGCTTTGGAGCGCGGCGCGCTCGACTGCCGGCCGCAATCAGATGCGGGCGTGACCTATGCGGCGAAGATCGACAAGGCGGAAGCGCGGATCGATTGGCGGAAACCAGCGGGCGACGTACACAATCTGATCCGCGGCCTGTCGCCGTTTCCCGGTGCGTGGTTCGAGGCAGGCCCGGACGCCAAGCGCGAGCGCGTCAAGGTGCTGCGGTCGGAGATCGTCGAGGGGTCTGGCGCACCGGGCTTGGTGCTCGACGACCGGTTGACGATTGCCTGCGGTGCCGGCGCCGTTCGCCTGCATACGCTGCAGCGCGCCGGAAAGGCAGCGCTCTCCGCCGCCGATCTCCTGCGCGGATTCAAACTGCCACCGGGCGCCGCACTGGGCGGGCCCGGCGAGCCAGCGTAAAGGGCTACGGCGTCGTGCCGGTGCCCGTCGTGGTACCGGTGCCCGTCGTCGTACCTGTGCCAGTGGTCGTCGTGCCGGACCCTGTCGTCGTGGTCGAACTCGAGGTCGCCGCCGGCTCGGTCGTCGGCGCCGGGCCGGAGCCCGAGAACATGTTATAGGCGACGACCAGGATAGCCGCGACGACCGCGGCGATTAGAATATTGCGTGTGCTCGAATTCATCTGCGTTCTCCAAGTGTTGCGAACCGAATCTCACACCCCAGCATAGCCTAGCACGACTTTGTCGTCCTTGACCTCGGCCAAAGCGGCGACCTCGCTGCAGCTTAGCCTTGCTCAAGTGGCAGTCCTGATCCGGTGACGGGCGACGCCGAGGTCCGCGTCAGGCCACCGGCTCGCGGCGCGCCAATGTCCGCAACCCCTTGGCAATACGCGCGAAACTCGCTTTCGCCTTGCTGCTCATGAGACGGGCGCGGAGATAGCCGTGGACCAGACCCGGCTCGTTGATCCAGACCGCCGGAACGCCTGCCGCCCTGAGCCGCCGGACATATTCGTCGCAGTCGTCGCGCAGCGGGTCGACGCCGGCGGAAATGGCGATGCAGGGGGGCAAGCCGCGATAATCAGTGGCGGCGAGCGGGGCATAGGTCCAGTCGCCCATCGGCGGATCGCCGCCGGCGCGTGCGCGCTTGTAGAACTCGATGTCCTTGACCGTCAGATGCACGGCCTCGGCGTTCTCCCGATATGAGGCAAGACCGAGCCTGTCGCCACCGAGCCCCGGATAGATCAAAAGCTGACCGATCGGCGCGATGGCCGAGTCGCGCGCCGCGATCGAAACGGCGGCCGCCAGATTGCCACCGGCGGAATCTCCGGCGGCGACGACGGGCCGGCCTTCGGCCGCAATCGCCTTCAGCGCCCACAGTGCATCCTCGTAGTGCGCGGGATGGACGTGCTCGGGGGCTAGGCGGTAGTCGACCGAGACGATCACCTGCCCCGATCCCTCCGCCAGCTCGGCGCAGACGCTGTCATGACTATCGAGATTGCCGACGACGAAGCCGCCACCGTGATAGTAGACGACGGTCGCGGCCCCCGGACCGCCGGAGGGCGCATAGCGCCGGATCGGGATCGGTCCCGCCGGGCCCGGCACGCTCGACGTCTCGGCCTTCACCCCCTTCGGATAGGGCGGCGCGAAGGCTTCGCAGAGATCGCGATAGACGCGCCGCTGGCCCGCCATGTCGAGTTCGACGGCGTCCGGCGGATAGAGGCTATCCACCTTCGTCACATAGGCCTGCATCTCGGCGTCGAGTGTCGCGTTGGCGAAGCTCGTCATGATCTGCGGCAACCTCTCGATAGAGCACTGTTCGATCTGATCGAATCAGATCGAACAGTGCTCTAGGTTGTCAACTTGTCGCACTTTCTTTCGACCAACCGGTATCCACTTGGTCGGAAAGTGCTCTGGCTTCGCGAACGATGAGGACACTCGCAGTAGCATATGCCTCGTGCGGCGTCATGTTCGGAAGTCCGCCAACTGAGCCTACCGCAGCCTCGAAGCGGCCTTCCGAACCGCCGCACGAGCATCAGATTCTCGAGCGCTTCCACAGTCCGGTCGCGATCAGAACATGGCCGACGACGGCCGCGATCACAATGAGGCCCCCGAGGATCGCCGCCCGGCCGGGATTTTCCGAGAAGACGACCCAGACCCAGAACGGCCCGAGCACAGCTTCCAGCGTATAGATGAGCGCGGTGTGGGCGGATGGGATGTAGCGCGCGCCGATCGTGTAGGCGAGCTGCCCAACGGACTGCTGGCAGAGCGAGAAAAGGAACAGCAGCCCCATGTCGGGCCAGCCGACCTCGAAGGGGGCAGCTGGCTGTCCCATGGCATTCGATAGAACCAGGGCCACGACCATCACGAACAGTGCCGAGAGGCTGGACGCTGGCAGCATCGGGATCGTCCGGTACTTGCGCACGATCACCGGCCCGACGGTCGCGAGCACCGTCATGCCGACAGCGAGAATGTCGCCGCGGATGTCGCCCTGGCCCGTCGAGCCGGCAACCGTCAGCACGACGCCCGAGAGGGCGAAGGTCGCCGCAATGAGCGTTGTCGTGCCCGGCCGCTCGCGCGAGACGAGATAGGCGAGCGCCGCCGCGACGAAGGGCGCGGTTGCGTAGATGATCGAGTTGTTGGCGACCGTCGTCAGGCTGATCGATGTGAGGAAGCAGGTCATGGCCAGCGCCGATGAGCAGGCCATGACGAGGCCGGGCTTGCCGACCGCATGGTAGGCACGAAAGACGCCCCGGCCTTCGCGCGCGCACAGCACCAGAAACAGGATGCAGGCCGAGAACGCGCCGCGCCAGAACAGCACGTTCCACACGCTCGTATCGATCGCGCGCATGAACACGCCGCCGAGCGAGAAGGCGACCGCCGAGACGAAGACGAGCGTTACGCCGTAGGTGTAATGGGAGGGGTCGTCGGGCACAGGTGCAGCCGCACTCCGCGCTGGCTCCGCTTCTGTCATGAGACGCCTCGGATGCCGATCCCGGAATGCCCTCAGTGCTTCGCCTTCTCCAGCCCCTTGCGTCCGGGCGCCATCGCCTCGACGTTGACGCCGAAATTGGTGAGCGCCTTCGGCAGCGGCTTCTTCTGAATGAGCGTCGCGGCCAGCATCGCGGCACCCGCCGAACTCTGGATGCCATAGCCGCCCTGCGCCGCGAGCCAGAAGAAGCCCTCAGCGTCGGGCGCGTAGCCGACCACCAGCTCCTTGTCCGCGACGAAGCTCCTGAGGCCCGCCCAGGTTCGCTCAGGCCGGCGCACCTCGATGGTCGTCGCCTGCATGAAGCGATCGATGCCGATGGCGACATCCATCTCGTCGGGCTGGATGTCCTGCGGCTCGACCGGCGTCTCGTCGGCAGGGGAGACCATGAGCTTAGCACCCTCGGTCTTGAAGTACCACGTCGACTTGAGATCGCCGACACAGGGCCAACCGATGGGGGACATGCCGGACGGCAGCGGTACGATGATGCCCGTTCGGCGCTTCGGGACGAGGCCGATTTTCTTCACGCCTGCCATGCCGGCCACGACATCAGCCCACGCGCCAGCCGCATTCACAACGGCGGGCGCCGAGAACTCACCGGCCTTCGTCGAAACGGTCCATGAACCGCCCGCACGTTTCAGTCCAGTCACCTCGGCTTTGCAAACCAGCGTGCCGCCCGCGCGCTTCACCTGCTTCAGTCGCGCATGATGAATGCCGGCGGCGTCCATGGCGAGCGCGCTCACATCGAACACGCCGCCCAGCAGCCCCTCCAGCTTCAGGATCGGCGCGTGCTTCACGCAATCGGCGGGCGAGAGCACCTCGACCTTCGAGCCCGTGAACTCGGCCTCGGAGACGGCGCCCTTGATGAGCTCGTCCTCGCCCTCGTAGCCGAGCAAGATCACGCCCGAAGGCGTCATCAGGGGATGCTGCGCGAGCCCCTCCGGCGGCGACAGGAACCATTGCCGTCCGGCGCGCGTCAGCCGGCGGATCTGCTCGGGTCCATAGGTCTCGATGTAAAGGGCGGCCGAGCGGCCCGTCGAATGGTAGCCCGGCTGATCCTCGCGCTCGAGGAGCACGACCTTGGCGCCGTCCTTTGCGATCTCGGCGGCAACGGAAGCTCCGGCGATACCGGCGCCGATGACGATGATGTCTGCGGTGGTGGGCATAGGGGGACCTATCCTAACTCAAGGGTGTCGATGGCGAAACTACACTCAGCCCGTACCCGAGTGAAACCCGCGCGGAGGCAGAGGAGGCCTGCAATGATGGGAGATGACGATGCGAGATCGATCGGACGGCCATGGTGGGGCGACCGGCGGTCGCCCGCTCTTCGATTTTTCCGTGTGGCAGGCCGGACGACCGCGGGTCGCCCCTACAATTGCGCGTCCGTTGAAATCAACTCACCGCCTGATCCGGGCAAGTCGAAACCGCATTTTTGCGCCAGCCGCGCGCATACCAGTTCTGCCGATCCTCGATGCCGCGCGACATCCTCGGCTGGTCGATACCCACGCCGGCCACATAGAAATAGTAGCAGTTGGCCGACATCTGCCGGACGAGGTAGCAGCCGCCCTCGATAACGCCGCGATAGAAGGTGCAAAAGAGTTCGCCGTCGGCGTGCCAATCGCCCGCCCAGTGCGCGTTGTGCGCGTCGTAATCGAGCGAACCATCGGTGTGATAGGCTTCGCGCCATTTGACGCCGTCGACAAACTCGCCTTCGAAAGTGGTTCCGGACACGAGATCGCGGATCTCGGTTTCACCGAAGAAGCCATCCGGCTCGACAGCAGACGCGGTGCTCCCATGCCAAATGGCGAGAGCCGACGCCAACACGAGTACCCGCAACGCACGCATGACGATCTCCGATCCGTCCTCTTGCTGGTGAGCTACACCGGAATCTAGGCGGCTTCGAGAATGGCCGCATCGAGCTCATGCGTGGCCTCGAATTCGACAGGGCCGGTCATCATGATGTGGTCGTCCTCGCGCCAGAAGATGTCCAGCTCGCCGCCGCCGGGCGGCAGGATCTTCACGCGCCGGCCGGTGAGGCCTTTGCGGGCGGCCGCGACCGCAGTGGCGCAGGACGAAGAGCCGCTCGCCCTGGTGAGACCGGCGCCACGCTCCCAGGTCTTGACCGCGATGGTGTCGGGACCGACCACGTGAGCCATGGTGATATTCGCCCGCTCCGGGAACAGCCGGTGATACTCCAGCATCGGCCCGACCTTGCCCAAGTCGACGATATTGAGCCGGTCGACCCAGAAGATGCAGTGCGGATTGCCGACATTGACGACGGACGGCGAATGCAGCAGCGGCTTGTCGATCGGCCCGACCTGCAGCTCGATCTGCTTCGTGTCGTGGAACGCCTCGACGAGCGGGATGTCCTGCCAGGCGAACCGGGGTTTCCCCATGTCGACGGTCACCCGGCCATCAGGCTCGACATTGCAATTGAGGATGCCCGCGACCGTCTCCAGCGTCATCTGCGATTTACCCGTCAGCCCCTTGAGATAGACCGCCACACAGCGCGTGCCGTTGCCGCAGGCCTCCGCCTCGCTGCCGTCGGTGTTGAAGATCGTCATGTACGAGAGAGTGCCCGCCGATTTCGGGTCGCGCAAAACCATCATCTGATCGAAGCGAAGGCCCGGCATGGCGGCGACGCGGGCCGCACCGGTCCCGCGGACGTTCGTCGGCTTACCACGCACATCGACAACCAGGATCTCGTTGCCGAGACCGTTCATCTTAAGGACCGGAATGGTCATGGGCCCGCCTGAAAGCATCGAATCTGGACGCTACCGCCCCAATATGGGGCTTCCGACCCGTGGATGCCAAGGCCTTGAGCCCAAGCCGATCGTTGTGGGGGTGGCACAGGGACTGCACCTGAAGCCTGGACGAGACCTTGAGTGCACCGCTCCAAGCTGGTGCCAACGACGCGGGATTTGCATGACAGAGATCATCACCAACTGGGAGCCTCGCCATGCGGCGCTCTTCGGTCAGCATACGCTGCACTTGCGGCACCGGGCGAGCCAGTCCGGCCTCTTCACCGACGATGCGCTCGCTCGCCTGATCGAGCGCTCGCCGCGCGCGGCCTACCACGTCAACACCATGGACAACCGGGCGCACAATCCGCGCTCGCGGCGCGAAGGCGAAATCCAGGGACTGCCGGGTAAAGATGCGCTCGAGGCCGTCCGCACCGGCAATCTGTGGATCAATATTCAGCGGCCCGGCGAGACCGATCCGGCCTATCAGGAGCTGCTCGACGGGCTCTATGCCGAGTTCGAGGACCGCGTTCCCGGCCTGAAAACCTACAAGCAGAAGATGACCATCCTCATCTCCTCGCCGAAGGTGACCGTCTACTACCACTGCGATGTGCCGGGGCAGACGCTCTGGCAGGTGCGCGGCGAGAAGCGGGTTTACGTTTACCCGAACACCGGGCCGTTCCTGACCCAGCAGGCCATGGAGAAGATCGTGCTCAACGAGGCGCACGAGACCGACATGCCCTATCAGACCTGGTTCGACGACTATGCGCAGGCGATCGATCTGAAGCCAGGCGAGATGCTGCACTGGCCGCTCAACTGTCCGCACCGCGTCGTCAATGCCGATTGCCTCAACGTGTCCTTCACGACCGAGCATTGGACGGACGAGCTGCGCAACACCTATGCGGTCAACTTCGCCAACGGCATGCTCCGCAAGACTCTTGGTCTGAAGAAACTCTCGCGCGCGACGAGCGGGCCGGCCTTCCTCGGTAAGCTTGCGCTCGCCGGCGCCGTCAAGGCCGCGGGGTTACAGAAGAAGCGGGAGATGGCCTTCAAGATCGATTTCGCCGTCGACCCCCGCGCGGCCGGAGGCTTCCGCGATATCGCGGCCTACGGATTGCGCAAGTAGGACAACGGATATGACGCTGCTCGATGTTCAGCCCATCGCCGGAGCGACCGCCTTGCGATCGCCCTTGGCGCATGCGCGCGCGGCAGACGAGCCGATCGAGGTCATTGCTGTCGCCGATCGTGGGGGCTTCGAGCGTCTCGCTGCGGCGTGGCAAGCCATCGAGGGCGCAACGCCTGAACCAACCTTCTTCCAAAGTTTGGATTGGTGCCGGCTCATCTTTGATCTGGAGGCGTCGCGCGCCGCCCCGGAGTTGTCGCCGCTCGTGCTGGTTGCGAGCGAAGCGGGCCGTATCGTCGGCCTGTTGCCCCTGAAGCGCATGCACACAGCCGCCGCATCGGTCCTCACTGGCCTCGGTGAGCCCTTCCAGCAATACACCGACCTGATCGTGGCCCCCGGCGCCGACGCGAGGAAGGTGCTCGCCGCCATGCTGCGATCCAAGGCCGTCGGCCGCGACACGGACGCCATCGAGCTCCGGAAGGTCCGCGGCGACAGCACATTGTTCGCGGCCCTCGGCGACAGGACGAAAACCCTTCAGCCGGTCGATGCCGCGCCCTTCGTCGATTTGCGTACCCACCTCGACTTCGCGAGCTACCACCAGACCGTCAACGCCAAGTCGCGCAAGAACATGCGCAACCAGCGCAACCGGCTCATGCGCGACGCGCCGCTGACGGCTCACGTCTACACGACGCCCGCCGAGATCGGCAACTTGATCCGCTCCTCGTTCGAGGGCCGCCTCGGCTGGCTCGAGCGCGAAGGCCTTTCCTCGCGCGCGTTTCGCGATCCCGATTTCGGCCGCTTCGTCGCTCGGTTCGCCGATGCGCAAGACACCGGCATCGAGATACTCGCGGTTGCCCTCCGGCACGGCGGCAAGCCGATCGCCGAGCAGTGGGGCTTCGTGCACAAGGGCCGCTACTACGCCTATGTCGCCTCGTGGGACCCCGGCTACGAAGAGGCGAGCCCCGGCAAGCTCATCATGGAGGAGGTGCTGCGCGCCTGCCATGCGCGCGGTGTCGAGATCGCCGACTTCCTGATGCCGGCCGCCCGCTACAAGCTCACCTGGGCGGAAGCGGCCACGCCCGTCTACGACATCGTGCTACCGCTCACTTTGCGCGGGCGCCTCACCGCCAGACTCTGGACCGGGTGGCTCAGGCCGCTCGCGAAACGGGCGGTGCTGGCATTGCCGGTGTGTCTGCGGACGATATTGATGGGGGCGGTGAGCGTTTGAGCCCACTCTTGCCGCCTACCGATAGTCAGATTTCCCGAGCCAGCGACTACGGCGTCGCCGGTGCTTCGCCCCACAGTGCCACGAGATGCTTGTCGACAAGTGAGTAGTAGCCGCCATTCGCCTTGACCTTGGCGAGCGCATCGTTGATGCGGGCGATGATGGCATCGGCCGTCGGGTGGGTCCTGGCGACGACCGCAGAGAGCGACTCGGTCGCAAGCGGCCGCTCGGCCATCTCGATCTCGGCCGAAAGGCCCGATGCGGCCAAAACAGTGCGGCCCTCGATCTCGCTCGCCATGACGATATCGGCATCGCGAGCCGACACCATCTTGAAGCAGTCCTGTAAGTTCGGCGCGCGCACGAGCGTCACCGTCTGCTGTTTGAGCCAGCCGCGTCCCTGCCGGTTGAGCTCCGCCTCGTCAGCACCTTCGGGCAAGCAGATGCTCTTGCCGGCGATCTCGCTGTCTTCGGCGAATTTGAAACCTGCGTCCGAGCGCGAGAAGAGAACCGTCAGCACCTGCAGGATCGGCTCGGAGAACAGGAATTGATCGCACAAGAGCGCCGACTGTTCCGAGAGTTCGGAAACGTTGTCGCAATCGCTCATCGCCCAGGCGAGGCCGGCGTCGAAGCTCTTGCCTTCGGAGAGACCAGCCAGCTCCATGTTGGGATCAGACGACCAGGTGAGCTGGACGCCTGCCGCGCCATCGGCTGCCAATCCCGATGTGAGAATTTCAGTCACGACGCCTCCGCCCTGCTGCGTGTCGTCCACGAGCGGTGCGCGGCGGGAAGCGACGAGGCGAAGGAGGCCAGGTTGGGGCGCGGCTATCGTTGTTGCCGCGGGCGCTGCCGCGGCAACCGGCTGTGAAGGCACCGCGACGGCCGTGGTTGTGGCCGTGGCGCCATCGGCAGCAGCCGGGGCTTGGGTCATTGCAATGCCGACCGCGCTGTCGTCGGCCGGCCGCGGTAGCGCTTTGCGCTGCTCCACGGTCGCCGCGATGGTCTCGCTGGCGGCGGCAAAGCGACCCCATCCGGCGATCTCGACATCGGGCGTGACTTGCCGCCAGGCGCGCCCGTCGGCGAAGGAGGCCGCGTCGGCGGTTCGCCCAATCAACTTGCCGGCGAAATCGGCGACGGCCGGATAGCGCGTCCCACCCTGCTTCCAATCGTAGACCGTGAGGAGGGCCGGGACGGTCAGGGTGTCAACGCCTTCCGCCGGAAGTAGCGAGGGCGCCTCGAGCGGGTCGACGTGGCGCGAGGCATAGATGGCGGAAAGCTCGGCCGAGGGCGGCAGCGTCAAGATCCTCAGCCCGCTGCCTTCGGGAATGAAGCGGAGGAGGCTCGTCGCATCGCGCTCCACGGCGATCAGTCCGGCGAGCTCGCCTTTGAGCACGCCGTCGACCGCCTTCGGCAAGGTCGAGGATATGAGCTCAGCCTCGATCTTGGCGAGCGAGAGGATGGTCCGCGCGGTGACACCGCTGTCGCTGGTCTCGCCGGCGGTGCCGATCTTCTTTCCGGCCAGGTCGCCGAACGCAGCGATCGAAGGGGCTGCGATCAGAAATACCGTCTTGTCGTAGAGCTTGGTGACATAGCGCAGGCGGCTCTGGGCAGCCGGCATCTCACCGGTGATCCGCAAATAGGCGAGCACGTCGGCATTGAGGATGCCGGCATCGACTCCGCGCAGGTAAAGCAGGTCGCGCACATTGGCGACCGCACTTTCACCCAGGATCGGCACGACGCGCATCTTGCCTTCCTCGTTGAGCGCGCGGGCGATATCGTTCACGGTTTCGGCGTCGTCGTCCGACGTCACGATGGAAACCATGCCGCGGTTCACGCGGGCGTTGATCGATCCGGGCTCGCTAGCCTTTTTCTTGGCTTTCTTCTTCGGTTTCGCGATTTTGAGCACCGAGGCGTCTTCTTCGCTCTGAGCTCTGGCGGGAATGGTCGTAGTGGCCATCCAGGCGACGCAGATCAGGCACGATGCAATGGCTCTAAGGAGAGAGAGACGCATGAAGACCTCGTGTACTCGCGGGGAGAGCGGTCATTTCGGGGAAGGACAGCTCCCCCGAGCTGCCGATCTCAATGCCGAGCGGACCGGCACGGTGCAACGGCTAAATGGACTCTTAGGCAACTTGACGGCAATCGATTAACTCCGTGGCGTGTTTACTGTATTTCGTAATGCTCCATGAGAGCACGCGAATCAGTCACACACTCACCTAAATTCGGAGTCAATGATGCGGGCGTGCGAGGCGGGACTCGCGCGCTGAATGCCTGTCCAACACCGCTCGCAAGAGCACGCCATGATCGCCGGGGGAAAGGCGAGGGGGAATGGCTCCGCAGTTTATACGTTCTTACCGGAGCATTTGCCGAGATGGTCGCACGACTGTGCCGCCGTCGGGGCCATCCCGTCTCGCCAAGCGCGTCGTGGCTCGCTCTTTCCGAGCCGTCATAGGGCCTCGAGAAGGATTGGGTAACATGGGTCGCGCTTTGAGATCTCTTCTGCTCCTCGCCGCAGCGTTCGTGCTGCCGGCGCTCGCCGCCGCACCGGTCGCCGCTCAGTCGTGCGGCGCCGACTACGTCATCCAGGAAGGCGATAGTCTCGCCAAGATCGCCGGCCGGGTCTATGGCAAGACCTCGCAATGGACGGTGATTTTCTACGCCAACCAGGACCGCCTCGGCGGCGGCTCCTCGCTCATCGTGCCGGGGCTTGCGGTTCGCATTCCCTGCATCGGTGGCAGCGAGCCCGCTCTACCGGTTACGGCGACGACCGAGGCTGCGGCACCGGCCCCTCCGCCGAAGATCGAAACGGCGGCGATTACCAAGAAGGTGCAGTTCCTGACGGCGGACGACTATGCACCCTTCACCGGCCGCGCACTGCTCAACGGTGGCATGCATCCCGACATCATCGCCAGCGCGATGGAGATGTTGAAGACCGAGTCCGGCGGCAAGGTCGATTTCGCCGTCAATTGGGTCAACGACTGGTCGGCGCATTTGAACCCGCTGCTCGTCACGCGGGCCTTCGATATGGGCTTTCCTTGGTATCAGCCCGATTGCAAGGATTTCGCAAATCTCAACGACGATTCGAAATTCCGTTGCCAGAAGTTCTTCTTCTCCGATCCGGTTTACGAGGAGCTGAGCCTGTTCTTCGTGAAGAAGGAATCGCCGATCAAGTTCGAGGCCGATCAGGAAATGCTCGGTCGCTCGATTTGCCGTCCAGCCGGCTACTTCACCTTCGATCTCGACCAGAACGGGCGCAATTGGGTCAAGGAGAAGAAGGTCACCCTGCTCCAACCACAGTCGATCGAGGAGTGCTTCAAGCTGCTGATGGACGGCTCGGTCGACGCCGTCGCCCTGACGGAGCTGACGGGGCGCGCAGCGGTCATCAAGGCGGACCTCTCCGACAAGGTGAACGTGCTCGAACGTCCCGTCGGCATCCTCGCCGACCACATCATCATTGCAAAGACGCATCCCAATGCCCGCGTGCTGATGCACTACATCAACAGCGCGCTGGCCAAGCTCAAGGCCGATGGAAAGTTCGACGAGATCGTCGAGAAGCATCTGACGCTGTTCTGGGATAGCCAGGTCCCCGACAAGCCGAAAGCCGAGCCGGCGCCCGCCGCCGCCGAGCCGCCGGCCGATGCAACAAGCAGCACGGGCGATGCGGCAGCCGATACGGCGACCGCAACGACGGCGCAGTAGATTTTTCGATATACGATATGAGAGAGCGGCTTCCGATCGATAGATTGGTGGCCGCTTTTTTGTTTGGCGGCTTCTTGCCGGAAAATCAATTCGCATCCCGGCCTCCGCCGGGACAGGCATTTCCGGAAGCACTCTTGAGCAGGTTCAACTCGAGCAGACACAAGAACCCGCTCTTGTTTCTTGACTTTGAGCACGTTCTACGGCGAACCGGTGTCCACTTCGCCTGAACGTGCTGTCTTGGCTTTGAGCACGTCCTACGGCGAACCGGTGTCCACTTCGCCTGAACGTGCTGTCTTGACTTTGAGCACGTTCCTACGGCGAACCGGTGTCCACTTCGCCTGAACGTGCTGTCTTGGCTTTGAGCACGTCCTACGGCGAACCGGTGTCCACTTCGCCTGAACGTGCTCTATGGCTTGACCTTCGCCATCGCCCGGATCAGGCGATTGAGGTTGATGCCCTCCGACACCAGGCCGAGCTTCACGGACTTATCGTACCAGGCGCGATAGAGCTTCTCGGCGGTCGCGGCGTTGCCTTTGCCTACGGCGATGCCAATCTCCTTTAGATAGCTCGGATCGAAACTGCGGGCGAGTGCCAGCATCGCCTCGACCTGACCCGCTTCGCTTTCCGACTGCAAAAGCAACCGCGCCTTGTCGACATCACCGTTGCGCAGTGCCTCGTTGGCTCGGGCCATGGCCGACAAGATCGTTGCCGGCTCGGATGACTCGGCGCCCGTCGGCGGCTCGACTTCGAGCTGTGCTGAATCGGCTGCCACCACGACTTCTGTTTGGAAAGGCTCGGCTTCGGGCTGTGCTGGCTTGGTCGCAATCGTCGGCTCCGCTTGGACAGGCTCGGCCACCGCAGCCTGCCCGGCTTGCGCTGGCTCGGCGACCGCCGGCAGCAGCTTGACGGCGCTGCTGCCCGTGTCGGTGCCGCTCTCCTGCGCATCCACAACGGCAATCGGGGCCGGCAGAGCAGCGAGTGTATCGAGACTGGTGACGTGGCGAGCAGCGTTGAAGGCGATGCTCACGTCGACCGGCGGCCCGAAGGCGCGCGCGAAGGCTGCAGCGTCGGACGCCGTGGCGACACGTACGGCGCGCGATAGGGTGATAGGGTCCGGCACGGCTGGTGCTTCGACCGGTATCGGCTCAAGCGCAATGGGGACCATGGCGATGACCGGCGCACCCGTGTATTTTGCGCCGATCGGAGCCCTCACCTCCCCCGGCGGGGGCTCGATGCTGTAGGGAAGCGGCGCTGCTGGATCGAGCACCGAAGGCAGGTCGTCGAGCCTCAGATTGGCGAACTCAGTCCCGCTCGCCGGTGCTTCGACCTTCGGTCGATGTCGCTTCCGGCAAGGCCACCTCGGTTCCCGTCGATGCCACCTCGGTCGGTGGCGACGCCGCTTCCGGAGCGGTCGATGCCACCTCGCTTCCGGTCGTTGCCGGTTCGGCGGCAAGGACTTCCCCGGGCGGGCCATCATTCAGCGAGGCCTCGGAAGCGGCTTCGGTTTGCTCACCGAGGACAGCAAGTGCCGAGCTGAACCTCTCATGAAAACTCTCGCGGAACTGGGCCGTCGCGTTCGGGTCGACGAGCAGAATGGCGGCGCCCGCCCCGACGGCGAGACCCGACATCGACAACAGCGCCGCCGCCGTCCAGCCAGGCACCCGCCGCCTCGCGGCGGCGTCCGGCGGTTTCACTGGAACGGGAAGCACCGCAAGTTGCGCCAGGACAGGAACCATCGCCGGGTCGGACGATATAGGCAGGACGAGCTGTTCGGCATCGGCGGGCTCCGGCGGTGCCGCAGGCAATTCCGCCAACAGCAATTCGGGGCCCCATCCCGCCTCGAAATCGGTCGTCTGCTGCTCCGCCGGCGTCTGCAGGTTCAAGTCGGCCTCGAGATCAGGCGCCAGCGGCGCCTTCATGCTGGACTTGGGCTCGAAATCGGGTTGCGACGCCTCCGGAGGCTCCCGCATGCTGAAGTCGAGATCGAGATCGGGCTCAGGGAGCGACGGCTGATGCCGGCTCATGACGTCAGTGATGGCGCCACGGACGGCACTGAGCACTTCCGTCTTGAGTTCCTCGAGAGCCGCATCCGTGGGTCCAGAAAGACTGCCTGCGACTGCCTCTTCCGTCAGCTCGAGAGCCTGCTCGGCATCTTCGGACTCTTCGGTCACCGATGCCATCAGCATGGCGGCTTGTCTGTCGAGCTCCTCGTCACTCATATCGCTTCGGCCCCATACTCGGTTACTTGGGCAGCCACGACCCGCCTCGGAGCCGGCCGCGAGGTTATACCCCGGCCGACGGCTCTTTGCAGCTCGTACTCTTACGCGATACCGCAGAGAAAAATCTCGTGCGTGATCCCCCGATCGTAAACAGAACTGCCGGACGCTGATGGCGCAGATATGGCGCGTTCGTTTACACTTTTTTGGACTAATACAATAGCGGCGCGCATCGCAAAGAAGCCCCATTCCCAATGTGAATTCAGTTCCGGATCCGTTTGTTTCGCGTCGGGAGGGTAGCGTGCGTTTCGATTTCCATCGTTTTGCGTTCTGGGGGAAGGGTGCCACGCGTGTCGAGGCACCGGAACATCTGAGGATTTGCGACGTCGAGGCCGCATCGCGGGGCCGCGCGGTGGCTCCGCCCCCGCCGCCGTTGCCTGTCATGGCCTATGGCCAGGCGGTGAAGCCCGCGCCGCGCCGTTTCGAGCGCGCTCCGGCCCTGCAGCGCCAATATGACGAGAGCGTCAAGCGGATGGAGAGCAATATCTATACGCTGGCCGCCGCGGTCAGCGCGCTCGACGGCATCGAGAAGAAGCTCATCGAGGCCCGCGGACAGATCGCTGCCGTGCTCGCCGGTGGAGAATATCTCGACCACAGCAAGGTGCACCGGATGGTGTCGCACCTCGTCCAACACCTGAACGGTGTGGTCGCGAGCGTCGATCAGCAATGCGTCAACATGCTCCGCAACTCGCGCATCGAAATCAAAATGGTCGAGCTCGAGGACGGCTCGCGGCGGGAAACCGGACTGACGCTGACGCTCATCTCGCTCGAGAAGCTGATGGCGCACAAGCTCAAGAACGGCGGTCGCCGGCCTGAGGATCTGGCCGGGCTGATCGACGATATCTCCGGGATCGTGCGTAACAACGTGCACATCCTATCGAGCATGATCCTGGTGCTCTTCTCGTCGCGCGAGTATGTCGATGGCGTCACGGGCTTCGTGCTGCCGGACAGCGCCAGCGAGGCCCGGCCGGTCGCCGCCGGGTTGACGGCGGTGGAGCGCAGAGCGATCTCCGAGGGCTGGGCGCAGCGCGGCGAGGTGCACCCCATGGCGGGTCCTGCCGCGCCCGTGGTGCAGTTCGAGACGGATCGGCGCCCCGCTCCAAGCCTCGTCGCCATGCTCGACGAGATGGGCGATCGTCAGGCGCTCTGAGCGCCAGCCGAGTTATAGCTGAACAAACCACCGCGGCCCACTTGGCCGCGGTATTTTTTTTGAACTGCGATCAGGCCTTGGCGGCCTTGTTCCAGGACACGCGCGGCATAATCTTCCGCGCCTCGATCTGCCCCTTGTACTTGATAACCTTCTCGAGCATCGAGGCGAGCACGTCGTCGGTCATGTAGTGCGGCTGGAGGCCGAGCTTCAGCAACGCCGTATAGTGGGCGTTGTAATAGTGCTTTTCCTTCTCCATGCGCGGATTGGGAATGTTCTTGACCTTGACGTCGAGCCCCATGCGGTCGCCGACGCGCTTCACCTTTTCGGCGATCTCGTTGACGGTGAAGAGCTCCGTGAACTGGTTCATGATCCGGAGCTCGCCTTTGTTCACCGGGTTTTCCGTCGCGAGCTTCACGCACTGGAGCGTGTCGAGAAGATTGAGATAGCCACGCGTCTGGCCGCCCTGGCCGTAGACCGTCAGCGGCACGCCAGCCACCGCCTGCACGAGGAAGCGGTTCACGACCGTGCCGAAGATGTCGTCGTAGTGGAAATTCGGCATCAGCAGATCGTCGAGATCGGATTCCTTCGTCTGGATGCCGTAGACCGGCCCCTGCATGAGGTCGGTGACACGGATGCCGTAGGTGCGGGCATAAAACCACAGCAGGTCGGTATCGAGCACCTTGGTGGTGTGATAGAGGGAGCCTGCCGCGCGCGGATAGAGGAACTTGTCCTTGCGGCCCTTGTGATCGATCTCGATCCAACCTTCCTCGATGTCGATGTTGGGCGTACCGTACTCGCCCATCGTGCCGAGCTTGACGATGTGGCAGTCCGGGGCGTGATTGATCACGGCGAAGATCGTGTTGAAGGTGACGCCCAGATTGTTTGAAAGCGTCAGCCGCGCAGCGAACTCGTTGCGCATCGAATAAGGCGCGGACGGTTGCTCGGCATAGTGGATGATGGCTTCCGGCTTGAAGCGCTCGACAATGCGATTTAGGACCCCGGCCTGGGCACAATCGGCGATCTCGACCTCAAAGTCGATTCCGCCTTTCTCCTTCGCGAGCCGGCCCCGCTCGTCCAGCACCGGCGTGTGAAACAGCGGCAGGCTGTCGGTCTCGAGCGCCATGGTCCGGCGCAGGTAGTTGTCGACCGTCAGAACCTTGTGGCCCTGGGCCGCGAACATCATGGAGGTGGGCCAGCCGAGATAGCCGTCGCCGCCCAGTATGAGAATTCTCATGTGCTTCCCCTTAAGCCATTCGGCGTCGCAGTGTGACTGCCGAAGAAACCGTTTTGCGTTCTGAATTCAAGGCCCGAGCGCGGATATCCGCAAGAACACGCCCAAGTTGGGCGCGGCCGGGCCGGTTCCTCACCCGAGAAGTCCGGAGTTCCCGAGGAACTTGGCGACCTCGGCCTTGGTCAAGGCCTTTTCGACCTGGGAGGTGTAGACGCGGGTCGCGGGCTTGCTGATCTTCTCGTGGGCGCTGAAATCGATCGACCGGTAGATGCCGCGCCACGCCGGCAAGACGATGAACCGGTCATCGACCTCGAGCGTGCGCTTGATCTCCTCGTCCGTCGTCAGCTCCTCGTAGAGCTTCTCGCCGGGGCGTGCGCCCGTTATCTTGATCTCGATCGACTTGGGCTTACGACCATGCTTGGGCGCCAGCTCCTCGATCATGACCTCGGCCAAATCGGCGATGCGCACGACCGGCATCTTGGTCACGAACACCTCGCCACCATGGGCCAGGAACATCGAACTCGATTACGAGCCGCACCAAGTCCTCGAGCGTCATCATGAACCGGGTCATTTCCGGGTCCGTCAGCGAGATCGCCCGGCCTTCGCGGATCTGGTCGGCGAAGATCTGAATGACAGACCCGCTCGACCCGGCGACATTGCCGAAACGGGTCGACGCGAAGATCGTCTCACCGGCGCCCAGCGCATTCGCCGCCGTCATCAGCCGCTCGCCCATCAGCTTTGACGTGCCCATGACGTTCGTCGGGTTGACCGCCTTGTCCGAGCTCGTGAACAGCACGCGCGAGACCTTGGCATCCTTGGCCGCCGTGACGACGTTCTGAACACCCATGATGTTCGTTTCGACAGCCGCCTGCGGATGCATTTCGCAGAGCGCCACGTGCTTGTAGGCGGCGACGTGGAACACCAGATCGATACCCTCGAAGAAACGCTGCAGGTGATGCAGGTTCTGGATGTCGGCGAGCAGGCAGCGGAGCGTCGGATTGTTGAACCGTGATTCGAGCGCGAACAGGCTCGTCTCGGAATGATCGAGGGCGCGAATCTCCGTTGCCTTGGCGGCAATCAGCTGGCGGACCAACTCCTGGCCGACGGTGCCGGCCGCACCCGTGACCGCCACGCGCTTTCCTTTGAACTTCGACATCGCGTCCTCCCCGTGGATCGTCCCCGGCAATGACCCGTTGCAATGCCATGAACGCGCGTTGGGCCGAAAGGCAAATGTCGCCTGGGTGACGCATTGCCACGGCCCGAGCGCTTTCCAGCGCAGTGGCAACCGGCCGGTCTCAGGAAATGCTCGAAGCCGGCAACCAAGACGGGTGTTCCGATCCGCAAGGATGAAGGAACGGGCTTAGCCGCGCATCGGATAGGTCGACAGCAGCGACCGCCATCCATTCGCGCTGCCAGGCGGGCCGGTCACCGGCATAGCTGGCCGGCCCTCCCGATCGACCCCGGCCAGCGCATTGGACACCAAGTGTAGCCAGTTTTTCTCCCAGGAACTCGATGCCGAGCTGGAAAGTGGCAAAGGCCACGGCATCGGCCGACAGCCTGGTCCGCGTGTCGGGGGCCGACAGCCGCGACATCGCGGCGAAAAGCCCGCCGGGCTCGTCCCGGCTCACCAAAAAACCTGTTTTATCGTTTTTTATCAGATGGTTGACGCCGGGACAGTCTTCGAACCCGATGCACGGAACGCCATAGGTGAGCGCCTCCACGACGACGTTAGGCAGACCCTCCTCGCGGGACGGAATGACGAGCATCCAGGCGTCGGCGTAAATCTCATCGATGTTCTTCACGCGCCCCTCGTCAACAATCGCGATCCCAGGCGCGGCGGCCCTTATCCGCTCGAGGCCCGCGGAAAAATTGTTCTCACCATAGAAGTGTAGCGACCACCCCGGATGGCGCTCGCGCGAAGCCGGTAAAGGCCTCCGCGGCGGCGAGGCCATTCTTGTTCCTATTCTTGAGCGCGCCGACGCAGATGATTTTCCTGGCTGGAGTGATCGGCGCACTGCCCGTGGGCCGGGCGAAGGCGTTGTAGAATCCGTAGGCAAAGGGCGCGATGTCACCGTGCACGGAGGCGGCGTAAAGGGGCGTCGTGAAGCGGGCCGCGGCGGCGTGCGCCAGAACAGCCTGTCGCAACCAATGCGCCTCCTCTGCGCTCTCGAGGCTGAGGCTGCTGGCCAATGCCGCCTGCATCGCCTCGGGATTGGTGCACTCCTGAATGACGAACGGCACCTCCAACGCCTCGGCGATCGCCGGTATGCGGCGATAGAAACCCGGCATGCCGAAGCCGATCATCAGCTCGTAGCGACGACGTTTGAGCCGGGCCTCCTCGCCATAGTGCTCGAGCACTTGCAGCTCGATGCCGCTCTCCAATTGATAGGGGCGGACCTGGTCAGTCGGGCGGATGCAAACGACGTCGACCTGCGCACCGAATCTGGCCAAAAGACCAGCGACCTGGCCCGCCACCTTCTCGGCTCCGCCGAAACCACTGAGGAAGCCCGGAATGAATACGGCGATGCGCCGGCCGCCGACATTGGCCTGCGGTGCTGCGGGCGTGACGCTCGCCTCGGCGGCGAACTCCGTGCCGGCCTCCATTGCTGCAATGATGCCGAGCCGCTCGGCGCGCGATCGCCGCTGCGAGGGGGCGAACTTGCGAAGCAGCCGAACAGCCTTGATGCGCAATTCGACAGCGGCCTCCCGTCGCGCCTGGCGCTTCTCCGCGGAGCCCGCGCGATCGACGAGCCAGAGAGCGGCTTGCTTCAGCTTGAGCCGGCCGCTCGAGCTGAAACGGGCGTCATCGGCATGTGCGTTTCCGGGACGAGGCATTGGGGTACTTTGCGATCGGGAAGAGGACGTGCCACCCCTGCCCTATTGCATTGGTCTCACTGCAAAGGCAATTGCCGCCGGACTCAGCCAGGTGCCAGCGGCTCGACGGCACAAGCCGGCCGGCCCCAGATCAGGCCTGCCAACAAGATGATAAACAGCGCCGACGCACCGACGATGCTGATCCAACGGCCGATCCGAAGGGGGGTATCGATGAAGGTGAGCGAGATTTCGCTTCTACCAGGCTGCGATCGGGATTCCACGGTAGGCGAAGAATGCTCGCGCGATCGGGGTTGGTTTACCGTTGACGAGCGCGCTCCATCCGCTGGCGAAATTGTCCGGAACGACGAAGAGGCCGGAGAACGGACTATCAACCAACAGGCGCATGGTATCGGCACCATCCTCGATCACCGAGAATGTCACTTGAGTGGCTCTGCCAGGCGGACAAGCGGTATCGCTCGGCCATGCATGACCGTCCTTTGGCACCAAGACCTCGCCATGGTCGAATAAATCGAGTACCTGATCGCGGGCGGCGAGCGGCATCGGAGTTTCGAGCGCCCGCCAGCGGCAGTAAAGCCTCAGCGAGGAGCGATTGCGGTTGTCTCTTTTGAGAAGGATCGCGCCCTTCTCCTCGGCGATCCGCTGGAAGCTCGCGACTGTGCTGTTGCCGAGCGGTCTTTTCCTGCACAACAGATACTCGACGGATAGAAGATCCAGCGCGCGTGGGTCCATCTCCCTACATAAAACGGGTCTGATCCAGTGCGGCCGCTGCTCGGCCAGGCTCACCTTCGGGCTGAGATTCGCGAATGTGTAGGCTTGCCCGCGCGGGAAGTAGAGGCTGAATGCTGTGCCGTTGCGTCGCTGGGCATGGAGGGTCTGCACACCAGTGTAGTCCGAGATCAATCCGTACGTAGCTCGATGGGTCTGCCAGCACAATTGAGAACAACTGCGGTAGCGCCGGTTTGTTGTCGACATGCAGTTTCGTAGCCGCGCCGGGCAAGACCTCATCGAAGGCGGCCGGCGCAACAGAAATGAGCGACAAGGCGACCAGCGCGATGCCGGCCTGGCCAAAGTTGCGGTGCTCAAACAAAGCCATGCCTGCCCGGCCGCTTGCCGTCAGGCCCAGATACACCGCACCAATCGCGCAACATGCCGCCGCTATAGATGCACCTAGCGGATTGACGGAGTATCCGAAAATGGCCGCAACCCCGCCGCAGGCCAGAAAATACATGGCCAGTGCAAGTCGCGGAGCACGCCCAAGATCCGATAAGGGGCGGGCACTATGGGTAGCAAAGACGATGGCTGCGCCAATCGGCACCAGGATGTCGATGGCGGTGGCTGGCAGCAGGAATTGCCTCACCGAGGAGATGATCGGCAGGATTGCATATAGCTCAGCCAGCGGCGGGCCGACGATCGGTATGCACATGACAAGAAATACTGCGCAGAACAACAGAACAAGAATCAATGACTTGCACCAAGTCCGAAGGCGCTCGGGAAAGCCGAGGGAAAGGCCGATCACGACAGCTGGGATCACGAGGAAGCCGGCAAAGACCGGTGGCCATACGGGAACAAATGGAATGATGAAGCGAAGGACGACGAGCCCGTTGGAGGACAATATCGGCGCGTAGGCCACTGCATCGAGTTCGAATTTCGCATCGCTCAGGTGCACAATGGAAGGAACGATGGTGACGGCAGCAACGGCAAGACCTGCTGCGAAAATGGCAGCTGTCCGCAGAGCAGCGTCAGCCCACTGCATCACAGGACGCTTCCAACGCACCTCCGGCTCGATCAAGTAAGCCGAAAAAATGGCAATGACATGCACAATGGTATACTGCAACATCACGATCAGAGAAATGCCCGTCAACAGGGCCAGCCAAGCGTGCGTGGTCCATCCCGGCCGCCGATTGACGAGGGTCGCGAAACTCCGATCAAGGTGAGGTTGCCGATTAGCGCACTGGATCGCCCACTCTGTTCAGCGACGAAATTCAGCTCCCCGAAGCCGGCGGTAAGCGCCGCCGCTGCCGCCCACAACGGGCAGAGACCGAGCCGGCGGGCCAAGAACCAGCATGCTGCGACGATTGCCACGAGGAGTGCGAACAAGCACAAATTCAGCGATAGGTTTGCCCATGGACTTGCCGGATCGACGAATGGGACGAGGTACCAGAACTGCTCTGGATCGGCAGACAGCGGATATCCGCCGTTCCTGAATGGATTCCAAGCCGGCCAATCGTCATGGCTGCGAACGAACGACAACCACTTCATGACCCTCGAGCCGTCGCCGTAAGGTGTGGCGTCACTCCGGATCGTGCCCGACCAAAGCAAGCCTCCCATCAGCAAAGTCGCGAGGAGAGACACAAGCGCGGCCGAGCGCGATTGGCCGGCGGTTGGAATGCGGTCGAAAGTTCGGCTGGCGCCAGAACCCTGATGCGTTTCGGCGCGTCGATCTGGCACTGGCCACTCGCTCCCGCAAGGCAACCCGCTGGGTCGGATCAGGAATGATAGCTGAATTCCTCGCCCGGCCAATCTTGTGCATCAGCCCGGAAGCCTGCGCGCAGGTGGGGAAATCTGCTCAGTCACCTGTACGCGTTCCTTCGACGAACCATGCCACGGTCTGCCGCAATCCCTCTGGCAGCCCGGTTTCAACCGACCACCCGAGCCGCTCGCGCGCCTTCGACGTATCGGAATAGTTGCGTGGCATGTCGCCGCGCCGCGCCTCCCCATGCCTCACTCTGACGCCGCCGATCCCGAATTCGCCCAACACGGAAATCAGCTTGTCCGTGATCTCCTGGACGGTCGTTTCCCGGTTGGTGGCGATCTGGAACACCTCGCCACCGATGCCCGGGGTGCTTGCCGCGGCCTGGATCGCGCGCACGAGGTCGCCGGTGAAGATGTAGTCCCGTGTCGCACTGCCATCGCCATAGATCTCGAGCGTCTCGCCGGCCATGGCCTGCTTGATGAACTTGGCGACGATGCTGCTCTTTTTCGACGAGAGAGGTCCATAGACATTGCCGAAACGCAGCGTCACGGTTTCCAGGCCGAAGCAGTTGAAATAGGCGCAGCAGTAGCCTTCGCCGGCGAGCTTGCTCGCCCCGTAGGGCGAGATCGGGCGCGCAACGACGTTCTCGTGAATGGGCGGCGTCACGTTGCCGAGCGGCGCGCCGGACGAGGCGAACACGAATTGCTTGACCCCGGCCGCACGCGCCGCCTCGAGGCAATTGAGCGTGCCAATGACGTTGGTCTCGCAGTCGAAATGCGGGTTATCCACAGACGGCTGTACGCCGGTGCAGGCCGCGAGATGGACAACGATATCGGCGCCCTGCGTTGCATGCTCGACCGCGGCGCGATCCCGGATATCGCCGGCGAACAGGCCGCAGGCATTGTGTTTCGGGCTCCATGCGCTCGCGCCTTCGATGGATGGCGTGACCATGGACAGATCTTCCCGTGTGCAGACCGAAAGATTGTCGAGCACACGTATGTGTCCCGGCGGAACGCCGGATTTGAGGAAGCTCGGCGATGAGGGAGCGGCCGATAAATCCGCATCCGCCGGTGACGAGCCAATTCAGATCATCGACTTTGCAAGAAATCATCGTACAGCTCACGCTACGATCCGTGAATTCTCTCCGTCCATTGCTGCTCCAAGCTGGTCGTCAACAATAGACCTATATCTTGTCGACCAGTAGGAGCTGGAGAGCTTTGTCTCGGCAAAACGACGCGCGTTCATCGAGAGAAGGTCATAGAAATCATTGGATTGGAGAGCGCACGTAATGCAACCTAGGTACGCATCGACTTCACGTTTGCACGTCAAAACCCCCTGCTCCGGGGACATAGAGGTTCCGAAAATTTCTTCCGGCACCACAGATGGCATACCCGAGGCCAACGCTTCGCAAAGCGCTTGCGGCATGCCTTCAACTTCTGACGTATTCACATACAAATCGTGCGTTTCATACAAATTCGGCAGATCATCCGAACTCACAAATCCCAAATACTCGACCCCGCTCTTGATGCCCTTGTCGAAGTTTCCAGCCACATGATAGGTGAAGGGCAGCCCGAGTCTGAGCGACTCTTGAGCCAGTTTCTGAAACAGGCCATACCCTTTCTCGCGGGACTGGCGGCCAACAAAGAGCACCTTAACTCTGTCGCGATTCCTTGAGGATTTGGGAAATCGAACCAGATCGACGCCGCGAATGCACACCTCGATCTTGTCCTGCAATCCGTTCCCGCCATGGAGCAGCAATCGCTGCTTTTCGTGCTCGGCCATGACAACGACCTTGTGAGATCGGTGCACGGCGCGCCCTTCAATCATTAGATCTCGATCACGGTCATCGGGTTTAAACGTGTAGCGCCCCATCGAGGCTCTGGTTTTCACTTCATCGCCAGCAACGCGAATAATGCTGCGCGCTCCAATCAACTTGGCAGCGTATGAGCCCGCGTAACCCAACTCGACGCCGCCGAACACATTCGTGATGAGGCGAGGGCGATACTTGAATGCCGCTGTTATCGCGACGCGAGTCCAGAAATCGACAGTTCGCTCATCCGGCCTTACATAGGCGCTCGCTGCAATCTGATGAAACACTACACCGTACTTGCGAGATAGCTCGACGGCTTCCGGTAGTGCCCAATCCGGAATCCGAGCCGTTACGAACACGATTTTTCCCCGTCGACCGAGCGATCCTACAAGATCGGGAAATATATACTGCGCCCTAGTCGACCAAATGCCTGGTCGAAAGCTGCCAGGCCCAATGAACACTATCTCGCATGGTAACGGGGAAAAATCAGATGCCTTTACGAGGTCGCCAGGGTCATTCGTCAACAAGGGGCGATCTGGCATCCCGCTTATCTTGAAGGCTGTCCTGATCCCGCCCTCAGATTGTCGATCCTTGACATACCTCAGAATGCGTGAACCGAATGAGCGCAGCATAAAGTAGGGCGAAAACAGACGCGCGCGCAGCCGTGTTCGCAATGAAATGGGCGGGCGCTTTTTCTCCGGGACTGTAGCGCGATCAATCTTTACCAATCGCCGTGAGGTAGTCTTCCTATGCTCCGACACGACGAGCTTCTCAAGAGCCGCTGCAGGCTCTTCCAGTCGTGCGTGGCAGTAGTACGATAAGTCTCTTTCGCGGGCAGATCTCCGAACATGTGCGGACAAATCGCTCATCTCTTCGATGACGCTCAGTACGCCCTTGACGGACTTTGGTTCGCCATCGCTCGCAGTCGAGAAGTTGGATTTCCCGACTCCGCTGGCCACATTTTTTTTGAGATGGTCTTCGAATCCCTCGAGTGCCAAGCACATCCTAATAGTCTCGCACCACGGCCCGTCAGCGGCGAGGTTGGCCAGAACTTTTGAACACAGCTCGATCAATTGGGGCTCAAGCTCCGGCGCCATTCGCGCAGATTGGACCATAGAATAGACTTCGTGTGACAATATGGAGAGATCTACATTCTGGCTACCAAAGTGGTCAAAGGCCGGATCCACGATCGCAGCCAGGACACTAGGAGAAGTAGTGGGGATGAACAAATCAGATTTCAGGAAAATCGCGATCTGCTCGAGATTCTCGACTCTATTTTTCAACAGGCTGGCGTAGTCTACGATAAGATGTGCACCGGCGGTGGCAGAAATCGCAGCGCACGTTCGATTTAACCAGATCGCATCTGCGAGAGAAGGTCCTATGCTCGATACGCGGCGAATGGATTGCGCAACAGCCGATGGGTGCCGAATGCCGATTATGGGCCTAAGCCGCACGCCCATGCGAATACACACGCGCTGCCACAATGGAAACAGTACACTTATTCTAGGATCCTTCACGGCAACGACATCAGCACGCTCAAACATGGAACCTAGCCGCAATATGATTTTTTCTTCTGCCGAAACGGCGGCTGCTGAAGATTCCCAATTGTCAGGCAGCGGGATGCACGCGCCAACGAGGCCGGGTTGTTGAAGTTCGTGAAGCAGCTCCTTGTGTATCGATACAACTTGAGCGTCCTCAAAAAAACCGGTCGGATTTGCGATAGAAGGAGATATAAGATTATCCCCGAGATAAACGCCAAATTCGGAGACTATTCTAGCAGTAAGAGACGTGCCAGACCGTCCTGGACCGCCAATCGCAACCAGATCTCTCATGAACAGTCTCCAATCGGCATTCGGCGGGAATCGAACTAAGGCCATCGATGAGTACAGGCCCTCGTCAGATTGACAAAGCTGACCGCCATGCTTCAAACGGTCGCAGTAGCAATGTTCGACGACCTAGGTTCAGATGTGTGGGTCGAGGTCAGCCTGCAGGTGCTTGGAATTGGGCTAGTTCCGGAGTGAAGCAGAATCTCATCTCCTGATGGTCGGGGCTCTACATCCGAGCAGGCAACTGGTGGGCGCAGCGTAGTGCTCTGGGGCACGGCAAGCGCTCAGCTTTGCATGCCCCCCCCTTAGTCGCAAGCGAGAGGTAAGAAGTCGGTCAGGGCGCTCGCCCCGCCACGCCGATGGCGCGCCTTGCGGTGCGCCGGATTCGCCAATGGGACCGGGTCTCTACACCTCAACGAGCTTGCGGCAGGTGACGCAACCCGGCTAGGGCGCGAAAACGCCCCAGTTCGACCGTAGAGAACTATGACTGCCATCAGCTGGAAAAACCAAGCGAAGACCGAGTTATCGTCGGAACTTTCAGAAGCGCGTGAGCCCTCCCGTCGCGTGGCCACAGCCGACACACTGGTGAGAGATGAATGCTTAGGCACATGCGTAGCTATTGGCAGCTTGTCGGCTGGATCCTCGGAAAGGCTTTCCGCTGGTTCGGCTGGCGTATTGCCTATGGGGCGGTCCTTTCTATAGCGAGCGCGCTCTTCGATTTGGTCGCGTTCTATTTGATACTCAAATCCTTCACGTGATTATGCTTCCGAGCGAAGCGGGTGAGCAGGACTTGATCGGAGGCGTTCTAGGGATGATTCCGGTCCTGTTGCTTGTCACGTTGCCGGCAATAATTTTTGTCATGGCGGCGTTATGCACATATCTTAGCAGATCAAATGCGATCACTATTCAGAGTTTGTATACGCAGAGGTTAACGAAAGAATTCATAAACAACCTGAAGCTAAATCTAGGTTTCTATGACAAATTGAGCTTGCCGAAGGGCTTGGATTCAACAGAGATTCAGCTCGCTGCAACCGTCGACACCGCAGCATGCGGCGTCGCTGTTCGCCTTGCGATGTTGCATATCACTAGTTTCGTCTATTTGCTCGCTGGTTTCGGAATTCTGTCCATGCTAGCGCCAGCACTTCTCGCGCTGCCCCTGCTGGCGGTCCTGCTTATCGTGCCGGCAGTGTACGCCATAAATGTGAACGCACTACGGAACGCTAGGCTTTTTTCAGAGACTGGCCCGGCATATCGCAGAAATCTCTTGGCTTACATAAAGTCCTTTCTGCTGATCCAGGAGGGCATTGTCGATCCAGAACCAGGCCTGGAAAGGAAGCATTTTTTCGTGCAGGAAAGGAGGCTAAGAAATGTGGAGCTGTCGAAACTGGTCCTTGGGACCGTCTTCGGGATCTCAACAATTTTGTTTCTTTTGATCACACGAGAAGCCCAAAGAAGTGGCCTCCTCAACATTACCTTTGTATTATTCGGGTTTCTTGCCGTGAGATATACATTTCAAGGTGCGCAAGGAGTATCCGTCTTGGTAACAACAGTCAACAGAAACCTACCCTCGATCGTGCGCGCTCGCGAGACTCTGATAAGGATCAAGTCGATTGGCCCAGCAGCTGAACGTCGACTTGCTCGGAACGGCGCAAGTAAAGGCGCTTGGTCCAACGGAGCAACGGAGATTAGCTGGATGCACGAAGGCGCTCGCGGCGACGTGCGAGGGGTTTTTAGAGTAGGGGAGGCGTATGGCTTGCTAGTCCCTGGAGCCGCTCACCTTGCAAGCATAGGGCAAGTGCTGCCACTTGTAGAGACGCGCGTCGGACGAACTGAGTTTGCAGTTGGGATGGGCGAGCAGCCTCTCTTGTATTCTGCCGGCAAGTACTTGGTACAGAGGGCGGTGAACTGCGAGTTAGAATCAGATTTCATCTTCGAAGTTGTCACGTCAGAATTCCCAGATGCGTCTAGGGAAGAGGTCTTGGCCTCGGCTGGAGAAATACCTGACCAACAAGAAGTGAAAATGCTGTGGGCAGCAGCCCTCGCGCGAATGTTCAGCGATCTGTCCCAGCTCCCATCCGGGATTCTCATCATCGACGGAAACGAGCTTCCGAAACTTCGGTATCGAACACAGCGAATTCTACTGAGCAGGTTGAGGTCTCACATGCTGTTTTCAGTAACAAATCGCATGGTTCCCATTCTGGCGCGGCACCCCTACCAGCGTCTCTTGATCAGCTCCGGCCGTAGTATTGCCATGATCCTGCCCACTACCAAGCAGGTGACCGACGAAATGCGCGAGCAGGCCCGCAAAGTTTTCGAATTCCGATCGCGTGCGGAGAGGTACCGGGGAAGTCCAGCTGGACAATGATTTCGACGACGTGGCGGGGTTGGGTTAGGGCGAGCGGTCAGTGCAAACACTTGGACGCCCTGTCCTTTGCGTAATGCCAGCCCCTAGGAGCGTTTTCGTTGGACCACGTCAACACCCTTAATTTGTGGTTTGACGTGCTCCTTTCCGGCAACCGCTCCACACTTTTCGAAAGCGTCCTATCCCACCGCCATCGTATAAACATTCAACGACCGCGCGCCGCTCCGGCAGTAAGCGAGTACCGGCGCTGGCAAACGGGCGAGAGCGGCGCGGAAAGCCTCCACGTCCGCGGCCGACATGGCGCTCGGCGAGAAGGGGATAAACTCGGTTTGCATGCCCGCGGTCCTGGCGGCTTCGGCCACCGATTGAAACTCGGGCTGACCCCATTGCTCGCGATCGGGGCGATTGCAGATGATCGACTTGAATCCCATCGCGGCGATGCTGGAGATGTCGTCCGGCGCAATCTGCCCGGCGACCGCGAAATCGGGTGTTACGTGCTTGATGTCGACCATTTGACCCTCTGGCGGATGCTGCCTGCCGATCAAATAGAGCACGATCCGAGCCCGATAGGCCAGCCCGATGGCCCGCACGCCATCCGCTCTACATCCGATCGAGCGGCACCTTCAGATAGCGCGTGCCGTTGGCCTCGGGCTCCGGCAGTTTGCCGGCCTGGATGTTGACCTGGATCGAGGGAATGATGAGGCGCGGCATGGAAAGCGTCCGGTCGCGGGCGGTCCGCATGGCGACGAACTCGTCTTCGCCGATGCCGTCGCGGACGTGAATGTTGTGGCGCCGCTCCTCGCCAACCGTCGTCTCCCAGCGGATATCGCGGCCGTTGGGACCGTAGTCATGGCACATGAAGAGCCGCGTCTCGTCGGCCAAGCTCAACACCTTCTTGATCGACTGGTAAAGTTGCCGGGCATCGCCGCCCGGAAAATCTGCGCGGGCCGTGCCGCCGTCCGGCATGAACAGCGTATCTCCGGCGAAGGCGGCATCGCCAATGATGTGCGTCATGCAGGCCGGCGTATGGCCGGGGGTATGCATTACCCGAGCCGTGAGATTGCCGATCAAATAGGTATCGCCATCCTTGAACAGCCGGTCGAACTGGCTGCCGTCGCGCTGGAACTCGGTGCCCGCGTTGAAAATCTTGCCGAACACCTCCTGGACGACCGTGATGCGCTCGCCGATGCCGATCTTGCCGCCGAGGCGCTGTTGCAGATAGGGCGCGGCCGAGAGGTGGTCGGCATGAGCGTGCGTCTCGATCAGCCATTCGACCTCGAGGCCATGCGTCATGACGTGGGCGATGAGCCGGTCGGCCGAGGCGAAGGCGAGCCGGCCGGCGGCATAGTCGATGTCGAGAACGGAGTCGACGATGGCGGCGCTGATCGAGGAGGGGTCCTTGACCACGTAGCTGATCGTGTTGGTGTCCTTGTCGAAGAAGCCGGTGACATCGGGCTTCAAGGCAGGATCAAGCATCGTCTCGGGCATTGTGCTCAAGTCCCAGAAATTTCGATTCTAACAAAAGCTCAGTTGCCAGCGGAAGGAGGTCACCGCATTGCGATCGATCAAGTTTTTCTAGGCCGCACGCCTTCCAGAAGCGGCCCACCGCTGCCAAGTGTACGCGACGGCAATCCCAACCAGAAGTGCGAGCGTAAAGACCACCGGCTCCGTGCGGCCGAGGCCCAGGGCCGGAATAACGCCACCGGGGCAGTATCCCGACAGCCCCCAGCCGATGCCGAATATGGCCGATCCGGCGATCAGGTTATTGTCGATGGTCCTGGTGTTGGGAAGGTGAAAGCGATCATCGAGCACCGGGCGGCTCCGCCCGAGTGCCAGACGATAGCCTGGGATCGTGACCGCCAGGGCGGCCGCAATGACCAGCGCCAGGCTCGGATCGAACCGGCCGTAGAGGTCGAACACATCGAAGAAGTTCTGAACCTTGGCCGGGTTGATCATGCCCGCCAGCGTGACGCCGAGGCCAAACACAATGCCAATGAGGAAGCCCGCGATCGTCCTAACCATGATCTCAGCCTCCGATCACATGGCGGGCGACGAAGACGGTCGCGATTGCCGTGGCCATGAACACCGGCACGGCGACCAGGGACCGGATGGAGAAGCGCGCCAAGCCGCAAACGCCGTGGCCGCTGGTGCAGCCCGAGCCCAGTACGACGCCAACGCCGACGATCAGGCCACTGGCGATGAGCATCGGCAGGCCCGATGTCGCCTCGAAAGCAGGCGCCGAACCGGTCGCCGCCGTGTAAAGGAGCGGCGCCACGATCATCCCGGCGAGGAAGGCGGCCCTCCAGGGCCAATCCCCGCCTTGGGTGGGCAGCGCACCAATCAGGATACCGGTGATTCCGGCAATGCGGCCGAGAACGAGCATCAGCAGCACGGCGGCACCGCCGATCATCAGGCCGCCCAGTGCGGCCGCCCCAGGCGTGAATTCGGTCATGGCGATGGAGTACCTCATCGAAAGTGTCCTGATCGGACGATGGAGCGATGCCAGTTTAGCCCGAGTACCGGCTATGTCGAAACAAGCGTTATCGTGGTGCCGACTAGGAGTGAGCCTCGAGCGAGACGGAAGCCTACGACGCCGGTCTGGCGGAGGCTCGGATGGATTTGATATTGGCCGCGTAGGCCGCCTCGCTCCCGCCCTTGAACACGGCCGAGCCAGCGACGAGCACATTGGCGCCGGCAGCGACGCATGCTCCCGCCGTCTCCGGCGTCACACCACCATCCACCTCGATATCGATAGGCCGGCTTCCCACCATCGCCTTGACGCGCCGGATTTTTTCGACGACCGCCGGAATGAATGCCTGGCCGCCAAAGCCCGGATTGACGGTCATCAGCAGGATGAGGTCAGTCCGGTCGAGAACATGCTCGAGAACGGCCTCGGGCGTTGCTGGGTTGAGCGCAACCCCGGCCTTCTTGCCGAGCGCCCGGATCGCCTGCAGCGAGCGGTCGAGATGAGGACCGGCCTCGGCATGAACCGTGATGACATCGGCCCCGGCCTCGGCGAAGGCCGCCAGATAATGGTCGGCCGGCGTGATCATCAGATGGACGTCGAAGGGTTTTTTCGATGCCCCGCGGATCGCCTTGATGATGGGCGGGCCGAAGGTGATGTTGGGGACGAAATGCCCGTCCATGACATCGAGATGGATCCAGTCGGCGCCGGCCCGGTCGACCGCCCGCACCTCATCTCCGAGCTTGGCGAAATCCGCCGACAGGATCGAAGACGCAATGGTGATGGGCTTCGTCATCGGCGGCGTCCTGAGGCTCGTGTGGCGGTTCAGAAGTTCGCCCCATCATGTCGGCAACCACCGGAGGCGAACTTCTGAACATGACGCCACACGACGCTATTGGCTCGTCGAGTATCCTTGTCGAACCCGAAGTTCGTACTGCTTCCGCAGCTTGATCTGGCGAACTTCGGGTTCGGGACACTCGACCCGGATCGGCCACTCCCTTGGGCCCATCGCCGATCCGGGTCAAGCTGCCGCGCCGTCGCGGCTCCCCCCTCAGCTCGATATGCGGAGCGAGTTCAAGTCGAGACCGATCGCCTCGAAGGCTCTGATGAGTTCGGATTCAGAGCCTGCTTCGTATGCCTTCTGCGGATGGCTGGCGCACCGTTTCAAGAGCGCGCGCGTGCTTGGATGCCCATCAAGATTGTAGGCAACGCTGTAGATCGTCACGCCGTCCTTGCCGGCATTCTGACAAGCGTGGTTCGTTTTCTCGTCGATCGAGTTCGAAAGCGACTGAGTTGTCTGTGAGTTTGGATTGAGACGCTTCGTCGAGCCGAACCCCCAAGGCGAAAAGTAAGAGTTGTTGTGATTGTCGAGGCCGACGAGTTCATTCTCGCCGCCGGACATGACAACCATGATCTTGCGGACATTCGGCAGGTTCTTGTCCGCTCCCTCGGTGAACGGAGCCTGGCTTGAAAGCACGCGCCAGCCCCACATCACACCTTCGGCCGTATTGGTGCCACCTTGCGCGATGAGTGCGTCGATGGCGCTGTCGACAGCCGTCCGGTTGCTGGTCAGCGGCGTAATGGGCGTGCTGTCGCACATATGGTTCGGGCCCGTGAACGACTTTCCAACTGGAGCCGAGGTAACGCTGACATTGTCATACTTGCAGAGCCGGTTCTGTGCTTCGGAAGGCTCCAGCGTCGCTGTCACATACTGGATGCAGCGCCTGCGATGATCCCTTCGCACGCAGGTTGGCTCGATCGCCGCGCAAGAGCCACCATCGTCGGGCAGATAGCTGTTGTAGTAATCGTTGTTGTCCGCGTTCACGACGTCGGGCTCGTCGGGCGCGAAAGACGGTACGAATAGGCTGTCGGGGTCGTCGATCGTGGCTTCTGTATCCTTGATACCATGATCGCCCGGCCGCACCTCGACGCAACCGGCCCAGCTGACATTCTGCATCCGGTCCAGAAGATCAAATCGGTTGACCTGCTCGGACATGTTCTCAAAGTGCACGCTCGATCTGCCGTCGGTGTCGATCCAGTCCGTATTGGAATTGCTGGGACCGACGTTGACCATTGCGGCAAACGGCACGACACCGACCTTGATATTGTTCGATATCGTCTTGTCGCCGAAGAGAGCGGCCACCAGCGCATGGGCGGCGGTCTTCAGACTTGCAAGATCGGACGTGGTCATGTTCGACGAGCCGTCCAGCACGAGAACGACCTCGAATAAGTCGCTGCTCGTATTCACGACTGCCTCGGCATCGATGTCGAGCGTGTTCATGCCGGCGACGCGCAGGAAGCTCGTTTCGAGCGTCGATTGTGCCTGAAGCGTCACCTGCCCGGCATCGGCATTGACGTCGACGAAAGAGAGTTCAGCCTTGACTCCATCTGGAAGATTGGCGGCGAACACTTCCTTGGCCTTGGTTTCCGCATCCTCTTTCTCTCCGCCCGTCTCGAGCTCCCGGCCGGCGGCCAGGGCCGCTGAGTCGAGCGCGTCCTGGAGGCCTTCGCGGGCCATGAAGGCCGTGCCGAAGTCGACGGCGGCGCCGAGGAACAACACCATGACGACGATGGCACCGCCGAACATAATGCCGATCGAGCCGTCCTCGTCGCGGCCGAAGGCCGTCAGGCGATCCAACGTGGTTCTGAGCTTGGTGGTGAGAAAGGCAAACGGGCTCATGAATGATGTCCTGGCGGAGAGTGTTAACGGCCGCACGTCAACTTGCTCGAATTCGCAGCCAATTCGCTTACTCTTACGCCAGACATGTTTTCTTCACGTAAAGCCGCTCACGGCAATCCGTCGAAAACTTCGCTAAAATTGTAGGAATCCGGATCGGCGGCGCGCCGGGATCGGCAGGAGCAAAAACCAGTATCGCTTTGCTGCTTTCACTCCGCAATCAAGCGCGTGCGGTGCGGCCGTACGAGCAGCTGCTTCGTCCCACCCTCGGTAGCCTGGGAAGGTCGGATTGACCGATTCGCCCGGCACAATTCGATCGGCGAGCCCCTCGATGGTCGCAGCGAGCCTGTAGACCTGCCCTCCGGCTTCAGCCGTCGGTCTGGGCGAGCTTCGTGCCGCCCTTCGATTGGGCAAGGCTCTTGAGGTAAGCGACGTTGGCGTTGGCCACCTCCGAAGTGGTCTCGGCGGCCGCAATGGTCTTGCTTTCCTCGTACTTGCCCTGGAGGCCGAGCACCAAGGCCAGGTTCTGGCGGGTGCGGGGCCTGGCGCCCGGCACATTGCTCGCCCGGCGGAGGAGGTCCTCGGCCATCTTGGGCTCGCCTTCCAGCGCATACACGAAGGCCAGGTTGTTCAGGAGGGCCGGCTGCTCGGGAGCAAGCTCGAGCCCTTGATTGAGGGCCGCCTTCGCTCCCTTGAGATCGCCCTGCTCGGCAAGGATCGCGCCCTTTGCCGAAAGAATGCGCCAGTCCTTAAGTCCTCCGGCCTCGGCGGCATCGATGGCCTTGCGCGCTTCGCCCGTTTGCCCGTTGGCGAGGGCCAAGCGGCTATAGGCCACCACGATGTCCGGATTGCCAGGCTCCACCGCATAGGCGAGCGAGACCGCGGCCAACGCTTTCTGCCGGTCGCCCGCCTGCTCGAGCGCCAAGGCCTCGCCGAGGCTCTGCGCAGGGGTTGCCGGAGGTAGCGAAGCAGTCTCGCCCGCCGGGGGCGCAAGGGCGCTGTCGCTCAGGAACCCGTTGGATCCTGTGTCGGCGCAGCCTGCGAGCAGCGCAACGAGCAAGACGGCGCCATAGCGAGAGCCATGGATGTACGGGAATGTCGACATGAGTCGTGACCTCGAGAGCCGCGGAACCGCCCGGAACCGCCGGGCACCGACACCTGGAACTCAACGAAACGACACACGCGAGAAATGCCTACTGATTGGACGAGACGTCCGCCTTCTGCTCGATCTCGGCGGTGGAGGAATCCGTCGTCTCGCCGCCGATATACTTCTTCCAAACGACGTCGCGCCGGTCGCTCGGCCGTGGCGTGCTGCGGCGCGGCCCGATGAGGTCATTCGGGTTCGCAACCATCATCGCGAGGTTGCGGCTCTGGGCGCAGCCGAAATTCCAGTAAGGCGTGTTGTCCCGGCTCTCCGACAAGTTGTCCGGCCAGTAACCGCACTCGGGTGGATGCGCCACGTGTCCCGTCTCGAAGGCCATGGCGATTTCACGGCCCGAACCGTAGCTTCCCGCCGGGACGTAGCGGACGGCATGCGGGGGTACCGCCTCGCTGGCGAGGATGGCGTTGAGTTGCGTGTCGGCGAGGCTGCCACGCGCATGCTCGGGCATCTCGACGGCGAGTGCCGTGGCGCCCTGCAGCCGGTAGCGGCGGAAGAAGCGCCGCGCATCATCCGCCTGCTGGCGGCTCAAGCCCTTGTCGCCTTCGGGAAGCTCGAGCGCCAGCTGATAGGGTCTGACACCGACGGCGATCGGATGGTTGACCATCGGATCGACGGTCGACCAGCCGGCAACGGGATCATCACCCACGTCGTCGCGGCAGCCGGCCAATGGCGCCGATGCTGTCACGACTACGGATAGCGCCACTGCCTTGAGCACGCTCGTTTCCCCGAACTTTCTCACCCGCGACATGTCACACGCCCCCTCTTGGGTCACTTATTCGATGATGAAGCCGATATCGCCCTGGAAGCGACCCGTCGGCGGCTCGGCCGGATTGCCGTAGACGCGATTGAGCCGGCCCATGATGGTCCCCTCGATCTCGCCGTCCGGCATGAAGCCGTCGTCGGGCCGCGCCAGAGCCGTCCGCGCCGTCGGGCGAACGACATAGGGCGTGACGATGATGACGAGCTCGGTCTCCCGCTTCCGGTAGTCCTTGCTGCGGAAGAGCGCGCCGAGGATCGGAATGTTTTTGAGGCCTGGTACGCCGTCGATGTTCTGGCTGATGTTGTCGGAGAGGAGGCCCGCCATGACGAGCGAGCCGCCGCTCGGCATCTCGACCGTCGTCGCGGCGCGGCGGACGCTGAGGCTCGGGATCGAGAGGGTGTCGAGCGTAATCGCACCCTCGGACGAGATCTCGCTCACCTCGGTGGCGATCTTCAAGCTGATGCGGCCGGCGTCGAGCACCATCGGCGTGAAGGAGAGACCGACGCCGAAGGGTTTCCACTGGACGGAAATCGTGTCCTTGTCCTGGGCGACGGGGATCGGGAACTCGCCACCGGCGAGGAAGCTCGCGGTCTCGCCCGAGATGGCCGTCAGCTTGGGCTCGGCCAGCGTGCGCATCATGCCGCTGCGCTCGAAGGCCTGAACGGTTTTCGCGAGGCAGTCGACCGAGCTCACCCCGGCGAGGGTCGTCGGCGGCACCATGGCCGAGACCGCGCCCGGGATCACGCAACTGCCGATATCGCCGCCGAGGAGACCGAACAGGAATGAGTCGCGGCCGATACCATTCGAGACGGGGAATCCGTTGTTCGTCGCCCCGCCGATCGCCTTTTCGCCGATGTTGTTGCCGTTCCAGTTGACGCCGAGCCGTTTGACGCTTTCGCGGTGCATCTCGGCGACGGTGACCTGGAGCATCACCTGCTCCTCGGCCTTCACATCGATCATGTTGATAAGCTTCTTGCCGGTCGGCAGGAAGCTCGTGGCGATCTCGGCCGCGCGCGTCGCATCGATCGGGCGGTTGACGGCACCCGACAGGACGAGGTTCTCGTTGGCCGATTCGACGGTGAGGCCGGCGCCCGGATACATGCGCTCGAGCATGGTGCGCAAAGGCTGATAGTCGAACTCGACAACCACCTCGAGTGTCATCAGCCGCTGGCCCTGCTCGTCGAACAGCAGCGCGTTGGCCTGACCGACCTTGCGGCCGATCAAAATGACGCGATTGGTCGTCTGCACGACGGCGTCGACGATGTCCGGATTGGAGACGACGACATTACCGAGACGCGTCGGCATCTCGATGACCATCGACTTATCCTGACCGAGGCGCGCACTGCGCGCGACCGGAAACTCGGTTTCAGGCGAGATGATCAGAGTTGATTTGTGAACGATCGTCTCTTGGGCCCAGAGGGAACCCGTGCCGCCGAAGCCAATTGCTATCGCCGTCCCCAGCACGGCGAGCGCAACGAGCCACAACCGACTGACTGACCTCAACATGCGCAACCCCACCCCGCAACGCTCTACGCACGAGCGTACGACCACCTGAACATCAAGCGACCGAAGAAGACGGTGCGGCCCAACCGGGGCGGACGCAGCAAGTCCGACTAACACTCTCGTCACCGTGGCCCAAACGTTAGACCGATTCAGGCGCCGGCAAGGTCTCTGCCGGAAAACTATCCCCAATTCTGCGCAACCAGTGGATAAACGGGTACGTCAAGGCCGTCTCGAGCGCGCGGGACGACACGCCAACTCTCAGAAACACAAAACAGATTCTCAACGCGCGGAGCCCACGTGGCGATCTCTGGGGACGTTGGCTCATCCGAGGTCTTGGCCGATTGACGCGCCGTGATGTTGTCATCGAGCACTATCATTCGCGTGCGGATCCGGAGGCCGGCTCCGCACCCAACGGGCCCGCCACGGCCGCCGATTCGCAACCAGATTGCCGCAACTCTCTCCGCGGGACATCGGAGAGAGCGGACATTAACGAAGCCGGCGCCAGTCTCCCGCTTCTGGCCGCAAGCACCGCAACCCGCATGCAAGTGGCACGGCTCATTGCACTCGCTGCTGGATACAAACTGCCAGCTCTTCTGCAATGCCGTCATGTGGGTCGAGGCTGGTCTGGCCGTAGCTCCTTGTTTAGCATGAGCATTCGAGTTCGGCACAGCCTCGGAGACTCTCCCATGCTCGGTAGTGGCACGCTTGGCACGTTCTTTCCTAGGCAAGAATACGAGGCACGCTGGAAGACCGTCCACGCCGAGATGAAGCGGCGGGGCTACGAGACGGCCGTGGTATTCGGGCGCTCGGGCGGCACGAATGATCGCTGCGGCGACGTGCTCTATCTCACGAACTTCTTTTCCACCGCCTCGGGCCAGGGCTACAACTCGGCACTCTTCGAGGGCCGTTCCTTCAACTCGGTGCTGCTGCGCCAGGGCGAGACGCCGGAGCTGCATGCCGATGAGCCGGGGCTCAGGACCGAGATCATCGCCACTGATCGCATCGTCTCCTCCAACCGGCCCTTCATCGACATCGCCCAGACCCTCAAGGACCGGAAGATCACGGGCAAGGTCGCGCTCGTGGGCTCCGACGTCGTGCCGCTGAAGTACTGGCGGCAGATGCTAGAGGTTGCCCCAGACATCGACTGGCAGGTCGCGGACGATCTTGTGCTCTCCTGCCGCCTCATCAAGAGCCCCCGCGAGCAGGACGCGCTGCGCATCGGCGGCGAGACGGCGGCGCGCGCGCTCGTGCGCATGATGGAGGCGCTCATCATGGGCCGCAGCGAGACGGAGGCGGCCGCCATGGCGGCACATGAGGTGGTGCGCTCCGGCGGCACCATTCACATGCTGCCGACCTGCTTCGGCGAGCACATCGGCAAATTCGTGCGCAATCCGATCGCCGGCTACACGCACGACGCGCCCAAGACCGGCGATCTCGTGCGTGGCTGGATCTACGGCCCCATGTTCGAGGGCTACTATCTCGATCCCGGCCGCACCGCCGTGTGCGGCGGCAAGCCGACGCCGGCGCAGAAAGAGTTGGTTGAGACCGGCGCGCGGATCGTCGAAGCCATCATCGAGCAGATCAAGCCCGGCGCGAAAGTGAAGGACGTCGCGATGCACGGCCGCCGCCTCTGCGCGCAGTATGGCGCCACCTCCAACCAGATGAGCGAGAAGTGGCCGCATTTCGGGCACGGCGTCGGGCTGTTCTTCGAGAAGCCCTATATCGGCCCCGACATGTGCACCGACGACGACGTGTTCCGCGAGGGCATGGCCTTGGGCGTCGAAGCCTTCTACGGCCTCGACGATGTGGGCGCCGCCGGTTTCGAGCAGAACGTGCTGGTGACGAAGACCGGTACCGAGGTGATTACGAAGGCGCCGATGCTGTGGTGGTAGGAGCCAATCAGCGCCGCCCAGAACCCGGCTTCCGACAGGTGACTCCCGGTAGCCAAAGATCGACGCCAGATACACAATCCGCGATACCCTGCAGGCTCTTGCTGCCTCTGCTACAGAAGCCTAACGACGCAGCAAGAAGAACAGCGAGGCTCGTATGACCGAGTTTGTGAACGCCTTAGGCCAGCCTATTGGCCCTTCCGTCGCCGGCTGGACGGAGCGACCGCGCCCGCCCCGGACGCTGATAGAGGGCCGCTATGCCCGTATCGAGCCGCTCTCGCTGGATCATGCCGCCGAGCTGCACGCGGCAAACGCGGCCGACACGACCGGGGGCATGTGGACCTATATGGGCTACGGCCCCTTCGCCTCGCTCGACGACTACCGGCAGTGGGTGACGACGATCGGCTCGGGCGATGATCCGCTGTTCCATACCATCTTCGACAAGGCGACGGGCAAGGCTTCGGGCGTTGCGAGCCTCATGCGCATAGACACCAAGAACGGCGTCGTCGAGACCGGGCACATTGCTTACGCACCGGCGCTGCAGAAAACCCGCGCGGCGACGGAATTTGTCTATCTGCTCATGCGCCGCGTCTTCGACGAGCTCGGCTATCGCCGCTACGAATGGAAATGCGATGCCGCGAACGCGCCCTCGCGCCGGGCGGCTGAACGGCTGGGTTTCACCTTCGAGGGCGTCTTCCGGCAAGCGATGATCTACAAAGGCCGCAATCGCGACACGGCCTGGTTCTCGATCATCGACAAGGAGTGGCCCAAGCTGAAAACCGCTTACGAGGCCTGGCTCGATCCGGCGAATTTCGATGCGGAAGGAAGGCAGCGGCAAGCGCTCGGAGGCCTTACCGCGCAAGCACTGGGGCGGTAACGTCGCGTGCGGCCGCCTTTCGCGTCATCCACCAGACGAGACCGAGCGGAATGAGCCAGCCGAGCCAGGCCGCAATGGCATAGGCCGCGTCGAATGGCAGCGCCAAGGCGCTCGTGGCGGCCGTCGCGATCCGCAGCCAGATCGCGCCGGTGGCGACCGCATACATCGCCAGCATGGCGCGGCGATGCCGGACGATATCGCGCGCCCGGATCGCCACGATGCCTGCCCCGAGCAGGGCCAGCCAGACGAGGCCTTGGGCGAAAAACCCCGTGCGTGCCATGGCCGTCGCCTCGCTGTAGAGTGCCGAGGGCAGCGCCATCAAGCCGCCGATGGCCACCAAGGCAGCGGTCAGTCGCCCGAGCGGGCGATGCCGGGCGGGCTTGTGCTGGAGTAGGATGGTCAGCAGCCCAAAGCCGAGCGCCAGCCCCGATGCCGCCATATGTAATCGAAAGATTGCTGGGAGATTCTGATCGAGGAGATAGAGTTCGATGGGCAGCCTGATCAGGCCCAGGCTCGACCGGACGGCCGTCACGGCGACGAGGAGAACGAAGATGGAGCTGACAATGATGAGCACAACGAGACCCCGCGCCTTGAGCGGCGTCCTCCCTCTCGCCAGTTCGGTCGCGGTCGTCATCGGCATGCTCACGGCTTCGCCAACAACCAGGGCCCAATCGGACAGTTATGATCTTTCCGGCCGCTGGACCAGCGCGAGCTTTCACTACGTCGTCGACATCGGCAAGTGCGGCACCGGTTGGTGTGGCGTCAGGGTCAACACCGACCAAAGCTGTGGTGGCGTGGCGCTGCGGCTCGCTTACACGAAGACGGAAGAGTCCTACGTTCTGTTTCAGGGCACGCTCGACCTTCAGCCCGAGATCGAGCCGTACCAGGTCGGCGTCTCTTTCGAGAGTTCCGCTGCCGCGCCTGTCGCCGCGCCGATGGAAGTCACGCTGCTCGGCAATCCCAATCGCGCACCGGACGTGATGACTCGCGTCATCTCCTTGAGCGACCGGCTGGTGCGGGGTGGCGACGCGCAATGCAAGGCCGAGGCGAAGACATCGTAAATGCCTGATCGGCAGAAGACGTGCAAATGCACTGGCGGGGACGGCCGGTCGCAATGAGACGCGTCGCTGTCGCAAAAGGGCCCCCTCTGCCCTACAGCTCCCCGCAGACTCGTGCCCAAAGCCTCCAACACCGGATTAGCCTGACATGACCGACTCCACCGTCGCGCCAAGCCCCGACACCGACACGCGCGACGCGCTCGTGCTCTTCATGCCGTCGGGCCGGCGCGGACGGTTTCCGATCGGCACGCCGGTGCTGCAGGCGGCGCGGCAGGTGGGCGCCTATGTCGAGAGCGTGTGCGGCGGGCGCGGCATCTGCGGGCGCTGCCAGGTGACGGTCGCCGAAGGGCAATTCGCCAAGCACGGCATCACGTCCTCCGCCGAAAACCTCTCAGCCTTCTCTGCAACCGAAGCGCGCTATGCCGAGAAGCGCACGCTCGGCGCCGACCGGCGGCTTTCCTGCTCGGCCAGGATCATGGGCGATCTCGTCATCGACGTGCCGCAGGACGTGCAGGTCAACCGGCAGACGATCCGCAAGGCCGCCGGCGACCGCGTCATCGAGCGCGATATCGCCACCCACCTCTGCTACGTCGAGGTCGAGGAGCCCGACATGCACAAGCCGCTCGGCGACTTCGAGCGGCTCTATCAGTCGCTCAAGCGCGAGTGGAACATCGACAATCCGACGATCGATTTCCATCTCCTCTCCGAGGTGCAGGGCATTCTGCGCAAGGGCGAGTGGAAGGTGACGGCTGCCATCCACGACGATCGCGGCCGGCCGCGCATCACGGCGCTGTGGCCGGGCTTCCACAACGAGGCCTGGGGCATCGCCTGCGACATCGGCTCGACGACGATCGCGATGCATCTCTGCTCGCTGCTGTCGGGCCGCGTGCTGGCCTCGAGCGGCACGTCGAACCCGCAGATCCGGTTCGGCGAGGATCTGATGAGCCGCGTCTCCTACGTGATGATGAACCCGGATGGCCGGCCGGCGCTCACCGACACCGTGCGCGCCGCGATCTCCGACCTGATCGGCCAGGTCGTCAAGGAAGCCGAGATCAACTCCAACGACATCCTGGAGGCCGTGTTCGTCGGCAATCCGATCATGCATCACCTGTTCCTCGGCATCGATCCGACCGAGCTCGGCGGCGCGCCATTCGCGCTGGCGGCCTCCGGCGCGCTCGATTTCAAGGCGACCGATCTCGGCCTGCCGATCAATCGCGGCGCGCGCGTCTACACGCTCCCCTGCATCGCGGGCCATGTCGGCGCGGACGCGGCGGGCGCAACCCTCGCCGACGGCCCGCAGAGCGCGGACGAGATCACGCTGCTCGTCGACATCGGCACCAATGCCGAGATCGTGCTCGGCAACAAGGATCGAATTCTCGCTGCTTCCTCGCCGACCGGGCCCGCCTTCGAGGGCGCGCAGATTTCGGCCGGCCAGCGCGCGGCGCCGGGCGCCATCGAGCGCATCCGCATCGATCCCGAGACGCTCGAGCCGAAGGTGAAGGTCATCGGCGCCGACATGTGGTCGGACGAGCCGGGGTTTGCGGAGGCCGCCAAGGACGTCGGCGTCACCGGCATCTGCGGCTCGGCCATCATCGAGGTGGTGGCCGAGATGTTCCTCTCCGGCATCATCACCGAGGATGGCGTCGTGCGCGGCGAGATGGCGGCGAAGAGCCCGCGCATCGTCGCCGACGGCCGCACCTTCTCCTACCTGCTCTGGCAGGGCGAGCAACAGCAGCTCCTGGTCACACAGAACGACGTCCGCGCCATCCAGCTCGCCAAGGCCGCGCTCTATGCGGGCGTGAAGCTGTTGATGGACAAGCTCGGCATCGAGAAGGTCGATCGCATCAAGCTCGCCGGCGCCTTCGGCTCATTCATCGATCCCAAATACGCGATGGTGCTGGGGCTCATTCCCGATTGCGATCTGTCGAAGGTCGCGGCCGTCGGCAACGCGGCCGGCATGGGCGCGCGCATGGCGCTCATGAATCGCGGCCACCGCCGCGAGATCGAGACGCTCGTCGCCCGCATCGAGAAGATCGAGACGGCGCTCGAGCCCAAGTTCCAGGAGCATTTCGTCTACGCCATGGCGCTGCCGAACAAGATCGACGCGTTCCCGAACTTGTCGGCGGCGGTGACGCTGCCGGAGCGGACATCATCCCCGGCAGGCGAGGGCGGCGACGGGCGAAAGCGGCGGCCGTCGCGGACGGCGCGGACGGCGGGGCGGTTGACTCGCTCGTTCTCCCCCACTCCGTCCTGCTGACGAAAGTCAGCATCCACGGGAGGCGGTGGTGAGAGCGAGATCGCGCCGGATGGCATGACCTCGGATCAACTCTTGCCCCTCGTGCTCGTGGATGGTCGCGTTCGCGACCGTGACGGTGAGAGGAGTGGATGGTCGCGTCAGCGACCATGACGGAGAGCGGCTGCAGCTGTAGTCGCACGCGGAGTGGATCAGGCGTCGACGAGCTTCCCCAGCGCCGCTTTCGCCCGCTCGGCATCCGAGCCGCTGAGCTCGGCCAGCGCTTGTTGCGCCCGCTCTTCGAGGGTCAGCTTCACCGTTGCGCCGTTGATCGCCTGCGGCGGCGGCGCGGCTACCATCTTCACGGTGATCGCCTGGGCCTTCTCCGGCGCGCCGACGAGCACGGCCGGGGCCTCGATCTTCGCGCCACCCGGCGGTTCGCCGCCCACCGGTCCACCACCGTTGCTCTTCATGGTGATGACAGGCTCCATCGCCAGCAACTGCTCGCGCGGCAGATGGCAGGCAATCGCGTGGCCCTTGCCGAATACCTGCGCAGGCGGCTCGAGGCGATCGCAGGTGCCCTTGATCATGTAGGGGCAGCGGGTCGAGAACACGCAGCCCTTGGGCGGATTGAGCGGCGAGGGAATCTCGCCGGTGATGACGACCTTGCGCTTCTCGACCTTGGTATCGGCGATCGGCACGGCGGAGAGTAGCGCCTCGGTGTAGGGATGATAGGGCGGGCCGAACACCTGGTCGGTCGTGCCCTGCTCCATGATGCGGCCGAGATACATGACGACGATGCGATCGGCGAGATAGCGCACCACCGACAGATCATGGCTGATGAACAGCATGGTCGTGCGGCTCTTGCGCTGAATGTCCATCAACAGCTCGGTGACGGCCGCCTGCACCGAGACGTCGAGCGCCGACACCGGCTCGTCGGCGACGACCAGCCTCGGCGAGCCGGCAAAGGCGCGGGCGATGCCGATTCGCTGCTTCTGACCGCCAGACAGCTGGCGCGGCCGGCGCTTGGCGAATTCGTGCGGCAGCTTGACGATGTCGAGCAGCTCGAGCACGCGCGCCTTGATCTTGCTCTTGTCCTTCTCGACGCCGAATTTCTTGACGGCACGGGCGATCTGCCCGCCGACCGAATGGCTCGGATTGAGCGTGTCGAAGGGGTTCTGGAACACCATCTGCATCTTCGAGATGGTCTTGGTGTCGCGCTCCCGGACCGGCACGGCGCCGATCTCGAGATTGCCGAGCGTCACCGTCCCGGTCGAGCTCTGCTCGAGCCCCATGACGACCTTGGCGAAAGTGGACTTGCCGCAGCCGGATTCGCCGACGATGGCGACCGTCTCGGCCTCGCGCGCCACGAAGGAAAGGTCCTCGTTGGCTTTCACTGTTGCCACCGTGCCGCCGAAGGCGCCACCGCGCTGCACCTCGTAGTGCTTGCTCATGTGATCGACGGTCAGAACCACATCGCCCGGCTTCACGGCCTCGCGCGCCACGTGCGCCTTGCCGGTGGCGCCCCAATCGATCTCCTCGAAGCGCACGCAGCGAACCGCGTGGTCCGGCGCATCGCCGACCGCTCGGATCGGCAGCTCCGGCACGTCGCAGCGGCCGCCCTGGAAATGCGCGCAGCGCGGCCCGAAAGTGCAGCCCGCGCGGCCGCTGGTGCGGCAGGGGAAGCTGCCCTGGGATGGAGAGAAGCGGTCGCGAATTCTTGTCGGCGCCGGGAAGCGGGATAGAGGAGAAGAGCCCCTGCGTGTAGGGGTGGCGCATGTTGTTGAAGACGGTCTTGATGTCTCCGACCTCGACGGCCTGGCCCGAATACATGACCGTGATCTTGTCGCAGGTCTCCCGGATGAGACCGAGATTGTGCGAGATGTAGATCATGGACGTGCCGAACTTCGCCGAGATCTCCTTGATGAGATCGACGATGCCGGCTTCCACCGTCACATCGAGCGCGGTGGTCGGCTCGTCGAGCAGGAGCAGCTTCGGCTTGGCGAGCAGCGCCATGGCGATGACGCAGCGCTGCTGCTGGCCGCCCGAGATCTGATGCGGATAGGCGTTCATGATGCGGGAGGGATCGGGCAGCCGGACCGACGCGAGCATCTCGGCGACGCGCTCCAAGGATTCGCGCTTCTTGGCGCCCTCGTGCAGCATCAAGACCTCGGCCAGCTGCTCGCCGATGCGCATGGAGGGGTTCAGGGACGCCATCGGCTCCTGGTAGACCATCGAGATCTCGGAGCCGCGGATCTTGCGGAGCTCGGGCTCCCGCATGCGGCGGATGTCGCGACCCTCGAACAGGATCTCGCCGCCGACGATGGCGCCGTTGCGGCCCATGTAGTTCATGATGGCGAGCGCGACGGTCGACTTCCCGCAACCGCTCTCGCCGACGATGCCGTGCGCCTCGCCGGGCATCAGGGTCAGGTTGAACCCCTTGACCGCCGGCACTTCGCCCAGCCGCGTGAAATAGGAGATCGACAGGTCCTTGCATTCAAGGACCGGCTGGACATTGGTCACGCGTGGCTTCCCCAAGTTCGGCTGCGGCGCTGGACCGGCTTTCCGATCCTTAGCGATCGGAAAGCCGGTTCAGGTTGTTGGCTTTGAGCACTTTCTTTCGGCCAACCGGTACCCACTTGGCCGGAAAGTGCTCTGGTTCGCGAGGTCGTGTCATTGGGGCCCGGACTGTGGCCCGGCGGCCATAGGAGCATGGGCGGGGGCGGGGGGCAAGGATTTAGGCCGGATCGACCCAAACCCGCTGCAACTGATGAAACTGCGTCGGATGCGCCGCGATGCCGTGCACGGCCTTGCCGACCAGCATGTAGACCGGCCGGAACACCGGCTGCCACATCACGGAGGCGTCCTGGAGGATCCGCTGCACCAGCTCCATCTTCGCCTTCCGCTCGGACGGATCGAGCGTGGTTTCGGCCTCGTCGAGCGCGCGGTCGAAGGCCTGGGAGGAGAAGTGGGTCTCGTTCCAGGGCACCCCTGAGCGGTAGCCCAAGGACAGTACCTGGGTGCCGAGCGGCCGGTGCGTCCACGGCGTCGCCCCCAACGGCACCTTGTCCCACATGGCCCAGTAGGTCGCCGGCGGCAGCACCTCGATGTCGAGGCGGACGCCGGCCTCCTTCAGCTGGTCGCGGATCGCCTCGCAGACCCGCTGATGCCAGATGCCTTCCGTATTGCCGGTGACGATCTTGAGGACGAGGTTCTCCTGGCCCGCGGCCTTCAGCAGACGTGCGCGCCTGCTCGAGATCGCGCTCGAGGACGGGAAGCTCGAAATACTCGGGGTGAATGGGCGCGACGTGGTGGTTCTGCCCGACGCTGCCGTCGACCGGAAACACCGCCTCCTTCACGGGCTTGTTGTCGACGGCGAGCACAAGCGCCTGCCGGACGCGGGCGTCGTCGAAGGGGGGCACGTCGATCTGGAAGCGGCAGCACAGCGTCTGGGCGGTCGGCGCCGAAAGCAGGCTGCCGTCGAGGGAGCGGGCATAGTCGAGCTGGTCGAAGCCGAGCTCGTGCACCATGTCGACCTGGCCAGCCGCGAAGGCGATGAGCTGGAACTCGGCGTCGAAATGGATGTAGCGGATTTCATCCAGCATGACCGGCCCGCCCCAGTATTCGAACGGACGGCCATCCGGCAGGGTCTTCACGCGTTCGAGCGTGCAGTGGCTGGTGAGCTCGTAAGAGGCGATGCGATAGGCACCGGTCCCCAGCGTATCCGGCCCGACCGGTCCCTTGAACGAGGGATGCAGGATCGCGGTCGGGAAATTGTAGAGATCCTCCGGCACCGAGAGCACGGGCTTCCTGAGATTGAGCCGGATGGTCCGGGCATCGACCACCTCGATGGCGCCGGGACTGAGACGCTTCACCGTGAGGGGATTGCCGGAGGCGTCCTTTGCCCCGCTTTCCACATCCTCGATCATCGCGGCGAAGGTCGAGAGCGAGATGTTGGCGGAGCCGAGCTTGGGGTCGCACCAGCGCTCCAGGTTCCACTTGACGTGCTCGGCGGTGAGCGGCTCGCCGTTGTGCCAGAGGACGTTTTCGCGCAGCGTGAAAGTCCAGGAGCGGAGGTCGTCGGCCGCCTCCCAGCGTTCAGCGAGCATCGGCCGCGTGATGTTGTCGGGGCCCGTGACGGTGAGGTTTTCGAGTGTGTGGCGCGCCTGGTTGGACGCCTGCACCCAGGTGAAGGTCGCCGGGTCATCCATCGGCATCACCTGCATGGCGATGCGCAAGATGCCGCCGGGCTTGGCCTCGGCATCGGGCTCGGCGAAGGGCAGGCCGTGCTCGTCGGCAGTTGCTGCGTCCGGCAGGCCCGCGAGTGCATAGGCCGATGCCGCGGAGGCTCCGAGCAAGGCGGCAATCCGAACGAACTCGCGGCGGCTCATGCGATCCTCCCGCAGCAGCCCGAAGGCCTCGCGGGCCTTGGGATGGCGGAGTGGGTCGGGCCGGCGCATCACGATCACCTCGTCGGAGTGAAGGTCTTCCATTGCCGCGCGCATGATAGCGCGCTGGCGCGTCCCGCAAAGCACCTATTTCCCGAGATTGACCAAACCAGGGCTTTCACGCGGATTTCACCCGCCTGCTCAAGACAAATTCCCGCCAAGCCACATATAGCCCGCTCGCGACGACGATGGCGGTGCCCACGAGCTTCAAGGGCTCGATCTGCTCGTTGAAGATCAGCACGCCGTAGGTGGTGGCGGTCGCGAGCACGACATACTGGAACGGTTGCAGCACAGTCGCCTCGGTGCGCGTCAGCGCCCGGATCACGCAGGTATGTCCGATCAGGCTCGCGACCGTCATGCCGGCGAACAGCAGAAGCCCGACGAGATCCGGCTGGACCCATTTCCAGATGCCAAGCGGTGCGAAGCAAATGAATCCGATCAGAGCCACGAAGAAAATGCTCGTCTCCGGCGGATCGGTGCGGCTCGCGATCCGCGTGAAGATCGAGTAGAGCGAGCCGAAGAAAGCGCCGCCGAGCGCGAACAGCGCCACGGTGTGAAAAACGCCGCTCCCGGGCTGGATGATGAGGAGCGCACCTGCAAAGCCGACCGCGACCGCCGACCAGCGCCGCCAGCCGACTTTCTCTCCCAGCAGCGGCACCGCCAACGCCGTCACGAACAGCGGTACCGTCGCATAGATCGAATGCGCCCCCGACAAGCCGATCTGGCCGAGCGCCAGCGAGAAGCCGATGGTATCCAGCAAGAGCACCCCGCCGCGGGCGATCTGCATCCAGGGTTGGCCCGATCGGAAGGCCCGTGTCACCGAGCCCCGGATATGGGCCACGACGAGGGCCACCAGCACCATCAGCGCCATGCGGATCATCATGGATTGCTCGAGCGAGTAGGTGCGCAGCGCGACCTTCAGCATCGTGTCGCCGGTCGCGAACGCGACCATGCCGAGGCTGAACAGCAGGATGCCGGTCGAGTTCGATGGCGCAGTGGGGGGCATGGAGGCGAGCGCTCGGTTGCGGCGGGTGAGGCGACCATAGATCGTGATTCGGGCGCTGGTGTAACAGCGGTGGTGCTGACAAACCGCCCCAACATCGCTAAACCGCCCCTCGACCGAGGAGATCACCCATGCCGCAACGCATCATCGTCTATTGGCGCGACATTCCCGCCCAGGTCATCATCAAGCAGGGCCGGACGACGGCCAAGCGGCAATTGCCCGAGCGCTTCGAGCAGGCGATCGACATGGCGGCCATGCGGGCCGGCAAGCGCGATACGGATGCCTATCTGGCGGAGTGGCGCAAGGCCGATCCGGAACCCATCGAGGGTGAGGATCTGGAGGCGCTGGCGTCCGCCGAAGCGGCACGGCTCGAAGCGGAGTACTCGGTTGAGAAGGTCAAGGCGCTTATTGAGAACGGTGGAGTCGTGAAATCGTGAACGGCGAGTGGAAGCCCACCACTTCGCCATTTCACCGTTCACCTTTCTCCAGCTGCCGATCGTACTCCAGCACCGCATTGAGCAGCACCTGGGCGCCGGCGCCACATTCCTCGAGGGTCGTGCTTTCAGCCTCGTTGTGGCTGATGCCGCCGAGGCAGGGCACGAAAATCATGGTCGTCGGCGCGACGCGGGCGACATAGGCCGCATCGTGGCCGGCACCCGACGCCATTTCGCGCATCTGATAGCCGGCCTTCTCGGCGCCGTGGCGCACACAGGCGATCAGTTTCGGGGCAAACTTCACGGCCGGCGAATTCCAGATCCGCTTCTCTTCGATCTCTAGGCGCTCGGCCGAAGCGATCTCGGGCAGCGCCTTGCGCATCTCGGTTTCCATCACATCGAGAACGCTGTCGTCGGGATGGCGCAGGTCGACGGAGAAGAACACCTCGCCCGGCACGACATTGCGGCTGTTCGGCCGGTTCTCGATGAGTCCGACGCTGGCAACGCCCGGCAAATGCCGCATTCCCACCTCGTGGATCGCCTGGATCATGCGGGAGGCGCCGAGTAGCGCATTACGGCGGAGCTTCATCGGCGTCGCGCCCGTGTGGCTCTCCTGGCCGTTTAGCGTGACCTCGTACCAGCGCATGCCCTGGACGCCGGTGACGACGCCGATCATTTTTTTCTCGGCTTCCAGGATCGGGCCTTGCTCGATGTGGAGCTCGAACATCGCCTGGAACTTGTGGCTTCCGACCGGTTCGCTCCCGCGATAGCCGATGCGCTCCAGCTCATCGCCGAGTTTCTTGCCGTCGCGATCCTCGCGCGAGTAGGCGTAGTCCGGCGTGAAGACTCCGGCATAAACGCCCGAGCAGAGCATGGCCGGGGCGAAGCGCGAGCCTTCCTCGTTCGTCCAATTGGCGATCATGATTGGCGCGTTGGTTTCGTAACCAGTCTGGACGAGCGTTCGCATGGCCTCCAGCGCTCCGAGCACGCCGAGCACGCCATCGAATTTGCCGCCGGTCGGCTGCGTGTCGAGGTGGGAGCCCATGGCGACGGGCAAGAGCGCGTTGTTCTTACCGGGCCGGACCGCGAACATATTGCCGACCGCATCGACCGAGACCTTGCAGCCCAGCGCCTCGCACGCCGCCTTGAACCAGTCGCGGACTTTTTTGTCGTCGTCGGACAGCGTCAGCCGCTTGATGCCGCCCTTGTGCGTTCCGCCGAACTTGGCGGTGTCCATGAGATTGTCCCAGAGCTTCTGGGGATCGATTGTGAGGTTTTGTGCGGCGGGCATGGCGAGTCCTTGCTTTGAGCACGTTCTACGGCGAACCGGCATCCACTTCGCCTGAACGTGCTCAGGCTATTTTGATATCCGTCAGCTTGAAGTCGCTACCTTTGCACAAAAGCGGCACGCGGTGAACCTTGGCACAGGCAATCATTTGGACATTCGCAGGCGGCTCGCCTTGTTGTTGTGATGCGAGCACCTTGCGATGGCGAGCTACCAACTTCTTCAGCTCTCGACGAAGTTTCAAACCCAACTCGGTAATCGCCAGTTGGTTCTGGACAGCCTCGAACAGCGTCTTCTCGACTGACAAGCCTTTTCGTTTCGCCAGCACTTCCAGCTTTGCAATCACATCTTCATCTCTGATCCAGAAAGCCACGCCGATCCTCTATAGTTTGCTGTCCGCCTCCAGTTGCGGTTCGCCCGAACGAACAGCACCGGCCGCGTTCCCAACTACTGTCCGCTGAGTTGCGCCTTCATCGCCTTGTCCAAGGCATTAAACTGTCCGGGCAACCGATCGCAGGCTGCCTTTGGACCTTGGCAGTTGATCTGGGTCGATACGGCCCAAGCTCCAGACTTTGATCGCTTGGCGCGCCGGCACGCGGCACTCGGATGAGCCGGGTTTTCGGGTGTCGAGACGACAAGAATTTTCAATCCACCGTTCGACGCAAACGACGACCACTGACCGTTACCGCCGATCGCTGTGAAGCGGCCTGACGCCTGAGCTTTGGAGGGCAGACTATCAATCGATTTGAAATTGATGCCGCACAACGCATCGGCGGCGGCTGGCGCCGACGCACCGAGCAGACCAAATGTGAGAAGTATCGAAAGAGTGGCGCAGTTTCGGCCATTGCCAATCACAACATCACCTCCAATCGCTTCACCGGCTTTGATAGAATAGACACTCGTCGCGGCCACTAGCAACGTACACTGTCGGCGGGGCTATGCTATGGCTGCCATAGCCGCGTCCAGATCTGGTATCGCCGCTTCAGCTGGTTTGCCCGCACTCCGTGCAGCCAAAATGCCAATTTCTGTTTGGATACCCGAAATGCCCCCCACCCTCACCTCCATCGCCCGCCTCACCGTCACCCTCGCGCCGCCGCTCACCATCGGCGACAGCGGGGCGGGCGCGCGCGATGTCATTCCGATCACCGGCGGCATCGTACAGGGTGAGATGCTCAGCGGCCATGTCGTGCCGGGCGGCGCGGATTGGGCGATCACGCGCGCCGACGGCCTCGCCGAGGTCTGGGCGCGCTACACGATCGAGACAGACGACGGTGCGCTCATCATGGTCACCAACACGGGTCTTGCCCGGCAGACCGCGGATGGCCGCTGGATCGGCCACACCGTGCCGAGCTTCGAGACCGGCTCTCCCGCCTATCGCTGGCTCAGCCAATCGATCTTCGTCGGGTCATTGGACGCAAGCGCGGCGGGCGACAAGGTCGAGCTCGAATGGTGGCGGGTGGAGTAGTCCCGCTCAGGCAAGGACGCCCGGCCGGGCATTGAGCTCCTCGATGGTAAAGCCGGCGATGCGCTTGTAGGCTGAGGCGACGCCTTCGAGTTCCTCACGCTTCAGGACATCGCCGATCTGGGAATACCCCTCCGGCGCGCGCTCCTCGACGAGCTGCATGACCTGCTCGGGTCCGTTCCGGCGATTGGCGAGCACAATCGCCGAGGTCGCCGGACGGCGCTCGGCCTCGTAGGCGACAAGGGCTTCCGGCGTTGGTCCCTTGTCCCGCACTTCGCGCGCGAGAACCCGCGCGTCGAGGATCGCCTGCGAGGCGCCGTTGGAGCCGATCGGATACATGGCGTGCGCGGCATCTCCCAGCAGCGTCGCGCGGCCGAAGCTCCAACGCGGCAAGGGATCGCGATCGACCATCGGATATTCGTAGCAGCCGGGAGCATTGCGGATGACAGTAGGCACATCGAGCCAATGAAAGCGCCAGTCCTCGAAGCGCGGCAGAAACTCTTCGAGCTTGCCCGGCCGGTTCCAATCCTCGCGGCGCCAGCCGTGATCGGGGTCGTACTTTAGTTCGGCGACCCAGTTGAGCAGTGGCTCGGCGCCGGGGGCCGCGATTGGATAGGCGACGAATTTCTGCCGCTCGTGACCGGCCATGATCATGGTGTGGCCATCGAGGAACTGAGCACCTGGCGTCACGCCCCGCCAGAGGATGGCGCCGTTCCACAGCGGCGGACCTTCGTCCGGATAGAGATTTGCGCGCACGGCCGAATGGATGCCATCGGCGCCGATGAGGAGCGTGCCGCGAACCTCGCGCAGGCTGCCGTCCTCGCGATTGCGGACCCGCGCCGTGATTCCGTCCGCATCCTCGCTCCAGGATTCGAGCGCGGCACCCGTGACGATCCGGTCCGCGCCGAGCTGTTGCCGCGCGGCCTCGAGCAAAACGCGCTGAAACGTGCCGCGATGGATCGAGACTTGCGGCCAGCGATAGCCCGCTGCTCGCCCGCGCGGCTCCTCCCAGATCGGCTGGCCGCGCTTGGAATAATACGCGAGCTTGGCGGTCTGAACGCCCGCGCCCATGAGTTCCGTCTCGAGCCCGAGATCGAACAGCTCGCGCATGGCATGCGGCAGGACATTGATCCCGACGCCCAGCGGCTCGATGCGGCGGACCGCCTCGAAGACGATCACGTCCGCGCCGATCTGATGGAGACTGAGCGCGGCGGTCAATCCACCGATGCCGGCGCCGGTGATAAGGATGGTCATGGGTGGTGCGCCGGAGGCAGTTTAGGGTCGACCCTGCGGGTCTGACCCTTTACGTAGATCTCAGACCGGGGTCAGACCCGCTGGGTCTGACCCCCATGCTTCACATCTTCGCCTTGTCCGTCACCGCATGCGTCCACGCGCCCTCGGGCGCCTTGGTGATGACCGGGTCCGAGCCGCCCTTCATCAGCGTGTCGACGGTCCGCTGATAGGCCGCCTCGTCGAGCGAGCCGTCGGAGCCTTCGGTCAGCTTGTTGATTTCGCCCATCATGCGCTTCTGGTGGGCTTCGGTCTGAGCGCCGGTCGTATCGTTCTCGAGCACGATCATGGCTGCTTCGTCGGAATTGGCGCGGGCATAATCCCAGCCCTTCATCGACGCCTTCACGAACTTCGCCATCTTGTCGACGAAGGCCGCGTCCTTGAGCTTGTCCTCGAGTACGTAGAGGCCGTCCTCGAGCGTCGCGACACCCTGGTCCTCATACTTGAAGACCACGAGGTCCTCGGCCTTCAGGCCCGCGTCGATGACCTGCCAGTACTCGTTGTAGGTCATGGTCGAGATGCAATCGGCCTGCTTCTGGATGATCGGATCGACATTGAAGCCCTGCTTCAGCACGTTGACGCCATCGGCGCCGCCGGCCGTCGGAATGCCGAGCTGGCTCATCCAGGAGAGGAACGGATACTCGTTGCCGAAGAACCAGACGCCGAGCGTCTTGCCCTTGAACTCCTCGGGCTTGGTGATGCCGGTGTCCTTGCGGCAGGTCAGCATCATACCCGAGCGCTTGAAGGGCTGGGCGATGTTGACGAGCGCGACACCCTTCTCGCGACTGGCCAACGCGGATGGCATCCAGTCGATGATGACGTCGGCGCCACCGCCGGCGATCACCTGGGGCGGGGCGATATCGGGTCCGCCCGGCTTGATCTCGACCTCGAGGCCGGCCTCGTCATAGAAGCCCTTGGCCTTGGCGACGTAGTAACCGGCGAACTGCGCCTGCGTCACCCATTTGAGCTGCAGCGTCACCTTGTCGGCGGCGTTGGCGGCGGTTGCCGTCAGGCCGAGCGCGAGCGCGCCGGTTGCCAGAAATACGTGCTTCAAGTTCATGAAGTCCTCCCTAGGAAAACTGGTCCCGGCGGTTGCTCCGGCCGGTTCCGATGGGCCTATCTCTGCCATGAAAATTGGGCGGCGGCGAGGGCTTGGCGAACGGATTGACCGGACACACAAAAAGGCGCCGCCCGGCGGGGACGGGCGGCGCAAGGTGGGGGACGAACTGGGCCTGTGTGGGCAGGCTCTTGATTGTTCTCGGTGTGTTAGTCCCGATAAGCCGCGAACCGCTTGGCCGGGTAGCCGAAAACCGAGGGCTTGTAGCGGCAGTCGAGTTTCACGGTTTCCGGATCGGGCGATGGCGAGGGCACCGCGATCTTGGGCTCGAGGCCGCCCTCGTCCTCCGTGGAGCGATTGTAATAGACCGGCTCGACCTTCACCTCGCAGGTGAAGCTGTCGGCCGTCCAATCGGTGCCGCGGCCGCACTCGGCGCGCTCCATGGCGAAGCGGTAGCCGTTCCAGCCCTTCCACCAGGTGAGCTCGGCCCGGCAGTTGAGACCGCCGCCGGTGACCCGGTAGCTGCCGCCGAAGCGATCGAGGCAGAAGGAGAGCTGATAGGGGCCGTAGAGTTCCCGATCCGCCGACCAGCAGCCCTGGATGCCGGCCGCGCCCGGCGAGGGCACGGCGATCTTCGGCTCGATCTGGCTGGCGTTGGCGATGCCGATGCTGGCGACCGTCGCCGCTGCCGCCACGAGACCCTTGAGAGTGGAAAGCGTCTTGCATGTGAACCTCCACGTGTTTGCCCCGTCCGAGTGCGATGTAGGGGTTTTACGCAAGGGTCGCTGAACGCCCGGCGAACGCGCCGTTCATCTCAGGTTTTATTGTATCGGGCGTGTAACGGGGGCGATGGGTGCGACGGCTGCGAGGCCCATACCGTCAGCTTCCAGCTGAGAGCATCGCCATCTTTCACAATTAGCCTTGGGCACTCCCCAGATCGAGTTTGCTTTTTCCGTTCTTGTTTCCAGCGACTCGGCTTATCTCCATCGCGCTCAATGGAGATCGGCCATGCCCCCTAAAGACCGTGACGACGATGACGGCGGCGGAAAGCGGAAGCGCGCCGTACGCACGTTCCCAGCGTCACCCTTCGCAGAACCCTTAGGCTTTGCAAAGACCATACTTGATTTCGGTGGCGGCCAAACTGTACGCAGGCTCAGCCTTTTCAATCACCTAGAAAAGTCGCCCGAAAGCAGTGCCAGCCGCCAGATCATCATAAACGCCAACAAGTATGGCCTCATCCAAGGTAACTACTCAAGCGAGACGCTTGGCCTCAGTCCCAACGGACTTCTCGCCGTCAACGAGGAAGGTTCGCCCCGGGAGCGAGCGCGAATCCACGCCAAATTGGCAATCGAGGATATCCCGACATTTAAGGGCCTCTACGACGCTTTCGTGGGGAACAAACTTCCAGCCCGAGCCGCCTTAATTGACGCCGCGAAGGAGCTAGGCGCATCCGGCGACACTGCGGAGGAAGCTGTCGACACATTCGTTGTGAATCTGCGCTTCGTCCGACTTTTGCAAACCCTTTCTGGCGCAGAGCGCGTTGTCACAATTGACCATATGCTTGACGGCTTACCCGCCACCACAGCTACTGCGGCACCCATCATCTATGAGCCAGGTGCGCCCCTTCCCAACGTCACGCCTCTCAAATCTGTTCGCCAGAACAGGTCGCCAGCCAGTGCAAGCTTTGAAACCACATGTTTTTACATCACACCAATCGGTCAGGTCGACACGGAACAGCGCAAGCACTCCGATCTTTTCCTTGAGCATATTGTTGAACCAGCGCTGCAAGCGTTCAACTTGAATGTGGTTCGAGCCGATCAGATCGACAGGCCCGGAGTGATTACCAAGCAGATCGTCGACTACCTGCTCAACTCAAAGCTCGTGGTCGTTGATCTCTCCTTTCACAACCCAAATGTCTTTTACGAACTCGCAATTCGTCACATGGTGCGAAAGCCTGTCGTCCAAATTACCCGCCAAAGCGAGCACATCCCATTCGACGTAAACACGGTTCGCACAATCGTTATCGACACAGCGACAATCTACACGCTGGTTCCTAAACTGGAGACCCATCGAGCGGAGATTGCGGCCCAGGTAAGGCAGGCACTTGAAAATCCTGACTCAGCGGATAACCCCATCTCACTGTACTATCCCCACCTCCGCGTAACATTGCAGTAGCGCGATTGCCACGACGCTATTCGCCGAATGGCTTGGGCTGGGATCCATCCAATCTCGAGAGAACTCGTAAAGACCTGCCGGTCGCCCACCGTCACCGCCCGCGATACGACGGATGCCAGAACGTCACCCAGCGCTCGACGGCTGCGATGGCGGCATAGAACAGCGAGCCCGTCAGCGCCGCGACCGCGATCTCGGCCCACACCGTATCGAGCGCCAGGCGCCCGACCTCGGTCGAGATGCGGAAGCCCATGCCGACGATGGGCGTGCCGAAGAACTCGGCGACGATGGCGCCGATGAGAGCCAGCGTCGAGTTGATCTTCAGCGCGTTGAAGACGAAGGGCATGGCGGCTGGCAGGCGGAGCTTGAAAAGCGTCTGCCAGTAGCTCGCGCCAAAGCTCTGCATCAGATCACGCTCGAGGTGGCCGGCGGCGGCTAGGCCGGCCACCGTGTTCACGAGCGCCGGGAAAAACGTCATGATGACGACGACGGCCACCTTCGAATGCCAGTCGAAACCGAACCACATGACCATGATCGGCGCGATGCCGACGATCGGCAACGCCGCGGCGAGATTGCCGAGCGGCAGCAGTCCGCGGCGTAGGAACGGCACGCGATCGCAGAGGATAGCGGCGGCGACACCTGAGCCCGAGCCGATGAGCCAGCCGGGGATCACGGCGCGCATGAAGGTCTGCACCCAATCGGCCCCGAGCATGTCGAGCGAGCTCGAAGAACCGCACCCAGATGTCGGAAGGCGCCGGCAACAGCACCAGCGGAACGGCGAAGGCCTTCACCACCAGCTCCCAGAGCATCAACAGCGTCAGGCCGAACAGCGCTGGAATGACGAGATCGCGGAGGCGTGCCGCCGTGCCCTTGAGCGGCAACTCCGACAGCGATCCGTTGAGCCGCCAGGCGCCGAGCCAAAACGCTATGACACCGGCGGCGGTCAGCCTTCCGGGCGCGCCGGCCATCCAGGCGACGAGAGTCCAAAGCGCGGCGATCGCGACAAGCCCGGCCTCGAGCCGCCACCACGACGTGCGCCCGGCCGTTATCGCAGCAGCACTCATGGCTTCACCCCCATGCGCTTCAGCGTCAGCCGCTCGATGAGACCGATCAATCCGACGAGCCCCGCCGCCATCACGGAGGCCGCCACCAGCGCCGCCCAGATCTGCGTCGTCTGGCCGTAGTAGCTGCCGTTGAGCAACCGCGCGCCGATACCGGCCTGCGCGCCCGTCGGCAGCTCGCCGACGATGGCACCGACGAGCGCGATGGCAACCGCGACCTTGAGGGAGGCGAACAGGAACGGCATCGAGGCCGGCCAGCGCAGCTTCGAGAAGACCTGGGCGCGGCTCGCATTGCAAGTCCGCATCAGATCGAGCTGCATGACCTCGGGCGAGGTCAGCCCCTTCACCATGCCGATGGTGACGGGGAAGAAGCAGAGATAGGTCGAGATGATCGACTTGGGGATGAGCCCCGTGAACCCGATCGAGCCCAGCACCACGATCACCATTGGCGCGACCGCGAGGATCGGAATCGTCTGCGAAGCGACGATCCAGGGCATCAGGCTCTTGTTGAGCGACTTGATATGGACGATGGCGATGGCGAGCGCGATGCCGAGAGCCGCCCCCATCAGAAAACCGACGAACGTCGAGGCGAGCGTCACCCAACCGTGATAGAGCAGCGAGCGCGGGCTCCACGGTTTCGCCAGCGCGACCGTTTTCCAAAGCTCCACGACGATCTGATGCGGGGCTGGCAGCACGGCGCGCTCGAGCGACCAGGACGCTTTCACCCACTCGCCCCACGCGACATCGCGCGTGCCGAGCTTCGTCTCGGTGACGACATCGTTCATGGGAACGCAGGCGATGTACCAGACGAAGAGCAGCAGCGCGACGAGAGTGAGGACGGGAACGGCGTGGCCTTCGCTCGATCGGGCGCGCGCCACAAGACGAGAAGGCAGTACGGCCTCACTCCTCATAGGAATGCCCCGCCCTCAACCCTTCGCGAACGCGGTGCGCGACCTTGAGGAACTCCGGCGTCTCGCGGATGTCGAGCATGCGATCTCGTGGAAAATTCGTCTCGATGACGTCGATGATGCGCCCCGGGCGCGGGCTCATGACGATGATCCTGGTCGAGAGGAACACGGCCTCGGGAATGGAATGCGTGACGAAGACGACGGTCTTTCCGGTCTCGCGCCAGAGCTTGAGCAACTGCGTGTTGAGGTTGTCGCGCACGATTTCGTCGAGCGCGCCGAAGGGCTCGTCCATGAGCAGCAGCTTCGGATCGAAGGAGAGCGCGCGGGCGATCGAGGCGCGCTGCTGCATGCCGCCGGAAAGTTGCCAGGGGAACTTCTTCTCGAAGCCCGACGAGGTTGACGAGCGCGATGTTGCGTTGCACGCGCTCGGTCTGCTCGACCGAGGAAAACCCCATGACCTCGAGGGGCAGCCGAACATTGCGCTCGACCGTGCGCCAGGGATAAAGCGCTGGCGCCTGGAACACGTAGCCATACTGACGGCCCAGCCGCGCCGCCTCCGGCGTCACACCGTTGATGGTGATCCGTCCCGCCGTCGGCTGCTCGAGGTCGGCGATGATGCGGAGCAGCGTGGTCTTGCCGCAGCCGGAGGGGCCGATGAGCGAGACGAACTCGCCCTCACCGATCGCGACATCGATATCGCAGAGCGCATAGACCGGCCCATCATTGGTCTCGAAGGTGAGAGAGAGCTTGTCGGTGACGATCACTGGGCTCTTGGCCAAGGCCGGCTTCGACGTGGCGGCGTCCCCCATGTTCGCTCCGCGCTCCGGCGTTTCGTGATGGCCTAGCTGCCCATAATTTGATCAGATGGTCAAGAATCGGATGCGCGACCGGAACGGCCTCGCACGGCATTGTGGACCTATGATCTTGAGCACGCCCCGCAGTCCCCGCAAATCCCGCATCAAGACCATGAACGAGGGGCTCATTCTCGAGGCCGCGCTCGATCTGTTCTCGCGCTTCGGCTTCCGCGGCACGACCCTCGACCAGATCGCAGGGCGCGCCGAGATGTCGAAGCCGAATCTCCTCTACTATTTCAAGAGCAAGGAGGACATCTACGAGGCTGTGCTCGAGAAGACGCTCGCCGAGTGGCTGGCGCCGCTGACCGGGCTCGACGAGGATGGCGAGCCGATCGAGGAGATACGGAAATATGTCGCCGCCAAGATCGCCTTGTCGGAACGAAACCCGAAGGCTTCGCGGTTGTTTGCAACAGAAATTCTCCAAGGTGCGCCGAGTGTGGCCGGCGTCCTCTCCGGCCCCTTGAAGAAGATCGTCGATCGCAAGGCGAGAACCATCCGCAAGTGGATCTCGCAAGGCCGCCTCGCGCCGGTCGATCCCTATCACTTGATTTTCATGATCTGGGCGGTGACGCAGCACTATGCCGACTTCGAGGTGCAGATCCGTGCCGTGCTCGGCGAGCGCGCCCTGGGACGCAAGCACTTCGATGCCGCGGAGGCGACCATCATGGCGGTGCTGATGGAGGGATTGAGGCCGCGGTCTTGAGGCAGGTCGGCCTCACCGAGACGCGGTGCCACTCGTCGTCAGGGACGTTCAGAGCGCGTGACGTAGGGCCGAGCGGCGGTCGCCCGTCCTGACTATGACGCATCAGCTCCGTTCTCCCGATCACCGCGCTTGCCGTTGCGGATGAGCTGGATGTTGCGGATGTAGATGAAGAGCCCAGGCGCTTGGCCTAGCATGAAGACGGGATCGAAGCGGTAAGTCGCATAGGCCAGCACGATCGAGTCCGCCCGCCAGCGAGAAGTACCAGAAGGCCTCTGGCACGATCGAGCGCTTCACGCGCTCACTGGCGATCCACTGAACGATGAAGCGCATCGAGAACATCGTTTGCGCCGAAGAAGCCGATCGCAAGCCAGACCAACTCGAGGGTGGAGATGTTAGCCCACCAGGCGCTCAGTTGCTGCAGATAGCGTCGATCATGGCGCGCGCTTTCCCTGCTCGCTCACCTTCGGCACCAGCGTGCGCTTCCTCAGCCAAGTCACGCCGAAGAGATCATAGATGCCGACCAGCGCCCGGCCGAAATTCGTGTACTTGGATTGCCCGGCGATGCGTGGCCGGTCGTTCACCGGCTCGTAGGCGACCTCGAGGCCATAGGTCTGGAACAGCGCCGGCAGATAGCGATGCATGGACGTGAAAAACGGCAGACGCAGGAAGGCATCGCGATGATAGGCCTTGATGCCGCAACCGCTGTCCGGGCAGTCGTCCTTGAGCATCCAGTCGCGCAGGCCGTTGGCGAAGCGCGAGGCGAAGCGGCGGGACCCGGTCGCCTTGCGCGAGGTTCTGACTCCGTTGACGAGGGCGGGACCTGGCGTGCCGGGCTCGGCCAAGCGGGCGATGAGCTTCGGGATGTCCTTGGGATCGTTCTGCCCGTCGCCGTCCATCGTTGCGATGAGCTGAGAGCGCGCAGCCGTGATGCCAGTACGCAATCCCGTGCTCTGGCCGCTCCGCCGGTCGTGCCGGAGACAGCGCAGCCCCGGCTTTCCCGCCATCAGTGCCTCGACCTCAGCGGCGGTTCCATCAGACGAGCCGTCATCGACGACGATGACCTCGGCCAGCATCTCCGCCGGCACGGCTTGATAGGTCTCCTCGACGAGACGGCCGATGTTGCCGGCCTCGTTCAGTGCCGGAATGACCACGGAGATGCGCTTCGCCATCCTCGTCCCTGTCCTTGGAAGGCGTCGATCGTGTTGCTTGGCTTTGCGCACACTCTGACGGCGAACCGGTATCCACTTCGCCTGAGCGTGCGCTGGAATTAGGTGCTCGCGGTGAGCCATATCAGGCTTCCGCTCGGCCTCTCAAGCCTGTTAATGACGCATCTCGTGTCCCGATTGCGAAGCTCGTTGCCGCCTGCCGCCGACGTTTGCGAGCTTCGCAATCGACAAGGACACGAGCATGCTCATAGGCTTCGTGTGGCGTCACGTTCAGAAGTTCGCCTACGGAGCGAGCTCATAGGCATGGGCGAACTTCTGAACCGCCACACGAGCGAAAGGGGCCGGGCGCACGGCATGACCAGTCGAATAGGCAGGGAAACAGGCGCGGACGATGGCCGCCGGGGCGGGCTCGCCGCGACTGCTGGCGTTGATTCTGCTCGGCATTCTGGCCGTACGCCTCGTCGCGCTCTGGCTCGCCCAGACCGATCTGTTCTTTGACGAAGCGCAGTATTGGAGCTGGGCCAAGGAACCGGCGCTCGGCTACTACTCGAAGCCCCCGCTCATCGCCTGGGCGATCGCGGCAACAACGGCGGTGTGCGGCGATGGCGAGGCGTGCGTGCGGTCGGCGTCCCCGATCCTGCACACGGTCTCGGCCTGGGTCGTCTCGCTGATCGGCTGCCGCCTCTATGGAGCGCGCGCCGGTTTCTGGTCGGGCATCGTCTTTGCGACGCTGCCGGGGATTGGCCTTTCGTCCGGGATCATCTCGACAGACGTGCCGTTCCTGCTTTGCTGGGCGCTGGCGCTGTGGGGCTTCGTGCGCCTGCGTGCGACGGGTAGCCTTGGCGACGCCATCCTGCTCGGCGCGGCGATCGGCTCGGGCTTCATGGCGCGCTACAGCATGGTGTTTTTCGTGGGCTCGATGCTGCTGGCGTTGGTGATATTGCGGGGAAGTGGCACGCGGATCGGGGCCGGGCGCTGGCTTACCGTCGCGCTCGTCGCTTTGCTCGTCGTGTCGCCCAATCTCTATTGGAACGCCGCCCACGGCTTTCCCACCTTCGGCCACACCGCCGACAATGCGAAATGGTCGGGCTCGCTGTTTCATCCGCTGAAGGCGCTGGAATTTTTCGGAGCCCAGTTCGGCGTATTCGGGCCGGTGCTGTTTGGAGCGCTGCTGGTGATTGTCTGGCGGGCACTCTTCACTCGCGGACATAGTCGCGCGGCAAGTGTGGGGTCTGACCCCCAGCTCAACGCCGATCGCCTGCTACTCTGCTTCGTGCTGCCGATCCTGCTGATCTATATCGTGCAGGCGTTCGTCTCGCGGGCGCATGCCAATTGGGCGGCGGCGGGTTATGTGGCGGCGACGGTGCTGGTGGTCGCGACGATGTTTCGCGATCAGGCGCGGCGCTGGTTTCAATTCTCGCTTGGTCTGCATGCCATTGCGGCGGCCATTATCGCATTTGCACCCGCCTTCGCCGGATGGGCCCAACATGCAATCGATAGCGACCCCTTCCGCCGGGTGCTCGGCTGGCGCGAATTGGCGGATGCCACGCGGATCGAGTTGCGCAAAGCGGCGAGCGAAGGCAAACCTTATGCCGCAATCGTCATCGATGATCGTGGAACTCTGGCGGAGCACCTGTACTATCTTCGTGACCTCGACATCCCGATCCTGGCGTGGCCGAGTGGTCCCGTACCGAAGGATCACTATGAGATGACACGCCCCTATCGCGGCGAGAGCCCGGTCTTGATGGTCAGTCAGGGACCAGTCCCTAAGTCCATTCTCAACCGGTTCTCGATCTCCGAAAAGCGCCTCGCGCGAGAACCAGGCTCTGATCCGCGCGACTGGCGGCCGGTCGAGCTGTATCGCCTCGACGGCTACCGGCCAGTGCCATGAAACCAGCGCCATGAAACAAGGAGACAAGACCATGCTCCACGGCAAAGCCGCCGTCGTCACCGGGTCCACGTCCGGCATCGGCCTTGCCATCGCGACGGCGCTCGCCGAAGCCGGCGCCGATGTCATGCTGAACGGCTTCGGCAAGCCCGAAGAGATAGACGCAGCGAAGGCCCAGGTCGCCGCCAAGGGCCGCAAGGTCCTCTATTCGCCCGCCGACATGACGAAGCCGGACGAGATCGCAGCGATGATCGCCACGGCCGAAAAAGAGCTCGGCCGCGTCGACATCCTCGTCAACAATGCGGGCATCCAGCATGTCTCGCCGATCGAGAGCTTTCCGATCGAGAAATGGGATCAGATCCTCGCCGTCAATCTCTCCTCCGCCTTCCACGCGATCCGCGCGTCCGTGCCCGGCATGAAGGCGCGGAAATGGGGGCGGATCATCAGCACGGCGTCCGCACACTCCCTCGTCGCCTCGCCCTTCAAGTCGGCCTATGTGTCGGCGAAGCACGGCCTCATCGGCCTGACGAAGACGGTTGCTCTGGAACTCGCCCAGGACGGCGTCACCTGCAATGCGATCTCGCCCGGCTATGTCTGGACACCACTCGTGGAAAAGCAGATCCCCGATACCATGCAGGCGCGAAATATGACGGAAGAACAAGTGAAGCGCGACGTACTGCTCGCGGCGCAACCGACGAAGCAGTTCGTCACCGTCGCGCAGGTGGCGGCGCTCGCGCTCTATCTCTGCGCCGATGCGGCCGCGCAGATCACCGGTACGAACCTCTCGATGGACGGCGGCTGGACGGCGCAGTGAGATCAACCCGGCTTCGCGGGCGGCTCGTTCGTCCACAGCCCCGTCGTGTAGGCCTCCTCGACGCTCGCCTCGATGGCTTGGGCTACTTCGGTCCCACCGCCGTACCGGAGGGGATTGATTTTCGAGAACGAGATGCGACGCGGTTCGGGCCAGGTCTCGGGTTTCCAGAGATTAGCGCGCAAAATCGAACGGGCGCAGTGGAAGTAGCAGTGCTCGATGGCAACGCGCGTGACGAGCAGCGCCGGCCGGCCTTGCGAGGCGAAGCGCGCGATGAGGTCTGCATCGTCGTGCAGCGTCGCCCGGCCGCTGACGCGGAACGTTTCGCCGGAGCCAGGGATCAGGAAGATGAGCCCAACACGCCCGGTTTCGAGAATGTTCTGCAGGCCGATGGCGAGATTATTGCCGGCCCGCTCTGGGATGAGCAGCGTGCGCGCATCCTCGGCGTGCACAAAGCCCGGCTCGTCGCCCTTGGGCGAGACCTCGATCCGGCCATCCTTGCCGGAGGTCGCAAGCAGGCAGAAGGCGCTGTCCTTCACGAAGGCGAACCCCTGCTCGTCGAGCTCGGGCAAAATCTTGAGCTTCGTGCGATCGCGCGGCTCGGGAAGAATTTTTCGCAACGCGGCGACCGTGTCGATCTTCCCCATGATGCGCTCCTTGGATTGCCTCGACGCCCGATTCGCTTACAGTGCTTGCGAGCGCGTGTCGACGAGAACCCACCGGCGTTCATGACCAGCCAGACCAGCCGTCAGGCCCTCCTCGCGCACGGCGCCATGGGGCTGTTCGCGCTGTTCGTTTCCTCCTCCTTCACGGTTGGGGCGGCGATCGCCGAGACCATGGACCCGCTGGCGCTGACCTTCGGGCGGTTCGTCGTGGCCGGTGGACTGTTTCTCGTCGTCATGCTGGCGAGCAGCCGGCTGCGGTTCCCCGGCTGGCGGGACGCGCTCGGTTATCTGTTTTTGGGCGCCCTCGTCAGCCTCTACTTCGTGACAATGTTCGAGGCCTTGCGGCTGACCTCGGCGCTCATCACCAGCGCGCTGTTTGCGCTCATTCCGTTGATGACGGCGCTGATCGCCCGGGCCTGGCTCGGCCAAAAGCTCGACGCCCGGCTGCTCGTCAGCCTCCTCATTGCCGGGGCGGGCACGGTTTGGGTCGTATTCGCTGGCGATGTCGAGCGGATGATTGGCCTCGCGCTCGGCCCGGGCGAGCTGATCTTCCTCGCCGGCTGCGTGTCCTACAGCGCCTACTCGCCAGCGATCCGCCGCCTCGACAAAGGGGCCTCCGCGCTCGACGTGAGCTTCTGGACGGTGATCGCCGGGCTGCTGATCGTCGCGGCCTACGGATTGCCTTCGATCGTCCGCACGGACTGGACTGCGCTGCCGCTCTCGACCTGGGCCGGCATGCTGCACCTCGGCATCTTCACGACGCTCGTGTCGTTTTTCCTCATCCAGTTCGCTTCGACCCGCCTGCCGCAGGCGAAGGTGATGGCCTACACCTATCTCATTCCGGTGTTCGTCGTGCTGACAGACGGGGTGACCTTGGGTCACTGGCCATCGGCAACCGTGCTCGCCGGAGTCGCTGTCATCGCGCTGGCGATGGTGGTGCTGGAGAGCGGGTAGCGTTCGCTCACACCTTCATCGCCATCCTCAGATTGTCGTCATAGCCCTCGGCGCCGAGGCTCTCGTAGAAGGCGATGGCGCGCGGATTCTGGCGCCAGACCTCCCAGGTCATGCGCGTCGCACCGCGAGCCTTAGCGAGCTTGCGCGCCTCCAGCATCACCGCGCGGCCAACGCCGTGGCTCTGGAACCGAGGCCGCACGTAAAGCCCGGCCACGAACAGCGCGGGAAAAATCTCCCAGACGCCGAAATGATAGGCGAGATAGCCTGCGATCCTTCCATCGACCTCGGGGATGAGCGTCGCGCAGACGGGATCTTGGGTGAACGAGAGGCCGGACGTCGTCCAGATGTCCTCGGGCGTCATCTGATCCGCCAGCGGGTCCGGCGCGAGGCTCTCGAAATAGTCCAGCACTTCCTTGAGCATTTTCGCCAGCTCGGGACGATCGGCGGGCATAGCTTGGCGAATGACGAGCGTCATGCCTTGCCTCCTTGACCTGTGAGCGCTTCGCCCTCGCGGCGTACGGCCTGCAGCATCCCGCAAACCCGCTCGTCGAAGATGGCGCCGGCGAGATTGAGCGAGGCCGCACCGCGCTCGCTGGCAATGCAACGGGCGTGACTGATGAATTTGTGGAAGGCCGAGCCCAGTCGCCGTTCCTCCAGAATATGCATGAAGATGACATTCACGGTGAGACCGGAATCATTGAACCCCAGATAGTAGGCCATGGCGCCGGCAGTGGTTCCGGCATCCTCCGCCAGCATCACCCGCACAAAGGCCTCCGGCCCGAAGGCATGATCGACGAGCTGGTCCAGCGCGACATTCTCGTATGCCTCGAGATCGGCCGCGGCGGCGAGAAGCTCGGCGAACACGGCACGATCGGCAGGAGACGCCGGACGAAGCGTGATGCTCATGATCGGCCGGCCGATTCAACGGACTCCACCGGCCAGGTCATGAGGATCTCCTCGTCGAATACGCGCGCGCCGAGCGCCTTGTAGAACTCGACCGCCTTCGGATTCTTGCGCCAGACCGTCCAGACGATCTGGCTGGCCGCGTGCTCGCGCGCGATCTCGCGGGCCCGAAACATGAGGGCGCTGCCGACATTCCCACGCCGGAATGACTCGCTGACGAACAGATCGGCGACGAAAAGCACCGGACGTCATCGGATCGGTGAAGACACCGATAAAGTAGAGGAGATAGCCCGCGGGCTTGCCGTCAACCTCGGCGATCAGCGCGGTGCAGAGCTTGTTCGGTCCAAAGGCCATCGGCCCGAGCCGATCGAGCACTTCGTCCGGCACATCCTCCGGCTCGCCGATGGCGTTCAGGTAATCGACGAACTCCCGCATCATGGCCTTGATCGCCGGGATGTCGGCTTCGACAGCAAGCCGGACAGTCGTCGTCATCGCCCCGCCCGCTCGAGGAACGGCGCGAGATCGCCGTAACCTGTCAGCCGGCGCTCGTAGGCGAGGCCGAGCTTGGCCGCCGCCGCCTCGGCCATGGCATCGAGCGCCAGGTCGTCGGTTTGCGCGAGATAGACGACTTTCGTGTAGTTGCCGAACATCAGATCGCGCATGCCGGGCCGGTCGAGCTGGTAATGCTGCCAGATCAGCTTGTCGAAAAATCGGGCGAGATAGTCGGTCAGGTAGAAGGCCGTCAGATCGTCGTCCTCGGCGCGGGCGGCAAAGGCCGCGTTGCCGGCGAAGAAGGAATAGCAGTGCGGACCCTCGATGCGCTCGACGCCTTCTTCCGCCAGCACCTCGTCGAGCTTGCCCCCGGTACCGCAATCGCCATAGGCGACGAGAATGCGCTCATACTTGCCCCTGGCCGCCCGGACTTTCTCGCGGATGCCGTCGGGGATCTTCTCGGGCGTGTTGTGCCAGATGGCCGGGAGGCAAACGACATCGAGCCGTTCCAGCCGGTTCGCCTCGATCAGCATGACGATCTCGCGCGCCAAGGCCCCGCAGGCAATGATCAGGGTCGACCCCTCGCCGCGGCGGAACTCGAAGCGATCGTCCGGTTGAACGTCCATGACCCGGATATAGCAGACCGGCAATCCCCCTGCACGCCGCCCGCATAGCAGGCATTCATGGCCCCGGGGACTGGCACAAGCCGCCCGGCCGCGCTAGAGATAGCGACGGAACGCCCAATCCAGTTTCAGAACCTCAAGAAACCGAGAGCAAGCATGCGATACGAAGCCCCAAAGTCTATCGACGAGGCGGTCAAGTTGCTCGGCGGCGAGAAGGGCAATGCCCGTATCCTCGCCGGCGGCACCGACCTGCTCGTCCAGATGAAATCCGGCCGGCTCGAGCCGGACCTCGTCGTCGACATCAAGCGCATCGACGGCATGCGCAAGATCAGCTCCGAGAAAGGTGTATTCCGGATCGGCGCAGCCGTGTCCGGTGCGGAGGTCAATGAGCATGCCGAACTCATGAAGGCTTGGCCCGGTGTCGCGGAAGCCGCCAATCTCATCGGCTCGACCCAGGTTCGCGGACGCGCCAGCCTCGTCGGCAATCTTTGCAATGCCTCGCCCGCCGCCGATAGCGTGCCGGCGCTCGTCGCCGCCAACGCCATGGCCGTCATTGCCGGCCCGAAGGGCCGGCGCGAGGTGCCTGTCGCCGATATCCCGACCGCCCCCGGTAAGACCTCGCTCGCCAAGGACGAGATCGTCGAGGCGATCCTGCTGCCGGCCAAGCTCGCCAACACGGGCGATGCCTATCTCCGCTTCATCCCGCGCACCGAGATGGACATCGCCGTCGTCGGCGTCGGCGTGTGCCTGACGATCGATGGTGATGGAACGTGCCGGCAATGCGCGCGTCGCGCTCGGCGCCGTCGGCCCGCGCGTCATCCTGTCGGAGGCCTGCGCCAAGGCACTGATCGGCACGAAGGTCGACGACGCGGCCCTTTCGAAGCTCGCCGCCGCCGCATCCGCGGCCGCCACACCAATCGACGACAAGCGCGGCACCAAGGAGTTCCGCACCGATGTAACCGGCGTGCTCGCGAAGCGCGCGGCCAAGATTGCGCTCGAGCGCGCGAAGGGGAAGTGATGAGCCAGATTCACGTTTCGACCACCGTCAACGGCGACGCCTACGAGTTCCTCTGCGAGGCCGACGAGCCACTGCTGGATGCACTCCGCGATCGACTCGGTCTGACAGGCGCCAAGGAAGGCTGCGGCACCGGCGATTGCGGGGCCTGCACAGTCACCCTCGACGGCCGTCTCGTCTGCTCCTGCCTGGTGCTCGCCGCCGAGGCCGAAGGTCAAAAGATCGGCACCATCGAGGGCATGGCGGACGGCGAGAAGCTCCATCCCCTGCAGCAGAAATTCCTCGAGCATGCCGCCCTCCAGTGCGGCATCTGCACGCCGGGCTTCCTAGTCGCCGCGAAGAATTTGCTCGAGCGCAATGCGAACCCGACCGAGACCGAGGTGCGCTACTGGCTCGCCGGCAACCTCTGCCGCTGCACCGGCTATGACAAGATCATTCGCGCGGTCATGGACACCGCCAAAGAGATGAGGAGAGCGTAATGGCTCAGGACATCGCTCAGAAATCGCGCAAGTTCGACATCGTCGGCACGCGGCCGATCCGCCCGGACGGCATCGACAAGGTGACCGGCCGCGCCCGCTTCGGCGCCGACATGAACGCGCCGGGCATGCTGATCGGCCGGATTCTTCGCTCGCCGCATGCGCATGCGAAGATCAAGAAGATCGACATCTCGAAGGCCGCCGCGCTGCCGGGCGTCAAGGCGGTCGTCACGAAGGACGATTTCCCGGTGACCGATGGCAACGCCGGCCTGATGGACATCCTGACCAACATCATGGCGCGCGAGAAGGCGCTCTATGATGGTCACGCGGTGGCAGCCGTCGCCGCCACCAGTGCGTCCATCGCCCGCAAGGCGCTCGCGCTCATCAAGGTCGACTACGAGGTGCTGCCGCACGTCACCGATGTCGACGCGAGCTACAAGCCAGGCGCCCCGCTCATCCGCGCGGATCTCATCACCTCCGGCGTCGAGCCGGCACCGACGAAGCCCTCCAACGTCGCCGCCCGCCACCAGTTCGGCCACGGCGATGTCGACAAGGGCTTCAAGGAGGCCGACGTCATCGTCGAGCGCTCCTTCAAGACGGAAGCGACGCACCAGGGCTACATCGAGCCGCACGCGTGTCTGGCGAGCGTCAGCCCCGATGGACAGGCCGATCTGTGGGTCTGCACCCAGGGCCACTACATGATCCGCAACGTCTGCGCGCAGCTGCTCGGCATGGATCAGTCGCGCGTCCGCGTGACGGCGTCCGAAATCGGCGGCGGCTTCGGCGGCAAGACGACTGTGTTCATCGAGCCGGTGGCCCTCGCCCTCTCGCGCAAGGCCAACCGCCCCGTCAAGATCGCCATGACGCGCGATGAGGTGTTCCGGGCGACCGGCCCGACCGCCTCCTCCTCCATGGACGTCAAGATCGGCGCCAAGAAGGACGGCCGCATCACGGGAGCCGACCTCGTCATGCGCTTCCAGGGCGGCGCCTTCCCGGGCTCCGGCGTCGAGTACGGCGCCATGACCTCGTTCGCCTGCTATGACCTGGAAAATGTCCGCATCGTCGGCTGGGACGTGCTCTGCAACCGGCCCAAGCTCGCCGCCTACCGGGCACCGAGCGCGCCGATCGCCGCCTTCGCCGTCGAGAGCGCCATGACGGAGCTCGCGGGCAAGCTCGGTATCGATCCGATCGAGTTCCGCCTCAAGAACGCGGCCAAGGAGGGCACCAAGTCCTGCTACGGCCCGACCTTCGGCCCGATCGGCATCATCGACTGCCTGAAGGCGACGAAGGACCATCCTCACTACAAGGCGCCCTTGAAGGCGAACCAGGCCCGCGGCGTTGCCTGCGGCTTCTGGTTCAACTTCGGCGGCAACACCTGCGTATCGATGAATGTCGGCTTCGACGGCACCATCGCGCTGGCCGTCGGCACGCCCGACATCGGCGGCTCGCGGGCCTCGATGACGATGATGGCCGCCGAGGAGCTGGGCATCCCCTTCGACAAGGTCCGCTGCATCATCGCCGACACGGCGTCGCTCGGTCACAACGACGTGACGGATGGCAGCCGCACGACGTTCTCGACGGGCCTCGCCACCATCAACGCGGCCCGCGATGTCATCAAGAAGGCCTGCCAGCGCGCCGCCAAGACCTGGGGCATCCCGGAGGACGCGGTGGTCTGGGAGAAGGGCTATGCGAAACCGGCCGGCGCCAATGCCGGCAAGTTCGAGCCCTTGTCGCTTGCCGAGATCGCTGCCAACTCGCCCAACACCGGCGGACCGATCGCCGGCCACTACGAGGTGAACGCGGACGGAGCCGGCGTCGGCTTTGCCTCGCACATCGCGGATGTCGAGATCGACAGGGAGACGGGCCGCACCACGATCACGCGCTACACGGTCTGCCAGGATGCCGGCAAGGCCGTGCATCCGAGCTATGTCGAGGGCCAGTACCAGGGTGCCGCCGCCCAGGGCATCGGCTGGGCCTTGAACGAGGAGTACATCTACGGCAAGGACGGCACGCTGCAGAATGCGGGCTTCCTCGACTACCGCATCCCGGTCGCCTCCGACCTGCCGATGATCGACACCGTCATCCTCGAGGTGCCGAACCCGGGCCATCCGTATGGCGTGCGCGGCGTCGGCGAGACCTCGATCGTGCCGCCGCTCGCCGCCATCGGCATCGCCATCTCGGCGGCCGCCGGCCAGCCGATGACGGATATCCCGATCTCGCCGCCCAAGGTTTTGAAGGCGATCAAATCCAAGGGTTGAGCGTCAGGCTAAAAGGGGGCCGCCGTCCCATCGGGTGGCGGCCCTTTTGATTCTTCGTTTTGAGCACGCTCTCACGGCGAACCGGCCGCCACTTCGCCGGAGCGTGCTCTGGAGGAGCTTGCCATGGCTCGCCGCTTCAAGGGCACCGGCCTCAAGGACCCGCCGCCGCCACCGCCGCCCACGCCGGTGCATGTCCACGTCAAGCTCGTCGGCGGCGTTCTGATGTCGGCGGCGGGCGGCAAAACGGAGTTCGACATCGAGGCCGCCAATATCTGGCAGCTGCTCGACCGGCTCGGCGCCGACTATCCCGAACTGAAGCCGATCCTCGCCAAGGGCGTCGCGGTCGCCATCAACGGCCTCGTCTACCGCGCCTCCTGGCTGCACCCGATCCCCAAGGACGCCGAGGTCGTGATCATGCCACCGCTGCAGGGCGGGTGAGGCTGTTTACTTGCCGTAGAAGGCGATGAAATTCTGCACCGGCGAAGACCCCGGGCCGACGGTTTCGAGCTTGCCGAAAAGCGTCGTCGCAATCTGCGTCGACGGACCGCCATCGAGATTGATGGCCCGCTCGCAGCCGAAGCCACCGGGCGGCGCGGCCTGCAACATCGTCGCGAGTTCGTGCAGGGTGATGCGGCTGGTCACGGCGACAACGATCGCCGCGTCTGCCCTGAGACAAATGGCCGAGCGCTCGGCTTGCGGGCCTCCGACCTTGTTGATGCCGAGCTTTCCGCCGGGCTCGACGAGCAGTGGGCCGGTCTGAACAGCAGAGCCCACATTGGTGGCCAGGGCATACCCTTTGGCCCACGCAATCTCAAACTGGCCGACGCCCGTCATTTCGGAAAGCACACCCGAACAGGCGCGGCAGGCCGTGAGGGGCGCAATAATCTGGCCAGCGGCGATCAGCAGCCCTGTCGGCTTCAGCGATCCATCCGCCTCGCGGTCGAAATAGCCGCCATTGATGACGAGGCCAGCGCTGGTCGACGACAACATGTCCGCCGCTGTGTTCCCTGTCGCAGCGGGTGCAGGCATGATCTCTGCCCGATAGCTGCCTTTGGCAAAACGATAGGCCACCAACTCCAGGAGCGAAGGCTGCCGGACGACCAGCCGCTCTTGGCCCTTGGAGTTGATCTCCCATCCGACCTTGGTAAGTTCAACCAAGAACGCCGCGCTTCGATCGGTGCTCTGAGCTGTGGAGACCGTCCCTTGTGACGCAAGGCCGGAGAGGAGCCCAGCAAGGAGAGCGCACAGTTTTCCAAGTGTCATCGTCACACCCACCGCCTGACGTTCCGCCGATAGGCCTCCCACGTACCCCCGAACACGGTGCTCAAGTGTTTTTCCTCGCGCTCGATGGCAAGCTTTTGGACGGCGATGGTGACGAACGGCAGAACGATCAGTAGCCAGAGCGTGTCGAACGCCAACGCGGCCCCGGCAAAGGCAATGGTGTTGCCGAGGTAGATCGGATTGCGGGAGAGGGCGTAAGGCCCACTCGTCACAAGATGTGCCGTTCCCTGGTCGGGGCGGAAGGTCGTCTTGTGGCGCACGAGCGTGAAGATCGACAGGAGGTCGAGACCGAACCCGAGGCCCATGAGCGCCAATCCGATCGCCCTCCATGACCAAGCCAGATCGAAGCCGAGCGGCCAGAGCGCATTGAGAAGCACGGCGGCCAGGACGCCGAGCACATAAAGCATCGGCGGCCAGGGGAGCCGGTTCGGACGCGTCTCGAAGTCTCGCTCACTCATGTTTCAACTCACAAATCCGATCGAGTCCCGGGCGTTACTCGAGATGCTGCATGCCATCCGCGTCGAGCCCGGCGAGCCAGGAGTGCCGCTGCCCCTCGTAGACGGAGACCTTCGGCGCTGGAAACGACGGATCGGCGAAGGCGCCGACGGCGACTGCATAGACATCGGGAAATCCGGAGAGCTCCCAATAGACGGTCGTGCCGCAGTCAGGACAGAAATGGAGGGTCACCGTATTGCCGCTGTCGGCCTTGCGCGTGAAGGTTTTCGATGCGCCGGCTGCGACGCCGACCGCCTCCCGCGGAAACCGCGCCTGCATGGCGAACACGCTCCCCGTCCGCCGCTGGCAATCGAGGCAGTGGCAGATCGAGATGCGGACGGGCTCGCCCGTGCAGTGGACTTGCAGTTGGTTGCAGGCACAGGTGGCGGTGCGGGTCGGCATGGCACTATGCCTTTCACAACCAGTTCTTCAGATCGCGGCGGCCATCGATAACCGAAACGATCTCGACGCGGCTCTCGGCCTCAAGATGCGCATAGAGAACAAGATAGTTTCCTTCGATCAGCATGCGCATGCCGGGCCTGATATCGTGCCTCGGTACACCCAGATCCGGAAAGTCTCGTAGCCTTTCGATTTTCTGGTCGATTGCCAGCAGGATGCGATCCGCAGCCGCCGGTTTTTCGTTGGCGATGATACGCCAGATCGCCCGCAACTCTGTCTCAGCGCGTTGCGATACGACGATATTAGCCACGCTTTGACGCCGCGCGTTTCAGCTTGCGTCGCTCGTCGGCAATCAGTGACTTCATGTCGAGAGGTCCGGCGATGCCGCTCTTTATGCCTGCGTCCCAGCGAGCCCCGAGCTCTTCGGCATCGAGCCGCCTCAACTGCAATTCGTGTTCCTCGAGCAGTCGCAGGCCGGCGCGCACCACCTCGCTCTCGTTGTTGTAGCGGCCGCGCTTCACCTGATCGGTGACAAATTTTTCGAGATGCGATCCAAGCGCGACGGATTTTGGCATGTGCGAACTCCCAGGAGTATGATCTATTGCTATCAAATCATACGCCCTCTGCAAACATCAAAAATCCGTCGGCGCTCCGCCTTCATGTTTCCGCCGCTCGACGAACGCTTCCAGCTCTTCCTTGATGGCGGGGTCCATCGGCGGGGGCTCGAACTCGGCGAGGATCTGCTTCCAGATTTTCATGGCGCGCTCCGGCGTCTGCACGGCGCCCGCCTCCTCCCAGGCCTTGTAGTTCCGCCAATCGGAGAGGAAGGGCGCGTAGAACGCCGTCGTGTAGCGCGACTGGGTGTGCTGGGCGCCGAAGAAATGCCCTGTCGGTCCAACCTCGCGGATGGCCTCCACCGCCAGATCGTCCGCCGACATCGGCAGCGGCTCCATGTAGTGCATGACGTTCTGCAGCGTCTCGCAATCCATGACGAACTTTTCGTAGGAAGCGCAGAGGCCCCCCTCCAGCCAGCCGGCCGCGTGATAGACGACGTTGGTGCGCGCCGACACGCAGGCCCAGAGCGAGAACATGCTTTCCCACATCGCCTGCGCATCGGGCGCATTGGCGGCGCAGGCGTTGGAAGCGCGCAGCGGCAGGTTGTAGAAGCGCGCCATCTGCCCGGAGAGCTGCGTCGCCCGCATGTATTCGGGCGTGCCGAAGGCGGGCGCGCCTGATTTCATGTCGACATTCGACGTGTAGGAGCCATAGACGACCGGCAAGCCCGGCTTGATCACCTGCAATAGCGCGAGCGCGGCCAGCGCCTCCGCCGTCTGCAGCACGACGGCGCCGGAAACCGTCACCGGCGCCATGGCGCCCGACAGCGTGAAGGGCGTGACGATCACCGGCTGACCCTTGCGCGCCAATCGCATCGCGCCATCGAGCATGGGCCAATCGTGCTTGAGGGGGGAAGAGGAGTTGATGTTCGTGTACATGCGCGGTTTCGCGGCGAACTCCTCGTGTGTCAGCCCGCCCGCGATCCGCACCATCTCCATCACATCCTCCACCCGCTCGACGCCGAGCGAGTAGGCGTGACAGACCTTGTCGGTCAGCGTCAGCTTGTCGTAGAGGCAGTCGAGGTGGCGCACGGAGGCATGCACGTCGACCGGCTCGACCGGGTAGCCGCCCGCCAGATGGATGCAGTTGAAGTACTGTGTCAGCTTGATGAGGTCCTGGTAGTCCGACCGGCAGCCGACGCGGCGACCGCGCTCCAGGTTCGACGAATTCGGCGGCGAGGACACATTCACGAAAACCATATGCTGGCCGCCGATGACGACCGCCTTTTCCGGATTGCGCGGCGTGATCGTGAACTGCGACGGCGCCTTGGCGAGCTGCTCCATGACGAACTTGCGGCCCATGCGGACGCGCCCGCCGCCGTTCGCGACATCGGCCACCTTCTCGCAGCCGGCATCGACGAGAATGCGCGTCGCATCCGCATGCAGGAAGTCAATGCCGATTTCCTCGAGCACGCGCATGGCGGCGTCGTGGATCATCTCGACGCCTTCCTGGCTGATCGGCTCGGTCGGGCGATCCGGATTGATGGGGAGCTTCCAGGGAAGCTGGCTGATCGCGGTTCCGCCCGTGCGGGCACCGCGCCGGGCGCTGCGTCCGCCCCGGGCGCGCTGGATGGCCGTCTCGGACGTGTCGGTCATGGGGATCCTCCGATGGTGGGAGGGGTCTAGCATGCCCGCCGCCCGGCGGCCATTTCACCTGCGACGCATTCTACGTCGCGCTGGTTCTTTCAAAGAGCCGGTTTCAATTGCGGCCTTCGCCGGGACAGGCAATTGCCCGAACGTGCACTGTTCTATGATCCGGCGACCGCCGCGGCCGCTCCCGCCATGATGGCGCCGGTACCGCGATTCAGGGCTTTGACGGCTCTCGTCGAGCGGAACAGCGTGCGGGCACGAGCCGCCGCAAGGGCGTAAAGCGCCAGGATCGCCGATATGATGGGGACGATCACGACGGCAATCTCGGCGATGCCGGGCCAATCGAGCCGCTCCAGATCGACGATGGCCGGCAGCAGCGCCACGAAGAAGAAGATCGCCTTCGGATTGCCGATGGTGAGCGCGTAGCTGGTCAGGAAAAGTCGGAGACCTTGGGTACGTGTCTGGTCCGGCGTGGCCTCGCGGGCAACGGCCGGCGCCGTCCACAGCTTCCACGCGAGATAGAGGAGATAGGCGGCGCCGGCATACTTGATGACCGTCAGCACGCCAACATGAGCCTGCGCCACGGCCGCGAGCCCGAAAGCCGCGACGAGGAACAGGGTCAGGTCGCCCGCCACGAAGCCGAGAATAAACGGCCCTATGCCCTTCATGCCATTGCCGAGAGCGCGCGCCACGATCGCGGCGACTCCGGGCCCGGGCGTGGCCACGGCCATCGCATAGGCGGCGGCGAAAACGAGCAGGCCGGCGAGCGTCATGTCAGAACCTCAACGCACATAGCTCGCGCCATTGATATCGAAGGTCGCGCCGGTCAGGTGGCGCACGTGATCGGAGCAGAGGAAGGCTGTCAGGGCGCCGATCTCGTTGGGCGATGCCATGGTGCCGAGCGGGATCTCGCTCAGTATCCTTTTCAGGTCCGCCTCGGTTGCCCCTTCATAGGCCATGTCGGTGTCGGTGAAGCCTGGCGCGATCGAGAAGGCGAGCACGTTGTCCTTCGCATATTGGCGCGCGATCGTCTTCGTCATGGCAATGAGGCCGGCCTTGGAGGCGGCATACGGCCAACCGGTCGCGACCTCGCCGCGATGGGCGGCACGGCTCGCGACATTGATAATGCGCCCGCCGCCATGCGCTCGGAAATGATGGATGGCGGAGCGCGACAGGTCTGCGGCGGCTTGCAGGTTGACTTGCAGGACATTGGCCCATATCGCGTGCCAAGTCTCGAGCGGCTCCTCGATGGCAACGCCGTCCGCAATCGCCGCATTGTTGACGAGCGTGTCGATGCGGGGTGCTGCCTTCATGGCCGAATCCCACAAGCGATCGACCGCGGCCGGATCTGCGAGGTCGGCTCCGATCAGCGTCGCCTTGCCATTGCCAGACTGCGTGACCTTCGCAGCCAACGCCTTGGCCTTCTCGCGGCTCTTGGCATAGTGCAGCAGGACATGGGCGCCGCAACTGGTCAAATGCTCCACCATCGCCGCCCCGATCCCTCGCGAGCCGCCGGTGACGAGAACTGTTTTTCCCGTGAGATCGATCATGTGGAACGTCCTTCGTGCCGCGGGCGGAGAAGCCCGCAATAAACTGGTTTTTCTCGAGCAGCGCTAGTGTGGTGTCCCGCAAATACCTTCACGCTTCGCGGCAGGCGTCCCAAGGTATTTGCGGGACAAAACCACACTAGAAACCTAGGCTTTCTAGTGTCCTTTCGTCTCCGAAATGCCTTGATGAGCCCGCGGCAAAGGTAAAGGCATTCCGGAGACAGGACACTAGCCATCCGGCAGGCCTGGCGGCTTCCTCGGAACGTCTTGCCATGCTACGAGGCATCGAACAGAGGAGGCCGCCATGCCGTCACTCATCGAACTGCTCAGCCAGAAAAAGGCCCTCCTCGCCGATGGCGCCACGGGCACGAACTATTTCCAGATGGGGCTCGAGTCGGGCGACCCTCCGGAGATGTGGAATGCCGATCATCCCGATCGCGTGGCCAGGCTCCATCAGGATTTCGTGGATGCCGGCGCCGATATCATTCTGACCAACACCTTCGGCTGCAACAAGCATCGCCTGAAGTTGCACCAGCTCGAGTCGCGGGTTCACGAGCTCAACAAGTACGCAGCCGAGATTGCGCGTGGGGTCGCGGCGAAGGCCGGTCGGCCGGTCGTCGTGGCGGGCTCCGTCGGGCCGACCGGCGAGCTGTTCGAGCCGCTCGGTAAGCTCACTCACGACGATGCCGTCGCAAGCTTCAAGGAACAGATCGAGGGGCTGAAGGCTGGCGGCGCAGACGTCGCCTGGATCGAGACCATGTCGGCGCCGGAGGAGATGCAGGCGGCGATGCAAGCGGCCGAGGCGGCGGGCCTGCCTTACACGTACACAGCCAGCTTCGACACGGCGGGCCGCACGATGATGGGGCTCGACCCGGCGTTGCTCGGTGGCGTTGCCGATGGACTGGGCCCGATAGCCTTGGGCGCCAATTGCGGCGTCGGCGCTTCGGATTTGCTCGTCTCGGTGCTCGCCATGACGGCCGCCGACCCGAAAGCCATCGTCATCGCCAAGGCCAATTGCGGCATCCCGCAGGTGAGAGGCGACCAAGTCGTCTACACCGGCACGCCCGAGCTGATGGCCGACTATGTGCATCTGGCGCTCGATGCCGGCGCGCGGATCGTCGGCGGCTGTTGCGGGACATCGCCGGTGCATCTGGCGGCGATGCGTCAGGCGCTCGACAGCCACACGCCGGGGCCGCGTCCCGATCGCGCGACGATCGAAGCACGCATCGGCAAGCTCGCCGCTCCGCCGCGCGAGGCGGGTGGCGAAGTCCGGCAGAGAAGGCGGGCGCGGGGGTAGAGGAGAAGCTCTACGAAATCCTCCACGAATCGGCGATGCTCGCATTCGTATGAACAATGGAGAGCAGCATGTCCGAATGGAAAAGTGTCTCAGATGCAAGCGATGCGATCTATGCCCTTAGTCGGTCTGAAACGATCGAGATGGCCTCGCTTCGCAAGTGTGAAGCGATACTCGCCATCTCACGAATCCAGCCCCACAGCACCGAAGTTCGCGTCACTCTCGAGAAACTTGATGCATTGCCGATAGACATTGCTGTCAACAAGCATTGGCAAACAGGCGGGCCTGTTCAAGTCGATCGGTACGCCGCATTCTTGGATTCTGGTGAGGCGGTCGCTGCTCAACTATGGCAAGTCTGGGAGTTGGCCCTGGATTTGTTTGCCAAGGACTGGCACGCACGTCATTGACTTTGTTGGTCATGAAGTGCGCGGGCTTTTCCCCCTCCCCCCTTGAGGGGGAGGGCGGGGTGGGGGGTAAGCCACAGATTCGGAGTTCGCGTCATTTTCCCCCCATCCCAAGCGCCTAAGGGCTTACCTGCAACGCAGCTAAGCCCAAGGCGCTTGGCCTTCCCCCTCAAGGGGGGAAGGGAAGAAACGCAAATTTTTCTCGATAGAAAGTGGCGCTTACCGCACCGGCCCCACCGGCCAGGCTTTGGGCTTCGACCAGGCCGATTGGCTGGCGACGAGCTTCAATTCTGGCTCGCCGGCGCTCGCCTCGATGACCGACTCGATGCCGCCGACGGCGAGGCCGAGGGCGCGGGCCTGGGATTTGCCCGAGAGCAGGTGGCCGAGCATCAGGGCCGTCAGCAGATCGCCCGTGCCATGCGGCACGCTCTTTCTGCGCTTGGTCGAGGTGCGAATGGCGTTGCCGCTGGTGATGAGGACGTTGTCGATCTCGCGTTTCGTCGTGCCGGGCACCGAAGTTGCGAGCACCGCGGCAACGCCGAGTGCGCGCGCGGCGGACTGAGCACTGCGGGCGTTCGAAACTTCCTCGCCGGAAAGCCATTCGAGCTCGAAACGGTTCGGCGTCAGGAGATCGGCGAGGCCCGCGAGACGGTCGCGAACGGCCGCAGCCGCAGTCTTGTCGACATAGAGGCCATCCGGATCATCGCCGAGCACGGGATCGACGGCGACGAGCACGGTCGACTTCGATTTCCCTCGCACGCTCCGGATCGCCGTGACCGCAACATCGACGTGCTCGGGCGACGGCAGATACCCCGTGAGCACGGCGTCGACGCTAGCCAGAATGGCGTTCGCCTTCAGCGCATCGAGCATGCTTGTGAGCGATGCCGCATCGATCCGTTGACCGCCGACTTTTTTGTACCCGAGGTGGCTCGACAGCACGACGGTCGGCAGCGCCAGCACCTCGTGTCCCAACCGCTGCAAGGCAAATCGCGCTGCGGCATTGCCCACGTGCCCATAGGCGACGTCGGAGGAAATGAGGAGGACGCGGGCCATTGGATGTCTCGATCGCTTGCTTGCCCAGCGTCGCTATCACGCGACGGCGCAAGGCGCCAGAGCCTCATCCCTGCAGCGCCGCCCACATCTCCTTGTCGCGCGCCGCCGTCCAGATACGCGGCGTGTCGAGGCCAAGCGCTTCGTCGTAAGCGCGGGCGACGTTGAAGGGGAGGCAGTGCTCGTAGATGGCGTAGCTCTCGAACTTGGCATCGCAATGGGCGCGGCAGGCGGCCATCGCCTCTTTCAGCGTGCCGCCGGCGAGCGCGATCCTTGCGACGGGTGCAAAGGTGCAGCTGAGGAAATCGCGCGTCAGCTCGATGGCCTCATTGACCTTCGCGCGGCCGACGAGAGCGTCGCCGCGGCCGGGCGACAACGAGTCGGGCGCGATGCGGGCGATGGCATCGAGCGTTCCCGGCCAGTCGCCGAAATGCGCGTCGCCGCAATAGCAGGCGGATTTGTACTCGACGATGTCGCCCGAAAACATCACGTTCTCGGAGGGCACATGGGCGACGATATCGCCCGCCGTATGCGCGCGGCCGAGCTGCATGAGATCGACGCGGCGTTTGCCGAGATAGAGCGACATGCGGCCTTGGAAGGTGAGCGTCGGCCAGGTGAGACCGGGAATGCTCTCGTGACCCTGGAAGAGGCGGGGGAACCGATCGAACTCCGAATCCCAGTCTTCCTTGCCACGCTCGACGATCATGGTCCGGCACATCTGCGAGGCGACGATCTCGCTCGCCTGATAGGCGGAAGCGCCGAGCACCCGCACGGCGTGGTAGTGCGAGAGCACGACATACTTGATGGGCTTGTCGGTGACGGAGCGGATCTTCTCGATCACCTTCGAGGCGAGCCGCGGCGTCGCCTGTGCGTCGACGATCATGACGCTGTCGTCGCCGATGATGACGCCGGTGTTGGGATCGCCCTCAGCCGTAAAGGCATAGAGGCCCGTGCCAACCTCGGTGAAGGAAATCTTCTTCTCCGTCATGTCGCCGGCCGAGGCGAACTGCTTAGCCATCACGTGGTCTCCTGAAACTCGATCAGCTCGATGCGGTTGCCGAAGGGATCGGTGGTGAAAAGGCGCCGGCGTCAGGCGCGTCAGGCTTCAGCTTACAGGCGGCCTGTCGAAGTCGCTCCGCGAGGCCATTGAGATTTTCGGCCACAAAGCCCTGATGCGCCTTCGCCGCCGCATGAAAGTCCGGATCGACGTCCAAATGCAACTCGCAAGTGCCCCGCACGAAGCCAGAGTCCACCGCGAGCCGCGAGCGAATCCGGCTTTGGTTGTTCGGTGAAACCCAAAAGCGTCACGTAGAATTTCCTCGCTTCGTCCTCTTTGCCGGCAGGCATGGCAAGCTGCACATGATCGAGCTCGACGACAGCGCCGCCTTTCATCGAGTGATATTCCCTCGATGAGGCGGCAAGGTTCCCGATCCAATATCTCTATCCGTCGTTCCGGCGAAGGCCGGAATCCATCCAGGTCGAAGTCGTTCATTAGCCTCGCCGAACAGCAAGTCCTTACGCTCACTGCGGCTTGGATGGATGCCAGCCTTCGCTGGCATGACGGTGGTCGGTTTAAAAGTTGTCGTCATGTCGCAAGCTGAAATTGGCTGAGCGGCACTGCCGGTCTGGGTGCCACATAGTCGACAGTGTCGGCACCCCTCACGTCTGGACCACCGTCTGCTCGATCGCGCCGAAGATCGAATGCCGCTTGTCGTCCATCATCTCAATGCGCACCTTATCGCCGGGTTTCAAGAACGGCGTCCTGGGCTTGCCTTCCAGGATCGTCTCGACGACTCGCTGCTCGGCGAGGCAGGAATAACCGACCCCGCCGTCCTTGATCGGTCTGCCGGGCCCACCATCCGCCGACTTGTTGGAGACGGTGCCAGAGCCGACAATCGAGCCGGCGCCGAGCGAACGCGTGCGGGCCGCATGCGCGATCAGCGTCCCGAAGTCGAAGGTCATGTCGGTGCCGGCGTTCGGCTTACCGAGCGGTTCGCCATTGAGAAAAGATAGCAGAGGAAGCGAAAGCTTTCCGCCATTCCAGCGATCCCCCAGCTCGTCCGGCGTCACGGCGACTGGAGAAAAGGCCGATGAGGGCTTGGATTGGAAGAAGCCGAAGCCCTTGGCGAGCTCCGAGGCCGTCAACCCGCGCAAGGTCACGTCGTTGACGAGCATGACGAGCTTGATGTGCTTGCGGGCGGCTTCCGGCGTCACACCCATCGGCACGTCATCGGTCACGACGACGACTTCGGCTTCCAAGTCCAATCCGAGGCTTTCATCACCCGGCGACACAATCGCATCACGCGGACCGATGAACGTGTCGGAGCCGCCCTGATACATCAGCGGGTCGGTCCAAAAAGGAGGGTGGCATGTCCACACCTCGCGCTTTCCTGACCAACTCCACATGATTCACATAGGCTGAGCCGTCCGCCCACTGATAGGCGCGCGGCAAAGGCGAAGCACAATCGTGCTCGCGGAAGCGAAAAGTCGCGACCGAGCCGAGCTCGACCTGCTCGGCGAGCCCTGCAAGGGCCGGCGCCGCCCGCTCCCAATTGTCGAGCACGGCCTGCAGAGTCGGCGCGATGTCGCTCGCCTCGATCGCCCGCGTCAGATCCCTCGATACGACGGCCAGTCTGCCGTCCCGTCCGTCTTTCAGCGAGGCGAGTTTCATATGTTCTGTTCCTAAGGCCGCCCGTCGAACTTCTTGTCGAGGCCGTTCCAGCAGTCGGCATAGCCGGGCTGAAGGGTTTCGAGGGTCGCGGCGTATTTCGTCAGATGCTGCGGATACCGCGTCTCGAACATGAAGGCCATGGTGTTGTTCAGCTTATGAGGCTTCAGGTCGACCGTCGAGGCGTGCTCGAAGGCCTGTTTGTCGGGTCCGTGCGGCAGCATGCAGTTGTGCAGGCTCATGCCGCCCGGCACGAAGCCCTCGGGCTTGGCATCATACTGGCCGTAGATCAGCCCCATGAACTCGCTCATGATGTTCATGTGATACCAGGGCGGGCGGAAGGAGTGCTCGGCGACGCTCCAGCGCTCGGGGAAGATGACGAAGTCGATGTTGGCCGTGCCTTCCTCGCCCGATGGCGCGGTGATCACCGTGAAGATCGACGGATCGGGGTGATCGAAGAGGATGGCGCCGACCGGCGAAAAGGTGCGCAGATCGTATTTGTAGGGTGCATAGTTGCCGTGCCAGGCGACGACGTCGAGCGGCGAGTGGCCGATCTCCGCCTGGAAGAACTTGCCGCACCATTTGACTGTCAGCCGGCACGGCGTGTCCTTCTCCTCGAAGGCGGCGACCGGCGTTTTGAAATCGCGGGGATTGGCGAGACAGTTAGCGCCGATCGGGCCGCGATGGGGCAACGTGAACTTCGCGCCGTAATTCTCGCAGATGTAGCCGCGCGCGGGCCCTTCGGCGAGTTCGACCTTGACCTTCATTCCCCGCGGCAGGATGACGATCTCGCCGGCAGTGGCCTCGATGCGGCCGAGCTCGGTGAAGAACACGAGCTTGCCGGATTGCGGCACGATCAGCAGCTCACCGTCGGCATTGTAGAAATAGTCGTCGGTCATCGACTCCGTCACGAAGTAGATGCCGGCCGACATGCCCGCCTGCGTGTTCACATCTCCCGCCGTGGTCATGGTGCGGATGCCGTCGAGGAAGGTCAGCTTGCCTGTTGGAATGGGTGGCGGGTTCCAGCGGAGCTGGGCGATGGGCATGTCGTGCTCGTCAGTGGCGGGGGCCGTCTTCCAGTACGGCAGGTCGATGCGCTGGAAGCGTCCGGAGTGGCGAACCGACGGCCGGATGCGGTAGAGCCAGGAGCGCTCGTTGGCGCCACGCGGCGCGGTGAATGGCGAACCCGAAAGCTGCTCGGCATAGAGGCCATAGGCGCAGGCTTGAGGCGAATTCTGCCCCTGAGGTAGCGCGCCCGGCAGCGCCTCGGTCTCGAAATCATTGCCGAAGCCGGGCATGTAACCCTCGGCTGTGGCGACGGCGCGATGCGCTGGCGACGCGGCGCGTTCATAGACGTTCATGGCGCTCTCCTTCGGTGCTGGACGCCGGACCGGTAAGGAATTAGTCTCAGTTGCAACCAATTGTATCGGTGCCAATGGGACGATCAAGCAAAAAGTCCGCGCTCGGCGCGGGTATCCGTCTCGATAGTTTCCTCCCCTTCCGGTTGAACCGGCTGGCGGGCGAGGTGAGTCGGCGCTTGTCGGCCGTTTACTCCGGGCGTTTCGGCCTTGATATCCCCGAATGGCGCGTGCTGGCGACGCTCTCGAGCCGCGGCATGGCGACGGCGCAAGAGATCGTTGCCTCGACACGGACTCACAAGTCGACCATCAGCCGGGCGGTCGCGACGCTGACAGACCGCGGGCTCGTCGAACGCACGGGCTCGCCCAGCGACGGTCGCGAGCTGGTGTTGCAGCTGACCGATAGCGGACTGAGGCTGATGCGCGAGCTCATGCCGCTCGTCCTGGAAGCCGAGCAGGAGATCCTCGGACAGTTGAGTGTCGAGGAGCGAATTCAGCTGCTCCAGGCCATCGCCGCCGTCGAGGCGGCGCTCGGCCTCGGCGATGAGGAGGAATCATCATGAAGCTCTACGGCTATTTCCGCTCGTCGGCCGCCTATCGTGTCCGGATCGCACTCAACCTCAAGGGCATCGCCGTTGAGCACGTGCCGGTGCACCTCGTCAGGGATGGCGGACGCCAAAAGCTGCCCGATTATCTCGCGAAGAATCCGCAAGCCCTCGTCCCGGCGCTGGAATTGGCCGACGGCACCGTGCTCACGCAGTCGCTCGCCATCGTCGAATATCTCGACACTCTGAAACCGGAGCCGAGGCTCATCCCGGCCGATCCGGTCGCCGCTGCAAATGTGCGTGCGATTGCGCTGGCAATTGCCTGCGATACGCATCCACTCAACAATCTGCGGGTGCTCAACTACCTGAAGGGCCCACTTGCCCTGCCGCAACCGGCCGTTGATCAATGGATCAAGCACTGGGTACTGATGGGTGGGCTCGAGCCAATTGAGAGAATGATCGGCGATGGCCCGTTCTGCTGTGGAGTAGCGCCGACCCTCGCCGATGTCTGTCTCATTCCACAGATCTTTAATGCCCGCCGCTTCGCCATTCCACTCGAGCATTTGCCGAAGGTGCTGGCGGTGGATGCGGCCTGCCAGAAGCTCGCGGCCTTTGCAACGGCGCATCCGGCGAAGCAGGCGGACGCGGAGTAGGCCTTTCTATATCGTGCTTCCTGCCGGAAAACCGCTTCGCACTTTTGCGGGCAGCACTCTAGCGCGCCACGATCGGCTGCGCTTTCAAGTCCGGCTCGCGCGGTGTGACGCCCGGGAAAAGCGAACCCTCCTCGAACCAGGACTTGGGCGCCGGCGTCCCCCATAGCGTCTGCCTCTGCGTATCCTTGAGGCCCCACCGTATCGGTGTGAGATCGGGATCGACGGTCAGATAGTCGCTCGCATAGAGCTCGATACGGTGGCCATCCGGATCGCGGACATAGAGGAAGAAGGCGTTCGAGATGCCGTGCCGGCCGGGTCCGCGCTCCATGTTGGCGAGATAGCCAGTCGTCGACATGACATCGCACAAGTGCACGACATGCATGATGGTCGGCAGCCAGATCGCCGTATGATGCAGGCGCGGCCCGGTGCCGTTCGTGAAGGCGATATCGTGGACGCCACCCTTGCGGTGCATCCAGGCGGCCCAGAGAGCGCCTCCCCCTTCATCCTCGGTGTATTCGGTGACCCGGAACCCGAGTTCCGAGTAGAAATCGACGGACGTCTGCACGTTCGGCGAGAAGACGTTGAAGTGGTCGATCCGCTGCGGATGCGGGCCGCGATAGGCGCCGTACTTCTGCAATAGCCGCTCAGCTTGGGCGTAGCGGAAAACGAATTCGAGCGGGACCCCGTGCGGATCGACGGTGCGGAGCGTGCGGCCCTGGCGGCTGCGATCGACATACGCGACCGGCATCCCCTTTGACCGGAACCAATGCTCGGCACGATCGAGATCCTCCTCGCTCGCTACCTTGAAGCCGAGGGCGAGGCATTCGGCCGCCCCGGCCTTGCGCAACACGAAGGAGTGATGATTGCGCTCCTCGAGCCCGCGGAAATAGAGCGTGTCCGGCTTCTCTTCGGTGAGAACAAGACCAAGTGTCTCCTCGTAGAAGGCGCGCGATGCGCCGAGATCCTGGACGCCCAGCTCCACATGTGCGCAGCGGACAATGTTGAAGGGTGGCGTCAAAGTGTAGGGCGGGATAGGCATCGGGCGTCAGGCTCCGAGCTTCGGGATTTTGTGATGGCCAAAGGCGAGTGCCACGTTCTTCGTCTCCATGTAAAAGTCGAAAGAGTAATCGCCGCCATCACGGCCGATGCCCGAGGCCTTCATGCCGCCGAACGGCGCCGGTAGATGCCGGATGTTCTCGGCGTTCACCCAGATCATGCCGGCCTCGAGCTCCTGGCCGAAGCGGAGCGCGCGTGAGATGTCGCTCGTCCAGACATAGCCCGTCAGCCCATACCGGACATCGTTGGCGAGTTGCAGCGCCTCGTCGTCATTCGCGAAGGGAATGGCCGTCAGCACCGGCCCGAAGATTTCCTCCTGGGCGATGCGCATGTCGTTGCGCGCGTTGGTAAACAGAGTCGGTGCAACGTAATGGCCCTTGACGTCACCCGCTCGCGTACCGCCAGCGGCGATCGTCGCGCCGTCCGATCTCGCGATGTCGAAAAAGCTGCACACTTTCGCCAGATGCCGCTCGTGGATCAGCGGTCCGATCTCGGTGGCTGGATCGAGCGGATGGCCGACCTTGATACGCCTGACACGCTCGGCGAGCCGCGCCGTGAATTGATCGTAGATCGAGGCTTCGATCAGCACGCGGGAGGAAGAAGTGCACCGCTCGCCGTTGAGGCTGTAGATCATGAACAGCACGGCATCGAGCGCGCGATCGAGATCGGCATCGGCGAAGACGATGACTGGGTTCTTGCCGCCGAGCTCGAAGTGGACGCGTTTCAGGGTTGCCGCACCCTGCCGCATGATCGCCGAGCCGGTCGCACTCTCGCCGACGAAACCGACGGCCTTGATCGCTGGATGCTCGGTGAGCGCTTTGCCCGCTTCCTCGCCGAGGCCGTGCACGACATTCCAAACGCCCTTCGGCAGGCCCGCACTCTCGGCAATCTCGACCAACAGACTCGCCGTCACCGGCGACCATTCGGCCGGCTTGTGCACGACCGTGCAGCCCGCCGCCAAGGCCGGCGCGATCTTCCACGTCGAGAGCATGAAGGGCGTATTCCAGGGCGTGACGACGCCGACCGGGCCAATGGGCACGCGCATGGAGTAGTTCAGAAGATCGGGCGACTGCAGCGCCTGCCCGTCGCGCGCACCGGGCGCTTGGTCGGCGAAGAAGCGGAAATTCTCGGCGCCGCGCAATGCCGCTTTCGCCATGTAGCGGATCGGCTGACCGGTATCCCAGGATTCAAGCACCGCGATTTCGTCGGCCCGTGCCTCGATGGCGTCCGCAATGCGATGGAGCAGAGCTTTCCGATCATCGCCCTTCATGGCGCGCCAAGCGGGGAAGGCAGCGGCCGCAGTCTTCGCGGCGCGATCGACATCGGCGGAACTCCCGCGCGCAACGGACGCGATCAGGCTGCCATCGACCGGCGAGCGCGTCTCGAACGTGCTGTCCGATCGAACCGCCTCGCCCGCGATTTGATGACCAATCCCCTTGGCATAGCGCGGTAAATGCCGTCCCAACGCCTCGAGATTGGCGGCGAGGCCACCAGGCTTTGCGAATTCCGCCGCCATGTCAGCCCGCGCCTTTCAGGTGATCGTGGATCGTATTGCGCCGCCAGGATAACTCTGGATCGATCTCCCTGATCTCGAACGACAAGGCGATCTTGCGCTTGGCGAAGGCCGGGTCGAGATGTTTGCTGAGCGCTGCGAAAATCGCCTCACCCGCTGTCCTGCGGACCTCAAGCGAACGGCCGGTCGCGAGCCTCAGCGTCAGGTCGAGAAAGGCATAGTCTTGCCGGCCATCAGCCATCGTCGAGGCATCCGCCTTGTGGGCGCGGACGCGGATACCACCGAGCGGGAAGATCCCCGTTTCGACAGCCGCCTTACGCACGCTTTCGACAAGCGCCTCGAGGTCGACCTCGCCATCGAGATTGGCGGAATAGTCGATGATGAAATGCGGCATAGACTCAGGCCTCCGGGCGTTGACCCGTAGAGATTTAGCGGCAATGGTTGCCGCCGTCGATGCCTGCGCCGGAGGCCATTTCAAATGATGTCACTCGACCGACAAGCCCTTCGCGGCTCGATCCCGCCACTGGTGACACCCTTCAAGAGCGGCGCCGTCGATTACGACGCCTATGCACGCCTCGTCGAGTTCCAGGCCAAGAACGGCTCGCATGGTGTGCTCGTCAACGGCACGACGTCAGAGCCTTCCTCGCTCACCGTCGAAGAGCGGAACCGGATCGTCGACGTGGCTGTTGAAGCGGCGCGGGGCAAGATCACCGTGGTTGCCGCGACCGGCTCGCAATCCTTTGCCGAGACGGAAGTGCTCACACGCCATGCCGCCACGGCCGGCGCCGACGCGCTGCTGATCGTCACGCCCTACTATTCGCGCCCGCCCCAGCGCGGCCTTACCGCGTACTATCAAGCGCTCGACAAGCTCATCGATATCCCCTGGATGATCTACCACATCCCCGGCCGCGCGGCGGTCGACGTCAAGCTCGAAACCTTGAAGGAGATCGACAAAACCTGCCCGCGCTTTTGCGGCATGAAGCACGCCTCGCTCGACCTCGGTTTCGTCTCGGATGCGCTGGCCGAGGTGAATGACGACATGCGTATCTTCGTCGGCCTAGAGGAGCTGTCGTTCCCGATGATGGCGATCGGCGCCTGCGGACTCATGAACGCGGTCGGCAATCTTGCGCCCAAACCGCTCGCCCAGATGTGCGAGGCGGTATGGCGCGGTGATTTGAATGGCGCCCGCGCGCTGCACCGCCAGCTGCACGAGATCAACAAGGCGGTGTTCTTCGACATCAATCCGATTCCCATGAAGTACATGATGAAGCGGCTCGGCGTTCTGCCGGCGAACGAGCATCGCCTGCCGCTGCTCGCCGCCGACACCGCACTCGAGAAGCGGCTCGACGCGGTGCTCGATCGGGCAGGGTTGGCGTAGGTTCGGCCGGGAGGCTGTCGCGATTGCCCAGATCGCCGTCACTCCTCAGGACAGCGAACCCAACTCGGACTTACAGAACGCCTTCGTCGCCCTAGATCGGGCAATAAGCAGGTTGCCTTACGATCGGGATCAATGTGTTCGCCGCGCTGACAGCACGTTCAGACGAAGTGGACACCGGTTCGCCGTAGAACGAGTTCAAAACCAAGCTCTAGTGGCCCGTCGCGCCTAAATCGCATCATGGCCGCGATCGCTTTCGATTTAGGCGCGACATAAGGACCACTAGCAATATCATTGGCTTAGTGTGGCGTTCAACGCGCCTTAGTTGACACGAACCTCGCCGCAGTACTGGTCAACTAAGGCGCGACGCCACACTAGACATTCTGCGGGCGCAAGTGTTTGCGCTCTCCCCTCACATCAACCCCTTGATCTCCGCCAGAAGCTTCGGCGCGACCTTGACGCCCTCCCGCGCCGTCATCTCTCGCATTTTGCGGCGGCGATCAGCGGGCAAGCGAACGCCATCGAGGTCGGTCAGCCGCGCAAAGAACGCCTCGGTGTGCGCCAGCCAGCCCGCGGCATCGCCGAAGCGGGCGGGGTCCATGGCTATGACGAGCTCGCCGCTGCGCTGTACGCCGCTCGCCGGATTGGCGTTCTCGTGCGCCTCGTAGCCGAAGGCTTCGCCGATGAGGCCGGCCGCCAGCAGCTCGACCATCAGCGCGATCGCCGAGCCTTTGTAGCCACCGAAGGGGAGCTGCGCGCCGTCGAGGATGGCTTGTGGATCGGTGGTTGGTTCGCCCTCGCGATCGATGCCCATGCCTGGCGGGATCGCATGGCCGTCGCGGGCGGCGATCATGATCTCGCCCCGCGCCATGGCAGCGGACGCCTGGTCGAAGACGAGCGGCGGCTTGTCGCCTCGGGGGAAGGCGAAGGCCATGGGGTTGGTGCCGAAGAAACGCTCTCTGGCACCGGCCGGCGCGACGGCTGCGCGCGAAGCCGTCATGGCGATGGCGGCGAGTCCGGCCTCGGCGAGCGCCTCGGCCTCCGGCCAGAGCGCCGCGAAGTGATGCCCACGCACCAGCGCCAATGCCGCGATGCCGTGAGCGCGCGCGACCTCGATGAGCTCTGGCCGCGTCAACTCCAGCGCCAGCGGCGAGAAGCCGAGATTGACGTCGGCCCGGATCACGGAAGGCGCCGGGCGCGTGACTGTTGGCCGGGCCTTGCCGTTGACGGCACCGCAGCGCAGCGACTTTACATAGCCCGGAATCCGGAACAGGCCGTGCGAGAGACAGCCGTCGCGCTCGGCCGACGCGACCGTGCCGGCAATCGCCTTGGCGTTCGCCTCATCGCAGCCGTTCGCCTCGAGCACGACGGTCGCCAGCTCGTGAACTTGAGAAACCGTCAGCACTTCGCCTTCGCTATTCGACACGGGTGGCCTCCTCGAAGGCGAGCCGCGGTCCCCGCGGGAAGAGATCGTCGTCGGTGCCGTAGCCCAAGTTGCAAATGAAATTCACCTTGTGCGTTCCCCCTGGGAAGAAAGCCTCGTTGACCTTGTCCTGGTTGAAACCCGACATCGGCCCGCAGTCGAGCCCCTTGGCGCGGGCGGCGAGCATGAAATAGGCGGCCTGGAGCGAGCCATTGCGGAAGGCGGTCTCCGCAATGGTCTGCTCGTTGCCGGCAAACCAGGAGCGCGCCGATTGGTCATGCGGGAATAACCGCGGCAGCAGTTCGTAGAAAGCGAGGTCGTGGGCAAAGAGGGCGGTGACCGGCGCCTTCATGGATTTTTCCCGATTGGCGCCAGAGAGCGCCGGGGCGAGTTTCTTTTTCGCCTCCTTGGAAGTGACGAACACGACCCGGAGCGGCTGGCAGTTCGCGCTCGTCGGCCCCATCCGGGCGATGTTCCAGATCTCCTCCAGCAGCGCCGTGGGCACCTTCTTCTTGCGCCAACCGTTGCGCGTGCGCGCCTCCATGAAGAGGAGGTCGAGGGCTTTTGGCGTGAGCTTGGGCATGGGGGCTCCGGGATGGTCTTTCCGAGGCCCCATCAATGGCCGGGAAGGGTGGTGCAAGGCAAGCGGGCCGGGCTGTGAGCGAGGCATGGTCGCATCTCGACGATGCCGTCGAAGCAGCACTGTCCTGCGCAACACATTCTAGCCGAATGAGGCGCAGCGTGCTCAAGTTCGGGCAGTCCAAGACCGGAGTGCCAAGACATGCTCGAAACCTTCAGCCTCGCAGGCCGAAAAGCGCTCATCACCGGCGGCAGCCGTGGAATTGGAGCGGGTGTTGTCGAGCTGTTCGCAGCGGCGGGTGCCGAGGTCGCGTTTTGCCACTACCGCGATGATGCCGTCGCGAAGGCGTTGGTCAAGAAGCTCGCCTCACAAGGCCGCAAGGTCCATGAAACGGATTGTGACGTGGCCAGCGAGAGCGAAGTCGCCGCCATGGCGGCCTGGGCCGAGCGGTGCCTCGGCCACGTCGACATCGTCGTCAACAATGCCGGCATCGGCGGCGACACGCCCTTGGTGAAAATGTCCATTGAAGAGTGGGATCGCATGATCGCCGTCCACTTGCGGGGCACCTTCCTCGTGACACGCGCCTTCTTCGGGAAAATGTGCGAGCGATCGTTTGGACGGATCATCAACATCTCCTCTCAGCTCGCCTATAAGGGATCGCCCGGCCTCGTGCACTATAGCGCCGCCAAGGCCGGCATCGTCGGCTTCACGCGCGCGCTTGCCTATGAAGGCGCTCCGCACAAGGTGACCGTCAATTCCGTCGCGCCAGGCCCCGTCGACACTGACCTCACGCGCGGATTGAGCGACGAGTTCCGCCAGATGAAGATGGCCCAGCTGCCGCTCGGTCGCTTCGGAAATGTGAAGGAGATCGCGCCGAGCCTGCTGCTCCTCGCATCGGAAGCGGGATCTTTCTATACCGGCCAAACTCTGTCGCCCAACGGCGGCGACGTCATGATCTGAAGCAACGGACAGAAGAGTGAACCCATGGCCGAACGCGCGAAGAAGACGGTCTTGATCACAGGAGCCGGGATCGGCATCGGCAAGGCCACGGCGCTTGCCTTCGGGCACGCCGGATACCATGTCGCGGTGACGGACATCTTGAATGACGAAGGGAAAGCCGTCGCCGAGGACATCACATCCAGAGGCGGCACGGCTTCTTTCCATCTGCTCGATGTGACGAACACCGGGCAGACCGCATCCGTCGTGGATTCTGTCGAGCGGCTCTACGGCGGCATCGACGCCGTCATCGCCAATGCCGGCATTGCCCGCAAAGTCCCGCTCTCGCAGATGACGGACGAGAGCTGGGACCGGACCCTCGATGTCGACCTCAAGGGTGTGATGCGCATCGTTCGCGCGACGGCTCCTGGCATGAGGTCGCGCGGCAGCGGCTCGGTTGTCGCCGTCTCCTCGATCATGGGTGTCGGCTATGGCTGGAACGAGCATGTGCACTACTCGGCGGCAAAGCATGGCGTCGTCGGCCTGGTGCGGGCGCTGGCCGTGGAGCTCGCCCCCCGAATCCGCGTGAATGGCGTGGCACCAGGGCTCATCCGTACGGCCCAGGCCCTTTCGAAGGAGCATTCGCTGGGGCCCGAGGGCCTCGAAAAGGCCGCCAGCCTCATTCCGCTCGGCCGTGTTGGCGAGGCCGACGATATTGCGGATGTGATCCTGTTCCTCGCTTCGCAAGCGGCGCGCTACATCACCGGTGAGATCATTGTCGTCGATGGCGGCCTGATGCCCAAAGGCGCCTTTTAATCATTGGAGACCGTTCTCCGCAGCTGCGGTGCCAGATCGCATGTTTAACTTGCGCCGCTCGCCCCTGCCCGGTTTGTGAGCTAGGGAGTTTCCGTTTTTCGTTAAATCACTTCAACACCCTAATTCCTTGTTTTGTCGTGTTTCTTTTCGGAAAACCGGTTCGCACTTTTCCGGAAGCACTCTAGAGATCGCGTGAGTTGGTCGCGGGTGCGTTTCCCGCCGGGGCTGTGCTATGGCAAGACGCCGATGGAACAAGGACACGCATGCGCGTCGCCGATCTCGATACAGAGCTGACCCCGACACCCGAAGGCGGTGCCGAATTGCTCGCCGGACGGCGCGGCACGGTCGGGCACATCCGCCTCAACCGGCCGAAGGCGCTGAACAGTCTTTCCGTGCGCATGGTGCGCGGCCTCGATGCCGCGCTCCGCCGTTTCCTCGCCGATCCGGGAGTCGCGACCATCGTACTCTCCGGCTCGGGCGAACGGGCACTGTGTGCGGGTGGCGACATCCGCGCGCTCGTGTCTACACTGGAGAACGGACCGGCCGGCGCGGAAGCCTTTTGGCGCGACGAGTATCACCTCGTCAGTCGCATCGCGCATTGCCCCAAGCCCTATGTGGCGCTGATGGACGGTTTCACCATGGGCGGCGGCATGGGCATGTCGATGCATGCGCGCCATCGCATCGTCACCGAGCGTTCCAAGCTCGCAATGCCGGAATGCGTCATCGGCTTCTTCCCGGATGTCGGGGGATCGTGGAGGTTGAGTCGTGCGCCGGGGGAGCTTGGGACGTATCTCGGATTGACGGGTGTGCCCGCGAATGCGTCGGATTCGATCCGAGCCGGATTAGCGGATGCGTTCGTTGCGATCGAGGATCTCGGCGGGTTCGTCGATGGGCTGGAAGGCTTGCCGGCAGGAGCGACCTCGGAAGCCGTTGATGGCGTCGTGGCCCGTTTCTCCAAACCGCCGGAGCTCACACCGCTCGCGACGGAGAGTGCGCGCATCAATCGCAGCTTCGGCTCCGGCAGTGTTGCCGAGATCGTCGCTCGACTGGCGGCCGACGACTCACACTTCGCCCGCGAGACGCTCGCCGCCATCACCGCCAACGCGCCCACCGGCCTCGTCATGGCGCTCCGCCTGATGCGGCTCGGCCGCACGAGCAAGACCCTCGAGGCGTGCCTGGCGCGAGAGCTCGCAGCCGGCATTCGCATGGTGATGCGGCCGGACTTCCGCGAGGGCGTGCGCGCCGCCGTGATCGACAAGGATCGCAGTCCGAAGTGGCAGCCGGCGCGGCTCGCCGATGTGGACGAAACTGAAATCGACAGCATGTTGACGCCGCTCGACCCACCGCTCTTCCCGGGCGACGCGGCAAGGAGGAATGCATGACGACCATCGGCTTCATCGGTCTCGGAAACATGGGCCGGCCCATGGCCGCCAATCTCGTGAAGGCCGGGTTCAAGGTGTCGGGCTACGATGTCTTTGCGCGCGCGCGCGACGGCGCGGCGGCCGATGGCGTGTCGATCGTGGGCTCGGTCACTGACACAGCGGATGGCGCCGATATCGTGGTGACGATGCTGCAGTCCGGGCGTCAAGTAGTCGAGGTGTTCGGCGCGCTTGCCAAGGCCGTCAAACCGGGCACGCTGCTCATCGATTGCTCGACCGTCGATGTCGAGAGCGCACGGAAGGCGCACGGCATCGCCAAGGAGGCCGGCGCGCTTTCGCTTGACGCCCCCGTCTCCGGCGGCACCGGTGGCGCCAAGGCGGCAACGCTCACCTTCATGGCCGGTGGCTCGGCGGAGGCCTTCGAGCGCGCCGAGCCCGTGCTCTCCAGGATGGGCAAGCGCCTCGTCCATTGCGGCGACGCGGGTGCGGGGCAGGCGGCCAAGATCTGCAACAACATGATCCTCGGCATCTCCATGATCGGCGTCTGCGAGGCCTTCGTGCTCGCCGAGAAGCTCGGCCTCTCGCATCAGGCGCTGTTCGATGTCGGCCTCGACCTCGTCCGGCCAATGCTGGTCGATCAACACCTATTGCCCGGTGCCGGGGCCTGTGCCCACCTCACCCGCCAACAACGACTACAAACCAGGTTTCGCCGCAGCCCTCATGCTGAAAGACCTGCTGCTCTCGCAAGAGGCGGCCCGAGCCGCCGGCGCCGTCACCCCGCTCGGCGCCGAGGCGACGCAACTTTATGCGCTGTTCGACAAACTCGGCCAGGGCGGCGCCGATTTCTCCGGCATCATCCGCATGTTCCGGGAGGGCAAGGCAAGGGCATAACGACGACCGGGCACCGGGCTGCGTCTGTCATACGTCTGTAACAAACCCGTCGCATGATCATCGAGTCGGGAGGTGTCCCATGGAGAAGCCTTACGCGGTTCTCTTCCTTTGCACGGGCAATTCGGCCCGCTCGATCCTGGCCGAAGCGATCCTCAATCGCGACGGCGCCGGCCGGTTCCAGGCCTTCAGCGCGGGCAGTCAGCCGAAGGGCGCCGTGCATCCGTTCGCGATCGACCTGCTCTCGAAACTCAATCACCGTGTGGATGATCTCAGATCGAAACCCTGGTCGGAGTTCGCAACCTCCCAAGCGCTGCCCCTCGATTTCGTGTTCACCGTCTGCGACAACGCGGCCGGAGAAGTTTGTCCGGTATGGCCGGGCCAGCCCATGACTGCGCATTGGGGCGTTCCCGATCCGGCAGCCATCGAGGGCAACGAGGCCGTGCAGCGGGCGGCCTTCGCCGATACCTACCGGATGCTCTCCAACAGGATCTCGATCTTCATCAACTTGCCGATCGCATCTCTCGACAGGCTCACCCTGCAGAAGCGCCTCGATGCCATCGGTGCGACTACGGATCAGCCCGAGGTTGTCAGTGGCTGATACGATGGAGCCGCTCGCCCGACGGTTGGCCGCCGAGGCACTGGGGACCGGGCTTCTGCTCGCGACCGTTGTCGGCTCCGGCATCATGGGCGCCAAGCTTGCCGGCGGTAACACGGCCATCGCGCTGCTCGGCAACACCCTGCCCACCGGCGCCATTCTGATCGTTCTGATCACAATTCTCGGGCCGATCTCTGGCGCCCATTTCAATCCCGTGGTCAGCCTGGCCATGGCGGTGAGGGGCATGCTCGGCTGGGCGGACTTTGTCCCCTACCTGATGGCACAGGTCATTGGCGGCGTTCTGGGCGTGCTCGCGGCGCATATCATGTTCGAGTTGCCCCTGTTGCAGCTGTCGACGACCATCCGCTCCGGCCCCGGCCAGTGGGCCGCCGAGGCGATCGCCATTTTCGGCCTGCTGCTAACGATCATCGGTGCGCTGAGAGCGAGGCCGGATTTCGTCGCCACCGCCGTCGGGCTCTACATTACGGCTGCCTATTGGTTCACGGCCTCGACCTCCTTTGCCAATCCCGCAGTGACCCTTGCCCGCACGCTGTCCGACACCTTCGCCGGCATCAGGCCCGCCGATGCGCCGGGCTTCATCCTGGCGCAGGTCGCAGGTGCCGCGGCGGCCGTGTCCCTGTCGAGCTGGTTGTTTCCACGGCCGGATCGATCAGGCGACTGACGCGAAGAGTTGGAGCTCGGGGGCGGCACGCTGTTGTCGCGCTCAACGCCCCCCGCTATGCAGGCGGGTAGGATAACTCTTCAGAGATCGCGATGGCACTCGTCCTCGGCATCGATGTCGGCATTTCGGCTGCCCGGGCGGCGGTTGTCGATCGCCGGGGTGGTCTCGTTGCACGCGGACGCACTGCATTCGCTGCTCGAAGGACAGGCCAGGCCTCGCCGCGAGAATGGCAGACCGGCGTCGTGAGCGCGGTCCAGGAGGCGCTAGCCGGCATCGATCCGTCATCCATCGACGCCATCGGCATTGGCGCGCTCGGGCCTTGCCCGGTCCTGCTCGACGAGCATCTTGAGCCGGTCGGGGATGCGCCGATCTTCTCCACCGACAACAGCGCCGAGGCCGAGCGGCAAACCATGCTGGCGCGCCATGGACTCGCCGAGTACGAGCTTGGTCCTGATCACGTGCTGCCGCGCCTCGCACTATGGCAGCGAACCGATCCGAAGCGGATGCGGCGCGCACGATTCGTCGTCGATGCGGCGGGCTATCTTGCCGCCTGGTTGACCAGCCAGCCGGTGATGGACCCGGCAACGCGGCATGATCATGCGGCTCGGGGGTTGCCGCAGCCGGTGGCGTTACCGGTGGCGAAACCTGCTTTGAGTTTTGCCGGGGGATTAACGGACGAAGCGTCCGAGTTTTGGGGATTGAGATCAGGAACACCCGTCACAACCGGCGGCTACGACAGCTACGTCGATCTGTTCGGCGCAGGCGTGCGCCGGAATGGTGAGGCGGGATTGTTGCTCGGCTCGACGATGGTGTTGGGTCGGGCCTGCGGACCGGCGCCGGATGCTGCAGCGATGGCGGCGCACGGCCTGCGCGTCACGCCCTACATTGGCGACATGAGCTTTGCCGGTGGCTGGACGTCCTCGAGCGGCAGCCTCATCGATTGGGCCGAGCAGCTTCACTCGGGCGAGCGCGCTGAATTTGCCTTGCCGCTCCCCGGTAGCCACGGCCTCCTCGCGCTCCCCTACTTCGCCGGCGAGCGGGCGCCGGTCTGGAACCCGTTGGCGCGCGGCGCCGTCATCGGGACGACGCTCGAGACGACGCCAACCGACCTTAGTCGTGCCCTCGGCGAAGCCGTTGCGCTCTCGACCCTCGATATTGGCGAACGCCTCGCAAGTGCACTCGGTCCCATTGAGCGCTACCGGGCTGCCGGCGGCGGCGTGCGGAACTCCGTATGGGCCCAAGACACCGCCGACGCACTCGGCGTGCCGCTCGACGTGGTTGCCCATGCCGGCGAAGCCATGGGTCCGGCCATGCTGGCATTGACCGCGCTCGGACATGACGTCATGCCAGCGATCGAGAAGACCATCGCCCCCGACGCGCGCCGCCATGGGCGCTATCGCGAATTGTTGGAACACTACCGGCGCCTCTATCCGGCGCTCAAAGACACCATGCATGCGCTCGGCCGCCTGGCCGGCAAGGAGAACACATGACGGCAAAGACCATGCGCGTGGCGCGACTGCACGGCATCCGCGACATGAAGGTGGAGCGCATTCCCGTACCCGCGCCCGGCGACGACGACCTGCTCGTCCGCGTCGAGGCCTGCGGCGTCTGCGCGACCAACTCGCGGAAGTACGAGATCGGCGTCAACGATGGCGAGTATCCGTTCAATCCAGGTCACGAATGGCTTGGTAGGGTCGTGGAGGTGGGCCGCTCGGTCAAAGGCTGGAAGCCGGGTGACCGGGTTTATGGCGATGTCTACGGCGGCTATGCCGATTACTGCCTCATCCCGGCAACCGCGATCGCGTGGTCGCGCGGGCCACTGCGGGTGCCGGCCGATCTGCCAGCGGAACGCGCCATCTTCGTCGAGCCACTCGCCGATTGTATTCACGCCGTGCACGATCAGGCAAAGGTGAAGCCCGGCGAGAAGCTCATCGTCATCGCGGCAGGCGTGATGGGTTTGAAGATCGTCGCTGAGGCGGCCCAAAGTGGCGTCGAGGTGCTCGTGATCGAGCCTCTGGCCGAGCGCGCGAAGCTCGCCAAGTCGTTCGGTGCAGCCGAGGTCATCAAGCCCGAGGGCTGGTTCGAGGTGGCGAAGACTTGGAGCGGCGGCGGTGTCGATGCCGTGATCCTCACCATCGGCGATCCCGACCTCGTCGATCCCTGCATTCAGATCGCGGCGCCCGGCGGTCGCGTTGTCCTGTTCGCCGGCTTCGGCAATCGCGGCAAGGCGACCATCGATGTCAACCGGCTGCACTACAAGGAGATCGTGCTGACCGGCAGCGAATGGATCGGCACGCCCCCCAATCAGGTGCGCTCGCGCTACGACGAGGCGCTCGACCGGCTGATCGAGAACAAGGTGGGCTACGAGCAGATCGTGACTTCGCGCTGCGGCTTCGACGATCTGGAATCAGCCATCGTGCGCCGCCAGAGCTACCATGGCCTCAAGACGATGTTCCTCACGGGTGACGACAATGGCTAATCCTGCCTTCTTCGCCGCCGATGGCCGCTGCGTCGCGGTCGCCATCGACCATCCGCTCTACTCCTGGCCGTGCAAGGGGCTGGAGGACCGGCGGGCGCTCATCGATACGGTCGCCGAAGCCGGCGCCGATGCTGTGATTTCCACCTACGGCACCATCCGCGACTGCCGCGCCGCCTTCGGCAAGGCCGCAGCTGTCTTGAAGCTCGACCTCACCACCGTGTCGATCGGCTCCTCCTACGACATCACCGATCACGTGCCGGCATGGACCGTCGACGATGCGGTGAGGCTCGGCGCCAAGGGCGTCATGACCTATGTGCAGCTCGGCGCACCTTTCGAGCTGGACGCCTTGCGCGCCGCCGCCCGGATCGCCGCCGATTGCGACCAAGCCGGGCTCGCCTATGTCTGCGAGATCATGCCGGTCGAGACACCGCGCTTCCCGGATGCCTATGACCCCGTCGCGATCACGGCCGCCTGCCGCACCGGCGCCGAGCTTGGCGCGCACGTCATCAAGACCACGATCCCGACGCCGCCGGAGCGGATCGCCGATGCCGTACCCTTCGGCGTGCCGATCATCCTGGCCGGCGGCAACTTCGCGGCAGATAAGGAGGCCTACTATACGGGGCTAGCTGCTTGCATGAAGGCCGGTGCCAACGGGGTCGCCGTAGGCCGCAATGTGTGGGGCTCGCCCGATCCAGGTGTGGTGGTTCGGCGGCTGGTCGAGGTTGTGCATGGAGTTCGGATGTGAGGTGCAAGGAGCACGCGGGCCGCGTCGCCATCGTCACAGGAGCGTCGAGTGGCATCGGACGGGCGTCGGCGATTGCGCTGGCTAGCGAAGGTGCGACCGTGCTCGCCGTGGCGCGAAACGGCGAGAAGCTTGCAACGCTCGCTCGGGAGGCCGAGGGGATAGTGCCGCTCGCCTGCTCGATCGAAACCACGGAGGCCTGCGCCCAAATCGTCGAAGCTGCGCGCAAGCTCGGGCCGCCGCTCATCCTGATCAACAACGCGGGCCTCGGTGGTCATCTCGACAAGCCGATCTTCGATCACCGGAGCGAGGACTGGCGCACGATGATGGCCGTCAATCTCGATGCGCCCTTCGAGCTCACGCGACTTGTCTCGCACGACATCCGGAAGGCGGGCTTCGGGCGCGTCATCACGATTTCATCGACCGCTGGCGAGGTCGGCGCGCCCTCGATGAGCGCCTATTGCGCGTCCAAGCACGGCGTCATCGGCCTAATGCGGGCCGTCGCTCACGACATCGCGCCCTTCGGCGCCACCGCCAACGCCATCCTGCCGAGCTGGGTCAGGACGGAGATGTCCGAGCGCGACGCCGAGCGGGAGGCGCGCGAGCGGGGCATGACCGTCGAAGCAGTCTGGACGGAGCGCGCGAAGCAGAACCCGGCCGGCCGTATCGTCACGCCCGAGGAGGTCGCCGATCTCGTGGTGTATCTTTCGAGCCGTAGAGCCAGCGGCATCAACGGCCAGGCCGTCACGATCTCGATCGGGGCGATTTGGTAAAAGCCTGTCTGCCGGCTACGAGCGAGAGGTTCTTGGGTCTCCCCGGTCCGGCCTCGTAACTGGGCCATTCACGAGGCCCAACGAGATTGCGCAATGGACAAACCGGTGCGATTCCCTCCACTCTTGGGCGTGCTAACCGGAACGGCTTTGACCTCGGAGACTTCGAGCATGCTCATATCCGATATCCTCGACCTCGATCACTATCCCCTGGACCGGCCGGGGAGCGCGGCCTATGAGGCGCTGATCCAGCGTTGCAAAGCCGATCTCGTGCGCAAGGGTATGTTCAACCTGGAGGGCCTCATCCGCGCGACCGTTCTGTCCCGCGCGGTCGCCGAGCTGAAGCCGGTGATCGACAGCAAGTCCTTCGTCCACAGGCGAGAGCATAACATCTACTTCAAAAAAGAGGTGCCGGGCCTTGCGCCCGGCCACCCGGCACTCCGCACCGTCACGACCATCAATCACACGATCTGTGCCGACCAGATGCCAGCAGACGCCATGGTGCTGCAAATCTATGAGTGGCCCGAGATGGCGGCGTTCCTGGCGAAGACCATGGACAAGCCCGCTCTCTACACAATGCCCGATCCGCTGGCGCGGGTGAATGTCATGGAGTATCGCGACGGCGAGGCGCTCAATTGGCACTTCGACCGCTCGGAGTTTACGACGACGCTGCTGCTACAGGCGCCAATCGAGGGCGGCGCGTTCGAGTACCGCACCGATCTGCGCTCTGAGATCGATCCCAACTACGAGGGTGTCGCACGATTGCTCGAGGGCCAAGATCCAGAAGCAAAAATCGAGCCGTTGATGGCCGGCACGCTCAACGTGTTCCGGGGCAAGAACACGGCCCATCGCGTGACAACCGTGCGCGGGGAGAAAGAGCGCATCATCGCGGTCTACTCCTACTACGAGCACCCCGGCGTCATGTTCACCGACGAAGAGCGTATCGGCTTCTACGGGCGCGCCGCATGAGTGTCGCGCCGAAAAGCCACTAATACCAAACCGCATAATCATTGACGCCATTTGATCCAATCTCGCGTGGCGATTGAGGCGATGCGGCCGGCTTCGGCGAGGAGCTTGTTCCAGGCCTTGGCGGCCTCCTCGACGATGTCGGCGTAGGTCGGGAAGACGAGGCTCGAGAGATAGTTCTGGCGCAGGTACTGCCAGATATTCTCCGCCGCGTTGAGCTCTGGAGTGGCAGGAGGTATGAAGACCGGCGTGATGTTTCCTGGCCAATGGAGCTTTTTCGTCCGATGCCAGCCGGCATTGTCGAGCAGCAGCAGCGCGTGCGCGTCGGTCGCCACGTGAGTTGCGATCTCGTCGAGATGAAGCTGCATGGCGGCGGTGTTCGCGCGCGGCAGGATCAGCGCCGCGCCGGTGTCGCGAAGCGGACAGACCGCTCCGAAGATGTAGGTATTCTCGTAGCGCTGATCGGCCGGCTGACGCGGGCGGGTGCCTCGCTCGGCCCACTGCCGGACGCAGCCGTTCTTCTGCCCGAGCCGCATCTCGTCCTGGAACCAGATCTCGATTTGTGCATCGCCACCACGATCCGTGTACGCCTTTTCAATGGCGGCAGGTAGCGTTTTTAAAAACCTCAATGGCCTCAGGCTGCTGCTCGGGATGACGCGGCCGTGCCGAAAGATGCGAAAGCCTGAGCTCGTGCAGCATGCGGCCGATCGTGTCGGCGTCGACCGTGACGGCGAACCGCTCCTCAACGACGCGGACGAGATCGATGCAGCGCCAGCGCACGACGCCATCCCGCTCGCGGTCGGGGCCTTCCAGCACGATCGCCTTCAGCTCGGCCTTCTGGGCATCCGAAAGCTTCGAGGGACGGCCCGGCAGCGGCCTGTTGATCAATCCCTCGATGCCGCGCTCGTTGAAAGCGTGCACCCAATCGGGCAGCGTCTGGCGATCCATGCCGCCGATCCGGGCCGCCTCGGCGCGGCTCATGCCGTCGCGGATCGCGGCCAGCGCCAGCAGCCGGCGGGCCTGGTTGGCATCGCGCGACGCCTTCGCCGCCCGTCGGAAATCCGCCGCGCTCATGTCACCTTGAAGCTCGATTGCCGCGCCCATTCCCACCTCCCGAATCAACCGTCCTCGAGCGAGGGAATCACAGCCACACAGTCCCGGGAATCGCTCCAAGGACACACTTCCAATATTGAGTCAGCGGTTCTGAGGTTTGGTATAACTGGAGCTTGGCTGGGGGACTAGGATTCGAACCTAGACAGGCAGAGTCAGAGAAAGCCTGTCTTGCTTTTCCTTGGCAAATCACTTACCTTACCTCTCGTATCCATTTCTGGAAATTAGTGATCTGAGTCAATAGTTCGTACGATCTAGCTCCCAGTTTCGTTGAGCAACCCGAGCCGAGTGAGCGTCACAAACTCGCATTGGAATTTGCCACCGATTTGCCACCTTATCGAACGCGTGGTAAATCATCGGTTACGACGAGAGGGGCGACACATGGGCCGCAAAGCGAGCAACACGGTCAAGAACGTTGACCAGTCGATCCGCGCGAAGGTGCGTGACGCGAGCGGGCAATCTCGCTGCGAGTACCGAGTCGAGGGTGAGAAAGGTTTGGTGCTCGCAACCTACCCCAGCGGCGTCGGAAGGTTCTACGTCTTCTATCGGAACAAGTACGGCGTCAACCGCAAGCTCCTGCTGGGTGACTACTCCGCTGACGGTGGGCAAGGCGGGCTCACGCTGAAAGCCGCATGCGCCGAAGCCGATGACGTGCGTAGTGCCATCCGCAAAGGGCGCGACCCGTTCGCTGAGAAACAGGGCGATCCAACGGCAGACACGTTCAGGACGCTGGCCGAAATGCGGTTTGAAGCTGGCGACCTCAGCCCCAACACCATCGCGAACTACCGGCAAGTGCTGCGCATGAAAACCAAGGGCGGCGGCGCGAAGCCGTTCGACTTCCTGGACATGCCCGCCCGCGATATCGAGCCGTACATGATCGTCAACGCCATGGACCAAATCGAGAAGCGCAAGGGCGGCAAGAGGCAGGCCGATGCATTGCGGTTCGCCGTGTCGAGCGTGTTCAAGTTCGCCATCGGCAGGAAGTCAGTCGAAAACAACCCGGCATCCGGCATCGCGCTTCGCCACAAGATCACAGCGCGCGATCACGTTCCGACTGACGACGATCTGGCCAAGGTATGGAAGGCGACTCTCACACCCGACATTGGTCTGTCGCAATCCATGCGGCTCATCATCCGGTTGGCAATGCTGACCGCACAGCGGCGAACAGAAATCTGTGGCGCTCGGCGTTCAGAGCTTCACCTTGATGGCCCCGCGCTCGTTTGGGTTATACCGGGAGACACGGTGAAGCGCGGCAAGGCATCGAAGACTGAGCGCGGTCGCACGAAGAACCGGCAAGAGCAACAGGTCCCACTATCACCGCAAGCCGTTGAACTTTGGCGTGAAGCTCTGGCGCTGGCGGGCAACAAGTCCGAAGTCGTGTTTCCCGCAGACCTGACCAAGGTCAAGGCGGGCAAGGCGCCGGTGTATCCCCATATCTCGCCGGATGCCGTGACCAAGGCAATGATTGTGACGCGCACTAAGCTCGGCATCGACGGCATCACCATGCACGATTTCAGGCGCGCTTTCGCTACTTGGGCCGGTGATCATGGAATTAGGCCCGATGTCATTGATCGGATTTTGAACCACGTTGGAGCCGATGTGACCAGAAAACATTACAATTTTTCCACGTTGGAACCGCTGGTGCGTCAGGCGTTGACGGCGTGGGCAGAGCACATTCGTGCGATCACGGCTGAGGGCGGTACGGCGACGGCGAGGTCAAACGTAGTTGAGCTTAGGGCCGTCTAGGGGGCACCCTCTCCTCGCGTGCGCGTGCGTACACGTACGCGTGGGAGGCCATCGGGTGGCAAATCCCGGTCCAAAGCGCCTCGTATCAGATGTGGCCTCAGCCTCTCGACCATCGGTCCCTGCTACACGCGCCGCGACGAAACAACATGGCTCACTGAGACAACGGCCACCCCTTACGTGTCAGGGGCGGGTCGGGTCGTTGAGACGCAACACCGCGCCAGCAAGAGACGCCCATCCAAGGGCCTACAAGCCTCACAAGAGCGAACGGCGCTAAGCGTATAGCGCGACGATCTGGATGAGAGCGGCGCGTCAATCAGGATGAGACGCTGAGTTCTCAACTTGATTGACGCCGCGCACTAAGCGGGCATTGCGCCCCCGCTTGAACCCATCGCTCCTCAGGGCAAAGACTGCCCCCCGAACAGGCGACGGCACTCCCCGGCGGCGGCGGGCGGCACATGCTGCCGGAGTCGCCTGACCCGTCCTTCCACCCGCCCTGCACTCTTGGAACAGATGGAACGGCAGTTGGCACAAGGGGGCAGGCGTCAGCCACGCCTCAGAAAGCCCCGCGTTTCCTAGCTTTCCTATCTCCTGGAACAGTGGAACAGATGGAACAGCTATATTTGTAAGTTATTAGAAGAGGAGAGAGAGGGGGATACCCCACCCCCGTTGCGCATCCGCAACAAAGGTTGTGAGGTGTGCCGTTCCACTGTTCCAGCGTGCCGAGCGCAAGAAGTGCCGATGAAATGGGCATTTCCTCAGGAACAGCGTGGAACGGATGACCCCTCAAACAATGAGTTGCATGCGCACAATTAGACCGGAAAAGAATATATTACGCCCTGTCCCCAGTTTCAGGGTTGAAAATGGGTCTGGGTCTACGCACTAATAGGGGCTTGTTGTCGCGAGATATCATCTCAACAACTCTCTCATTACGATAGCAGGTCTCCGTGGGGCGGCGCAAGTCTATTGTTTCGTACGATATAGGAAAGCAACTACCGCGACATCCAACTGAAGCGGAGTACGCGCTTGCTCGCCTATGCGGGTTCGGGTCTGACTTCCCAGCCGACTACGGCATTACAAACCCGAGGCCAGAAGTGAGTTTCAGCTTCTGCGGGATCGCGTCAAACACAGACGGATGCGAGGCGACCTTTCGCCTGGACAGGAACAGATCGCCCTAGTGAAGGGTTTGCGGGCTCGGGGCTCCTGCCTCGCGCGTGCCAAGACGAAGCTGCTTTGGTGGTCGCGTGCCGTTGAACTCTTCGGCAACCGGGCGACGGCTCAAGCGCGTGCACGTCAGCTAGGTCTCAACAGCAAACATACCGAAGCGGACTGGGCACGAGCTTGTGTCCGGCAGACAGCAAACGGCAAACCGATCATTCAGAAGATGAAGCAGGCCCGCAAGAAGCCGGGCCAGGAAATCACCGTTCGCCCTTGGCCCAGAAAGCGGCCACTTGTCCCGCATGTGGATTGGGAAGCGGGTTCCAATGGCAGTGACGCTTTCGATTGGATGGCAGCGGGGGGCAGGACGCTTAGAAGGTCGCCGGGCGTAGTGTCGGGTTCGAAGCTAGGTGCCGTCCAGAAGAAGATACTCAAAGAGGATCGGCAGCTTCGAGAACAAAGCTATTTGCGCTGTGTCAGGAGACAGGGAGCCAGGGAGATCGGTTGGTTCAGAAGCCCGCCTGCCGAAGGTTTTCGCGTACGCAAAGGGTATGCCCTTGAGCCAGTCAGTCAGAAAGTGAAAGACGCCTGGCTAGAGTTCCACAAGACTTGGGAGGCATCAATCAACGTGATTCCGCTGGGCGAGGCCTGGCTTCAAACGACGGTCACAACAGCAACTGAGCAGAAGGAAGAAACAAACGATGCAGATCAAATCACAGAACGACGAATGGGCGACCACGATGGAAGCTGCCACCCGGTACCGAGTGAGCCCCGACAGCTTGAGACAGTGGCGTAGATGGAAGGGCTTCCCAGAGTCGGCATGGCGTCGCGACGGCGTAGGTTGTCTTTGGGAAATGACAGCAATTGACGAGTGGCTTCGCGGCCGACCGATCCACAAGTACGGCCCGCGCCCAAACTGGCGCGATGTAGTAGCTGCGTAAGTCTCCTTCGAGTATTCCCGAAAACGAAAACGCACCCTGGACCGGGCGGTCACTCAGGGCGCGTTGTCTATTCCGCAGTCAGCAAACAAGGAAGCTCTCTATGACAGATTATGTAGCCGAACTTGTCGAAGAAATCAAGCATGAAGTTGAGGAGGCACAAACAGAAATCGTAGAGCCGTCGCTTGAAGAAGCGAAGACGTTCCTGAAGCTACTCGACCCAAACGCCACGAAGTTCAACTTCCAAACCTATTCCGACTCCTCGGCGGCTCGGAAGCCCAGAGCCTACGAGTTCGCGCTCGCGCCGGTTCAGTGGTCGCTCCTTTGCAAAGCAAACCGGGACGGCTCTGCGATTGCCGTGTCGGTTCAGGCGATGAAAGATGAGGAGCGAAGCAGCAAGAACGTCGATTATGTCCGCGCCGTCTTCCTCGACTTCGACGATGGTGCGCCGGACTGGGATGCGTTCGCTCTGCCCCCGTCGATGATCGTGCAGACAAGCCCCGCCAAGTGGCATGTCTACTGGATTTGTGGATCAGACACGTCCCTGGAGGACTTCGACGCAATCCAATCCGCACTTATAAGTAAGTACGACGGCGACCCTGCCTGTAAAGACGTTGCGCGGGCCATGAGGTTGCCGGGGACCCTTCACCTGAAACAGCCGGACAAGCCCTTTCTCGTCAGGATCACGGGCGGCAATCGCAAGCGTTACACCGGCGCTGAGCTGCGAAAGGCGTTCGTCGGCACGAGTACGGACGGCGGCAGGCGAACCGTCGTGGTAAGTCCAGTCGCGACGAAGGGCATCCTGGCTCGCGCGGACCATGCGGAGCCCGCCGATCAGTTGTTGGCCAAGTATCGCCACGCCTTCGACGCCATTCCTAACTGCACGAGCCCAGCGCTGAGCTACAGTGATTGGGCGGCCTGTGGCATGGCGTTGAAGACGGACTGCGGAGAAACCGACGAAGCCTTTGCGCTCTTCGACGAATGGTCACGAGAGAAAGACCCAGCGCGTTACGAGAGCAAAGACATATGCCGCGCCGCATGGGACGGCTTTCGACTCGATCACAAGCGACCCGTCCGCTTCGGTTCCGTGGTTGCAATAAGTACGAAAACAAGACCCGGACTTCTTCCCTCTATCGTTTCTCGCCACCAAGCAATCCGCAGCATCTCCCGCGAAGGTGCCGCCTGCGACGGGACGGACCAAGGCAGGCATCTTCGACGGCGTGCGATGCTACCTAACCGAACGTGGCATGTCCTTGCGCACGAACGACTTCACGCATGGCGCTGAGCTTTGGGAGCATGACAAGAGGCTCAGCGATCTTGACGACGGCGTTGTGCTCGACGTGTGGCGCGGCATGAACGAGGATGGCTACCAGATCGGCAAGGCGAACCTAGCAGACGTACTTTCGGCACTTGCTCGGGAGGCCCACCATCACCCTGTCCGCGACTACCTAGAAGGCCTCGAATGGGACCGGGTACCGAGAGTTGAAAACTTCTTCATCCAATACGGGGGAGTTCAAGAACACGCCGCTGCACCGAGCATTTGGCAAGGCATGGTTGGTGGCCGCAGTTCGGCGTGTTAGGCAACCGGGGTGTGAGTTCTACGGGATGCCGGTGCTTGAAGATCCCATCGGCGGTAAAGGCAAGAGCACCCTGTTCAAGGCACTCGCTTCGCCCGCGTGGTTCGATGACAATCTCAGGCTCGGCGACACGTCGAAAGAGGTCATCGAGGTTGCGACTGGCAAGTGGGTAATCGAAGTTGCGGAGCTGAGCGGCCTCGGCAACCGCGCTTTCGAGCACGTCAAGGCGATGATCACGCGAACAACCGACTCCGCCCGTCTCTCGTACGGCCGCTTCGCCACGTCTCGGCCTCGCCAGCTTGTCTTGGCCGGAACAACGAACGATCTAGATTATGGGCGCGACGGCGGTATGAGGCGTTTCTGGTCTATGCGGGTTACATCGGCCATGGACGTTGAGGGTGTCCGCCGGGACCGGGATCAACTTTGGGCTGAGGCCGCCCTGCTTGAGCGCCAGGGTGCGTCCCATAACATCCCCGAGACTCTGTGGGGCGACGCGAGAGACGCGCAGCAAGAGCGGACAGCCATCAGCCCATTTGAGGCGATGTTCGGCGACAAGCTCGACAATGCTCCTGAGGGCTTCCTACCAACCGCAGAGCTGATGAAGGCGTGCAAGCAAGAGGGGCTGAACCACATCACCCCTCGCTCCCTCACCGCCGACATGGAAAAGCTCGGTTTTAGGAAGGCGCACCCGAGACGGGACGATACTCCCCGGCGCCGAGGCTACCAAAAGGGCGAAGCGGACGTGACGCTCAGGTACACTGAGATGGGCAAATTCGCCAAGGTCAGCCGGGCACGCTTCTAGCCTGTGACCATTGCCGCCCACGTCCGAGCCTCTGGGGAGCCCCAGGACCGCCGTGGACGGCGACCCCTACCCGGACACCCAAGAACCCAACACGGCCATCCTGGTGCTGAAATTTGCGCGCCCGGCGGCCACCCAAACATGAGTGAACCTATGAACAGTCAAAAGCAGTTCGAAGATCGTGTTTTCGAGACCGTCCGCACCATCCTCGGGCAGGACGCTCCCAACCAAAACGTGTTGAGGAACCCAAGGCCGGAAGCCTCAGAACGTGGCCGGGGTCGGAAGTACCGTTTCCATGGCTTGACCCAACCCCAGTGCGAGCAGATCAAGCTACCGTCGGGCCGCGAAGGCATCACGCCACTTACGAACCTCGGCCTGCACCTCCTGGCGTACCATCATCGGGATTGTCGGCTCGGCGTCTTCGCAGGCGATTTCGTGTCCTACGTCGTCGCTCACCTGCATCAGCATTACGCTTGGGCCGGGCAGTCGGCAGATATCGTCGCGGCACTGTATGGCCTCGATCCTATGATGGTCGAGAGGGCAGCCAACATCTACCGAAGGAGACGCAACGTCGGCACACGCGAAGCGCTGTCCAAGGCATTCGCTTCCGGCACCATCGGACAACTGATCGAGCGCGACGAGGAGAGCCAAGCCCTCATTGCACGCATCAAACGCGAACAGGCTCTCAAAGCCGAGGGAGGGCTCAATGATGGATAGCGAATTCGCTGCTGACGGTCCGATCACGCCAGAAAACTGGGCTCAACCCGTCGCCAAGCGAGAGCCCCAGCGCCAGCCGGAAGGTGACTTCTACAAGTGGACTTTGACGCCGGGCCGTCCTCTAGAACTCTACCGGCGACCACTGACCTGCTTCGGTCGGACGTGGACACTCGATACTTGGTCGCGGAAGTTGCACACGACGCCGCGCAATCTCCACGGCGCACTCATCCAGGGTTTGCGGGCCGGGAAGAAAATCAGCGATGTTCTGAGCGTTGACTTGAATGCCGACATGCCCCTGAACTTGGGAAGTGAACGCCGAAAGAAAACATCGTCCGCCCAAAGCGTACATCAGACACCAGAGGCGTACACAGAACTGTTGCGCAGACGACTCACTTCAATCGAAAAGCGAACAAGCATGACTCGGCCGAACTCTCCGACGCTTGACGGGGGGTCGAGGGAGACTCAGCCTATCCGTATCGAACAAAGCGGAGAAAATCTATGCGCTGCCAACCACTAACCGAATGGGCTAACATTCTCGTTGAACACGAATGCAGTTCCAACATGCCACGTCTATGGCGATGGTTTGTCGGGCTCGCTCGCGCAACTTTGGACGGCGTTGTCGATATCGTCGAAGGGCGGTGGCCGGTCGGTCGATACGATGACGATGTGGCTGAGGACAAAGCTTACGAGTTGCTTCGGGCACGAGGATACCTGGTTCTGCCGCCACAGCTTAAGGCTTTGGCAGAAATCAGATTCCTCGCCGAGCTGATGCCCGCCTGACAGATCACCGCCGCGCAATATCCGTGTACAGAATAGTAGTTGCGTACCCTCTGAAACAGCGAACCCCGAAGGCCCTGGCAGGCCACTCGGGGTTCTAATCATTCAACCTGATGAAGCAGGAGAACGACTGATGAGACTCGCTAGCATTTTCTCTCCCCGAACGCCAGTACGGGTTTCGGCGACTTTGTTGATAGGCGCGAGCGCTGGGCTAGGCTGTCTGTTCGCATGGCAAACCGGGAGCCAGCACAGCGCTTTGCTCGGCTGCCTTTCGGTGGCCATGTCGGCCGGACTTGAGCTGAGTAAGCCCTTCGCATTGTCGCTGGCCTTCACGGCGGCACGGTCGAAGCTCGTGGGGCTCGGCGTTGGCTATGGCGGTGCTCGCCTTCGTGGCCGCTGTCTACTCGTCTCGGCCGAACTCTCTTTGCTGGCGATGCCCGTGGAGATTTGGCGGCCACGAGAGCGGCACAAGTCGAGCCCGGCGCACTGGCCAAGGAAGATCGGACACGGGCATTGGGCGAGTTGCATATACTCGGCACCGTACGGACAACGGGCGAAGTGGAAGCTGATCTGGCGAAGGCGAAGGTCAACCCACGCTGGCGGAAATCGAATGGCTGCCTGGACGTGACCCTAACCGCGACGGTGGACTTCTGCAGTGGTGTTCAGACCCTTCAAGCTGAGTTGGCCAGAGCCCAGCGCGCAGTCGAGTTGCAGAAGCAATTGGACACGCTGACGGCGACAATCTCAGCGGGTGTCCAGTCTGACCACGTAGCCGTTTCGTCTGCTGATCCTGCCGCGACTTCATTGACCACCTACCTTGGCGCGTTGGGGGCGACCGTCAAGCCGGAGACGGTGTCCAGGTGGATCGTGCTCGTGCCCGTCCTGGCATTGGAAGTCGGTTCGACGCTTTCCGTTTTGGCCGTGTCGTTGGTGTCCGGCGGTGTCCAGCCTTCGATGCCAAAGACCAGCGTTCCGAGCTTCCCCCGCGTCCAGCCGCCATCATCGGGAGTCGCTACAACACGGGATCTCGGACACACAGCCGAAACCGCCGCGCAACGCCGAGCCTGGACGCAAGCTAGCCGGGCAACGGAGGGCATCGTCGCAGGCCGTACTCAATCTGTTGGACGCGCACGGCGGACGGCTCGAAATGGGGCAGCGGGCAATCGGCAGGGCGCTGGGGATCAGCAAGAGCCGCGCGGGGCAATTGCTCCACAAGCTTGCAGGCGACGGCGCTGTGATCCTCAACGCGAGCCGGTCAGGTACGATGTTGGCGCTGCCGACGATGGCGTGACAACAGTTGTGGGCGGGACTGTTTGCATACTAGACGGTCCCGCCCCTCTTCCGGTCAAGCGCCGCGTCAATTGCACAGCCCGTTACACGGCACGCCGTCGCTGTTCCCATCGAGGCCAGCGGCGGCGCACTGGCTCAAGTAGAACCGCGCCTCTTCACAGCTCGTCATCTGAGAGCACGTCGCCTTGCCTTCGCACTTGAGGGACTGTGCGGGCGACGCAAGGCCAACGGCACTGGACGTGAAGTAGGCGACGCCTTGTCCGTTCGTCTGGGCCATGAGACGTGCTTGATGGGTTGCCGGCGACTTGCCGCACAGTGCTTCGCAAGGAATACCGTCCCCGTCGCCATCAAGCCGCTTCGCCTCACAGACTTGAAGGTAGTAGGTGGCCTCGGCGCAGTTCGACATATCCTTGCAGTAGCTCTTGTCGCCGCACGCGAGGCTGCCGGATGCCGTTGCGGCAAATACCAGAAACGCGGATGCTAAGGCTACCCGTGTCCTTGCCGAGGCGTTGGATTTTCCCATGCGAATGCCAATTGAGGGGCGCGCCCCGGAAGCTCACGGTATGAAAGCGAACGTCATCCGTATAGCCCCAGGGCCGGTTTAATCAGGCAGCGCGTTCACGCGCCTGTCTCAGAATCTCCTCGAACGCTATCAGCTCAGTCGCTTTGATGCAGTAGCCGAGATTGACGAAGAAAGGTGACTTCGTCACTGCATTCTCGACTTTAGTCGCCGTTGGAGTCGGCAAGATATGAAGCTCACCATTTGACGTGAGGTCTGGGACGGCGAATTGTATGCCGAGAAGCTTCCCCTGCGAACGTGGTCCGATCACCAGGCCACCACTCTTGGGCGTGTATGTGCCGCCCCTGTAATGGATGACTGGTGAGCCACTGCAACCGGGGTAGCACGGACAGTTGATCACAAACTCTCGCTTGCCTTGACGATCGACAAAAACAGGCGTCGCCGTCGTTCCGGTCCTAGTAATTGGGAGATTGTTATGCGAGTCCCAGAGGCCAACCGGGTAGCCGCACATCAGAATGTCTTCGACGGCCGTTAGGTCGCGACAGAACTCATCTGTGGCGATGTCGGATACGCCGAAAGACTTGAAAAAAACATTGTAGCCCTTCCCCTTGGCTTGAAGGATCAATTCGGCAATGTTGACCACGGCGAGATCGATACTGGGATCGGGATGATTGAGGGTATGATCGGCAGGGCTCAGGGTGACCATCATAAACGTTTTGCCCCAAACTGGATTTCCGTCGCCGTCTTGGGTTGAGATTGTGAATCGCAAGCTCGTTGCACCCTCAGTGACATGGCGGTTGGTGACGACGACTGGGTGGTAGTTGACTTCGTTTTCGACGAAGCGGAAGAAGAAACCAGTGGCAACGCCAAATTCGCCGTTCCGGTGTCCCTTCGGATATGTTGCCTCAATGCGAACGGTTGTGTAAATCAGTTGATCGAGAAAGTTAGACATCAAAAACTCCTAGCTATTGTTGTTCGTCGACTACTTAGCAACCGGCGTCGACGTTCTAAGGGCATTGTATCACACGTCCGATGCGGAACATTGGAAACCAACGAGTTCTCCACGACTTGCATCTGCAATTTAACCCGCAGAACGAGCGCTCCTTGTAGCAGCTATGGTGGCCTCTTCGGTTATCGTACGAACAACTCCACTTGTTTTCTGTGGCCGGGGGAATTGGGGGAGTTTTCCCCAGTTCGTGTGGCGGGAGAATTAGGGCGTGTACGTCGGAATTACCTTCGGGGGAAGGGTGGTGGGGAAAATTGGGCGTCGGCTGCGCGGCAGGGGGGTATATACTATGGGTCCCCTTCGCGCACTTAAGCCCCCCACCCCCTCTGAGGGTAAGCATGCTTCTGTGTGCGGTATGTCCTTAGACGCACTGCTTTGCGAAAACGTGAGCGCTTGGGCCTTGCCTCGGGCGAGCCTGACTAGCCTCTAACACGAGGCGGAACAGAGCGCGGGCCGTGAGCGTCGCGCCATTCCCTGACGTGCCGTGCTGGCCAAACCCTCACGCGCTCAGTCGGACGATACGGCGGAGGGAAGTCGCCTCGCTCCACCAGTCGCCGGAGGGTAGCCTTGTGCACCCCGATCAAGCGGCACACTTCCTTCGCGTCAAGCATCGTGTCGTCATCGGGCAGCGGATCAGCACCGGCGGCCTGCTCGTGACTGTGCTCATCCGGCGACGACTGAGGATGCCCAGCGCCGGACCACGCCGCCAAGAGACTGTCAACGTCAGGGAACAGCGGCTTCCCGAACGCCCGATGCCATTGGTCGTTCAGCGCGTCCAAGTCCTCAACGGTCAGCTCTGCCATTCGGCTTTCGTCACGGGCCAGGGCGACAAGCTCGTCTGGTGTCATGCCCGGCGGTATGTGAACGGCATTGTCTTGGGCGTCGCGGTATTGGCGCTTCCAGTCCTCAATCTGCCGTTCGGCCTTCCGAGCCGCTTCGTGCCTTGCCGTACCCATTGCCAGCTATCCCCGTTGTCGCCGGTTGGCTCGTCAATGCGGTGCTTCGGGCTGAGCAGTCAAGAATGAGCCTCGGGGCCACCCGGAGCCATCGAATATGCCACCGATTTGCCACACGTCGCGATAGAACGTCCAAAATCAACGCGCCGCACGAGCGCTCTAAACGTCAATTTGTGCTTATTTTACAGGGGTTTAATTCATTGGCTGGGGGACTAGGATTCGAACCTAGACAGGCAGAGTCAGAGTCTGCAGTCCTACCATTAGACGATCCCCCAAGACCGGGCCGTCGAGGCGCGGGCGTTTTGTAGCAGCCTCTCCCCCGTGCAGCAAGCATTGCTAGAGCACTTTACGACCAAGTGGATACCGGTTGGTCGAAAGAAAGTGCTCAGAACCAATGACGTAGACCGGCTTTCCGATTCCGAAGGATCGGAAAACGGTCTAGTGGCCCGTCGCGCCTAGATCGCATCATGGCCGCGAGCGCTTTCGATCTAGGCGCGACATAAGGGCCACTAGCGATATCATTGGCTTAGTGTGGCGTTCAACGCGCCTTAGTTGACACGAACCTCGCCGCGGTACTGGTCAACCAAGGCGCGACGCCACACTAGTTGGTTGAACTCAAACCCAACGAAAGACGATGAACGCGTAGACAGCCGAGACGGCGATCGCGCCCCAGAGCGGCGGCCCCATGAGGCCAAGCCAAGCCAGGTGAATGAAGGCACTCCCCAACAGCGAGATGAACAGCCGGTCGCCGCGTGTGGTGTCGAGCGCGAGGATGCCCCGCCGGGGCGAGCCGCCGGGCACTTTGGCCTCCCACAGCACCATGCTCGCGAGGCAAATGGCGATAAAGACGAAGAACAGCCCCGTCTGCCAGGTCCAGGCCATCCAGCCCAAATCGAAAATACCGCCCGATCCGGTCATGACCTTTCCTCACACCCGCCCGAGGGCGAAGCCCTTGGCGATGTAGTTGCGGACGAAATAGATGACGAGCGCGCCGGGCACGATCGTGAGAACGCCCGCCGCCGCCAAGAGCCCCAGCTCGTAACCCGATGTGCTCGCCGTCTTCGTCATGACGGCGGCGATGGGCTTGGCCTCCACCGTCGTCAGCGTCTTGGCGAGCAGCATCTCGACCCAGGAGAACATGAAGCAGAAGAAGCAGGCGACGCCGATGCCGGCCGCGATCGTCGGAATGAAGATCTTCAGGAAGAAGCCCGGGAACGAGTAGCCGTCGACATAGGCGGTCTCGTCGAGCTCCTTGGGCACGCCCGACATGAAGCCCTCGAGGATCCACACCGCGAGCGGAATGTTGAAGAGGCAGTGGGCGAGCGCCACCGCGATGTGCGTGTCGAACAGGCCGACAGCAGAGTAGAGCTGCAGGAAGGGCAGCGCGAACACCGCGGGTGGCGCCATGCGGTTGGTGAGCAGCCAGAAGAACAGGTGCTTGTCGCCGAGGAAGCGGTAGCGCGAGAAGGCGTAGGCGGCGGGCAGTGCGACCGCCACCGAGATCACCGTGTTGATGGCGACGTAGAGGATCGAGTTGATGTAGCCGTTGTACCAGGTCGGATCGGTGAGGATCGTCACATAGCTGTCGATCGTGAACTCATTGGGCCAGAGCGAAAAGCCACCCAGGATCTCGTTCGTCGTCTTGAACGACATGTTGAGCAGCCAATAGATCGGCAGCATCAGGAAGACGATGTAGATGATGGGAATGAGCGAGCGCAGCCTCATGGGAGTTCACCGGGAGTAACAAAGGCGCGAATGGCGAGTGGCGAATGGCGAGTGGAATAGGCGTTCGCAGGGCACGGTTTAAGTCGCCCCATTCGCCATTCGCCACTCGTCATTCGCCCTCTCATCACTTCGCCTCGTTGCGCATCATCAGCGTGTAGAAGAGCCAGCTGAGGAACAGGACGATCAGAAAGTAAATGATCGACATGGCAGCGGCCGGCCCCAGATCGAACTGGCCGAGCGCCATCTTGTCGAGGTCGATCGAGAGGAAGGTCGTGGCGTTGCCTGGACCGCCGCCGGTCAGCACTTTCACCTCGGTGTAGATCATGAAGCTGTCCATGAACCGGAGCAGAACGGCGATGGTGAGCACATGCTTCAGCTTCGGTAGCTGGATATGGCGGAAAACGGCCCATTTGCCAGCGCCGTCGACCTTGGCCGCCTGATAGTAGGCGTCAGGAATGGAAACGAGGCCGGCGTAGCAGAGCAGCACGACGAGCGAGGTCCAATGCCAGACGTCCATGAGCACGGTCGTGAACCAGGCGGCAATCGGCTGGCGCGTGTAGTTGTAGTCGAAGCCGAGCGCGTTGAGGCCCTTGCCGAGAAGCCCGATGTCGGGCAGCGCGAAGATGTTCCACATGGCGCCGACGACATTCCACGGGATGAGCAGCGGCAGCGCCATCAGCACCAGGCAGACCGAGACCCACGGCCCCTTGCGCGGCATGGCGAGCGCGATGAGCGAGGCCGAGCGGGATCTCGATGGCGAGGATGATGCCAGAGAAGAGCGAGCTGGCGCAGCAGCGCCGCGTGGAAGCGCTCGGAATGCAGCACCTGCTCGAACCAGGTCGTTCCCGACCAGAAGAAGGCGTTGTCGCCGAAGGTCTCCTGCACGGAGAAGTTGACGACCGTCATCAGCGGAATGACGGCGTTGAAGGCGACGAGCAGCACGACGGGGAGAACGAACAGCCAGCCCTTCTGATTGACGGTCTTGTTCATGGGTTCACTCGACCATCCAGCCGCCGGCGTAGACCCGGGTGTGACCGGGATCGAAGGCGAGGAATGACGATCCGCTGGGGATGCTTTCGCTCTCGCCGACGAGCAGCTTCACGGGACCGGCCGGTGTCCTGGTCTCGACGATCCGAAAACGGCCGGCATCCGCGACCTTGACGATTTCGGCCGGCAATCCGGCCGGCGCAAAGCCGACGAACTCCGGCCGGACGCCGAGTTCGGTACTTGCTCGCCGCCGCTGTACAGGCCGGCATTGGCGGTCTCGATCGCCTGCCCCGCAACGATCGCCTTGCCGCCCTCGACCCGGCACGGCAGCACATTCATGCCTGGCGAGCCGATGAAGTGGCCCACGAACGTGTGCCGCGGCCGCTCGAACAGCTCGACCGGCGTGCCGATCTGCACGACCGCGCCGTTGTTCATGACGACGACCTGATCGGCGAAGGTCAGTGCCTCGGTTTGGTCGTGCGTAACGTAGATCATGGTCCGCTTCGTCCGGGCATGCAGCTCCTTCAGCTTCGAGCGGAGCTGCCATTTCAGATGCGGATCGATAACCGTCAGCGGCTCGTCGAACATGATGACGTTGACGTCGGAGCGCACGAGACCGCGGCCAAGCGAAATCTTCTGCTTGCCATCGGCGGTCAGCCCCGAGGCGCGCCGCTTCAGCATGTGTCCGAGGTCGAGCATGTCCGCGATGGTCTTGACCGTCTTATCGACCTCGGCTTCCGGCACGCGCCGGTTGCGCAGCGGAAAGGCCAGATTGTCGTAGACCGTCATCGTGTCGTAGATGACCGGGAACTGGAACACCTGCGCGATGTTGCGCGCCTCGGGCGTCGCGTCCGTGACGTCGCGGCCATCGAACAGGATGCGGCCTTCGCTCGGCTGCAGCAGGCCGGAGACCAGATTGAGCAAAGTGGTCTTGCCGCAGCCGGACGGGCCGAGCAGCGCATAGGCGCCGCCGTCCGCCCACTCGAGATCGAGTTGCTTCAGCGCCCAGTCGTCATCCGTCTTCGGGATCGGGCCGGTAGCTGTGGCGCAAGGCCTTGATGTCGATCTTGGCCATCAGGCGACGAGCTCGCTGTTGGCGCCGAAGTAGAAGGCCTTGTCGACATCGACATGGAGCCGCGCGGTCGAGCCCACCTCGAAGGCGTGGATGCCGTGCGATTGGGATACCCAGGTGCGGCCATCGAGATCGAAGTGGATGACGCTTTCCGAGCCGCGACAGCTCGGTGACGAGCACGCGGCCCTCGATCTGGGCAGCGCCGGGTTCGGGCGAAATGTGGTGCGGCCGGATGCCGAAGGTGTAGCGGCCGTCGGCAAGGCCGCGCGCGCGGGCGCCGGCGGGAAGGCTGATCTTGTCGGAAATCACGATCCGGTCGCCCCGCTTCGTCACCTCGGCGACGTTGATCGGCGGATCGGAAAAGACTTTGGCGGTCAGGAGATCGCGTGGAGTTGCGATAGATCTCCGACGTCGGCCCGAACTGCGTGACCCGGCCCTCGTGGAGCGTCGCCGTGTTGCCGCCGAACAGCAGCGCCTCGGCCGGCTCGGTCGTCGCATAGACGACGATGCAATTGCGGTCGGCGAAAATCTTCGGCAGCTCGTCGCGCAACTCCTCGCGCAGCTTGTAGTCGAGATTGGCGAGCGGCTCGTCGAGCAGGATGATGTCCGAGTCCTTGACGAGTGCGCGGGCGATGGCGGTGCGCTGCTGCTGGCCGCCCGAAAGCTCGGAAGGCCGGCGCTTCAGCATCGGCGTCAGGCGGAGCAGATCCGCGGCTTTGCCGACGCGCAGCCTCGATCTCCGCACGGCTCATGCCGGCGACGCGGAGCGGCGAGGCGATGTTGTCGAAGACCGAGAAGTTCGGATAGTTGATGAACTGCTGGTAGACCATCGACACGTTGCGCTTCTGCACGGGAACGCCCGTCACATCGCGGCCGTTGAAGTGGATGGTTCCCGATGTCGGGCGCTCGAGGCCTGCCATCAGCTGCATCAGCGTCGTCTTGCCGGCAAGCGTCGTACCCAGCAGAACGTTGAAGGTGCCGGGCTCGAGCTTGATCGACGTCTCGTGGATATGGGTATCCGCGCCCACGCGCTTCGTCACGTTCCTGAGCTCGAGCGCCATGACGTGACTGCAAGCTCCCAATATGCGGACGTTCGAGGGAAATGCTTACCCCGAAAAGCGCCGGGGCGCACATAGCGCCCCAGCAAATCAGTCGTGGATCGAAGAAGCGCGCTTACTGAGCCCAGCGCTTGACGATCTCTTCGTAGGCCATGGTCTGGCCCGGCTCTTTCTCGTTCTCGAGCTTGGCCTTCGGGCCATTCTCCTTGCCGAGCCACTCGGATGCGTCCTTCGCCTCGTTGAGGCGCGGGCCGCAGCCGCCGTAGGTCTTGTTGGCTTCGTCGGCCGCCTGCATGCGGGCCATGATCTGGTCCATCTCGCCCGCGAGTCGGTCCATGGCCTCTTGCGGCGTGAAGGCGCCGGAGTTCACGTCACCGATCTGCTGCCACCAGAGCTGGGCGAGCTTGGGATAATCGGGAACGTTGATGCCGGTCGGCGACCAGCGCACGCGGTCGGGCGAGCGATAGAACTCGACGAGACCGCCGAGCTTGGGCGCGCGCTCGGTGAAGGAGGCGTGGTTGACCGTCGAGTTGCGGGCGAAGGTCAAGCCCACATGGCTCTTCTTGGTATCCACCGTCTTCGACACGACGAACTGCGCATAGAGCCAGGCGGCCTTGGCACGGTCGGTCGGTGTCGACTTCAGGATCGTCCAGGAACCCACGTCCTGATAGCCGACCTTCTGGCCTTCCTTCCAGTACGGGCCGTGCGGCGACGGCGCCATCCGCCAGAGCGGCTCGCCGGCGTCGTTCACCGTGTTGTTGCCGTCGGCCTTCGGGGCCACCATCGAGGCGGTGAAGGCCGTGTACCAGAAGATCTGCTGGGCGACGTTACCTTGGCTGAGCGCCGGCAGCGACTGATAGAAGTCGTAGTCGGCCGCACCCGGAGGCGCGTACTTGCGGAGCCACTCGTCCCACTTGGCGATGGCGAAGACCGAGGCCGGGCCGTTGGTTTCGCCGCCGCGCGACACGGATGCACCCGCGGGGTTGCACGACCCCTTCTCCATGCGGATGCCCCATTCGTCGATCGGGATGCCGTTCGGCTCGCCGACGTTGCCGGTGCCTGCCATCGAGAGCCAGGCGTCCGTCATGCGCCAGCCGAGATCGGGAGCGCGCTTGCCGTAGTCCATGTGGCCATAGACTTTGACGCCGTCGATCTCCTTCACGTCCTCGGAGAAGAACTGGGCGATGTCTTCATAGGCCGACCAGTTGACCGGCACGCCGAGGTCATAGCCGTACTTGGCCTTGAATTTTTCCTTGAGATCGGCGCGGTCGAACCAGTCCTTGCGGAACCAGTAGAGGTTGGCGAACTGCTGGTCGGGAAGCTGATAGAGCTTGCCGTCCGGGCCGGTCGTGAACTGCTTGCCGATGAAGTCGTCGAGGTCGAGACCGGGATTGGTCACGTCCTTCCAGTCGCCGGCCATCTGGTCGGTGAGGTTGTAGGTCAGTTGCAGGCGCGAATGCGTGCCGATGAGATCGGAATCGTTGACATAGCCGTCGTACAGATTGCGGTTCGTCTGCATCTGCGTCTGAACGGCCTGCACGACCTCGCCTTCACCGAGGATCTGGTGGTTCACCTTGATGCCGGTGATTTCCTCGAAGGCCTTGGTCAGCACCGTCGACTCATAGGTATGAGTCGGGATGCCTTCGGAGAGCACATTGATCTCCATGCCCTTGAAGGGCTCGGCGGCCTTGACGAACCAATCCATCTCCTTGAGCTGATCTTCCGCGCTCAAGGCCGAGGGCTGGAACTCGCTGTCGACCCATTTCTTTGCCTCGTCCATGCCGGCGAAGCTCACGGTCGAATAGACCGTGGCCGTCAGCACAGCCGCAAGCGCGACCGTAAGACGTTTCGTCATAACTTTTTTCCTCCCATTTGGCGGGTTCGGCAGTTATCAAGTGAAGAAAAACGAATGTCAATCGAAATTGGCCCGCTGCTAAGGCCGCTATCACTCAGGCGCCTCCTGCGGATCGTATCGTACGACTCGTCGCGGCCGTAGCTTACCGTGTCGTATTTCAGACTTGTCCTGGCTCGTCTGGCTGAATAAACGATCAATCGATGGATCCGGTAACGCCACGCCAATCCGACATCGTCACCATCGCGCGCCAGCACGGCCGCGTGAATGTCGAGGAGCTGGCGGAGCGTTTCGCGGTCACGCCACAGACCATCCGCAAAGATCTCAACGACTTGTGCGAGCGGGGCCTGCTACAGCGCTTTCACGGCGGCGCCGTCTTCTCGAGCGGCCTCGTCAACTTTGCCTACGAGGCCCGGCGGCAGCTCGCGACCGAGGGAAAGCGGCGGATCGGTATGCATGCCGCCACGCTCATTCCCGACAATTGCTCGATCCTCATTAACATCGGCACCACGACCGAGCAGGTGGCTATGGCGTTGCGCGGCCGCAAGGGCCTGATGGTCATCACCAACAACGTCAATGTCGTCGGCATCCTGCTCGGCTCACCCGACATCGAGCTCGTCGTCGCCGGTGGCAATGTCCGGCACGCCGACGGCGGTGTCGTCGGCGAGGCGGCCGTCGACTTCATCCGCCAGTTCAAGGTCGACTATGCGGTCATCGGCGCATCGGCGATCGACGAGGATGGCTCTCTGCTCGATTTCGACCTGAGAGAGGTGAAAGTCGCCAAAGCAATCATAGAGAGCGCGCGCCAGACGATCCTGGTCGCCGACAGCATGAAGTACGAGCGCGCCGCGCCCGTTCGTATTGCCCATCTCTCCGATCTCGACCACTTCGTAACGGACGCGCCCCCTCCCGACAGAATTGCCAGCCTGTGCGTGGAGCATGGAGTGGCCGTCGACGTCGTCGCCAGCACTTGATCTTTCGAAAAGGTTCGATATTCTTCGTTTTGGCGGTGGACGGCCGCGTTCGAGGCCTTTCTACCAGGATTGATCCTGCAACTCTGAGTTAGGGCCTCACGCGTGTTCGATATTGCCGTCATCGGCGGAGGTGTGAACGGTTGCGGCATTGCGCGGGACGCCGCCGGCCGTGGCTATTCGGTGCTGCTCGTCGAGAAAAACGACCTTGCCAGCGGCACGTCTTCGGCCTCGACGAAGCTCGTGCATGGGGGCTTACGCTATCTGGAGCACTACGAGTTCCGGCTGGTTCGCGAGGCGCTCCGCGAGCGCGAGGTCCTGCTGCAGGCAGCGCCCCACATCATCTGGCCATTGCGTTTCGTGCTGCCACATCATCGGGGGTTGCGCCCGGCGGTCCTCATCCGGCTGGGTTTGTGGCTCTACGATCACCTAGGCGGGCGGAAGATTCTGCCGGGCTCGCGCGGCCTCGATCTGACGCGAGATGAGGCAGGCGAGCCGCTGAAGGCTGAGTTCACGCGCGGCTTCGAGTACTCGGATTGCTGGGTCGACGATGCCCGATTGGTCGTCCTCAATGCGCGCGACGCCGCCGATCGCGGCGCTGACATTCGAGTCGGCACCGAGTTGGTCGCCGCCGTCCGGCATGCCGATCATTGGCAATTGACGCTCGAGGACAAGACCGCCGGCGAGCGCAAATCTGCCACCGCGAAGGTGCTCGTCAACGCCGCCGGCCCCTGGGTCTCCGACGTGCTCCAGCGTGTAAAACGAACGAACAGCACCGCGAGCGTACGCCTCGTGAAGGGCAGCCACATCGTCGTTCCGAAGCTCTTCGCGCACGACCGCGCCTATATCTTCCAGAACGCCGACCGCCGCATTATCTTTGCCATCCCCTACCAGCACGACTTCACCCTCATCGGCACGACCGATATCGACTACCAGGGTGATCCCGCCGCCGTCGCAATCGACGCCGAGGAGACCATCTACCTTTGCGAGGCCGCCAGCGCCTACTTTAAGGCACCCGTCCGCCCGTCAGACGTGGTGTGGACCTATTCCGGCGTCCGCCCGCTCTACAACGAGGGGAACGTGTCCGCCCAAGAGGTCACGCGCGACTACGTGCTCGACGTCGACGGCCGCAACGGCGAGCCCAAACTGCTCAATATCTTCGGCGGCAAGATCACAACCTACCGCCACCTCGCCGAGGACGCCATGAAACGCCTCGCGCCGCACCTCCCGGTCAAGGGCAGCCCGTGGACCTCGAGGGCCTCATTGCCTGGCGGTGACTTCCCCGTCGACGGCCTCGGCGCGCTCGTCGGCGCGCTCGAGCAAGAGTTTCCGGCGCTACCCCAGCAGGTTCTGAAAAGATTCGCGCGCGCGTACGGCACAAAAAGCCGCAAACTGCTCGACGGTGTCCGGCGGGTCGAGGATATGGGCGTTTCCTTCGGCGGCGGTCTCTATGAGCGCGAAGTGCGCTACCTCGTCTCCGAAGAATGGGCCCGGGCGGCCGACGATATCCTTTGGCGGCGGAGCAAGCTCGGCTTGCGTCTGACCGCCGAGGAACGCCGGCGTCTCGCGGAGTGGCTCGCTAGCCACGGCCGGGAGAGGGCGTCGACGGCCGCCTGACAGCCCGATCTGGATCGCCGCTTCTTCCAGGGCCGGGCGCGTGCTAGTTTCACGGCCGAACCCATGGAAAGGCCGCGATGCCCAATGTTGCAGATGCCGAGCGCAAGACGCTCATCCTGACGGGCGCCTCGCGCGGCATCGGCCATGCGACCGTCAAGCGATTCTCGTCGGCCGGCTGGCGGGTCTTGTCCTGCTCGCGCCATGCGTTCCCCGAAAACTGCCCGTGGGAGATGGGGCCGGAGGATCATATCCAGGTCGATCTCGCCGATCCGAGGGAAACCGAGCAAGCAGTCGAGCTGATGAAGCGCCGGCTCGAGGCGCAGGGCTCGAAGCTGCACGCGCTCGTCAACAACGCGGCGATCTCACCCAAGGGCGCGGGCAGCAGCCGGATGGGCTCGATCGATACATCCTATGCCGACTGGTTGCATGTCTTCCAGGTGAACTTCTTCGGTTCGATCATGCTGGCGCGCGGCCTCATCGAAGAACTCGAGCGCGCGAAAGGCGCGGTCGTCAACGTCACCTCGATCGCCGGCAGCCGGGTGCACCCCTTCGCGGGTGCTGCCTATGCCACTTCGAAGGCGGCACTCGCCGCACTGACACGCGAGATGGCCTTCGACTTCGGCCGGCGCGGAATTCGCGTCAACGCCATCTCGCCCGGTGAGATCGACACCTCCATCCTCTCGCCCGGCACCGAGCGCATCGTCGAGGAGCAGATTCCGATGCGGCGGCTCGGCGAGCCGGAAGAAGTCGCCAAGGCCATCTATTTCCTTTGTACGGATGCCTCGAGCTATGTGAACGGCGCCGAGATCCACATCAACGGCGGACAGCACGTTTGATGCGGCTGCGGCGATGGCTTCTCGCGATGCTTCTAGCATCGATCGCCGTCAGTTCCACGATGGCCCAAGATGAGCCCGAGGATCCGGGACCTCTGACGCTTCAGGCCATTCCGCTGCCCGGCGTGCCGGTCGAATTGAGCTTCGGCGATGCGCCGCTCGATCTGAGGCGCCTCAAAATCAGACTCGAGGACGGACGGTGGTTGCGGCTCGTCGAATGCGCGACGGAACTATGCGCGGAAACCGCACAGCGCGGGCCCCTGCAGCCTCGGCTTCCCGAGGACGGCGTACCCGGAACGCGCATGGCGAAGGGCTCCGACCCATTCGTCGAAGTCTGGCTCGCCGATAGTTCCGTGCGCTCGGGAACAGGCGTGTTGCCCGGCCTGCTCGCCGGCGCCATTGCGGCACGCGACAGGGCTGGCCGCGTGCACCGGCTCGAGCTGCCGCTCGACCGTGGCGTCGAGGATGTCGAGCCGCGGCTCGCCGATCTCGACGGCGATGGCCGCGACGAAATCGTGGCCATAACCATACGCGAAGGCGAAGGCGCTGTGGTGTCGGTGGTGACCCTCCGTCAGGACGGCTTGGCCATTCTCGCTGAGTCCGACCCCGCACCGGGTGGCGTCTGGCGTGATCCTGTTGCGATTGCCGATCTCGATGGCGATGGCAGTTGGGAAATAGCGACAGTCACCTCAGGTGATGAAACGGGACGGCTCGAGGTCTGGCGATTGTCCAGCCGCACGCTCGTGAGAGGGCTCGCCATGAAGGGTTTTGCGTCGCATTTGGCGGGTACGCGAACAACGGGAATGGCAACAGTCGCCGACATGGACGGAGACAGCATCGCCGATTTGATCCTACCATCGCTCGACCGCCGCAGTATTCGCGTGATCTCGCTCGCTGGCGGACAAGCCGCCGAGCCCTATCGGATCGATCTCGCAGCCGAACTCGTTACGATGATTGGCGCTTACGTCGTCAAAGACCGAAAGCGCCCCGTGATTTGCGTTGGCCTCGCCGATGGAACGCTTGCACTGCTGCGATAGACCCCACAAAGAAAAAGCCGGACACGACGGTCCGGCTTGAGTGTTTGGTAGCACCTGTTGGGGGCAGGTGCGCGTCTTGCCTGGCTCAGCCAAACAAGACCGGGAAGGCGCAAAGGGAGGGTACGAGCCTTCACTGCTCTCGCGAGCAGTGTCAGAAATATGCAGGAGCAACCCGGCCGCAGCAATGCGGACGCCCGCATGTCCGTTATGCAGAAGCGAGCGATCTCGCACTTGCACCAACCGCGAGCACTGCGCCAGCCGCAGATGTCGCAAAGCCCTCACCCCTTCCACTCACGGGCCTTGGCGACGAGAAAATCGCGAAACACTTGAACGCGCTTCGAATTCCTGAGCTCCTCGGGATAGACGAAGTAGCTTTGGAACTCGGGCAGCTCTGTGCCCTGCATGATCTGCACGAGATCGGCGTCGTCGCTGACGAGATAGTCCGGTAGCACCGCGAGGCCGATGCCGCGGCGCGCGGCGTGCTTCAATCCATAGATGTTGTCGATCCGCATCACTGGCCGGCGCGGCGGCTGGCCGTCGCGGCCGACGGTTTCCATCCAGTTCATCTCGCGACTGGAGGCCGGCGTTGCGCCGCCGAAGCCCAAGAGCCGGTGCTTGTCGAGGTCTTCTACCCCGCGCGGCTGGCCGAAGCGCTTGATGTATCCGGTCGAGGCATAGGCGAAAAGATGCACGGCGAACAGCGGCCGGCGGATCAGGTCGCTCCGGGTCGGCTCGCGCAGCCATATGGCGACATCCGCCGCGCGCATGGAGAGGTCGAGCTCCTCGTCCGTCAGGATGAAGTGCAACTGAATCTCGGGATAAAGCTCGGTGAACTCCCCGATACGCGGCGTCAGCCAGGCCGAGCCGAGGCCGACTGGCGTCGTCACTTTCAGCTCGCCGGAGGGCTTCGCCTTCGTGTCGGCCAGCTGCGTCGCCGCCGTTTGCAGTTTGTTGAACACGTCGTGGGCGGCGCGGAACAGCAGCTCACCCTGCTCCGTCAGCACGAGGCCTCGGGCATGCCGGTGAAACAGTGAGACCTTGAGGTCTTTCTCCAGCGCGCTCACCTGCCGGCTCACCGCCGACTGACTCATGTTGAGCTGATCGCCGGCATGCGTGAAGGAGCCTGCTTCGGCCGCCGCATGAAAGATCCGGAGCTTGTCCCAGTCCATGCCGGCCGGACTTGCGCTTTCTCTCATGGACTGCAGCACCTTTGGTTGAACCCTCCGCTCATTCGGCGGCCTTGGCGGCGGAGGCCATGTCGGCGAGATAGCGCTCGGCGTCCAATGCCGCCATGCAGCCCATGCCCGCCGCCGTGACCGCCTGCCGGTAGGTCTCGTCGGTGACGTCGCCAGCGGCGAAAACGCCGGAGACGCTGGTGACCGTCGAATCCGGCGCGGTGATGATGTAACCGTTGGCCCGCATCTCGAGATGGCCCTTGAACAGCTCCGTCGAAGGCTGGTGGCCGATGGCGATGAAGACGCCGTCGACGGCGCGCTTCGAGACGGCACCCGACTGCACGTTCTTGAGCTTTACGCTGTTGACCTTGCGCGGCTCGCTCGTTCCCTCGATCACCTCGAGCGTCGTATTCCAGATCACCTCGATCTTGGGATTGGAGAACAGCCGCTCCTGCAGGATTTTCTCGGCGCGGAAGTGATCGCGACGATGCACGACAGTGACCTTCTTGGCGAAGCGCGTCAGGAACAGCGCTTCTTCAACCGCCGTGTTGCCTCCTCCGACGACGAGCACTTCCTTCTCGCGGAAGAAGAAGCCATCGCAAGTGGCGCAAGCGGAGACGCCGAAGCCCTGAAATTCCTGCTCGGAGGGCAGGCCCAGCCAGCGCGCCTGGGCACCGGTTGCCACGATCAAGGCCTCTGCCGTGTAGATTTGGCCCGAGTCCCCCTTCAGCGTGAAGGGCCGCCGCTTCATCGACACCTCGAGGATGTGGTCGGTGACGATCTCGGTGCCGACATGCTCGGCCTGGGCCTTCATCTGCTCCATGAGCCAGGGGCCCTGGATCACGTCGGCGTAGCCCGGATAGTTCTCGACATCGGTCGTGATGGTGAGCTGGCCACCCGGCTGGATGCCCTGGATGAGCAAGGGCTTCAGCATGGCGCGCGCCGCATAAATGGCCGCCGTATAGCCCGCGGGGCCAGAGCCGATGATGATGACTTTCGCGTGCTTGTTGACCGGCATGGCCCTGCTCCCTCTCAGATGGCGGGGGAGGATAGTCTGGAGCGAGCTATGCGGTCAATGCATGGGTCGTCCGGAAGGCATATCGTGGGGAAAAGTGGCGTGCCGGCAAGCGGTTAGGGCGCGCTTCAAGGTCCGATGCCGTGGCCAGCGCTGCTTGCAAAGAGATCAGGCACTATCGTGTCAGCACCACCGCGGCCTCGGCGGGGAACGTGATCCAGACCGGCTTGCCGATGCTGTCGGCGCCACCCAGGGCCCGGTCGCGGTTCTGATGGGCAACGGCGACGGGCCGCGCTAGCCCCTCCACCTCGACGAAGAAGTGGCTCCGATCGCCGAAATAGGCCTGCGCTCCGACGCGGCCGCGGATGCTGTTCACGGCAGCCCCCGGATCGCTCCAAGCCAACGCGAGCTTCTCTGGCCTGACCGCCACCGACACCTCGTGCCCGGGACGTATGCCAGCCTCGCCTGCGAGTGCCTGCAATTTCCCGAGCGGCCCCGCATCGACCGTCGCCGCGCCGCCGGTCACCTCCCTCACGATGCCACCGAACATGTTCATCGAGCCGATGAACTCGGCGACCTCGCGGCAGTTGGGGGCCTCGTAAAGCCGCCCGGCCGTATCGATCTGCAGCGCCTTGCCACGCGACATGACCGCGATGCGGTCCGACAGAGCCAGCGCCTCCTCCTGGTCGTGGGTCACAAAAACGAAGGTGATGCCGACGGTGCGCTGAAGCTGGCGAAGCTCGATCTGCATCTCCTCGCGGAGTTTCTTGTCGAGGGCCCCGAGCGGCTCATCGAGGAGGAGGACTTTCGGCTGACATACAAGCGCACGGGCGAGCGCGACGCGCTGCCGCTGACCGCCCGACAGCTGATGTGCGGCACGGGCGCCATAGCCCTCCATCTTGATCATGGCGAGCGCGCCCTCGACGCGCTTCGCCGTCTCCTCCGTCGAGAGCTTCAGCCGGCGCAGGCCATAGGCGATGTTTTCGGCGACGTTCAAGTGCGGAAAGATCGCGTAGCTCTGGAACACCATGTTCGTCGGCCGGTCGTAGGCCGGAACACCCACCATCGGCTGGCCGTCGATCTCGACCTCCCCCGTTGTCGGCTGCTCGAAACCGGCGAGCATCCTCAGCAGCGTCGTCTTTCCGCAGCCGGAAGGCCCGAGCAGCGAGAAAAACTCGCCGCGCTCGATGTCGAAGCTCACATCGTCGACCGCTCTCACCGGCCCGAAATGTTTCGAGACGTTGTGGAAGCGGATGATGGCATCGCCTTTGGCCATGAGAAGCTAGAACCCTTCCTTGTCGCCCGCCTGCATGCCGCGGCGCCTGAGCAATTCCGAGGTGACGACGATGATGGTCGAGACGACGAGGATCGATGTGCCCAGCGCCAGGATGCCGGGCAGTTGGTTGGGAAAGCGGAGCGAGCCCCAGAGATAGACCGGCAAGGTCGCCTCGGTGCCGGAGAGGAACACCGCCAGGACGATCTCATCAAAGGAAACGGTGAAACAGAGCAACAGGCTCGAGACGATGCCGGGCAGCGCCAGCGGCAGTGTCACGCGCCAGAACGTCATGAGCGGTTTTTCGCCGAGGTCGGCGGAAGCCTCGTCGAGGCTCTTGTCGAAACCCTCGAGCCTCGAAACGAGCGTCAGCATGGAGAAGGGGATGCAGATCAAAACGTGCGAGGCTCCGACCGTCCACAGGCTCAACTCGATATCCATCACCTTGCGCATCACGATCAGGAGACCGATGCCCAGAATGATCACGGGGATCACCAGCGGCAGCATGATGGACCCCATGATCGCGGCACTCCCCGGCAACCGGTAGCGCGTCACGGCCATGGCACCGAGCATGCCGAACAAAGTCGCCACGATCGAAACGGAGATGCCGACCTTGAGGCTGTTGGCGAGCGCGTGATGGAGCGCCGCGTTGCCCGCCATGTCGGCGTAGGCTTTGAGTGTGAAGCCTTTGAGTGGAAAGGAGGCGATGATCCCCTGGTTGAAGGAGAACAGCGCCATCAGCAGCAGCGGCCCGTAGAGGAAGACCACGAAGGCAAAGCCGTATCCGGTCAAGAGATCGAAGCGCTTGGGCATGGCTCAGGCCAATCTCTTCCGCATCTCGCGATAGCCGATCGCCCAGAGGAAAAAGGCGACGACCAGACCGACGATGATCATCATGGTGATCGACACGGCGGCTCCCAGCGGCCAGTCGTTCTGCTTGCCGAACAAGTTGACGATCGCGTTGCCGATCATCGAGCCGCCGGTGCCACCGACGAGCGCTGGCGTCACGTAGTCGCCGACCGTCGGAATGAACACGAGCAGCGCCGCCGAGATCGTACCCGGCAGCGACAAAGGCAGCGTCACGCGCAGGAACCGCTTCCAGGGCCGGTCGCCGAGATCGGTCGCCGCCTCCAGCAGCGAACGATCGATCTTGTCGAGCGAGACATAGATCGGAAGTATCGCGAAGGCGGCGTACGCATGCGTCAGCGTGATGACGACGGCGCCCATGTTGTAGACGAGGAACTCGAGCGGCTGGCTGATCAGCCCCAAACTCATCAGAGCCGAGTTGATGGCGCCGTTGAAACCGAGGACGAGCTTCCAGGAAAAGACGCGCAGCAGATAGCTCGTCCAGAACGGCACGGTGATGAGGATGAGCCAGAGGATCTTGTAGCGCGTGACGCGGAAGGCGAGAAAGTAAGCCATCGGATAGGCGAGCGCGATGACCGCGACCGTCGTCACCAGCGACAGAAACAACGATTTCAGCATCAGGATGGCATAAACGGGATTTTCGAACGGGAATGGAATGCCCATCCAGGTGACGCCCTCGCCCGGCGCAAACAGACTCACATATCGGGCGGCGGTGGGCGTCGTCTCGAAGTCGAAGCCGGCCTGCGTCCAGAAGCTGATGACGATCAGCGCCACGAGCGGGGCGATCAGCATCGACAGCACGATGAGGATCGTCGGCGACATCAGCAGATAGCCGGAGAGCCAGGGGATGCGCTGAGTGAGCAGCGCGCGGCGCGCACTGTTGGATTTGCCGATGCCGCCGCTGAAGCTCGTCACTGCCATGCCGCGCTCCGCGAGCGATGCCAGCCGGGGCGCTGCCGCCCGGGCCATCGAGCCAATCAGGCCCTATACGGCGAGTGCATGTCAACCGCCGATCCGGGTACCAGGGGCAATTGACAAGGCGATCCGACGGGCAGCTAATTCCCGATGAGGCGCGCCGCCCCGACGGCCGCCATCCAATGGCTCCAAGGGAGGACCGCATGAACCGCATCAAGTTCGTCGACAGAATGGCTCAGGGTAGAGTCTCGCGCCGCGACATGCTGAAGGGCGCGGCCGCCTTCGGCGTCGGCGTGGTCACGCTTCCCGCCTTTGCGCGGGCCGGCGGTTCGCTGACCGTGCTGGAATGGGCGGGCTACGATGCACCGGAATATTACAAGCCATTCGTCGCCAAGCACGGCGGTCCGCCGGCATTCTCGATCTTCTCGGGTGAGGAGGAGGCGCTGCAGAAAGTGCGCGGCGGCTTCGCGGCCGACATCATGCACCCCTGCAACTACTCGGTCGGCCGCTTCGTCGAGGCCAAGCTCGTGAAGCCCATCGACACCGCAAAGCTGTCGAATTGGAAGGATCTATTTCCGTCCTTGCAAACCGCCGCAGGCATCGTCCAGGACGGTCAGGTCATCATGGCGCCCTCCGATTGGGGCAACTCTTCCATCGCCTACCGGCCCGACCTCGTCGATCCGGAGTATGCGAAAAACGAGTCCTGGGGCATTTTCGCCGACGACAAATATGCCGGCAAGGTCTCGATGGCCGACAATGAGCTGGTGGTGACCCTCGCCGCCATGCTCGGTGGCGCCAAGTACGATGACGTCTATGCGATCAAGGGCGACGCCATGACGGCGCTGAAACCCATGGTCGAGAAGATCATCAAGAATAGCCGCTACCTATGGACCGATCCGACGACGATGTTCCAGTCGCTGGCCTCGGGCGAGATCGTCGCCGCCTACGCCTGGAACGACGCGGCGAAGAACCTGCAGGCCCAGGGCATCCCGGTCGCATATGCGAAGCCGAAGGAGGGTTACTTCACCTGGTACTGCGGCATGACGATCCTGAACTCCGGCAAGGGCGACGATGCGGCCGCGCACGACTTCGTCGATGCCTGGCTGTCGCCCGAGACCGGCAAGTATCTGATCGAGGCGAGCGGCTACGGCCACTCCAACGCCAAGTCCTTCGCCGCCGCCGATCCGGCCGCCGTCAAGGCCATGGGCATCACCGAGCCTATGGAGCACATGGCAAGCGCTATCCTCTTCAAGACGGTTCCCTCCGACATCCTCGCCGAGCAGATCAAGTTCTGGGAGGAGCTGAAGGCGCTGAAGCAATAGGCACCTGTTGAGGGTCAGACCCTGCGGGTCTGGCCGTATCCGCTGAATTCGAGCTTTGGGTCAGACCCGCAGGGTCTGACCCCCGCAAGAGCGGCACCGGCCGCGCCGGGCCGCTTCCCATGGAACCCTTCGTTTTCGCCGCCGTGCTCGTGGGCGCTGCCTGCCACGCGGGCTGGAATACCGTCGTCAAGCTGAAGCTCGATCCCTTGTCGGCGATTTCTGGGTTGGCGGTGGCGGCCGGCATCGCTTCCATACCGCTCGTCATCATCTTCGGCCTGCCGCTGGCGGAGTCCTGGCCTTACCTCGCCGCCTCGGTCGCGTTGCATATCGTTTACAACGCCGCCCTGAGCGAGGCCTATCGCGCAGGCGATCTCGGTCAGGTCTACCCGATCGCGCGCGGTGCGGCGCCCGTGATGACGGCGCTCATCGGCATGCTGTGGCTCGGCGAGGTGCTGGGAGTCTATGGCTGGCTCGGCGTGCTGATCATCACGAGCGGTATTCTGCTGCTGTCGCTACGCGGTGGGCGCGCACTCGACTCCGACAAGCGCGCGGTCGGCTTCGCGCTGCTGACGGCGGTCACCATCACCGCCTATTCGCTCGCCGATGGGCTCGGCGGCCGCCATTCGGGCTCGCCGCATGCTTACACGGCGTTGCTGTTCCTGCTCGACGGCATCGCCATGGCGATCTACGGATTCTGGCGGCAGGGTCCGCGGCTCGTGCAGGCGTTTCGCTCCAACTGGCCGACAATGTTTCTCGGCGGCGTACTCTCGATCGCCTCCTACTGGATCGCCATCTGGGCGATGACTGTGGCACCGATCGGCTTGGTGGCTGCATTGCGCGAGACGAGCGTCATCTTCGGCGCGGTGTTCGCTGTGTTGCTGCTGAAGGAACCGATCAAGCCCGTTCGCGTGATTGCGGCGTGCCTCGTCGTCGCTGGCGCCATCTTCATCCGCCTCCATTGAGCATGCCCGGCTGGAACCACCCGACGAGCCGGTGGCGGTGCCCAGGATAGGAGAGGCGCACATAGGTGACCGGGCGGCGCTCGCGCCAGGTCGTCCGCTCGACGACGAGGCAGGCCGAGCCCTCGGCTATATCGAGTTGGCGCGCGAGTGCCGCAGAGGCACCGATGGCGCCGACGACGTGACGGGCGCGGGTCCAAGCGGTTTGCCGGAGGAGATAGGGGCCGGGCGCCATCGTCGTGAAGTCCTCGTCACGCGCCTCGGGTACCGCGACGAGCGAGATCCAGCGCTGCTCGTGGACGGCTGGCGCGCCGTCGGCCAGATGCAGGGCAACGAGCGCCACCGCGGGCTCGGCCTTGCGGAGGTCGAGCGTCGCGGCGATGTCGGCTGGCATCTTGGCGAGGCGCCGCGACAGCAGACGATATCCGTAAGCGTGCCCTGCCGCCCGGATCTCGTCGGCGAGGTCGGCGATCTTCATCACCGCGTGCTCGTCCGCCGGTTCGGCGACGAAGCTGCCGGCCTTGCGGCGGCGTACGATAAGTCCGTCGTCGACCAATCGATGCAGCGCCTTGTTGACCGTCATGCGCGAGGCGCCGGTCAGGGCCGTCAACTCGTGCTCGGAGGGAATTTTTACTCCCGGCGCCCACCGGCCCTCGAGGATCGGCCTCTCGAGCGCGCGCCGGATCTGCTCGTAGAGCGGCCCGCGGCCATCGAGCTTGAGCGCGGCCTGCATCAGCTACTCCGCGAGCCGGCGCATGACAGCGGCGAAACGCCGGCGCGCTGCGTCGCGGGCCGGATGACGTCCCTCGGAGACGACATGGCGGCCGGCCACCCAGGCATCGCGCACGACGCTCCGGTCGCCCGAGAAGAGCCAGCTGTCGAGGGCCGTGTCGTCGTTTCGTCCGGCGAGTAGCGGATGATCGGCATCGAGCGAGACGATGTCGGCGATCTGGCCGGCTGCGAGCGTGCCCGCCTGCCGGCCGATGGCCGAGGCGCCGTCGCGGCAGGCGGCCTCATAGAGTGTCCGGCCCGTCGAACGGCCCTCGGCTGTCAGCACGTTGCGCGCGCGATCGCGCAGGCGCTGACTGTATTCGAGGGTGCGGACTTCCTCTGCCGCATCGACGCGGATGTGGCTATCGGTGCCGACACCGAAGCGGCCCTGGGCTCTGAGATAAGGCACACCGTTGAAGATGCCGTCGCCGAGATTGGCTTCCGTCTGCGGACACAGCCCGGCGACCGCGCCCGAGCGCGCCATGGCTTCCGTCTCGTCATCTGTCATGTGCGTCGCGTGGATGAGGCACCAGCGGCGATCGACCGGGCGGTTGGCGAGAAGCCAGGCAACCGGCGTCGTGCCGGACCAGGCGCGGCAGTCCTCGACCTCCTTCGTCTGCTCGGCGACATGGATGTGGATCGGACCATCCGGGAACGCGTCCGTGACCTCGCCAAGGCTTTCGGGCGTCACCGCGCGCAGCGAATGCGGGGCGATGCCGAGGCGAGCGTGAGGTAACGATGCGATGTGGCGCGAGGCGCCGTCGAGCAATTCTGGAAACGTCGCGGCGGTCGAGGTGAAGCGGCGCTGCTGGGCGGCGACCGGCTGGCCGCCAAAACCACCCTGCGCGTAGAACACCGGCATCAGGGTGAGCCCGATGCCACTTTCGTGCGCCGCTGCTACGATACGCCCCGCCATTTCGGCCGGGTCGGCGTACCAGCCGCCGTCGGGCGCGTGATGCAGATAGTGGAACTCCCCGACCGACGTGAAACCCGCCTCGAGCATCTCGACATAGAGCTGCGTGGCGACCGCCTCGACATCGTCGGGCGTCAAGCGCTCGAGAAAGCGGTACATGACCTGCCGCCAAGTCCAGAAGCTATCACGCGTCGGCCCGGCGATCTCGGCGAGCCCCGCCATTCCGCGCTGGAAGGCATGGCTGTGGAGGTTGGCGAGGCCGGGGAGGCCGATGGCGCCCCGGTGATCTGCTCTGGTGGGCGAGGCGCCGGGGGTGATCCGCTCGATCCGCCCTTTGGCATCGATCTCGATCACCACGTCGCCCGCCCAGCCCTCGGTCAACAGCGCGCGCTCGAAAAACAGCTTGCTCATGCCTCGTCTCCCATGCCAGATTATGTATAGACATAATCGAGACCCAAAGGAAGCGCCGTCATGACGGCCGATACGGTCTGGACCAATGCCCGGCTATGGACCGGCAACGGCCCGCTCATCGAGCAAGGCGCCGTCGCGGCCAAGGATGGCGCAATCGTCTACGCCGGCCCGGCGGCGAATGTGCCGCCCGCGAAACACGCGATCGACTGCGGCGGCCGGCTCGTCACCCCCGGGCTCATCGATTGCCACACCCACATCGTCCACGCCGGCAACCGCGCCAACGAATGGCGCATGCGGCTCGAGGGCGCCACCTACGAGGAAGTGGCGCGGGCGGGCGGCGGCATCGTCTCGACCGTGAAGAACGTGCGCGCCGCAGGCGAGGACGAGCTCGTCCGCCAATCCCTGCCGCGGCTCGATGCGCTGATCGGCGAGGGCGTCACGACGATTGAGATCAAGTCGGGCTACGGGCTCGACACTGAGAACGAATCGAAGATGCTCCGCGCCGCGCGCCGTCTGGGCCGCGAGCGGGCGATCACCGTGACGACGACGCATCTGGGCGCGCACGCCATGCCGCCCGGTACCACCGACAAGGACGCCTACATCGCCGACGTAGTTGAACGTCAGTTGCCGGCGGCCCACAAGGAAGGTCTTGCCGACGCCGTCGACGCCTTCGCCGAGGGCATCGCCTTCTCCGTCGAGCAGACCCGGCGTGTGTTCGAGAAGGCCAAGGCACTCGGCCTGCCGGTCAAGATCCACGCAGAGCAGTTGTCCAACCTCGGTGGCGCCGCCATGGCAGCCGCCAAGTTCGGTGCGCTGTCAGCTGATCACATCGAGTACCTGGACGAGGCCGGCGTCGCAGCACTGTCCAAATCAGGGACCGTCGCCGTGCTGCTGCCGGGCGCCTTCTACTTCATCAAGGAGAAGCAGAAACCGCCGGTCGACCTTCTGCGTGAGGCAGGCGTGCCGATCGCCGTTTCGACCGACTGCAATCCGGGCTCCTCGCCCATGACCTCGCTCTTGCTAGCAATGAACATGGCCTGCACCCTTTTCGGCCTGACCCCCGAGGAAGTGCTGGTCGGGACGACGAAGAACGCCGCCCGCGCCCTCGGGCTGCAGGCCAGGGCCGGTACGCTCGAAGCGGGTAAATCCTGCGATCTCGCGATCTGGAATGTCGCGGAACCCGCCGAACTCGCCTACCGCATCGGCTTCAATCCACTGCATCAGCGCGTCTGGAGGGGCAATGTCTAGACCTGCCGTGCTGCATCCAGGCCAGATGCGCCTCGCCGATTGGGAGGCGATCTACCGGCAGGGTTTGTCCGCGACACTCGACGCCTCCTGCCACAAGGCGGTCCAGGCCTCCGCCAGGATCGTCGCCGGTGCGGCGGCCGGAAGCGCGGCCGTCTATGGCGTCAACACAGGCTTCGGCAAGAACGCGCAATTCAAGATCTCGCCCGAGGACACGGCGGCGCTGCAGCGCAATCTCATCCTCTCGCATTGCTGCGGCGTCGGCGAGGCGACGCCCGAGCCGATCGTGCGCCTGATGATGACCCTCAAAATCAACTCGCTCGGCCGCGCGGCTTCTGGCGTCCGGCCGGAGGTCATCGCGCAACTCGAGAGGCTTCTGGCGGCCGGTATAACGCCAGTCGTGCCGCAGCAAGGCTCGGTCGGAGCCTCGGGTGATCTCGCCCCGCTCGCGCATATGACGGCGGCACTCATCGGTGAAGGCGATGTCACCATTGCCGGCAAGCGGACGACAGCAGCGAAGGCATTGCGCGATGCCGGCCTGAAACCAATCGTGCTCGGAGCCAAGGAGGGCCTCGGCCTCATCAACGGCACGCAGTTTTCGACGGCCTATGCACTCGTTGGCCTTTTCGAGGCGCGGCGGCTCGCGGCCTCGGCACTGGTGACCGGCGCCATGTCGGTTGATGCGCTGATGGCGTCCACCACGCCGTTCCGGCCCGAAATTCACGCACTGCGCGGCCATCCAGGCCAGATCGCGGCGGCCAAGACGCTGATGACGCTGCTCGACGGCAGTATCATCCGCAAGTCGCACATCGAGGGCGACGAGCGCGTGCAGGACCCCTACTGCTTCCGCTGTCAGCCGCAAGTGATGGGCGCCTGTCTCGATTTGCTGGCGAGCGCCGCCCGCACGCTCGAGATCGAAACCAACGCCGTCACCGACAATCCGCTCGTGCTGCCGGAGACGGCCGAGATCGTTTCCGGCGGCAACTTCCACGCCGAGCCAGTCGCTTTCTCCGCCGATCAGATCGCCATCGCCCTCTCGGAGATCGGAGCCATTTCCGAGCGGCGCATCGCGACCCTTGTCGATCCGGCGCTGAACTTCGATCTACCGGCTTTCCTCGCCCCCGATCCGGGTCTCAACTCGGGCTTCATGATCGCCGAGGTTACGGCGGCCGCGCTCTTCGCCGAGAACAAGCAACGCGCCAACCCGGGTTCCATCGATTCGACTCCAACGAGCGCGAACCAGGAGGATCACGTCTCGATGGCAGCGCATTCGGCGCGGCGGCTCGTGGACATGAATGGGAACCTCGCCAAGATCATCGGCATCGAGCTGTTGGTCGCTGCGCAGGGCATCGACCTCCGCAAAGACGGGCGGGGTTTCTCGAAACTCAAGGGGGCGAAACCGAAGAACCTCAGAACCAGCCCGGAGCTGGAGCGCGTGCTGAAGCTCGTGCGCAGTCACGTGCCGATGCTCGAGGAGGACCGCATGATGGCGGCCGAGCTCGCTAAGGCGGCTGAGCTCGTCGAGACGGGGGCTGTGCTCGAGGCTGCGGGTGGGAAGTCTTTCGGAGCCCTCGAGGCCGTGCGATGACCGCGATCTACGAACTGCGACGCGGTGGCTCGCCGCTCATTTTGTCGATCCCGCATTGCGGGCGTGACCTGCCGCCGGGTCTCGCCGATCGCCTGACGCCAGCGGGTCGCTCGCTCGTCGATACCGATTGGTGGCTGGAGCGTCTTTACGATTTCGGCGCAGCGCTCGACGCAACGGTGATCTCCGCCAAGCTCTCGCGCTATGTCGTCGACCTCAATCGCGATCCGTCAGGCGCGTCGCTCTATCCGGGCCAAGCCACAACCGATCTCATTCCAGCGACCACCTTCGATGGCGAGCCGCTCTACCGGGCAGGCAACGAACTCGCTCCAAGCGAGATCGAGGAACGCAAGCGCCTCTACTTCGAGCCCTACCACGAAGCCCTCGCCGCCGAGATCGCCCGCTTGAAAGCCCAGCACGGTATCGTGCTGCTCTACGACTGCCACTCGATCCGCTCCGTCATCCCTCGCCTGTTCGATGGCGAGCTTCCAGTCTTCAATCTGGGAACCAATTCCGGCACGTCCTGCAATCCCGGGCTACAAGCGGAGATGGTTCGGACGCTCGAGGAGGCATCGGCCTTCAGCCACGCCGTCAACGCACGGTTCAAGGGTGGCTGGATCACGCGCCATTACGGCCGTCCGGCGGAAAACATCCACGCTGTGCAGATGGAGCTCGCCTGCCGGGCCTACATGCAGGAGACGGCCCCATTCGCCTATGACGAGGCCAAGGCACCGGCCATCCGCATGGTGTTGCTCGCGATGCTCATGCGAATGCTGCGGTGGGCAGGCAAGGGAGCCGCGTGACGTGACGAGTTGCGCTAGCCACACGACAACGCAACTTGACACGGAACTCGTGCTCCACGAGATTCGTGTTCATGAAGAACGTTACCATTACCTTGGACGAGGCCGTGCTCCGCTGGGCTCGTATCCGTGCGGCCGAGCGGGATACGAGCGTTTCCCGGCTCGTCTCCGAACTCTTGGAGCGGGAGATGAAGAGCCAGGAGGAGATCGAGCGCGAAATTGCCGAGTATTTCGCGGACGATCCCGGGCACCCCATCAGCGACGGCACGCCCTATCCGAAGCGCGAGGAGCTCTATGACCGTCCGGTGCTTCGTGGATACGAACGTCCTGATCTACGCGAGGGACAGCCGGGATTTGCCGAAGAAGCGCCGGGCGGCCTCATGGATAAGCGCCCTGTGGCGAAGGCAGTGCGGCGTCGTAAGCCCCCAAATCCTAAATGAGTACTACGCTACGGCAACGGTGAAGCTGAAACCCAGCCTCGATCTCGGGATCGCCCGGCGCGACGTCGGCCGGCTGTTGCGCTGGACCGTCGTTACACCGGATGCCGCCTTCTACCGGTTGGCCTTCGACATTCAGGACCGCTACCGCTTCTCCTGGTGGGACAGCCTGATCGCCGCCGCTGCCAAGCAGGGCGGCTGCACCCATCTACTCACGGAGGATTTGACCAACGGACAGCGCGTCGCGGGCGTCGCTGTCGTCGACCCGTTCCAAGCCGCGCCGGAAACAGTCCTCAGTCCATGACACTCTCACCGCTCCGTCAGCTTCGACCAGAACGCGGCGCGCTCGGTCGTGAAGCGCTGCATCAGTGCGATGCAGGCCGGGTCGTCGACAAGCGCCACCTCGAGACCGCGTTCGACGAGAAAGCCGACATCGCCCGGATAGTGTTCCCGCTCGCCGATGACGATGCGCGGAACTCCGAGAAACAGCGCCGCGCCCGTGCACATCATGCAGGGGCTCAGCGTCGTATAGAGCGTCGTGCCCGCATAGCTCGGCTGCAGCCCGCCGTTCCGCAGGCAATCGGTCTCGCCGTGCGAGGTCGGGTCGTTGGTCTGCTGCGAGCGGTTGTGGCCACGCGCGATGATCTCGCCATCGCGCACGAGCACGGCGCCGACGGGAATGCCGCCAACAGCGAAACTTTTCTCGGCCTCGGCCAGCGCTTCTGCGAGAAACGCCCGATCATCGGCTGTCACGGTCACGAATGGCATCGGCGTCTCCCCTTCTCATTGACCTCGGCATCATCGGCCGGGCGCCAAGACTTGATCAAACCCAACATCCTCTGAGAGTAGCGAGTGCACGCACCATGACAAAGTCAAAACGCCTCGACAACGAGCGCAAGATCCGCAGCCCCCGCGGGCCTAGGATCACATGCAAATCCTGGCTCACCGAAGCGCCCATGCGCATGCTCATGAACAATCTCGATGCCGAGGTGGCCGAGAAACCGCAGGAGCTCGTCGTCTACGGTGGCATCGGCCGGGCCGCGCGCGACTGGGAGAGCTACGACCGTATCGTCAAGGCGCTCAAGAAGCTCGAGGATGACGAGACGCTGCTCGTGCAATCCGGCAAGCCCGTCGGCGTGTTCAAAACGCATGCCGACGCGCCGCGTGTCATCATTGCCAACTCGAACCTCGTGCCCGGCTGGGCGACCTGGGAGCACTTCCACGAGCTCGATAAGAAAGGGCTCATGATGTACGGCCAGATGACGGCCGGCTCTTGGATCTACATCGGCACGCAGGGCATCGTGCAGGGCACCTACGAGACCTTCGTCGAGATGGGCCGGCAGCACTTTGGCGGCGATCTTTCAGGCAAATGGATCCTGACCGGCGGGCTCGGCGGCATGGGCGGCGCGCAACCGCTGGCGGCGACCATGGCGGGCGCCTCGATGCTCGCCGTCGAGTGTCAGCCCTCCCGCATCGAGTTCCGACTGAAGACTCGCTATCTCGACGATTCCGCGCGTTCGATCGAGGAGGCGCTCGGCAAGATCGAGGCGTCACACAAAAAGGGAAAACCGATTTCCGTCGGCCTTCTCGGCAACGCGGCGGAGGTATTCCCCGAGCTCGTCAAGCGCGGCATCCGGCCCGACGCCGTCACCGACCAGACCTCCGCGCACGATCCCCTCAATGGCTACCTTCCCGCCGGCTGGACGCTCGACAAATGGGAGAAGCAACGCGCCAAGGACCCGGAGGGCACGGCCCACGCGGCCAAGCAGTCGATGAAGAAACAGGTCGAGGCCATGCTCGCCTTCTGGGACAAGGGCGTGCCGGTGCTCGACTACGGCAACAACATCCGCCAGATGGCAAAGGACGAGGGCCTGAAGCGCGCCTTCGACTTTCCGGGCTTCGTGCCGGCCTACATCCGTCCGCTCTTCTGCAAGGGCATCGGCCCCTTCCGCTGGGCAGCGCTCTCGGGCGATCCCGAGGACATCTATCGCACGGATGAGAAGGTCAAGAAGCTCTTCCCCAAGAACAAGCACCTCATCAACTGGCTCGAGATGGCGCGCGAGCGGATCGCGTTCCAGGGTCTGCCGGCGCGCATCTGCTGGCTGGGCTTGGGCGAGCGCCACAAGGCCGGTCTCGCCTTCAACGAGATGGTTCGAACGGGCGAGCTGAAGGCCCCTGTCGTCATCGGCCGCGATCATCTGGATTCAGGCTCGGTCGCCTCGCCCAATCGTGAGACCGAGGCGATGCTGGACGGGTCCGATGCGGTCGCCGACTGGCCGCTGCTCAATGCGCTTTTGAATTGCGCGTCGGGCGCCACCTGGGTCTCGATCCATCACGGCGGCGGCGTCGGCATGGGCTACTCGATCCACGCTGGCCAGGTGATCGTCTGCGATGGCACGAAGGATGCCGACCGGCGCATCGAGCGCGTGCTCTGGAACGATCCCGCGACCGGCGTCATGCGCCATGCGGACGCGGGTTACGAGATCGCCAAGGATTGGGCAAAGAAGCACAAGCTGACAGCTGCCGGGAGTATCATGACCGTAGCGCGCCGGGAATCGGCTCTGCGAGACCGGCAATGGTCAAAGGAATTCGCTCGCGATTGTCGCAAGGCGATTTGGCCGTTGCCCTCGACGAGCGGGCGGCACTCCATAACGGCGCTCTGACGCCTGCCGGAGTGTCACTCGCGGCGAACGTTCTAAGTTGCAGGACCGTCCTCAGGATTGAAGACTTTCTTCTTGCCGATGTTGCGGAACATGCTTTGCAAAAAGCCCTTCTCGCGGGCGGCAACGGGGGTCTTACGCGAGGAGAAGTCGATGATCTCGCCGTCCTCCATGCCGTAATTGGCCAACCGGTCGACAGCGCCGGCCTCGTTGAAGTAGACGGCGACCACGCGGCGGTCGATGACCGAGGGGCTCGCGAAGGCATAGCCCTCCGTCGTCGTGGAAATGTAGTAGTAGGTCTGGCCCTCGACAGTCGAGGTGGTGTCCGGGGTGCCGAGCGCGAGCTTCACTTCGTCCGCGCCCATGCCGGGCTGTACCTGCTGCAGATCGGTCTCGCTCAGGATATGACCGTGGCGGTTGACCTCGGTGGCGCAACCGGCAAGACCGAGGAGCGCAACCACGGCAACGCCACCGGCAAGCCGGCGGCCTTGGCGGCGGACGATATTGTGAGGCATTATCAGGCCCATGTCGGAATCACCCAGTCCCCATGCCATTTGCGTAGCCCGGGCGCCTGCCCTTGGCAACGGCCGCCTTGCCGCTGGCCACAAACGACCGGCAAAGCACATGCCCTTCCAAGGACTTCCCCCATGCTGACGTGGTTGAGGCAACGACGCAGCGCGGAGCGGATAGCGCGCGCCCTTTATGGCTCCAGTGTGACCGCGGCCCGGGCGCCCGCGCTTTACAAGGAGTTAGGCGTCGCGGACACACTCGCCGGCCGTTTCGAGATGGTGGTGCTCAACACCTTCCTGCTGATGCACCGGCTTTCCGGTGAGGGCGAAGCCGGGCGGGCTCTCGCCCAGGCACTCGCCGAGGCCATGACGGAGCAGCTCGACGACGACATGCGCCAGATTGGCGTCAGCGACGTCACGGTGCCGAAGAAGATCCGCAAGGCCGCCTCGGCCGCCTATGGGCGTTTCGAGGCCTATGCGGCGGCGCTTGAGGCGAACGATCCGGCGAAACTGGCCGAGGCGCTCATCCGGAACGTCCATGATGGCGATGCTGGCCGGTTAGCGGAAGCAAAAAAGCTGGCGGATCACATGATGGGCGCGGCCGCGACGTTGCGCAGCCAGGGCGCCGATCGCCTGTTGGCGGGCGATGTCGATTTGCCTCTCTATGGAGAAACCGTGCCATGACCGAGCCCGAAGCGCCGCCACTGCCGCTCGGCGCCAAGCCCTGGGTGATCAAAGCCCGCAGCATCGGCAACAGTGGTGTAACCGGCAAGCTCGAGGCCAATGAAGAGGACCGCCGGGCCCTCGCGGAGGCGCTCGACATCCTCGCCTGCGACCGGCTCGTCGTCGATTATCGTTTGAAGCCCATCGGGGGCGATCGCTTCACGGCCTCGGGCCGGATCACGGCCAATCTCGTGCAGGCCTGCGTCGCGACCCTCGAGCCGGTGCCCGAGACCATCAAGGAAAGCTTTTCCGCCGCCTTCTGGCCCGCCGGCGAAATCGGAGGGGAACTGCCGGAGGGCGAGATCCATCTCGACGAGGCGGTGCCGGAGCCCATCGAGGGTGGGGAGATCGCGATCGGCCGCTACATCTACGAGCTGATCGCCGTGACGATGGAGCCGTTTCCAAGAAGCCCCAATGCCCCCATGGCCGACGACTCCGAGCCCGTCGCCACGTCAGGGGAGAAACCGGACAATCCCTTTGCGGTGCTGGCCAAGCTCAAGAAGCCCGGCTGAGGCGGCTGGCTTTCCGCACTGCTGGCGTCCACTCCGTCGGCGCCAGTTACTCGCAAGCACCTCGTCCGGCAGTCGATTGCAGCTCGCCGTGCTATCGGCTAGCTTCGCCGCAAGAAACGATAAATCAACCCCAAGGAGCCTCCGCATGACCTCACTGAAACTCAACCGCCGCGCGGCACTGGCCATTTCCGCCAGCGTCCTCGCCATCGGCCTCGCCGGCACGGCCGCCTCCGCCGCCGAGATCAAGGTGCTCAACTGGCAGGGCTACGGCACCGACGAGAAGTGGGCGCTTGAGATGTTCAGAGGCCAAGTCCGGCCACACCGTTACCCACGACTACTACAATTCCGAGCAGGAGATGCTGACGAAGCTGCGCACCAGCCCCGGCGTCTACGATGTCGTGCTGATCAACAGCATCTATGTGGCCGATGCGGTGAAGGAAGGCCTGATCCAGCCGATCGACACCGCCAAGATCACGAACTTCGCCGACCTGTCGCCGGTGCTGCGCGACTCGACGAGTTTCAACCATGACGGGAAGGCCTATGCCGTCTCGTGGGTCTGGGGCCTGACCTCGTTCGCCTATAACTCCGAGAAGATCAAGGCGGCGCCGGACTCGATCGCCACGATCTTCGACGACGCCGCTTACAAGGGCAAGCTCGGCATGCGCGACGACGCGGTCGAGGCCGTGCAGATCGCCGCCCTCGCCACCGGCCAGGACATGAACAACCCGGCCGACCTGCCCAAGATCAAAGAGCGCCTGATGTCGCTCAAGGAGCAGATGTCGACTTTCTGGTCCTCCGAGGACGAGTGGAACAAGCATCTGGCGGCGGGCGACTTCGACATCGCCGTCTATTGGTCGGGCTCGGCGGCGCGCGCCAAGAAGGCCTTCAAGCTGCCGGTCGAGTACCTCGTGGCCAAGGAAGGCGCGATCGGCTGGTTCGATGGTTTGACGGTCGCGACCAAGGCGCCGAACGCGGAAGCCGCCCACGCCTTCATCGATTTCATGGTCAATCCCGAGTTCTACGTGAAGTGGGACAACGATGTCGGCGCACCTGCCTCGGCGAACCTCAAGGCGAACGCCATGCTGCCGGAGGACGCCATGAATCGGAAGGTTCTGGGCGATGAGGCAACGTTGAGCCGCGTCAAGTTCATGGCGCCCTTGTCGGACGACCAGCGCAAGGCTTACCAGGAGCTTTGGGACGAGGTGAAGACGGCCATCGCGAAGTAAGCGATGTCCGCACGGCAGCGTCAACGGCAAGCCGTTACACTACTGACAGCGCCAGCCTATCTATGGCTGGCGCTGACTGTTTTCCTGCCGCTCGCGGCGATGCTCTATTTCAGCTTCCTGACGGTGCCGCCGATCGGCAACCGCGTACCCGCGCTGACGTTCGAGCACTACACGGCCTTCTTCACCAAATACATCTACTGGTACAACGCCTGGCGCTCTTTCGAGCTCGGGCTCTGGGTGACGGGCATCTGCCTCGTCATCGGCTATCCGGCGGCCTTCTTTCTCGCCAAGCGGATTTCGGGGCGCTGGCGCGAGGCGTTGTTCCTTTTGATCATCCTGCCCTTCTGGTCGAACGCGCTGGTCAGGACCTTCTCCTGGACCATGGTGCTGCGCGATCCGATCGACATCCTCTTCACCTATCCGGCGATCGTCGTCGGACTGGTGCACGCCTATCTGCCCTATGCGATCCTGACGATCTACGTGGCACTGCAGGGCGTCGATGACTCGCTCGTAGAGGCCGCGCGCAGCCTTGGCGCGACGAAGGTGCAAACCTTCGTGCGGGTGGTGCTGCCGCTCAGCATGCCGGGCGTGCTGACGGCGGTGTTCCTGATCTTCATTCCCGTCATCGGCTCCTTCATGGAGCCGCGTATTCTCGGCGGCAAGAATGCGATCATGCTCGGCCCAATCATCGAGGGCCAGTTCATGACAGCCTTCAACTGGCCGCTCGGGGCGGCATTGTCCTTCGTGATGCTGGCGATCATCCTGCTGATCATCGCACTGTGCTCCCCGCTGATCCGGCGTTATGCGAGGGTCGGGTGATGGGGAGCAACGCTGACGCGTCGAAAGGTTCCTGGCTCCCCTCGGCCTATCTCGGGCTTATCCTTGCTTTTCTCTACCTCCCCATCGCCGTCATGATGCTGATGGCGTTCAACCGGTCGGAGCTTTACGAACTGCCCTTCGTTTTTGATCTCGTCTGGTTCAAGGCGCTGGCGCAAAACGAGCGGCTGCTGTGGGCGAGCTTCAACTCGATCTGGATCGCCGTCGTCAATGCGTTCATCGCCACCACGCTCGGCACGCTCGCGGCCTACGCCTTCGCGCGCTACGAGTGGCGCGGCAAGAAACTGATGCAGCTGCTGCTCTTCCCACCGATCACCATTCCCTGGCTCATCATCGGAACGTCGATGCTCATCTTCTTCTTCTGGACCGGAATCGGCAAAGGTCTGCATGCGATCCTGCTCGGCCACGTGGCGTTGTCGTTGCCCTACGTCATCGTCGTCGTCGGGGCGCGGCTGCAGTCGCTCGATCCCACACTTCCCGAAGCCGCTGCCACCACGGGAGCGACACCGTTTCAGGTGTTCCGCCGCATCACGCTACCGCTGATGGCGCCAGGCGTCGTCGCCGCCGCGCTCTTTGCCTTCGCGGTCTCCTTCGACCAGTTCGTCATCTCGTACTTCCTGGCCGCACCCGGCACCTCGACGCTGCCGGTCGAGATCTACACCGCCATCCGCAAGGGCTTCACGCCGGAGATCAACGCCATCTCCACCATCATCATCCTCGTCTCGATGGGCCTCGTGCTGCTGGTGGCGCGGAACTACAAATTTGGCGGAGATCGCTGAAATGGCCCGCGTCGATGCCGAGAACGTCAGCAAGCACTACGGTACCGTGGCGGCGCTCGACGGCGTCACCATCCACTTCACGGACGGGGAATTCTTCGGCCTGCTCGGACCCTCGGGCAGCGGCAAGACCACGCTGCTCAGGATGATCGCGGGCTTCATCGATCCCGACACCGGCTCGATCGCCTTCGACGGCGAGCGCATCGACACCGTGCCGGTGCACCGGCGCGGCATCGGCATGGTGTTTCAGAGCTATGCGCTGTTTCCGCATATGACGGTTCGCGACAACATTTCCTTCGGGCTCGATGTGCGAGGCACGCCGAAATCCGAGGTCGACGGCAAGGTCGAGGAGATGCTCGATCTCGTGCAGCTCGTGGGGTACGGCGAGCGAAAGCCGCGCCAACTCTCAGGCGGCCAGCAGCAGCGCGTGGCACTGGCCCGAGCGCTCATAACCAGTCCGCGCGTGCTCCTCCTCGACGAGCCGCTGGGCGCGCTCGACCGGCGGCTTCGCCAGGAGATGCAGGTCGAACTCAAGGAAATCCAGCGGCGGATTGGCATCACGACGATTTTCGTCACTCACGACCAAGAGGAGGCGCTCACCCTCTCCGACCGCATCGCCATCATCGATCACGGCAAGCTCACGCAGATCGGCAAACCCGAGGCCGTTTACGAGAAGCCAGACAACGTGTTCGCGGCGCGGTTCCTGGGTGATGCCAATGTTTTTTCCGGCAAGGCCGAGGGGGGCGGCGTCAGGCTCGCGACGGGTGAACTGATCAAGACAGCGACGGGCAACGCGGCAACCGCCATCGTTCGCCCGGAGAAACTCGACGTCATGGCCGCCGGAACCGAGGTCGCCGCCGATCGCAACCGGATCGCCGGCGAGGTCGTGCAATCCATATTCTCCGGCGCGAGCGTCACCTACCGCATCCGCACGAACGCACTCGGAACCGAGCCGCTGCTCGTTTTCGCGCAGAACCGGTCGGCGGCGCCGTTTGCGAGGGGCACACAGGTGACCGTTTCCTGGTCGCCGGCCGATACTGTGGCGGTCGCAACATGAAAGCGCGCGCACTTCCCTTCGGGTCCCTCGGCCGCGAGGCGGTTCACCTCTGCATCGACATGCAGCGCCTGTTCTCCGAGAAAACCGATTGGCACACGCCGGGCGTCGCCGAAGTGACGCCGCCGATCGTCCGCATCGCCCAGCACGCGCCGGAGCGCGCAATCTACACGCGCTTTCGCGCACCCCGACAGATCGAGCATGCCAAGGGTCAGTGGCGGACCTATTACGAGCGCTGGCAGAGCGTGCTTGCCGACCGGAACGACGAGGATCTCTACGATCTCGTGCCGGAGCTTCGTCCCTTCGTGCCGCCGGGGCAGACGCTCGACAAACTCGGCTTCTCGGCCTTCGATGCGCCGGAGCTCGAGCCTATGCTCGCCAAGCTCGACGCGAAAACGCTCATCCTCACCGGGGTCGAGACCGACGTCTGCGTGCTCTCGACCTTGTTCGGCGCCATCGATCGTGGCTATCGCATCGTGCTCGTCGAGGACGCCATCGCCTCCAGCGATCCAGCCTCGCACGCGGCAACCCTTGCCCATGTCATCCCCCGCTTCGATCGCCAGGTCGAGGTGACCGATACCCAATCACTCCTCCAACAGTGGCAGCCATGACGAACGTCCTCGAAACGCCCAGCGTCGCTGTCTCCCGCGCCTGGAACACCTGGGCCGCCGACAACTACCTCGAAATGATCTTCAAGCCGCTCGGCATCCGCGTGACGCCCATCGTCTACTCGGCGGCCATCTCGACGGCGCGCACGATCGGTCCGGGCGCCGAGGTGGTGCTTGGCCCGCACGCCACCGACGGCTCGCATGTCGAGATCGCTTTCGACCATGCCGGCACGAAGCTCGACTGGCTCTGGCATCGCGGCAGCGACCCTTACGCGCTCGAAGGCTCCTGGCGCACGACGGCGCACGGCGAATGGGGCTTGCGGTTCTGGGTCGTGCTCGCACTCTCCTGCGACCAGGGCGATCAGTGGCTCTACGATCCCGTCACCGGGATCGCGAGCCTGATGCACGGGCCGCGCACGGTGTCACTCAAGGCCGAACGGGCGCCGCTGCTCGTGACGGGACATGAATCGATCGCGGCACTCGCCGATGAATACAAGACCAAGGGCTACTGGTATCTCGACAGCCGCGCCGAGACGGCACCCGTACTGGCGCTGCGCTTCAATCTCGAAGAAGCACCCGAGAACCGCTTCGCGATCACTATCGCCGACCGTCCGGATTTGACCCGCACGCGCGTCATGGAGGCGCTCGAGAAACCGGCCGCGCTTCCCGAGAAGCCGGCCGGGCCCGCGCAACAGGCGCTGCGTGCCGTCCGCGACATCGTCGGCTGGAACACGGTGTGGGATGGCGTCAATCATCGCCCCTACACGACCTGCAGCCGCAACTGGGATCTGAAGAAATTCGGCGGCTTCGGCTTCTGGCTCAACGACACGGCGATTAACGCGCTGCTCGCCTCGCTGTTCGATCCCGAGCAGGCGCGCGAAAATTTGGCCGTCGTGCTCTACGGCCGCACGCCCGAGGGCAATCTCCCCTGCCTCATCACCGGCAACGATGCCTGGGTCGACCGCACACAGGCGCCACTCGTCTCCTTCATCACCTGGCAACTCTATCAGCGCACCGGCGCGATCGCCTTGTTGGATGAAGCCTATCCGGTTCTCGCCGGCAACAATGCCTGGCTCCGCCGTGTGCGCGATGGCAACGGCAACGGTCTGCTGGAGTATGGCTCTTCGCCCGTGGGCATGGGCCTCTATCTCGGCACCAAGCTCGCGGCGAAGGACGAGTCCTTCATGGACAACTCGCCGATGCACGACGAGGCGCGCTGGAATGAGCCCTCCCGCACGCTCGACAGCGAGGATGTGGGATTGAATTGCTTCGCCGCGCTCGATTGCGAGATGCTGGCGATGATGGCCGATGCGCTCGGACGGCGCGAGGACGCGAGCCAGCACCGCAAGGATGCCGAGCGCTTGCAGAAACTCATCGGCAATGAGCTTTGGGACGGCAAGCGCAAGATTTTCGCCAACCGCCTCTGGTCGGGAAAATTCGTCGAGAGCCTGACGCCGACGTCTTTCATGCCCATGCTGGCGGGAGCCGCGAGCAAGGAGCAGATCGCGCATCTCCTCACCCATATCGACGATCCCAAGGCCTTTGGCGGCGAGTGGGTCATCCCCTCCGTCGCCAAGAACGATCCGGCGGCGAAGGACAACGTCTACTGGCGCGGCCGCATCTGGCCCATTCTCTGCTGGCTGACCTGGCATGGCTTGCACCGCGCGGGCGAGGCTGCGGTCGCCGATCGCTTCGCCGCCAAGACGCGCACCCTCTTCGCGAAGTCCTGGGACAAGCTCCGCCTCGCGCCGGAGAACTACAACGCGCTCACCGGCGAGGGCCTCGACCAGCTCGACACCGATCCGTTCTACAGCTGGACGGGGCTTCTGCCGCTGATGACGGTTTCGGAGACGCTGGATGTCTCGCCGTTTGAGGGTGTCTCCATCGGCCTCGACGGCGGCGATATCGATCTCGGGCCTGTCTGCACGGCGCTCGGGCGGGTGTCCGTCCGACGCCGCGATGGCGTGACCGCGTTGATCCGGCACGGCGAGACGATGATCGAGGTCAAGTCGCATGGCCGTCTTTCCGGGCTGGAGCTCGGCCGACACCAGATCGCCGCAACGCTGCCCGCATCGCGCACGGGAGACGACTGGCTACGGCTCCCAGCCGTCGGCCGCAGCCGCGTCCTCGCGGCTTTCGTCGATGGCGATTCCGTCGTGCCAGTCGCCAGCGGCATCGGCACGGAGATCCGGCTCGGCACTTCGGTATCACCACGGCAGATCCAAATCCTCCTCGGCCCGCCTTCCGCGTAACGCTGCCCTGCGGCCACCGAGCGTTGACTTGGGCGTGCGGACCGGATCGAATTCGCGCAGCTGCCGGGGCCCGCCCGGCCCTCACGCCGGAGCCCGCAACCCCATGGTCCCACTTCCGTTTTCCAAGGACGAATACCGCCAGCGCTTGCGCAAGGTGCGCGATCAGATGGCCCGGCGCGGCATCGATCTGCTGGTCGTCACCGATGTCGCCAACCAGTACTATCTCACTGCCTATGACGGCTGGTCCTTCTACACGCCGCAGATCGTGCTGGTGCCGATCGAGGACGAGGAACCCTACTGGCTCGGACGCGGCATCGACGCGACCGGCGGGCGGCTGACGGTGTGGATGAACCCGGACAACTCCGTCGGCTTTCCCGATCACTACGTGCAGCAGAACGATCGCCACCCGATGGATTGGATGGCCGATTGGATCAGGGCCAAGGGCTGGGGCTCACGCCGCATCGGCATCGAGACGGAGAGCTACTACTACTCGCCGCGCGCGCATGCCCATTTCGTCAAGGGCCTGCCAAACGCGATCATCACCGAGGCGAACCTGCTCGTCTCCTGGATCCGCGCGGTCAAGTCGCCGGCCGAGATCGAGTACATGCGCAGGGCCGCTCGGCTTGTGGAGGCGGCGACCAAGGTGGCCCAGGAGATCATCGCTCCCGGCGTGCGGGAATGCGATTCGGTCGCCGCCATCTATCAGGCACAGATCGCGAGCCAGGACGGCTGGGCGGGCGATATCACCTCGCTGCCACCAACCATCCTGGCCGGCGAGAACGCCACCGCCGCACACATGCTCTGGACCGACCGGAAGTACGAAAAGGACGAGACGGTCGCGACCGAGCTTGCCGGCGCCTGCCGCCACTACACCTCGGGCCTCGCGCGTACGATGCACCTCGGCAAGCCTCCGAAGAAGCTCAAGGACACCACGAAGGCCGTGCTCGAAGGCATGGACGCAGTGCTCGACATGATGAAGCCCGGCGTCACCGGCGAGGATGTCGAGCTCGCCTTCCGCACGACGATCGCGAAGTACGGCCTCAAGAAGGAGAGCCGCTGCGGCTACTCGCTGGGCATCGGCTATCCGCCCGACTGGGGCGAGCACACGATCAGCTTGCGTCCCGGCGACAAGAGCGTGCTGGAACCCGGCAACGTTATCCACGTCATGCTCGGCATGTGGTTCGACACCTGGGGCATGGAGGTGAGCGAGACCGTGCTTCTGACCCCCAAGGGCAACGAGTGCCTGACGAACTTTCCGAGGGATGTGTTTTACAAGTAAGGGTGCGTCGAACGCTGCGGTGGAATTGTAGAGACGACCGGCGATCGCCCTTCTTGGCGCGCACGACAAGACGATCGAAGAGGAGCGACCACCAGCCGCCCCTAAAAAGCTACGGCATCGGAACCCCACCATGACCATCCATCCCCTCGATCCCGAGATCTCCCGCGAGATGATCGATCTGCGCCGTCATCTCCATCGCCGTCCGGAACTGTCGAACGAGGAGCACGAGACACAGCAGATCATCCGCGCGGCGCTCGAAGCTGCCGGCTTTGGAAACGTGCAGGACATCGCAGGCACTGGGCTCATGCTCGACATCGTCGGACAAGGTGGACCCTCGAACCGCAAGATCGCCATCCGTGCTGATATCGATGCGCTCCCGATCGAGGAGACGAGTGGGGAGGCCTTCACGTCGGAAAAGCCCGGCCTCATGCATGCCTGCGGGCACGATGCGCACACAGCGATGGTCTTCGCGACGGCTCTGGAATTGCAGAAACAGAGGGACCGTTTCCGCGGCACCGTGCGGCTGATCTTCCAGCCGGCCGAGGAGGCTGATCCACTCGGCGGAAAGCGCGTCGTCGAGGCGGGCCTCATCGACGATGTCGACGGTGTCATCGGCATTCACGTCGATCCCGGTCTGGAAACCGGCTGCATCGCGGTTGCTCCCGGCACCTACACGCTCGCCTGCGATACATTCGACATCGTCGTCACCGGCAAGGGCTCGCATGCGGCGATGCCGGAACAGGGGGTGGACGCACTCGCGGCAGCGGTGACGATCGCCCAACAGCTCGGCCAGATCGTCACGCGCGAGCGCAACGCCTATGCGCCGTTGGTCGTTGCGGTAACGGCGCTGCATGCCGGCACCGCGCACAACATCCTGCCCGGCCGCGCGACGATGATGGGCACCATAAGGTCGGGGAGCGAAGAGACGCGCCAGCTCGCACACCGCCGCATCAAGGAAATTGCCGAAGCCGCGGCGTTGATGCATCGCGCGACCGTCGACGTGAAGTGCGTGCGGGGCGACGTCGCGGTCGTCAACGATCCGGAAATGGTGGACCTCATCCGCGAGGCCGGCGCGGCGACGGGCGGCGAGGTGCTCAATCTCCCCGGCTGGACGCCAGGCGATGATTTCGGGTTCTACTCGGAGAAGAAGCCCGGCGTGTACTTCCGGCTCGGCATCCGCAACGAGTCGCTCGGCTCGGTGCATCCGCTGCACCATCCCTCCTTCCGGCTGGACGAGGCGGCGATGCCGCTGGGGGCCGGAACGCTCACGGCGGCCGCACTGAAGTTCCTGGAGTAGCTAGCTAGGGCCGGAGCGAACGCGCCCGGCCGTGACGGCTCAGGCGAAGGTAGCGTCCGTTGCTTGCCTTCGGCAGCCACCCCCGCTACAAAACCGTCCGCTGTCCGGAGAGGTGGCAGAGTGGTCGAATGCACCGCACTCGAAATGCGGCGTGCTCGCAAGGGTACCGGGGGTTCGAATCCCTCCCTCTCCGCCAGATTGCCTGTGAGCATGGTGGCGCATTGGCGAACATCGAGTGCCAAGAAATCCTTCAATCAGCTGATTTATAAAAGAAAAACGGCGCTCCTGCGATTGGCAACTTGCGCATAGCAGCGCATTGCGAATCGCCTTGTCGCGACGTGTCTTGTGGGGTAATTTGTGGGGGAGATTCGTTGTCGCGCAGGGCGCCCAGCTATGCCAGATCGCAATGCTCAGGGATTGAACCGACTGTCGGCCGCGGCTGTCAGAAGCATCGGCAAACCCGGCTGGCACGCCGACGGTGGAGGCCTCTACTTGGAGGTCGATACGAACGGACGAAAGCGTTGGGCGATGCGCATCATGGTGAGCGGCCGACGCCGGGACTTTGGCCTCGGACCACTGCACAAAGTCTCCCTCCAGGAGGCTCGCGAGCAAGCCGCACACTATCGATCCATGGCGTATCGCGGCCTTGATCCGGCGGCCGAAAAACGTCGGGAGAAAAAAACGGAGAGCGTGGACCAATCACCGACTTTCGAGCAGATCGCTCAACAGGTTCACCTGCAAAGACGGGCTGGCTGGAGCAACGGCAAGCATGTGGACCAGTGGATCAACACACTTCGCGACCATGTGTTTCCCACCATTGGCGCGAAGCCCATCAGTGCCATCGGAACGCCAGAGATCGTCCAGGTCCTTGCTCCAATCTGGTTGACCAAGCCAGAGACCGCGAAGCGTGTGAAGCAGCGGCTCACCATCATTCTCGATTGGGCGCGTGCGGCAGGCCTGCGAGCGGGTGATAATCCTGTCCACCTCATCGGCGATGCATTGCCGAGACACAAGCGCGAGCAGCGGCATCACGCAGCACTCCCTTATGCGGACGTACCGGTATTCGTTGCCGCCCTCAGAACCGGTGCGGCAGAGCCGATCACGAAGCTGGCCTTCGAGTTCCTGATCCTGACGGCCACGCGGACCATCGAAGTGCGAAAGGCGCTCTGGATTGAGATCGATCGGAAGAGCCGCACGTGGACCATTCCCGGAGATGACGAAGCAAGTGGCCGCCGCATGAAGTCGGGTCGTGATCATGTCGTCCCGCTGTCGGGAAGGGCACTTGATGTCTTGGCAGAAGCACGTGCCCTCGCTGGGGAGGGCAAGCTGATCTTTCCCGATACCCAGTCAGGTCGTGCTCTGTCTGAGAACCGGTTCCTCAGTGCGAGGGATGCGCTGGGCTATAAGGACAAGTGCACACCACACGGCTTCCGATCGAGCTTTCGGGATTGGGCTGCTGAGGAGACGACCTTCCCGGCCGAGGTCGCCGAGATGGCGCTGGCGCATGCGATCAAGAGCAAGACCGAGGCGGCCTATCGGCGTGGACAGCTGCTGGCGAAGCGAGCTGAACTCATGGAAGCCTGGTCTCGCTATGCTACGCCACGCGCCTAAGCTGCTGCTTGGCTGTTCGCGCAGCGCGCAGGTCCAACAACCGGGCCGACTTGACATTCAGTTGATGCATGGTCTGGTTCGATCTATATCCTTTATTTGTCGTGTGTAATTATTGTGTTTATATGTATATATAGAATAGTGACATAATGTCAGTATATATCTGACATTTTGGCATGAAGCACCGACAAGATGTCGGCTTCATCACGGCCATGTCAGGGAGCCTGACATTTTGTCAGGGTGACCGCCGGTGGGGAAGCGCTAAGCGTCCGACTGGTCGTACAGCACGACTTGATCGACCCATTTCGGGGTCGTGCGAAGATCACCGCGGTCGTTCTTCTCTAGCAAGCCTTTCTCGATACCTTCTTTGATGGCGCGATAGGCGTGCCGATCGGAGATGTCGAGGAAAGCCGCGAGATCCTGTTTCGACTGCGAGCACCAAGGATGGTTCGGTCGATGGGAAAGCTGATGAATGCTGTCGATGATGGCGTAAGTCGTGAACGACAAATCGAACTTCACGCGCATGGGGTGATGGATGATTGTGAACCGTGGCTTTAGCCGGAACCTCCGCTCCCAGTTCACATGACGGGAGATATGATCCATGCGCATAGTCTACCACAGGCGCTGGCGACCGCGCGGAGCTGCTGTTGATATCCGATAGGCTCGTTTGACGCGACGGGTCCGACAGAGACGAAAACGGCTCTATAGAGCCACGCGAAGTGCGTCGCACAAGAATGAGGTTTCTGCGATGCCGTGTGCAGGCGCAGATCCTTGCACCGGTCCCTCGGCGGCGTTGCAGAAACTCTATTGCACGAAACCGCGGGCAGCGGGTGGTGCGCTATGGGGATTTGACTGCGGGTGCCGTGACGTTGCAAGCCGCTGGGGCGGGCGTTGACGGGTCCGCATCGCACGCGTGGATGCTGTCGACGAGCGCGATCATGGTTGCAGGCGTCGTCACTTCGGCATCGCGAAGTTGCGGACGGCCCGTTGGTCTGGCGAGCGCGCACGGCGACCCGTCGCCGATCAATGTCCAACGCCGTTGCAAAGCCGTCCGCCTGGCTCGTTCGTCGTTGCTGGTCATGAAGTGTCGAACCTCATGACGACGATGCGCGATCGCGGCGTCGTACCGCGCTCGAAGGTCTCGATGAGGCGCATGCGACCGCCGCAGCATGGGCACGGCGGCGGATCATCAATCTCTGCTTCGGCTCCAGAGGCATCGTCTTCGACACGGACCACTAAGGGAACATTCAGCAACTTTCGGCAAAGCGCGAGCTTCTCGGCGCGATGGCCATTGGCGAACAGGCCATAGTGGCGGATGCGATGGAAGCCGTCGGGCAGGACGTGCATGCAGGAACCGGCGCATGAACTCGCCGGCGTCGAGGCGCATCACGTTCTTCTGCTGGCCACCTTGCTGGCGATAATCCTTCCATCGGAACGCAACGTGGCCGTCGTCGATCGAGACGAGGCGGCTGTTGCCGATCGCGACCCGATGCGTGTAGCGGGCAAGATAGGCGAGCACCTGCTCGGGGCCGGCGAACGGCCGCTTGGCATAGACCACCCACTCGGCTCGGCGCAGCGGTGCCAGTCGGGCCCGGAACTGTGCTATGTCCTCGAGCGGCGCCAAGTCGTTGAAGAACTGAAGCTCGCCTTCGGCATGCAGTCGCTCGAGGCCATCCAGAAACAGGCGACGGAACAGGCGCGAGAGCACGCGTACGGAGAGGAAGAAGTTGCGGCGGCTCGGGACCCAGCGCTCGCCTTCGGGGGAGATGCCGCCACCCGGCACGATGCAATGGACGTGCGGGTGATGATCGAGGTTCTGGCCCCACGTGTGCAGCACGGCGGTGACGCCGATGTCGGCGCCGAGGTGCTTGGGGTCGGCTGCAATCGTGGTCAGCGTCTCGGCCGCTGCCGTGAACAGCAGGCCGTAGACCTTGGCCTTGTTCTGATAGGCGATGGCGCCGATCGCCGCCGGCAACGTGAACACGACGTGGAAGTAGGGAACTGGTAGCAGCTCTGCCTCGCGCGCCGCAAGCCATGCCTCCGCCGCCCGCCACTGACACTTGGGACAGTGGCGGTTGCGGCAGGAGTTATAGGCGATGCGCGTGTGCGCGCAGTCGTCGCAGCGCTCGACATGACCGCCGAGCGCCGCCGTGCGGCAGAGTCTCGATCGCGGTCATGACGCGACGTTGCCCGCGGCTCAGATGAGCCGCGTTGTCGACGCGCCACGCCTCTCCGTAGCGGCGGAAGATATCCGCCACTTCCAGCTTCGGACGCGACATGGCCGGCCGTTCAAGCCGGCGCCATCGGCTCGATGTTCAATAGCTCGAGCGGGCTCTGAATCTGCCGGATCGTGTTGAACGCAACGCGTGCGTATCGCGTCGTCGAGGTGATATGCCGATGCCCCAGAAGATCCTGAATGACGCGGATATCGACGCCCTGCTCGAGCAGATGCGTGGCAAAGCAATGGCGAAGCGTGTGCACGGTCACGGTCTTCGCGAGGCCTGCTGCATCGGCGGCCTCGCGACAAGCGCGCTGAACAGTGCGGCTGGTGACCGGAGTCTTGTGATCCTGGCCTGGGAAGAGGCAGGAGATGGGTGGCTTGGTGCGCTTGAAGTAATCGCGCAGGATCACCCGCAGCTGTTCGGACAGCATAACGTAGCGGTCCTTGCGGCCTTTGGCTTGGCGCACGTGAATCACCATGCGCTGGCTGTTGATATCAGCGGCGGTGAGCTTCACGACCTCGGAGACGCGCAGGCCGGTGGCATAGATCGTGATGAAGATGGTACGCATTCTGAGATCGGTGACGGCCTTCAAAAACCGCATGACCTCGTCGCGCGAGAGCACGGTTGGCAGCGTATCCTCTTTGCGTGGCAGTGGAATCTGCTCGGACACGTCCTTCAACCCAAGCGTGGTGCTATAGAAGAATCGCAAGGCGCACATGATCGGGATGATCGTCGCCGCCTTGAGGCCGCGCCCGATGAGGTGCACTTGATACCTGCGCACGTCCTCGAACGTCAGCTTGTCTGGCGAGATACCGTGATGGACGGCAAAGTTGGCCACAGCGCGGACATAGGCGGCCTGGGTCAGGGGTGACATATTGCGGATTGCCATGTCGTCGAGCATGCGCTGACGCAGTGGTGTGATCGGCTTCGTCATGGAATACTCCCGTCGGTTGGGTTGCTGGACGGGCAATCCTGACGGGCATGCCGTTGACGATCCGTAACTACTCCCCTGCTCGGCAGTCGCTCGATAGGTCGCGAAACAGATGTTGTGAGACGTATACGGAACGACTCAGTTAAGCCCTTCCCTGCCGGTCGTGCGTGGCGCCGATGATCCTGGTCGCGGAAGTTCGGAGAGGCCGATGCTGGACAAGCCGGAGAAAACGCGTGAGCTGGTGGCGATGTTGAAGGCGGCGTTGCCATTCGAGGTCGCTTTGACGCCCGATGTGATCATGCACCTCGCGCGGCAACAAAAGCCGGTCGTCGTGAAGCCCACCGAGACCGTCTCGGACATCGCCTACGCCGGCGATGAGGGCGGCATCATGTGCCACATCCAGCCGGCTGCCGCAGACAACATGGTCTTCGTCTCGCTGACGCATGTGCGCGTGCCCCACACGCTCCCCTTCGCAGCCGCCGCGATAGACTATCAAAGGCATCGAGTGAAGAAGCTCAAGCGCCACCAGGGCCAGGGCTAGCGTGCGATGCTCCGCGCCCGCCGCAGGCGCTACCGCGATAGCGGTTTAGTGCAATATTTGTTTCGCGACACGAATTGGATTCTGATCGTCGTGAGCCTGACCGTGCGGAGGTATCGGCACGCGCTCGCAATACCCACAAGTCGTGCCGGCCGCCGAACGTCCACCCAACACCCACCTCGACCGCCGATCCGATCCTTTTGTCCGTTGGCGGCTAAAACCGGAATTCTGGGAAAGGGCGTTCTTGACCCACTGCGGCCCTGTGCAGTTGCAGCATGCGTGGCCTACTGTTGATCGCATGGCGGTAGTGCCGACATCGGTCCAGTTGGACCACGCGCATGCCAGCCGACTAAACTGCAGGTCTGCAACACATCCCAAGCAGACACTGCCTACTGATTACATTGTTCGAACGACCCTCAAAAAGTCGCTTGCACACCGTGCGACGCATATCAGCAGGCGACAAACCGTATCGCAAATTCGGAATCGAGGCTTGGTACGTCGTCGTGCTGCAATCGCTGGATTTCGCTCACCAGCGCCCTACCGCTTATGCCCTTGAGCGCGTAGAGCCTTGCACCAGCCAGACGCGCTTCCTCGATAAGCCGATCGTCGTCCAGCAGCGTCAGCATGATAATGAGGGTTTGCGGCGCGATGCCGGAGATCACACGAGCTGCCTCTATTCCTCCACCCGGCATCTTGATGTCGAGCAGAACGACATCGGGGTCGAGCGTCTCGACAAGCCTGACGGCGTCACCCGCTGATTCACCTTCGCCGACAACATGAAATCCAGGCTGGCTGTCCAACAGCTGAACGACACCGCATCGAAAAATCGCGTGATCGTCGACAACGGCGATGTTGATGTCGTCATTCATGTAGTGAAATCTGCTGTTTCAGCGCTTGAAGATCGAAACGGGCGGTCAGCCGGCAGCCAATCGGACGAGACTGGATGTCCAGATTGCCTCCGAGCATTTCGATGCGATCCCTCATGCCGGCCAGGCCCATGGTCGCGACCTTGCTCGATTGTCCGTTCTCGCGCAATCCTGGACCCTGGTCTGAGACCACCAGCTCAATCGTGCCGTCGGACTGGCTCGCGCTCACAGCCTGGCCAATGCCCCCGGCATGCTTAAAGGCGTTGTTTAACGCCTCCTGAACGAACCGATAGGCGCAGACCTTAAATGGCTTCGAGGCATCCCCGGACGGCAGGTCGATGGCGGTCGTGACCGGCATCTTGGTCCGGCTGACATGCGCTTCAATCGCCCAGCGGAGCACTTGCTCGAGGCTCGCCTGCTCGATGTCCGGCAACAGCAGGCCGGCGGATAGTGATCGGATCTCCTTGAGTGAGTCCGCTAAAGCCGCGTTGACCGTTTCGATTTTCTCACGCCGCTTCGGCACGGGGTGCTCGGGGTCGAGCGCGTGCGTCAACAGTGCCGCGAGGCTCAACAACTGAGCAGGCCCATCGTGCAAGTCAGCGCCGATGCGCCGGAGTTGCCGCTCGTTGATCTCAGCGGTCCGGGCGTGCGCGCGCTTGATATCGGTCTGCAAGCCCTTGTTGTCCTCGAGCAAGGTCTCGAGCCGGGCGATCTGAGACGTGAGCTGCTCGCGTTGCTGATCGATGGTCCGGCTGCCCACATGCACGATTCGATAGAGTGCCGTGAGCATCAGGAGTGAAATCCCAGACACGACGAGCCAGCTTTTCCAAGCCGCCGACGCAAGCTGCGCCGACAGGTTGCGATCGATCGAGTAGTGCTCGACGACGGCAATGATCTCGCCGCTGCTGTCACTGTGGAGCGGGGCATATATCTCCATGACCGGATGCCCGGTGTTCAAGTTGGGGCCATCGCCGTCGGCCTCATCAGTTGCGAACTCGACCGCAAACTCACCACCAAGTGCGCGAAGAAAGGTGACGCTCGGTGCGAATTTCTGGCCGATCAGCTCCTGCCACGAGCTGTAGACAATGGTTCCATCCGGCCGCCAGACCTTGAAGCCGAGGACGTTTTCCGTGCTCTTGTCCGGGTCGAGTGTTGCGAGCCGGTCGCGGGCCGACTGTGAGAGCGTCTGCGAGGATTTGAGCTCCTGGATGATCGGGTGCACGCGCTCGATGAACTGCTCGATGCGAAGTGCGGCAGATGATGTTGCAGACTGCGTGACCCCGGACTTGATGTTGCCGACGACCCATAGTCCGAGCAGAATCATGCTCGACGCTACGATCGGCAAGGCGATCCATGCGAATTTGCCGACGAGAGATCGGCACTGCCAGTACGATTGCAGGGACGATAGAGTGTCTTTAGCCCGTGCTAGCATTTCCGAATGTTCACCATTGCCAGCGGCCTTCCTGATCCAAATTCGCACACATCGTCCGCGGTGGGCTGCGGCCCGGCTGGCTCAGGGAGGCATTCTGCGCACAGCAACTCTGCGTTGCAAGCGGCAGGCCAAAAAGACGTGCGCCGGAGCCATCGTATGTAAATCAGTGTATAACCGGTCGCGTGCTGACCAGCATTTTCATGCTGAACGTTCGATACAATGTTTCCTCTTGTCAGGGGATGGTTATCAAGTCAATAATGAAAAGCCTTTGGGTGGTCAGGACACAAGGCATTAGAATTGCAAGTGAAGCACCGATTGCTCGGGCATCCGGGCTGCGGCCTTGGCCACGTGTTGCGTAGGGTTGGTGGAGTTCGCCATGGTCAGTGCCATTCGCGTTGCAATTGTCGATGATCATCCGCTCTATCGCGATGGCGTTGCCATGCTGCTCAGCTGCTCGGGCTCATTCGATATTGTCGGCGAGGGTGGGTGCGCGGACGATGCCATCCGCATTGTCGAGGCCGAGAAACCCGATGTCATCATCCTCGATCTCAACATGCCAGGAGGTGGATTGTCGGCCGCAAGCCATCTCAAACAATCGCATCCTGGAACCAAGATTGTCATGCTTACGGTTTCTGAGACGGCGGGAAGCGTCCTTTCCGCCCTGACCGAAGGTGGGGCATCCGCTTACGTCCTCAAAGGCGTCACCGGGCCCGAACTCGAGTCGGTGGTTCGCCGGGTCCATGACGGCAGCCGCTATGTCAGTCCCGAGCTGGCAGCGAGCGTTCTGGCGCATGGTAGCAATGTTCCGGTGCGCCCGACGGTCAACGACTTCTCCAGGTTGAGCCGGCGCGAGGTTCAAATTTCAACCCTCGTCAGCGACGGCCTGACCAACAAGCAGATCGCACGCCAGCTGACCTTGAGCGACAAAACCGTCAAGCACTACATGACGATCATCATGCAGAAGCTTCAGGTGCGCACCCGTCTCGAGCTGGCACTAATGATCAAGGACGGACGCATGGGTCTGGCGCAATCCCCGCGTGAGCTGGCGCCGGCAAACTGAGGGTCTGGACGGCGCGATACCGATCGAGCGAACCGGGCTGATACGGCGCCCACCGTACTTGTGATGTTTGGCCCCTCTCATCTGCCGCGTTGTCGGGCTGGTTTCACTTTCGACAGCGTCAACGCAGTCACTACAGATCACCACACTGACTTGCAGGCGCTTCGCCGAGACGCGGTCCCCTCCTCGTTCAGGGGCATGAAGCCCATGGCCGTGTGGTGAAGGCCCAACCGCTTCGGTAGCAGCCGACTGCCCGCTTGCGGACTCTCAGACCTTTGTCGTCAATCGCTACGACCAAGGTCCAATCCATCACCGCGCAATCGGCCGACCAATTCCTGCGACCTCGTGCGGATGCTCCTGCGCAGCCAGTGGGCTTTGTTGCAACCAGCCAAATCCGGATGCGTCCGCTCCGGGCCGCAAGTGCAGCACAACGCTCGACATTTCGGCCCGGCCCCCACGGACGCACAACTCGAGTGGGAGCGTCACATGACCACGAGCTTCAACGTCAATATCAACGATCTCCAGTTCATTCTCCGCCAGATCAAGATCGGTGAAGCCAGCTCGGAGGCCTACGACGCAACGCCCAAGACGATCCTGCAAGCAATCATGGACGAGTACGGCGTAACGGCGGTGAACGCCCAGCAACTGCCGGCAGGTCTGCGTACGGTCGACGGAAGCTTCAACAGCTTGCTGCCAGGTCAGGAGAACCTCGGCGCGGCGGATATGGTGTTCCCAAGGCTGCTCGACCCTGTATTCATAGATGCAGGTACGCCAGCCGGCACGATCCCCGGCGTGACGAACACCAACTACGGCGTGGCCGGAAACGTCGTCGAACTCGGACCCGCGCACGATCTCAAACCTCGTCGTCGACATGACGGCCGCCAATCCGGCGGCGGTGATGGCGGCCTTGCAGCACTCGGTGTTCAACGAGATCATCACGCCGAGCCAGGTCGCCGGGCACGCGGCTGCCATTGCGGCGGCACAGGCTGTGGTTGTCGCGAATTCGGTTCCAGGCTCGGATCCGGTAGCGAGGGCGGCTGCGGTTGACGCGTTGAACTTGGCGCTGGACGCCGCTGGCATCGAGCACGGTCCAGAGGGTGGGCTGGTCATTCCCAACCTCTCACCCGACATCGGCCTGTCGCCCGGCTTCAACGCCTGGATGACCTTTTTCGGTCAGTTCTTCGACCACGGCCTCGATCTCGTCACCAAGGGTGGCAATGGCAAGGTCTACATTCCTCTCGCGGCCGATGATCCGTTGATCGCCGGTGCCGACGGCGTCTTCGGCAACGCCGATGATCTTCCCGCGCATCTGCGGTTCATGGAACTGACACGGGCAACAACGGCCATCGACCTCAACCACGATGGCGACACGTTGGATCCCGGCGAAACCGGCAATACCCAGGGCCAGAACACGACGACCGCCTTCGTCGACCAGAACCAGACCTACACCTCGCATGCCTCGCACCAGGTGTTCCTGCGTGAGTACGCGCGCGTCGACGCCGACACGGTGGTCGCGACCGGCAAGCTGCTCGACGGCAAGGCGGCCAACGGCTCGCTCGACGGCGCAATCGGCAATTGGGCGGAGGTCAAGGCGCAGGCGCTCGACATGCTCGGCATCGCGCTCACCGACTTCGACGTCGGCAACGTGCCGTGGCTGCGCACCGATCAGTACGGCAAGTTCATTCCGGGCGCCAACGGCTATGCTCAGGTGATCACCGGCCTCGGCGTCGACGGCAAGATCAATACGGCCGACGATGTCGTCGTCGAGGGCACCGCGACCGGCATTGACCTCGAGGCCGTCGGCGCGCTGCGCACCGGTCATGCGTTCCTGAACGACATTGCGCATCATGCCGGACCGGGATTTGTCGACTTCAATCACGACGGCATCATGAATGGGCCGGACGTGCTGCAGGTCGCCGATACGGACTATCTCGATTACAACCGAGATGGCGTCGTCAGCCAGGCCGACGTCGATGCTGGCGTGCTAGCGGGCGATTTGGTGGATGCCGATGGCAACACCGTCATCGACATCGAAGACCTGAAAGATGTCAATCTCGACGGCAGCATCAATGCCGCCGACCTCGTTGCCAACGATCGAAATCAATTCACCTACGACAACGAGATGCTCAACTCGCATTTCGTCACTGGCGACGGGCGTGGCAACGAGAACATCGCGCTGACGACCGTTCACTCGATTTTCCACTCGGAGCACAACCGGCTCGTCGACGTCAACAAGCAGACCCTGATCGACAACGCCACGACTCCGCAGGGCATTGCCTTCCTGAACGAGTGGCTGCTGACCGACGTCACGACGCTGCCCACCGACCTCAGCACGCTCAATTGGGACGGCGAGCGCCTGTTCCAGGCCGCCCGCTTCGGCACCGAGATGCAATACCAGCACATGGTGTTCGAGGAGTTCGCCCGCCGCGTTCAGCCGATGGTCGATCCCTTCATCTTCAACAACAGCCCGAATGTCGATCCTTCGATCGTCGCCGAGTTCGCGCACACCGTCTATCGCTTCGGCCACTCGATGCTGACCGACACGGTCGACCGGCTCGATGTCGACCTCACGACACTCGCGGCCGACGACGTCTCCCAAGAGACGCTGATCGCGGCCTTCCTCAATCCGCAGATGTACATCGCCAGCGGCGCGACGCTGGAAGAAGCCAATGCCGACATTATCCGCGGTCTGACTCGCCAGCTCGGAAACGAGATCGACGAGTTCGTCGTCCCGGCCCTGCAGAGCAACCTGCTCGGCTTGCCGCTCGACCTGCCGGCGCTGAACATCGCGCGTGGCCGGGAAACGGGCGTGCCGTCTCTTAACGAGACTCGCGCTCAACTCTACAACGACTTCGGCATCGTCGATCTGAAGCCTTATGAGAGCTGGTCCGATTTCGCGCTCGCGATCAAGAACCCGCTGTCGGTGGTCAACTTCATCGCCGCCTATGGGACGCACGCATCCATCACCAGCGCGGCGACGCTCGAGGAGAAGCGCGCGGCGGCCTACGAGCTGGTGACGGGCATCGATCTCATCAGCAATGGCATAGGAACCGTTCCAGGCGATCGGGCGGCCTTCCTCAACGCGACCGGAATCTATGCGGCAGGTGCTGGCGAACGTGGCGGCCTCGACAACGTCGATCTGTGGATCGGCGGCCTTGCCGAGAAGAAGAACGAGTTCGGCGGCATGCTGGGCTCGACCTTCAACTTCATCTTCGAATACCAGATGGAGAACCTGCAGAACGGTGACCGGCTCTACTACCTGACCCGTACGCAAGGCCTCAACTTCCTCAACAACCTGGAGCCGAACTCGTTCGCCGACATGGTGATGCGGAACACGGAGCTCGGCGATGTCTACGCCACGCATCTGAGCGGCCAGCTCTTCATCACGCCCGATCACATCATCGAGCTAGACCGAGGCATCGCGCAGGAGGATTACACGCCAGTTGACGATCCGTTGACTTTGTTCGTCGACGAGAGCGTTGGCATCGACCCGATCTGGGGTCCGGATGTCGATCCCGTTATCCAGGGGATCCTCGGCCCGAAAGTGGCGCGCGACTACACCGGCGCCACCACCATTGTCGATGACAATGGGACGCCACTCGATCCGTTGGACGACGTCACGCACGACGTCGGCGGCTACATCCGCGTCCAGGGCGGCGAGCACTATGTGATCGGCGGCACCGAGGGCGACGACACGATCTACTCCGACAGCGGCATCGACACCATCTGGGGCGATGGCGGCAACGACTACATCAATGCCGGCACGGAATCCGACGACGTGTTCGGTGGCCTCGGCGACGACATCATCGAGGATCCGTTCGGCGACGACGTGCTGCGCGGCAACCAGGGTAATGACGTCATTACCAGCGCGCGCGGTGCGGACCTGCTGTTCGGCGATGAAGGTAAGGACTACATCATTCTCGGCCAGGATGCCTCCGAAGTGTTTGGTGGCGAGGGCGACGACTTCATCCTCGGCGGCAACGGCAAGGACTTCCTGCTCGGCAATGAAGGCAACGACTGGATCGAGGGCGGCGGCGGCTTCGACACGATCGCCGGCGAGAATTCCGAGCTCTTCTTTAACTCGTCGATCATCGGCCACGACGTTCTGTTCAATCAGGGCGACGAAGGCGACTACGACGCCGAGTCGGGCGACGACATCATGGGCTCGGGCCCGAGCGTGTTCCGCTATGAGGGCATGTTCGGCTTCGATTGGGCAATCGGCAAGGGCGACTTCAGCGCGAGCGGCGTTGACTTCGACGCGGCGATCGCGATCTTCACCACCATCCCGAACGACATTCTCAAGGATCGCTTCGACCAGGTCGAGGCCTTCTCGGGCTGGAATTTCGACGACAAGCTCTCGGGCGACGACCGCGGCCACAAAGGCGGCGGCTCCTCGGCTCCCGACTCGGTCCCGACAGAGCTGTTTGCCGAACATCTGCTGACGCAGGAAGGCATCAACCGTATCAATGGCTTCAATGTCTGGTTCGGCGGCAATGCCGACGGCACCATGGACGGCACAGATGCGCGCATAACGTTGTTCGGCGGCGCCTCGCCGGTGCCCGGCTCGACACCGGTCTCGACGTTCCGGGATGGCAACATCCTGATGGGCGGCGACGGCAGCGATCTCCTGCGCGGCCGCGGCGGTTACGACCTGCTGGACGGCGATGCCTATCTCAACGTGCGTATCAAGATCGACATTAACGGCACGATCTACTCGGCCGAGTCGATGTCGTCCGACACGGCCTTCATGGGCCAGTATGCGGGTCTGGTCTTCAACACGGATGCCAATGGCCTCCCGGACTTCTCGAGCCCGGCCTTCGGCGGGCGCTCGCTCAACTCCCTGCTGCTCGATGGCACCATCAATCCCGGCCAGATGAGCATCGTTCGCGAGATCCTGACCGAAACCACGCCAAGCGACGACACTGACACCGCGATCTTCCAGGGCACGCGGGCCGAGTATGACATCGAAGGCATCACGGTTCAGGTCAACCTCAATGGCGCCGCGCCCGACACCATCAGCTATATTGGCACGGCACAGGATTTGGATGGCGATGGCTTCATCTCCGTTCGCGACCGTGACACCGGCGCCGTTGGCGCCACGATCTGGCAAATCGATGCAACCGGAACGGCGGTGCAGTTCACGTATTCCAGCCGCGGCCTGCTGACGGACGACCGTGACTTGCTAAAAAATGTCGAGGAGCTGCAGTTCGCCGATCAGCTGATTACGATCGGCGGCAACAACTCCCCGGCGACCGGCACGGTGACCATCAGCGATGCCACGCCATACGACGGCAAGGTCACACCCTATGTCGGTCAGGTTTTGACGGCGACACTGTCGAACCTCGTCGATCTGGATGGCGTTCCGCTCGACTCGAACGGCCTGCCGGTCGGGCTGCAGTTCGAATGGCAGACGACGGAGTTCGGCAGCAATTCCGGCTGGTCCACCATCGTCTCCAACAGCGGCAGCTATACGGTCCGCTCAGTCGATCCGGGCCACGTCTTGCGTGCGGTCGCCGTGTTCAAGGATGCGGATGGCAACACCGAGCGCATCATCTCGGCCGAGACGGACAATCCGACGACGGCCTTCAGCGTCAATGAGAACAGTGCCAACGGCACGGTCGTAGGCCTGCAGATCCCCTTCAGCGTCGACTACGACTCGCAGTCGATCGGTGGTGCGCCGCCGGTCGATGTCGATCTGGGCACACTGTTCCACGCGATCGACACCAACAACGATGCCGGCGGCCGCTTCACGGTGGTGCCGAACGGCGTCGACTTCAACGGCTTCCCGCGCTTCTCGATCGTCGTCAACAACGGCGGCTCGCAGCTCCTCAACTACGAGGCACCGGTTCACACGCAGGGCAACCAATCGCACCAATTCGTCGACAACCAGTATCAGATCGTCGTCAACTCCTACTCCGATGATCCCAATGCCGGTGGTGTCCTCGTCGCGGTGCGCCAGTTCACGATCCTGCTCAACAACGTCGAGCCTGAGTTGGTGGACATCGCGCCTGTGCTGGATTTGACGGGCGATGCGACCGTTACGGCAACGACGAACTTCAGCGAGAACTTCGGTTCAACGAGCTACACCGATACCGACGCAGGTGGACCTGGCGCGGCAGACGATTGGACCCAAGACTGGATCGAGGACGGCGACGACGGCAGCTCCACGTCGGACAACGGTCAAATCCGCATCAATGGCGGTGCTCTCGAGTTCGACAACGGCAACACCTTGGCCAACAGCAACGGCGCATCGATCACGCGCGCCGTCGATCTTACAGGCGCATCATCGGCAACTCTGTCGTTCAGCTTTAACGAGCAGGGATTTGACGCCGCGGACAACGAGACGGTGCTCGTGCAGTTCTCGGCTACGGGGGCTGTCGCCGACTTTGTGACAGTGCAGACGATCAATAGTGCTTCGGGCAATGGCACGAGCAACATCGCGTTGACGGGACCGTTCACCGCAAACTCGGCCATTCGCTTCGTCGTGTCGGCCGTCAATGGCGGCGGAGACCTAGTTTCAATCGACAACATCGTCGTTGCCAGGAATGTGACCACCGTCACTCCCGGCGCGGCAGGCATCGACTACGCCTCCACCTACACGGAAAACGGCGCGGCCATCGCCATCGCTTCGAGCCCGGCCGTGACCGACGCCGACAACGCGTTCGTCATGGGCGCGACAATCAAGCTGACTAATGCGGAAGCTGGTGACGTGCTGTCGATTGCTGGCACTTTGACGGGTGGCATTGTCGCAAGCTTCGGTCCGCCTGTCGCGGGCCAGATCACCATGTATCTGGCGAACCCGGATGGTGCGGTCACGACGGCCGCCATGCAAACTGCAATTAGCCAGGTTCGCTTTGGCAATCCCGCCGAGCAGAACCCAGTTGCCGGCGTCCGCACGATCGAGGTGACCGTATCCGACGGCGAGAAAGAGAGCGCCATCGCGACTGCCACAGTTACGGTCGTCGCGGTCGACGACACGCCGAATGCCAACAACGACACGATCATCACCAACGTGGCGCTCGGGACTTCGTTTGTAGTGCCGGAGTGGGTGCTGCTGGCAAACGACACCGATCTGGACAGCGTGCTCGATGTGACAGCCTTGTCTGCGATCAATGGTCTGACGGCTTCGCTCCTAACCAACCCGGGTTCGGTCACGGTGACCGATATAGGCATCGCCGACGGCGCGTTCATCTACACAGCCACCGGCGGCGCATTGAGCGATACTGCCAACGTGACTGTGGATACCATCGCGGCGCTGAACACCACCACCTACAGCGAAACCTTCGGTGGAGGCGGCAACGCCTACACCGGCAACGACGGAAACTGGGACGACGACTGGGTCGAGAGCAACGACGACAACAGCTCGACCGGCGCAAATGGCCAGATCCGCGTCAACAATGGTCAGCTGCAGTTCGATGCGGGCAACAATGCGGGCGCCAGCGACGGCGCTTCGATCCAGCGAACGATTTCAGACCTCGCAGGCGCGACGTCAGCAACATTGTCGTACGCCTACACTGAAAACATCGACGTCGGAGAATCTGTCCTTGTCGAATTCTCCGCCGACGGCACTACCTTCACGACGGTGCAGAATATCACCAGTGCTTCAAACACCGGCAGCATCACGAACTTCGCGTTGACCGGCCCATTCACGGCGAATGCGACACTGCGTTTCACCACATCCGCAATGAGTCTCGATGCTGACGTCGTCACCATCGACAACATCAGCGTCGCGTTCACTACGCCGGCTGCCGTCAATGGTAACGGCAACGCCAACATCCTGATCGGCGACATAAACGGTTCGGAGTTCGATGCCGGCGGCGGCAACGATGTTATCCTTGCCGGTGACGGCGACGATACCATCACCTGGAATGCAGGCGACGGCCGCGACTTCGTCGATGGTCAGGCCAACGGCCTGGCCGGCGATCACTTCATCGTCAATGGCGACAACAGCAACACCAATCCGGAGAACTTCGAGATCTGGTCGGCGGCGGCCTACACGCCGGGCGGATTGCGGGCCGACACGGAGATTGTCGTCACACGCAACGGTGCGATCGTGGCCGAGATCGACAACATCGAGGAGATCACGATCAACAGTGGCGGCGGAAATGACACGTTTGCCGTGCACGGGTCGTTCGCCGCGACGAGCTTGTTCCTACAGACCTTCCACATCAATGGTGGCAGCGGCAACAACACAGTCGACATCTCCGACCTCAGCTCCGACCACCGGATCGTGTTCACCTCGAATGGTGGCGATGACAGCGTCATCGGCACGCTCCGGCCGCAGGACATCGTCGATCTCGACGATTGGATGGTTGGTACCGGCAAGGCCGATGTCATGTACGGCGGCAGCGGCAACGATAGCATGTTCGGCCGTGGAAGCAGCGACAAGCTCAAAGGCGGGGCTGGAGACGATTGGGTCAATGGCGGCAACGGCAAAGACACGATCATCGGAGGTCAAGGGGCCGACCGGATGTCCGGTGGCCGCGGCAACGATGTCTTCTTCTTCAACGACGGCCATACCGGCCTAGGCTCGGCACGCGATGTCATCGTCGGCTTCGGCGATCGCAGTGGCAACGAGGACATCATCAGTCTCCGCGCAATCGACGCCAACTCCAACATTCTGGGCGGTGGTGTACATGGCCAGGCCTTCACCTTCATCGGCCAGGGCGAGTTCGGCGCGATCGGTGGCGGCAAAGGCGAGGTTCGCTATCAGAAGGATGGCAGCGGCAATACGATCGTCCAGCTGAACGTCGACAACGACGACGATGCCGACATGGAAATCGTGCTGGTGGGCTTCACCGGCCAGCTCACCGCTGACGACTTCAGCCTGTAGGCGCTGAGGCACAAGACTTGCAAGGACCCGCCAGCGGCCGGCGGGTCCTTGCTGCATCAGGGCGTCCATGTAGGGCCTATCGAGGACCGTGCCATCGATACCGGCGCCGGTATGCCGGCACCGCCGCTGTTCCGTCGTTCAGGTGTGCCATAGCGCATTCATGATTTCATGGTACGTTGGAGAACGTTCAAAATCGGAGTCTGATGGCGTTGAGCAATCTACCAACAAAATCTGACAGCCTTCGGAGTCCAGCGGTCCTGCCGGCGGATAAGCTGGCACAGGCCCAACAGCGGCGAACCGCCATGCGGCCGGAGGAGGCTCGAAGCGTGCGCATGGCGCAGAGCTTCACCAGTATCGTCGCCGTGCTCATGCGCGACCCCGGGTTCAAGTCGCTGCGGATCGCCGATCTCGAATGGCTCGTGATTCCACCGGTCCTCTCCGGCCAGTGGCGCGTGGCACATGCCCGGCAGAAGGAGCCCGAGCCGGCACCTGAGAAGCCAGCGCCGATGGGTAACATGTTGATGCCGGTGGCGGCGGCGCTTTGGGCCAGCGTCTCGCCCGAGATCGACATGCGACTGTCGAGCAACCTCGACAAGCCCATTCAGTTGCGGCCGAACGAATGGCTCTCAGGCCAGCACCTTTGGCTGATCGCCCTCGCCGGCGACCGTCGCGTGTTGCCGAAGTTTCTCCGGCAGCTCGAGGAGACCGAGTTCAAGGGCAAGACCGTGAAACTGCGGACCAATGGTCCCGACGGTCAAACGATCGTTCAGGCGCTGGGCAAGAGGTAGTCGTCATGCGAGGGCAGGCCGTCCTCTGAGGCGCCGAGCCGGTTTCAGGCCGACCGTTCGCTTGCTTCATTCGGAAACGGTTGCTTTCGACTCCGCTTACTGCGCGACGAGACAGAGCGCTTAGGTCGTTCCTGGCAGGGTGCGACATACCGTCAGCAGCAGGAATAAATTGGACGCAGCCTCGTTTCAAAGTGAGGCGGACTCGGTCGTGCGCGTACAGAAATTATTTCGACAAATATCAAATTTATCAAATCATTTCATGGTCTTATTTTCCTCTTCTTTGCGGGCACACTGTCGTTGGTGAGGCGTTGGACTGGCTGAGTGCTTGTCGAGGGAGGGACGCACCGCAGGCCGGAGTTTCAACGACATGAGCCAACGTCGACGGAATACGGGCGAGCCCGGTCAGCACTCGCCAGCGCGCTGTCTGACACAAACCCAATAGCGACGCTCGTACAGGGTATACGATGCCGAGATCCCAGATCCGCCGCCGAACCGACTACGGCACCGTCATTCTACATGCTGTACTGGTAGTCTCGTTTGTGGTGCTGACGGCGACCGGGCTTCGCATCGCTTCGGACAATCCCAATTCGTTATGGTTGCGTCATCTCGATCCGATCCTGCCGGGCGAAGACCTCTGGTTTATCCACTTCCTGGCGAGCATCGTGCTGACCGCAGTGCTTGCCGGCTACACCTGCTATGTCGTCAAGGCGCGTTTGCTCGCCCGCACACGCATCGACATGGCCCGCATCAAATCGATGGTTCGCCCGGGGCGCGAGCGCTGGGGGGCACTCAGCGTCGTCGCCCACTGGGTGCTCATGTGCGCGCTGGCCGGTGAGGTTCTGACAGGCTGGTTGCTGTTTGCGGGGCATGCCGGCGCGGCCCTGCCCCTGCATCTCGGCTTCACGTTTCTATGCCTTGCCACCATTGCCGTGCACGTTGCCTTGCATGCTGCCTATGGCGGCCTCGCCCAACTGCTCAGCATCGTGCGCGCGGGTCCGCTTCGCATTCAGCCGCCAACGCCCGATTTCGCGGAACTCTTGGCCGATGTTCTGGCCCGCCAGCAGCCCGAGACCGCTCCGGTGTTGCCGCCAAAGTCTGCCACTGTCGTGCGTCTGGGCCGGTTGCCGGTCGAAAGCCCCAATTCGCCACTGGAACTCTCCCAACCTGTCGCGCGCCGCTCGCAATCCGGCACGCTGCGGCTGCACCCCTTCGCCACGGCGTTGGCTGTCGGAGTGTCGGTTGCCCTCATGGCGGTCGGCGCCGAGCAGGCGACCCGGCCGGTGCTGCGCGTCGTCGCCATCGGGTCGGAGGCCAAGCCGGCGCTGGATGGTGATCTCTCCGACCCAGTTTGGGTCGACATCGAGCCCGTCCAGGTCATGACAACGCAGGGCGGTGACTTCGGCGGCAGCCACCAGTCCCTGGTCGAGATCAGGGCCATACACGATGGCGAGTTCGCTTACTTCGCCTTCGTCTGGGAGGACCCGACCCGCTCTCTCAAGCACCTGCCGCTCTTCAAGAGCGCCGGTAAGTGGTATCTCGCCGACGAGCGCAGCTCGCCCGAGCAGGAACTGACGTTTCACGAGGACAAGTTCGCTATCTTGCTGACGCGCTCGATGTTCCCGCTCATCGGCGGCGCAATCCATCTTGGCAGCTCGGCTGCGGGTCAGTCAGGCGGCACGACTGAGCGCGGGCTGCACTACACGACGAACGGCTCGATTGCCGACGTGTGGCAGTGGCGTGCCTCGCACAACGGCCCCCGCGGGTTCGTCGAGGACAGTCATTTCGGTCCGATGCCGAACGAGAGCGCAGACCCCGACGATCGCACCCCCACGGCGGTGAGCGGCTTTGGCGTCGATCCCGGCGGGGCCCCCTTTCGGGCAAATTTCGACCGTCGCCCAGCGACCGCACGAACACCTGTCGTGCCGCGCCGGCTTCCCCTCGACCTCGCGGTGATGAGGCAGGCCATGGGCCGGCTGACTGTCGACGTCGGCGTGAGCGAGGAAAAGAATGCGCGCTGGTGGATGACAGCCGATGAGACGGAGGCGTTCTCGCAAGCCAGCGACAGCCGCATTCCGGATGGCACCGTCATCCCGAGCATCCTCATATCGACCGAGGCGAACTCCAATCCGGACAGCATTCTGGGCAGCGCCCGATGGGCGGCTGGGCATTGGGCATTGGAAATCCGGCGGCGTCTGATCGCCAACAATCGGTTCGATCTGCCTATTCGCGCTGGCGCCTTGCTTTGGGTCGCCGCCTTCGACCACGCCGAGAAGCGACATACGCGCCACATTCGACCTTTCTCTCTGGAGGTAGACTGATGACCAAGCGGCATTCCGTGTCATTGGCTGGAAGCAAAGACTCCTTTCAGGCTCGCTCGGGGCAGGTCATGTTGGATGCGGCGCTCCTGGCCGGGGTCCGGCTACCCCATGATTGCCGTGCCGGATTGTGCGGCTCTTGCCTGACGCGCGTCCGCGCCGGCATCACGTTGGGTGGCAATTCGACCCAGCCGGGCTTGGTTTACGCCTGTCAGGCGCGCGTCTTCTCCGACCTAACCCTCGAGGTCGAAGATCGTCCCGCCGTCGCCCAGACCTCCGGCAAGATCGTCAGCCTCGGCGAGGTTGCCGAGGACATTGTCGAAGTCACCATGCAAGCGGAAGACCCGCTCGAGGTCCTGCCGGGGCAATACTGCCGCTTCCGTTTCCGTGGCTATCCGGACCGTCCATTCAGCCCGACCGCCTCGCTAACCGGCATTCGCGAAGACGGACTGATCCGGCTCAACATCAAGCGCGTGCGCGATGGCAAAGTGACGCCGCAACTCGGCCGGTCGATCCGCCTCGGACATGGCGTAGAGATCAATGGGCCGCATGGCCATGCGTTCCTGCGCACGGGCAAGCGCGGTCGCTTGGTTCTCATTGGCAGCGGCACGGGCTTCGCGCCGGTCTGGTCGGTCGCTGCGGCGGCGCTGCGCGAGAACCCTAACCGTCCGATCATCATGGTCGCAGCCTCACGCAAACGCTCGGCATTCTACATGGGCCGCGCCCTCGATGTGCTCACCCGGTTTCCGCAAGCGCAGGTTCGCGCCTGCATCGATGAGCTCGAGACGCCGAGCCAATTGTTCCTGCCCGGCTCGCCTATCGATCATTTGCCCGATCTGACCAGCGAGGATATCGTTTATGCGGCAGGTTCACCTCGGCTGGTCGAGGCGGTGGGAAAGATCGCGAAAGTGGCCGGCGCCGAATTCTACACCGATCCGTTCGAGACGGCGGCCGCGGCACAGCAAGGCTGGATCGACAGCGCGAAGTCGTGGCTCATGACGGGATGACGGCCATCTCGAGGCAAGATCGGAACGACGCGCTTTGGGTATCGTAACGCCATCTGAACCGAGGTTACCCGCGAGTTTGAGCGTCGCGGAGTTCCACTAGGATGTTGATCGCTCGTGTTGACCTTCGCTGCTCGTGTATCCAACGCAGGAGCCGCAGTTCTGCATGGCAAGTCGAGTCCAATGACACCATGGAGATTGCCGAGAATATTGTCATCTGAGGCGGTGACGCGATATTGCAACAAGCAGACATCCTCGTGCTATCCGCTCGATTGGCGGAGGATTTCGGTCGGCAACCGAGATCACTTGATCTGTTGCACCGCACCCTCGGCCAGATCGGATGCGTCACTATTGGCCCATCTCGACGACAGCGTTGATTTCTCTGTCCGCTGCACTCCAAGAGCTGCCCTGCCATCGTCGATCCGGCCCACGATCGCGAGGCGGGGCGGTACGGAATTTTCGCAGCCGCCAATCGACGCCGCGTCTGTATGAGGCAACTACTCAATCGTCTCCAGCCGGTAGAGCTTGCGCATGTCCAGTACGGTGTCGACAGCGAGCCAGATGTCTTCCTCGGTTGTGAATAGTCCAGTTTCGCGCAGTAGCGGCGGGAGCTGCAGTCTCAGCTGGGTCTCGGACAAAGAGAATAGCTTCTCGATGCCTGTCAGGGTGTCCGGCGGTGTCATGTGGAAGGTCAGCATGGTTGGAATGGTTAAAGGGCTGCTGCGAGAGCGGCCATGGCAGCGATGATGACGAGGGTTTGTGCTGTGAAGAGCTTGTAGAGTTCAGCGCGAAACTCGGAGAGATCCTGTTTCGTCGTCAACCAACTCATGTCGATGAACTCCGCCGCCTCGAGCAATGCCTCGGCCTGGGTTTTGGTGAAGCCGTGCTGCTCCAGATGCAAGACGAGCCTGTGGCTGTCGATGGCAAGAGATTTCATAGGTCCTTGAATTGTATCACAGGACCAAAATCGCGCCAGGACGCGACCTCCCTCCCCTACTCGGATGGCAGTCGCTGGCCGGACTCCGTTTCACGCTCGCTGTTTGTTGCATCGATCGGGCGAGGTGCGCCAATGCGTCCCTTCTCCACAGCGGTGGCGAGAGCCTGGAAGACAGGCGCCACGTTCCTGTTCAGGGTTTCGAGGAGCTGGTTCTGTCCGTCGATGATGCCCTTCATGTCGCGGATCTGGCCACGTCTGTCGGTCAGCTCCTCGCGGAGAAACGCGATCTCGGCATCCTTCTCTCCGATGCGCGACTCGAGCTGGGCGACGAGGCCCGTCGTGTCGGGCTCTGTCGCCATCGGTGGCTTCGGCAAAGTCTCGACGATCGTGTCGGTCGCGGTCGGACCGGGACGGTCGTCGTCGTCAACGGTGTGATTGGCGATGCCGCCTGCGACAGTGTTCGACATGACGGGGCCGGGCGCTGTCTGTCGGTGACGATCCTTGGCCTCGTGGAGCTGTCTCAAGGCGGTGATCGCCGGAACGATCGATGCGCTGCGCACGAAGTAGGTGTCGCCGGTGTCGGTGGCTTCCTTGACGCAATCGAGCGTGCCGTTGCTGCAGTAGCGCTGCAGTGTTCGGAGCGAGCGGGGCAGGCCAGCCGCCTCGAAGGCCGCGCTGACGACGTCGAGCGTCACGAGCTGGTTGGCGTCCTTGAGCGCGTCGGACGTTGTCGGGCCATGACTGTCTTGGTCGAGCATGCTCCCATTCTAACATTTGCCATCCACATGCCGGGCGTTGTCCCCAGATCGGAGGTGTATACTGAGCAAAGCTCCTTCCAGGACTCCGGTGTTCGAACGGTCGAGCCCCGGTCAACGGAAGGAGACGAAAATGGGGAAGCTGAAGGAGCTTCAGATTGCAGACGAGAAGGTCAAAATTCAGACCGGTAAGCGATTCGAGCCTGAGCGTCTGGTTTATGCGCTGACCGGCTACACGGCGGAGCGGCGTAAGACCGGATGGTTCGTCGCCCAGAGCTACTCGCCCTATTACGACGAGAAGCCCCGCTGGCGTGGCCCGTTTGAAACGATCGAGAGTGCGATGCTGTCGATTGCCCGTCAGCTCATGTCGGAGCTGGCCGACCGGCACACGCGCGACATCGATCGACACAGGATCGTCCGAGGCACGGCCCTCTACGGGTTGAAGCCGTCGACCGGGCTCTCGAAGAAGCGGTCAAAGGATCAAGAAGCTTCGCTCGCCTGACCTCCTGGGCCACCTGTCGAATGAGATTGGTGGCCTTCTCTCTCCGGCGCCCGAATGGTTCGGGCCTCGGAAGGAGGAGCAATTGATGTGCGATCGGACGGCGCGAATCCGAGAATTGAACGATGCGTTTCGGACGACGTTGCAGGGTGGAAAGGTGATGGTGACGGCTGGGATCGCGGCACTCGGCCTACCCACGCAGCTCGAAGTGCTGGAGCGGGTCAAGACGTTTCAAGAGTTCACATCTGACAACGATCCCTATGGCGAGCATGACTTCGGAAGCTTCGATCATGAGGACGAACGCATCTTCTGGAAAATCGACTGCTACGACCGGACTCTCGAGTACGGCTCGGACGACCCAAGCGATCCGCTCGTGACGGTGCGCGTGTTGACCATCATGCTTGCGAGCGAATACTGATCGACGAGGAGCTTCGAGGCTCGGGTGCCAGGCGACCCCGGCCAGGCGACAGCTCCGGTAGGTCGTCAAGAGGCGGGATCGGAACGGTCGTGTAGAATGGGAGAGGTGCTTCACGGCACCGATCCCACGTCAACTCCCTGACATTTCGGAGGATGCCATGACGACGAGTGCAGCGCCGTCACACAATGCCTATACGGTCGAGGATCGCGGCGATGACCAGGATCCGTTCTGGTTGAAGATCGGAGCAGCCTGGCCACACAAGGATGGCAAGGGCTTCAACGTGACGCTCTCCGCCTTGCCGCTCGATGGCCGCGTCGTCCTGAGACTGCCGACGGAGGCCGAGGGCGAGCCGCCGGAGCCAAAGGAGACCGGCAAGCCACAGGGCAAGTCCCGCCGATCCTAGATCGAACAACCCCACTCACGAAAGTGAGTGGGGTTTTCACGTTGTCATTTGATGATGGCGCGATCCTACTTCGCATGCTTCTCGGAGCCGGCCCTCAAGCGAGGCGTCGGGCCGGCGAGGAGAGGCAGGCGGGCATGCATCTTGGAGAGTGCCTGATCGCTTTGCACGCTCACCTTGGCGGCAGAAGGCTCATCGGCTGACCGGTGCCATCGATCCAGGTGCGGGAAAGTAACGCCTCGTCGATAGGTCGCTCAGTGTCGAGGAACCAGAAGAGCGGTGAGCCTTGGGGGCCGAGCGTGGAGCCAAGAGCGCGACGGATGTTCTCGCTCCGCTCGCTGGTGGCGGTGACGAAGAGGACGCGGAAGTTGCGCCAGCCGAGCTCGGTGGTGTGCGCTTTGGCACGCCAGAGGGCGTCATAGGTCAGGAGCTTGCGGAGCACAGAGGTCTGCTGCAGGTCGGAGCGGGCGACGGGCATGGTGCCCCGGTCAACCTCGACGAGGAAGTTGGCACGACGGCCAAGGGCGATGAAGCCGAGCGAGACGGCATAGTCGGGCTCGACCGAGAGCGTCAGCCGCGTGCCGCGGTGGACGACGGCGGTCGTCAGTCGGAGCGGTTGCCTTCGCCTGCGGGTCGCCTCCGGCAGCCGGGCGATCAAGGCCTCGTCATCGGTGAGATCGATGCCCCCATGGCGGGCCGCGTCGGACTTGAGAGCGACGACGAAGTCGGTGATGGCGAGTGTGTGCTCGAGGAAGGGACGACCGGCGGACTTGTTCTTGGCCAGCCAGGACACGCGCGGCCCGGTGCGGAAGCCATCTTGGTTGGCAAGCAGCTCGGCACCTTTCTGGGCCAAGGCGTAGACGGCAAGCCCGGAGCCACCACCCGGACGGTAGAAATCGTATTGGCATTCCGGGCGATCGAGCAGGCCGTGCTCGAAGAGGCCTTTGAGACGGTTCGAAAGATTCTTCTCGGAACCAGGGATCGCCGAGCGGACATGGTCGGAGTGGACGAAGCGGCGGCGCGCGACGAAGCGCAGGATATCGAGATCCCTTGAGGTGATCTGGAAGGGCGGCGGATCGCCCGAGCGGCGCCGGCGCGGGCGATAGGCGCCCTTGGTCGGGGCGTCCCTCGGCATATCCTCCAGTGTATCATCAACTGATGTCGTGTTCGGGGTCTCAGGCATGCTGTCCTCAGGAGGCTGGGACAGCAAGATCGGTATCGTAGCGAGCCTTGGCAACGTGCCCACACGATCGGCAATGTATCGTCATGCGCGGGCATGAGCTGCGAAGTTGAGACATCACAATTGCATGAGGTGTCCGAATGTTCGCCTATGGCGCGTTTTCCACAGCAGCGAAAGAAAGTCAATGTTCCGCTTGACTGTGCTTGTCATGGAAACGATTCGTATCCTACAGTCGACAATAGTCGAGAGTGTTGCATGCGTTCCTGTTGCATTGTCATGACACAACCAGACGGGGACACTCATGAAAGCGGCTGCAATTATTCTGAATATCATGTTCACGGGCGTCGGCAGTTTCGTGATCAACAAATGGGGCCAGGGGATCGGTCAGCTTGTGCTGTTCTGGGGCGGCCTTCTCCTCAGCTTGACCGTGATCGGGGCGATCGTCGGTCTGCCGATGATGATGGGCGCCTGGATCTGGGGCATCGTGACTGCGGCGAGCGCCAGTCCCGACCCCATTCAGGTGACCGTGATGCAGGCGCCTGCCGGTCCGGCACCCGGCATGCGCCCGGCCTTGCCGCGCTGAAGCGGCGGCCAACTGGCAAGGCCAAACGGTATTCGACGCGCTCGTGCGCGCCCTGTCGCGCTCCAACGCGCCAGGGCGCGCCGGGCTTCGGCCATGTCGGACGTCACCTCACAACGGGTCGGCGAAGATATCGTCATCGTCGTTCGTAGCGGCAGGTGAGCGCCCGTCATCAGCTTGATCTTCGGGTCCAGGCGTCTCGGGCTCGGGCACATTCCCACTCGGCTCAGGCAATGACGACAGCCTTGCGCGAGAGGCGTCGCGCAGAATGGCCAAGCGTTCCTCGGGCATCTTCTCCCTTCCCTCGGCTGTGCCGAAAGGCACCGACAGCTTCAAGGCCTGCGCGGTGTGATTGCGGACGAAGGCAGCGAAGCTCGTGCCGGTCTTCGTCTTGGTGATGCCGTTGAGGAAGTCGGATGTGGTGCGCATCTCGGCCGCCATGGTGCGGGCATCGCGATCGGACACGCCGCCGACCAGCTTGATCGAGGTGTTGGTCATGAGAGAGGCGGGCAGTGCTCCTGTCAGCTGCCCCAGATACTGATGAGCCATGACGAGGCCAAGATTGAACTTGCGCGCCTGGATCAGCAGATTGTCGATATTGTCGTCGAAGTATTCAGAGGCCTCGTCGATCCAGAGGAAGGTGCGCCGCCGGCTTGCCTGAGGCAGGATCGCCCGCTCGAAGGCAGCCTTCAAAGTGAGTGCGATGATGTAGCGTCCGAAGATCGAGGAGGCTTCCGACTTCAAGAAATCCTTGGCAGTGTTGACGAGCACGATGCCACCGGCGTTGAGCGTGTCGAAGAGGTCGAGCCGATTGTGAGGCTGGGCAAACATGCGTTCGAAGGACGGGTTCTGCAGCACGCCATAGAGACGTCTCAGCACCTGCTCGCGCGTACCCTTGTAGCCGACTTCGAAGAACTGGGTCTCGAAGAAGCCGCGAGCGGTCGGCGGCAGTTGCGCGACATAGGGCATGTAGGGACGAGCGTCTTGGAGGAGCTCGCGGAGCGTGTGAATGGTGGCGCCAGGGATCGACAGCATCAGCTGCGCGAGGAAGCGGAAAACCATCGCCTGCTTCTGGGTGAGCTCGGCACCGAGCAAACCGCCGAAGATGTAATCATAGATTTCGATGATGCCGGCGAGCACCTGCTCGCGGTCGCGCTGGCTGTAATCCTTCAAGCGCTCGGAGCGGACATCGAAGAGATTGAGAGAAGGCGGGAAGGCGACGTCCGACGGATCGACAATGAGCAGCCGATCGGCCAACGAGCGCTCGACGGCGGGATCGAACAGTGCGAGGCGTTTGAGCGTTTCGATCATGTCGCCCTGGCTGTCGAGCACGACCATGGCGGGAACATCGTCCGGATGGCGCTCGAGGTCGGCAACGATCAGATGCTGGAGCAGCTGGGTCTTGCCGTGGCCGCTGCCGGCAAGCACATGCATGTGCTCGAGTTGGGCCGCTTCCGGCAGTTGGAACGGCATGGGCGCCTGAAGGAGTGGCACGAAGGGCGTGTCGGCGAGATAGCGGCGGACCATGTCGTCAGGGGTCATCTCGCGCGGGTCGGGCCAGCGGGCACGGGCAGGGCTCTTCTCCAGCTGCTCCTCGTTGAGACCGGAGGCTGTCAGGAGATTGTGGAGCAGGCGCTCGCGGAGCGATTGGAAGAGCCCTGTGAGGACCAGATCGCCGGTTGGCGAAAGCTCCCAGAAGAGGTGACCATGGAGGGCCTTGATCAGGGTGGCTGGGCCATGCAGGAGATCGACGAGCGGTGCCGTGAAGGCGGAGTCCTGCCGTTCGTGGTGGCTCGTCACCAGCGTATCCGGCAGACGGCCCTCAAGAAGCTCACGGGCGATTGCCGTGAAGGCCTCGTCGAGATAGGCCTCGACCCGATCGAATTGGCTGAGAAGAACCTCAAGGGTTTCGAAGGCTCGCCGTTCGACCGCCTGAACATAGGCGTCACCGTTGCGCGTGAGTTTGGGGCTCGGGGCAAAGAGACCGGCCTCATCCAGCATATGGCCAAAGAGATCGCGAAGCTCATCCGCCAGCGGCGCGATGGGTATGACCTTGACGCGGGAGAGCGCGCGGGCATGCAAGCGGTCGAGAAATTCGAGGCTGCGATCGACGTCTCGGATCGGCGATTTTGCGAGAAGCCTTCCGACCTCTCTTTCCAGCTGGGGCAGGGGGGCCGCGACCTTGGCATCGAAGAGGACGCTCGGGCGGGTCTTGCGATCGCGATTCCACTGCAAGGCTGACGAGAGGAGCAGCGACGGCCAGACGCGGGTGCCGTCGAACTTCATCGCCGCCAGTTCCAGTAGAGGATTCCGGAGCCAATGAGAACGGCACCAAAGATCAGGGCTGTGACTGCCGTGTCGACGCGGCCGAGATTGGTGAGAACGAGCAGTAGGGTAACGATCCCGAGACAGGCGAGCTTGCCCCAGGAGCCCTTGAAGGCGGCGATGTTGATGGCGGCCGCCGACTTGTGATCGATCTCATCGGCCTGCTTCAGGAAGTCCATCTCGGCGCGGCTGAGCTCGGCGGCGCGCTTGGCAGCCGTTAGCGCGGGCTGCTTGTAGCCGAGATCAAGATAGGCATCGGCCAGGGCCGAATGCACCGAGGGATTGTCGGGCGCGTAGCTCACAGCCTTCTGGAGAAGCCCCACCGCCGTTCTAGTTTCGCCGAGGAGGCGTCGGGCGACGCCTTCGATCTTCAGCATCTCGGCGCGCATCTCGTCCTGAGTGGGCGAGTACGAGCGGCCATTGCGATCCTTGGCCTCGGGGCTGGCGGTCGGATCAAGCTCATGAGCGCGGGCGAGCTGCCGGGCCGCCAGCGACATGCGCTCGAGGGCAAAGTTCGCGGTCTGTTGATGGTTCGACGGATGGGCGTGCTCGAAGGCCTGGTAGACCTCCTCGACATAGCTCCAGGCCAAGCACACGGCTTGGGTTGCAGCAGCCTGCGTCCTCATTCGATCGCCCCGGATGAGTGATTCGCAATCTTGACTATGCTGTCAGCTGCCAGAGCATCTCAAGACGCCAGCCCATAGAATTTGGCAATGTGTGACTCAATGGTCGCACGGTCCCGACCGAAGCGGAGGCGGCTGTGATGCTTTAGTTGGTCGGATCGGCTGTGGAAGGGGTGCGGCGGCGCCATGGCATGGAGGCGGAAAGCCTCGGATGGCATGCCGTTCTCCAGCATCGAGACCCAGGCATTGAAGTTGGGCAGGTCCTTCACCGCCATCGGATTGGCGATGTCGAGCTGCCGGGAGATGCGATCGACATCGGCGGCACCAACCCGAAACGCGATCATGGAGCCGGCATTGCCGAACACGGCCTCTCTGAGGCTGTCCGGGAGCTGGTCGAGATATTGATGGGCCAGCGTCAGCATCAGGCCGTATTTGCGGGCCTCCGACAGGATCAGTGCGAAGCCCGTGCTGGCGAAGCTTTGAAACTCGTCGACATAGAGATGGAAGGGACGCCTTTCGTCTGGAGGCACGTCGCGGCGAGATAGCGCTGCCTGGGCGATTGCAGTGACCAGCAGGGCACCGAGGAGATGGGCCGGGCCTTCGCCGAGCGCCCCTTTCGAGAGATTGGCGATCAGCACTCGGCCCTGATCCATCATCAAGCGAAGATCGATGGTGCTTCGGGGCTGGGCGATGATGTTGCGGATTGCGGGGGTCATGAGCACGCGACCGACCTTGTTGAGGACTGGTGCGATGGCCTCCTCGCGGAAACGAGGCGGATAGGCCGCGAACTCTTGGGTCCAGAAGGCGCGGACGACCGGATCGCGAAGGTGGCGAAGGGCGTTACTCCGAAAACCCTCATCCTGGAGCAGGCGGGGAAGTGACAATAGCGTCGCCTCGGGCACGTCCATCAACGTGCGGACGGCATGCGCCAGGATGTGCTCGAGCCTCGGCCCCCAGAAATCCGGCCAGATGGCATGGAAGGCGGAGACGATGCGGTCGGCAACGAACGGCCGTTGCTCTTCGGGGACGGCCGCCAACAGATTGAAGCCGATTGGGCGATCGACGTCGGCAGGATCGAGATAGACCAGATGATCGCCACGGCGGGTTGGAAGGAGGCCGATGGCAGCTTCGGCAAGGTCGCCATGGGGATCGAGCAGTGCAACGCCGCGACCGGTGGCGAGGTCCTGCGCCAGTAGATTGAGAATGAGGGTCGACTTGCCTGTGCCGGTCTGGCCGATGATGTAAAGATGGCGGGCACGCGCGCCCGCAGTAAGCCCGACCGGCCGATCATGGCGGCTGCCGAGATAGAGCAAGGTGTTGGGATCAAGCGGCATCATGGGCTGAAGCGAGCCACGGCATCGCGACAGGGTTTGAATGTCCTGCCGGCGCGGATTGAGAGAGCAACCTCTCGGGCGCGGCAGGATCGGGCGGGATGTGAAGCGTCTGCCAGCGCCCGTCCCGTTCATCCGTCCCGCCCGCTTACCGGGGCTCACTTCGGCACATGAGGAGCGGCACCTTCTCCATCTTACCAGACGGGTAGCGGAACGACGCTCGCCGAATCGCATCAATCGGCTTAACACTACAAGTGAATAGTAACAGGAGCGACCATGCCCTGGTACCAAGTGGTCAAGACCATCAATGGCCGGAAGTACCTCTACCGGCAGCGCACCTATAGGGCGGGCGGACGGGTCCGGACGGAAAGCCAGTATGTGGGCGCGGTCGACGAGAGCGGCCGGGCAGCCGTGCTGACGCTCACGACCGAGGATGGCGACGAGTCGGCGGCCGTCATCATCGAGGATCGGCGTCAATCGGAACCGCTGCCTATCGCATCCGTGCGTATCGACAAACTCATCAATCATCGGACGGACATCAGCAGCTGGGCGCTCTACCGCGAGAGCGAGGCGGTCGATGAGTTGATGACAGACCAGGGACTTACGCTCATCGATCTGAAGCCAGTGCGAGTCCGGCAGGGAAGGGAGGCAGCGAGTCATCAGACGAGCATGGGCTACATCGTGCATACACCGGCAGCGGGGAAGCGGACGCTCATCAAGCGGATGTTCCGGCAGGCTCTGGCATCCCGTTGGCTCGATGCGCTGAAGGATCAGGACCCGGTTCGTTACGCAACGCTTTGTGGCTGGCTCGCACCTCACCAGCATTGGTTCGTGAGCAGTGTCCGGCCAGCCTGGCTTGGCCTGGCGCTTGACTGGTGGCAACAGCGGCGGCGCGGTCATCATGTGGCAACGGCGATGGCTGCCGAGATGATCCAGCGTGGCCCGAAAGCGACGATGGCGAGGTACTTCAAGGCCGCCCGGAAGGCCGAGCGCGAGCTCGAGCTACTGGAGCGGCGACTGGCAGAGCTCGTGCAACCGGCCGCACGTCACAGGCAGCATGCGCGGGTGGTTAAGGCTCGGACGCGTTTTCGTGAGCTTGCAGCCAAGCACGAACAGGCCATGTGGGTGCGGATCTTTCTCTTCAAGGACCACCCCCGGTACCGCGGCGGCACGTGGCCTTAACACTACAAGTAACGATAGTCGGAAAGATCACTTCTGCCGGGGTTTCGAGCGACTTCATTTCGCATCTGCAATACGGCCGATCGACGATCAAAGATGTTCGGAAAACGATCTTGACGATTGGTCGATGCGTTCGCTAAACCGCGCATCCAGGCGAAACGTTGCGAGCGCAACCTCACCGCGCGAACTCGCATTGAGCGAGTTTGAGAAGCGCTGGCGCGCCGACCCAAAATGGTTGGACCAGGCTTTCCTCCCGCCCCGCGTCGGCCCGGCGGAGACGGCCGACTTCGACACGAAACCCGGTAGATTGGTCGAGAAGAACAGGGAGAACCTGAAGGACATTGGAGTGACCTTGAGACACAGGGCGAGGCCGAAGCAGTAAGCTCAAGGACAAAAGGAATTCGGCTGACGTGGTCGCCGAGCGCTCGAAGAGCGGCTTCCACGAGGCGAGCATTTTGTGTCGAAGTCGGGCGTCAAGCCCGACGCGGGGCGAGTCAATTGGCTTTTGATTTGAGCACGTTACAAACAACGTTGGGCCATGTGCCCCTTCCTTTCTGATTGGAAGACCGAGTTCCAGGGATAAAGGAAGTAGGGAGCAGGCCCGGTGTACGGTTGAGATGAGTTAACTGAAGCTAGCTGGTTTGTGGCAATTGACCTGACGAGTCCGCCTGGCAGAAAAGCTGGCCTCACCGCCGTGAGATTCTCCGTTCAAGGGCCATTGATACAGAACGGCTGCTCGACATTCGATAGCGGACGTTTGATCGGACGCTTGATCGGTCGACCACATCAGCTGCAACCGGGCTTGACGGTCGGGACGATCCGAAACTGGCTTTGGAACCGAGAACGCTCAGGGCCACTGAACGAACCCGCTCTCGCGGGAGAGTGTTGAGACGATGGGCCGTGCCTGATGGGATCGGGATGGCTCGGTAACGGGATGGGAAGCGTCCCGTCGTGAGGATCAAGGGGTTAGCAACCTCAACCTCAGGATCGAGAGCTTCCCATGACGAGCAAGTCCATCAGCCCGCTGCGCCAGCGCATGATCAACGACATGAGCGTGCGCAACTTCGTGCCCGACACCCAACGCGAGTATATTCGCGCGGTTAAGAATCTCACACTCTTTCTCCAGCGATCGCCCGACACGGCAACCGCCGAGGATCTGCGCGCCTTCCAGTTGCACATGACCGTATCAGGCGTGCGGCCACCGACCATCAACGCGACGGTCACGGCATTGCGCTTCTTCTTCAAGGTGACGGTCGACAAACCGGAGACGACGCGGCACCTCGTGTTCGTCTACGAGCCGCGCAAGCTGCCGCGCATTCTGCCGCCCGAGGATGTGCTGCGGCTGCTGGAGGCAGCCCCCAATCCGAAGTCGAAGGCGGCGCTAAGCGTTGCCTACGGCGCGGGCTTGCGGGCGATGGAGGTGGTGGCCCTCAAGGTCAGCGACATCGACAGCCAGCGCATGCTGCTACGCGTCGAGCAGGGCAAGGGGCGCAAGGATCGCTTTGCGATGTTGTCACCGAAGCTGCTGGAGCTTCTGCGAGACTGGTACCGGATCGCGCGACCGCGGCTCTACATGTTCCCCGGCCGCGACAAGATCGGGCCGATGACACCGCGCCAGCTGAACCGGATCTGCCACACGGCGGCCGAGCTTGCCGGTCTGCCCGCATGGATCGCGCCGCACACCCTGCGCCATTCGTTCGCGACGCATCTGCTGGAACAGAACATCGACGTGCGCATCATCCAGGTGCTGCTGGGCCACGCGAAGCTGGACACGACCGCGCGCTATACGCAGGTGGCGACCAACATCATCCGCCAGGTCATGAGCCCGCTCGATCGGTTGGCGCCGCTGGCGCCGAAGAAGAAGGAGGACGAGCCGGACAAGTAGCTCGGCTCGATCGTGGCCCGACCAGCTCTGGAGATCGCGGATATCTTCCGTGATCACGGCTCCGCTTGGCGTGAAGCCAACCGTGGCCATGTGAGCCTTGGCCAGCTGAAGGTGATGAGCGCCATCGAGAGCTGCAGGACTGCAGCCCTCGGTGGCCACGTTGCACGTTGTGAGAACGACGCCTGCGGGCACACGCATATCGCCTTCAACAGTTGTCGTAATCGCCACTGCCCGAAGTGCCAAGGATCGGCGGCACGCGCATGGTTGGAAGAACGGGAAGCTGAGTTACTCCCCGTGCCGTACTTCCATGTCGTGTTCTCGCTGCCGGCGGAGATCACCGACATCGCCTACCAGAACAAGGCCGTGGTCTACGATCTACTCATGAGGGTCTCGGCCGACGTGATGCTGACCATTGCCGCCGACCCCAAGCACCTCGGCGCGAAGATCGCGATCACCTCGGTGCTGCACACTTGGGGCAGCGCCATGATGCACCACCCCCATGTTCACATGATCGTACCCGGTGGCGGCATCTCGACCACGCCGGTTGGCATCGTGCCGGAGGCGCGTCTGCGACACGACGGGCAACCGAAGGCGCAAGGAGCGACGTGGATCAGTGCCAAGGCGAAGTTCCTGCTGCCTGTGCGCGTACTCTCGGCGCTGTTCCGCCGCCGTATGATCGAAGCCCTCATCGTCGCACACAAGGCCGGCAAGCTGCAGTTCTTCAACGAGCTTGCGCCTCTCGCCGAAGGTGCGGCATTCATCGACCATCTGGAACCGCTCAAGGCGAAGAAGTGGCACGTCTACGCCAAGCGCCCGTTCGGCGGGCCCCAGGCCGTGCTCGCCTATCTCGCCCGCTACACCCACCGCGTCGCGATCTCGAACCGGCGCCTCATCAACGTCGACGCCGACCGCGTCACCTTCAAGGTCAAGGACTATCGCGTCGACGGACCCGGCCGGTACACGACGCTGACCCTCGACCCCCACGAGTTCATCCGCCGCTTCCTGATCCACGTGCTCCCCAAAGGCCTGCATCGCATCCGCCACTACGGCCTCTTCGCCAACGGCCAGCGCGAGGCGAACCTCGCAAAGGCGCGGGCTCTGCTGCGTGTAAAGGAAGTCGATCCTGCCGACGATGCCTTGCCTCGCGCAGACGCCGAGCCCACCGATACGCCGGCCATGCACCCGCGTCCATGCCCCTGCTGCGGCGCCCGCATGCTCATCATCGAGACCTTCCAGGGCGTCCGCAGGCCACCGCCGCACTCGTCACCATCGAGTGGCCGACCCAGGGGCGACACGTCATGAGCGACCTGTCCTACGTCGAGCCCGACATCGTTGATCAACGTTGCAGCAGGTCACGAACCGGCAGCGCCGGCGCTTGTCTCGATCGCTGCCAAATCAGCCGCAGGGCCGGTCAGTCGCCGCCGTCCAACATCAATCTCGCTGACATGATCGGCCGGGGGACACCCAACATGTCGCCCGGCCCGCTCGATCAGTGCCAACTTCGGCGCCGATCGGGGCCCGCTGCACCCGCCGCAATCACCAAATCCCCATAACGCGCGGCACCATACGTGCCCAACCCCTCGCGGGTTCCTTCCCTGGAGGCTTCCGTACGCCGGCCCCCGTGCGCCAGGATCCGTTCGTGAAGGCCGGCATCCGGAACCCTTCACATAAGCGGTCGTTTGACGACGCTGATGACCAGTCGCCGTGTGCTTTTGTTCGCGACCGCCGCACCACGTTTCGCGGTTGCGTCTGCTGCGCTGCAGGTTAACTCGCATTGGCGCCGCAGGGCGGCTGATCGACCCGATACACCGGATAGAACTCGGCGATCTTTTGGAATTCAGTCAGTGGCGCGCCGAAGTCGACCGGGAAATGTTTTCGCCCACTTGCCGCGATGCGCACATACTCCCTCAGAATTGGAGGTCTTTCGTCCGACGGAACAACAACGAGGTGGACCGGCTCTCGTCGTCCGTGCCGCAACACGGCATCGCCATGGGTTGCCTCCACGGCCTTGACCCAATTTGCTTCGGAGCCGAGCATCGACACGACGTAACGATTGCCGTTGACGGGAATGATCACAAGCGGCACAGCGGTAGTGCGGCCAGATTTGCGGTCGTGAACTTCGAGGACTACTACGTTCTCCAAAGGTAGCCCGAGAACTTTCCACCAAATCATGAGCCGGCCGATCCAGCGGCCGAGCAGTGTTGGCCGCCATTTACGATAGAGCAATCGCATGAAAACATCGCGCTCAGCAGGATCACTGTGCATCAGGTTGATCATGTTATTCGCACTCAAGCGCATGTGAAGCCGTCGCCCTCATAGCTTCGCATCATCGCAGCAAGCACTTCTAGCCATCATTGATGACGATCAAGGTTTTCCGTGGCCCTCTTTGGAGGGATATCGCCCATGCGACGCTCAAGGATGTTCATCGACCCCGCCTGCTACGGCTGTGTTGTGCACCAGCCAAACGACCACTTCGAGCCAGAATCTGCCGCCCTGAGGCGCAAACAATCAGTCGACGCGTGCTTCTCGAACGCGCCCGTCACACCAAGTTGAGAACGACTGTCTGCTTTGCTGCGGTGCAATCAACGCCACCTACTTGAACCACACCCGCTTCCAGGGGCCGAGCATGCCGCCGTACTCCTGCTGCCGGGTCAGTCTCGACCAGCCAGCGGTATCAATCCTGCCGGCAAGCGGTGACGGCTGCTTAGTCGTCATCCCCGCCTCGGCCCCTACCTCGGCCCCGGCCACGACCACGCCCCCGTCCTTTTCCTCGTGACTTCACCTTGACGACCCGAGCACTTGCGCGGTGCGCGGATGCAAGTCTCGTTCGCTTGCGCGATGAGACCGCGCGCTCCGACCTGGTCGGTCGCCTGTCACTCTTCGCCCTTGGCTGCAAATCATCGGGCAAGCCAGCCCAGGGCTGCTCGTCATCAACGGAGGGGCCATTGCTCACTGTGACCCGATCAGCAATCGCAAGACCAACTGCGCGTGCGACGCTCAAGGGCCCTGTTGCGCGACCAGTCGTCCGCGCCGCGCCTTCCACAAAACTTGTGGTTCGCCGCAGTGCCGGTAGTGCTCTGATCTGAACTTCTGCGGCAGACTTTGCTTCAACCGTCTCCCCAGCAGGTGCCGGCTTGGCATGCTCGGTTGCCGCGTCGAGGCTGGTCGAGTCGCTTGCAGTCACGGTGGCCGGCGGCTCCGCAACACTCCCAGGTGCCGTTGTCGTGCTGTGCTGCCCCTCTGCAGCCGCAACGGCGGCTCTCCGCTTTTCGATGATTTCGAGCTGGGCCTGGAATTGCGGCCAGCCAAGCGATGCCACGATTGCGAGGAGTGCCATTAGCGCCAGCGCATTCGTGCCTCGCAACCGGGTCTCCAACTCGCGCTCTGCTGCAGCGTCCTCGCCGGGCGTACCCAGTCTGGGTTTGCGACCGGTAAACATCGCCCGCACGAGGTTCTCTCTGTGCGTGCCGCTCGCCAGGATCACGCCGACAACGTGGATGGGAACGAGTGCGAACAGGCTGTAGGCAAGCCCCCAGTGAATTGTCTCGACCCATTCGACCGCAAAGTACTGGCGCGTCCCCATCATGACACCGGTCGTGCCGATACCGGCGATGACGGCCAGAAGGGCGAGGATCATGGCGCCGCCGGCCGGATTGTGGCCGAGCTTGCGGTCGGCGAATCCGGTCAGGGCGTCGGCGGCGTAGGTGACGACGGCGCGGGGCGAACGAACGAAATCTGTGAAGCGCGCATGCCGGGTACCGAAGAAACCCCATGCAATGCGAAAGGCCACGAGTGCGAGCGCAACATAGCCGACGAAGCGGTGTATCTTTCCCAAGCCACCGGTTGTGAGGAAAGCGGCGATGATGCAGACAACGAGCGTCCAATGAAAGACGCGAACAGGCAAGTCCCAAATCAGCACCGAATCCGGCAGGCGGGAACCGCCGGATTCGGCTTCTCTCGTCACGACTTGCGTCAAGAGCCCTTCTCTTCGGAGAGCATGACCTCGGCCGTGACGGGATTGAAGAACGGTTCGAAAAGCTTGCCGGTCTTGTCGACGCCGTAGACCTCGTAACAGGTCCCTTCCTCGTCGATCTTCTTGACCTCGTAGCCGAGCTCAACGGCCTTGGCCGAAATCTGCTCTTGGGTCATCCATTTGTCCTTGGCTTCCTCGGTGCATTTGGCGAGGCCGTCGGCGAAAGCCGGGGTGGTGGAAGCGACGGAGGCGGCCAGCGCCGCGAGTGAAACGTGTATTTCATGTGAAGCTCCATCGAACTCCGCTGCCGGATGGCGCGGTTGACAAATTCTACCGATCGAAAATGACGCGACGCTGACACCATCTGTCAGCTGATTGTCAGCGATCATGCCCGAAGGCTGTGTTTCAATGATGCGGATCTGGCCGTTCACATTCGACGGTTCAGATGCTCTGAGTAAGATTATGCTGCCATTCCTGCGGGCCGGTGCTGTGAAGAGAGACGTCGAGCGCATTATTGTGCAGTCATTGCGCGTGCAAGCTGGTGCATGGCTGCGCGATCTCCGCACGCGCCGGGGGATGTCGCAACGACAAATCGCTGAGGCCGTCGGCGCGCCGTCGACAAGTTTCATTTCGCGTGTTGAAAAGGGCCGCAGCCGGCTAACGCCCAAACAGTATCGCAAATGGGCAAGGGCGCTGAGGGTTTCTCAGCGCACATTGGTGAAGACGTTGATGCAGCACTACGATCCCATCACGTACGAGATATTGTTTCGGAACAATCCGTAGCATTGCACACAGTGATCCGCGCCGCCGGTTGACCACCGTGCACATTCAGGTTCTCCATCCAGACATGACAAAGAGCAAGGCCTCACCGAAAGTCCCAGCGGTCAGCCAATGGGTCATAACCCGACGCGCGGCGGTTGCAGGACTGGTTGCGGCGACCGGGGCTGCGATCATGCCGTGGTCCATACAGTCTGGTGCCGCCGCGACGGCCAAACGAGCCGCATTCGCCGCGCCGCACGGCATCGTTGTCCGGACCACTGAAAACGTGACCGATGGGGGTTGGGTCTGGCTCCTCAACTCCGCTCGTGACGCCGGCGTCCAACGCATCTATCTCTTGGTGAAGCAAGAGGAGAACAAATACGCGAGCGGCGCCACGGGCCGCACCCTCCGGTCGGGAGAATTGCTTGTACCGGTGACGGGCGGCGTAACGGCGGATGGGTGGAGCGACCCGGCCTGGCTCGGCGAAATGCTGCAGCGCGCGGCGTCGTTTGGCATTGAGGTTCACGCCTGGTGGCCGCTCTTCCAGGACGCTGTGGCGGCGGAGATGCTTCGGGATGCCGCCTATCGAGGAAAAGAAGAAGAAGTCTTCGTCGATCCCGCTCGAGCGGAAGTCACGTCCCATCAATCGGCGCTCCTGTCGGCGCTCCTCGAGCGCTATCCCTTCGATGGTGTTGCGCTCGATTGGATACGCTACAGCGCACGCGAGGATGGATCGTCCGGACCTCTAGCGCGGCGCTTTGCCGATCTTGCCGGAGTGCCTTGGTCGGGCGACGCGATGGCCGATCCCCTGGCGCGCGCTCGGTGGGACGATCTCAAAGCTCGCACCGTCGCCGATTGGCTTGATGGTTTTCTTGGAGACATGCGATCCCGACATCCTTCCCTGGCGTGGAGCGCCTTTGTCCTCCCCTGGATGTTCAAGGAAGTGGCCCAGAGCTACCGCCACCTTTCCGCCGCTGGGCTCGAATTCACTGCAGCCCATGATCTATTGGCGCGACTGGAAGGAGGATGTCGATTTCACCGCCGAGGTCGTCCGCCCGGCTCCGTTCTATCTCGATGGCCACGCGAACCTAAATCCGACCTTCGACATCACCGTCGAGGCTGGCGAGCTCGGCAAAGCTTGCGACATGTTACCGAAGGATCGGCTCGGCGGCATCACCTGGTATCAGCACGGCCGCTGGTCCGAGGAAGATTTCAAGAAAATCTCCAGCCTCTCGGCATCCCTCGCTGGCAAGCAACGTGAGCTGTACCAGGAGGCAACGCCGGAGCCCGAGCGGTTTGCGCCTGGGACCAGGCTCGAGCCAGCCACGTTCGCCCCGGACGCGGCGATGTGGCCGGTCATATGCCTTGGCGAGCTTTATCGCCGCGACGCCCTTGCCGGTGCAGACCCGGTCGTGCCGGTCGTGACCTTCCACCAGTTCGTCGAAGGAGCGCTCGAAAGCGGAAGCACCGACTGGCACACCAGCACCGGCTATCTGGATGCCTTTATCGCGTTTCTGACAGACCATCGCTTCAACACGATACCGGTGGAGACGCTGGCGGCCTACCTGACAGCGGAGGACAAGACGCTCCTCCCCGAACGGCCGGTGGCGATCATTATCGATGATGGCTCGGCTTCTATCGTGGATCACTTCGAGCCGCGCGCTGCAACCGCCAACCTGAAGTACGCAATAGCACTCGTGACAGATTGGATGCGCGACGACGAGGGCCATGTGGTCGAGGTCGACAACGGTGTCATGGACCGCATCCTGACCTGGCCGCAAGTCAAGGCGCTAGCAGAGGGCGGACGGACAGAATTCATATCCCATTCACATGCCCTCCACCATTTCATGGCGAGTGGCTCGGAGGGAACCGAATCTGGCCCTGCGACGACGGAGCGGCTTTGGGTCGCCGAGGAAAACCGGCAGGAAACCGAGGCCGAGCGGCTCGCCCGGGTCCTGGGCGATCTTGCGGCCTCTCGCGACATCCTGGCAGCGCGCACGGGCCATGCCACGACCTTGCTGGTCTGGCCTTACGGAGCACGCGATGAGGCAGCGGAAGCTGCGGCGCGCGCGGCCGGCTTTACGCATTTCTTCGAGTTTGGCGGAAGTGCCTTCGCGGCGCCGCGCCGGACCCCGCAGCGGATCGTGCGTGTGGGAGCGACATTGGCCGACGAAGCCACACCGATGGCTTTTCCTGAAGATCCGGTGCTGGCGCAGCGCTGGTGGCTTGCCTTCCTGACCTACGCGCGCACGTGTCAATCGGTTGAACTCATTGAGGCCACCCTCGACCAGCTTGACAGGACGCTGTCGAACCATCCGGAGGCCTACATCTCACGCGCGGCCGTCGTTGTGCTGCAAGGCCACGCCACGCTCGCTTGGCGCCGGATGAAGAAGCTGCGCGACACCTATCCCCACGACACCGCAATCCATTCGGCGGTCGATGAATTCGAGGCACGTTACCGAAGCTTTGGTTGATCGACTGGTCGCATGGCCCTGCACTGCGTTTCCAGCATGGCAGTCTGGAGTGGGGGCATTGTCCCCTGCGTGCCAATTGCCGCACCTGCGGGCAGGTCAGGCAGGCTGTCATCAACTTATCAGCAAGCCTCGTTTATGCACACCGGCACGACAGACGCGCCGTCCCATGGTCGACCAACGTGGCTCGCGTGCTCTTCTTGCTGAACCGCACTTGGGAACCCGAATTGGGCCGTGAAAGTAAGAAAATGGACCGCAAGCACATTTCAGGGCTTTCCTTCGGATTGCTGATCGCAGGCTTGGTTCTCCTCACGAGTGGGTTCGCGACAATGATCGCCGCGTCAGCCAACAGTGCTTCCGCGGATGTCGGGGTGGGGTTTCTGCAGGTTCTTGTTGGCTTGTCGAGCTGGATGGGCGGTACCCGCGTCAGCAGGATGGCCAATTTGGCCGAGCTGGGCGGTCTGCAGCGTGCTGAACTCGCGCGGCCTCAGCTGCACCGCGAAAGCATTGATCGTCGCGCTCATGGCTGGGGTTGGAACCGGCAATCCGAGAAGGCGGCGAGCTTGGGCGACGTCATACGTTTGAAGGACCTGCCGCAGGCCTTGGACACATTGCCTGAGGCGGAGCGATTGGCAGCATAGAGACTGACGGCCATTACGGTGCGTGCTGCGCCGCCGACGCTCGCTCTTCGTCATTCATGCGAGCCGGCTCGCGCAGGCGGTCGCATGCCACCTTAACTTAGCGGTATTGACATGCTTGTAGCGCAGTGGCGTCACGCCATGTTGCCAATGCGTCGCTGCGAACTGTCAGCAAACCCTCAGCTGACTTCATCTATCAAGTCACCTTGTTGAATGGCGCCCTGCTCAATCGTGTTGGATGAGCCTGGGGCCCACGGATGGACGTCAGCGGGAACGGACATGGAAAACGCATTGGCACCCGTCTCTCTCGACGTCCCGAACACTGGCTCGGCTCTTTCCGCCTGGGCTGACACGTTCTTCGCGTATCTTTTCGCCTACCCTTTCGCGACCTGTTTCCTTTGGAGCGTCTCGGGACTCTTCTATCTGCTCATGCGAAACAGAGCCAAACACCTGCCTGCTGTCTCGCCAAACACCCTCAGCTACTCGGTGGTGATCCCATTTCACGCCGAGCCCGAGGCGGCATTGATTGCCGCCCGATCGCTTGACGGTGTAACGCCTGCACCGCTGGAGATCGTGATCGTCGATGACGGTTCACCCAATCCCATTCCACCCGAATGGGTCCTGCCGGCTGGAACGCGGCTTATCCGCATGCCGTTCAACATGGGAAAGGCCGGAGCCTTGCAACACGCGTTGCCAAGCCTCGCAGGCGATGTCGTGGTCTGCATGGACGCCGATACGCAAACTGAATCTCGTGATTGGCATCGGATGCTCGCGGCCTTCGACGATGCCCAGCTCGGTGCCGTGACCGGAAAGATCCGCCCCACCAAGGGTGGCGGTATCGTCGAAGGATTTCAGGGGCTCGACTATCTGACGGTGATTATGTTGATCAAGGCGGCGGAAAGCTTGTGGGGCGGGCTGCTCACGGTTTCCGGTGCGTTCACGGCATTCCGCGCGTCCGCTTTGCGCTCAATCGGCGGCTGGAGCTCCGATTCTGCAACGGAGGACATCGATGTGAGCTGGCGCTTGCAGGCGGCGGGCTGGCGGCTCGCCTTCGAGACGGACTGGGTTACGCGCGTCGAAATGGCACCGAGCCTGCGAGCCCTGTGGCGGCAGAGGCGGCGCTGGAGCATGGGTCTTGGACGCGCGATGCGCGATCACGGTGTGAGCGCCGTGCTCGGCGGCGCGCGCCACCTGCCTATCGTCGTCATGACGTTCGCGAGCGTGGTGTGGATCGTGTCGATGCTTGGCTTCGTGACGCTGTACGTCTTGTCTCGCCTCACCGGCATTCCGGCCGGGCTCAGCGTCGATACTCAATTCTTTTCGTCAATACTGCTCGCCAGCCTCGCCGCCTGCTACGCGCAGTTCGCTTGCGCAGTGGCGGTCGACGGCACGTCCCTAATCCGGCACTGGCGCAGCGCGCTTTTTGTGCCGCTCTATCCGTTCTATTTTTGGGGGTTGTTGATCACCAGCTTCGTCAGCGGGTTTCCAAAGGGGTGTCTACGCCGCGACAAGGGAACCTGGCGTAGAACGGCGCGGCGCTTCGAGAGTGATGCGGCCGCATAATCGAACGATCGCGCACGGTGCCGCTCCAACACAAACCGATGCGCAAGTTGAGGGGCGTCCGTACTCGATTGACCTCAGAACGGGACACGCATTCCAGCCAGGACGGCATTGTAATCTTTTGCGACCAGCTCCGCCGGTAATCCGCCAGTTGAACCCTCAATCTCGGCTTGATAGCTGCGAAAGGCGGCGTAGGCCTCGATACCAAGTTCATCCACCTGCTGCACCACGCCAACTCCCCAGACGTCTGCTTCAATCCCGGATGTAACGAAGGGACGAGGTGTTCCGGTCTGCGCCGGATCGATCGTCCGCTCCAGACCACGGTCGCTGCGATTGTACTCGCCATAGATCGCGGTTTCGCCGATGTCGAAATAGCTCCGCACAAGACCGATCTTGCCGTAGAGCCAGGCGTCACGACTGTCGAGCGACGGGAAAAACCGGCGGCGGTTGCCGTCATCAATCGCGCCCGCCGCAATGGTCGCGCTGAGGCCGGTTGCCAGGTGAAGGACGGACAACGAGCCCGCCCATGTCCGGCACTTACCGGCTTCCGTCAGGTCATCGACCGTGCAGGGCGAATCCTCGTCGGCCTCGTCCCCGAATCCGAAACCGCTCGACACCTTGAAGCCGTTCGCTTCGACGTCGTACTTCGCCGACGCGCCGAAGATGTCGTCCTCGCCCCAGGAGACCGCGAGCTTTAGACCGCTAAAGTCCGGCGTCTGGTAGCGCACAAGGCTATGCGTGCCACCGTCGCCCAAGCTGCTGGAGCTGGCGTCGCCCCATGTGATGCCGATGACCTCCTGACTTCTCGCCAGCACCAGTGCGAACCCGCCGTTCCAATCGGTCACGGCAGGGTTGGCGACCAGCCCGCTCCCGGAGGTATCGGCACCTGTCACGCCGTCGTGGGCATCCGGTGCGCTTCCAATCGTCAGGCGCCCGAGCCGCTTGTCCTCGATGAATACATGAGCACTGCTCGTCTTCACGGAGCTATCGCCATCGTCGCCGTCGTTTTGCGTGACTTCGATACTGGCGGCATCGACTGGCTCGATCGAAAGCTCGTATCCCATACGGACTCGATCAGACAGCTCACCCTCTCCGGACACAGCGAGAAACGTCGACCACAGCGTCGGATCGACGACATAGGCATCCCCCTCCTCGCCATCGTCCCAAGCCAGGAGCGCCTTGTGGACCTGCCCAGAGATCGTGACGGTGACCTTCCGATCGCCCTTGCGAACCGTGGCGGCCTCGAGCTCAGCGACTCGCTCCTCAAGGTCAGCACAGCACCCACCGCCAGGGTCGCCGGCCCGGCCCGCCGTGGACGCCACGACCAAGAGTGTGACACCAAAGGCCGCTATGGAAGCTGCGGCTCGACCAATCGTGGTGCGACGCATCGGCGGTTCCCCAGCCCGCTCAACTTCGAAGTTAAAGAGCGGACCAAACTAAAGTGGCAACTCGAAACGATCACTTAACGCTCAACAACCATCCGCCACTCATCAAGACGGATTTTCCCACGACGCCCGCGTCAACGGCAATTGCATCAACTCTTCAAGCGCGCATGCCGGTCAGCTGCCCATAATGAAGCTCCCTGCGGCATCCAGCGACCGCAACACGTTACGGCCGCACAACACTGAATCGATTCGCAATCTGCGAACAGGGAGCCGGGACGGCAACTGATGCCTTATGAGGCGATCTTGGTGCGTTGCACAAGGAGACCTACACTTCATCCGACCACGGCGCAACATTGGCGTTGCGCATCGGCACTGAGTCCGCTTGGGGTCAGAGTCGACAGGCGCGACAGGTCGGACCGACGCTGTGCAGAGAAAGCCGACCTCCGAGGATCCGACTTGCCAGGACCTGAGATCATTCTTTTCGATGTCCGCTCGACCACCCGTCTCGACGAGTTGAATGCATTCGATCTGGCGAGATGGGGTCTGGCCCTTGAGTCGATTTGCATCGCTAGTCCCCGAAGCGACCGCGACTGCGGCGGCCGAAGCGATCAAAGGAGTCCTCTTCGACTTCGATTTCTAGAAACTCTCGGCGTGACGCCGAACCGAACAAGAGCACCGAGATCACCTGATCGTAGCGATCCGAATGAATGGTCAGCTCGGTGCAATCCTCGTCGAGCCAGACTTCCGGCGGGTGCTTGATGCCTTCACGGGCAATATCGGCGAGATCCTTGCGACGTATCAGCGAGTTCTCGGGTACCTCGATCGGGGAGGCTTTCCTGGTCCGCATGTACAAGCCGGTCTTCAACGCAGGCTCGCTCGACTTCGACCACAGCACGAACTCGTCGCGCGAGATCACGATCAAAGAGCGGCGCTTGGTGTACTCGAGCCAACGTAGAATGCACGAGATCAGCGAGACGCCGTAACGGTTGGCAAGGTCTCCGAGGTCATCGAGCGTGGGAATAGCATCGGGAGGAAGCTTGCGGCGGAAGTCATCGAGCGGCATGAGCAGGTAGGCCGCGAACGTATCCGCCTCCTTCTCAAGCTCGGGTCCATTGCGGAAAGTGACAGCTTCCTCGCTGCACTCGATCCCCTTGGGGAACAGCACCCGGTGCATGAGATAATGCCCGAACTCGTGGCCGATCGTGAACCGTTTGCGACCTTCTGAGACGCCGCTGTTATAGATGATCGCCCAGGCCTTGCCGCCGCCTACGGGGTAGAGCGCACCTTCGAACGACCCGAGGCGTCTACCTTCGACGGCGATGATCGGCGCGTCGGGGAAGCGCAAACTCGAGTATTGGAGCACGAGGTCATCAAGGGGAACGGGGAAGCGGCCGTCGCCGAGACTGGCTTCAAGGATCTTGTTGAGATCGTTGGCCCATCTGATCGGCTTGCGGCCGTGATCCGTCATTTGCGCTTCCTGCTGATGATGTCGAGCATCTCGCGGATCTGTTGCTTCTGCTCGCTTTCCATCTTCTGGTACTTGCGAAAGAAGGCCTTGTCCTCGGCTGTTTCGGGCTCGGTGTCGACGCCGAGCAGGAAGTCACCCGTGACGCCGAGTGCTTCAGCAATGAGGGCGAGCTTCTCGCCGGACGGGCGCGGCGGGTCCTTGTTCTCAAGTTCCCAGATATAGCTTTTGCTGGATTTCGAGGCCTCGGCGAGCTGGTCGAGCGTGAAGCCCTTCTTCTTTCGAAGATCACGAATTCTATCGCCTAGCGTCGTCGGCATCGTCTTACTCCCCTCACAGCAAAGTTCAGAGTAGAGGTATTTCCAGTCCTTGACAACGCGTACTTTCGCTTCTACGTTCCAAGTTCGGAGTAGCGGTACAAATAGTTTTTTTGCGTGAGGCGGTAGCGCCCACCACCAGGAGTTGAGAGAGGGAATTGAGCCGTGACGGCCACACAAGCGACCTCTGAAGTCGATGAAAAGAGCCCAGTCAGGCTCGTTTCTCGCAGTAAAATAAGTCGGTTGACCGAAGTTTTTCTGGCGGTGCGTTCAGGCGGCAGATGTCAGTTCTGCGGCTGCAACGAGGAAATCTACCGATCCGCGCTGACCGCCGAGTCCGGCAATTTCGCGGACAAGGCCCACATCGTGGCCTTCCGGAAAGACGGCCCCCGAGGAGGCGAGGAGCGGCCTGAAGATATCGACGATATCGAGAACCTGATGTTGCTCTGCCTGCGGGATCACCGGCTGATCGACCGCAATCCCTCCCGTTACACACGCGCGGTCCTGCAGGAATACAAGCGTGAGCACGAGGCGCGGATCGCCTACGCGACCGGCCTCGGCCCCGAGATGCAGACGACGGTGCTGCAGTTTACGGCGAGGATCGGGCAGTTCGCACCGGCCATCGCGCGCGCCGAGATCGTTGAAGCGCTCTTGCCGAGGTACCCGGCCGCCGATCCCTTCATGATCGACCTCAACGGCTTCGGAGCCGAGGCGGGGGGCGACTTCTATGTCGCTGCCGGGCGGCGCATCAGGCAACGCGTATCCGAACTCGTGGAGACCGGCGGGCCGTTGGAAAAGACCCGACGCCTGGGTATTTTTGCACTCGGACCGATCCCGCTTCTGGTCGCACTCGGCCATGCGGTCGGCAACAAGATCGAGACGGAGTTCTTCCAGTGTCACCGCGACAACCCCGGCCGTCGTTGGTGCTGGCATGACGATGGCGAGCTGGTGCAGTTCGATCTGCGGCAGCTGGCGGATGGCGACAACGTCAAGGATCTCGGTCTCGTCCTGTCGCTGAGTGGCCGGCTCAATAATGACTTCTCTGCCGGCATGCGCCGCAGAAATTCCCCTGTTCGAGATCGGGCCGACCTCGCATCAGCCGAATTTGGCCCTGATACGTCAGCGCGGCGATCTCGATGCATTCAGGTCGACCTATCGCCGGACCGTGGCCGAGCTGCGCGGCCGATATCCGGCGCTCAAGCGCATTCATCTGTATCCGGCGGTGCCCGCGCCGGTGGCTGTTGCGTGCGGTTTCGAACTGCTTCCGAAGGTCGATCCCGAGTTGGTCATCTACGACAACGTGAAAGAGGAAGGCGGCTTCATCAAGCGCCTCAGGGTGAACGAAAATGAGCGGTAACAAATACCTTGAAGACTTGCTGGCCTCACAACGCCTCGACGAGACGAGCGACGAATGGCAGGCGCTCGATGCCGAGGCCGCGAAGATCGAAGACATCCTTCGCGAGGCCTTCCCCGACAGCGTGCTGATGTTCACGCATGGCGGCTCGCGCGCCAAGCGCACGATGATCCGCGATGACTACGATCTCGACGAGGTCGGCTACTTCCAGAACGACGACACGGCGCCGGGCGAGACGCTTGAGGAAATCTACGAAAACGTCGCCGGCGTGCTAGCCAATCACTATCACGTTCGCCGCAAGCGCTCGGCTCTGCGTCTCAGCATGAAGGACGGCCGTGATCTCAAGGTCGACGTCGTGCCGGGCCGCTATGTCGACCACACCAACGCGGATGTGTTCATCCATCAGAACGAGGGATCGAAGGAGCGCCTCAAGACCAACATCGTCAAGCACATCGAGCATGTCAGGGACAGCGGATGCACCGATGTCATCATGCTCGCCAAGCTTTGGCGGACCCGCAACGGCATCGGCATCAAGACCTTCCCGGTGGAGCTGCTGGTAATCGTCGTGCTGGATGAGGATAACACCGGTAATCTCGAAGATCGGTTCCGGTGCGTGCTCACGGCCTTCGCCGACCGCATTGACGACCTGCACATCGAGGACCCGGCCAATCGTACCGGTAACGATCTCTCGCATGCGCTCTCAGACAAGCTTCGGCGCGAGGTTTCCAAGATTGCGCGCAACACGCTCGATACGGCCGACGAGCATGGGTGGGAGCATGTGTTCGGCGCAATCGAGGACATATCCGCGCCAGTTCCACGCGTACAAATCCTTCGCTCTGCCGCTGCCGTGACTCCCATCGCAACCAAGCCCTGGAGCTGCGAGTGACATCACCGTGGTTTGAACGCGACCCTTCGGCGCTCACTGTGCTTGAGCGGACTCTGCGCGCGAAGTTCCCGACATTGCATGCATTCATCGAGGGTGATGTCTGTGAGGTCAGGGGCGCGTTCGCACCCGTGCCCGGCGACATCTATCAACTGAAGATCGTTCTGCCGACCAGCTATCCGCGGTGGCTGCCGTCGGTCTACGAGGCCGGCGGCCGAATCCCGCAGATGGCGGATCGCCATGTGTTTCCCGACGGCTCGTTGTGCCTCGGCACGCCGCTGGCACTTTGGATCGCCCTGCGGGGCGAATTCAGTATCGAGAGCATCGTTGACGGTCCACTTCGCAGTTACCTCATCGGCAACTCACTCGTGGAGGAGGAGCAGCCGTGGCCCCATGACGACCGCCCGCACGGGGCGGCTGGCATCGTGCAGCATCTGGGCGAGCTCATTGGCACGACCGAACCGCTCGCCGCCGGAAGATTCCTGCTCAACATCCTCATGGGGAAGGTGCGCGGCCATTGGCATTGTCCGTGCGGTAGTGGCCTCATCATCCGAAAGTGCCATCGTGATGCTGTCGATATTCTTCGTGCAGCTCCGCCGTCGATCTTGATGCACGCGGTCGATGCGATCCATAAAGATCTCAAGCGTCGCTTAGAGCAGGAAGCCGCCTGATACTTTTCTCAGATTGACGCGACCCCTCCGTTACCGGACGTCGTCGGTCGGTATGCTTCGCGTCGTCGATCGGCCCCCGATCGGCTTCCGCTTCTGGGATCTCACGCATGAGTACCTAGAGCACAAGCAAGGTCGTGCCGGTCCGGGATGTCTTACCGACCGGCACGGATGTCCTGCACGGCTTGCTCAAGCGCCTGTAGAAAACGCGACCGATCCGCTCGGGCGAAAGCCGGCGGGCCGCCGCGGACATCTCCAGTCTCGCGAAGGTGTGCTTTGAGCTCGCGCACCGCCAGGGCCATACCAATGTTGTCAGGGGTGAACGGCCGCCCGGCAGGTGTGATCGCGCGGGCGTTCTTCTTCAGGCAGCGGTCAGCGAGGGGAATGTCCTGGGTCACGCAAATATCAGTCGCCGCGATCACGTCGGCAATCCAGTTGTCTGAAGCGTCCGGGCCATCATCAACAATCTGCCGCTGAACAGATTGGCTCGCCGGCAATCGCATCCAAGCGTTCGAGACGAAAATGGCCCCAATGCCATGCCGCTCGGCGACCCTCACGATCTCTTCTTTCACAGGGCAAGCGTCGGCATCGACCAAGATGCGGACAACCATGGGTGCGCTCATCATTGGCGAGCCTCTCAAGCACATATCATCTGACCCTGAACGGCTCACCTGAATGCGCTGTGTGACATCAGAAGCTGCAAGACAACGTGGGCGACGCGGTCTTCATCTTCAAAAATAGATATCTGGGACCGATGAACGCAGGAAGCCGGCCTTATCGGCGGCGCGCATTTTGTCGCAGATCTCGGCGCTGTGGAAGAGGTCACGCTCATCGTCCAATCGCTCGTCCTTGGTGGCATCCCGACAGTCCACAATGACTTACCACCACGTGCGTGGGTTCTCGACGCCGGTGACCACTCACTCCGTTGGCTACCGACGCAGGCATGTGTGATACGCTCATTGCGATCGTCAATAATCGGCCTCGCGCCAGCACGCAAATCTTAGATCGGCAACAAAGCAGTAGCCATGCTCCCACTCTCCGTCCTTGACCTTGCTCCCGTTTCTGAAGGTTCAACTCCCGTCCTCGCGCTGCAGCATGCACGTGATCTGGCACAGCATGCCGAACGGCTAGGCTACCGCCGCTATTGGGTGGCCGAGCATCACAACATGGCAGGAATCGCAAGCGCTGCCACCGCTGTGGTGATCGGGTTCATCGCTGCGAACACGGCGAGGATTCGGGTGGGTGCTGGCGGTATCATGTTGCCCAATCATTCGCCGCTGGTCATCGCTGAGCAATTCGGCACGTTGGAATCGCTATATCCCAAACGCATTGACCTGGGACTGGGTAGAGCACCCGGTACCGATCGCCAGACGATGCACGCCTTGCGCGTCGACCCCATGGCATCTGATCGTTTTCCGCAGGATGTGCTGGAGTTACAAACTCTGCTCGGCCCCTTGCAGCCAGGGCAAGCCATTCAGGCCGTTCCAGGAACCGACACCAATGTGCCGCTGTGGATTTTGGGTTCGAGCTTATTCGGTGCACAACTGGCCGCCATGCTGGGGCTGCCTTATGCGTTCGCATCGCATTTCGCGCCTGACGCCCTCATGCAAGCCATGGAGGTCTACCGCACCAGGTTCGAACCCTCGGCGCAATTGCAAAAGCCGTACGCGATGGCGGGCGTAAATGTCATCGTCGCTGAAACGGATGCGCAAGCTAGACGCCTCTTCACCTCTGTGCAGCAACGCTTCACCGACATGGCGCGCGGATCACGCGGGCTCACCAAGCCTCCTATCGATGACATCGAAACCTATTGGTCAGGTGTCTCAAAATCCCAGGCCCAACGAATGCTCGCCTGCTCTTTTGTCGGCTCGCCCACGACTGTGCGGGAACAGTTACACGATTTCGTCAACAAGACCGGTGCCGATGAACTCATGGTCGCAACCGCGGTCTTTGAACACGCAGCGCGGATCAAATCCTACGAATTGTTGGCTGAGATCTAGGAGGGGTGTTCCGAAGTCTTTTTTTGCGGGAGAGGGATACCCTGGGCAGTATGAAACTGAGCAGGGTGTTTACGCTGCTTGAACTGGGGCCAGCGGTCATTGTGACGACGTTCGACAGAGCCCGGTCCCGGACGCAATGTTCTACACAGCGGACGCTTCCTGACGGTGCGCACTCGAGCACTCGCCAATGCTGTCGGTGTCTGCCAATGGGATGAACCTCCTGCCAGTGGGGGAGCGAGCCATCACGCCGTTCGAGGAAGCATGTGCCAGACGTCGAAGCGACGCAGTAGTCCAATACCGACCGTTTGCCCGCAGACGCGACGGGCCAACAGCGACCAACAACGTGATAGGACGATCAGTGGTAGTGTGCTTTTCAAGCACGTCGGCAAAGCGGGGGTGGCGGTGAAATTGGCTGCCGCGTATTACAGCCACGGATCGTTGTCATTCCACAGTGACCGTTCTCCGACCTTCTCGTCCGTCGAAATCGATCCCCGGATCCAGAAGACTCACCACTGACTCAGTCTTCTTCCATTCGACAACGCCTTCCGCTCCAAGCACCGATGGAGAGCAACCTCAACCATAGCTCCCGGCTATGGTGAGTTCGAGTATGCATGCGACTTCCGCGGAATGGGATGCTGGAAACTTGGGCAGTCAAATACCTGAGACACTCGAGCAGGCGCTTGCCGAAGCTGTGGCGGCTGGCGGGCCGTTGGCTAAGCGGCTGCAACTGTTCGCGGGCTACCTTGCGCGCCTCGCCCCCGATTACGCGGCCTACTACGACAGGCTGATCGCTCGGCTCGGGGCGGCTGAGGCCGGCGCTACGGCCCCTCAAGCCGGCGATCAGCTCCCGGATATGGTGTTGGTCGACCGTGCCGGCCGCCTCAGAGCGCTGACCGAGTATCTACGCTCCGGACCTGTGGTTTTGACCTTCAAACGCGGTCGCTGGTGCGAGTTCTGCCGCATCGAGGTCGATGCATTGGCCAGAGCCTATCCACAGATCAAGGCCCTGGGTGCGGAAGTCGTCGCCATCGTGCCGGAAGCCGCGCCGGAGTTCGCGGCAACGGCGGCGGTGGCCGGGGCATCCTTTTCCGTCGTCACGGATGTCGACAGCGCTCATGCGCTGGCGCTCGGACTCGCGATGCCGGTCGACCAGGAACTCGCGACCATGCTGCGGCGCGATGGCATCGATCTTTCAGCGCTTCACGCTGGCACCGGACACATACTGCCGCTCCCGGCAACGTTCGTCGTTGCGCAGGACCGGCGAGTCGCCGCCCGTTTCGTCAGTCCCGATTTTCGGGCGCGGATGGAAACCAGCGAGATTCTGACCGCGCTGCGGGACATCTCGCACAACGGCGCGCTGACGTGATATCCTCGATGCACCAAGATCTGGAGCGGCCCGCCGTGTGCAGGCAATGACATCGCTCTCCGAGGTATTCGAGTACGCCCGCCGGCTCGATGGGCCGCTCGCGGAGAGGCTGGCGCACTACGCCGACGGTCTCGGCCGTGAGGTACCTGAACTTGCGAGCGCCTATGAAGCGTTCATCGCCCGATTGATGGTGGCCGAGGCTGGCGTCGACGCGCCAAAGATCGGTGATGCGCTACCGCCGTTTCTGTTGCCGGAAGAGTCCGGACAGCTCTATTCGAGCCATGAGTTGCTCGAAGCGGGCCCGTTGATCATCAGCTTCAACCGGGGTCACTGGTGCTCATTCTGCCGGCTCGAGGTCATGTCGCTGGGATCCCTCGACGACAGGCTACGGGGAATAGGCGCAAGCCTCGTGTCGATCACGCCGGAACGGGCCTCCTATGCCTCACTCCTGAAGCAGCGGACCGGCTTCACCTGGCCGGTTCTCGTCGACGTCGACCTCGCCTATTGCCTATCGCTTGGCCTCGCCGTGCCGGTCGGTGAGGAGCTTGCTAAACTGCTTCGGGAAGCCGACGTCGATCTGGCTGTTTATCATGGATCGGAGGCTTGGTTCCTGCCTATTCCCGCAGCCTTCGTCGTCGGTCGAGACGGTCGGATTTTGGCCCGCCACGTCGATCCGGACTTCCGCCATCGAATGGAGCCCGAGGCCATTCTGGCGGCGCTCGCCACGGACGGCCAATAGCATTTGCATCCTCAAGCTCGCAGCGCGAGCAGGGTGAGGACGATGTCGTCGAAACTGAGCAGAATATCGGTGGGAAGACTGGCGATGCCGAAGCGCAGGACGAGAAGGCGAAGCCGGTCCATCCCCGCGTTGATCAATCGGCCCGTCCGATCGACAAGATGCGGCAAGCGGGCAGGCGTGCATCTACTGCGTTCGATTGCCATGACCATTGCGCCTCTTCTCGCATTGACGATGCACGAAGAGTACGTGGCGCGTCATTGGCGGGCCAATATCGGTTGCGCATTGTTGCGATAGGACGCAAGCATCGACGATGCGCAGTTGCCTCAGGCCGCGCGGCGCGTCCAATCGGCCGCTCTGAGAAGTGTGACGAGCGCCGCCGCCGCGGGTGAGCGGGGCCGTCCGGCGACCGCGGTGAGCGACACGGTGCGGGCCAGATCGACATCCGTTACATGTGCCCGGCCGACGTCCTCCGGCAATCGGAAGCACTCCGGCAGGAAGCCGACGCCGGCGCCGGCCTTGACCAGCGCCAGGAAATCGGCATCCGAGCTGACCTGATGACATGCCCCCTCGTCGATCCCGGCTCTGCGGAACGTCGCGGAGAGGCGCTCCGCCTGCTCGCAATAGGGACGCAGGAGAATGCGCGTGCCCCGCAGGTCGTCCAACAGGATTCGATTGCGTCCCGACAGGGCATGGGCGCGGCCGACTACGAGCGTGTGCTGCTCCGTCAGCAGCGACCAATGGTCGAACCGCTCCCAGTCCTCCTGCAGCGGACCCGAAATCATGAGCTCGGCCTCGCCCTTCTTCATGATTTCGATCAAGCCGGTCGCGTCCGCGCGCAACAGCTTCAGCTCGAGTCCTCGAAAATTTCGCTGCACCTCGACCAGCTGGCCGACGATCAGATCGAGCGGAATGGTGCGCGAAAGCAGCAGCTTCAAAGGTTGAGACTCGCCGCGTTTCAGCGAGCTCGCCATCTCACGCGCCGCCAGTGCCGCCTCGTAGCTCTGGCGCAGGAAGGGCAGCATGCGGCTGCCGAGCTCGGTCAGGTGCGAGTGCGTGCGCTCGCGGCGGAAGAGCTCCCCGCCGAGCTCGTCCTCGAGCAGCTTGATGGCGCGAGTCAGCGAGGGCTGGGCGACATTGCATTCCTCGGCCGCGCGCGTGAAGTTCAGCGTGCGTGACACCGCCAGAAAATAGCGGATCTGGTGCATCTCCATCGAGAGCTTCCCTTCGCGCCCAGCAATCCCCATACGAACTATAAACCACCGTCCCATAGCCCGTCGCTATCGAAATGCCAGTCACTCCCTATTTGGGAAGCCGGCGGCAAGTGTCCATCTTCTCAATCATCGGGAGAAAAACCCGAGAAACGGGTTGGAGGAAGCCATGGACATCCGGTCGGCCATCAGCGAACCGAATACACTTGGAATCGTTGCGCGCCGCCGCAAAACCAGGCCGGCAGAGGCCAGGGCGAGCGCCGGATCGGCCAAGGACCTGGCATTGGTAAATGCCCTGACGATCGTCGTTCACGATCTCCGGGGGCCGCTGGCCAATCTGCAGGTCATGCTCGAGCTGATCGAGGTCTACACCGAAAGACGTACCCTCGCAGAGGTGCCGGCCTGTGCTCGCCGCGCCCAGGACATCATCACAACACTCGACAAGATGCTCGGCGGCTTCCTGGAGCGAGCCCGGAAGACCGGCGATCCCCTGGCTTTCCGCCCGGCCATGACGGACCTCAACGATGTGACGGCGGAGGCCGCGGCGCTCAACCGGCCACTGGCGGACTCGCGCGCCGTCGAGATTGGGCGGCGCGGCCGGCGGCCTGTGAAGCTTGCGGCCGACCGCAGGCTGGTGCTCGAGGCGGTCGATAACATTCTCGGCAATGCCATCAAGTATTCGCCGTCCGGCTCTGCGATTGAGATCGTCACCGGCATCGACGGGGACGACGCGGTGATCAGCATCACCGACGCCGGGCCAGGTTTTACCGACGTCGAGCTTGCCGGACTGTTCCGCCCGTTTGCGTCGCTCTCGAAGCGCAAACCGAGCGTTGGTCCATCGACGGGCCTCGGCCTCTGGATCGCCCGCCTCATTGCCACGCGCCACGGCGGCTTGCTCACCGTTTCGCCACGGCGCGACGCGCAAGGCTCCGTCTTCACGCTCCGGCTGCCCCGGCGGCCTTGAGTTCGTACACGATGCGAAATTGGAGGGATTTGTCATGAAGACGCACAACGTGGATATCGCCATCATCGGTGGCGGCTCGGGTGGACTGTCGGTTGCGGCAGGCGCCGCGCAGATGGGCGCCAATGTCCTCCTCGCCGAGGGCAACAAGATGGGCGGCGACTGCCTCAACTGGGGCTGCGTGCCGTCGAAGGCGTTGATTGCGGCGGGGACAGCGGCCCATGCGGTCCGGACCAGCGGCCGGTTCGGTGTCAACGGCCACGAGCCGGTCATCGACTTCAAGGGTGTGCACGATCATGTCCACGGCGTCATTGCCGGGATTGCTCCGCACAACTCGGTTGAACGGTTCGAAAAGCTCGGCGTCGAGGTTGTGCAGGCCTATGCCAGGTTCGTGTCGCCAACCGAAATCGAGGCGGGCGATCTGCGCATCAAGGCGCGCCGCTTCGTCATCGCTACAGGATCGAAAGCGTTCGTGCCGCCAATACCAGGTTTGGACAAGACCCCCTATCTCACGAACGAGACGATCTTCGATCTCCTCGAGCGGCCAGGACATCTCATCGTCATCGGCGGTGGACCGATTGGGCTCGAGTTGGCGGCGGCCCATCGGCGCCTCGGTGCCAACGTCACCGTGCTCGAGGCCGCGACGGTTCTCGCCAACGATGATGCTGACGCCGTTGCCATCGTCCGCGACCGGCTGATCGCCGAAGGCATCGACATTCGCGAGGGCGCCAAGGTCGCCTCGATCGAGCCCGAAGGCAACGGTGTTGCGGTGGATGTGCTGCATACCGGGCAGCGCCAGCGGATTTCCGGCACGCATTTGCTGATCGCGACCGGCCGCCGGCCGAACCTCAAAGGGCTCGGCCTCGACGCCGCCGGCATCATGACCAATGGCCGCGGCATCGTCGTCGATGCGAGACTGCGGACCACCAACAAGCGTGTCTTCGCCATCGGCGATGTGGCCGGTGGACTGCAGTTCACGCATGTCGCGTCCTACCATGCGGGCATTGTCATCCGGAACGCGATCTTCAACCTGCCGGCGAAGGCGAGTGAGCGCGCCGTCCCGCGCGTCACCTACACGGACCCCGAGCTGGCGCAAGTCGGCCAACGGCTTTCCGACGCGCAGGCGGACGATCCCAAAGCTCAGGCCCTGACCTGGTCTTTTGCGGAGAATGATCGCGCACGCGCCGAGCGCAACACCGATGGCCTCGTCAAGGCCGTCATCGGGCGCAAAGGCGAGGTGCTCGGCTGCACGATCGTCGGCCCCCATGCGGGCGAGCTGATCCTGCCGTGGGTGCTGGCCGTCGAGAAGCGCCTCAAGGTCTCCGACATAGCCTCGATCGTCGCACCCTATCCAACACTCTCCGAGGTCACGAAACGCGCCGCCGGCAGCTACTACACGCCGAAGCTGTTTTCGGAGAAGACGCGCCGGGTGGTGCGGATGATGCAGTGGCTGCCGTGAGATCTTTGAGGGGAGCAACAACAATGTCGAGCAATATGAAATCACCCGATATGGCGATAGCGCGTTCATCCGGAAAACTCAGGCGACTTCTGCCCATGGGCATTCTCGCCGGAGGAATTGCCGCCTTCTTCGCCTTCGGCCTCGACGATTATCTGACCTTCGACGCGCTCCGCGAGCACCGTGGAGAGCTCATGGGCTTCGTCATGCAGAAGCCGGTTGTCGCCATGCTCGCCTTCATCCTGCTCTATGCGGTCGCGACCGCGCTGTCGCTGCCGGGCGGCGCGCTGCTGACCGTCACTGCGGGTTTCCTGTTCGGCATCGGGCTGGGCACGGCTGCGACTGTCGTCGGCGCCACGATCGGCGCGATCTCCATCTACCTCGCGGCCAAGACGGCGTTCCGCGATGTACTGACCGCGAAGGCCGGGTCGATGCTCCAGCGCATGGAGGCCGGATTCAAGGACAATGCGCTGAGCTATCTGCTGGTGCTCCGCCTCATCCCGATCTTTCCGTTCTTCATCGTGAACATAGTTCCCGCCCTGCTCGGCGTACCGCTTCGGACCTACGCCATCGGCACGCTCATCGGAATCATTCCGGGCACATTCGTCTTCGCCTCGATCGGTGCGGGCCTGGGCAGCGTGTTCGATCGCATGGAGGAGTTCTCGCTCAAGGGCGCGCTGACACCGGAGGTGACGATCGCGCTCATCGGCCTCGCGGTGCTGAGCCTCGTGCCCGTCCTCCACAAGAAATTCAAGGCTCGCTGATTATGTCCCCCATCGCCATCAAGACAGGAGCACGTGTCATGCAGGATCTCCCGAATGCGACTGGCCGCAGCGAAAGGAGCCGCTCCCTCCAAGGCAAAGTCGCGCTCATCACCGGCTCCACCTCAGGCATCGGCCTGGCGATTGCCCGTAGCCTCGCCGAGGCCGGCGCGGACGTCATGCTCAACGGTTTCGGTGACGCGGGAGCAATCGAGCGCATCCGCAGCGACCTGGCGAGTGAGCATCAAGTGCGGGTGCTCTTCTCGGGCGCCGATATGTCGAAGCCGGCGGAGATCGAGACGATGGTGCGCGAGACAGAGCGAGCGCTCGGCCGCCTCGACATCCTCGTCAATAATGCCGGGATCCAACATGTCGAGGCGATCGAGACGTTCCCGATCGCCAAGTGGGACGCCATCATCGCCATCAACCTGTCGTCTGCCTTCCATACAATCCGCGCGGCGCTGCCGGGCATGAAGGAGCGCGGCTACGGGCGCATCATCAATGTCGCCTCGGCGCACGCCCTCGTCGCCTCGCCGTTCAAGTCGGCCTATGTGGCGGCCAAGCATGGTGTCCTCGGGTTGACCAAGACCGTCGCGCTTGAAGCCGCCCAGCATGGCGTCACGGCCAATGCGATCTGCCCGGGCTATGTGCTGACCCCGCTCGTCGAGAAGCAGATCCCGGAAACGGCGAAGGCGCGCGGCATCAGCGAGGAGGAGGTCATCAAATCCGTGCTCCTCGGCACGCAGCCGACGAAGCAGTTCGTGACGGCCGAGAGCCTTGGAACGCTTGCTGTGTTCCTGTCCTCGGAGGCCGCCGCCCAGATCACCGGCACGGCGCTTCCCGTCGATGGCGGTTGGACAGCACACTAGTTGCCACTGATGACTGCACGGCAGATCGCGGCTCTGCCCAAACTGGAGACCGAAGGCTATGCTTGACCAGAGCCCCGAAACCCGGAGCCCCATGTGCCGGGAGCGTCCGACAATGCCGAACACGAAGCCGATCAATCTGGCCCTGCAAGGCGGTGGCGCCCACGGCGCTTTCACATGGGGTGTGCTCGACAAACTGCTCGAGGACGGCCGGATCGACGTCAAAGCAATCAGCGCCACGAGCGCCGGCGCTATGAATGCGGTGGTGTTCGCGCATGGCCTCTCGATTGGAGGAGCGGAAGGTGCCCGCGCGAAGCTCGAGGAGTTCTGGAGCGAGATTTCCTCGGCTGGCTCGCTCTGGAGCCCGGTGCGCACAATGCCCTGGGAAGCATGGACCAATTGGTGGACCGGCAACGGCCATCACTCGGATGTCTCGCCGTCCTTTCTTGCGTTCCAGGCGATGACGCATCTATTCTCGCCCTATCAGCTCAATCCGTTCAACTTCAATCCGCTGAAGAGCGTGCTGGAGAAGGTCGTCGACTTCTCGCACCTCTGCCAGTGTCCGATTACCTCGCGGCTGTTCCTCGGCGCGACGAATGTGCGGACCGGCAAAGTCCGCGTCTTCAAGAATTCCGAGCTTTCGGCAGATGCCGTGCTCGCATCGGCTTGCCTGCCGTATGTGTTCAAGGCGATCGAGATCGACGGCGAGGCCTACTGGGACGGCGGCTATATGGGCAACCCCGCCATCTATCCGCTGATCTATCACGGCGCCTCGCGGGATGTGGTGATCGTCCACATCAATCCCTTGGTGCGGAAGGAGCTGCCCGTGACGAGCGCGGCCATCTTCGATCGTATCAACGAGATCAGCTTCAACTCCTCGCTCATGCGCGAAATGCGCGCCATCGCCTTCGTCACGCGACTGATCGATGACGGCGCCCTCGACAGCGAGAAGTATCAGCGCATGCTCGTCCATTCGATCAGCGACGATGAGGAGATGGGCCAGCTCGGCGTCGCGACGAAGCTCAATCCCGACTGGGACTTCCTCTGTCATCTTCGCGATGCCGGCCGCGCCAGCGCCGGGGCCTGGCTCGACGGCCATTTCAAGGATGTCGGCGAACGCTCGAGCATCGATGTGGGCGAGGTGTTCCTGTAGCGCGGGCGTGATGCTCTGAGGGCATCAAATCCCGAGCCAACCGATATTTTCCGAGCGGCCTCCCACACGCCACATTCTTTGCAGGCGCACAGATAGATGTGGCGCTTCGCAGCAAGCAATCGATGGAGACGCAAGATGTGGCTACGTTCGATAACCTGCCTGACCTTGGTGGCCGGCCTCTACGTCATGCCGCTCGGGCCGGCGCTCGAAGCCAACGCGAGCATGACCCGGCACGCGGTGGGTCGCGACGGCGTAGTGCGCATTGAGAGCGCCTACTCGCTTGAGGAAACGATCACGCGCGTCAAGGCTGACATCGCCGCAAAGAAAATTCTGCTGTTCGACGACATCGACCAGGCAAAGCTTGCGGCCGGCGCCGGCATCAAGCTCAACCCCTCCCATCTCATCATCTTCGGCAATCCGCCGCTCGGGACGCTGTTCATCACCGCCGATGCCGAGGCCGGTCTCGACTGGCCGGTGCGGCTTCTCGTCTACCAGGGCGACAAGGGCAAGGTCTGGATGGCCTACACGGATTTCCAATGGATCGCCAAGCGTCATCGGATCGCCGACCGCAAGAAAGAGTTCAAGATGGCGAGCGAAGTGATCGCCTCGATCGTGTCGAGTGCGGAAGCGAAATAGCCAGCAACCACTTTACTCCAGGTAACCGCGCGGCCGATCCCCGGCCGCGCTTTGCGTTCTGATGCACCCCTGTCCGGCATAGCCCGGCGCTATCGAAACCGCTGCGAAACGGCATTTCAACCGAACGTCCCGCCACTCCACATGTCAGGTGTGGGCCGGTCCATTTGGCCGGCCAAGGTATCAAACGGAGAAACTCCATGCGCTTCCCCATGAGCACGACACTTCGTCAACTGCAAATCCCCGCAACCCTCGTCGCCGCATCGCTCGCCTTGGGCATCGCACCTGCCATCGCCGGTGAATGCCCGGCCGACAAGATGGGTGTCGACGTCACGCCGATGTCGGATATGGCCGCCAAAGACGTCAAGGACGACGTCATCGGCATGATCGACCTCAAGGACGAGAAGGTCGGCATCGCCCGGATGTTCCGCCTCCGCCGTCTCGAAGTACAGCCCGGCGGCGTCGTCCCCTGGCACAGCCATGGCGACCGCCCGGCGATCATCTACATCGTGTCCGGCGCCATCACCGAGTATTCGAGCGACTGCGCCGTCCCGATCGAGCATAAGGCCGGCGAGGTCTCGACCGAGACGAAGGGAGTGGCGCACTGGTGGAAGAACAATGGCAGCGAGTCGGTCGTCCTCCTGTCCTCCGACCTGCTCGCCGATCCCACCGACACGAACATGTGAAAGCGCCGTTCCGCTCTTATGTGGGCGCGGCGCCGGAGCATGCTGTCTACGCCGGCGCCGCGTACACTAGGGTTCCGAGGAGAGAGAAATGGCGAAGACATCTGCGACCACTTCGGAAGTCCATCCCTCATATGCACACGGCGGCTCTACTCAGTCGATCATCGTCGGGCTCATCGCGTTTCTGACCGTTGTCGACCTCTTCGCCACCCAGGCAATTTTGCCAGCCCTGACGACCCACTATGGCGTCAGTCGCGCTGCTATTGGCTTCGCCGTCAACGCCTCGAACTCTCGGCATGGCTCTATCCGGACTCCTGACGGCGCTGCTGAGCCGTCACATTCCGCGGCGCGGAGGTGTCGTCAGCTGCCTCGCGCTGCTGGCGATTCCGACGGCGTTGCTGGCGCTTGCGCCTGACTTGACGACGTTCACTCTGCTCCGCATCGCGCAAGGCGTGCTGATGGCGGCCGCCTTCACGCTGACGCTCGCCTATCTCGGCGAGCAGTGCAGTGCCACCGAAGCGGCCGGCGCGTTTGCCGCCTACATCACCGGCAATGTCGCGTCGAACCTCATCGGCCGATTGCTATCGGCATCGCTCGCGACCGAGCTCGGTCTCGATGTGAACTTCTACGTCTTTGCCGCGCTGAACCTCGCCGGCGCCATCCTGGCCTATCGCTTCCTAACGGGCATGGCGCCGATGATGGCAGGCCGCTCACACGGCTCGTCGATCGAAGCAATGCGCCGTCATCTCGCCAACCCGGCGCTTCGGCGCGGCTTTGCCATCGGCTTCTGCATCTTGTTCGCTTTCATCGGCGTCTTCACCTATGTGAATTTCGTGCTCGTCGAGGCTCCGCTGTCGCTCGGCGCCATGCAGCTTGGGTTCGTCTATCTCGTCTTCCTGCCATCGATCGCCACGACTCCGCTCGCTGGCCGGGTGGTATCGTTGCTCGGCGCCAGACCCGCACTCATCCTGGGACTGGTAACGGCTGGCCTGGGCCTGCCGCTTCTCTTGAGCGGCACCCTCGCTCATGTCCTTGCTGGCCTCGCACTTGCGGGCGTCGGGACATTCTTTGCGCAAGCGGTCGCGACGGGTCTCGTCAGCCGCGCAGCCGACAGCGACCGTGGCGCGGCGAGTGGCCTCTATCTGTCGAGCTACTTTCTCGGAGGCATCGCCGGAGCGCTGGTCCTCGGCCAGGTTTACGACCGGCTCGGTTGGACAGCCTGCGTTGTCCTGATCGGGATGGCGTTGCTCGTCGCTGCGTCGCTAGCCACCACGCTCCGGGTGGAGCCAGGCTCAAGACATTGACCTCCGCTTCCGAGCCGGAATCGACAATGGACGATCCGGTAGCCGAGGATTGGGAATCCTTCGACTACCCGTTTCGAGGGCAGCTCCCAGCAGAAAATTCGTCTGCTTTGGCCCATCGCGAAAATGAGAACCTGCCGGGTCCAATAGGCGCGGCAGACGTACCAGCCAAGCATGTCGCGGCTGAGTTTTCATTGAGGCGTAACCCCTGCCGTGCCGTTCACCGACCATCAATGCAACACTGTTGTTGCGCACCCGCACAGAGTCCGGTTGGGGTCAAGAACGACGGATGGTAACCATTCGACCGAAGAAATAGTCAGAAACCGGACGCCAATTCAATCCCGTGGCGTCGAGCCGACCATGCTGCTCTGTCTCTCAACCAAGGAGACAGTTCATGGAAGACGAAGCCACTTCACCCGCCGCTACTAAATCGGCAGCCAAGTCCGGCCGCGTGCCTTGGAACAAGGGCAAGCTCGTCGGGCCCAAGCCACCGCTCCGGCCAAGCCACGTCTGGTCGATCCGAACCAAGCTGCAGATGGCCGATCGCAAGCGAGATCTTGCCTTGTTCAATCTCGCGATCGACAGCAAGTTGCGGGGCTGCGATGTCGTGGCAGTTCGCGTGGAAGATGTCGCCTCGAGTGGCTATGCCATGGACCGCGCGACGATCCGGCAGAAAAAGACGGGGAGACCGGTTCGATTTGAGCTGACCGACCAAACCCGGTTGGCGATCGACGAATACCTGAGACTGACCGGTCGAAAGTCAGGTCAACTTCTGTTCGCTGGCCGTGGCGACGGTTCACGCGGACTGACAACCCGCCAGTACGCACGACTCGTTCAGGAATGGGTAGCGAGCGTCGGACTCGATCCGGCAAGCTTCGGAACGCATTCGCTGCGTCGCACCAAGGCCGTCTTGATCTATCGACAGACAGGAAATCTCCGAGCGGTACAGCTTTTGCTCGGGCATTCGAAGATCGAGAGCACCGTTCGCTACCTCGGCATCGAGGTCGACGATGCGATCGAGATCGCAGAGAAGATCGACATCTAAACCTCGACACAATACCCTACATCCGGACGTCATCGGCGACGGGGAAACCGTCGCCGATCTCATGATGCTGGATGTCGGCTATTCGTATGAAGCGTCCCCGATCTGCACGACGAAGCACATCGAGCGGGCTCAGTGTTTGGGTCATTTGTCTGCTCGTTTTGAGGACAAGTGCGATCAGTGTCATGAGATCGAGAGGCAGTGGCGCTACCGCCGCGCCAGGGGGCGACGCCGGACGGCCGAGACCGGTTGCGGGCTCGGTTCACGAGGCCCCGGTTGCCGGCAGCAAGCCGGCAAGGCGCCCATCAATTTTCGGGAGGGGCGAGGCAACGATGTTCTCGCCTGTCCGCTCACAAGCAATGACCCCCGGTAGCTACTCCGGGGGCCGCTCCTTTTCAGGAGGCGTCGCTGTCGAGGACGAGTTGGGCGCGCGAGGCGATCCAGCTCTCCACTGCGCTGCAGTACCAGGCTACCCGACACTGGCCGAGTCGAATCCGCTTTGGGAACTTCCCGGCCTTCTCGAGGCGCGCTATGTGCTGTGGCGAGTAGGGTATGCCATAAATCGTCTTCAGGCCCTTCTTGTCGACGAGCCGGTAGTCAGTCATCGCAACATCTCCGTGTTAGGGAGCATCGCGATGCAACCCGGTTAGCCCAGGCGACACGATAAGCTAGATGATTCCGCACGGGCCTTCTGTGGCGCAATTGACTCACTCATCTCGACTCGGGCAAGCGATCGAGAATGTAGGCACCTCACTCATAGGGCCGCACGCGGTAGTTGCGGCGGCGGGTTCGGCGAGGCTCGAACTGGTGGTCAGCCGGATCTGCTGCTAGCTGTTCTCACGCCGTTGTCGCTTGTCCCTGACTGGCCGAAAAGTGCCCAGGATGAGGGTGTGGCTTCGGTCCAAGCCACAACATTGGTGATCGTGCGGTCGCACTGCAACACCACCTCAACTGTGGGTTAGAATGTGGGGTATTTTGTGCGTTTCCAGTTTATGATTTTGATTTAATTGAATTCTTGGCGGACTCCCTCTCCGCCAGACTTGCCGATTGCGCGAGTTTGCTGCCGCGCAGCTCTGCGGCCGTGCCATGGGTTCTGGCCAGTCTAGCTGTTTGCCGCGCGCGCAGATCCGGTCAGTTGCCGCCAAACAGCTGAGCGAACGCCGCTTCGGCGGCGATGGCGCCTTCCTCGGTCAGCACATCGGATTTTGCTTTGCCGACGGGGTCGGAAATCATGCCCTTGCCGTGCAGCCTACCCAAGGTGTCCCAGTCGAACGACTTCCAGACCCGGTGACCGTCATGCCGGCCGAGCAGCAGCAGCGCAAGCACGGCCTCGTCGATTTTTTCCGTGTCGATGCCCATTCGACCCTCTGCTCAAAAAAGAACGATCCTACTCCCGCCTGAGCGGCTGGGCCATGCAATGCACGCCGCCGCCGGCGCGGGTGAACATGTTCATCTCGGGGTCGTAGACTTTGAACCCGGCGGCCTTCATTTTCTTGTTGAGGTCCTTGGCGCCGGCGGTCGAGAGGATGCGATCGTTGCCGAGGGCAACGACATTACAGCCGAGCGCCATCGTCTCCTTGAAGGTCGCGGGGATGATCTCGATCTTCTTTTTCTTGAGCCAGTCGATGACATCGTCCTCGGTGGTATCGAGGCATACGGCGGCGCAATGCTCGTTCAACATGCACACCATCAAATCGATATGGACGTAGAACTGGTCGATCGGCGCCCACTTGATCTCCCAGCCCTCGTCCTCCATCCAGCCGGCGATCTGCTTGGCCGCTACATGCTCGGAGCGGTGATCGGTGTAGCTCAACAACACGGCCTTTGGGGCAACCGCGTTGAAATCGCCGCCCTCGAAATTGCCCGAAGAGACCATGTCGTAGATCGGGATGCCCTTCTCCATGTAGAAGCGGATGCAGGCCGCATACTCGCCGCGGCGGCGCGGGTTCGCCATCTGGCAGATGACGGCGCCGTAGGGCGTCATGAAGGAACTGTCGCGCGCATAGACCTGATAGGGGTTGTACTCGTCGAGCGGCAGGAAGTGTGTCGTGACGCCCGCGTCGTGGTAGGCCTCGACCATCTCGCGGTGCTGGCGCATCGCCACTTGCTTGTCGAACTTGTAGCCGCGCCGCATCGTATCGCGCACCAGCGACGACCAGGCCGCGTTTTCCTCGCCCATCCAGCGGAAGCCCTCGGGCGGTCCGAGCAGCACGTCGGTGAGCGTGCCGGCCTCCGACTTCATGCCCCAGTGCTTCATCAGCGGCGTGCCGCCGCCCTCGACGCGAGCGCGCAGCGGCGCAGCCGCCGATGCGCCGTTGCTGGTCTTGCCGTTGGAGGCCTTTGCGCCGGTCTTGGTTGCCTTGGCCATGTCCTGATCCCCGAGTTACGGCCGTATGACGGCCTTGATTGTGATGAACTGGATGCTGTCCGAAGCGCGCGCGCGGATCAAGAGCGGATCAGCGTAAATGCCCGCGAAGCAGCGTCGCGGCGGGCGAATGGCAGGGGAACTAGTTCCCAGCGCTCGCCATGCGGCGGGTCTTGAGGACGTTCTCGAGCCAGCCGATCTGCATCTCGGGCACGGATTTGAGGAGGAGGTCGGTGTAGTCGTCGAAGGGGGGCGACAGCACCTCCTGCTTCGGACCGAAGCGGACGACCTTGCCTTTATAGAGCACGCAGACCATGTCCGCGATGGCGCGGACAGTGGCGATGTCGTGGGTGATGAAGAGGTAGGAGACCTTCGTCTCTGCCTGCAGCTTCAGGAGCAGCTTCAGGATGCCATCGGCGACCAGCGGGTCGAGCGCCGAGGTCGGCTCGTCGCAGATGATGAGCCGCGGCTCGGCGGCGAGCGACCGCGCGATGCAGACACGCTGCTTCTGCCCACCGGAAAGCTCGCCCGGATAGCGCTCGATGTACTGTTCCCCCATCTCGATCTGATCGAGCAGCTCCAGCGTGCGCTTCTCTTTCTCTCGGCCCGAGAGGCCGAAATAAAACTCGAGCGGCCGGCCGATGATCTCGCGGACGCGATGACGCGGATTAACCGCGACATCGGGCGATTGATAGATCATTTGCAAGACACGGAGTTGCTCTTTCGTGCGGTCGGAAAGTTTTGGCGGCAGCGCCTCGCCGTCGAAGCGGATGGCGCCTGATTTGGGCGGCAGCAGCCCGGTAATGACGCGCGCCATGGTCGACTTGCCGGATCCCGATTCGCCGACGACGGCAAGCGTCTGGCCGGGCGGCAGGTGCACCGAGACATTGCTGAGGACGGTGAGCAGATTGCCGTAGGCGGCGGTGACATTCTCGACGGTGAGCAGCGCCGCATGCGGCAGGGCCTCGCCGTTCTTGCGGATCTGGCGGATCGAAACCAGCCGCTTCGTGTAATCTTCTTCCGGCCGGTTGATGATCTGATCGGCCGTTCCGAGTTCCACCATCTTGCCGTGGCGAAGCACCATGATCTCGTCCGAAACCTGCGCGACGACGGCCAGATCATGCGTGATGTAGAGGGCGGCGGCGCCTTCGTCGCGGATGGCATCCTTGATGGCGGCGAGCACATCGATCTGGGTCGTCACGTCGAGCGCCGTCGTCGGCTCGTCGAAGACGACGAGGTCGGGGCCGGGCACGAGCGCCATGACGGTCATGGCGCGCTGCAGCTGGCCGCCCGAGACCTGATGCGGATAGCGCTGGCCAAAGGTGTCGGGATTGGGGAGCCCAAGCTTCTTGAATAGGTGGATCGCCCGCGCCGTCGCGTCGGCCTTCGACATGATGCCGTGCGTCAGCGGGCTCTCGATGATCTGGTCGATGAGGCGATGCGCCGGGTTGAACGCGGCCGCCGCCGATTGCGCCACATAGGCGACGCGACGGCCGCGGATCAGGCGCTGCTCCTCGTCGGAGAGCGTGCGCAGGTCGATGCCATCGAAGAAGATCTGGCCGCCGGTGAAGCGGCATCCGGGCCGCGCGAAACCCATGGCGGCGAGGCCGATGGTCGACTTGCCGGCGCCGGATTCGCCGATCAACCCCATCACCTTGCCGCGCTCGAGCTGCAAGTCGACGCCCTTGACGATCTCGTTCCAGACGTCGTCGCTCTGGCCTTCGATCTTGAGGCCGCGGATGTCGAGGAGGATCCCGCCGCCGTTCGCCTGCGCTCTGTCAGTGCTCATCGCGGAGCCCGCTGGTCTTGTGCAGGAACCAATCGACGACAAAGTTGACACCGACCGTCAGCAGCGCGATGGCGCCGGCGGGCAGCAGCGGCGTGATGTTGCCGTAGGTGATGAGGGTCGAGTTTTCGCGCACCATGGAGCCCCAATCGGCGGTCGGCGGCTGGATGCCGACACCCAGGAACGAGAGGGCGGAGATCGTCAGGAACACGAAGCAGAACCTCAAACCGAACTCGGCGACGAGCGGCGGCATGACATTGGGCAGGATCTCGCGCCGCATGATCCAGGCGAGGCCCTCGCCCCGAAGGCGGGCGGCCTCGACATAGTCCATCACCGCCACGTTCATGGCGACGGCGCGGGCCAGGCGGAAGACACGGGTCGCATCCAGGATGGCGATGATGATGATGATGTTGAGGATGGTCGAGCCGAAAACCGACAGGAGCATCAGCGCGAAAATGAGCGAGGGGATCGCCATCAGCACATCGACGAAGCGGCTCGCCAGCTGATCGATCCAACCGCCGCGAACCGCGGTCAGGATGCCAAGCACACCGCCGACGGTGAAGGACAGCAGCGTCGTGACGAGTGCGATGCCAATTGTGTTGCGGGCCCCGTAGATGAGCCTCGTCAGCATATCGCGACCGAGCTGGTCGGTGCCGAGCAGATAGTCGCCGCCCCAAGGGGCGTAGGGCGGGCCGCTGGTGTCGCTCTCGGCGAACGGTGCGATAAGGGGCGCGAAGATCGCGACGAACAGATAGGCGAGGATGACGATTATCCCGAACCAGGCGGTCAGCGGCGCCTTGCCGAGCTCATTCAATGCCGAGCCGAGCCGCGTCTTGCGCGGCGAAACGGCAATACGAGCGAGTGGCGGGGCTTCCGTGGTCATCTGGGGTGCAGGATTCTGGGGTTGGTGGTGATCGAGATGATGTCGGCGATCAGGTTCAAGAGGATGTAGGTCGCCGCGAAGATGAGCGCGCAGGCCTGGACGACCGGAATGTCGCGCGAGGTCACCCCGTCGACCATCAGCTGGCCGACGCCCGGATAGACGAACACCTTCTCGACGATGACGACGCCGACGATCAGATAGGCGAGGTTGAAGGCAATGACGTTGACGATCGGCGCCCAGGCGTTCGGCAGGGCGTGCTTGGTGATCACCTTCATCGGCGGAATGCCCTTGAGGCGGGCCATTTCGATGAACGGGCTCGCCATCAGGTTGATGATGGCCGCCCGCGTCATGCGCATCATGTGGGCGACAATGACGAGGGTCAGCGTCAGGGACGGCAGCGCGCACCGGTAGAGCCGCTCACCGAGCTCCATCTCCGGCGTGACGTTGGAGAGCGAGGGTAGAATGTGCCAATTCACAGCGAAAAAGAGCATCAGCATGTAGGCGACGAAGAACTCGGGGAACGAGATGGTGGTCAGCGTCAGCGCGTTGACGGTGCGGTCGAACCAGCTGTTGCGGTAGAGGGCCGCGAGCACACCGAGCAGAAGCGCGAGCGGGACGGCGATCAGTGCCGTGATGGAGGCGAGGAAGAGCGTATTCTTGAGGCGCGGCCCGATGATGTCCGCGACGGCGCGCCGGTAACCGACCCTGCTGGCAAAGCTCTCGCCGAAATTGCCGACGGCAACCCGCTGAATCCACTCGATGTAGCGGGTGACCGGCGGCTTATCGAGACCGATTTCCTTCTGGAACGCCTTGACCGTATCGGGTGTTGCCGCCTGGCCGAGGATCGACTTGGCGAAATCGCCAGGCAACATGGTGACGGCGGAGAATATCACGATCGAGACGATAAAGAGCGTGACGAAGCTCAGCGCCAGCCGCTGAAACACGGTGCGGATAATCGGATGCATCGTCGACCCGGCCTGATTGTTCTGCTCGGGGCTTCCCCAATCGGGGTATTGTTAGCGCATTCGGCGCAGAGCGCTACATAAAAATGCCATAAAAAGTACGGGCTGCCCGAAGGCAGCCCGTAAAATTGTCGAGTGATACCCGCCAACGAAAACTTCAACCTCGAGAACGACATCACTGCTGTGTTTCCCCCTCCCCCCTTGAGGGGGAGGGTAGGGTGGGGGGTCGAAAGCAAATGAACCTGTGTTCGTGTCATTCCCCCCATCCCAAGCGCCTAAGGACTTACCCGCTTCGCGGCTAAGTCCAAGGCACTTGGCCTTCCCCCTCAAGAGGGGAAGAAGGCATCTATCAAGCCTTCCACCACCGCTGGGCGATCTTCATGCCATCCAAATCCCAGTTGGCGCCGACTTCGCCGTGGGCGAGTTGGGTCTTATTATTGGCGTTGACGTAGGTCGAGTAGACGATGTTGATGAGACCGCCATCGTCATGCACCAGCTGCTGCATCTCGGCGTACATGCCGGCACGCTTGGTATCGTCGGTCTCCGAGCGGGCCGCGACGAGCAGCTCGTTGAAGCGTGGGTTCTTCCAGAACGTGTCGTTCCATGCCGCTTCGGCCGCATAGGCCGTCGTCATCATGTAGTCGACCGTCGGGCGGCCGTTCCAGTAGGAGGCAACGAAGGGCTTCTTCAGCCACACCGCATCCCAGTAGGAATCGTTCGCCTCGCGGACGACGTTGATGGTGATGCCGGCGGCTTTCGCGCTCTCGGCGAAGAGCTGGCCCGCATCGACCGCGCCGCCGAAGGCGGCATCGGCGACCGAGAGGTCTACCGTCAGGTTCTCGACGCCGGCTGCCTTCAGAAGCTCCTTCGCCTTCTCCGGATTGTAGGTGTGGAGCGGCTCCGGGTTGGTCGCGAACTTGATCGAGGGCGCGATCGGATTGTCGTTGCCGACGGCGGCAAAGCCCAGGAACACCTTGTCCTTGATAGCCACGCGGTCGATCGCATACTTCAACGCGTTGCGGACCTCAGGCTTGTCGAAAGGCGCCTGCGTCACGTTCATGACGAAGATGTAGTGGCCGAAGCCGGTGACCTCTGTGACCTCGATATTGGGGTCTTGCTTCAAGAGGTTGACGGTCTTCAAGTCGCAACGGTCGATGTAGTTGACCTCGCCCGAGGTCAGCGCGTTGGTGCGCGCCGCCACATCCGCGATGACTGTGAAGCTCACATCGTCGAAGCCGGCTTCGCGATAGTAGTTCGCGTTCTTCTTGAGCGTGGCGCGGACGCCCGGCTCCCACTTCTCGAGCGTGTAGGGGCCCGTGCGGACGCCCGACTGCCAATCGGCCTTGCCGTCGGCGACCGGCATGATCGGCAGATGGTAGTCGCTCATCAGATAGGGGAAGTCGGCATTGCCGCCCTTGAGCGAGATGACGATGTTCTCGCCGTCCGCCTTGATCTCGGTGATGTCGGCGATGACAGACTTGGCGGCCGACTTCGAGGCTTCGCCCATATGGTGCTGGATCGAGCCCACCACGTCGTCGGCGGTGACGGACTTGCCGTTGTGGAAGGTGACGCCCTTGCGCAGCTTAAAGACCCACTTCTTGGCGCCGTCGGAGGCTTCGAAGCTCTCGGCGAGATCGCCCGAGATGTTGCCCTTGATGTCGACCTCGGTCAGCGAGTTCGACATCGTGCCCCAGCAACAAGTGCCGGTCATCTGGTCGGGATAGGTTGCCGGATCCAAGGAGTCGGTCGTGGCGCCGTGACCGAGGCCGATCTTGAGCGAGCCGCCCTTCTTCATCTCGGCTCGGGCAATCGTCGTGAACATGCTGGAGGCCGAAGAGACGGTCACGCCGGCGGCGATTGCACCGACCATGAACTCGCGACGCGAAAGTTTGCCGGCCTTGGCCATAGCTTTCAGCCGATCGATATCAGTCATCAGGAACACCCTCCCATGGGTTTGATTTGCGCCGGAAAAATCCGGCGATGCGGCCTGTTATGCTCTTTCGATGGCGAAAGAGAGACCCGGTTCGCCGGGGCCGGCGCTCGAGCCTGCAAGGAAACTATATCGGTTGGCGGTTTGGGGCCAAGGGTCCAAATGCGACATTTCCCTTGGGACCACGCCGAGTTGATCGGTCATGCACGTTGGGTGAGCGCCGCATCGATGCCGTCGGCCAGCAGATCGGCCTCCCGGCGACGGAAGCAGATCGGCGGCTTGACCTTGAGCACGTTGTCGAAGGGGCCGTCGGTCGAGACGAGAATGCCGTTGTCTCTCAGATGATTAATGACCGCATTCGCTTCCTCGGTGGCGGGTTCGAGGGTCGTACGGTCGCGTACGAGCTCGACGCCTACGAAGAGCCCCTTACCGCGGACGTTGCCGATGAGGGCGTGACGTTGCTGCAGGGCCTCAAGACGGGCCATGAGGTGAGTCCCCGCCGATAGGGCATTCGCCTGCAAACCCTCCTGCCCAACCACATCGAGCACGGCGTTGCCGACAGCAGCCGAGACCGGATTGCCGCCAAAGGACGAGAAGAACTCCATGCCATTCGCGAAGGCCTTGGCGATTTCGGGCGTCGTGACGACCGCCGCCATCGGATGGCCGTTGCCGATCGGCTTGCCGAGCGTGACGATATCGGGGACGACGCCTTGCGTCTCGTGCGCCCAGAAATGCGAGCCGACCCGGCCGAAGCCGGTCTGCACCTCGTCGACGATGCACAAGCCCCCGGCCTTGCGCACGGCGGCAAAGGCGGCTTCGAGATAGCCATCCGGAAAGACCACCTGGCCTCCGCAGCCGGAAATCGTCTCGGCGATGAAGGCGGCCGGGCCCTGCCCGGTGCGCTTAGCGATCGCCTCGACGCAGGCCTCGACAGAGTGCGCATAGGCGCGGCCGGTTTCGGCAGCATAGCCCTTGAGGGGACCGCGATAAGGATCTGGAAGATCCGCGATCTCGACGTAGTCCGGCCTACCCTTCCCGCCATTGCGATTGAACTTGTAGGGGCTGACATCGATGAGCCCTTGCGTGTTGCCGTGATAGCCCCAGTCGACCACGACCGTGTCGCGCCGGCCCGTCACCGTGCGCGCCATGCGCAGCGCCAGCTCATTCGCCTCCGAGCCCGAGCAGACCATGTAAACGACGGAAAGCGGCTTTGCGAATTTCGCGGCAAGCCGCTCGGCGTAATCGAGGATGTTGTCGTGGAGATAACGCGTATTCGTGTTGAGGATCTCGGCCTGTTTCGCCAACGCCTCGACCACATGGGGATGCGCGTGTCCGACATGGCAGATGTTGTTGACGCAGTCGAGATAGGCGCGGCCGGTGTGATCGTAGAGATAGGCGCCGCGCCCGCGCACGATCTTGATTTTCTTGGCGTAGCTGATCGAGAGCGAGGGGCCGAGCACCTTGCGGCGGCGTTCGAGCAAAACGCCCGGCGGCGTCGCATCCTCGCGGAAACTCTCGGGCGCGAGCTTGAGGATGAGGTTGGGATCAGGCGCGATTTTGCTCCACACCGGCCAGAGGCTCGGCTGGCCGACACCCGGGAACTCGCCATGCTTGGCCGAGCCGGTCGGTGATGATCTGGAAATGCAAATGCGGTAGCCAGCCGCCATTCTCGTGCGGCCCGCCGATCGAGCCAATGCGCTCGCCCGCCGTGACGACTTGGCCGGGCTTAACGCGCGTCAGCGTCTCGCGGGCGAGGTGGCCGTAGAGCGTCCAGAACTTCGGACCGCCCTCGCCAGCCTCATGCTCGAGCATGACAGTCGGGCCGTAGTCATAGGGGATGTCGTTGTCGGCGACGCTGAGCACCGTGCCGGCGAGTGGCGCAAGCACGGGTACTCCCGCCGCCACGAAGAGATCGAGTCCCAGATGCTGCGAGCGCCATTCGGGCGAGGCCGGCGTGCGGAACTGATCGCCCTTGTAGACGGTGCGATTCTCACCCCACAATCCGATGGCGTAGCGCGCGCCAGTCTCGGTCATGCGCTTGTCGAGCCAGGCGCCAAAGGCCGCGCGATCGCCCGCATGCTCCATGCCAGGGGCACCTTCTTCCAGGCGGAGCAGCATGCGCGGTGAAGAGTCGATATTGAAGTCGAGGAGTGGCGCGCGGTCGGGGATGTTTTCGCGGAGCCAGCCGACAACTGTATCGTGCGAACCTACCGGATCGAGGCCCGCGGCTTCCCTTGCCACCGCCGCGAGGAACGCCGGATTGGTCTTGTCTAGACGATAGAGCAGGGCGAAGGCTGGCTTCTGGGAGACGAGGAGATACTCGTTATCCGGGAACGTCTTCCCGCGATGCGAGGAGACGCAGACGCTGACCGCAAGCCGCGCCGCGACGAGGTCGAAGAGAATTTCGGCTTCCTCCGCCAGCAGCGGCATCTCACGCGCATAAGCCGCGATCAGCGGCCGGGCATGGGCGTACAAATCCTCCTTATCGAGCAGCGCGTAGGCGAGCGTGATGGCAAGCTCGTTGATCTGCCGCCCAAAGCACAAGTCGCCGAAGTCGATGAGGCCGGTGACGGTCGTGCTATCTGGGACCACAAGGATATTGTTATCGTTGGCGTCCTGGTGGATGACGGCTGCCCGCAATGCAGGGAGCTTCGGTAAAGCGCGCGCTTCGTAGCGTGTGAAAACACGCTCTGTGAGCGCGCGCTTCGCAGGGTCGGCGATGCCGGCGAGCCAGGGCTTCACCTTGATCGCCTCGTCGTGGTTCCACATGAAGCCCGGCCGATGCGTCGCCGGATGGCCGAAGCCCTGGAGCGCGCGAGAAAGCCGCCCCATGAATGTGCCGAGGCTCGCGCCGAGTTGAGGCGTCTGCGCGACTTTCGAATAGAGATTGCCTGGCAGATAGGTGAGCAAGCGGACGGCGTGGAGCGCCGCACCCTCCGTGTGCTCGAACAAGTCCACGTCACTGCGCGCCGGCACGAGGCGCGGGACGCCGAGACCCGGATCGACATGGGCGAGATGTTTCAACACCGCGTTCTGCAGCTCGAGCACGCTCCGGTCCTCTGCGGCGTTGGCTATCTTGAGAACGAAATCGCCCTTGGACGTCCGCACGCGGGCATTCTGATCGCGCTCGCTGACGAGCGAGGTGATCTCACCCGTGAGACCATACTGATCGCGCAGCAGTGCCGCGATCTTGCCGGGTGACAGCTCGGGTTTCGGGCGCTCGAAGACGGTCATCTCGTCAATCAATCCTTCAACAGCTCGCGCGCGATGATGGTGCGCTGGATTTCGGAGGCGCCTTCGTAGATGCGCAGGATGCGGACGTCGCGGGCGAGGCGCTCGAGCGCCAGGTCGCGCGTGTAGCCGTAGCCGCCATGGATCTGCAAGGCCTCGTCGGTGACGCGACCGGCCATCTCGGAGGCGATGAGTTTCGCCACCGCGCTTTCTCGCGAGAATCGGACACCTTCGGCACGCTTACGCACAGCTTCGCGGGTGACGGCTTCGGCGGCGGCAAGATCAGCCGCCATATCCGCGAGCTTCCACTGAATGCCCTGGTTGTCGGCGAGCGGCTTGCCGCCGACCTTGCGGTCCTTCGCCCATTGCACGGCGAGTGACAAGGCTCGTCGGGCAATGCCGATCGCCATGGCGGCGACCTCGACGCGGCCATTGTCGAGCACGCGCATGGCGGTGCGGAACCCGGAACCCTCCTCGCCGAGACGGAAATCGGACGGGATTGTCACGTCGAAGCTCAGCGGAAACACATGCGCGCCCTTGAGGCCCATTGTTTTCTCAGGCGCCCCGATCTCGAGGCCGGGCGTACCGCGCGGCACGGCGAAGGCCGAGATGCCTCGCGCGCCCGCCGCCATGTCGGTCTTGGCGAAGACGACGATTGTCCCCGCATGCGCCGCATTCGAGATGAACAGCTTGGTACCTCGGAGCCGATAGCGATCGCCCGCCCGCTCGGCGCGCGAGGTCATGTCCGCCGGGTTGGAGCCAGCGCCTGGCTCCGTCAGCGCGAAAGCGCCGAGCTCGCCGGCAGCCATCGCAGGAAGCAGGCGCTGTTGCTGTTCCGGCGTTCCGCCGTGCAGGATGGCATCGGTCGCCAGATAGTGCGCCGTCAGCATCGAAGCCGTCGCCGGACAAGCTCCGGCGATCGCCGCGACGATCTCGAGGAGGGTTTCGGCACCCACATCCGCGCCGCCGACCTCGCCCGAAAGATTCGCACCCATCAGCCCGAGACCGGCGAGCGCCGGCAGGTGATCCCCCACCCATCGGCTTTCCTCGTCATGGCGCGCGGCTCCCGGCCAAAGCTCGCGTTCGGCGAAACGCTGGACCGCGGAGACTACGGAATCGGCCTCGCTCACGCTACTGCACCTCGTAGCGCTCTTTCAGCTCCTTGATGCGCGTCTCGGTCTTCTGGATCATGCAGCCGAGGCTGGCCGAGGTCGAACCCGTGCCGCCGTACCACTCGTAGCCGATGAGCTCGCCGCAATCCTTTTCCTTGAAAGCGACCCAGGCCCGCTGGGCGGCCTTCAGCGCGTCCTTCCAGGCCTTCATGCGCTCGGCCTCGACATCATCGTGGGTGTCGATGCCGGCGAGGACCACTTGATAGACCCGGTTCAGCTCGGCATCGACCTTGTTGTACTCCTGCTCGCTGCAATAGTTCATCTCGACGGTCGAGGAGGCGTTCGCGCAATCGATATCCTCGGTTGCCGAAGCAGCACCCGACGTAACCCCAACGAACACAACCGCTGCCCATATCCGAACAATCCGCATTTCGAGGCTCTCCCATGCTTGCCGGTCCCCTTGCGCCCGACCGGCCATCGGCGGCACTCTACCCACCCAAACGCAATCCCGAAAGGAAGGGTAGACTGCATGAGCCGTCTCAAGGGCAAGACCATGTTCGTCACGGCAGCGGGCGCCGGCATCGGCCGGGCCTCCGTGGTTGCTTGTGCGGCTCAGGGCGCCAAGGTCTACGCCACGGATTTCGACAAGGGCCTCGTCGAGCAGCTTCAGAAGGACGTGCCGGGCGCGGTTTGCTGGGTGGCGGACGCCACCTCGACCGCCGATATCCAAGCGGCGGCCAAGAAATCTGGGCCCGTCGACGTGCTTTTCAATTGCGCCGGCTGGGTCCACAACGGCACCATTCTCGACTGCACGGAGGCCGACTGGGACCGCTCCTTCGACTTGAACGTCAAATCGATGTGGCGGACGCTGCACGCCTATCTGCCGGGCATGATTGCGCGTGGCAGCGGCTCGATCATCAACATTTCCTCGGCCGCCTCCTCCATCAAGGGTGCGCCGAACCGGTCCGTCTATAGCGCCACCAAGGCGGCCGTCATCGGCCTGACGAAATCGGTCGCGACCGACTTCGCCGACAAGAACATCCGCTGCAACGCCATCTGCCCCGGCACCGTCGACACGCCCTCGCTGCGCGAGCGCATCAAGGCGCTGCCGGGCGACTACGACAAGAACTACCAGGCCTTCGTCGCGCGCCAGAAGCTTGGCCGCCTCGCGACAGCCGAGGAGATCGCCCACCTCGTCGTCTATCTCGCCTCGGACGAGAGCGCCTTTGTCACCGGCACGACGGCGACGATCGACGGCGGCTGGTCGGTTTAGCCATGGCAGGTCAACTCAACGGCAAGGTCGCGCTCATTTCCGGTGGCGCAACGGGCATGGGGGGCGCCGCGGCGAAGCTGTTCGCGGCGGAAGGTGCCAAGGTCGGCGTTGTCGATCGCAATGCCGAGGCGGGGAAAGCGACGGTCGAGGCGATCCGTGCGGCGGGCGGCACGGCGGTTTTCGCCGAAGCAGACGTTTCCCGTGAGGCCGACGTCAATCGCGCGGTGAAAGAGGTGGGCGATGCGCTCGGGGCCATCACCGTGCTCTTCAATCATGCTGGCTCGATCGTCATCAAACCCTTTCTCGAGACCACGCTCGAGGAGTGGGACGGGCTGATGGCCGTCAATGTCCGCAGTATGTTCCTGATGACGAAGGCGGTGCTGCCGCAGATGATTACGGCGGGTGGCGGCTCGATCGTCTGCACCTCGTCGATCTCGGCCGTGGCGGCGACGCCAATGGAAGTGCTGTACGGGGCCACCAAAGGTGCCTGCCACATGTTCGCGCGCGCCATTGCCGTCGAGTACCGCGACAAGAACATCCGCTGCAACGCCGTATGCCCCGGATTCGTGCGTACGCCGCACGGGCTGCGCGAGATCAAGGAGCTGACAAAGTACGGCGTCGACGTCTCGGAAGCCGCCATCGCTGCCCAACAGGGCCGGATCGGCGAGCCCGAGGATGTCGCCCGCGCGGCGCTCTATCTCGCAAGCGACCAGAGCGCCTTCATCACGGGAACGCATCTGTTCGTCGACAACGGATTCACAGCGGTTTGAAGTTGTGAGATTGTGAATTGTGAGTAGTGAGTAGTGAGTAGTGAGTAGTGAAGCCACTTGCCGCGCCGAACCTCCTTACAACTTACAACTCACAACTTCACAATTTCACAACTCGCATTTTTTCGGAGCACACAATGTCCAAGCTCGGTTTCGTCGGCGTCGGACTCATGGGCCACGGCATGGCCTCGCATCTCCTGAAGAAGGGGCACGAGGTCACGATCATCGCCAATCGCAATCGTGGGCCGGTCGATGATCTCGTGTCGAAAGGTGCGAAGGAGGCGAAGAGTCTTTCGGAGCTCGCAAAGGGCCAGGACGGCGTCTTCATTTGCGTCGCAACCTCCGAGCAGGTGAAGCAAGTCGTCGATGGTCTGCTTCCCGGATTGCCGAAGGGCGCCTTCGTCATCGACACCGGCACGTCTGATCCGAACATCACGCTCGAGCTGGCGGCCAAACTCAAAGCGGCCGGTATCGTCTTCGTCGATGCGCCGATGGGTGGCGGGGCGCAGCATGCGGCGCGCGGAGAGCTCGCCACCATGGCAGGTAGCTCGGAAGCCGACTATGCGCGGGTCGAGCCCTGGCTCAGCTGCTACTCAAAAACGGTCGTCCGCATGGGCGAGGTGGGCGCCGGCCATCGCGCCAAGCTCCTCAACAACCTGCTGGCACTCGGACAAGGCGCGCTCGTGGTCGAGGCCTATCGCATCGCGCGCGAGGAGGGTCTCGACTGGGCAAAGCTCTTCGAGGTCAACATGGGGGGCGCCGCCAAGTCCGGCTCGCTCGAGCGAATCATTCCGCCCGCCATGGACGGCAACTTCCGCGGCTACCTGTTCACGCTGGAGAATTGCGTCAAAGATCTCTCCTACTTTCAGGCGCTAGCGACGAAAGGCGGGCAGAGCCAGGTGATCGGCGAGGCGCTGATCCGCTACTTCAAGGAGGCTGCCGAATCACGAGGGGCTCAGCTCATGGTGAGCGAGCTGCTGGACAAGAAGGCCTGAGCCAAGCCTTTGAGTGCGCACGGAAGTCTCGGACTCGTTTGACAATTTCGCGCTCACCGTGTCGAATTGCCGCTCATGGGTGGAGCGGGGGCTCCACTTGCGATTGGGACCGGCAGGCGCCGGCCCGGGGGAATTCTCGACCACCCCAGCACCGCATTCGGTTTGGGGTGCACTGACAATCACGGTTCGGCTCGAGACCGGGAGTTTTCGAACTCCGGTTTCGCGCACCATCGCGGCCCTCCGGTCCTTCGTCCTGCCAAATAGGCAACCAGCCGCCCGTCGGGCTGCTGGTCCGCCGATTGGCACCGCCGCGCCGCCGCTGGCGCCGCGGTCAACAGGGATGGAGAGGCACGATGAGTTTGCAAGACGGCTATTCGGATACGGAACGACATGCGGACAAACAGGTCCTGCATGAGATGGGCTATGCGCAGGAGCTGACCCGCCGCATGGGTCCGTTCCAGAACTTCGCGATCTCGTTTGCCATCATCTGCATCGTCGCCGGCGGCATCACGGCCTTCCCGGCCGCGCTGAGCGCCGGTGGCGGCGCCTCGCTCGGCATCGGCTGGCCGATCGCCTCGGCTTTTGCGCTGATCGTGGCGGCAGCCATGGGACAGATCGCCTCGGCCTATCCGACGGCCGGCGGCATCTATCACTGGTCCTCGATCCTGGGCGGACGCGGTTGGGGATGGGCCGCGGCCTGGTTCAATCTGCTCGGCCTCATCTTTGTCGTCTCGTCGGTGAACATGGGTGTGTTTTTCCTGTTCCGCGACCTGTTCCTGACACAGGTTCTCGGCTGGGATACGGCCGCCGCAGGCTGGGTCTCCGCCGTGCCGTTCGACCAGGGCTGGTGGACGCAGACGATCTTCATCGGCGGCATCACGATCGCGCAGTGCATTCTCAACCACTATTTCCTGCGCCTGACCACGGTGCTGACGGACTTCAGCGGCTACCTCATCTTGGCGACCGCCGTGCTGCTGACGATCGCTTTCCTCGCTTTCGCGCCCTCGCTCGACTTCAACCGCCTCGTCACCTTCACGAACTATACCGGCGACGCAGGCGGCGGGGTCTGGCCGCAGGCGACCGTCATGCTCTACATCATCGGCATCGGCCTCTTGCACGGCGTCTACACGATTACCGGCTTCGATGCCTCGGCGCATACCTCCGAGGAGACACGCAATGCCTCGCGTGAGGTGCCCAAGGGCATGATGCGCTCGGTGTTCTGGTCGTTCCTGTTCGGCTGGATCATGGTTTGCGCCTTCGTGCTCGCACTTCCCGACCAGACGATTCCCGATCCGGCCGACGCCACCAAGACCATCGTTGTCAGCGGCGTCGCGACGGCGGCCAGCAAAGGCTGGGGCGCCTTCAACTGGCTGATGGAGACCTCGCCGATGCCGAGCGCGCTGAAGGCGCTCCTGATCGTCGGTGTCGTCGTGTCGAACTTCCTCTGTGCGCTTGCCGGTGTCACGTCGATGTCGCGCATGATGTACGCCTTCGCACGTGACGGTGGCCTGCCGATGTCGGGCATGCTGCGAAAGGTCAGCGCCTCGTTCAGAACCCCCGGTCCGGCGATCTGGGTCGGCGGCATCCTGTCGGTGTTGGCGACACTCTACGGCGGCGCATTCCTCGTCCTGTCCACGGGCTGCGCAGTCTTCCTCTATCTGTCCTACCTGATGCCGGTCGCCGCCGGAATGCGGGCGGAGATGAACGGGAGTTGGGCGCACAAGGGACCGTTCAGCCTGGGTGGCGCCTCGTTGCCGGTCGCCGTCCTCGCCATCATCGGCTCCGCCGTGCTGATCTTCGTCGGCATCCAGCCGCCGCAGGAAAAGGTTCTCTACCTCATGGTCGTCATGGTGCTGGCGCTCGCCTCGTTCTGGCAGACCATGGAAGGCAACCGGCCGATCGGCTGGCTGCTGGCCCTCGTCACCCTTTTGGTCGTCTACTATTTCCTGGCCGGCGGGTTCATATTCTCGGGCGGCGACGGCTTCATGGGCCTTAGTCGTGAAGGCATGATCTGGTTCATTGTCGCCGCGGCAGGGCTCGTCCTGTTGAGCCTCATTCTCGGCGGCAAGCGCTTCGACGGTCCGCCGATCGGCGAGGAGATCGCCAAGCGGAAGGCCGAGATCGCCGCCGAGGAGGCGGCCGTCGGCGAAGCCGCCTAACACCGCACGATGCCGACCCCGCGCCGGACTACCGGCGCGGGCCCCACTTGGCCCACGACTTCGGCGGGCCGCACCAGGGGGTGCATATGTCGACACAATTGAATTTTGTCGACATATAGATTGCATCATGTCGACGGGATCGACATGGTCGGGCTTATATGTCGATAAAATCTGCTTTCATCGACATATAAGCTGTGATATGTCGATGCAGCCGGCACATGGATGGCGATATGTCGACAGAAGTCTAAAAAATCGACACTTCATGGCCAAGCGCAGCACCAGAAAAATCCAAGCCGCCAAGACAACGGTGAAAGTGGCTGATCGATTCGATCCAAGCCGACCCTATAATGCATTGCCACAGCTGCCACCCGCGGCGGCGATCGAGACCACTGCGATACTCAAAGCCTGCATTGGCGCCAGGGCAGCACTCGCTGGCCTTCGCGTTGCTTGCAAGCTCATCCCCAACGAGACAGTCCTCATCAACACCATTCCGATGCTGGAGGCTCGCGCTAGCTCCGAGATTGAGAACATCGTCACGACCAACGATGCCTTGTTCCGCCAGGCGACCCATAGCGATATGGGCGATAGTCCGGCAGTCAAAGAGGCACTCAATTACCGAAGTGCCCTCTACCATGGCCTAGCTGCCGTTGAAAAAAAGCCGGTCTCCACAAACATCGCCGTCGAGATCTGCCGCATTATCAAGGACACGGATCTCGACATCCGAAAGATACCCGGCACCACGCTCAAGAATGCAGCCACGGGCGAAACGATTTACACGCCACCCGAAGGCGAGGACCAGTTGCGCCGGCTGCTTGCAAATTGGGAGAGGTTCCAGAACGCCCCCGGCGATCTCGATCCTTTGATCAGAATGGCTGTGCTGCACTACCAATTCGAGGCGATCCACCCGTTTGTTGACGGCAATGGCCGAACCGGACGCATCCTCAATCTGCTCAGTCTCGTCCAAGATGATTTGCTAGAGCTGCCGACGCTTTATCTGAGCCGGCACTTCTTGCACACGCGGACCGACTACTACCGCCTGCTGCTCCGCGTCACGACCCATGCCGAATGGGAGCCGTGGATTCTCTACGTGCTGGAAGCTTGCCGTGCGACATCGCTCTGGACATCCGCGAAAATCGATGCCGTGCGCAACCTGATGGAGGCAACGATCGAGCATGCTCGCACGAACGCCCCCAAAATATACACGCGCGAGCTGATCGACGCGATCTTCACGCAACCCTATTGCCGGATCGGCAATCTGGTCGAACGCGGAATCGCCAAACGGGAAACGGCCTCGGTGTACCTCAAGACCCTTGCGGGAATTGGAATCTTCGAAGAGTTGAAGGCCGGCCGCGAGAAGCTATTCGTAAACAGACGCTATCTCGACCTACTCAGCAGCGAGGAGCATCGGTTTCCCGGCTACACGCGCCCTAGATAACCCGCCAGACGCGGACTTCTCCGCTCCGGGCAACCGGTGCCGACCCCACTTGGCCCGCCTCTCTGGCGGGCCTATTGTTTGGCGACACGCCTAATCAACAGGAAACGCCCCATGCCCGGCATGCTGACCCTCGACGAGCTGAAAGCCATCACCAAATCCGGCGAGATCGACACCGTCGTCGCCTGCTTCACCGATCTCCAGGGGCGGCTCGCGGGCAAGCGCTTTCACGCGCCCTTCTTCTGCGACGGCGCCCATGAGGAGACGCATGCCTGCAATTATCTGCTGGCGCTTGACATCGATATGGAGACGGTGCCGGGCTACAAGGCGGCCTCCTGGGAGCGCGGCTACGGTGACTTCACGCTGAAGCCCGACATGAAGACGCTCCGCCGCATTCCCTGGCAGGAAGGCGCGGCCCTCGTCCTTTGCGATGTGCTCGACCATCACACGCATGCGGCCGTGCCGCATTCCCCGCGGGCCATGCTGAAACGCCAGGTCGATCGCATCGCCGCCCAGAACATGCAGGCGCTCGCGGCCTCCGAGCTCGAGTTCTTCCTGTTCGAGGAGTCCTACGACGCCATCACCGATCGCGGCTTCAAGGACCCCAAGACGGCGGCCCGCTACCTCGAGGACTACTCGATCCTGCTCTCCTCAAAAGAGGAGCCCTACATGCGCGCGCTGCGCAACGGCCTCGCCGGCGCCGGCATCATCGTCGAGAACTCCAAGGGCGAGTACGGCCCGGGCCAGGAGGAGATCAACGTCAAGTATTCCGATGCCCTCGACATGGCCGACCAGCACGTCATCATCAAGAACGGCGCCAAGGAGATCGCCCATCAGCAGGGCAAGCGCCGTCACCTTCATGTCGAAGTACAGCTACAATTATTCGGGCAACTCCTCCCACATCCACATGTCGCTCTGGCACAAGGACGGGCACTCGCTGTTCCACGACACGTCGGCCGAGCACGGCATGTCCAAGCTGATGCGCCAGTTTCTCGCCGGCCAGCTCAAATACTCCCGCGAGATCACCTGGTTCCTGGCGCCCTACATCAACTCCTACAAGCGCTTCATGGTTGGCACCTTCGCGCCGACGCGGGCGATCTGGTCGTTCGACAACCGGACGGCGGGGTTCCGGCTCTGTGGTGCCGACACCAAGGCGATCAGGGTCGAATGCCGGATCGGCGGCGCCGATCTCAATCCCTATTTCGCCTACGCGGCGCTGCTCGCGGCGGGTCTGCGCGGCATCGAGGAAAAGCTCGAGCTGGAGCCGGCTTTCGCGGGCGATGCCTACACGGCCAAGAACCTGCGCGAGATTCCCAAGACCTTGCGCGAGGCGATCGCGCTCATGAAGGGCTCGGAGATGCTGAGGGAAGCCTTCGGCCAGGACGTCATGGAGCACATGATCCACACCGCCGAATGGGAGCAGTTCGAATACGACCGCCGCATCACCGATTGGGAGCTGAAGCGGGGGTTCGAGAGGAGTTGAGGTCGACTGGCGAAACGTTTCGGCTGCCGGCGCGGGAGTTGGGGCAGCCTCAATCCGAAACCGAGTGCCAACCTAGAACTAGTCGACCTCGATCCCCCTCGCTCGTGCAAAAGCGCGCATGTGGAAGCGGATTTGCGCGTCGCTGTATCGGCTCGATGTTCCGACGGGACAGGCGTCACGCGCGCGGCAGCCGAGCGTCAGGCAGCGTGGCGCGGCATCGGTGCGGAGATGGGAGGCGCAGGCGCCGACGTCGTAACTCGTGCCGGTGAAGGCGTCGACGGGGCAGGCCGTGAGGCAGGGTTTTGTTGGGCAGCTATCGCACGGTTTTGGGCGCTCCGATCGCGCCGGTAGGCCTTCGACAGCGCCTGAAAACAGTAGAGCACCGCGATAAGCGTGCCAGAGTCCATGCTCGGGATGGATCAACAGGCCGAGCGGTGAGGGGTGAACATCCTCCGCGCGCTGGGCCCAACGCTGGAACGGCAGATAGGGCGTATCGTTGGGATACGCGGCGCGCGCGCCGAGCTTTGCCGCCACGGGATCGATGACGCGCTTGGCCCAGCGATCCAGCGGATCGGGCTCGTCGCGGCGCTGGCACTCGAAACTGTCGAAACCTTCGCCGCCAACCGTGCCGATCAGAATGGCGGTGCACGACGACAGGCCGTCTGGCATCTCGCCATGGCGGATCTCGGTTCCGCCACGCGCAATGAGCCCGCTGCTCGCGAGCGCGGCGACAACATCGGCATACGAGACCGAGTGGGCTTCAGCGCCGGTAATCGGAGCCTTCCTCGTCGAGGATGCGCTTCAGCTCGTTGAAGTGCAGGCCGGGACCGCCCGGATAGGCGATCCACTGCTCGCAGGTCTTCTTGGCGACCTCATGGGAGGCGATGCGCAGCGGCTTACCTGTCGACAGCGCGGTGATGTAGGTTTCGCACGACCGCTCGAAATAGTAGAGCAGGTCGAAGGCCTGGGCGGTATCGGTGCCCGTGATCATGACGCCGTGATTGCCCATGATCATCACCGGCTTGCCGGGATTGTCGCGGAAGGCGTGGCTGACGCGCTCGGCTTCCTCGCCGAGCCCCATGCCGTCGAAGCCCTCGTCGATGATCACGCGGCCGTAGAAGCGCATGGAGTTCTGGTCGATGGGTGGCAGCGTCGAGTCGGCGAGGCAGGCGAGCGCCAGCGCGTATTTGGAATGCACATGCAGGATGCAGGTCGCGCCCGGCACGTTGCGGTGGATGGCGCCGTGGAGATCCCAGGCGGTCGGGTCGGGCGCGTTGGGCTGGTCCATGGTGGCCGGATCATTGGCGTCGAGCAGCAGCAGCTCGGAAGCGCGCACCTTGGCGAAATGCCGGCCGTTCGGGTTCATGAGGAACTGCTTGCCGTCGTCCGAGACGGCAAGCGAAAGGTGGTTCGCCACCGCCTCGTGCATGTTGAGCCGCGCCGTCCAGCGGAAGGCAGCGGCGAGGTCGCAGCGGGCCTCCCAATGGTCGATGTTGGGGCGGAGCTGGGTGACGGCGCTCATATGGTGGCCTCCTCGAAGCAGCGGATGCCAGTCATTTTGGGCGTGGCGCCGCCCGGTGTCCAGGGTCTGGCCAGCATACCCCATGCGCATTTGCCGCCTTGGTGAAGGCCTCACGGGAGGCGGCAGGCTGCCTTGCCACCCCCGGCTGCCCGTGACATGACCGGGCGCTCAAACGGAGCCCCTCATGCCTGACCGGAAATCCCTCATTGCCGAGATGCGACGGGCGGCGTTGGATGCCGGCCGGGTCATTCTCGACATCTACGAGCGCGGCTTTGCCACCGAGCGCAAGGCCGATGGCTCGCCCGTAACCGAGGCGGACCGGCAAGGCGAGGCGCTCATCCTGGAGCGGCTGGCGGCCGCGGCACCTGTAATTCCAGTCGTATCCGAGGAGAATGCCGCGTCCCACGCCCTGGCTCCGCCAGAGCGGTTTTTCCTCGTCGATCCCCTCGATGGCACCAAGGAATTCGTCTCGCGCAACGGCGAGTTCACGGTGAACATCGCGCTCATCGAGCAAGGCGTGCCGGTGCTCGGCGTTGTCTATGCGCCGGTCAAGGGCCAGTTGTTCTGGGTGGACGTGCAAGGGAATGCCATCGAGGAGCACGAAGGCCGCCAATCCGTCATCACCGCGCGCACTCCGCCGATGACGGGCCTCATCGCCGCCGTCAGCCGTTCGCATCTGGACGAGGCGAGCACTCAGTTCCTCAAGGGTCACAAGCTCGCCGGAACGATCCAGGCGGGCTCCTCGCTCAAGTTCTGTCTCGTGGCGCGCGGCGAGGCCGACGTCTATCCGCGCTTCGGGCGGACCAACGAATGGGATACGGCGGCGGGCGACGCGGTGCTGCGCGCAGCCGGTGGGCGCATGCTGACACCCGAGGGCGAGGTATTCCGCTACGGCAAGCCGGGTTATGGTAACGGGCCATACATGGCCTGGGGCAAAGCGTGAGGACCGCCATGAAGGTCTACATCAGCGTCGACATCGAAGGCATCGCGGGCTCCCTCGACTGGGACGAGACCGAGATCGAGCATCCCCGCTACGCCGAGTTCCGCGCGCTGATGACCGGCGAGGCAAATGCGGCCATCGAGGGTGCGAAGCTCGCGGGCGCCGACGAAATCTGGGTCAAGGATGCGCATTCCTCGGGGCGAAATCTGATCATCGATGAGATGTCCGACGATGTGCGGGTCTTGCGCGGCTGGTCGGGCCATCCGTTCTCGATGGTCGAAGAGCTCGACAAGAGCTTCGCTGCCGTCGTCATGATCGGCTACCACGCCTCCGCCGGCAGCGAGGCCAATGCGCTGGCGCATACGCTCTCCGGCAAGGCGGTCGACATGCGGCTGAACGGCGAGCGCGTTTCGGAAGCGGTGATGCATGCTTATGCGGCGGCGCTCGTCGGCGTTCCGCTCGCCTTCGTCTCGGGCGATGCCGGGCTCTGCGAGGAGCTCAAGGCCTTCAATCCGGCGATTGCGACGCTCGCCGTCAAGCGCGGGTCGGGCGCTTCGACCAACTCGATGACGCCGGCCGGAGCGCGCGCGGCGATCCGCGACGGCGTCGCCGCGGCGCTACGAGGCAACCTCAAGCCGCGCGTTGCGAAACTGCCGAAAATGTTCTCTCTCGAGATCACCTATGGCGATCCCGTGACGGCGCATAAGATGAGCTTTTATCCGGGCATGGAGCATGTCGGCGAGCGCAAGATCCGCCTCGATGCGAAAGATTGCTTCGAGGTGCTGAGGGCGTTGCAGTTCGTGGTTTGAGGCCACCACCCACAATGCCTACCCTCCCCATTCACATCGTCGATGCCTTCGCGGATCGCCCGCTCACCGGCAATCCAGCTGCCGTCGTGCCGCTCGATCGCTGGTTGCCGGACGCGACGATGCAGGCCATCGCCGCCGAGCTCAATCTGTCGGAGACGGTGTTCTTCGTGCCCGAGGGCGAGGGATTTGCCATCCGCTGGTTCACGCCGATCCGCGAGGTCGACATGATCGGGCATGCGACGCTGGCGGCGGGCGCGTTGGTGCTCGATCGGTTGCGGCCTCAAACTGCCGAAGTCCGGTTCACCAGTCGCGGCGATACGATGATTGTCGAGCGTGACGGCGACGCCCTCACGCTCGAGATGCCGGCCTTGCCGGCGAAGCCGATCGAGCCGCCTGTGGGATTGATTGAAGGCCTCGGTCGCAGGCCCACTGCAATTTTCGCCGCCAAGCACTTTCTCTGCGTCTATGATCGCGCCGAGGATGTGGCCGCGCTTGCGCCGGATTTTCTCATGCTCAAAGCGCTGCCGCTTCCGGCCGTCATCGTCACTGCGCCGGGCGATACAGGCGGCGGCACTGCCGATTTCGTCTCCCGCTTCTTCGCGCCCGCCAACGGCGTCGACGAGGACCCGGTCTCCGGCGTCGCCCACCTCTGCCTCGTACCCTATTGGTCGAAGCGGCTCGGCAAAACCAGACTTGTGGGCCATCAGATCTCGCAGCGCGGCGGCATCATCCGCTGCGAGGATTTGGGCTCGCGCGTCCGCCTCGGTGGCAAGGTGGCGTACTTTCTCCAGGGCAGCATCAGCGTGTGATTCTTTCCTCCCCCTTTCGTCGCGCCGGAGGCGCGCCTCCGGCGCGACGAAAGGGGAGGACTGTTCGCCTTGGGTTTAGCGTCAAGCTAAACCCTTAGGCGAACATAGGTGGGGGTGCTCGTTCCACGATGTCGATGCTGGTGGCCGCTCTAGAAAAGTTGCTTGACCTGGTCAATGAGACATCCTGTGCTTGCGCGAGTTGAAGCGTGCTTGCAACCTTTTGCGATGTTTCACGAGCACCCCCACCTAGGCGCGCCTGAGGACTTACGCGCTTCGCGCCTAAGTCCAAGGCGCGCGGTCCTCCCCCATAGGAAGGGGGAGGAAAGTGTGCGTCGGCCCATCAAACCACATGGCAGAAGGAGAGTACGGCAAGGTCGTTGAGCGCAGGCACTCAATCACTCTCACACCCCGTAGTGCCCCCGGTACCACGCCACGAACCGCTGTACTCCATCCTCGATCGGCGTCGCGGGGCGGAAGCCGACGGCATCCGCCAGCGCATCGACATCGGCATAGGTCTTGGGCACGTCGCCCGGCTTGCAGGGGCAGGAAGTTCTTCTTGGCTTCCTTGCCCGATCGCCTTCTCGATCGCCGCGATGAAGGTCATCAGCGGCACGGGATTGTTGTTGCCGATATTGTAGAGCCGATAGGGCGCGGTCGAGGTGGCGCTGTCGGGGGCATCGCCCGACCAATGCGGGATTGGGCTCGGCCACATGGTCGAGCGTCCGGACCACACCCTGCACGATGTCGTCGATATAGGTGAAATCGCGCTCGTGCTTGCCGTAGTTGAAGACGTCGATCGGCTCGCCGGCGAGAATCTTCCGCGTGAACAGGAACAGCGACATGTCCGGCCGGCCCCAGGGGCCGTAGACCGTGAAGAAGCGCAGGCCCGTCACCGGCAGGCGATAGAGATGCGCGTAGGAATGCGCCATCAACTCGTTCGATTTCTTCGTCGCCGCGTAGAGGCTGACGGGATGGTCGACATTGTGATGCACGCTGAACGGCATCGCCGTGTTGGCGCCGTAGACCGAGCTCGACGAGGCGAAGACGAGATGCTCGACGCCGTTGTGCCGGCAGCCCTCGAGGATGTTCAACGTGCCGACGATATTGGCGTCGATATAGGCGCGCGGGTTCTCGATCGAGTAGCGCACGCCGGCTTGCGCCGCCAGATGCACGACGCGCTCCGGCTTCTCGCTGCGGAACAGCTCGCTCGATCAGCGCGCGGTCTTCTAGAGTCGCCCTTGACGAAGCGGAAGCGATTGTGCGGCGTCAGCTGCGCCAGCCGCGCCTCTTTCAGCTTCGGATCGTAGTAGGCGTTGAGATTGTCGAGTCCGACGACTGTCGTCGCCGCGCGCCAGCAGCGCCTGCGTCGTGTGAAAGCCGATGAAGCCGGCCGCGCCTGTGAGCGAGAACCTTCACGCCGCCGCGCGCCCGCCGCCGACGTAGCTCTCGATCCAGGGCGTGCGATAGCCGTCGTTCCGCCACATGATCGGGAAGAAGCTCTCGTCCATCTCGAGCGTGCCGGCCTTCTTGTAGCGGCCGTAGACGTAGCCGATGTTGGTCGGGTGGAACTTCGCCGCCGAGGAGGCCGCGTGCGTGATGACCGAGCGGCGCGGGGCGGCGCCGCGATTGTCGCGCGAGCCGTGCCAGGTCTGGCCGTGATGGAAGACGGCGGTGCCCGCCTTGACGACGATCGGCACGATCTCGGGATCCGTGACGCCGGCCGCCTTCGCCGCCGGATACATGTCCTCCAGCGGATCGTCCGGCGCGTGGAAGTGCTTGATCGGCGCCGCCACCGGCCACAGATGCGAGCCGCGCACATACTCGATCGTGCCTTGATCGGCGCGCGTGTCGTCGAGCGTAATCCAACAGGTCATCAGCTGCGGCGGGTCGATCCACTTCTGATAGCTGTCGTCCTGATGGAAGCCCAAGGGCTTCGTGCCCGGCGGCTTCCAGATGACGTTGTCCTGGTTCATGCGGGCGCCCGGCCAGCCGCGCAGCGTCGCGCAGGCTTCCCCGATGTCTTCACGGAGCGCGATTCTCGCAATGGTGCGATCCGATTTCCAGCCATTGCAGATCTGCCGCGTCACGTCCGGCCGGTCCTTGCCGGCCTTCCAGTTCCATTCGTCGGGATAGAGGCCGGTCTCGAACGTGCCGGAGAACAGCGGTTCGACCCGGCTGCGGGCCGCCTCGATCTCGGACGGGTCGAGCACGTTTTCGACAATGACGAAGCCGTCCTTTGCGAAGGTTTCGAGATGGGCGGAGGTGAGCACAATGCGGGCCATGGCGGATCTCTCGGGAGATGGAAGGCTGTGCGACTGGTGCCACAGAGCCACCGTCGCATCAAGCCGGTGTCCGATCGCAGTGGATGCGGGGGGCGTATGGCTCGCTGGAAGGCCCGTTTTCGCCTATGCTCGCGCCCTTGGCCGGTGCTTGGAACAGAAGTCGCCCCGGCCGGCGCACGCAAGGAGGTCCTGGGGTGTCCGGAACCTACGTCTTCGACGCCTACGGCACGCTGTTCGACGTTCACTCGGCGGCAGCCAAGCACAAGGCTGCCATCGGGCCGGAGTGGGAGCGCTTCACGGAGCGCTGGCGGGGCAAGCATCTGGAATACACCTGGGTGCTGTCGATGATCGGCAAGCACGCGTCGTTCCGCAAGCTGCTCGAGCAGAGCCTCGATACGGCGGCTGCCTCGATCGGGGGCATTTCGGCCGAGACGCGGACGGCGCTGCTCGAGGCCTATGACACGCTCGCTGCCTTTCCCGAGGTGAAAGAGGCGCTGGCCGAGCTTAAGAAGCAGCGGGCGCGGCTTGCGATCCTCTCGAACGGCGACGCCGACATGCTGCAACGCGCCATCGCCTCGGCAGGCCTGGGCGAACTCTTGAACGCCGCCTTCACCGTCGCCGAGGTCGGCGTGTTCAAGCCCTCAGCGCGGGTCTACCGATATGCCGCGACGAAGCTCGGCGTCGACAAGGCGCAGATCACCTTCGTCTCGGCGAACCGCTGGGACGTCGCCGGGGCCCAGGCCTTCGGTTTCCGGACCGTCTGGCTCAACCGCGGCAACGCGCCCGACGAGTATCCGGATCTGCCGCCGGCGAAGGTCATTGCCGATTTGAAGGGGCTGCTTGCTTAGGGATCCAGGGCAATCGCATTTGACGTTGTTTTAGAGACCATGAGCTTGCCGCGTACCTTCCTCCCCCATAGGAAGGGGGAGGAAGGTACGCGGCGATTCTCGGACTTTGACGCCACTCCATATGCGATTGCCCTGTAGGGATCACAAACTCGGCTGCCGGCCGCGGCCCTGCCCTCAAAAATCCGTCGGCTGGCCGCCTTCCCGGATGCGGCGCTCGACGTAGTCGTCGACCTCCTCGGCGATGGCCGGGTCGATCGGCGGCTCCTCGTATTCGGCGAGCGCCTGCTTCCAGAGCGCATTGGCCTTCCGCTTCGCATCGGGCGAGCCCGCCGCCTGCCACTGCTCGAAATTCCGCCAGTCGGAGATCAGCGGCGCGTAGAAGGCATTCGAGTAGCGCGCGAGCGTATGCTGGGCGCCGAAGAAGTGCCCGCCGGGCCCGACTTCCTTGATGGCCGCGAGACCCAGCGCGTCCTCGCTCATATCGAGGGGCTGCAGGAACTCGGCCACCATCTGGCAGAGATCGACGTCGAGCGCGAACTTCTCGAACGAGCCGACGAGCCCGCCCTCCATCCACCCGGCCGCATGCACGATGAGGTTGCCGCCGCCCATGATCGCGCCCCACAGCGAGAACACGCTCTCATAGGCTGCCTGCGCATCGACCGTGTTGGCGGCGTTCGTGGACGACGTCCGGTAGGGCAGCTTGTAGCGCCGCGCCAATTGCCCGCCGGCGATCGCCGCTTTCATGTATTCGGGCGTACCGAAGGCGGGCGCCCCCGACTTCATGTCGACGTTGGAGGTGAAGCCGCCATAGATGAACTTGGCGCCCGCCCGCGTGAACTGGCTCAGCACCAATCCAGCCAGCGCCTCCGCATTCTGCTCGACCAGCGCGCCCGCCATGGTCACCGGCGCCATGGCCCCGGCGAGCGTAAAGGGCGTCACGCAGCAGACCTGTCCGTGGCGCGCCAGCTCGATGATACCCATGGCCATCGGCCCATCGAGCTTCATCGGCGAGTTCGTGTTGATGACTGTCATGACGACGGGCGTGTCGTCGATCTTGTCCTTCGGCACACCGCAGGCGATGCGGGCGATCTCCAGTCCATCGAACAGCCGCTCGCGGCCGGTCGAGGAGACGAAATAGACCTTGTCGGAGAGCTTGGCCTTGGCGCGGCCGACATGCAGATGGCGGACCGAGGCGTGAATGTCGAGCGCATCGGTCGAGCCGCCGCCCGACATATGGATAATGTTGAAGAACTGGCTGAGCCGGATGAAATTGCAGGAATCCTCGAAGCTGCCGGGGCGCCGTCCGCGATCCATGTCCGAGCAGTTGGGCGGACCGCCGACCGGTCCGAAGACAATCCAGTTGCCGCCGAAGCGGACGGAGTGCGCGGGGTTGCGGGCGTTGAGCACGAACTCGGATGGCGCGCGACGCAGGGCCTCCTCGACGATCTCTCGGCCGATGCGGACGCGCTCACCGTCGACCTTGGCGCCGGCCCGCCGGTAGATGTCGAGCGCCTCCTTATTGAGGATCACCTCCATCCCAACCTCCTCGAGGAGGCGCATGGAGGCGTCGTGAATGGCCTCGATGTTGTCGTCGGAGAGGAACTTGATGGGGTCGAGCGTCAGCCGTGGTTGCTGGAAGGGCTTCTGCTGGATGCGGTTCTGCGGCTCCCCTCCCCGACGGCGGCCCTCGCGCTTCTTCTGGCGGGCCGTATCTTCCACAGCGGACATGGGTGTTTCTCCCGCGGACCAAGCCGCCGATCGCAGCCGATCCTAGACGGCGTGCCCCGCAGGGGGAAGCAATACCGCAGTCGGCAATGCTGGTATGATCAGCGAAACATCAGCGGTTGCACGCTTTGCGCCGGAGAGTCCCATGCCCGCCAGATCTCGCATCGTCCTTCTCAACGGCGTTGGCAGCGCCGGCAAGACCACGATCGCCAAGGATTTGCAGCAGATCAACCGCACTCCGTTCCTTTGCGTCGCCATGGACAGCTTCCTGGAGATGTTGCCTGAGGCCTATCAGGATCACCCGGACACTTTCCGCTTCGAGCCGCTGATCCAGGACGGCCATCCCTCGATCGCGATCCACACAGGCCCTATCGGCAGAAGGGTGATGAGCGGCATGCGGGCGGCGATCGCAGCGCTTGCCGATGCCGGCAACGATCTGATCGTCGATGATGTGCTCGTGGGAGGGAACGACGAGATGGCGGATTACCGCCAAAGGCTCGCCGCGCATGCCCTCTTGACGGTCGGGGTCCACGCCCCCCTCGACGTTCTCGAAGCCCGCGAGAAAGCCCGCGGCGACCGCCTGATCGGACTCGCCCGCTGGCAGTTTCCGAAAGTGCACGCCGGCATGTCCTATGACCTCGACATCGACACGAGCCGCGCCTCGCCCGAGGCCTGTGCTCAGCAGATCCGCGAGCACTTTGATCTTTAGAGCATCCGGCGTGCCGGCTGGTTGCGCTCGATCCCCTGTCAACTCTATAGTTCCGTCATGCCAGCGAAGGCTGGCATCCATCCAAGCTCGTGTGGGAATTCAGCCTGGCCGTGCGGCTAGGTGGAAGCCCTACGATTGCTCGGATCGATTCCGGCCTTCGCCGGAATGACGAAGTTAGAGCTGTTCGCTACCGAGCCGTCGCACTGCCTTATCGAATTCGCACTTTCCACAAGCTTCTCATTCGCACCCCCGGACCCCCGCCATGCCCGCTTCCGCCCTGATGAACGTCATGACCGCCGCCGCCCGCAAGGCCGGCAAGAGCCTCACCCGCGACTTCAACGAGGTCGAGCACCTGCAGGTCTCCGTGAAAGGCCCGGCCAACTTCGTCTCGGCCGCCGATCACCGGGCCGAGGACATCGTCTTCAACGAGCTGTCGAAGGCGCGGCCGGGCTACGGCTTCCTCATGGAGGAGCGGGGCGAAGTTGCGGGCGCCGACAAGTCCCACCGCTGGATCGTCGATCCGCTCGACGGCACGACGAATTTCCTGCACTCGATCCCGATCTTCGGCGTCTCGATCGGCCTCGAGCGGGACGGCGAGCTGGTGGCGGGCCTCATCTACAATCCGATCATGGACGAGTTGTATACGGCCGAGAAGGGCAAGGGCGCCTTCATGAACGACCGGCGGCTGCGGGTCGCCAACCGCCGGAAGCTCGATGACTGCGTTGTCGGCACCGGCATCCCCTATCACCGCAGCGGTGGCCACGACACGTTCATGGAGGAGCTGGCGCGAATCATGCCGAAGACCGCAGGCATAAGGCGTTGTGGGGCCGCCGCGATCGACCTCGCCTGGGTCGCGTCCGGGCGGTTCGATGGCTTCTGGGAGCGGAAACTCTCGCCCTGGGACATGGCGGCAGGCGCCCTCATGGTGCGGGAGGCCGGCGGTTTCGTCAGCGATGCCGAGGGCAATGACAAGTTCCTCGACACTGGCGAGATCGTCGCCGGCAATCAGATGGTCCACAAAGCGCTTCTGACCCTGATTAAATAGACTTCTCTTGGCGCACTTTCTGGCGGCGAACCGGCCCGGGACCCACTTCGCCGGAAAGTGCGCGCGTGCCACAGCGTTGCCTGAAAGTCCGGCAAGAAACGGGGAGTTTGTCCTCTCAGGGCACCTGCGCTAGCTTTATAGTCGAGGCGAGCCCAACCTCGTCCGTCGCCTGCTGTTAGCCTAAGAGGGATCGTCGGTCACATGGCAAAGCGTGAGGTCCAAGACCCCGAGGCGTCATTCAAGACGACGTTCTCGCGGCCGCAGTTCCACCTGCTCACCATGCTCGTCTTCCTGGCGCTCATGGGATTTCTGGCGGCAATCCTGTCCGACATCATCCTGACGGCGCTGAAAGCCAACACCTTCCTCAACTCCGTCATCCTGGCCGTGCTCGCCATCGGCATCATCAATGCCTTCCGGCAGGTGCTGGCGCTGTATCCCGAAATCCGCTGGGTCAACGGCATCCGCATCTCCGATCCGGGCATCGCCGTCGAGCGGCAGCCGACGCTGCTCGCACCCATGGCCAATATGCTGCGCGACCGGCGCGGCGTGCTTTCACTTTCAACCCTGTCGATGCGCAGCATCGTCGATAGCGTCGGCGCCCGCCTCGACGAGCGGCGCGACACCTCGCGCTATCTCGTCGGCCTGTTGATCTTCCTGGGTCTGCTCGGAACATTCTTCGGCCTGCTCGAGACCATTCAGTCGATTGGCCTCACCATCAATGCCTTGGATGTCAACGCCTCCGACAGCCTCAACGTCTTCCAAGAGCTCAAGACTGGACTCCAGGCGCCACTCAAGGGCATGGGTACGGCCTTCTCCTCCTCGCTGTTCGGTTTGTCGGGCTCGATGATCCTGGGATTTCTCGAGTTGCAAGCAAGCCAGGCGCAGAACCGCTTTTACAACGACCTCGAGGAATGGTTGTCGGGCATCACCGATTTGACCCCCGGCTCCGCCGGCAGCGACCAGACCTCGCAGTTCCGCTTCGCCCTCGTCGAGTTGCAGCGCTCGATCGCCGAGCTGGGCACCAGCTTCCGTAACGGTCAGGGCAATGCCCACGCACCGCCCAACGACGAGGCGGTCAAGGAGCTCGCCGGCGGCATCGAGAAGCTCGTCAAGCAGATGCGGGCCGAGCAGAAGGTCGTACGCGAATGGGTCGACGAGCAGGCGGCCCAGCAGAACGAGCTGATGGTCGTGCTCAGGGATCTCTCCAACTCGATCCAGCCGAGGAGATAGCCCATGGCGCTCGCGCGCGGACGCCGCGGCGGACATCCGGAGTACTACTGGCCGGGCTATGTCGATATTCTCTCGACGCTGCTGCTGGTCGTCACCTTCCTGATGTCGCTGTTCATGGTGACACAATTCTTCGTCAGTCAGGAGAGCTCGGGCAAGGACGTCGCCTTGAAGCGGCTGACCACGCAGCTCGCGCAGCTGACCGAGCTGCTGGCGCTCGAGCGGACCACCGCCAAGTCCGCCGAAGACGAGCTGACCGCAATGTCGGCGAGCCTCGCCGAAACCGAGGCCGAGAATAAGAAGTTCTCGGATCTCGTCGCGCTGGGGGACCAGAAAGCCGGAGAAGCGCAATCGAAGGCCGCCGTGCTCGCGAGCGATCTCGATACCCAGAAAGAGATCTCCGAGGAGGCGATGGCGCGGGTCAATCTCCTGAACCAACAGCTGCTCGCGCTGCGCCGGCAGATCGCGGCGTTGGAGGAGGCGCTCGATGCCTCCGAGACCAAGGACAAGGAAAGCCAGACGCGCATCGCGGATCTCGGCCAACGCCTCAACGTAGCGCTCGCCAAGAAGGTGCAGGAGCTGTCGCAGTATCGCTCCGAGTTCTTCGGCAAGCTGAGGACACTGCTGGCCAACCGCCAGGACGTGCGCGTTGTCGGCGACCGCTTCGTGTTTCAGGCCGAGGTGCTGTTTCCCTCGGGCTCCGACGTGATCAACCCTGAGGGCCTGGCGACGCTCGACAGCCTGGCGGCCGCCATGAAGGAACTCGACGGCAAGATCCCGAAGGAGGTTTCCTGGGTGTTGCGCGTCGATGGCCATACAGACCGGCGGCCGATCAACAGCCCGACCTTCCCCTCGAACTGGGAACTCTCGAGCGCCCGCGCCATCGCCGTCGTCAAATTCCTGATCGCCCGCGGCATTCCGGCCAACCGGCTCGTCGCCGCCGGCTTCGGCGAGAACCAGCCGATCGAGGCGGGCGTGACCGACGACGCCTTCGCCAAGAACCGCCGCATCGAGCTGAAGCTGACGGAGCGGTAAGCGGGCGGCGCCTCACGCCCCGAACTGCAATCCCGCCAGCCGGCTATAGAGGCCGCCCTTGGCGATGAGGCTCTGGTGCGTGCCTTCCTCGACCAGCCGGCCCTGGTCTAGCACGAGGATACGATCGGCCTTCTGCACGGTCGCCAGCCGATGCGCGATGACGAGAGTCGTGCGGCTCCCCATGATCCGTTCGAGCGCCTGCTGCACCTTGGCCTCGCTCTCGGCATCGAGCGCGCTCGTCGCCTCGTCGAGGAGGAGGATCGGCGCATCGCGAAGCACGGCGCGCGCGATGGCGATGCGCTGGCGCTGGCCACCCGAGAGCGTCACGCCGCGCTCGCCGGCTTTGGTGTCGAGGCCGTCCGGCAGGCGAGCGATGAACTCCATGGCCTCGGCCGTCCTGGCCGCGCGCTCGATCTGGGCCCGGCTCGCGTCCGCCAATCCGTAGCTGATGTTCCCGGCGATCGTGTCGGCGAAGAGCGCGACGTCCTGCGGCACGAGCGCGGCGCGGGCGCGCAAGGCCTCGAGGCTGGCGTCGCGCACATCGATCCCGTCGATCCGAATACTCCCGGATTGCGGATCGTAGAAGCGCAGGATGAGGTTAAAGATCGTCGACTTGCCCGCACCCGACGGCCCGACGATGGCGACCGTCTCGCCCGGCGCGATGCGGAAACTCAGAGACGCGAGCGCTGCCACCTCGGGTCGCGAGGGATAGCGGAAGGTGACGGTATCGAAGACGATCTCGCCCTTGGCTTTCGCCGGAAAAGGCTTGGGATCAGCCGGCGAGCGGATGTCGGGCGTCCGCGCCAGCAACTCTGTCAACCGCTCGGCGGCACCGGCCGCCTGGGCTGCTTCGCCCCAGACTTCGGACAAGCCACCCAGTGCGCCCGCCGCGAACACCGCATAGAGCACGAACTGGCCGAGCGTGCCGCCGGACATTTGCCCCGCAAGCACATCGCCCGCGCCGAGCCAGAGAATGCCGACGATCCCCGAGAACACCAGGAACAGCGCCACGGCGGTCAACCCTGCCCGCGCCCGCATGCGCGCGCCCGCGGCAGCGAAGGCGAGCTCCAACGCCTTGGCAAAGCGACCGGTTACCTCGGGTTCCGCACCCGCCGCCTGCATGGTCCTCACCGAGGCGAGGTTCTCGGCCGCGTATGCCGAGGCGGAGGCGATGCTGTCCTGCGCCTGCCGCGACAGACGCTTCACGACGCGGCCGTAGACGACGAGTGGAATGACGATCAGCGGAATGAGCCCCAGCACCAGCACCGAGAGCTTGGCGCTGGTCACGAACATCATGATCAATGCGCCGATGAGCAGCACGAGATTGCGGAGCGTCTGCGAGAAGGCCGTACCGATCGCCGACTTGATCTGCGTCGTGTCGGCCGTCAGCCGCGACATCACCTCGCCCGACTGGATGGTCTCGAAGAAGCCAGGGCTCTGGGCGGAGAGGCGGCGGAAAACATCGCCTGCCAAATCCGCCACAACCCGTTCGCCGAGCCAGCTCACCGTGTAGAAACGGGCAGCGCTCGCCAGCGCCAGCACCATGCCGATCGCCACCATGACGCCGAAGTAGCGATCGACGAAGGCGCCGTTACCGCCGGCGAAGCCCAGATCGATCATCCGGCGGACGCCGAGCGGCAGCACTAGGGTCGCCACCGCCGCCATCGTCAGCGCGACGATCGTCAGGGCCACCATGGCGGGATGCCGGGCGAGGTAGGGCTTGAGGGCGAGGAGCGGACGCAGATTGGCGCGCTGGCGGCGGGCGGCATCAGCAGTCTGCGCCGGGGCTGCCGATGATTCCGCCGCGACTTCCGCCATCTCTACCCGCCTCCCGTGCCGCCTGAGCCCCTATTCCACGGCCCGGCGGGGCAACCATGCCCGAGGCTTCACGGCAAAGACAAGGCGGCCCTACCGCGCGAACCACCCTTGCCGGTTCCGGCCCCCTTCTGTATAAGGCCGGTCAAATTCACTCCCGACAGGCAAGCTCGCGCCCGGCACCGGCTGGTCTGGCTTTGCCGACGGCCCCAAGGACTGACCACCATGAAGAAGAGCGACGGCACGCACCCGAACTATCACCCGATCAAGGTCGTCATGACCGACGGGACGGAGTTCACGACGTTTTCTTGCATGGGCAAGCCCAACGACGTGCTCCGCCTCGATATCGACCCCAAGACCCATCCGGCCTGGACGGGCGGCGGTCAGCACCTGATCGACCGTGGCGGCCGCCTGACACGGTTCAAGAAGAAGTTCGAAGGCTTCATCAAGAGCTGAGCGGGACACTTCCCGGCTCTGGAAACACGAAAGGCCGCGCATCAAGCGCGGCCTTTTCGAATCCCGATATGGAAGTCTACGGGCTCAGCTCCGCTCGCCGTACGCGCTATCGAAGGCGTGGCGCACGGCCTCGCCATTGGCCTCGCTGGCGGCGCCGACCTTGACCGGCATCCTTATGCCCAGCACCGGCCCGTCCTCGAACAGGCGATCGAGCTTCACGATCTTGTCCTGGAACTCGAAGCTCGCCTCGATCAGCTCCTTGAGCTTGTCCGGCAAGCCGCCGAAATCGCGCACATGCGAGGGGCGGCCGATATCGATCTTCAAGCGCTGGCGCTCGCTGCGGGCCTTCTGCTGGCTCATCTCGCCGGTGTTGACCGAGCGGCGGATCAAGAGCCAGGAGGCCAGATTCATGAGGCGCGTTGTGAGCCGCATGCTCTCGGTGGCATAGGTCAGCGCGATCTGGCCGGTCAAACCCCGGCTGTCGTCGCGGCCAGCGCCATCCAGATACTGCGCCGTCGCTTCGACCAGGGCCATGCCCTCGCGATAGACGCCCTGGAAGCGGCTGGAGGAGAAATAGCGCTCGCCAAAGCTGATGGTCAGCCCATCGGCGCCGGCGTCGCGAACGACTGAACTCTCACTCATGATCCTACGCACTCGACAGATACTCCACGCCGCCATGATGACGCGCGGGGCTCGAAACGCAAGTATCCCCGCTCCGGGTTAACGTTCACTTCCAATTGTCACGGTTTCTGGGCGGCCGGCCGGCGAAAAAAAATGAGCCGCTCGGTTGAGCGGCTCAAGAGTTAAACAGGGAGGCGTCAAACAGAGTGACAGGAGCCACTCAGCATCCAGAGAACTGGATGGCATGAACAGTAAACGACAAGGGCTAACAAGTTCTTAATCGGACACGTGGATTCGCACAATTCCGCGCAAGCGGGCCGCGCCCGGCGGCGTCGTTTTGATGCCGGATGCGACAGTCAGTTGCTTTTCTTGAAGATTTGCTCGGCCGCATCGAGCGTCGCTTTTCTCTTGTGGATTTCTTCCTCGACCCGGCTCCGCTCGGCAGCGAGCGCGCCCAGGCGCTCCTCGAGATCGGGTATCGAGAGCCTCGATATGTCCTCGCCGAGTGTTACGGCGGCGGTTTTCTTCCTCGGGAACAGGTCGTCGAGATCCATGATGTCCTCCGCGGAAAGAGCCGGTCGACATTGTGCCCCGGCTCGCTCATAGGGAGTTTCCATTTTTCGTTGAATCACTTCAACACCCTAGTTCCTTGGTTTGTCGTGCTTCTTTTCGGAAAACCGCTTCGCACTTTTCCGGAAGCACTCTATGTCACAAGCACTCACCGCCCACCCCGAGGTCGACAAATGAGCATTCCCAAGACCATGACGGCGATCGCCATCACCACGCCCGGCGCGCCAGAGGTGTTGCAGCCGCGCGAGATGCCGACGCCGGAGCCAGGGCCGGGACAGATCCTCGTCAAGGTGGCCGCCGCCGGCGTCAACCGGCCGGACGTCATGCAGCGCGCGGGCGCTTATCCCTCGCCGCCTGGCCATTCGCCGATCCCCGGCCTCGAGATGGCGGGAACGGTTGCGGCGCTCGGCAAAGGCGTGAGCCGGCACAAGGTCGGCGACAAGGTGACGGCGCTGCTCAACGGCGGCGGCTATGCGGAATACGCGATCGCCGAGGAAGGCGCCGCCTTGGCAGTCCCGGCCGGGATCGGCATGGTAGAGGCGGGCGCTATTCCGGAAACCTTCTTCACCGTCTGGCACAATGTCTTCGAGCGTGGCCGCCTCCAGGCCGGCGAATGGCTGCTCGTCCATGGCGGCTCGAGCGGCATCGGCACGACCGCGATCCAGCTCGCCAAGGCGTTCGGAGCTTCAGTCGCCGTGACGGCGGGATCAGAGGCCAAGTGCCAGGCCTGCCGCGATCTCGGCGCCGACCTCGCGATCAATTACAAGACCGGGAACTTCGTCGACGAGATCAAGGCGGCGACCGGGGGCAAGGGCGCCGATCTCATCCTCGACATGGTGGGCGGCACTACATCGACCGGAACTTCGATGCCGTCGCCTCGGACGGCCGCATCGTGCAGATTGCCTTCCTCGAAGGCTCGAAGGCGACCATCGACTTCACGCGGCTGATGTTGAAGCGCGTGACCTTCACCGGCTCGACGCTCCGGATCCGCACCAACGAGTTCAAGGCGGGTCTCGCCCGGAACCTGCAGGAGAAAGTCTGGCCGCTGCTCGCTTCCGGCAAGGTCAAGGTGCCGATCGACGCTACCTTCCCGCTCGCGAAAGCCGCCGAGGCGCACAAGCGCATGGAGACCAGCCAACATGTCGGCAAGATCGTGCTGACGGTCTGAACCGATCTTCCCCTCCTAGCGGTTTCGTGTAACCCTTCCGGCCAACAAAAGGTCCAGGGAGGACACGATGCTCAACGGCCTCATGATGGAGCGGCCGCTCCTCATCTCCGACATCATCCGCTATGCCGCTGACGTCCATCCCGACGGCGAAGTGATCTCGGCGGCGGTGGAAGGCGGCATCCATCGCTACACCTATCGCCAATCGCTCGCCCGAATATCCCAGCTCGCCCACGCGCTCCGCGCCCAGGGCATCGGCCCCGGCGACCGGGTGGCGACGCTCGCCTGGAACGGGTACCGCCATTTCGAGCTCTACTACGCGATCTCCGGCATCGGCGCCGTCTGCCACACGATCAATCCGCGCCTTTTCCCCGAGCAGGTGATCTACATCACCCATCACGCGAAAGATAAGATCCTCTTCTGCGATCTGACCTTCCTGCCGATCATCGACAAGCTGCGCGACAAGCTGCCGAAAGATATGCGCTTCGCGGTCATGTCGGATCGCGCGCATATGCCGGAGAGCGCCGTCGATCTTCTCTGCTATGAGGACATGATCGAAGGCGCGCCCACCACCTACGACTGGCCGGTCTTCGACGAGCGGACAGCTTCGAGCCTCTGCTACACCTCGGGCACCACGGGCGAGCCCAAGGGCGCGCTCTACACGCATCGGTCGAGCTTCCTGCACTCCTTTTCCGTCCTGGTTCCCAACCGCACCAGTTTTGGACCTGGCGTGAAGGTGCTGCCGGTCGTGCCACTGTTCCACGTCAACGCCTGGGGCCTGCCCTATTCCGCGCCGATGTCGGGGACGTCGCTCGTGTTCCCGGGCGCGAAGCTCGATGGCGCGAGCCTCTTCGATCTCATGGACACAGAGAGTGTCGATGCCTCCTGGGGCGTGCCGACGGTCTGGCAGGGCCTCCTCGCCGAGATGACGAAACGAGGACGCGGGCCGAAGGGCCTCAAGCAAGTCCTCGTCGGCGGCTCGGCGGCGGCGCCCTCCTTGATCCAGGCCTTCGAGCGCGACTTCGGCGTCGAGATGACCCACGGCTGGGGCATGACGGAGATGAGCCCGGTCGGGACCTGCTCGCAGCTCTCGCCGGCCGAGAAGACGCTCGCCCCCGAGGAGCGGTGGACGATCAAGCAATCGCAAGGACGCCGGCTCTATGGCGTCGACCTCAAGATCAGCGACGATAATGGCAACCCCCTGCCGCACGACGGCAAGGCCTCGGGCGAGCTGCATGTGCGCGGCAACACGGTGATCTCCGGATACTTCGACAACGAGAAGGCGACGCGGGAAGCCTTCGACAAGGACGGCTGGTTCCGCACCGGGGACGTCGCGACCATTTCGCCCTCCGGCGTGCTCACCATCGTCGATCGCTCGAAGGATCTCATCAAGTCCGGCGGCGAATGGATCTCCTCGATCGACGTCGAGAACTCGGCCATGGCCTGCCCGGGGGTTGCGACCTGCGCGGTGATCGGCATTCCGCATCCCAAGTGGGACGAGCGGCCGTTGCTCGTGGTCGTAGCCAAGGAAGGCGGAGGCGCGACGAGGGACACTGTGCTCGATTTCCTTCGCCCGAAAGTCGCCAAGTGGCAGGTGCCGGACGATGTCGTGTTCGTGCAGACGCTGCCGATGACGGCGACCGGCAAGGTGTCGAAGAAAGACCTTCGCGCGCAATTCGCGGATTACAAGTGGAAGGACGGGTGAGGCCACGCCCATTCGATGGGGCCGGGCCATCCGTAGGGGCGACCGGCGGTCGCCCGGCCAACCGCGGACGAGAAGGTTGCAATTTGTAGATAGGCGGGCGACTGCCTTTCGCCCCTACTGTCAGCCCGCGATCCTCAGCGCCAGCCTTCAAGAAATCGAGAGCATCCTCCATGCCAACTTATCCCGCCCCCGACCTCATCCTCATCAACGCCGACATCCGGACGATGGATGTGCTCAGCCCGCGCGCCGAAGCGCTGGCCGTCAGCAACGGGCGGATCGCAGCTCTTGGCACCACGGTAGACATCCGTGCCCTCGCAGACAAGAAAACCAAAGTGATCGACGCCGGCGGACGGCTCGTGCTGCCGGGTTTCCAGGACACCCACATCCACCTGCAGGACAGCGGCACCGACCGCGCGATGTCGGCCGATCTCGAAGGCCTCACCACCATCGCCGAGTTCCAGGCGGCGCTCGCGGCCTTCGGCAAGGCCAATCCGAAGAATACTTGGGTCAACGGCGTCGGCTGGTACTCAGGCATCTTCGGCGAGCACAACCTTAACTGCCAGGCGCTCGATGCGGCCGTCCCCGGCCGGCCGGCCTTCACCCTTGCCTCCGACGCGCACAGCGCCTGCATCAATACGAAAGCCTGTAAGGCCATCGGCCTCACACGCGACACGCCGGACCCCGAGAACGGCCATTTCGTCAAGGACGCGAAGGGTGAGCCGACGGGCATGCTCTTCGAGCACGCGATCTATTGGGCGAAGGAGCGGATGCCCGAGCGGACCGACGCCGACTATGCCAAGGGCGTTAAGTTCGGCCAGACGCTGTGCAATCGGCACGGCATCATCGGCGTGCTCGACGCGCTCGTGCAGGAGCGGCATATGCGCGTCTATCAGGCACTTGATAAAGCGGGCGAGCTGACGGTACGCGTGGCGGCGACCGGCCTCGTGAATTCCGAGGACACTGTCGCAGGCGCGCTCGATCGCTTGACCATGCTACGCCGCGACTACGCCTCGCCGATGGTCCGCATGCACTCCGCCAAATTCTTCTTCGACGGCGTGTTCGAGAACCGCACCGCCGCGATGCTCGAGGACTACTCGGACGAGAAGGGCGGCAACGCGCCGGTGATGTTCGGCGAGAATCATTTCCGCGAGTTGTTCATCGCCGTCGACGCGGCGCGCTTCCAGATCCATGTGCATGTCATCGGCGACAAGGCGGTGCGCGCGGCCCTCGATGGCATCCAGGCGGCGCGCGAAGTCAATGGCGCTTGGCCGGCCTGGCATCAGCTCGCCCACATCCAGGCGATCGATCCGGCGGACATCCCGCGCTTTCACGAGCTCGGCGCCGTCGCCAATATCCAGACGCTGTGGGCCCGGCACGAGCCCTCGGTCGACGATGTGGCGCTGCCGATGATGGGGCCCGAGCGCGGCAAGTGGATGTACGCTTTCCGCTCGCTGATCGATGCGGGTGCCGAGTATGCGGTGTCGAGCGACTGGGGCGTCTCGACGCTCAATCCCTTCGCCATCATGCAGACGGCGGTGACGCGGCTGCCGGAGAAGCTTCGCTCACCCGATCATCCCGTCTTCCTGCCGGAGCAGCGCATGAGCGTCGAGGAGGTCGTGAAAGGCTACACGCTGAACGCAGCCCGCACCGCCTGGCGCGAGGCCGACACGGGCACGCTGGCGCGAGGCAAGTATGCCGATTTCATCGTGCTCGACCGCGATGTCTTTGCGATCAACCCGCGTGAGCTTGGTCAGACTGAAGTGCTTCTGACAATGCTCGCCGGCCGCGAGGTGCACCGGGCGAAGGAGTTCGGATCGTAGGGCGACCGCCGGTCGCCCCTACTGGCCCTCACCCCAACTTCCCATGACAATGCTTGAACTTCTTGCCCGAACCACACGGGCAGGAGGCGTTGCGGGAGACCTTGCCCCAGGTCGAGGGATCGCGCGGGTTGACGCCTTCGGCGCCCTTGCGGCTCTTGACCGGCTCGTCCTTGAGCTCGCGGCCGAGGGCTGCCATGGCGCCGCCTTGTGCGGCGGGCCTGCGCTGGGGACCCGATGAGGGACGTTGCGCTTCGGCCAGCTCGAACTCGTCCTCGCCCGTGAAGGGATCGATCTTGTGCCCCTCCATCGGCGGCAGGGGCTCGGCCTCCGGCGGCGGCTGATCGCGGCGCAACTGCAGATGCATGAGCTGGCCGGTGACGGCTGTCCGCAGCTGATTGAGCAAGGCTTGGAACATCTCGAAGCTTTCGGACTTGTACTCGTTCAGCGGATCGCGCTGCGCATAGCCGCGCAAGCCGATGACCTCGCGCAAGTGCTCGAGATTGACGATGTGCTCGCGCCAGAGGTGATCGAGCGTGTGCAGCAGCACCATCTTTTCGAGATGCCGCATCGGCTCGTTGCCGATGTCGGCGACCTTCTTCGCATAGGCCTCGTCGGAGATCCTGGTCAGCCGCTCGCGGATCTCGCTGTCGGCGATGCCTTCCTCGGCCGCCCAGTCGGCCGCCGGCACGTCGACGTCGAAGATGTTGAAGACGTCTTTCTTCAGCTCTTCGGTCTTCCACTGCTCGGCATAGGCGCTCTCGGGGATGTGTTTCGTGACGAGTTCGTCGACCACCTCGTGCCGCATCTCGGCAATCGTCTCGGCGACATCCTCCTCGCTCATCAGCTCGATGCGCTGCTCGAAGATGACCTTGCGCTGGTCGTTCATCACGTCGTCGTATTTGAGGACGTATTTGCGCGCCTCGTAGTTGCGCGCCTCGACCTTCTGTTGCGCGCGCTCAAGCGCCTTGTTGATCCAGCGATGGGTGATCGCCTCGTTCTCTTCCATGCCGAGCTTCTGCAGCACGCCATCGATGCGGTCCGAGGCGAAGATCTTCATCAGATCGTCCTCGAGGGAGAGGAAGAATTTCGAGTGGCCGGGATCGCCCTGGCGGCCCGAGCGGCCGCGCAGCTGATTGTCGATGCGCCGGCTCTCGTGACGCTCGGTGCCGAGCACGTAGAGGCCGCCGGCCTCGAGCGCCTTGCGCTTCTTCTCGGCGACTTCGCCGGCGATCCGCTCGCGCTCGCGGCGGATGTCGCTCTCCGGGATCTCGCCGCTGCCATTGGCATTGCTCGTCTCGGCAATCCAGGCCTTGAGCTGAAAATCGACATTGCCGCCGAGCTGAATATCGGTGCCGCGGCCGGCCATGTTGGTGGCGATGGTGACGCCGCCCGGCACACCGGCCTGGGCGACGATGAAGGCCTCCTGCTCGTGGTAGCGGGCGTTCAAGACGTGGTGCGGGATGAGTGACTCGTTGCTGCCGCGGCCCTTGGCGCCCAGATCCTCGAGGAACTGCCCGGCATCCTCGAGATAGGTCTTCTGCTCGACATCGCGCTTGTCGGTGAGCCCCGCCGCCTGGGTACGCAGCGTCGCACCGAGGTCCTTGATGAAGGCGCGGTCCTTCAGCATGCCCGACAGCAGCTCCGATTTCTCGATCGAGGTCGTGCCAACGAGCACGGGCTGGCCGCGCCGGTGGCAATCGGCGATGAGCGCGACAATGGCGCGGTATTTCTCCTTGGCCGTGCGATAAACCTCATCGTCCTCGTCGGCACGCGCGATATTCATGTTCGTTGGGATTTCGGCGACGTCGAGGCCGTAGATATCGAGGAACTCCTGCGCTTCCGTCGACGCCGTGCCGGTCATGCCGGCGAGCTTCCCGTAGAGACGGAAGTAGTTCTGAAAGGTGATCGAGGCGAGCGTCCGGTTCTCCGGCTGGATCTTGGCGCCTTCCTTGGCTTCGAGCGCCTGGTGCAATCCATCCGAGTAGCGCCGGCCTTGCATCATACGGCCGGTGAACTCGTCGATGATGACGACCTCGTTGTTGCGGACGATGTAATCCTTGTCGCGCTGGAAGAGGGCGTGGGCCCGGAGCGCCTGGTTGACGTGGTGGACGATGCGCACATTCTCGAGATCGTAGAGCGAGGCGCCCTTGAGCATGCCGGCGGCCTTCAGCATGTCCTCGATATGCTCGTTGCCGATCTCGGTCAGCGACACTTGCCGCTGCTTCAGGTCGACCTCGAAGTCCTCGGGCGCGAGCTTCGGCATGAAGTCGTCGATGGCGTTGTAGAGATCGGAGCGATCCTCGACGGGCCCGGAGATGATGAGCGGTGTGCGCGCTTCGTCGATCAGGATCGAATCCACCTCGTCGACGATCGCATAGGCATGCCCTCGCTGCACCATGGACTCCACCGAGTGCTCCATGTTGTCGCGCAGATAGTCGAAGCCGTACTCGTTATTGGTGCCGTAGGTGACATCGCAGCCGTAGGCCTCGCGCCGCTGGTCCTGGTTGAGGTCATGCACGATGCAGCCGACGGAGAGCCCCAGGAACTTGTAGATCTGGCCCATCCATTCGGCGTCGCGTTGGGCGAGATAGTCGTTGACGGTGACGACGTGGACTCCCTTGCCGGCAAGCGCGTTCAGATAAACGGGGAGAGTGGCTACCAGCGTCTTGCCCTCGCCGGTCTTCATCTCGGAGATCATGCCGTCATGGAGCACCATGCCACCGATCAGCTGCACGTCGAAATGCCGCTGGCCGAGTGTGCGCTTGGCGGCCTCGCGCACCGTGGCGAAGGCCGGCACCAGGAGGTCGTCCAAGTCCTTACCCTCGGCAACCTCTTTGCGGAACTGATCGGTGCGTGCCCGAAAGTCCGCGTCGGAGAGCTTCTCCAGCTCCGGCTCCAGCGCGTTGATGGCGGCGACGAGCGGCTGATGCTTCTTCAGCTTGCGGTCATTCGACGAGCCGAACAGTTTGTTGGCGATGGTGCCGAGAGAGAGCATCGAGGTTGATCCTCAGAAGTGGGAAAGCCCAGGGGAGCGCCGGTTTCGCATAGTTCTTAAAATCCGCGTCCAACTCGAGCGAGCGGACCGAGGCATGAACCAGCGGCAGGCGCCGGGCCCGGCAGGGGCAGGATGTGCCCAGGCCAATCCACAGCGCCCGTCGGGGGCGGGCCCGGACAGGTCTCGGGGAGAGATAGGATCGGCACCCCGGCATGTCAACGCGGCGGGCAGGCGCGATCCCTCTCCCGGCTGACTGGAAATCGCCCGCTTCTGCCGTTATGTCTCTCGATCGAGAAGCCTTTCTGCCCCCATCCCAATCGAAGGAACGCCCCCTTGAACTTTTCGCGATTGTCCCTCGCCGCGGCGAGCCTCGCCGCCGCGCTCTCCCTCAGCGCCTTCGCCGCCTCTGCCGAGGACAAGGTGCTCGTCAAGGTCGACGGGGTCGACATTACCGAGAGCCAGATCAAGCTCGCCGAGTCCGAGATCGGGCCGGAGCTCGCCGGGATGCCCGAGGGTCAGCGCCGCCGCGTCCTCGTCGAATATCTGCTCGACAACACGCTGATGGCCTCGGCCGGCACCAAGGCCAATCTCGGCCAGGGCCCCGAGTTCGACGCGCGCCTCGCCTATTACAAGGGCCGGGCGCTCAGGGATGCCTATTTCGACAAGACCGTGACGGCGGCGGTCACCGATGCGGAGGCCCAGAAGATTTACGATCAGGAGATCGGCAAATCGCCCCAGCAGGAGGAAATTCGCGCCCGCCACATCCTGGTGAAGACGAAGGACGAGGCCGATAAGATCGCAGAAGCCCTGAAGAAGGGCGACGATTTCGCCAAGGTCGCGGCCGAGCTGTCGATCGACAAGGGCTCGGGCGCCCAGGGCGGCGACCTCGGCTTCTTCGAGCGGGGGCAGATGGTGAAGCCGTTCGAGGATGCGGCCTATGCCCTGAAGCCCGGCGAGGTTTCCGCGCCGGTTGAAAGCCAGTTCGGCTGGCACATCATCAAGCTGGAAGAAGTGCGCAAGAAACCGCTCCCGACCTTCGAGAGCCTCAAGGACAAAATCGTCGCCTTCCTGCTGAAGAAGAAGGCGCAGGATGCGGTGATCGCCTTGCGGACCCAGGCCAAGATCGAGATCGTCGACAAGACCTTCGAGGGTGTCGGCAAGGTGCCGGCGCAGGGCGGCGGCGAGGTGGCGCAGTAGGCCTCATACCAGCCTGCGCAGATTTTGACTCATGGGCGGCGGAGCGCAGGCTGGTACTCTCTCTTGTTTGCGCAAGGCGACTCTCGTTCCGAGAGCCGGCCCCCACACGCCGATACCAGCCTTCATGGGTCAGTTCCCATGATGGTTAGTATCAATAGGTCTGCGATGGCTTGGAGCGAACACAATGCACGTCTCTCCCTTCGCCCCGAAGACACTTCCGGAAATGCCGGCCGTCGAAGGCGTTCGCTTCGCGACCGCCGAGGCCGGCATCAAATACAAGAACCGGACCGACCTGCTGCTTGGTGTCTTCGCACCCGGCACGACGGTCGCTGGCGTGCTGACACAATCGAAGACCCGCTCGGCCCCCGTCGATTGGTGCCGGACCGGTCTTGAAGGGTGGCAAGGCACGCGCGCTGGTCGTCAACTCCGGCAACTCGAACGCCTTCACCGGCCAGCGCGGCGTGGCGACGGTCACGGCAACGGCGGAAGCCGCCGCAAAGGCGGCCGGTTGCGATCGGAGCGAAGTGTTCATCGCCTCGACCGGCGTCATCGGCCAGCCCTTCGACCCCAAGCCCATCGTGACAAATCTACCGGGGCTTGCCGAAAAGGTGTCCGCTGGGAACTGGGAAGCGGCCGCCCGCGCCATCATGACGACCGACACCTTCCCCAAGCTCGCCACTCGCACGGTGCGGCTGGGCGAAACGGATGTCGTCATCAACGGCATCGCCAAGGGCGCCGGGATGATCGCCCCCGACATGGCGACCATGCTCTCCTTCGTCGCGACGGACGCGGCAATATCCGCCCCCGTGTTGCAGAAGCTCCTCACCGAAGGCGCGGCCAAGACCTTCAACTGCATCACCATCGACGGCGACACCTCGACCAGCGATACGCTGCTGGTTTTCGCGACAGGGGCCGCTACCAAGCGCGGCGCACCGAAGATCACGAAGGCTTCCGATCCGAGACCTTCCGGCTTTCAAGGCCGCGCTCTTCGAGGTGTTGCATGACCTCGCCATGATGGTCGCCAAGGACGGCGAAGGGCTGACGAAGTTCGTGACCATCGAGGTCACCGGGGCCGAAAGCCCGGCGGCCGCGCGCCAGATCGGCCTCTCGGTCGCCAACTCGCCGCTCGTCAAAACGGCCATCGCCGGCAACGACCCGAACTGGGGGCGTATCGTCATGGCCGTCGGCAAATCGGGCGAGGCGGCGGATCGTGACAAGCTCGCCATCTGGTTCGGGGATATCCCGGTCGCACGTGACGGCGAGGTGCATCCGGACTACGCCGAGACCGCAGGCGCCGGCTACTTCAAGCAAACCGAGCTGACGATTCGCATCGACGTCGGCGTCGGACTGGGTCAGGCAACCGTGTGGACCTGCGACCTCACCGCCGACTACGTCGCGATCAATGCGGACTACAGAAGCTAATGCGCCACACCCATCGCCAATCGTTAGTCTTTAGACAAATTAATCCTCCCTTGGCGATATCTCGTTAACCAATCTCTGCAACCTTGGCGGCGAGCAAGACGATGGACGTTGTGCTGGTTGCGGCCTGCGCGCTTGTCGATCCCGACGGGCGCGTGCTGCTTGCGAGACGGCCACCTGGCAAATCGATGGCGGGACTCTGGGAGTTCCCCGGCGGCAAGGTGGAGAAGGGTGAGTTGCCCGAGGCGGCCCTGATCCGCGAGCTCCGCGAGGAGCTCGGCATCGAGGTCTCCGAGCGGTGCCTCGCGCCTTTCACCTTCGCGAGCCACACCTACGAGGCGTTCCACCTGCTGATGCCGCTCTACATCTGTAGAAAGTGGCAGGGCGAGGTAGAGGCTTTGGAGGGGCAGGAGCTGGCCTGGGTCAGGGCCAATCGCATGGGGGACTATGCGATGCCGCCTGCCGACGAGCCCCTTCGCGCCATGCTCAGGGATTTGCTGTGACCGGCAACGGTCCAGGCTTGGAGAAAAGACATGGGATGGCTCTGGAAGGGTTCGGCATCGACGGCTAAGCAGCGCGAGCTCCTCAGGGATTTCGGCGCGGATGAGATCGCGGCGACTTCCGTCGAGTACGCCCTCATCGCGGTTGTGCTCGCCGGCTGCCTGTTCATCGCCCTGCCTCTCATGACGCTCGAACTCGCCGAAACCATCGGGGCCGTCACCGGCTGGTTCCAGGCGATCCTTGCCGGGTAATCTTCCTCATTGGTTTACGTCACCCTCTTTTCCGGGTCCGGCACGCTCGCCCGCCGGTTGCTCGGCCGTGCCCAACGCATCGGCGAGGCGCGCGCGGGCGCTGCCCGGCCGGAGCGGTTGTTGTTGATCTGGCCCCGGCGACCAGGCGGTTGCCGTCAAAATCTCGATCGTCGCGGCGATCCGCCCATCGGGACCACTCGATTCCCCACGATAAGCGCTGTCCAATGCAGCAAGCACGCCCCGGCGCAACGGCCGCTTCGACCGGGCGATCAGCGCATTGCCGAGCCCGAGTCCTTTCAACTCCCGCATCAGCGCCAAAGGCGAGGCGTAGGTCAGGCTTAGACGATCCAGATCGGCGACCGGCAGCGCGAAGCCCGCGCGCTGCAGGAGCTGGCCGAGATCGCGGACATCGACCATCGGGGCGACATGGGGACTGACGCCACCAAGCGCCTCGCTTTCGGCAATGGCGAAGGCGCGCGCCAGCTCGGCGAAACTCGCGCCACCAATGACGCTCGCCAGCAGCAGACCATCCGGCTTGAGAATGTGCCGGAGCTGCACGAGCGCGCCGGGAAGGTCGTTCACCTGCTGGAGATCGAGCAGCGACACGACGAGATCGAAGCTCTGGCTGGCGAAGGGCAGAACCTCGCCATCGAGCACGACGGTTGGGGACGAACTACCCTGGGCTAATGCGAAAGCAGGCTCGCCAATGGTCAGGCGCTCGATCTTCCGCGTTTGGGTCAGAACGGGTGCAGCGGCCATCGCACCCGCACCGATCAAGAGGCCATGCTCGAACCGGCGGGCGACGACAGACAACCGATCGGCCAGATCCTCGGCGACCTGCAGGCGCAGAAAATCGCCGGCCCGGATCACCGCACGGTGGCGCCCGAGCCAGTGGCGCTGCAGCCGCCGATCGAAAATCTCAGCCGCTTGGCTCACGAGCGCTCTATCTGGAGCGGGTTCAGCTCGAACGGAATCGAAGAATCCGCTCCAGATTCTTGGTTTTGAGCACGTTCTACGGCGAACCGGTGTCCACTTCGCCTGAACGTGCTCTGGTGATCGACGCCGAGTGCGCCGCATGCTACAGTCGCCTGCAGTCGTAACTCTTGCGAGCATCCCTGTCATGGCGTTGCTGCCGCCCGTCAAGCAAGCCGCCTCGGTGCTATGGGCCCGCGGCCTTCGTGCCGGCCTCTCGACGGCCGACCTGCTCGTGCCGCCGGTGTGCGCCTCCTGCCGGACGCTTGTTGCCGATCATGACACTCTGTGTCCCGATTGCTGGCGGTCGATCGACTTCATCCGGCCGCCGCTGTGCGACGTGCTCGGCATTCCGCTGCCCTACTCTTCCGGCGGACGCATGGTCTCGGCGGCAGCGCTCGCCCATCCGCCGTCCTACCGCCGCGCCCGGGCGGTCGCCCACTACAATGACAGGCTCCGCGACCTCGTGCATGGGCTCAAATACGCCGATCAGCATCATGGCGGACGGCTGTTCGGCCGCTGGCTCGCGGTCGCCGGCAAGGACTTGATCGCCGACGCCGAAGTGATCGTGCCGGTGCCGCTCGCTCGCTTCCGGCTGTGGCGGCGGCGCTTTAACCAAGCGGCCGTGCTTTCCCAGCGATTGTCTATGGTTACCGGGATTACCTACGCGCCGATGGCGCTGAAACGCACCAAGGCGACCACGAGCCAGGTCGGACTGACCTCCGAACAGCGGCGGAGGAATGTTCAGGGCGCCTTCCGCGTGCCGGATAGGGCTAGGAGCCACATAGAAGGCCGCCAGGTGCTGTTGGTCGATGACGTGGTGACAACCGGCTCAACCGTCGACTCGGCCTCCAGGGCCCTCCTAGGGGCCGGGGCGGCGGCCGTGGATATCTTGGCCCTAGCCCTGGTGACCGGGAGAGATCCCAGCTTCCGCTTAAATCCCTCAGCGGTTGCCGAAGAGGTTGGCCTCTCTTACATTTCGAAGACCACCGACGGGGATAAGTTTCGCCCATGCCGAAGATCACGATCTACACGACCTCCTCCTGCCCTTATTGCAGTGCGGCCAAGGCGCTGCTCCGCAAGAAGGGCGCGCCGTTCCACGAGATCGACGTGAACTCTGCGGCCTGGGCTGCGCGCCGGGATGCGCGAGAAGGCGGGCGGGGTGAACTCGGTGCCGCAGATCTGGATCGGCGAGACCCATGTCGGCGGCTGCGATGATCTCCACGAGCTCGACCGGGCTGGCAAGCTCGATCCCTTGTTGGCCACTTAACACATCGTTAACAATTCGGAGCGCGTGCTGGCGTCATGGGCGAAACCGGAAAAAAGTTCCGCGCTGCGCTCGTCACGCTCACCTCGGGCCGGGACGCGGATAAAAATGCGTCCGCGGCATCGGAGCTGATCCGGGCGGGGGCGGCGCAAGGCGCGCACTATGTCCAGACGCCGGAGAACACCGGCCTCATCGAGCCGGACATCGAGCGATTGCGGGCGATCGCGGAGCCGGAAGAGAGACATCGCGTGCTGGCGGCGCTCGTCGACGTGGCGCGCGGGATCTCGGCATCTGGCTGCACATCGGTTCGCTCTGCGTGAAACGCACCGACGGCTCGCTCGCCAACCGGACCTATCTGGTGGCGCCCGATGGAGCGATCCGCGCGCGCTATGACAAGATCCACATGTTCGACGTGAACTTGGCCAACGGCGAAAGCTTCCGCGAGTCGGAGCGGTTCAAGGCGGGTGATGAGGCGGTGATCGCGGACCTCCCCTGGGGCCGGCTCGGGCTCACGATCTGCTACGACCTCCGCTTTGCCCAGCTCTATCGGGAACTGGCGCAAGCGGGGGCCGAGATCCTCACCGTGCCTTCCGCTTTCACGCAGCAGACGGGCGAGGCGCATTGGCATGTGCTGCTGCGCGCTCGCGCCATCGAGACCGGCAGCTTCGTGCTGGCCGCCGCCCAGGCCGGCCGCCACGACAGCGGGCGGCAAACCTACGGCCACAGTCTCGCGATATCACCCTGGGGCGAGATCATCGCGGAAGGCGGCGTCGAGCCCGGCATCGTCATCGCCGATATCGAACTCGCCGCGGTGCATTCGGCGCGCAGCCGCATTCCGGCGTTGGACGGAGACAGACCCTTTGCATTGGCCGTCGCTACCGGTCACACATACAGAGCACGTTCAGGCGAAGTGGTAACCGGTTCGCCGTCCGAACGTGCGCCAAGCCAAAACTCAGCACGTTCAGGCGAAGTGGTAACCGGTTCGCCGTCCGAACGTGCTCAAACCAGAGAAGCTTCATGATCCGCTATCGCCTGAGCTGCCCCGACGCCCACGAGTTCGACGCCTGGTTCAAGTCGAGCGCCGCCTATGACTCGCAGGCGGGCGCTGGCCAGGTGTCGTGTCCGGAGTGCGGCTCGCACCACATCGAGAAGGCGCTGATGGCGCCGAGCGTGAAGACCGCGCGCTCGCAGGAGGAGCGCGCCAAGCAGCCGAAGCGGCCGATGGCTTCCCTCATGCCGCCCGAGCTGCAGGCGATGATGAAGAAAATCCGCGATCACGTGCGCGAGACCTCCGACTATGTCGGCGACAAGTTCGCCGACGAGGCGCGCAAGATCCACTACGAGGAGACGGAAGCGCGCGGCATCTACGGCGAGGCGACGATGGATGAGGCGCAATCGCTGCACGAGGAGGGCATTCCGTTTCAGCCTCTGCCGGTGCTGCCGGAGGATAAGAACTGAGATTCGTGTTGATAAAAAACGAGGCGATAGATCAAACTTAGGTATCTGATAATTGTGCCGGCTCAATCACCAAGCCCGCCGAGATACTGAATCGCCATATGGAATTCGCGAACTCCACAACGAACTTCGAAGGTCGTCCCTCGACACGTAGTAGATCCAGACTATGAACGCAGTACTCCAAGTGATCGGTCTTGGTGACGGCTCCGCGATAGGCGGCTGCCATTGAGTTCTTGATTCGATCGACATGCGAGGGTGCTTTGGTCACAATAATCGCCGACAACTCGCCGCGTACGTCATACGCGTCTCTCCACTGGAAAGGATAATCCCAGTGTTCGAGCACATTGAGAAACGCTTTTAAGAGCAATGCGCCCCCGTCGGGATCCAAGTCGCTGTTGCTAGCGTCCCATGCTTGCTCGGTCAAACCCTTGACCAATCCAGGCATTCGTTTCTCGTGTGGCTTCAAGATGCCTGGAAAGCTTGCCATAGTAACCTTCCACTTTTTTGACGGCCTCCTCATTCCGCTTCCCGTCAGTGATTATGCCGGACATATGGCGTGAGATCAAAAATTCGCTGGCTTCTTGGTTAGATAACGCCTTGTCCGCCAGCTTGTGAAACGTGTCTCTGTTGATTAAGCCCGGGAGGACTGCATCATCCCAGAAAATCCAATCGATGTTCTCAATGACTTCGTCCTGTCCCGGTCGGCCCTGGGGGGCGAGCCTTCTTGCGCCAGAACATCACACCCTCCATCTTTGCACGCGCCCGAGGAGGCGCTCGAGCATCCTAACGCCAACTCGCAGAATGCCCGACCGCGTCCGATGGCCCCGAAGGGGCCGTGGAATGTAGCCACGGGTTTCAGCTGCGAGGCTGGACTTGTCCAGCCTCGCAGCGAAACCCGTGGAGCGAAAGTTGCGTCGATTCTGCCCCGGTAGGGGCAGAGGAACCGCACGCAAGCTCGACGCCGCAAGAATCCTCCGCCCCTTCCGGGGCGGGCCCTCAAGAGCGACGTTTCCACGGGTTCCGCTGCGCTCACCCGTGGCTACAGTCCACAGCCCCTACGGGGCTGCTCCAGCCGCCGCCCGAGGAGCGAAAGGGCTTCCAAAGCGAGCCATTCAAATTGCGGCCTGGTACAACTTACCGCCACTCGTCCTCGATGCCGTACCAGAGATAAGCGCCCTTCAGGTACACGGGACGCAAGCCGGCCAACGGGAACTCCGGCAAGCCGCTCGAGACCACCTTCGGCAGCTTCGCGACCTCTGGTTTCCCGGCGATGAGATCGGCGACGGCGCGGCCGGACCAGCTCGCCATGGCGACGCCCGAGCCGTGATAGGCGATCGAGGTCCAGACATTCCGGCCCGCCTCGAGCCGGCCGATATAGGGCACGAGGTTTTTCGACAGGCAGACGAGCCCGCGCCAGAAGTGCGTATGCTCGACGTGCGCCCAGCTGGGAAACAGCCGTTCGAAGTTGCCGCGCAGCCGCTTCTCCAGATGCTCGGCTCCCCGGTTCGACGCATCCGTGCCGCCGCGCCCGCCGAACAGGAAGCGGCCATCCGGCAGCAGGCGGAAGTAGTGCAGCAGCCGCCGCGTATCGTAGGCCATCTGGCGCGACGTCCAGCCCTGATCCTTTCGCTCTTGCTCCGTCAGCGGGCGTGTCACGATGATCGCCGAGAGCGCCGGCATGACGCGGCCGGCGACCGGCGTCGGCACGCGCTCGTCGGTGAAGCCATTGGTCGCAACGAGCACATGCTTGGCGCTGAGCCGCCCGCCGCGCTCGGTGATGAGCACGTGCCGGCCGTCGCGCTCCTCCCAGCGCACGACGCGCGATTGCCCGTGGATACGCACGCTGTTGCCGGCGGCGGCCTTCGCGAGACCGCGTACATAATTCAACGGATGCAGCGACAGCCCGACCTCACCCCAGAGCCCGCCATGAAAGGAGGGGCTGTAGCAGCCACGCTCCTTGAGCGCGTCGATCGATAGCAGCTCGACCTTCTTGCCGATGACGGTTTTGAGGAACTCCGCTTCCTCGACGAGCTCCGGCATGCGGTTGGGCTGGTGCGCGAGCGCGAGCTCTCCATCTTCCGAGAACCAGGCGTCGATCGAGAAGCGCCGGCAGATGTCCCGGACGAGATCGACGCCTTCCTTCTGCACGTCGAAGAAGCGCAGCGCGTCCGCTTCGCCGTAGCGGCGGATCATCTCGTGGTAGGAGATCTTGGCGCCGCCGAGCCCGCAGAACCCGCCATTCCGCCCCGACGCGCCCCAGCCGACATCAGCGGCATCAAGCACGGTCGCGTCCATGCCGTAGGTCTCGCGCAACCGCAGCGCCGCCGAGAGCCCCGTGAAGCCCGCGCCGATGATCGCGACATCGGTCTTCGCCTCGCCCTGGAGCGGCGCCGTGTCGAGCCCCAGCGGATCGCCGGTCGCCTCCCAGTAGCTCGGCACCGGGCGGTCGAAGTGGAAGGCGTCGGCGTGGGCGGTGGAGGGCATGGGGATTGATCTACTTATTGGGCTGAGTTGAGTGTCATGACGCCGGGCGACCGCCGGTCGCCCCTACGATTCATCGTTCAGCCTTCAACCCCCGCACCTCCTCCCGCAACGCCCTGATCTCATCGAGCAGCTGATCGAGGCGCGGGTCGTGGTGAGCGGCGGCGGCTTCGGCACATGCACGCGCTGGTTTTGCGACGGCGTCTCTCAGCGCGGCGAACGGGTTGGCGGGCTTCGCTGCGGCCTTGAGTGCGCTCGTATCGGCTGCGGCCGAGGCCTCGGCGGCCTTGCCGGCGGGCGGGGTCGCGCCGCTGTCGCCCTCGCCGCCCGCCCCGAGCTTCACCGAGATGTTCTTGAGCTTGCCGAAGCGGCTGGCGAACAGGAGGTCCTTGTTGCTCCGAGTCTCCTCGTGCTGCTGCTGCATGCCGTCGACGATGATGCCGATGAAGAGGTTCAGCACCGTGAAGCTGGTGATGAGGATGAAGATGAGAAAGAACACCCAGGACCACGGGTGCACGGACATGATCGGCCGCGCGACCTCGCTGGTCCAGCCGTCGAGCGACATCACCTGGAAGAGCGTCAGCAGCGAGTCGCCGAGCGTGCCGAACCGATCCGGCAGCGTGCCGGCGAACATGTTCGTCGCCATCACGGAGAAGACGTAGAAGATCAGCAGCAGCAGCACGACGATCGAGGTCATGCCGGGGATGGCGGCGAGCAGCCCGTTGACGACGCGGCGCATCGAGGGTACCGCCGACACGAGACGCAGCGCCCGGATGATCCTGAGTGCCCTCAGTACGGAAATGTTGTCGGAGGCCGGCAGAAAAGTGACGGCGACGACGAGGAAATCGAAGACACTCCAGGGGTCCTTCCAGAAGCGCGTGCCGAACACGGTCATCCGCGCGCCGAGCTCGAGGACGAAGACCGTCAAGATCAAGTGGTCGATCAATCCAAGCAGGCCGCCGAAGCGGGTCATGATCGCGTCGCTCGTCTCCATGCCCAGCGTCACGGCATTGACGAGGATGAGCGCGGTGATGAAGCGATCGAAGATGGTGTTGCGGAGCAGGGGCTTCAGGAGTGCGACGAGCTTCAACCGCCAGCGCTCGCGCCAGTCGTGGACTTTGGCGGCGAGGGGCTTTAGCTCAGCCGTTCGGCTTTTGAGATTGGCAGCAAGTGGCTTCATATCAGCCGCGCGTTGACGAAGTCCGGCGGCATAGGCCTGCAGGGCCTCCTTGCGGCTTCGGCCCGAGAGCTGCTCGCTGTCGCTCACCATCCCCAACGCTCCGCGACCGGCGCATGCCCAGTGATGTCCCGGGCAATGTCATAGCCCAGGAAGAGTTGCATCGCCAGCGCGGCGAGCGGCTAAAACTCACCCCCTCAAAAACGCCTCCGCCACCGCGCGGATGCCGGGGCCGTCGAGCTGGTAGTGGGCGTAGAGGGCGGCAGGCGGGGAGATCAGTGCAAAGGCGTCGTAGATGCCGTGGCGCTTGAGCTTGATGCCCTTGCCTTCGTCGGACAGCACCTCCGCCACGGCCGAGCCGAGGCCGCCCAGCACGTTGTGCTCTTCCACCGTCATGAGTTTGCGCGTGCGCGATTTCTCGGCGGCGTCCAGGATCGCATCGCGGTCGAGCGGCTTGATCGAGGCCATGTCGATGACACCGACCGAGCGCCCGGCTGCGTTCATGGCGGCGGCGGCTTCCAACGCGCCGTGCACGGTGATGCCGCAGGCGATGATCGTCAGCTCCTCGCCGAACCCGTGCACGTGGGCCTTGCCGAAGGCGAAGGACGCGCCGTCCGCATAAACCACCGGATCGCGGCCGCGGCCGATGCGGAGATAGACCGGCCGGTCGTGGGTCGCCGAGGCGCGGATCACCGCCTCCAATTGCGGACCATCGCAAGGAGAGACGATCGTCAGATCGGCGATCGATCGCATGGTACCGATATCCTCGGTGGCGTGGTGCGAGGTGCCATAAAAGCCCATCGAGATGCCGGTGTGATGCCCGACGAGACGCACGGGCATGCCACAATAAGCGACATCCATGCGGATCTGTTCGCAGGCGAGCAGCCCGAGGAACGACGCGAAGGTGGCGACGAACGGGATGACGCCGGTCGAGGCGATGCCCGCCGCTGTCGACACCATATGCTGCTCGGAGATGCCGAATGTGATGTAGCGGTCGGGATAGGCCGCCGCGAAACGGTCGAGGCCGTTCGAGTATTTGAGATCGGCGGAACCCGCGACGACGTTGTGGCCGTTCCTGACCAGCTCGATCAGGCCGTTCGAGAGATGCGCGAGGCCCGGCGCCTTGGCGTTGAGCCCGCGATACTGCCAGGAGTTGGGAGACTTTGGCTCGCTCATCTCAAATCACCTTCGACTTGATCTCGGCAATCGCTGCCTCGGCATCGGCCGGGTCGAGGTAGCCCACATGCCAGCCGGGCTCGGTCTCCATGTAGGAGACGCCCTTGCCCTTGATGGTCTTCGAGATGACGAGCGCCGGCTTACTGCGCGTGTCGTCGGCGCGGAGCCTTCTCAGCAGCTCGGTCACCGCGGCGATGTCGTGGCCGTCGACGCTGTGCACCTCCCAGCCGAAGGCGCGCCACTTTTCGTCCAGCGGCTCGATCGAGGTCAGGTCCTCGACGCGGCCGTCGAGCTGGAAGCCGTTGCGGTCGATGATGGCGATGAGCCTGCCGAGCTTATGCGCCGCGGCCGAGAGCGCCGCCTCCCAGACCTGCCCCTCCTGCATCTCGCCGTCACCCATCATGCAGAAGACGGAGTAGTCCTTGCCCGTCCAGCGCTGCGCGAGCGTCATGCCGACGGCGTTCGAGAGCGCATGGCCGATCGAGCCCGAGGAGAAGTCGACGCCCGGAACCTTGCGCATGTCGGGATGGTCGCCGAGCGGGCTGCCGAGGCGTGTGTAGTCGTCGAGCCAGGCCTTCGGGAAGAAGTCGAGGTCCGCATAAACCGGGAAAAGACCGACCGCCGCGTGCCCCTTGCCAATGGTGAAGCGATCGCGCTCCGGCCATTTGGGCTCAGCCCTGCGGAGCTTCATCACGTCATAGTAGAGCGCGGAGAACACTTCGGCCGCCGAGAACACCGAGGTGTAGTGCCCGACCTTGGCGATATCGATCAGCCGGATGGTTTCCAGCCGGATGAACTGCGCGCGATCGCGCAAATGCGCAATGGTGGCATCGTCCGGGCGGTAGGAGTTGGTGGCGGGTGCTGAGAGAGGCATTTTGGGACGTCCTCGGCTGGGCGACACAGACTATGACGCCTACTTGTCCATTTTCAATAGATCGACGAGCTTTGGTTTCCCCTGTCTGAAACCTACCTGCATAGCGACATCTGTGAGTTGCGACGTTGCGCAGTAGCGACTGCAAATACCTCGCCGACCTAGTGGCCCGTCGCGCCTAAATCGCATCATGGCCGCGAGCGCTTTCGATTTAGGCGCGACATAAGGGCCACTAGCGATATCATTGGCTTAGTGTGGCGTTCAACGCGCCTTAGTTGACACGGACCTCGCCGCGGTACTGGTCAACCAAGGCGCGACGCCACACTAGCGCGGGCGAACCTTTTTCCGTGGTCCTGACCGGCCGGTTTCCTCACGCAAAAATTTCGCGTGCTCAAACGAAGTGCGGTGCAGGCGCGCCTCTAGCCACCATACGATTCCTTGCCTCCGCTCACAGCATGAAGTCCGCGGCGGTGAGCAGCACGAATCCCGTCAGCCTGATGACGAACTCGGCCGCTGTGTCGCCGTCGATATCGGCGAGTATGATCGTGCGATCTTGTCCACTTTCCACGGCGAACCCAAAGGTAATTTCAGGGGCGGCAAGCGTGAATGGTGCGTTGCCGCCGTTCAAGAACACAAATTGCGGGCCGGCTACTCTGCCGATGTCAATTATGTCGGCGCCTTGTTCGAAATCAGTAATGAAATCCGAGGTCAATGCCGGCGTCTGCGTTTCGCTCGAGAACATGAACGTGTCCGCTCCTGCCCGGCCGGTCAGGGTGTCGCTGCCTCCGCCGCCGTATAGAATGTTGTTGGCGGCATTGCCACTTAGCGTGTCGTCGTCGCGGCTGCCACTGCCACGATAAATGTTCTCGATACTGCTATAGGTATCGCCAACAGCCTCGGCACCGATATTGTTACTGGGGTTCGAGAGATCGACAGTGATACTGCCGGAAAGAGTATACCCGACCGAATCGGAACCGATGCCGCCAATAAGTCTGTCGGCGCCCGCGCCGCCTGTCAGGGAATCGTCGCCAGTTCCACCATCAAGGGTGTCTTTGCCGGTTCCGCCGTCGAGATAGTCGGTTCCGATGCCGCCGAGCAGCATGTCGCTGCCCGCCCCGCCACTGAGCGAATCGTCACCCGCGCCGCCAGTGAAAATGTTGTTGATCGCCGACGTCTCGCTGCCCTCTATTCGATCCAGGAAGGGACTGCCGATCACATTCTCAATCCCAGTCAAGACCTCCTCTACTGTGCCATTGCCACTTTCGGCGAAATACACCGAGCGAGCGTTGCCATTATCGGTAAAGATGACATCCATATTGCTCGGCGTAGCGGAAAAGTCTGCGGTGTCTACGCCTGCGCCGCCGCGGAATGTGTCGACGCCTCTGCCGCCGGCGAGGATATCGTTGCCAGTTCCACCGTCGAGTAAATCGTTGCCGTTACCGCCGTTCAGTTTGTCGTTGCCGGTTCCGCCGAACAGCCTGTCGTTGCCGTCCTCACCGAAGAGGAAGTCGATACCAGTGCCGCCCAAGAGAACGTCGTTGCCAACGCGACCCAAGAGGGTATCGCTGCCGCCCAGTCCGGAAATGACGTCCGCCCCGCTCGTACCCGCCAGGCGATTTCGAAGCGCGTTCCCGATGATCCTCGCCACGATTGAGGTCCTTGAAATTGTCTATTGGGAAGTCCGGCTGGGATGATACGAGTTGTACGCTCAATAGCCAAGGCTAGGGTCATTCCGTTCTTCGTTGAATCAGGTCGGCACCCTAGAGCATTTTTCGATCATACGCGATCATATCCTGCGTTGTGGAAGTAGCCCTGGCAATCTTGCGCGGTGATCTTTGGAAGGGCGTCGGCGATGGCTTGATCGAGAGCCGGAATGGTCCGCGCCGCGACCTTCTTCAGAAACGCCTTGAGCTGAGCGAAGGCGTTCTCGATCGGATTGAGATCGGGCGAATATCCCGGTAGATAGCGCAACTGTGCGCCATGGGCCTCGATGGCCTCTCTGACGCGTTCCGGCTTGTGCGCCGGCAGATTGTCCATGACGACGACGTCGCCGGGCTTGAGCGTCGGCGCCAGGCCTTGCTCGATCCAGGCGTGGAACGCCACGCCGTCCATGGCGCCGTCGAGCACCATCGGCGCCGTCATGCCGCCAATGCGCAGGCCGCCGACGAAAACCTCGCAACGACCCGCACTCCTGGCCGAGCGCCAACGCTCCCACAATCATACCCGCGATCCTCACCGGCTTTCAATTACCCACATTTCGAGCCTCACCGATCTCAGCTCCAAGTCCGATATCCGTTAGGCGGACGAGACCGCGCCAGATGACGACAATGCCGGGTGGGGGATCGCTGGCGCGGGCGAGATATCCGCCGAGGCGGGCAAGCTTCGTGACGTAGTGAGCCAGTGTGCCGGAACGACATCGTCGGTTGCCGGTCCCCTCGACGAGTTCGTCAAGGAGATTGATCTCGGAATTGGTCAAGGCGATGTCCGGTCGCGCGTCGGGTTCGGCGCGGGCGATCATGGTCAGCCACAGGACACGCCAGCTGATGATGCAGAACAGTGCCAGCAGGTTCGCGATCCGGTCAGCGGTCCGCAGCTTGGAGGCTTCCGCCCTGCAGCCACTCTTCAATACCTTGTGGAAGACCTCGATCTTCCAGCGCATCGCGTACCAGTTGATCTTCTCGATTGCTTCCTGCCGGGTCCGCACAGGCAAGTCGGTGATCAGTTTCCACTCGATCGGCCTGCGGCCTCGGGGGCAGTTGCGCTCGATCGCGTGTAAGTTCGTGAGACGCAAGGGTGGATATCGCGTTTGTTTGCCGATCGGCGGCTGCACGATGATCCGCTTGAACCTCAACTCGAGAGCGGCGCGGGTAACCTCCCCTTTCTCGTCGCGGAACTCGACATGATGCAGGCCTCTGACCTGAACCTCCTCCATTTCCGTTGCGATCGTGTGCTTGCCATCTCCGGCAAGCCGATCCACGCATGTTCGCACGAGAAAATGAGCGCCGAGATCCTGGCTCAGACAATAGAGCTCGTAGATGTCGCTCTCCCGGTCGCCGACATGCACGCAGCGCTCGGGCGCACCCAGGTGGTCCAGGGACTGCCGCAGGTTTTCTAACCAGCGGAAGCTTTCCTTCTTTTCGATCGGCACACGCGTCGGATTGATCTTCCGCTTGAGCTGAGCGGTGCCCTTGAACTTCTTTCGCGTCCAGAACTTCACGGCCGAGAGGCCAAGTGGCAGTCCCTCGGTCGTGACGGCGAGGCTGGAATGCATGAGCATGCCGCAAACGGTGTGATGGCGCAGCCGGCCACGTTTGTCGCGGCCGCTGTTCACGCTCTTGGTCATGCCGATCTGGCCGGACGCTTCGGTCGTGTCCCCGCCCGTGGTGTAAGAGCGGCTATCATGGCCTGAGCATGAGGTTGGCTCGGGCCGTTGCTCAGACCGCCCCGATGCGGTGCGGCTTCGCCTGTGGATCATCGCCGATCTGAGCGAGCTTTTCCAGGCTCATGTAGCGGCTGCGCGCGGCTGCCCATTCGTCGTTCTGCTCGAGCAGCATGGCGCCGACGAGACGGACGATCGCCGCCTCGTTGGGGAAGATCGCCACGACGTCGGTACGCCGCTTGATCTCGCCGTTGAGCCGTTCGAGCGGATTGGTCGAGTGCAGCTGCGGCCAATGCTCTTTTGGGAAGGCGAGATGCGCGAGCACGTCGTCCTCCGCCTCGTCCATCAACGCACCAAGCTTCGGAAAGCGCTCGCGCAGCCGATCGGCCACCGCGCGCCATTCTTTGCGTGCCGCCTCCTGTGTCTCCTGCGTGAAGGCGGTGCGGATCGCGGCCGCCACCATCGCGCGCTGCTTCTTGCCGGCATGCGCCAGCGCGTTCCGCATGAAGTGAACGCGGCAGCGCTGCCAGGTTGATTGAAGTACCTTCGCCGCCGCTTTCTTCAAGCCCTCATGCGCATCCGAGATCACGAGCTTGACGCCCCGAAGCCCGCGCTGTGTCAGCGAGCGCAGAAAGTCCGTCCAGAACGGCTCGGCTTCCGACGGGCCGATCTGCATGCCGAGCATCTCGCGTCGCCCGTCCATGTTGACGCCGACAGCGATTATCACGGCAACCGAGATGATCCTCCCGGCCTGCCTGACTTTCACATAGGTCGCATCGATCCACAGATACGGCCAGACGCCTTCGATCGGCCGTGACAGGAACGCGTGCACGCGCTCGTCGATCTCCTCACACAGCCGGGAGACCTGGCTCTTCGAGATGCCGGTCATCCCCATGGCTTTGACGAGATCATCGACCGATCGCGT
>CAVUIW010000020.1:387500-389367 GCA_963741525.1 uncultured Alphaproteobacteria bacterium
TCTCGGGCATCAAGATGGACAAGTTGCTGCTGACGCCTGAAGGCCTCGTCACCAAACACATCATCCAAGAGCATGTCCGCCAGCAGCTCGGCACGCGCGAGAAGATCGCCATCAAGTCCTTCGCGCGCGTCGTCGCCCAGCTGGCGACGGCCCCACCGAACAAGGCCGAGGAAATTCCACCGTTCAATCCAGTCTCGCTCTATGCCAACGTGAAGGCCGGCGGCACCGGCCCGCAAGCGAGTTCGTCCGATCGGCTCGCCTCTCAGGTTCTCGACCTCGTCGGCGGCGTGCTTCCGAGCGAGGATGCCCAGAGCCTCGCCGAGGAGGACATCCAACGGATCGTCGCGCTGGCGGCCGCCGAGGAGCTACCGCTCGACGATACTGACGGGCGCAGCGCCTGCCGATCCCGCCGCGCCGGCCGTGCTCCCCGAGCTCGGCGATATCGCGGCGCTCGGCGAAGGGTCGAGCCAGCCACCGGTCGTACCCGGCGACGCCCACACCGCCATTCTCGTCAAGAACATCTTCGATAGCGACACGGCGCCGAAGATCGAGGGACAGGAGGTGGCGGCGATCGCGCACCAAGGCCGGCGACAAGCTCGGAGACATCCTCAAGCAGAACGGCATACCGGCGAGCACCATCCGGCAGATCGTTACCGCTGCCAAAACCGTGGTCGACACCGACATCCTGCTCGAGGGCCAAGAAGTCCGGCTGACCCGCGTGCCCGCGACAGCCGGTTCCGATCAGATGATAATGTCATCCGTCGCCGTCTTCTCGGCCGGGCAGGGCCATGTCGTGACGGTTGCACGGAGCGAGGCGGGCGACTATTTCGCGTCCGACACGCCGATTGCCGCAACAATGCTCGCCGCGCAAACGGGATCGCGCCGGCGCGCCTCGCTCTATCAGAGCCTCTACGCCGCGGCCAGCCATCAGGGCATGACGCCGGACATGATCATGCGGGTTCTGAGGACCTACGCCTACGACGTCGACTTCCAGCGCCGGGTCGGCCCGGGCGACACGTTCGAAGCCTTCTTCGATGTCCCCGCCGAGGAGCCGGTTTCGACAACTCCCGGCGAACTTCTTTTCACCTCGCTCACCGTCGGGGGCGAGACGCGCAAGTTCTACCGGTTCCGGACGCCGGACGGGCTCGTCGACTACTACGACGAGCAAGGCAACAACGCGAAGAAGTTCCTCAATCGCAAGCCCATTCGCGGTGCCGATGTCCGCTACACATCCGGTTTCGGCATGCGTCTGCATCCGCTTCTCAAGATCCGCCGCATGCACACGGGCGCCGATTGGGCGGCGGCGAAGGGCACGCCGATCCTGGCCGCTGGAACCGGCATCATCGAGGAGTTCGGCCGCAAGGGCGGCAACGGAAACTACATCCGCATCAAGCATGCGAACGGCTATCAGACGGCCTACTCGCATCTCTCCCGTTATGCTTCGGGACTTGCCGCCGGAATGAAAGTCAATCAGGGCGACATCATCGGCTATGTCGGTTCCACCGGCTTGTCGTCGGGCCCGCATCTGCATTTCGAGGTGCTGGTCAACAGCAAGTACGTCGATCCCATGACCATCCAGGTCGGCCGCGAGCGCCAGCTCACCGGCAAGCTGCTCGCCGACTTCCAGAAAGAGCGTCTGAAGATCGAGGAGATGATGGCCCGCTCTCCGGTGTCGACGCAGATCGCTGCAAAGGCGGAGGAGACTGGTGGTTGATCGCCGAGGACGATCGCCGGTGCATGCTCCGTGCGCACCCGATCGGCTCGAAAATGATCGGCTATCTCTCGAGGCGATCGGCATCGAGACGATTGCCGATCGGGCTAAGTCCGACGCCGGCGGGTTTGCACTCGGGATCAACGCTCGCCTTGG
>CAVUIW010000021.1:0-128682 GCA_963741525.1 uncultured Alphaproteobacteria bacterium
CTTCTCGCCGTGCTTGATCTGATCGACGATTGCGCCGATCTGGCGGCCGAGGCCGTTGCAGGCCCAGCCGAGATGGGTCTCCAGAATCTGGCCGACGTTCATGCGGGAGGGCACGCCGAGCGGATTGAGCACGATGTCGACCGGGGTTCCGTCCTCGAGATACGGCATATCCTCGGCCGGCACGATCTGACTGACGACGCCCTTGTTGCCATGGCGTCCGGCCATCTTGTCGCCGGGCTGCAGCTTGCGCTTCACGGCGACGAAGACCTTGACCATCTTCATGACGCCGGGCGGCAGCTCATCGCCCCGCTGCAGCTTGTCGACCTTGTCGACGAAGCGGCGCTCGAGGCTCTTCTTGGCGCTCTCGTACTGGCGCTTGATGGCTTCGACGCCGGCCATCGATTTCTCGCTGGCGAGCGCGATCTCCCACCACTGGCTGCGCGGGATGTCGTCGAGGATTTCAGCGTTGAGCTCGGTTCCCTTGCGGGCGCCCTTCGGGCCCTTCGAGACTTCCTCGCCCATCAGCGCCTCGCGCAGACGCCCGTAGACGTTGCGGTCGAGGATCGCCATCTCGTCGTCGCGGTCCTTGGCGAGACGCTCGATCTCCTCGCGCTCGATGGCCGTCGCACGCTCGTCCTTCTCGACGCCATGGCGGTTGAACACGCGCACCTCGACGACCGTGCCGGTGACGCCCGGCGGCAGTTTCAGCGAGGTGTCGCGGACGTCGGAGGCCTTCTCGCCGAAGATGGCGCGGAGCAGCTTCTCCTCCGGCGTCATCGGGCTTTCGCCCTTGGGCGTGATCTTGCCGACCAGGATGTCGCCCGGATTGACCTCGGCGCCGATGTAGACGATGCCGGCCTCGTCGAGGTTCTTAAGCGCTTCTTCCGAAACGTTCGGAATGTCGCGCGTGATCTCCTCGGGCCCGAGCTTGGTGTCGCGGGCCATCACCTCGAACTCCTCGATATGGATCGACGTGAAGACGTCGTCCATGACGATGCGTTCGGAGATGAGGATGGAGTCCTCGAAGTTGTAGCCCATCCACGGCATGAAGGCGACGAGCACGTTGCGCCCGAGCGCCAGATCGCCCAAGTCGGTCGAGGGACCGTCGGCGATGATATCGCCGGCGAGCACCTTGTCACCGACCTTCACCAGCGGCCGCTGGTTGATGCAGGTGTTCTGGTTCGAGCGCTGGAACTTCCTCAACGGTAGATGTCGACGCCGGGCTTGGAGGGATCCTGCTCCTCGGTGGCGCGGACGACGATACGGGTCGCGTCCACCTGATCGATGACGCCGGTGCGGCGGGCGGCAATCGCGGCGCCCGAGTCACGCGCCACGACCAACTCCATGCCGGTGCCGACGAGCGGCGCCTCGGCCTGGATCAGCGGCACGGCCTGACGCTGCATGTTGGAACCCATGAGCGCGCGGTTGGCGTCGTCGTTCTCGAGGAACGGAATGAGCGCCGCCGCCACCGACACGAGTTGCTTGGGCGACACGTCGATGAAGTCGATCTTGTCGGCCGACAGTAGGTGCACGTCGCCCGCATGCCGGCACTCGATGAGATCGCCGATGAGCTTGCCGCCAGCGCCGATCTCGGCATTGGCCTGGGCGATGTAGTGGCGGGCCTCCTGCATGGCCGAGAGGTAGAGCACCTCGTTCGTCACCTTGCCGTTGACGACCTTGCGGTAGGGGCTCTCGATGAAGCCGTACTTGTTCACCTGCGCGAACGTCGCCAGCGAGTTGATGAGGCCGATGTTGGGGCCTTCCGGCGTCTCGATCGGGCAGATGCGGCCGTAATGCGTCGGATGCACGTCGCGCACCTCGAAGCCGGCGCGCTCGCGCGTCAGACCGCCCGGGCCCAGCGCCGAGAGACGCCGCTTGTGCGTGATCTCGGAGAGCGGGTTCGTCTGATCCATGAATTGCGAGAGCTGGGAGGAGCCGAAGAACTCACGCACGGCGGCGGCTGCCGGCTTCGCGTTGATGAGGTCCTGCGGCATGACGGTGTCGATGTCGACCGAACTCATGCGCTCCTTGATGGCGCGCTCCATGCGCGAGCAGGCCCATCCGGTATTGGTTCTCCATCAACTCGCCAACCGAGCGGACGCGGCGGTTGCCGAGATTGTCGATATCGTCGATCTCGCCCTTGCCGTCGCGCAGCTGCACCAGCGTCTTGATGACCGCGAGGATGTCGTCCTTGCGAAGCACGCGCACGGTATCGTCGCACTCGAGGTCGAGGCGCGTGTTCATCTTCACGCGGCCGACGGCCGAGAGGTCATAGCGCTCCAGTCGAAGAACAGGCCGTTGAACAGCGTCTCGGCGGCATCCAGCGTCGGCGGCTCGCCCGGACGCATGACGCGATAGATGTCGATCAGCGAATCCTCGCGGCTCTCGCTCTTGTCGACATTCAGCGTGTTGCGGATGAAGGCGCCGGTGTTCACATGGTCGATGTCGAGGAGCTTCAGCTCCTTGAGACCGGCCTCCTTGAGCTTCTTCAACAGCGCGGTGTCGAGCTCCTCGCCCGCCTCGCCATAGATCTCGCCGGTCTGCATGTTGACCATGTCCTCGGCGAGGTAGCGGCCGATCAGGTCCGCATCCTGTACGAGCAGCTCCTTCAGGCCCTGCTCGACGAGCTTCTTGGCGACGCGCGCGGTGACCTTCTGGCCTTCCTTGATGACGACTTCGCCCGTCTTGGCATCAACGAGATCGGAGGCCGCCTTGGCGCCGCGCCAGCGCTCGGCGTTGAAAGGCATGCGCCAGCCGGCCTTCGCCTGCTTCACCGGAAGGGTGTTGTAGAACTCGGCGAGGATGCCTTCCCCGTCATAGCCCAGCGCATAGAGCAGCGCCGTCGCCGGCAGCTTGCGCTTGCGGTCGATGCGGACGTGCACGATGTCCTTGGCGTCGAACTCGAAATCGAGCCAGGAGCCGCGATAGGGAATGATGCGGGCGGCGAACAGAAGCTTGCCGCTCGAATGCGTCTTGCCCTTGTCGTGGTCGAAGAAAACGCCCGGCGAGCGGTGCATCTGCGAGACGATGACACGCTCGGTGCCGTTGATGACGAAGGTGCCGTTCGACGTCATGAAGGGCATGTCGCCCATGTAGACCTCTTGCTCCTTGATATCCTTGACGGACTTGGCGCCGGTCTCCTCGTTGATGTCGAACACGATGAGCTGGATCGTGACCTTCAGCGGCGCGGCGAAGGTCATGTCGCGCTGTTGGCACTCGTCAACGTCGTATTTCGGCGGCTCGAACTCGTACTTGACGAATTGGAGCGTCGCGCGGCCCGCGAAGTCGGAGATCGGGAAGACAGACCGGAAGACGGCCTGCAGGCCCTCATCGGGCCGGCCGCCTGCCGGTTCCTCGACCATCAGAAAGTCATCGTAGGAGCGCTTCTGAACCTCGATGAGGTTCGGCATCGCCGCAACCTCGGCGATCTTGCCGAATTTCTTGCGAACGCGCTTCCGTCCGATGAAGGTCTCAGCCATGGGGGCTCCTCAGGGTCAGGCGAAGTCCGGCCGGAACTTCGCCTTGGAACAGGGACGCCGGGCAAGAAAGCCCGGCCAACGGCTCGCCGGAGAGGCTCTCGAAAGCCTCTCGGGGAAGCCGCCGCGGCGATCCGGCAAGAGCCAAACCGCCGCGACGAAATCGAGCTACTTGATCTCGACGGTGGCGCCGGCCTCCTCGAGCTTCTTCTTCATGGCCTCGGCATCGGCCTTCGAGACGGCTTCCTTGACGGCCTTGCCGCCGGCCTCGACGAGATCCTTGGCTTCCTTCAGGCCGAGACCCGTGATGGCGCGGACCTCTTTGATGACGTTGATCTTCTTGTCGCCGCCCGACTTCAGGATGACGTCGAACTCGGTCTGCTCCTCGACCGGAGCGGCGGCGGCGGCCGGCGCGGCGGCCATGGCGACGGGCGCGGCGGCCGACACGCCCCACTTCTCCTCGAGGAGCTTCGTCAGCTCGGCAGCCTCGAGAATGGTGAGGGAGGAGAGGTCATCGACGATTTTCTCAAGATTCGACATGGAACGTACCTTTCGATTTCTCTTTAAACCTGATCTTCGTTGCTTGCCGGCTTAAGCCGGCGGTGATGCTTTCAAGCGGCCTCGGCACCCTTGGCGTGGGCCGATATGACCCGCGCCAGGCCAGCGCCCGGCTCCTTGATTGTCCGCGCGATCTTCGACGCCGGAGCCTGGATGAGGCCGATGATCTGGCCTCTCAGCTCGTCCAGCGACGGCAGCTCGGCGAGGGCCTTCACGCTCTGCGGATTGAGGACGGTGCGGCCCATCGCGCCACCCAGGATCACGAGCTTGTCGTGATCCTTGGCGAACGCCATGGCGACCTTCGCGGCGGCGACCGGATCGCTCGAATAAGCGATGACGGTCGGCCCCTTGAAGAGGTCGGCAATGCCGGCGGCCTCGGTTCCTTCCAGAGCGAGCTTGGCGAGCCGGTTCTTGGCCACCTTGACCTTGCCTCCGGCGGCCGACATGCGGCGGCGGAACTGGGTCATTTGGGCAACCGTGAGACCGGCATAGTGGGCCACCACGATCACGCCCGTGTCCTTGAACACGTCGTGAAGCGCGGTGACGAGCTCTTTCTTTTCGGCTCTATCCACGTTGCTCTCTCCACTGGCGGTTGGGCCTTGCCGGTCCCACCCGCGGTTTTCAGTTGCCGTCGACACGCCACGCGGGCCGGCAAGCCCGGCGCGAAGACAGCGCCCACTTGCCTGTCCGCCGCATCCTGGCCGAAGCCACAACGCAGCAAGCACGAGGTTCAGGTTCTTCGCCTCAAGCCCTCGAAAGGACATCGGCTCCGTTCCATCTCCCGTCTCATGCAGGCCCATCTGGCTTAAGCTGGCTTGGCAGCCAGCACCTGCAATCTCGGACAGGTTGGCCCGGCGGATCGAAACCCGTCGGACCACGTCGTCCGGGCTTGCGCCCGGAAGTCTATCGTCAGGCCGATGAACCGGAGAGGCTCTGCGGCTCGACCTTCACGCCAGGTCCCATGGTCGAGGAGATGGCGATACGCTTGAGGTAAGTGCCCTTGGCGCCAGCGGGCTTGGCCTTGATGACCGCGTCCGCGAAAGCCTTGATGTTGGCAACGAGGGCTGCCTCGGTGAAGCTCGACTTGCCGACGCCGGCCTGGATGATGCCGGCTTTCTCGACACGGAACTCGACCGCGCCGCCCTTGGCGTCCTTGACCGCCTGCGTCACGTTCATGGTGACGGTACCGACGCGCGGGTTCGGCATAAGGCCACGCGGGCCCAACACCTTACCGAGGCGCCCGACGAGGCCCATCATGTCCGGCGTCGCGATGCAGCGATCGAAGTCGATCGTGCCTTTCGACACGATATCGACGAGCTCCTCGGCGCCGACGATGTCGGCTCCGGCGCGCTTGGCCTCCTCGGCCTTGTCGCCCTTGGCGAAGACAGCGACCTTCAACGTCCGGCCCGTGCCGTTCGGAAGGTTGCAGACGCCGCGCACCATCTGGTCGGCGTGCTTGGGGTCGACGCCCAGGTTCATGGCGATCTCAACCGTCTCGTCGAACTTGGCTTTCGCCTTCGACTTGACGAGCTTCACCGCCTCTTCGAGCGAATACAGCTTCTCGCGGTTCAAGTCCGCCGCGATTGCCTTGAAGCGCTTGCCTTGCTTGCTCATGGCTTACTCCACCACCTCGATGCCCATGGACCGGGCAGTGCCGGCTATGATGCGGGCGCCCTGGTTGACGTCGTCGGTGTTGAGGTCCTTGAGCTTCACCTTCGCGACCTCCTTGACCTGCGCCATCGTCACCTTGCCGACGAAGCCGCGGCCGGTCGTCCCCGAGCCCTTCTCGATCTGGGCGGCCTTGCGCAGCAGATAGGACGCCGGCGGCGTCTTCATCTCGAAGGTGAAGGACTTGTCGGAGAACACCGTGATCAGGCAGGGAACGGGCATGCCCTGCTCCATGCCCTGCGTCTTGGCGTTGAAATCCTTGCAGAAGCCCATGATGTTGACGCCGCGCGAGCCGAGCGCGGGGCCAATCGGCGGAGACGGGTTCGCCTGTCCCGCCGGCACCACCAGATTGATGTAGCCGTCGATCTTTTTTGCCATGTCACAACCCTTTCTGGGCCAATGGGCCCAAGACGCCAAAGGGACCGTGGTGCGGAGGTGGGCGGCCCTTGGCGGGAACCGCTCTCCTCCCACGGCCTTTGCCGGAACAGAGCAACTTGCTCCATTTCGGCTGCCGGCTCTGGGCGATTGCCCGGGCCCCGGCGGGAGCCAGACCCCTATGGGCCTAGCTGACCTTCTCGACCTGCGCGAACTCGAGTTCGACGGGCGTCGCGCGCCCAAAAATCGAAACCGCCACCTTGAGCCGTGCCCGCTCCTCGTCGATTTCCTCGACGAGACCGGAGAAGGATGCGAAGGGCCCATCGGCGACGCGCACCTGCTCGCCGATCTCGAAGGAGATCGTCGGCTTCGGCCGCTCGACACCTTCCTTGACCTGGCCGAGAATGCGCTCAGCCTCGGAATCGGAGATCGGCATCGGCTTGTTCTCCGCGCCGAGGAAGCCGGTGACTTTCGGTGTGTTCTTGATGAGATGGTAGGCCTGATCGGTCAGCTCCATCTTCACCAGCACATAGCCTGGAAAGAATTTGCGCTCGGAGGCGACCTTCCGGCCGCGGCGGATCTCGACCACCTCTTCCGTAGGCACCAGCACCTCGTCGAAGAGGTCGGTCAGCCCGTTCTGCTGCGCACGCTCCTTGATCGCCTCGGCGACCTTGCGCTCGAAGTTCGAGTAGGCATGCACGATGTACCAGCGCTTCGCCATCGACGTTTCCGCTCGCATTTGCTTTTGGCCGCCCGTGCCCACTAAGCCCCGAGGCCCAGTATGAAGGCCACCGCCCGGCTGAAGACTTGATCCGCGATCATGAAGAAGATCGCCGCCAGGATGACCATCAAGAGCACGAGCACCGTGGTAATCATGGTCTCGCGCCCGGTCGGCCAGGTGATCTTGTCGGCCTCGACCCTGACTTCGCGCGCGAACTCGACTGGATTCTTCATGCCGCCTCAACTGCTCGCCTACGGGCCCGACGGGAGACGATCCCGCTGAAAATCCGGCTATCCCTTTGAGGATGCCCGACTTTTCCCGATTGGCTCCTTATGATCTGTCAGTGCTCAATGGCAGGGGCGGAGGGTCTCGAACCCCCAGCCTTCGGTTTTGGAGACCGACGCTCTACCAATTGAGCTACACCCCTACGCGCCCTCGACACGAAAAGATACACTCCCCCGCAACGAGGGTTGCGGAGGAGCTAATAGCCCATACCGCAGCCCTTGTCACGCATTTGATTCGGTGTCAAGGAAAATGACGTGCATCCTGTTCGGTCATCACAGTCCATTGCTTCCTCCCCAAGAGTGCTTCGGTGAAGCCGTGGCCTGGACGTGCGACTGCTACCTCGCTATTATCCTATTGCCCCTGCCTGTTCTGCGTCTCGGGTTCCCAACCCAATGGAGACGCGCATGTTCAGGATCATCGAAAAGGCAGAGCCGGACTTATCGCCACCGGCACTTGAGTTGTCCGTCTATACAAGCCCAAAGGACGGCGAGACGACGTTGGCGCACGCAACTTATCCCGCAATCATCCAGGGCAGCAAGGCGATTTGGCCATGCATAATCAGATTTGGGACGCCGGTGCAGGTGGCATTTCAAGAGGCCACCGACTTTGCGAAGTCGAACGACATCGCCGTGTGGGTCAACGACCCGCAAAATCTTTTCCCACCTGAACGCCGGAAAGCCGCATACACCCACCTTTCCCTGCTCGGTGTTGGCTAGGGCATTCCCCCCAAAAAACGCCGGAAAGCCGCCCACCGATGCGGCTCAATGAAAGTTGTTGTAGATTGTTTGCGCTGGCAGTTTACCGGAAGGCAGATCTCAAAAGTGCTTCTTCGCGAATGCACGGCCGGAGCCTGATTTCAAGCATCGCTCGAACGCCGTTGCCTTCGCCGGATCAGAGAAGCCGATCGACACGACTATTCGCCATGGTCGGTACTTGTTGGTGTGAATAGACTTGCCACTGTTGTGCTCAACGAGGCGACGCTCGATAGCGTCAGTCAAGCCAACGTAGTACCTGGAGTCGTCGATCTCGCTCTGCAGGATGTAGACGAAGATCACGACATCCAGTCCGCCTTCGCCAAGGCTTTGGCGGGAGTTAGCTATGGCGGGACATCCGCCTTCGCCTTCCGCTCCATCCGCCTCCGCCTTCCGCCTGTGGCGGAGGCTTCGGCGGGACGGGGCGGAAGGCGAAGGCGGATGGAGCGGGTGAAGGGAATCGAACCCTCGTCATCAGCTTGGAAGGCTGTTGCTCTACCATTGAGCTACACCCGCGCTTGCTCCCGGTGATAACCAAGCCGAACCGGGCGCGCAAGGCGCCAATCACAGGCGCCCGGCGAGATCCCGTATGGCTGCAAACGCGATGTCGATATCCTCTGGCGCCGTTTCCGTCTGGCCAATCTGCACGCGGATGACGAGCTTGCCCTGATGCCGGGTCGGCGTCAGGTAGGTGCGGCCGTCGTCGTTTACGGCGTCGAGGAGCCGCTGGTTGAGCGCATCGAGCCCGGCGGCATCCGGCCCCGGCCGGACGAGCCGGAATGTGAACAGCGACAGCATCGGCGGCGTGACGATCTCGAAGCCGGGCTCCGCCGCGATCCGGCGGGCGAAATCCTCGGCCAAGGTGATGTGCCCGCGGATAATCTTGCGCAAGCCCTCGACACCGTAGGCTCGGATAACGAACCAGAGCTTCAGCGCCCGGAACCGGCGGCCGAGCTGGGGCGACCATTCGGAGTAGTTGAGAATGCCGTCCTTGCCGTGGGTGGCGAGATAGGACGGACGGATGCCGAGCGTCCTGACCAGCGCTTCGGGATCGCGCAGGAACAGCACCGAGCAGTCGAAATTCGTCATCAGCCACTTGTGCGGATTGAAGACGAAGCTGTCGGCCAGCTCGGCGCCGGCCATCCAATGGCGCAGCTCCGGACAGATCATGGCGCTGCCGGCCCAGGCCGCATCGACATGCAGATGGAGGCCGTGCCTGCGCGCGATCTCGGCTACGGCACGGATGTCATCGCTGGCGCCGACGCCCGTGCCCCCGAGTGCCGAGACGATCGTAGCGGGTAGCATGCCAGACGCGCGATCAGCAACGATCGCCCCTTCGAGTGCGCCTGCGTCCATTGAGAGATGCGGCCCTTGCGTCGCCACCTTGACGAGGTTGTCCTGTCCGATGCCCGCCATCCAACAGGCCTTGTCGATCGAGGAATGTACCTGATCGGAGGCATAGACACGGACGGGTGGCTGCCCTGAAAGCCCCTTCGTGTTGCCGGTAAAGCCCAGCGCCTTCTCGCGGCCAGTGAGGATCGCGGCAAAAGTCGCCGTCGAGGCGGTATCCTGGATGACGCCGTGAAAGCCTTCGGGCAGGCCGATCATCTGCCGGAGCCATTGCGTGACGGTGGTCTCGAGTTCGGTCGCCGCCGGCGAGGTCTGCCAGAGCATGCCCTGGGCGCCCATGGCCGCCGTCAGATACTCGGCGACGAGCGAGGGCGGGCTCGAATTGGCGGGAAAGTAGGCGAAGAAACGCGGATGTTGCCAGTGCGTGATGCCGGGCACGACTATCCGCTCGAAGTCGGCGAAGATCGCCGCCATGTCCTCGGCCGCCTCAGGCGGTGACAGCGCGATCTGCCGGGCAATGCCGCCCGGCGCAGTCTGCGCGCGAACCGGGCGATCGCGCAGATTGGCGAGATAGTCAGTCCCCCAATCGGCGGCGCGGCGGCTCCAGTGGCGGAGCCAGGTCTTATCGATCATCGGTCTCTGCAATGTTTGGAGGGATCGAGAGCCCAGAGTGAACCCGCCCGGCAAACAAAGCGCAAGCTCACTCAGGCCGCCATGGCCGCTTCGACGGCATCGAGAACCTGCTGGTGATGCGTGTAGACGAGGGTCTGGCCGGCATCTGCGATTTCTATCAAACGCAGCTCGGGCTTCTTGCCCTTGTACTCGCGCACGGTCTCGATCGGCGAGAAAGGATCGCCCACTCCGGCGAGCAACGTGATCGGCAGCTCGCAATCGAGCAGCAGCTTCGGCCAGGGCTTGGCGAACTCGATGATCTCGCGAGACCACGACTGATGCGCCATGGCGTGTTGTGTCATCGCAATCTCGGTCCCTGCCTCGAGCGGCCTGGAGATCGCGGGTGTCTGCAGTGCGCGAACGTCCGCCGGGCAGGCGCTCATCATCGTTTCGAGAAACCGTCGCGCACCTAGCCGTCTTGCCATGTGGAAAAGCAAGAGTGAGGCGTACGGGAGCGTCCGCGGCGCGTAGGTCGCGTTCATCTGGATGAAGCGCACGAACTTGCCGAGCCGCGCGAACTGCGCCTTGGTCTCGAGCGGCATCGTTGCCGCCGCGCCGATCACACCCGTCAGCACGCCCGGATGGCGCTTGATGAAATGCAACGCGATCTTGATGTCATCGCAGATCGCGACCACCGGACAGCGATCGATGCCGAGTGACCTCAGCAGGTGGTGGATGTCGTCCACTGCCACGTCGTAGATGTTGGCACTTTGCGGGCAGACCGTGGAGGCGCCATAACCCGCCCTGACCGGCACGATCATTCGCATTTTCCGGCGGGCCATTTCCTCCTCGGCCGCATCAGTCCAGCGAATGAAGCATTGACCGCTCGGCAAGAGCAGGAACGCCCGGCCGTTAGGATCGCCGGCAATGCGGTAGTGAATCCTGCGGCCATCTGGAAGCGGATGCTCGATGAGCTCGTAGAGCGGAAGCTCGCGCGGAACGCGCTGCGGATCGTTGCCGAACTCGTGGCCGCCGACGGAGTGGAGGAGGGTAGTGACGAGGCGCACGAGATCCGCTTGCGAGCCAAGCTCCGTCTTCTGCAAGAGCGACTGGACCTGGCTCCGCACGGTGGCTTCCGAGCGACCGGTCGTTGCGGCAATTGCGGCGACCGTCTCGCCTCGCGTCAGGCCGCGCAGGACCTCGCTTTCCCGACCCGTGATGGAATAGGTTTTCGCGAGCAGATCACCGACCTCATCGGTCCATTTGTGCTCGCTTGTCACCATGATCACATGGCGGCCGCCCGTCTCGACATCGACGGCGCGAAGATGGGCGAGCACCGTGTGATTGGCACCCGCCTGCTTGAAGCGGACAATGGCATTCTGGCACGCCCGGGCCGACATCAGCTCGGCAAGCTGTGCCTCGATGGCTTCGCTGCCTTCGGGATCGATGGCGAGGTCCGCGAGCCAATGTCCGGGCATAACATTGAAGACAGCCGCGGCAGCGTCGTTCGACGAAACGATCAGGCCACGCTTGTTGAAAATGAATGCCGCCGTACGGAACCCGGAGAGCAGCTCGCCGATGCGCGCGGCATGCGCGGAGATGACCCGGTCCAGAGCCTCAACGACCGTGTCGTCGCCTGTGAGATCCGCCGCCAGCTCGCGCGAAAAGGCGCCAGCCAGATCACCCGCCTTCGGCGTGATCTCGCGCTCCCAGCGTTCGACGAGGTTGAACAGCCGGTCCGGGTCGACCGAGACGGCATAGATGTGATTGAGGAACGCGGACAGGCCATCGAGCTGGTAGTCGCCATCCGATCGGTCCATGAGTTCGCCTGCCCCTCAGATTTGGCCTACGCCCGGAAACGGAAAACCGCCGGTGCTGACCCTCATATAGCGCCGCCGGGCGACGCCAATCCGGCCCATGCCGCGCAGAACACCCTATCACAGAGCTCGTACAATCAAGCCGGCGCCCATCTCCCCAAAAAACTCGTCGGTGCGCTGACGTATCCCGGCAACATCGGCATGCGTCCTGATCGCCCGCGCCTGTCACGGGCAATCGCCCGGCGCGAGATACTTGGCTTTGATCCATCCCTGCTTCGTCCCGAACTCATTCGTGACATTCACGGGACACCAGCCTTTGCGGCAGGCGGCCCGGCCCGAGACAATTATGGAGGTCTCGCTCGACAAGGCCATGACGATGGCCGAGCGGTGCGATGGCCACTTCCTCACATTGAGCACGTCCCAAGAGGGTACGTTGACGACCCGGTAGCAACCGGGGCCGGTGGTGGCGTGGGCTGGCGCGCTGACAGGCAGGCTGATCGTGAGCATCGCAAGGGCGGCAACGGAAGGACCAAAGCGGAGCATGGCGGCGACCTCTTGTTGGTTTTGTTCCCGCGCCCCGACCATTCGACAGTCTGCCTGAACCGCTGCTTAACAGGCAATGCAGCCATTCTTCCTAACGCTCACCTGTCCGCTGCCGCCCCTGTGAGCTAAGCTCCACCGAAATCGCGACCAGGTGCCCACATGAACTCCTCCTACCCCCACGTCTTCCAGCCGCTCAAGCTCCGCCATCGCACGTTGAAGAACCGCATCGTCTTCGGCGCCCATACGGCGAACATGAGCCACGAGGGCTTACCCGGCGAGCGGCACTTCGGCTACTACCGCGAGCGAGCGCGAGGCGGGGCCGCCATGATCGTCGTCGAGCCGGCGCCGCCGCACAAGACGGGCGTGTTGATCCGCGGCAATTTTCTGCACGGGACCGACGAGATCATTCCGCATTTCCGCAAGATCACGGACGAGTGCCATAGCCACGGCACCACCATGATCCACCAGATCTATCACGTCGGTGGTCATGGCGATCAGGACAACTCCTGGGCGCCCTACTGGTCGCCCTCGGGCATGCCCTCGATGCACGATCCCTGGGGCAGCCACGCCATGAGCGAGGCCGAGATCGAGGAGCTGATCGAGAGCTTCATCGAGCAGGCCCGGCGCGATCGGGACTTCGGGCTTCGACGGCATCGACCTCTTCGCCGGCTACAATTGCCTGATCGACCAGTTCTGGTCGCCGCTGACCAATCGGCGCACCGACAAATGGGGGGCTCTCTCGAAAACAGACTCCGGTTCGCGGTCCGCATCGCCGAGGGCATCCGCAAAATGGCCGGCGACGGCTTCATCGTCGGCATGACGATCTCGGGACCCGAGCCCTATCCGGGCGGCCTCACCATCGAGGACAAGCAAGAGATCGTCACCTGGCTCGACGCCAGAGGTCTCGTCGACTACTACTCGGTCGGCACCGGCAGCTATCTCAACCAGTTCTCCAAGATCGTGCCGAGCTTCCACTACGCCAACCTGCTCGGCCGCGACGATACGGCCGCCATCAAGGCCGTCGCCAAGCATGCGAAGATCACGATGGAGGCCCGCGTCAAGTCGCCGGCCAACGCGGAAGACGTGATCAGAGAAGGCAAATGCGATCTCGTATCGATCGTCCGTGGACAAATCGCCGATCCGCATCTCGCCAACAAGGCCAAGGAAGGGCGCGCCGAGGATATCCGGCCCTGCATTTCCTGCAACCAGCTTTGCATCGGCCGGCGCATGCGCGACTACTGGATCTCCTGCCTCGTCAATCCGTCGGTGGCGCGCGAGTTCGAAGTGGGATGGCGACAAACTCAAGCCTGCCGAAAAGCCCAAGGACGTGCTCGTCGTAGGCGGCGGTCCGGCAGGGTTGGAGGTTGCGCGTGCTGCCGCCGAGCGTGGCCACCGCGTGCGTCTCGTCGAGAAGGGGCCGGAGCTCGGCGGGCAGTTCAGGCTCGCGGCCGGCCAGCCCGAGCGCGGCGAGATCGGCGGCCTGCTCGAATGGTATCGCAAGCAGCTCGAGAAGATGCAGGTCCGCGTCGAGCTCAAGCGCGAGATGACGGCGGAAGACATCAAGGCCTCGGGCGCCGATGTCGTCGTGCTCGCGACCGGCTCCACGCCAAACCGGACGGGCTGGCAGCGGTCGATGCCGCATCTGGAAGGCCTGCCGGGCGCCGATCAACCGAGCGTCACGACGGTCCACGACGTGCTCGAGGGAACGGCCACGCCCGGCGCAAACGTACTGCTCCTCGACGACATCAACGGCTGGTGGCCGGCGAGCGGCACGGCGATTCATCTGGCCAAGCTCCGCCATCAGGTGACGATCGCCACAGCCTCCGAGAAAGCCGCCGCCCAACTCGACTTTTCGGCGACCGGCGACACGACTCGTGAGCGCTTCGCCAAGCTCGGCATCGAGGTGTTGATCGCCACCGCCGTCAAATCCTGGGACAATGGCAAGGCGACTCTCGTCAATCTCTACACGGGCGACGAGGAGGTCCGGGAATTCGACACCCTCGTCACCGCGACGACCAACGTGCCGGAGGACCGCATCTTCAAGGCACTCGAAGGCAGCGGCATCGCCCTGCACACGCTGGGTGATGCGATCCACGCCCGCACCGCCAGCATGGCCATCTACGAGGCGCGCGAGCTGGCGCTGAAGATTTGAGAGGACAATAATGAGTGCGAATGACATTGTGGTGGTCGGCATAGCGCGCACGCCGTGTGGCAGCCTGCTCGGCGAATTGTCGACGGTCGCTGCACCAACGCTTGGCGCGATCGCCATCAAGGGCGCGCTGGAGAGATCGAAGGTCAGGCCCGAGGCCATCGACCAGGTGATCATGGGCTGCGTGCTGCCGGCGGGCCAAGGTCAGGCCCCGGCGCGCCAGGCTAGCCGCAAGGCCGGCATTCCCGACTCTGTCGGTGCGATCACCATCAACAAGATGTGCGGCTCCGGCATGCAGGCGATCATGCAAGGGGCGGACTCCATCCGCGCGGGTTCGGCTGGCATCGTCGTCGCGGGCGGAATGGAAAGCATGAGCAATGCGCCCTACCTGATGCCGAAACTCCGCACCGGCAACAAGTATGGCCACATCACGACATACGATCATATGGCGCTCGATGGTCTCGAGGATGCCTACGAACCCGGCCGCTCCATGGGAACCTATGCGGAGGACACTGCGAGCCAGTATCAGCTGACCCGCGCCATGCAGGACGCCTACGCCATCGAGAGCTTGCGCCGGGCCAAGTCAGCCAGCGAGAGCGGCGCCTTCGCGGACGAAATCGTCGCCGTCACGGTACCCATCAAAGGCGGCAGCGAGACAGTTGCCTCAGACGAGCAGCCGCGAAAGTCCAAACCTGAGCAAATCCCCAAGCTCCGCCCGGCCTTCCGGCCCGATGGCACGGTAACGGCGGCCTCCTCCTCCTCGATCTCGGACGGCGCGGCCGCACTCGTCATCGCCCGCCGCGACATCGCCGAGAAAGAGGGCCTGCCGATCTTGGCCACCCTCGTCAGCCAGGGGGGGCATGCACAGGCACCGGCCTGGTTCACTACCGCCCCGGCACCCGCCATGCGCAAGGCGCTCGACCGGGCCGGTTGGAGCGCCGAGGACGTCGATCTTTTCGAGGTCAACGAGGCGTTTGCCGTCGTCGCAATGGCCGCCATGCGCGACCTCGACATCTCCCACGACCGTCTCAACGTGAACGGTGGCGCCTGCGCGCTCGGCCATCCGATCGGCGCTTCGGGCGCGCGCATCGTCGTGACCTTGCTCAACGCCATGCGCCAGCGAAACCATCCGCGCGGCATCGCCGGCATCTGCATCGGCGGTGGCGAAGCGACGGCAGTGACGTTGGAGCGGTGAACGGGGCCTCGCTCAACTTTCCGTGATCGCCGCCCTGTAGATATATGCAACGACAAGTGATTGACGCAATCGGCGGGCACTGTATGAATTACGGCCGGTGGTCGCGGAAGATACTGCCTGCCCCGAGGAGGAAAAGCTGCATGATTAGTCGTAAAATTCTGACTGCATTCACGGTCGGCGCCGCCGTGCTGAGCGTTGGCGCGACGCTGGCCTTCGCGGCCGCCGACGACGCCATCAAAGCCCGCCAGGGCTGCATGAAGGCCCATGGTGGCGAGATGGGTGTCATCGGCCCGATCATGAAGGGCGAGAAGCCCTATGACGCGGCCGCTCTCAAGGTTGCCTACGACGCCGCCGATGTGGCCTGCGCCGACTGGGACAAGTCGTGGGGCGACGACACCAAGAAGGGTGAGACGGTCGAGACCTTCGCCAAGGAAGAGATCTGGACCGACATGGAGGGCTTCAAAGCCGCCGGTGGCAAGTTCTGGGACGCCTATCAAGCCGTCCGCAACGCCGCCGACGAGGCCGCCTTCAAGGCCGCCGTCCCGGCACTCGGCGAGCAGTGCGGCGCCTGCCACGAGAAGTTCCGCCGTCCGAAGGGCTGATTTCTGCTCTAGTGGCATCGCTCGATCCGACAATCCCGGCGCCCGAAAGGTCGCCGGGATTTTTTTTGGCAATCCCGGTGTGCGCAGCATGCGGTTGCGCGGTCGCTCGCCACCCCCCAAAATACCCCCATGTTCCAGACCTTCGACAACGCGCCCGACCCAACGGTCGGGGCGCCAAGGGTCCGGCTTCTCCGCGCTGAGCTGGAGCGGCTGGGTCTTTCCGGTTTCATCGTGCCGCGGGCGGATGAGCATCAGGGCGAGTATGTGCCGGACTGCGCGGCGCGTCTCAAATGGATCTCCGGTTTCTCGGGCTCGGCCGGCACGGTCGTCGTCCTCATGGAGAAGGCCGCGATCTTCGTCGACGGCCGCTACACCGTGCAGGCCCGCGAGGAGACGGATGAGGCCGTCTTCGAACGGCTGAAGGTGCCGGAAGCCAAAGTCACCGAATGGATCGCCAGCCATGCCGGTCTCGGCGCGCGCATCGGATTTGACCCAAAACTCATGACGGTCGACGAGATCGAGCGCTTCACGAAGGCGTTGACGCCCAAGGGCATCGTGCTCGTCGCGACGGACGGCAATCCGGTCGATGCCGTCTGGCAGGATCGGCCCGCGCCACCGCAAGCACCTGTTGTGCTTCATCCGGTGGAGTTGGCAGGCGAGACGCCTTCGAAAAAACTCGCCACCATCCAGGCCGACCTTACCAAGGCCGGGCAGGATGCGGCGGTCATCACCGCGCCCGACAGCATCGCCTGGCTGTTGAACATCCGGGGCGGCGACCTCCCGCACACCCCCTTCCCGCTCTCCTTTGCCATTGTGCCGAAGACTGGCAAGCCGATGCTCTATATCGATCCGGCCAAGATCGGCGGCAATGCGGGTGGCGCGCTGAGGAACGAAGCCGTCGTCGCGCCGCCGGAAGCGTTGGCCCCGGCTCTCGCCGCGCTCGGCGCATCCAAGTCGAAAGTCCGTCTCGACTTCGAGGGCTCGGCCATCTGGTTCAAGTCGACGCTCGAAGCGGCCGGCGCCGAGATCGTCAAGGGCACCGATCCCTGCCTGCTGCCGAAGGCGCGAAAAACGCCGGCCGAGATAGAAGGCGCCCGAGCCGCCCACAAACGCGATGCCGTGGCGGTGGTGCGCTTCCTCGCCTGGTTCGACCGCGAAGCGCCTTCTGGCAAGCTCGACGAGATCGCCGCGGTGGAAGCCTTGGAGCGCTTCCGCCGCGAGACAGGCAAGCTGCTCGACACCTCCTTCGACGCCATTGCCGGAGCTGGCCCGCACGCGGCCATGCCGCATTATCGCGTGAGCCGTGCGTCCAACATCCAGATTGCGCCCAACTCGATCTTCCTCATCGACTCGGGCGCCCAGTATCAGGACGGTACCACCGACATCACACGGACGATCGCGGTTGGAGACGTGAGCGAGGAAGCGAAGCGCCGCAACACGCTGGTGCTCGAGGGCATGATCGCCGTATCGACGTCGCGCTTCCCGAAAGGCTCGCGCGGCTGCGATCTCGATCCTTATGCGCGGCGCGCGCTTTGGCAGGCAGGCCTCGACTTCGACCACGGCACCGGCCACGGCGTCGGCAGCTATCTCTCCGTGCACGAGGGCCCGCAGCGGATCTCGCGACTGGCCACCGCCGTGCTCGAGCCCGGCATGATCCTCTCCAACGAGCCCGGCTATTACAAGGAAGGCCACTACGGCATCCGCATCGAGAACCTGCTGGTTGTTACGGAAGCGACGATCCCGGAAGGCGGCGAGCGGCCGATGCACTCTTTCGAGACGCTGACCCTCGCGCCGATCGATACGCGGCTGGTGGCAACCCATCACCTGTCACAGGCTGCGCGCGCCTGGCTCAACGCTTATCATGCGCGCGTGCACGCGGAGATCGGGCCGCTGCTCGAGGATAAGGACCGCCGCTGGCTCGAGAAGACAACGGCGGCTCTCGGATGAGGCAAGGAGCGGGGGTGGGGCAGACGAAAACACCAAAGTCCGCGCTCAAGGGAATTGCCCTCGGACTGACGATTGCCATCTGCGCGACCGTCTTAAATCCGATCGTCTGGCGCGTCTGCTGTTACAAACCCTACAGCCAACCGTCGGGATCGATGGAGCCTGCATTGTTGGTCGGTGACCACTGGATGGCGTCGACCTGGGCCTACTGGTGGTCGCCAACGCAGCGTGGCGACATCGTTGTCTTTCATCATCCGAAACGCGCCGGCGAGGACTTCGTAAAGCGCATTATCGGCATGCCCGGCGATAGTATTCAAATCCGCAACGGGCGTGTCGTGATCAATGGCAAGGAGCTCAGTTATGAGCGGATGCCAGATTTCGTGGAACTGGACAACTTCGGCTCGACCCGCAATGTTCAGCAGTTTCAAGAGGTGCTGCCGGAGGGCCGCAAGGTGCTCGTGCTCGACCGTGTTCCCGACGGCTCGGGCGACGACACGACAGTGTTCACAGTGCCAACAGGGCACTACTTCATGCTCGGCGACAATCGAGACAACTCGTCGGACTCCCGGTTCGCCGGCTCCAACGACTTGGGCATGGTCCCCGCCGAGAACATCATCGGCCGCGCGGCCATCGTCTACATGTCCTTCGCCAATGGCCAAGCCGACGTGTCGCCGGACAACATTCGCTGGTCGCGCTTTCTGAAGCTCGTAGACTAGCGAGGCACGCCCGCCCCGGAGCCCGCCATGACCGACACCTTCCTCCGCACCCGCCCTAGCCCGCACACCCTGCACCTGAAGCTCAACCGCCCGCGGAAACTCAATGCCATCACCGCCGGAATGCTCGACGGCCTCATCGGCGGCATCGCCGAGGCGGAGAGCAATGGCGACATCCGCGCCGTCGTCATTTCGGGCGAGGGGCGCGCCTTTTCGGCCGGCGCCGATCTTGGCATTCTCGAAAGCATGGAGCCCGAGAGCTTCCGCGCGCTTGTTGCGCGCTTCATGACACTCGCGCTTGCAATCCATGCCGCCACCAAGCCCGTCATTGCCGCCGTGCACGGCTACGCGATGGCAGGCGGCTTCGAGCTGGCGGTGATGGCGGATGTCCGGATCGCCGCCGAGGGAGCAAAGTTCGGGTTGCCGGATACCGCCATCGGCCTCTCACCGACGAGCGGCATGACCTGGTCGCTGCCGCGCCTCATCGGCTGGGGCCGCGCCGTGGACCTCACGCTTTCCGGCCGCGTCATCGATGCGGCTGAAGCCGAGCGCATCGGGCTTGTCACGCGCATCGTGCCGCCCGAGCGGCTGATCGAGGAGGCGCTCGCATACGCCCAAAACATCGCCACCGCGCCCGCAACCGGCGTCGCGCTGACCAAACGCCTCTATGCCGAGAGCACGGAAGGCGATCTCGCCGCCGCCACCCGCCGCGAGATCGAGGCCGAGCTTGCCTGCTTCGCCGAGGAGGAGACGAAGGAGCGGTTCCGGCAATTCCTCGCGCGGAAGAAATCGTAACCAGAGCACTTGTCCTTCCAAGTGGACACCGGTTGGTCGAAAGAAAATGCTCCAAGCCAACAACTTGGAGCCGTTTTTCCGAATCCGTATGCTCGGAAAACGCTCGAGGTTGTATCCGCGCTTGTGCCGCCACGTTTCACGCCTATCTTGAGCCCATGGCCCGCCTCACCCGCCTCCTCTCGCGCCGCCTCCTCGGCCTCCTCGGCTTGCTCGTGGTACTCGGCGCCGCCGGCATCGCCATCGCCGCGCCCTACCTGCCGCGCCTCCTGATCGAAGGCTATCCGGCGCCGGTCTGGCCAGCCTATGGCTCATTCGCGACGGTGGCGGGCGGGACGGCCGAGACGATCCTGCCGCCGGCCGTCACGGGTCAGCAACCGAACGACACCCTCAGGGCCCTATTCCGCGACAGCAACGGCCGCGCGCTCGTCGCCGTATATCAGGGCCGCACCGTGCTCGCCCACTTTGCCGACGGCATCACCAGCGAAACGAAACTCAACTCCTACTCGATGGTGAAGAGCCTCATCGGCGCATTGACCCTCAAGGCCATCGCTGACGGGCGCTTGCGCTCGCTCGATCAGCCACTGCGCGAGCTACTCCCCGGCATCGGAACGCCCTCGCTCGGCGATGTGACGCTCCGCGAATTGCTCGAAATGCGTTCCGGCATCGAGGTCGAGGCGCATGGGCTCACCGCCGTCTCCGGCGACAAGGATGTCGAGGCGACGAAGATGAACCTCTTCGGGCCGATGGCGCGGCTGCACACCGGCGGCATCGCGGCTATCGCCGCCGAGCTGAAAAGCCTGCCGGAGCAGCGCCACACCTTCAACTATCAGAACGTCAACACAGCCCTCTTGGGAGAGGTACTTAGCCGTGCCTATCGCATGCCGCTCGAGCAGGCGCTCGCCGCCGAGATCTGGGCGCCGGCGGGTGCCGCAGCCCGCCGAATGGCGCCGCTACGGTGAGGCGCTTCCCGTCAGCCCCTATTGCTGCCTCTACGCACGCCCGATCGATTGGGCTAAAGCTGCATACTTCCTCATGCACAACGGCACACCGGGAGAGCCGTTTCTGCCGGACGCATTGTGGCGCAGCTTCATGAGTCTCGATTTCGCGGAAACAGAAGTCGCCGATGGCCGCTACGGCCTGCACATCCGCCACGACATTCTTGATCGCCCCGGCGAACCACTGCAGGGCCGCTTCAGCTATTTCATGGGCAGCCGCGGCCAGGTCACTTATCTGATGCCGGACCAGGATCTCGTCGTCGTGCGCTTCGGCGACGGATTCCAGAAGCTGCATTCGACGCTGTATGAGGTGGGTAAGTCGGTGGGCTTGTGATTGCAGGCTGGCACCGAGGGCGGCTCTGCCGTTAGAAGCCCAGCATAACGAGTACCGAATACGCCGCGCTGGGCTTCGCCGATGTCTCAGCCCAGCCACCGTGGACACCACCCCCTACTTCCCCCCCTCCATCTCCTTCCTCAGCTTCTCCTCCTCGTACTGGATGAACCAGCCGATCATCTGCCGCCAGAGGGCTTCGGCGAGGTCCGGCGGCAGGCCTTGGGCTTGCGCGCGGGTGCGGACCTTGTCGATGACCTGCTGGTTGCGCCAGGGCACGTTCGCCTCCTGCTTCTCGAGCAGCTTGATCTGCCAGGCGCGCTCGACGTAGCCGAAGCGCTCGGCGATCATGTCGATCAAGCAAGTCGTCGCAGCGGTCGATCTCGACCCGGACGTCGGCGAGCGTCGCGCACTCCGCCGGTTTCTTTGCAGCCATCGTTTCCCCTACTGTCCGCTCGCGCCTTTGTCTGTCCCGGCGGCCGCGACTTCGCCGTCGACAATCGCCTTGAACTCATCGCTCTTGCCGCCCTCGGCGACGCAGGCGGTCATCGGCTTTTCAGGGCCGGCGAAACTGGTCGAGACCATGTTGCCACCGATTGCCGATTTTCTTCTTCTGCTTCTTCTTGCCCGTTGCCTCGTTCGCATCCGCCACGAGATGACAGCGGCTGACCTTCACCTCGGCCGCGCTCGGGCCGAGCACCATCGCCTGCGGTTTCATCCGCCCGGCGAGCTCCGGCCGCTCTGTCGCAAGGCGGGCGGAGGCCTCGGGCGACAGCGCGCCGATCGAGGCGACGGCAACGCCCTTCTTGCCCTTCTTCTTCTTGCCCATCTGCAGCAGGCCGCCGCCCTGGCGCTTCAAAGACAGGCGCCCGGCATCGACCACCTCGCCGGGGCCGACGGTGAATGAGGCGAGACTCGCGGGCCAGGACTTGCCGGTCCAGGGAATGCTGGCGCCGTCCGCCGGCTCGCCCGCATAGGTGACGTTCGCGCCATTGCGGCAGGTGTAGTGGACGATGTGATAGGTGCCGGGCTGAAGCTCCACCGCCTCCAGCGAGGCGCGGCCGGCATAGGTCGTCGGCAGCACGACCTCGCGGGCGGCAATGAAGCCAGCGGCATCTGCGCGCGCCAGCACGACGCGGCTCTCGGAACATTGCAGCCCTCGATGCCGGCATCGAGCACGGCAACGCCGAGTCCTGCCGAGTTCGTGACCTCGCCCGCGACGCTTTCGTTGTCGCCGGGGAAGTTCGGCAGCACGGGCGCTGGCGAATTGACGCCAGCACAACCGGCGAGGGTCGAAGCACAATGCGAGAAGCAGGCAGACTATCCGCACCATGCTCCCCTCCGCCATCACGCGCCGCTCAGGCCTTGCCACGGCTTCCCGGCTTTTTGGCGGCTTCGGAGGTCCACCAGGGCTCAGGCAATGTCAATCGCCCGGCCGACTGCTCGATGACATGGGCGAGCTGGAACAGCGTTTCCTCGTCAAAGGCGCGGCCGATCAGCTGCAACGCCAGCGGAATGCCGTCGCCCGAGAGGCCGGCCGGCACGGCGATGCCGGGCAATCCCGCCATGTTCACCGTCACCGTGAAGATGTCGTTCAAGTACATCTGGATCGGATCGGCGCTCATGGATTTGAGCGGGAAGGCGGCATTCGGTGTCGCGGGCGTCAACAACGCATCGACCTCGCGATAGGCCTCGTCGAAGTCGCGTTTGATGAGGGTGCGGATCTTCTGGGCCTTGAGGTAGTAGGCGTCGTAGTAGCCGGCCGAGAGCACATAGGTGCCGATCATGATGCGCCGCTTGACCTCCGCGCCGAAACCGGCGGCGCGGGAGTTCTCGTACATGTCGATGATGTCCTTGCCCGGCACGCGCAAGCCGTAGCGGACGCCGTCATAGCGCGCGAGGTTGGAGGAAGCTTCGGCCGGCGCCACGATGTAGTAGGCCGGCAGCGCATGCTTCGTGTGCGGCAGCGACACCTCTTTGATTGTCGCGCCAGCGGCCTCGAGCCACTTGATGCCCTGCTGCCAGAGCCCCTCGATCTCGGCCGGCATGCCCTCGACCCGGTACTCCTTCGGAACGCCGATCTTGAGGCCCTTGATGCTCTTACCCAGCACCTTCTCGTAGTCAGGCACCGGCTGATCGACACTCGTCGTGTCCTTGGGATCATGGCTCGCCATGGCGCGCAGCATGATCGCGGCGTCGCGCACGTCGCGGGCGATCGGGCCGGCCTGATCGAGCGAGGACGCGAAGGCAACGATGCCCCAGCGCGAGCAGCGGCCGTAGGTCGGCTTGATGCCGACGGTGCCGGTCAGGGCCGCAGGCTGGCGGATCGAGCCGCCGGTATCGGTTGCGGTGGCACCGGCGCAAAGCCGCGCCGACACGGCCGCCGCCGAGCCGCCGGACGAGCCGCCCGGCACGAGATCGGCGTTCGATGTCTTCGAGCGCCAGGGATTGACGACGGGGCCGTAGTAGCTCGTCTCGTTGGAGGAACCCATGGCGAACTCGTCCATGTTGAGCTTGCCCAACATGACGGCGCCGGCATCCCAGAGGTTCTGCGAGACGGTACTCTCATACGGCGGCTTGAAGCCATCGAGCACGTGGCTGCACGCCTGGGTATGGACGCCCTTGGTGGCGAAGAGATCCTTGATGCCGAGCGGAATGCCCTCGAGCGGCCGCGTGCTGCCCTTGGCGAGGTGATTGTCGGAGACCTGCGCCATGGCACGCGCCTGTTCCTCCGTCACCACCACATAGGCGTTGAGCACCGGATTGGCGGCGGCGATAGCGGCGAGGTAGGCGTCGGTCAGCTCGCGCGAGGAGAGCGACTTCTTGGCGAGCGCGGCGCGGGCTTCCCAGATGGTCAGATCGGTCGGATTGGTCATGGCCTACTCGACCACCTTGGGAACGACGAAATAGTGGTCGTCGGACTGGGGCGCATTGCGGATGACGTCGTCGGCGATCTCGCCGTCCGTGACGCCGTCTTTCCGCTTCTTCATCTGCATTGGCAGCACGCGCGTCATCGGCTCGACGCCATCCGTCGGCACGGCATTGAGCTGCTCGACCCATTTGAGGATGGCGTTGAGCTCGCCCTGCATCTTCGGCACCTCGGCATCGGGGAGCTTGAGTCGCGCCAGGCGGGCGATATGGCGGACGGTCTTCTCGTCGACCTGCATGGTTCTTGCTTTCGGGGTCCGGGGATTCTAGCGGTTGGCGGGAGAGATAGCGCCCGGCCGGATAGGGCGCAACCTTGGGGCGCAGCGAACAGGGAATTCGGGCGGCATGGATGAGCGCAAGGACGGTCCGGGCCGCTTCGCGAAGGCGGCGAAAGAGCTTGGCTTGGACGTCGTGCTGAAGGAGTTCTCGGAGAGTACGCGAACGGCCGAGGATGCCGCGGCGGCCTGCGGCTGCGATGTCGGGCAGATCGTCAAGTCGCTGGTTTTCCAGGGAAAGCGGTCGAAGAAGCCGTACATGCTGCTGGTCTCGGGCCGCAACCGGGTCGACCAGAAAGGCGTGGCGCAGGTGATCGGCGAGCCGCTCGACCGGCCGGACGGGCAGTATGTGCGGGATTTGACGGGTTTCGCTATCGGCGGCATCCCGCCGGTCGGCCACGATATGCCGCTCAAGACCTATATCGACGAGGACCTCCTCCAGTACGATCTGATCTGGGCCGCCGCCGGCTCGCCCAACAGCGTCTTCCCGACGGAGCCGAAGCGGCTCGTCGAGGTGGCGAAGGCGGAGATTATCAGGGTGAAGGGCGGTTGAGCCTACACAGGTCATTCTGCCGTGTGGGAACACCTTCCAGAACATACGTTCCCGTGGATGGTCGCGTTCGCGACCAGGACGGTGGGCGGGGTGGAAACGGGCCGCGACCGATGATCCAGCGTTCGGCACAAACCCCAATACACCGTCCTGCTGACGAAAGTCAGCATCCACGGGAGGTTGTGGTGGGAGCGAAGGCCGCGCCCTACGGCACAACGCGCTCACATCACGCAACACAACCGCAACGCATCATAGATCGCCGCGTGGATATTCCGGCTGGTGACGGCGTCGCCGATGCGGTGGAGTTCGAAGGCGCCATTGGGGTTGGAGCGCGGCTGCGGCCTCGAAGCCAGCATCGCGTCGATGTCGGTCACGCCATCATTCGCCGATTGCGACCTTGAGCTCCGTCCAGATCCCGGCAACCGGCAGCGTGCCGTGCTCGACCACGATCTGGTCGGCCTCTTCCTCGACGATTGCATCGGTCAGCTCGTTGATGAAGCGGGCGACCAGCGCATTGCCGCGCTTCTCGATTGCGATCATGCGCAAGTCGAACACGAGCGGCAGGCCCAACTGGTAGGTCCGCCGCTTCCAGAAGGTCTGCTCCGGCGTGTCGAGATCCATGCCGAGGTGATCGTCGAGCGTCACGAGCCGCGCCGACTTGCCGGCGGCCATCACCTTCTCCGCCGCCACCAGCGCCGTGTTCCGCCCCGTGCCGTCATAGATCAGCACGCCGATCGGCGGGCGCGGCGCTGCCGTCGATGAGATCCCAGGGGCTCGTCGCATGCTCGGCGCCCGCGATCTCGCCGAAGCCCGGAACGCCGCCTGTCGCGACGATGACGATATCGGGTTGCAGCGCCTGCACATCCTCCGGCTCGGCATAGGTGTTGAGGCGCACATCGACGCCTAGATGCTCGAGCTCGTGCGCCCGCCAGTCGACGATGCCGATGAGATCGCGCCGCCAGCTTGCCTCGGCCGCCAACCGCACCTGACCGCCCAGCGCATTGGCGGCCTCGAGCAGCACGACCTTGTGCCCGCGCTCGGCCAGAACGCGTGCCGCTTCGAGCCCCGCCGGACCGCCCCCGACGACGACCACCTTCCGGCCCGGCGTCGCCGAGCGCACGATTTTCTGCGGCACGCCCCACAGACTCACGCCCCGTCGCCGGATTGTGCAGGCAGGAGGGCCGCGACGGTCCCCGGCAATGCTGCGAGCCGACACAGGGCCGCACGCGCTCAGCTTGGCCGCGCTTGAGCTTCTCGACGAGATGGGGATCGGCGATGTGCGCGCGTGTCATGCCGGCCATGTCGATCAGCCCCTCCCCGATGGCGTAGCGGGCGGTCGCGAGATCGGCGATGCGGGCAGCGTGGAAAACAGGCAGCTTCATCTCGCGCTTGAAGGCGGCGGCCTTCTTGAGCCAGGGCGCCATCGGGCTCTCGATGCCCGGCATGTTGTCGAGCGAGAGGTTCACGGCGCGATCCATGCGCCCGTAGATCGCATTCCAGAAATCGAGGAGGCCGGATCGCTCCAGAACCCGCGCGATTTCCAGGCTCTCCTCGAAGCCAAGCCCCTCCTCCTCGCCCATGCCTTCATCAACCACGAAGCGGAAGCCGACGAGGAAATCATCGCCGACGCGCTTGCGAATGGCCTCGTAGACGGCGAGCGGAAACCGGCAGCGGTTTTCCAGCGACCCGCCCCAGCGATCGGTGCGCTGGTTCATGGCGGGCGAGAGGAACTGGCCCATCATGTGCCCGCCGCCGAGCGTCTCGACGCCGTCGAGCCCGCCTTCCTTGCAGCGCCACGCCGCATCCGCGTACTGGCGGATGACGCGGGCGATATCGTGCTCGTCCATCTCCTTGGCGAAGGAGCGATGCTGAGTCTCGCGCGTGGGCGAGGGACTTAACGTCGGCAGGAAATGGCCGGCATAGGCACTGCCGCGGCGGCCCAGATGCGTGATCTGGCACATGATCCGCGCACCCTCGGCGTGCACGCGCGACGAGAACTGCTGGAAATGCGGAATGCAGGCGTCATCGCCGACATAGAGTTGCTGGAACACCGAGGGGCTGTCGGGAGAAACGTTGGACGAGCCGCCGAACATGGTGAGCGCGATGCCGCCTTTGGCCTTCTCGACGTGATAGGCCTGATAGCGCTCGAGCGTCAGCCCGCCCTCCTCGAGGCCGCAGGCGTGGCTCGTGCTCATGATGCGATTGCGCAACGTCAGGTGCTTCAGCTTGAAGGGTTGCAGCAGCGGGTCTTTCGAGGCGGCGGTCATTGCAGCTCCTTGGTCGGCGCAATGGTGAGGGATGCCAGCGACGCTGGCAATGACGGGAAGTCATAGCCGGCGCGCATTGGCGGTACGGGAGGCATTCACCAAGGGGTCTTGGCTGCTCGGGATCGCCTTGCTAGCGTCGGGGCATGAGCAACACCCAATCCGTCCAGACAGCCGATTTCGTCATCGTCGGCGGCGGCTCGGCGGGCTGTATCATCGCCCGGCGGCTGGCCGAGCGGACGCAAGGCCGGATCATTCTCATCGAGGCCGGCCCCTCGGACGAGAACGATCCGGCGGCGCTTTACCTCTCCAAGCTCGATGACCAGAATGACGTCGATTGGAATTTCAAGGCATCAACCATTCCGGGCGCGGCGGCGCCGCTCAAATACCTGCGCGCGCGCATGCTCGGCGGCTGCGGCAACCACAACGATTGCGCTTATCTCCTCCCGCCCGACCACGATTTCCGGCAATGGGAGGCGGCGGGCGCCAAGGGTTGGGGACCGGATGGCGTCAGGCCCTACTTCCGCCGGGTCGACGAGCGCGTCAATGTCTTCCGCTTCGAGGACATCAATCCGATCAACCGGGCGTTTGTCGAGGCGGGCAAGGAGCTCGGCTATCCCGAGCGCGATTTTCGCGCCGGCGTCGCCGACGGTATCGGGTACTTTCCGCTCAATTCGGCGGGCGATTTGCGCCACTCGTCATCGGTTGCCTATCTGCATCCACTGTCGTCGCTGCCCAAGCACCTCGAGGTGTTGACCAACACGCGGGCGACGAGGATTCTCATCGAGAACGGCCGGGCCGTTGGCGTCGAGACGGATCGCGGCACGATCCGCGCCAACCGCGAGGTCATCCTCACGGCCGGGTCCATCCAGACGCCGCAACTGATGATGCTGTCGGGACTCGGCCCGGCTGCGGAGCTGAAGCGCCACGGCATCGCGGTCATCCGCGATCTGCCCGGTGTCGGCGCGCATCTGCTCGATCATGTCGCCGCGCCCGATCATCTGGCAGATCGACCGGCCGGTGGGCTCCTGGCAGATCACGCATCTGCAGACCACCATGCTGATCTCGATCGACAAGCGACGCGCCCGCGCCCGACGTGCTGTTCCATTTCGCGCTGCGCATCCGCGAGAAGTACGACGCGCCGCCGATCTACGCCGATCTCGAGAACGGCGTGCGCGCTTCGCCCAATGTGGCGCGCGCCCGCTCGACGGGCTCGGTGAGGCTGCGCTCCGCCGACATCAACGACGCACCGGTCATCGACTTGAATTATTTCAGCGATCCGGAAGGCTACGACCGGCGCATTCTACGCGAAGCCCTGAAGTTCACGCGCCGGTTCGCGGCGACGAAAGCCTTCGGCTCGATGGTCATGCGGGAGGTCGCGCCGGGACCAGACATCCGCACCGACGCCGATCTCGAAGCCTACATGCGCCAGACCTGCGAGACGGTCTATCACCCCTCCGGCACGGCCGTGATGGGCGATCCGCCGCGCAAGGAGACCGTTGTCGCGCCCGACCTCAAGGTGAAGGGCGTCGAGGGCTTGCGCGTCTGCGATGCCTCGGTGTTCCCGACCATGGTCACCGTCAACATCAACAACACCGTGATGATGGTGGCGGAGAAGGCGGCGGATCAAATTTTGGCTCGCTGCGTTAAGCGGACGATTTACTCTCGTGACGAATACTATTCGTCACTGATCTTCTTATACCGCATCAGGCAGCCCAATTGAACGCGATCGATTGGTCGGATCGGGCACCGACTGCCGGACATCGCCGGGTATGGGCTCTCGCGTCCGAATTCACCAGACAACAGAGAAGAGGCAACGCACATGGCACGCATTCGTGGGCACCATCCGCCCGTGACCGCCTCAACGGCACGGCTGCCGCCGACACCATCGAAGGTCTCGGCAACAACGACACGATCTTCGGCAATGCCGGCAACGAACCATCGATGGCGGCGCTGGCGACGACACGATCAATGGCGGCCTCGGCAACGACAAGCTGACCGGCGGTACGGGCGTCGACAAGCTCTATGGCGAAGGTGGAAACGACACGCTCTTCCACGGCACCGGCGCTGACCGGATCGACGGCGGGGCCGGTATCGATACGGCAAGCTATGCGAGCGCCACCTCGGGTGTCGACGTTGCGCTCGATGGCTCGGCGTCGACCGGCGGCGCGGCGGGCGACCGGCTCTTCGGTATCGAGAATGTGGTTGGCTCGCGGTTTGCCGACGAAATCAGAGGCTCCTCCTCGGCAAACATCCTAACGGGCGGGGCCGGCAACGATTTGCTCTTCGGCTACGCCGGTGTGGACCGCCTTTACGGTGGCGATGGCAATGACCTTATTGAAGCGAGCGATCTATTCGGCAGTGCAGTCGCCGACTACGTCTACGGTGGCGATGGCATTGACGCGGTCGCGTACATTTTCTCTGGCACCGGCGTCACTGTGAACCTCGAGACTGGCGCAACCGGTGGGGGAGCCGCGGGCGACCGCCTGAATTCGATCGAGAACGTCGCCGGCTCTTTCCATGCGGACACGATCACGGTCGATGGCGGTGGGGTGGCCCAGGGCGGCGACGGCGACGACGTGCTGTCGGGGAGCACCGTGCTCCCGGGGGGCCCCTTGAGCTTCCCCAGCACCGAAATTCTGTTTGGCGGCTCCGGCGCCGACACCTTCGTTCTCCACAACAACAAGGGTGCCGACATCATTGCGGATTTCAGTTTCGTGGAAGGCGACACACTCCGCGTGAGCAGTGCCGAATTCGGCTACCGCCGGCACCGCCAATATCGTGAACCTCACCGGCACCGTGGCCGCAACCGTCGGCGGCCCGCAGTTCATCTACGATATGCTCGCAACGAACCTCTACTTCGACGAGGATGGCACCGGTGCCATCCTGGCACCCGTGCTGGTCGCCCAACTGGCGGGATTCGCCTCGCCACTGTCGAACATTGATTTCGTCTTCGTGGCCTGAACTCAAGTGCCGGGGCTACGCGCTCCGGCCTCTCCTCACTCCCGGATGAACGTGCCGTTCTGCAATTCAGCCACTGCCTGCTTCAGCTCCGCCTGCGTGTTCATGACGATGGGGCCGTACCAGGCAACGGGCTCCTTGATGGGTTTTCCCGAGACGAGCAGGAAGCGGATGCCCTGCTCGCCCGCTTCCACCGTCACCTCGTCGCCCGAGCCGAAGAGCACGAGCGAGCGGTTGCCCGCCTTCTCGCGGGTGACAATTTCTTCGCCGCCGACCTGCTTCTCGGTCAGAACGCCCATCGGCTCGGACCCATCGCGGAAGCGGCCGGCGCCCTCGAACACATAGGCGAAGGCCTGCCGCTCGATCTCGACCTTCAAGTGTCTTGCGCTTCAACGGCGGCACATAGACATCGAGATAGCGCGGATCGGCGGCGATGCCGTCGACGGGCCGCGCTTCCCCCAGAACTCGCCGCAGACGACGCGCACGATGGTGCCGTCGTCGTCCGTGATCTCCGGGATCTCGTTCGACTGTCACGTCCTGGTAGCGCGGCGCCGTCATCTTGAGCGAGGACGGCAGGTTGGCCCAGAGCTGGAAGCCGTGCATGCGGCCCTTGGCGTCGCCCTGCGGCATCTCCTGGTGCATGATGCCACGGCCCGCCGTCATCCACTGCACGTCGCCCGCGCCCAGCGCGCCGCGGTTGCCGAGGCTGTCGCCATGCGCGACCGTGCCGGCCAGCACATAGGTGATCGTCTCGATGCCGCGATGGGGATGCCAGGGAAAGCCCTTGAGATAGTCCTCCGGCCGCTCGTTGCGGAAATCGTCGAACAGCAGGAAGGGATCGAAGTCGGACGTCTTGCCGAAGCCGAAGCCGCGATGCAGATGCACGCCCGCGCCCTCCATCGTGGGCTGGGCCATGGTAATGCTCTGGACGGGACGGACGGACATCGGGGCCTCCGGGTTGTAGGGCGGAGATCATACAGGATAGGACGGCTGTCAAGGAAGGCGGGTGACCTGTTGTCTGGGTCGCGGCTTGGGCTTCTGCTGAGGGCCAGAAAGAGACATGTTGTTAACTTGGGTAATCGGCCAGATCGGGCGTCATTGCTTCAATCACGAAGTCGACAAACGCCTCAGGTGCGTCGAGGTAGAATTCTTTGTCGGAGTAGCACCCGACGGTTGCATTCATACCGTGCGCTCGCGCCCAGTCTGCCAGCTCTTCCAATGCGGCTTGCGGCGTGTCGCTAAGAAAAGCCACTTGCGACAAATCCTTGTCTCGATCACGATTGGTGGTCTCGCTGTGCCCGAATTGCAGATCGACATTCGTTCCCGGTTGCCGCAACCAGATAAATCCGTCGATACGTCTCAATTCGACGAAGCCGAGTTTTGCTTTCAGCATCTCAACAAATGTTTCGAAGTGCCTTGGTGTAACTCGATTGGCAACATGATCCAATTTCATTCATGACCCCTGAACGTCCGATCTGAGAAGGTGCTGTTGAGGGTTTGAATTGGAGCGCCCGAATTGCCAGTGTCAAGCACCGCATGGGTCACGAGGCTATGGTGCCCGCCTCGGATCGAGAGCGGAATCTCAAAATTCGACACGACCAACCGACTTGAAGGAGCCCTCTTGCCCGCCGACCCCACCCTCACCCTCGAGGCCTTCGCCGCTCTTCTGCCTGAGCGCGCCGTGCTCTTCGGCCTCGACCTCGGCACGAAGACGATCGGCCTCGGCATTTCCGATCCCTCGCTCACCATCGCGAGCCCCCTCCTCACCATCGAGCGGACGAAGTTCAAGGCCGATGCGGCGGAGCTGCTGGCGCTGGCGGCCAAGAATGACGTGGCCGGCCTCGTCATCGGGCTGCCCAAGAACATGGACAACACGGAGGGCCCGCGCGCGCAGGCGACCCGTGCCTTCGTGCGCAATCTCGCCGCGCTCACCCCGTTGCCGATGCTCTTCTGGGACGAGCGGCTCTCCACGGCCGCCGCCGAGCGCACGCTCATCGAGGCCGATGCCTCGCGACGCCGCCGGGCCGAGGTGATCGACAAGATGGCGGCGGCCTACATCCTCCAGGGCCTGCTCGACCGGCTGCGCTACCTCAGGGCACCCCCGGCGTCTTGAGATTGTCGCCCGCACCTGTCAGATAGCTGGTGACGCCTCAAAATCAGCAAAGCCCCACCGTGACGCCCGAGTTCTCCACATTCTCCGGCCTGCTCTCGCCCGTGACGGTCGCGGGCATCGACATGACGTTGCTCGATGCCTTCGCCTTTCTGTGGTTCGTCGATCGCCACCGTCGGCTACAGCCTCTTCACCCGCTACGGACCGGCGTCGGAGAGCAACCTCATCTCGGCGATCCAGCGCCAGCGCGAGGCCTGGATGGCCAACATGGCGCGGCGCGACGATCGCGTGCAGGACGTGCTTCTCGTCTCCAGCCTCGCCACCGGCAACACCTTCTTCGCCTCGACGAGCGTCATTCTGTTGGGCGCGCTGTCGGCGCTGCTCGGCTCGGGCGGGACGGCCCAGCGCGTCGTCGCGAGCCTGCCGCACGCGCTCGCGGCCTCACCCGCGCTTTGGAACCTGAAGATCCTGACGCTGATGGCCGTCTTCATCTATTCCTTCTTCAAATTTGCCTGGGCCTTCCGCCTGGCGCACTACGCCATGATCCTGGTCGGGGCGACACCGGCGGCCGGCAAGGCCTCGGAGAAGGTGAGATTGGCGCATGGCGCGCGGACGGCGCGGTTGGCTGGTATCGCGGGCGAGCATTCGAACTCGGGGTTGCGTGCCTACTATTTCGCCATCGCCGGCACGGCCTGGTTCTATCATCCGCTCGCTTTCATCATTGCCACCACCTGGGTGCTCTTGATCGTCATCCGCCGCGAGTATCTCTCGCGCTCGCTCAGCCTCATCGGCGCGGCCGGCGAGACGTAGCTCATGCTCCAGATCGCCGGCACCATCGCGCCCGTCTTTCTCGTGATCGTGCTCGGCTACCTGCTGCTCCGGTTCCACCTCATCGATGAATCGATCGCCTCCGCGCTCGAGCATGTGACCTACTACCTGCTGTTCCCAGCCCTCATCATCCGCACCGTGGCGACGGCGGATTTCTCACAGATTTCCGTGCTCGGATTGGTTGCGGGCTTCTGGATGGCGCTCGCCGTCGCGGTGTCACTGCTGTTGCTGCTCCGGCCCATGATCAAGCGCGTGCTCTCAATCGACGATCCAGCCTTCTCGAGCCTCTTCCAAGGCTCCATGCGCTGGCACGGCTTCATGGCGCTCGCTATGGTGACGGCCCTGTTCGGGACGGAGGCCGTGCCGATCGTCGCGGTGGGACTCGCCTCTCTGGTGCCATTGCTCAACGTCATCAGCGTCTGGGCGCTCATCAAATGGGGCGAGCGGCCCGAGGCGTCGCCGGAAAGCATCGGCCGGCAGATCGCGAGAAATCCGTTCATCATCGCCTGCGGGCTTGGCGCCTTGCTCAACGTCACCGGCCTGGGGCTACCGGAGCCGGCGGCCGGAACTTTGAAGCTCCTCGGCGATGCGGCGCTCGGCGTGACGCTGATCGCGACCGGCGCGGGCCTTCGCCCCATCACCACGACGGGCGAGACCGGCGCCATCCTCTTCTGCTCGCTCTATCGCCTCGTGCTGATGCCCGTGATCTTCTTCGCCGCCCTGACACTCGCCGGCGTCACCGGCCATGTCCGCACCGTCGCCGTCCTCTGCGGCGCCGTGCCGACGGCGGCATCCGCCTATGTGCTGGCGCGCAAACTCGGCGGCAACGCACCCCTGATGGCCGGCATGATCACCGCGCAGACGCTGCTCGCGGCCGTGACGCTGCCGGTGGTGATGTATGTGCTGACGCTCGCTGAGTAGACGCCCCCTACCCCGCGAACCCATGCCGCTTCCACACCGGGCCGTAGGCCGGATCGGCGATGACGGCCTTTTGGACCGCCAACAGCCGCGGCGCCGTTACCGGCTCGGGCGACCAGGTCATGAGCGTCGCAAGATAAAGATCTGCGACCGAGAGATCGCGACCGGCGAGGAATGGCCCGTCTCTCAGACCATGATCGATGACGCCGAGGGTCTTGGCCATGTGCTTGGCACCCGCCGCCTTGACGCCCTCAACGCCTGCGGGATCAGTCGTGTAGCGATCCGGATAGAAGTAGCGCAGGTCCCCCTCGTAGAGGTTTGCCGCCATGACGAAGAGCCAGCGCAGGAACCGGGCGTGTGCGGAGGTGCCGGGCTGCGGTCCGAGCCCCGCCTTCGGATGCGCCGCCGCCAGATGCACCACCATCGCCGCCGATTCCGTCATCAGCGTGCCGTCGGGGAGCTTGAGCGCGGGCACCTGCTTCATCGGATTGAGCGCCACGAAATCGGGCTTGTCCTGATCGCCCTTCGAGAGATCGAGCTCGATCACGTCATGCGGCGCGCCGGCCTTGACGAGCGCTGCCTCGACCGGGAACGAGCCCGATCCCTTGTTGCCGTAGAGCACATAGCCCATATCACCCGTCCCTCGATTTGCGGCGCTGCCACCGACGGCCCGCCTCGTTAACGCCCCGCCACAATCCACTTGACGCGGTGGCCGTCTATCGGACCCAATAGCGTCCAGGTCAGTCTATCACTGGAGCCTTATCCATGCGCCTCGCTGCCGCGCTCATCTCCATTGCCGCCACGCTCGCCGCAACCTCGGCTTCTGCAGAGACTCTCGCCAAGCGCGTGCCCGCCAACAAGACCACGACGCTTGATCTCTACATGCGATGGAGCAACGACTGCAAGAACCTCGGCACCATTTCGTCGGGCTTCAGCAAGAAGGCGAGCCACGGCTCCGTGCGCCCCTCGGTCATCACCGCGCCGATCCCATCAAACGCGGATTTCGGCAATGCGAGCTGCGCCGGCAAGCGCATCAAGGCGCTGCGCCTCAGTTATTCACCAAAGAAAGGCTATCGCGGCTCAGACAGCGTGACTTTGTGGGTCGACTACGGAGCCACGGGCAAGACGAGTTACACCTACAACATCACGGTGTATTGACGCGCGTCAGTCGCAGACGACTTGCCCGTTGAATGTGAAGCAGTTGCCGCCTGCCTTCTTTTTGGTTGCCGTGCGCTTTGCCGGCGACTTCTGTGATGTCGTCTTTCTCGGCGTCGTCGTCTTGGTGGCGGCAGCCTTCGGCTTCGATCTAGTCCGGGGGGCGGTGCTCTTCTTGGAGCGCGACGTTGCCGGCTTCGGTTCGGCTGCCGGCTCGGCGGTCTCGACGGGCTCGGGACAGGCGATGGTCGCGCCCTTGACCGAGCCGATGGTCGCGGCGGCAGGCGTCGCAGCGTCGAGCGAGAGGCTCGCCACGGCATTGAATTCCTCGACCGCCCCGGCCGACCGCTTGCCCCAATCGCCATCGACGGTCCCGCGATAGCAACCCTTGTCCTTCAAGGCCTGCTGCAACTCGCGCGCGACGAGCTTCGGGTCCGCGGCCGCCACCGCTGCGGGTGCGGGTTGGACGGATGGTGCAACGGCTGCGACCTCGACGGCCGGTGCGGGCGCATCGAGGGACGCTAGCCGCTTCCGCGCCAGCTCACCAAAGGCCGTCGCGCCGTACTTGGTAATGAAAGCCTCTATGGCAGCTTTGTCCGTGCTCGCTTCGATCGCGGGCCATAGGGAGGCCGCCTCGGCGAGCAAGGCGTTGGCATCAGCCGGTTTCGGCGTGGTGTTCAACACATACTCGCCGACGATCTGGTCGTAGTAGGCCGGCTGCTGGGCATGGCCGACACTCGAGGCCAGCTTATCAACGGCCGACTGCACGCGCTTGGCAAGATCGACATGGGTCAAGCCTGGCTCACCGAGCAGTGGCACAAGATTGCGCGTGAACACCGAATTCTTGTCGGTGTCGTTCTTGGGTAGCTGATCGAGCGCCGATTGGCCGAGACCGGCCGAATAAAGTACGAAGACACCTTTCGGCGTTTCTATCCGCGTCAAGCCCCGGTTCTGGCCAATGCTGCGCGTCCCCTCCGCGGCGAAGGGATTGTCGCGGCAGGCATCGAGCACCAGGAAGGTCGTCGAGGCGCCACGGCGCTGAATGCGATCGACGATACCATCGACGACGACACCCTCCTCGCGCACGAGGCTCTCCTCGCCGGCGCCGGGCTTCGGCAGGTCGACCGGCAGCAGCACGTTCTCGCCAGCGATGGCGACGCCATGCCCGGCGAAGAAGAAGAACACCGTATCGCCCGGCGCAATGCGGGCCTCCAGATCGGAGAGGCGGCGGTTCATGGCGCGCCGCGTCGCATCCTTTTCGACGACGACCTCGAAGCCGAGCGCCTTCAAAGCGGCGCCCACGGCGTCGGCATCGGCGCGGGCCCGCTTCAGGTCGCCGAGGTTTTCATAGGCGTCGTTGCCGACAACGAGCGCGAGCCGCCGCTCGGCCGAGGCCGGACCGAGACTGACAAAGAGACCCAACATGGCAAGGAGCCAGCACCTGACCATGACCGGCCAACCTCGGTTTTTCCGCATTCCAACCTTAAGCTTGTCAGATTTGCTGGAGCGGTCAATCGGACTTGCGTCCCATTCGCCCTGAATTGGTGAATGGCGAATACCTGCCGCGCCGGTTGCAGAGCACCCCGCCCACCGGTATAAGACGCCCCGGCGCCCGGCCCTTGGCCGGACATGGGACCCGGCCCGGCGCCATTTACCAAATGGCGGAGTGTAGCGCAGCCTGGTAGCGCACCTGCTTCGGGAGCAGGGGGTCGCAGGTTCGAATCCTGCCACTCCGACCAATCACAGCCAGACGACAGGCTGATCAACGCCCGAACCGCTCTGCCGATCGCGCGCGCGCCTTGGCGGCCTCGAGGTCGCGGTCTCGCGGCGGCGCGGACGTCACCAGGGTCGCAAGCAATCTGCGGGCGGATGCCGCGACTTCCTCCACCGCGCGCGCGAATGCCGCCTCGTTGGCCTTGGACGGATGGGTCGTGCCGCTGATCTTGCGGACGAATTGGAGGGCGGATGCGTGGATCTCCTCCTCGGTCGCTGGCGGCTCGAAGTTATGAAGCGTTCTGATGTTGCGGCACATGCCGGACCTCGCGCTCTCTTTGCTGACATCTGCGCTTGAAGCGTAGCTCATCCGAAGCCACCGGCAACGGTCGGCGCCTCAGCGCGGGTTCGACTTGGCCTTTGGAGTCACCGCTGGCTTACCAAAGGCCTTCTCGTCGAATTCGTTCAGTACCCGCTTGGGTGCCTGTGCGCGCCAGACCCGCATGAGGTTGTTCTTCGCCCAGGCGAGGTCGAGCTTCTCAGCCCGCACCAGCACGAGGGGATGATTCCGATAGTGCGGCGTGAAATAAAACGTTTCGGGCTCCGCCTCGATCAGGATCTCCCGCTCCTCGATTGGAACCTTGAAGACAGGGGCATCCTCGCCCGGGCTCCACCAGACCCATAGATTGCCGAAGGCCTTCATTGCCGGCTCGCCCCAGGTCGTGGTCACCTCGACGCCGGGAAGGCCCAGGCCCAACGCCAGCCGCTTGATCCGCTCCCACTCGTGATTGCGCTCGGGTCGCATGATCCCTCGCAGGCGATCTTCTTGGTCAACGCACCAGAAAGTATACAGCCCGTTGCGGCAAGCGAATAGCCTTGTGAAATCCAAGGCCCACCGGTCGGGGCACGACGAAGCCCGCGCTCAGAACGACTGCTCGCGAACGAGCACGCGCGCGATCTGACGCCAGATCGAGGCGATCGGGCTCGTCGGCTCGGCCTCGATGCGTACGAGACCGCGGACGACATGAGGTGTCGGCTCGGCGAAGGCCGCGAAGGTCACCTCGAACATGCCGTCCTGGGTCACGAGCTCGCCGTCGATCTCGTTGGCCGTGATTTGGCCGCCATACAGGCTTGCGAGGGCAGGCTCGACGAAACCGCCGGTGCTGGCGGGGGCGATGAAGTCCAGCTGGAGGGATCCGGCGGCCTGTGCCGCGTCGTCCGGGATGAAGACGGCGCTCGCCCCTGGCGCGATCCGGGCCAAGTCGTGGTCGCTCACCATGCCACGAACCACGGACTGGCTTTCCGAGACCACATAAGCCAGCGGCGAGCGCTCGTTGAGCCAAATACCGGCCGAGATCGCATTATCGACATCAACGATGCGGCCGTCGAAGGGGGCGCGGACCTCGAGCCGTGCCAACTGCCTCCTAATGGCGGCGACATCGGTCGCGGCCCGCGCGACCTCGCTCTCGATGGCGGCGCGCATCTCGCTTTCCACGCTGCTCGCCCCCATCCGCGCCGCACGGAACCTTTGCAGCCGCAATTGCAGCACGGCGCGCCTCAACTTGCTTTCGAGGCCCTCATCGGCCGCTGTGAAGAGGAGATCACCGCCACGTACGCGATCTCCCTCCGAAACCTCGATGCCGGTCAGGCGCGAGGGGAAAGGCAGATAGATCGCCTCCTCCTTGGCCGCCGTCCGCAGACCGGGGGCTTCCACCGAGCGCTGCCAGGGGAGGACCAGAACAAGGAGCGCGAGAGCCGCCCATGCAGCCGTGACGCGCGAGCGGCGCTCGACGATGATTTCAGCTCTCAAGTCCCACCACCCTTTCAGCTCTTGCAGGATCGGCTTGACGATGAAGTAGCCGATCTCGAAACCGGCGAGGAAAATGCCGATGGTCTTCCCGGCGACCGCGTAGACGATGACCGCGATGCCCATGAACAGGAAGAAGCGATAGATCGCCGTGAGAACGGCATAGCGGATGAGGATGCTTTCCATGTGCCGGGGCAAATGCTCCGGCGGCACTTTCGCGAACCCGAACAGACGCTCGCGCAGCTTCCATCTGCCGAGCGCAAATGCCCGAGGCTGCAGATTGGCGACATCGAGAATGTCGGAAAGGGCGAAGTAGCCGTCGAACCGCATGCAGGGATTGAGATTGACCATCACCGAGGTGACGAGCGCCGTGGTGGCGAGTGCAAAGCAGGCGTCCCGGAGCAAGCCCGCATCCAGAAACGACCAGGCCAGCAAGGCGAGACTTGCAATGATGGCTTCGGCGGCAACGCCGGCGTACACGATCCTCAGACGCTCTGCGCGGCGGGCGAGACGCCAGCTATCGGAGACGTCGGTGTAGAAAATGGGCGCGCCGAGCATGACCGCAATGCCCATGCTCGGGACACGGCAGCCGTAGCGCACGGTGGTCAGCGCATGTCCGAGCTCGTGACAGAGTTTGAGACCGATGAGCGCCGCACCGTACAGTGCCATCGATTCCAGCTCGAAGGCCCGGCCGGCCGCCTCGACGACCGAGGACCAATCGTGCGCGGCAAGGTAGAGACCAATCGCGAGGGAAAGTCCAACGCAGAGCCAGAACGGCCGCCGGTACACGAATGCAAGCCAGGGCAACAACCGCTTCAGCCATGGCTCCGGCCGAACCAGGGGATATCGGAAGAACAAGTAGCCATGCATGATCGTTCCGAGAATGCCATGCTTGCGCTTGTCGCGAATGAGCGCGTAGCTGCGCCATCCGCCTTCCTTGTCCACCTTCGTCAACTGGTTGGTCAGCCCGAACTCGATGACAGCCTCGATTTCGGCCGGCAACGGCACGAGGCCGAACGAGCGCTGCAAACTGGCCATCAGCTCCGGCATGCTCTTCGACTGCTGCCAGGCGAGAAAGACGGCGCATTCGGGCCAGCCGAGTTTGAAATAGGATCCCCGCACCGGATCGGTCACGACGATCGTGGCGAAGGGCTTGCCGCTTTCCTCGATGACGTCGACGGCGAGATCTCCGCGCAATTGAGGAAATGACGGGCTCGCTGGCCCGGGCGCCGCGGCAGCCCCCGTCACAGCCCCGCCCATTGCCGGACGGCCGCGATCGGGCGGCGGAACAAGAAGAAGCCCAAGGGTACCGTGTCGCCGCTTACGCGGGCCACGCCCCTGAGGCCGATGCTTCGGGTCACATCTCCAGCAAAGCGCGCGTGGACGCGATAGACGAGTTGCCGATGCGCCGACATGGCCGGGCGATAGCTGATGCGGGTGATCACGCCCGGCACGGCTTGCAGCGGATTGCCATCCAGAAACAAGGCAACGTCACCGCCTGACTTCAAGGCGATGGCATCCGAGACCGGAAGTTCGATCTTGATCTCGGTGCTTTGCGGATCGCCAATCTCCATCAGCCGCTCGCCGACGGCGACCGGTTTGCCGATGAGATCGGCCTTCGCCGAATAGATGAGAAGCCCAGAGGCTGGCGCGGCGATCACCGAGCGGGACAGGAGCTGCTCGGCATAGTCGAGCTCGGCCCGCGCGACGTCAAACTCGGCCTTCGTCGTCGCCAGATCCTCCATGTTCTTCTGGGTTGCGGTCGAAGATTGCACGACGCGGAAGTGATTGGCTTCGGCAACGGCGAGGTGACGCTTGGCGACCTCGACATCGCTCCTGAGCGTCATGTCGACGAACCGGACGATCGGCTGCCCGCGCTCGACGGCACTGCCCGGCGGCAGAAGAATATCGCCGATGACGCCCTCGATGGGCGCGGTGACGAGGCTCGGCGTCTGCGCCACAACCTCCGCCGGTGCCAGCGCCGACAGGGGCACCGGCACGACGGCGGCAATGGCAGCCGCCACGAGGAGCGCTGTCGCAATGCGTCGCTTCGAGATGAAACGGCGGGCCCGCGTCATTGCCGTGTTTGTGTTCGGCAGCAACGCTTCCCAGGCATGGGCATAAGCGCCCATCAACGGCGTCAGGAGAACGAGCGTCTGGGGATTCCAATCGGTTCTCCGCAAGCCGAGCAGGCCAGCGATGATCGTTCCGTCACGCCGCCGGAGCGGGAGCCAGAGCGCTTTCGGATAGGCCAGAGTGGGAGCTGGAATCTGGCTTCGGGCGAGCTCCTTGTCGATCTCCGCGAGAACAACCTCGCCACGTTCGAGGCGGTCGGCGGCTTCAGGACGCGCGAGCCATCGGGCAATCGCCCCCGGGGTCGGTGCGTTCTTGTCGAGTGTTGCAACGCTCGAGGCGCGCGTGATGGCCCAGCCGCCTCCCATTGCCGCTTCGACAAGGAAGGCTTGATCGTACTCGGCGACTTTGGCCGTCGCGTTGACGATCGCCAGGCGAAGCTTGTCGAGGTCGGCGCATTGGCGTGCCTCGATCTCGAGCTCGATGTAGCGGGCGATCAGATCCGGCGGGGGGGCGCCGGCCGGGACTCGACGAGGGGAACGGCCGTCAGCGCCGGCGGCTCCGCAACGGGCCGCAAAGCCGCGGTCGCCCGAGGCGCTTTCGCGGTTTTGGCCGGCCCCGGAGACTGATTGGCAACCGGCGACAACCTGGTGCGCGCGGTGATCGGAATGCGATTTGATTTGGTCATTGTCCCAATGCGTCCATCTCGAAGACAGCCGTGCCGCTCATGCCGGGCAACGCGTCCCGTGCCGGCTCGGCCAGCTCGCCGATGAGACGGCCGCTCTGGCTGACGGGATCGATCATCCCGGTCGACTGAATCGACTCTCGCCGGAAAACTCCGGTCGAGCTCGTCCACATGCAGCGCGAACGGCGTTCCGGCGACCATCTTCGGCAGCCACGACGAGGGAACCATCATCACCAGCTCGAGGCTCGAGGCATTGACGATCTTGAGAATCGGTTGATTGGGCTCGGCCATTTCGTGGATCTGCGCGGCTTTCTCGGTGACGATGCCATCGAAGGGCGCGACGATCGTGCAGCCCGTCCGCTTGACCTCCAGCACGCCGCGCTCGGCCTCGGCCTTCAGCATTTCGTAGTGGGCTCGTGCAACGGCGAGGCTTCCGGCTGCCGCGTAGGTCTCGAGTTTCACCTCGGCTTCATAGGCGGTTCGAAGGCCTTGGTAAGTCGCATCCGCGGCTGCAAGCTCTGCCTGGGTCCTTGCACAATCGAACTTGACGATCGGCTCGCCTTTGACGATCCGATCGCCTTCGCGGCGTGGCAAATAAATGATCCTCGCAGAGAGCTCGGAACTGATCGAAGCACTCTCGAGTGCACGCAAGACGACCCTGACGGAGCTGCCATTGGCGATACTCTCGCTGCCGGCAAGACCGGCGGGCGGGAGGCCAGCTTCAAGTTCAGGTTCCAGCGCGCCCGGACTTGCCCAGTCCGCGATGGGCCGGGCCTCGCCGGCCAGGGCCTGACAGGCACACGACAAGAGCGCCAAGAACCCGGCGGCAATGACGACTGCTCGGCTGCTCATAGCCGGGCTCCATCGAGGCCCGCTCGCCATTGCGCGACCGGCTGCTGGAGCTCCAATGGGGCATCGAGCGGCGGATTTTCTCGAACGACATCATCGCCTCGCGTCCTCGCATATCCGGCCAGCGCCGATTGATAATCGGCAAGAGCGAGAATGACCCTGACATCCGCCAGGACCGTCTCGAGCTTCTCGCGGACCAGCCTCTGTTTCCCGAGCTTGCCGGCTTTGACCGCGCCTTGCGTATGGCTGAGGAGCCGATGCTGCACGTCGGCGGATTGCGCGGCCAGCCGATAGGCATGCTCGTTGACGGCGACCTTCGCCCGCGACACATGCACTTGCATGACGATCGTCGCCGCCGCCGCCAGCGCCAACTGCCGGTCGAAGCGTTCCTGACTGTCGGCGACATCGAGCTCGTCCTTGAGCCGCGCGAGCCGCACGAGATCGCCGGCGATGCTCGCCCCCCAGCTGACCCAATTGCCGTCGAAGAGATAGGGATTGGCGTCAGAGGAATAGGACCGCGTCAAGTTGATGCCCGGTAGCGCCTCCAGAATCTTCGCGTAGACCTCCGCCTCGCCGATTCTGAGATCATACATGTGTTGACGGATCTCGGGCCGCTGCCGGAGCGCTGCCGTGACATCTTCGGTTGCATACGGCGCCATCGCCGAACGCGTGTCGAGCATGACCGTGCCGTCGAGCGACAGATCGCGGCCAGGCGGCGCACCCAAGAGATTCTTGAGCTCTTCCTCCGCGCCGGCCAGGAAGACCAGCTGATCGACGACCTCGCGCTGCACATCGAGCAGATCGCGCTGGAGGCCGATGGGGTCGAGAGGGTCGATCGCTTTGTCCTTGGCCGCGACCTCCGTGAGCCGCAGCGACTCGCGGACCTCGGCCTCGAGTGCGGACATGCCAGGGGCGAGCGTGCGGTAGGCAACCGCACGCCAGAATGCCTTCGTGGTTTCCTCGGCGATCTCGTGCGCCGCGCGCCGGCTGTCCTCCTCCTGTTTTCGCGCTAGGTCGAGGGCCTGCCGCGAGCGAACATAAGAGAGCCCGAAGTCGAGAATATTCCAGCCGAGCGTGATGTCCTTCGTCCGGCTGTCATCGTCCGACGAGGTCGAATAGGTCGATGACCCGCTCGATCGCGACATCTGCGGCCGGTTCCGGTGGCTATAGCTTGCCTCCGCCATCGCGCTCGGCAGCATGGCCCCGCTTTCGACCATGACCTTGGCTTGCGCCAGAACCGCCTCGAGCTCCTTGGCGCGTATCGATCGATTGCGCTGCACGGCGAGCTTCACGGCCATATCCACAGTCATATCTTCGGCAAGAGTGGCGTCGGTCATGGCGAGTTCACTTTCGAGCTCCACGGTGAAGCTCGCCACCTCCTGCGGATCCAGCGCTGGCGCGAGGGCGGCACAAGCCGCAAGCGCGAATGTCGAGCCTGTGAGAGCGAGGGTCCGCAGCCCGACGATCCAGGCGCTCGTGGCTGCGGTCCATTGCATTCCATGCTCCTGTTGGGCGACGTCTCGAGCGCAACCGTCCGTAATGGGGGGAATCCCCCGTTCCAGACCGCCTGCAAACACCGATACCGACGCAGGAACTCCAGTTCAGCTTCAAGCCTTGCGTTTCTTGAGATTGCTGAACGTGGTCAGACACTTGTCGAGGAAGGACTGCGCCGGGACCTTGATCGTCTCGGTCGCGGTCACGACCCGGCCGAACTTGTCGGTGATCGAGTAAGTGAAGCGATCGACCCCCGAGAAGCCCTTTCGCGGCACATATTTGAACGTGCCATCCGGCTTCATGGTGAGAACACCGTTCTTCGTGCCGCTTACGACCTTGAAGACGGCATCGACCGGATACACATCGCCCTTCGAGACTGTGCTGCTCAGCGTGCCTTTCGAGGTCGATTCATGCTGGCCGCCGGCGGCCTTGAGTTCGGGCCGCTCGACATTGACCTGGTAGGTCGATGTGGACGTCAGCCCTGCCGGATCCCGCACCGTGTAGGTGATGGTGGCATTGCCCGCAAATCCCGGCGCCGGCTTGAAGACCCAGGCGTTGCCTTCACGAACCATCGCACCCTGGTTAGCCGGCACCTTGGCGCTGACGACGGTGAGCGGATCGCCATCGGGATCGCTCGCCGTCGACAGGAAGTCGAGCGTGACAGCGGCCAGATAGCCGGTCGCAGCCTTACCCGGAGTCGCCACCGGGCCATCATTGGCACCGTTGATGGTGATGACTAGCGTGGCCGTGTCCGTGCCACCGTTGCCGTCGTCGATGGTGTAGGTGATCGTCTCGGTCGCCGTTTCGCCCGCACCCAGCCCGTTGTAGGCCGTGCCCGGCTCGAAGGTGTAGGAGCCGTCGTCGTTGAGCGTCAGCACGCCGCCGCCTGCCACCGTGAACGGCTGACCGATCGTGACCGGTGTCGTGCCCTGAACCGCGGTGGAGACCGTCAGCGGATCGTTGTCGGGAGCAGCGTCCGAGTCCCCGGTCACGCTATCGGTGATGACGTTGCCGGAAACAATGGACGCATCCTCGGAAACGCCGGCGGTGTCGTCGATCGCGACCGGCGCGAGATTGGCGAAGCTGAAGGTCACGTATTGCGTGACCATCGCACCATTCTCGTCGGTCGCCGTGATCGGCACGATGTAGGTGCCTGCCGGCTCACCGGGCGTCGAGCCTTGCGAAGCGATCAGGGCGGCCGTACCGGAGATCGTGCCGGTTTCGGGATCGAAGGTGAGACCGGGCGGCAGCATCTCCGGATCGATGGCATAGGTCAGTTCGGCCGTCGCATCCGGATCGCCGAAGATCGGACCGACGGAGACCGGCTCGATGGTCTCGCCGTCGGTACTCGCGACGGGCTCCACGGCAGGCGCAGCGCCGAGGCCCGTGAGCGGCCCGATGTTGACGGTGACGGTTGCGGTCGTGGTGCCGCCATTGCCGTCCGACACGGTGTAGGAGAAGCTGTCGGTTCCGGCGTAGCCGGTGTCCGGCGTGTAGGTGAGCGTGCCGTCCGGATTGACGACGACCGTGCCGTGGGCAGGTAGCGACGTGCCCGTCACGACGAGCGGATCGCGATCGGGATCATTGTCGTTGGCGAGCACACCGATGGTGACCGGCGTGTCCTCGGCCGTCGCCGCCTTGTCGGCGGCCGCGACGGGTGCCGGATTGACGATGGCGAAGGCGATCGGCACCGTGATCTGATTGCCGGAAGGATCCGTCGCCGTGACGAGCACGGTGTAGGGACCGCTCTGAGATGCATCCGCTGCCGGCATACCGGAGATAATGCCCGTTGCAGCATCGATCGAGAGGCCTTCGGGCAGACCTGTCACCGAGAAGGCGAGCGGATCGCCATTGGGATCGGTGATGATGTCCGCGACATCGACCGGCGCGATGGGGGTGCCATCGGCGGCCGGTTGTGGTGCAATCGTATCGGTCGCGACAGGTGCGCCGGGCGCCGGAACGCCGACCGTGATCGAGACCGTCGCCGTCGCATAGCCACCCTGGCCATCGGTCACCATGTAGGTGAAGGTCTCGACACCGGTGAAGCCTGCATTCGGCGTATACGTCAGCGTGCCATTCGCATGCATCGTGACGGTGCCGTTGGCGACCGGTCCGATGCTGGCAATGGTGAGCGGATCGCCATCGGGATCTCTGTCGTTGGCGAGGAGCGCCAAAGTCAGCGGCGTATCCGCGGGCGTTGCTGCGCCGTCGTCAGCCGCGACAGGTGCCGGGTTGAGCACGGTGATGACGAGCGGTTGTGTGACCTGATTGCCCTCGGGATCGACGGCTGTGATAATGACCGTGTAAGGGCCATCGACCGAAGCATTGGCGGGTAGGTTTCCGCTGACGATGCCGGTGGCCGGATCAATCGTCAGTCCGGCCGGCAGGTTCGTGGCGCAGTAGGTCAGCGGACCACCGTCGGGATCGCTGAAGCCAGCGGCGATGGCGATCGGCGCGATCGGGGCACCATCAGTGCCCGTGGCGGGCGCGAGCGGGCTCGCGATCTCCGGAGCGCCGGCGGGCGGTGCTCCGACGGCGACCGTGATCGTCGCCGTCGACGTGCCGCCCTGGCCATCCGAGATCGTGTAGGTGATGGTCTCGGTGCCCGTGAAGCCGGCATCCGGCAGGAAGGTGAGCGTGCCGTCCGGATTGACCGTGACGGTGCCGTTGGCGGGTTGCACGACATCCGAGATGACGAGCACGTCGCCGTCCGGATCGCTGTCGTTGGCAAGCGGTACCAGCGTCAGCGGCGTGCCGGTAGGCGTCGTGGCATTGTCGTTGACGGCGACCGGCGCCGGATTCGAGACGTTGATGATGACCGCAACCGTCGAGGTCGAGCCGTCCGGCGCAATCGCCGTCACGTTGATGGTGTAGGGACCCTGGACCGAGGCGTCACTCGCCAGCGTGCCGGAGATAACACCGGTCGCCGGGTCGATCGAGAGGCCTTCCGGCAGATTGGTCGCCGAGAATGTGAGCGGCAGGCCGGCCGGGTTGGCGAACGCGGTCGCCGTGTCGATCGGTGCAATCGGCGCGCCGTCGATACCGCTGACGGGCGCGATCGGACCAAGAGACACAGGCGCATCGTTGGCGCCCGTAACCGTCACGGTGATGGTGGCGCGATCGAAACCGCCCTGGCCGTCTGAGACGAGGTAGCTCACCGTCGTTTCACGGGACTCGCCGGCATTGAGGTTCTGAAAATCCAGGCCCGGATCGAAGGTCCAGGATCCGTCCGGGCTGACGATGAAGGTGCCGCCGGTCGAACCCGTAACGCCCCGTCCGACCAGTGCCGGATCGCCATTGATGGCGGCCACATGCAGCGGATCGCTGTCGGGCGCGGTGTCGGCGTCACCGGTCATGGCGTCGCCGATGACATTGCCGCCGATCGTGTTGCCGTCTTCGGACACACTGCCGGCATCGTTCTGAGCAGCCGGCGGCAGATTGACGATGGCGAGCGTAACTGTCGTCGCGACGGGCGCGCCGTCCGGGTCCGTCGCCGTGATGGTGATCAGATACTCACCGGGATTGCCGGTATTCGTGCTCTGCGAGGCACTGGGCGGCGGCGTGCCGGTGATCGTTCCGGTCGCGGGATCGATCGTCACCCAGGCGGGCGCCGTCGCCGGGTCGAGCGTGTAGGTCAGCGGCTCACCGTCCGGATCAACGATGTAGTTCGACACCACGATCGGAGCGAGCGCCTCGCCGTCGTTCCGCGTCACATCGGGGATGATGTTGAGCGGATCGGCCGGGCCCACCGGATTGGCCGGGTCGTACAGCGGGTCGCCCGGAATGTTGACGGGGTTCGACGGATCGATGACGACCGGCGTGTCGTTGGCACCGTTGATGGTGATGATCAGCGTCGCGGTGTCCGTGCCGCCGTTGCCGTCGTCGACCGTGTAGGTGATCGTCTCGGTCGCCGTCTCGCCGGCATCGAGGCCGTTGTAGGCCGTGCCGGGCTTGAAGGTGTAGCGGCCATCATCGTTGAGCGTTAGCTTGCCGCCGCCGGCGAGCGTCGCTTCCGTGCCGATGGTGATCGGCGTCGTGCCTTGCATTGCGGCCGAGACAGTCAGCGGATCGCTGTCGGGCGCCTTGTCGGCATCGCCGGTCGTTGCGTCGGTCAGCACGTTGCCAGAGGCAATCGTATCGTCCTCGCCGAGTGAGCCCGTGTCGTCGACTGCGACGGGCGCCAGATTGACGATCGTCAGCGTGACGGTCGTCGTGACGAGCGCGCCGTCCGGATCGGTCGCCGTGATGGTGATCAAATACTCGCCGGTGTTCCCGGTGTTCGTACCCTGCGAGGCATCGGCCGGCGGTGTGCCGGTGATGGTGCCCGTGACCGGATCGATCGTCACCCAGGTGGGCGTCGTCGCCGGGTCGAGCGTGTAGGTCAGCGGCTCGCCATCCGGATCGACGATGAAGTTCGACACCATGATCGCAGTGAGCGCCTCGCCGTCGTTCCGCGACACATCCGGAATGATGTTGAGCGGATCGGCCGGGCCAACGGGATTCTCCGGATCATACAGCGGGTCACCCGGGATGTTGACGGGGTTCGACGGATCGATGACCACCGGCGTGTCGTTGGCGCCATTGATGGTGATGACGAGCGTCGCGGTATCCGTGCCGCCGTTGCCGTCGTCGACCGTGTAGGTGATCGTCTCGGTCGCCGTCTCGCCCGCATCGAGGCCATTGTAGGCCGTGCCCGGCGCAAAGGTGTAGCTGCCGTCGCCGTTCAGCGTCAGCGTGCCTCCGCCCGAAACCGTGAACGGCTCGCCGAGCGTGATCGCCGACGTACCCTGCACCGCGGCGGAGACCGTCAGCGGATCGCTGTCGGGCAACGTATCGGCATCGCCGGTCGTGGCATCGGTCAATAGATTGCCGGAGGCAATCGTATCGTCCTCGCCGAGTGAGCCCGTGTCGTCGACTGCGACGGGCGCCAGATTGACGATCGTCAGCGTGACGGTCGTCGTGACGAGCGCGCCGTCCGGATCGGTCGCCGTGATGGTGATCAAATACTCGCCGGTGTTCCCGGTGTTCGTACCCTGCGAGGCATCGGCTGGTGGCGTGCCGGTGATGGTGCCCGTGACGGGATCAATCGTCACCCAAGCGGGAGTCGTCGCCGGGTCGAGCGTGTAAGTCAGCGGCTCGTCTTCCGGATCGACGATGTAGTTCGACACCACGATCGGGGAAAGCGCCTCGCCATCGTTCCGCGGCACATCCGGAATGATGTTGAGCGGATCGGCCGGCCCGGGATCGGATTGGCCACCGTCCCCGGATTCGGCGGGATCAATTACAACGGGCGTGTCGTTGGCGCCGTTTATGGTGATGACCAGTGTCGCGGTGGCCGTGCCGCCGTTGCCGTCTTCGATCGTGTAGGCAATCGTCTCGGTCGCCGTCTCGCCAGCATCCAAACCGTTGTAGGCGGTGCCCGGCGCGAAGTTGTAGGAGCCATCTCCGTTGAGCGTCAGCGTGCCGCCGCCTGTAACGATGAACGGCTGGCCGATTGTGAGCGGGCTTGCCCCTTGGACGGCATCGGTCACGGCGAGCGAACCGCCATCGACATCGGTGTCCTCACCGGCGCCACCGGCCGCACCGAGGATGACGTTGCCCGAGATGGATGCCGTGTCCTCTGTGGGCGCAGCGGCATCGACGGCAGCGACCGGCGGGTCGTTCACGGGAACCACCGTGATGGTCGCAACCGCGGGATCGGAGGTCAAACCTCCGGCGTCGGTGACCGTAAAGGTCAGCGTGCGGTCGCCCGCAACCGGATCCTGGTCGGTGTTCTCATAGGTGACGCCGCGAACGAGCGCGTCGAGATCGGCCTGCGCCATCGGCACGGACGCACCTGCGCTGTTCGTGATCGTGAAGGTGCCGCTCGAGGCTACGTAGGCGATCTGCACCGTCGTGCCGCCAATGGTCGCCGTTTGCGTGCTGTCGGCCGACAGGTCGAACAGCTCGCCACCGATGGTGACCGCCTCGAATGCGCCGTCCTCGATACCACTCGCGACGATCTTCAACGACGTGATGTCGTTCTCGCCGAAGTTGTAGGCATCGGCCACGGCCCGAGCTACGGAAACCGCGGCATCTCCTTCCATGAAGTTCACGGCATTGCCACGGCTCACGTCGGCCTGGGTGGCGGCCGAGTTGAGGTCGAGGATCGGCGCGTCATTGACCGGAACGACGGTGATGCGCGAGTAGGCGTAGTCTGTCGTCGAGCTCATCGCCTCGTTGGCGAAGAAACCGATCTGGCGGATGCCGGCCGTCGGCGCCTGCGAAGTATTCTCGTAGGTCATGCCGCGCATCAGCATGTTGAGATCGGCAACCGGGATCGGCGTGTCACCAACTTTCTCGATGATGAACAGGTTGAAGCCCGGCATATAGACGACATCGAAGGCCGTACCGCCGGCGGTCACCGTCTGCGAGCCCGCGGTGCCGATCGTGAATGTCGCGCCGCCGATGGTCAACTTCTCGGCGCTGCCGTCCGCGAAGCCCGAGAGCGAGAGAGCGAGCGTGTAGAAGTCGTTCTCGCCGAAATCGTTGACATAGGCCGTGATGCCGGTGACGGCGACCGGCGCATCACCTTCGGTGAACGTCGCTGCCGTGCTGGCATCGTCAACGCCGTGAACCGTCGGCGCACCGTCGAGCGAGATCGTGTCGGGATCGTTGACAGGCTGCACGGTGATCGTCGCAACCGCGCCGGCGCTCGTCTGGTTCGCCGAGTCGCGGACCGTGAATGTCAGCGTGCGATCGCCGGCGGTCGGAGCTTCGCCGTTGTCGGCATAAGTCACGCTGCGCACGAGTTGATCGAGATCGGCATTGATGATGGATCCGCCGCCCACCTGCGAAATGTTGAAGGTGCCGGTGCCGCCGGCTCCTGCCGTGTAGATGACTTGAAAGTCTGTGTCGCCAATCGAAACGATGGCCGTCGAGCTCACTGCCGGATTAAACGCCTGACCGCCGATCGCGATCACCTCGTTGGCGCCATCCTTGATGCCGGTAACAACGATCTTCATCGACGTGATGTCGTTCTCGCCGGAAGTCATAGGCATCCGCGAGCGTAACGCTGGCGACCGCGATCGGCGCCGCGTTCTCGACGTAGGTCACGGCATTTCCGCGCGTCGTGTCCGCGACCGAGCCCGCCGAGTTGAGATCGATCGTCGGCGCATCGTTGACCGGCGCGACCGTGACGGCGACCGTCGCCGTGTTCGAGACGGCGCCGCTCGCGTCCTTCACGGTGTAGGCGATGGAGGTAGGCGTGCCGTTGTAGTCGGCATCGGGCGTGAAGGTGATGGCGCCGGTTGTGGCGTTCACGGTCCACACGCCCTGACCAGGCACGGTCAAGGTCTTGCCGTCAAGGCTGAGCGAAGCGCCAGGCGGAGTCGTGGCGATGACGACCGAAGTGGGATCGAGGGCGTCGTCCACGTCGCTGTCGTTGAACAGCACATCGACGACGATTGGCATGTCTTCGTTGCCGGAGACCGGACCATTGTTGACGGCGACCGGCGCGTCGTTGACGCTGGTGACGTCGAACGTGATCGTGTTGGCCGTCGGGTCGAGGTCGACGCCGCCGTTGGCGGTGCCGCCGTTGTCCTGTACCTGGAAGGTGAAGCTGGCGAGGCCCGTGCCGTTGGCGTTGGCGGCGGGCGTCCAGACGAGCTTGCCGGATGTGATGTCGGCGGCGGAGATCACCTGACCCGCCGTGACGGCGACGCCGTCGAGCGTGAGCGTTCCCGAGGCCGGCAGCGTGTCGATGATAACGCTGGCGAGCGCGTTGGTGCCGGAGGCATTGGCCGCGTCGATAGGGTCGGTGAACCCGAACGTCGCCGTGCTGAGGGTTACGGCCGTGTCTTCGAGCGTGGTCACCGTCGTGTCGGCGGCAACCGGGGCATCGTTGACGGAGGTAACGTCGAACGTGACAGTGTTGGCTGTGACGGAGGTGTCGATGCCGCCGTTGGCGACGCCGCCGCTGTCCTGCACCCGGAAGGTGAGGTTGGCGACGCCGGCGCCGTTGGCGTTTGATCCCGGCGTGTAGACGAGCTTGCCCGCTGCGATGTCGGCGGCGGAGATCACCTGGCCCGCCGTGATGGCGACACCGTCGAGCGTGAGCGTTCCCGAGGCCGGCAGCGTGTCGATGATGACACTGGCGAGCACGTTGGCGCCGGAAGCATTGGCCGCGTCGATCGGGTCGGTGAACCCGAACGTCGCCGTGCTGAGGGTTACGGCCGTGTCTTCGAGCGTGGTCACCGTCGTGTCGGCGGCAACCGGGGCGTCGTTGACGCTGGTGACATCGAATGTGATCGTGTTGGCCGTCGGGTCGAGATCGACGCCGCCGTTGGCGGTGCCGCCGTTGTCCTGAACCTGGAAAGTGAAGCTGGCGAGGCCGGTGCCGTTGGCGTTGGCGGCGGGCGTGTAAACCAGGAGGCCGATCTGGGCGGCGGATATGGTCGTCGCGGCCGTGACCGCGACCCCATTGAACCTCAGCATGCCGCCACCGGTGAGAGGCTGGATCGTCACCGACTGCAGCGTGTTGGCCTCGAGAGGATCACTGAAACCGAAGTTAGCGGCGGTGAAGGTGTGGGGCGTATCTTCGGCCGTCGAAATTGTGTCATCGGCGCCTGAAGGTTCGTCATTCACGGCCGTGACATGAATAGTCGAGAGCGCGCTATTGCTCGTGGTTCCGAATGTCGTGTTGGTGACCGAAACCTCGATCTGGCGGTCGGCGGTGCTTGGATTCTGCGAGGTGCTCGAGAACGTAATGGCCTGAAGGGCATCCTGGTAGTCGGCGACCGTGGCGGCGCCCGTGAGGGTAACCGTGATCTTGCCGGGAACACTGGTATCGACGCTCGCAGAAATACCAGCTGGGAGCGTCCCGGCCGTCAAGACATCACCGGTCTGAGCGTTGGTCAGCACAATCGAGGCACTTCCTAGCGTCGTGCCGAGCACAGCGTTCTGGGCAATAGCCACATCACCGAAATCGGCAATCCGGATGCCGGCGCCATTCTCGGTATAGGTCGCCTGATAGGCCGTTCCGGAAGCGGCGGAGTTGTTGCCGTCGAGATCGAGGCTCAGCAAATTCACGGTGTTCGGAGCGACGAATGCGAAATCGCCGTCGCCGTCGTGGCGGAAAACGGCATTTGCGAAGCCAGAAGTGCCGACGAGGGTGTATTCTACTTGCCAAGTCGAGACATCCCGCCATGTGAAGGCCGTAAGGGACGTCGCCTCACCATTCTGGTTTTGCGTTCCACTGACCTGCACGCCGCCCGCCGACACGGCCGCGACCAGGTTGGTCGGACTGTCCAAGGTGTAGCCTGTCAGGCCATTGAGTTGGGGCCGCACGATCTCACGCGAATTGGGAAGGCCACTGACGCCGTCGATATCCGCAATCCGGAAATTCGGGCTGCCAACCGCGTAAATGGTCAGCGAGTGCGTGGCATCGGCGGCAAAAATCTCCCATTTGATTGTTGCCGTGGCCCCGCCATTGAGGATGATCGATAGATCGTCGCCTTGCGTAAAATAAGACACGGTACTGGCGGTCAGCGATGTGACCGTCGCCCTGACGTCGATGAGGGTACCGCCGATCGTGCCCGCATTCGTCCACAATGCGGTGTATCCGACACCGCCTTCCAGCAAACCCGTGATTGCGTTCGTGCCGGTGGCCCCTGTTACTGCCGGCTGCAATGTCGTGGAAATCGTCAGCGGCGCGAGCAGCCCGTTCCACTCCGGCGCGTCGATCAGGCCGGCCTCGATGAGACCGGAGCGCGTCTCCAGATCCCAGTCGCCGCCGAGCGCTTCGTGACCGGTAGTATCGTTGGACGCCGCGACATCGGCGCCAGTTGCTTCGGCAAGTGCCGCCACGAAGCTCTCGCCAGTCGCACCGGCCGCCACGTCGCAACCGTAGATCAGGATGTCGCCATCATCAGAAAGCGCTGACCGGATGGACGCCATCTCATCGGCATGCTCGGCGCCCATCGAGGTCGCCGTCAGCGTCGTGCCGCCCAGGTGCAGCTCACCGGGACCACCGTGAGAAATGATGTGGATACCGGTGATGCCGCTCTCGCCATGCAGTGTCTCGGCGATCTGCTCGACGCCATCGCGCTCGCCGTCGATGAGGACAATTCGAATGCCCTGCGGCACGGCGCCGACGATCTCATCGAGGCCGGCAAGACGGGAGTCGACGAAGGCGATCTCCCGGGTGTCGACGGAGAGATTGTGGAGGGACACGAGCTGCTCGACACTGGCCAGTTCAACCGGCGTTTCGGCGCCCTGCTGCCCGGCGAGTTCGGAAGCCGCCAGCAACATATCGTCGCCGGTCACTTCGGGTAGCTGGGCCGGGTTCTCCGGCATTGCATCCGGCGCAATGATGTCGTGCAGCTCGCTGGCGAGCGCCGCGTCGAAGACGTAGCGCGGCTCGAGCGCCAGCATACGGCTCGAGAGGGGGAGCTTCTTGGTTTCGATGTTCGAGGACGGTTTGGTTTTTGCGGTAGCCATATCTGGGGGGCCTTATAGTGGTTGGTTTTTTTGGGGGGGAGCGACGGTTCGATGGGGGCGTGGGATGGCGAGGGCCGGCTCTCGTCGCTGGGGGGACGGCGGTGAGAGCCGGCAGGAGTTGTCTACTGGGCGGGCTGGCGATTGCTCGCGAGGGCGTCGTCGAGCTGCCAGCGCAGGCCGATGCGGAACTCGTGCGCGTCGAGCCCGTCGATGGTGAGCGGGCTACCGATGGCGCCGCAGTTGCAGACCAGCAAGTCCGACGTTGCCGAGAACGCCGATCCGGCATCGAGATTGAGGTAGCGATAGCCGAAATCGAGCTTGGTTTCGGCATCGAGGTCGATGCTGGCGCCCGCCATCAGCGACCACGCGAGCTTGGTGCGGCTCGCCGGCTCGCTGAACCCGGTGGTGCCGAACTTCGTTTGCGCCCCGGTGACCTCGTCCGTGAAGGTCGCCGTGCTCGCGGTAGTGACATCGTAAACTTCGCTGTGGGCAAAGCCGATGCCCGCGCCGATGTAGGGCGTCACGCTGTCGAGACGCGCGATGTCCCAGTAGCCATTGAGCATCCCGACATAGGATTTGATGCCGGCGGCATACGCTGTGTTTGCCTGAAGGTCGCCAGGCGGGCCGTCGAGCTGGATCGAGATGTTGTCGCGCGCGTCGATACCCGCCCCGGCGCGATACTCGCCGGTCACGTCGAATCGGAGCCCGTTGCCGGCCTGCCAGCCGATGCCGCCGATGATCACGGCATTGCGGTCGAATGAGCTGTCGACGAAGCTGCCGCCGTTGTTGGCGAGATCCTGCTGGCCGAACTCGCCGTCCCATTGGCCCAGGCCGATGTCGGCGCGCAGGTAGAAACCTGCGTAAGCGGGCGCTGCTATCGCGGCATCGATGCCCGAGGACCCGGCGACATCCTGCGCCTGCGCGGTGCTCCCGAGAGCGGTGGATGCCACGACAGCGGCAATCGCCGCGCGGGAGGACGCTCGTGTTCCGGCTTTCAGCATGACTTCAGCTCCAGCAGAATTGGCGACTCAGTTCGCGAGTGCCGCTGAAGATGCCTAGGAAAAAATCAATTACAAGTTGATTTCCCGCCGATTAATCAACTCTAAGTAGCGATGCATTTGCACATGTCGCATTTTCTCCGCGGTCCGCGTCCATTCGGCCTGAAGGAAACGGCCCAAACCACAGGGGATTTGGCGATTGCCGGGCGAAAACGAAATGGACACTAATCGAAGTGACGATGGGCGAAATGGATGGATATGTTGTTGAACAAATCGCCGGCGCCCAGGCCAACATTGAACCCGGCCGCCGCGCGAATCGGCGGCGGCGGGCCGAATCACTCTGCCGCACGCGCCGGCGTTTCTGGCCAAGGGTTGCGCCGCGGCTAGCCATACTTTGGAGCCCGCCTTGGTCGCAAGTGGCGTCTAACGGCCATGCTGCCTTGCCAGCGCGCGCGCAGATAACCTAAGAGCTAATCCCGGACGGGCAAGGTAGAGAAAGGTATAGCGTTGCAGATCGCCTTCAACCGCGAAATGGACTTCGCCTACGGCGTCCCCAAAGAGGTGGCGCCCGGCATCGTCCGGATCGTTGCCGAGAACCCGGGGCCGCTGACCTTCAAGGGCACGAACACCTACATCCTCGGCCAGAAAAAACTCATCGTCATCGATCCCGGCCCGGGCGATGCGGCGCACGAGAAAGCCGTCATCGCGGCCATTGCCGGCCGGCCCGTGACCGACATCCTGCTCACCCACACGCATCGCGACCATTGCGACAGTCTCGCCGCCATCAAACAGGCAACCGGCGCCAAGACCGGCGGTGCAGCGGCTGGTGCCGCGCCCCGTGGTGTCGCCATCCCCGATCCGCGCGCCAAGTCTTTCGTCGATCTCGACTTCCGTCCTGACCGGCCGCTCGCCGACGGCGACATGATCAAATGCGACGGCTTCCGCCTCGTCGCCATCGCGACGCCCGGCCACGCGCCCGACCATCTCTGCTTCGCCGTCGAGGGAAAAGGTATCCTGTTCTCCGGCGATCACGTCATGGGCTGGAACACGACGGTCGTCGCCCCGCCCGAAGGCCGCATGAGCGACTACTACGCATCCCTCGAGCGGCTCTTGAAGCGGCGCGACAGGCTCTATCTGGCGGGCCATGGCGAGGTGGTGCATCAGCCGCAACGCCTCGCCAAAGCCTACATGTTGCATCGGCGCTGGCGGGAGGAAGCGATCCTCGAATGCATTCGCGGCGGCGCCACGACTATCGACCGAGTTGTTCGATCAGTGTATCGCGGTGTCGACGGGCCGCTCGTTTACGCGGCTTCGCTTTCTGCGCTTGCGCACGTCGAGCATCTGATCGAGCGCGGACTTGTGATTTGCGCGGAGCCGCCAACGCTTCAGAGCTCGTTTTCGCCGGTTTCTTGACTTTCTTCTTGCGCTTGCCAGACGTGGCCTGAGCTTCCTCGGCATCCTCGGGGTCGAGAGCCGCAACCGCATCCTCATTCGGCGCCGGCGCGCTCGCGTCGAGACGCGTGTGCAAGTCCTTGATCAGCGAGCGCACCCTGAACGCATTGCGGCCGAGATCGTGCAGGCCGTAGCGCGATTGGGAGCGAATATCGATGCGCGAGGTCCGCTCATCGCCGGTCACTCGCACCGAGATGTCGTCGACGAAGCCCATGACGAGCGTCGTCTCGGTGGCTTCGATCCGGCCGGCCGATCCAGATCGGCCCGGTGCTTCCTCGGCCGCGATCTCGAGGCCGGCCTTCGTCACCACCTCTCGTGTGATCGCGAAGGTCTCGGCAAGCGGCCTGGGCGTGATCACCGGTGCGATATCGGGATAGGCCTCCTGCTGCGCCGGCGCGAGCTCGGCCGCCGCATAGGTGATCGAATTGGCGCCGAAGCCGCGTGCGCTGGCAAGCCCCGCGAAACTCGGGGGCTCGGCGGCATCGGTCGTGACATCGGCAAGCCTCGGGCTCGAGACGGCCTCTCCCAGAAGATATGCCGGCCAGAGCGAGAAGAGCCCGGCCAAAACCAAGGTCACCGCCGCCGCGGCTGCTCCGTGCCGTCCGGTCCGCCAGATGTCGATGAGCGCGAGGAAGCCCATGAACGCCGCAACGGCCGCTCCCGCCAGGGCCGCCGCAATGAGGTTGAGGGCGACAGGCGTCGCCAGCCCCGCGAAACGATGCAGCAAGATGGCGAGTACAGCCAGTTGCAGCACCAAAACCATGAGCCAGAGGCTCCGGTAGGCGAGGCGGGAGGTGGAGCTGTCGGCGCGGAGCGTCATCGGCGCGAAGTGGTACCTATGAAGTCGGTTGAAGGGTCAGCATAGGAAGAATTGCGGCAAAGACCAGCCGGAGCCGCGGCTTTGGCGAATTGCGCTGCCGGGGCTGGTCTTATCCTGTAGCCGCAACGACACACGAGCGGCGATTTCCGCCGGTTGTGCCCCAATCCGGTTCTGATCTCCGGCACGTAGCATCTAGAATAGCAGAAATAGCGAATCATCGTGGCTCGATCGGGTCTTTGGGGGCCGAGCCTCGGCCAAGAGGGGTTGCCATGCGCCTGTCCGTTGTCTGCCGCACCGTTGTTGGCGCCATGGCCTTGCTGTCGCTCGCCCATTTGCCGGCCGCCGCTCAAGGCTTCGATTTGGCTCCGGCCTCCGACGCAGAACTCGGCGAGGTCTCCTGGCAGGGCGCCATCCTCAGCCCCGACTTCGGCTACGAAACACTCGACCTCGGCGGCACCGGTTCGGCTCTGCTCGAGGACCCCGAAGGGTTCCGCGTGGGTGGCGAGGTCGGCTATGACTGGCAGCGCGGCACTTTCGTCTTTGGCGTCGTCGGCAATGCCTCCTACGCCTGGATCGACGGTGACGGCCGTGGCGCCGGCATCGGCCAATTCGAATCCGAAATGAACTACGTGGGCACCTTGCGCGGCCGGCTCGGCCTCGCCTTCAATCGTTTCATGCTCTACGGCACCGGCGGCTGGGCCTTCGGCGACCTCGAGGTGACGGACAATCTCGCGGCGGTCTCGGATGAAAACTTCCTCTCCGGCTATGCGGCCGGTGGCGGCCTCGAATATGTGTGGAACTCGTCGATCACCTTGCGCGCCGAATACCTCCATCTCGACTATGGCAGCGAAACCTACATTTCGCTTCCCGCCGGCTCGCAGGAGCTCGACGCCGAGATGGGCATGATCAATTTCGGGCTGGTGACGCGGTATTAGCGGCGGCATCGGGCATCAGATATCTGTCATCGGTCAACGCCGGCGCGAATGGGGACCAGCGGGCGGGAGTAAAAGGGAGCCAGTGAGGGCCGTGGCGGTTGAAGCAGAAAGGCTCCCTCGATGGGGCCTTTCTGCTTCTTGCGTTTCCTTTTTGAGGTTGGTTGGATGTCCCCCGAGCGGCCAGTCTGTGCGGGCGCGGTCTCGCCGGTATCCGGATCGGCGGCATCGTCAGCCACCGGCGCTTGGCTGGCAACTGAACCGCCCTGGGTTCTCCGGAGGCTGGTTGCTTTGGGTCAGGCGGCGAGTTTGGCGGGCTGCTCCCGGCCCGCGTAGCAGGCGGCTTCCGCTTCCGCCGGCGGCCTTTTGCCGATGGGCCAGAGCAGCCGGCGGTTGTTGTACCAGTCGACCCATTCGAGCGTCGCATACTCGACGGCTTGCAACGAGTGGCACCGAGCGGCCGGCAACCTGCTGCTGGAATTCCAAATTCTGATCCCGAGTGACGAGGATCAGGATATCGTAGCGGCCCTCCCGCCGCTCGCATCGCGCGGCCCCCCGGGCGGCGTGACGGACGCCGCATTGACGCCACGGCGCATCCTGGCCATCGTCGGCCGCGGCAAACGACGGAATCGTCCGAGAAAAGGATCCCAAAGTGCACTGGCGCACCAAGCTCATTCACCCTGCCGCCAAAGCCCCTGAGGGCTTCAAGTCGCTGAGCACGCCCGTCCATCGCGGCTCGACCGTCGTGTTCGACAGCGTGGCGGAGGTCGTGGGCGACTGGCGGCAGGAAAAGCATGGCTATAGTTACGGCACCTTGGGCACGCCGACCGTGCTCGAACTCGCCGCCCGCATCGCCGAGATCGAAGGCGCGCACCACACGTTCCTCGCGCCGAGCGGACAGGCGGCGATCGTGCTCGCCTACCTCGCCTGCTGCACATCGGGCGGGCACGGCTTGCTGCCACACAACATCTACAGCCCGAGCCGGGAGATCGCGCACGGCTTGCTCAAGGGCCTCGGCATCGAGATCGAAAGCTATGATCCCAAAATCGGCGCTGGCGTCGCCGATCTGATCCGCCCTAACACCCAGCTCATCTGGACGGAGAGCCCGGGCTCCCTCACCATGGAGATCCAGGACGTGCCGGCGATCGCGCGCGCCGCCAAGGCTCGGGGAGTGCTGCTCGCCGTCGACAACACCTATGCGGCGGGCGTGCTGTTCGACGCCTTCGGCCACGGCGCCGACATCAGCGTGCAGGCGGTCACCAAATACATCAGCGGTCACAGCGACGTGCTGATGGGCTCCGTTTCGGTCGCCAACGCCGCGCTCTACGAGCGGGTCGGGGAGGTGTGGAACCAGCTCGGCATGAGTGTTTCTCCCGATGAGGCGAGCCTGGCGCTGCGCGGATTGCAGACCATGGGGCTGCGTCTCGAGCATCTGGAGCGGGCGACGCTCGACGTCGCGAAATGGCTTACCGCCCGCAAGGAGATCGAGACCGTGCTGCATCCAGCGCTGCCGAGTTGCCCCGGTCACGAGTTGTGGAAGCGCGATTTCACCGGCTCGGCGAGCGTGTTTTCCTTCGTGTTCCGCGAGGGCATCGGACCGGAGGCGGTCGCCGCCTTCGTCGACCGCCTGAAGCTGTTCCGGATCGGCTACAGCTGGGGCGGCACGGCCTCGCTGGTGACCATCTATCCCGGCCTGAAGCGCCCCGGCCGCGACGATGGCGCCCGGCTCGTGCGCCTCAACATCGGCCTCGAGGAGCCCGCCGACCTCATCGCCGATCTCGAGCAGGCGCTGGCGGGGCTCGACCGATAGCCGACCTGGACCTTTTCGGGCCCGATGCGGCGAATACAGTCTCTATTCGCCGCAAAGCTTCCGGCGATTGCCGGCTCACTCCGGCTTCTTCGATAAGGCCAGATACATGCCGCCGAACATCGTGAAGATTGCGAGCCAGTAGAGGCCGGCCGGCTGCTCGCGGAAGATGATCATGCTCCAGACAATGCCGGCCGCCACCGCGAGATAGTTGAAGAAGGAGAAACGCGCCGGACCCATGATGCGGATGATCTCGAAGAACAGATAGTAGAAGGCGGCGTTGATCAGCACGGCGGCAGCGAGCGGCCAGAGCCGCGCCGGGCTGGAAGGCGGCAGGATCATGTTTTCGCCGAACACCAGCAGCACGATCAGCGCAACGGCCGCGGCTCCGAGCAATGTCCCCGAGGCCATGGCGAGCGAATGCGTTGCCGGCGGGCGCATGGACTTGGCGAGATTGTTGGCGGTGGCGAACATCACCGGCGCGCCGAGCGACAGCAGGAACCAACCCCACGTGCCTTCCCTGAGCACGGCCGATTGCGGCACGACAATCACCGCAATGCCGACGATCCCGAGCAGCATGCCGATGAGCATGTTGCGGCTGAAGCGCTCGATGCCGAGGAACGAGCCGATCACCAGCGTGATGATGGGCGACAGGCAGAGCACAAGCGTCACCACGGAGGCATCGAGGTGGTTGGCGGCGGCCACCAGAAGCCCCATGGGGAGCCCGATCCCCAGTCCGCCGATCGCCAGATCGGCGCTGAGATGGCTCATGGTCGTGCCGGGCCGGATGCCGAGCGGAAGGCCGGCGAGCACCAGTGCGAGGCCGGCGAACAGCGCTTGTTGGAAAGCAAATGACAGCGGCTGCCATCCGGCCTCCGCGGCGAACCGGTTTACCGGAAAGATCGCGCCATAGATCGCCGCGGCGATGAGCAAGAGAAAAACGTGGAAGGCGAGGGACGAAGACTGGCCGCGCTGCGTACTCATGTATTTCCCCCTGCTCAGCCCCGTCTGTGACCGTAGCCGGTGCGGACCGTGAGCCTCAAGCCCCTTCTAAATTTGGCGCCATCAGGCGCCGGCGAGCAGCGCGGCGACGATGAGCGAGTCCGGGGACTTCAGGCCTTCCACGACCGTGAAGTGATTGGCGCCGGGATCCAGCACGAGCTCGATCCGGGCATCGACGCCCTCCCACATCGTGGCAAAGAGCTTCGATTGGCGCACGAATTCCGGCCGCTCGGCATCGCCGACCCAGCAGGTGACGCGGGGCTCGCCGCGCGGCCTCCGCAAGGCGGCACTCTCGCAGACGGCTTCGGCTTCCGTCAGCTTGAAGGTCTCGTTCATTTTCGTGCGGAGCAGCGGGCGCAGGTCGAACAGGCCGCTGATCGGCAGCGTCAGCTCGATCCGGTCGAAGACCGGAGCGGGCAAGGGGCTGTCATCACAGATCATGCGCGAGACGAGGTGGCCACCAGCCGAGTGCCCCATCAAGCGGATCGGTCCTTGGACGAGTCCGGCTGCCGCCGTGATGGCGGCTCCGACGTCCTGCGTGATTTCGCCGATGCGCGCCTCGGGCGCCAATCGATAGCTCGGAAGTGCTACGGCCCAACCGTGCGCCCGCGCCCCCTCGGCGAGATCGGTCCAGAAGGATTTGTCGAAGCGCATCCAGTAGCCGCCATGCACGAAGATGGCGAGCCCTTTTGGTGAGCCATCAGGCAGAACCAGGTCGAGGCGGTGACGCGGGTTCGCCCCGTAGGCGATATCGCCACGTAGTGACGGCAAGGCCCTGCGATAGCCGGCAGCCCGCCCGGTCCAGATCTCCGGCAGCGCCTCCGACCCCGGCACATAAGCCATATTGGCGAGAGCGTCGTCCCAGTTGCGCATGCGAGGTCCTGTCGAATTTGGAAACGGCCGATGGCTTTGCTTACTACATGGAACCCGGCACGAACACAGCAGCATGGTCTGTGGGTATACCAACCACGGGAAGCAGGAGTTGATCCGAGACCGTGCCGTGTGGCGCAGCGTCGTTCTCACCACGGCCACGCGTGGATGCTGACTTTCGTCAGCAGGACGGTCTGGGGAGGTTTGTGGAAGACACTGCCGTTATCGGGTGCGGTCCGATCCACGCCCGCCGTAATGCTGGGCTGTGGCGCGACCCAACCCCACCCACCGTCATGGTCACGAACGTGACCATCCACGGGAAGCAAGAGTTGATCCAAGACCGTGCCATCCGTCGCGGCCCACATTCTCAACACGGCGACCCGTGGATGCAGATTTCCGTCAACAGGATGGCGTGGGGCGGGAGACGCTCACGTCAGTGGCGGAAGCGCTGGCCCGTCAATACGCGTTCTTGGCCGAGATCAGCGCGAACGGCCGCCAGCCTTGGCGCTCGTCGCATGGGGACGCGAGCCGACGAGCTACAATTCGCCCTCACGACATTGAAAAGCCGCGGCAGCTCGTCGAGGCTCGGCCCGTGGCTGCAACAGTTGTAGAGGTCATGGATGATCGTTCCGGCGGAGGACCACCCTCGACCCAGCCGCTCCACCTTAGCCGCGATCCGTATGCGACCTCTAAATGCCGGCCGCCTGACATGCGCCAAAGTACGAATGCACCGTGAAGCCCAAGCTCATTCCGGTACGGCACGCATGCAAACTGTCGCATGCAGCGCTTCGCCACCGCACAGAACTCACTGACAATTCCTATCGTAGGGGTAGGGTCTGTAAGACTACATCAGAAGGACATGGCACCATGCATGCGCTCGGCTCCCTCGGCCTGATTTTCCTCCTGGCGGTTGCACCGCTCCCCGCTCATGCGCAAGGCGATCCTGCGCTCGGCGAGAAGGTGTTCAAGAGATGCATGGCCTGCCACAAGGCCGGTGAAGGCGCGAAGAACGGTGTTGGGCCGCTTCTCAACGGGTTGATCGGCAGGTCTGCCGGCACGGTCGAGGGCTTCGCCTATTCCCAGCTCAACAAGAACGCTGGCGCGGCCGGCTTGGTCTGGACCGAGGACGCCATTCTGGCCTATCTCGCCGATCCGAACGGTTTCCTCAAGAAATTTCTGACCGATGCCGGCAAGGCCGACCAGATCGCCGGTGCCACCAAAATGATCTTCAAGCTGCCGAAGGAAGACGAGCGGCAAAACGTCATCGCCTATCTGAAGCAGTTTACACCCGCGCCATAGAGCACGTTCAGGCGAAGTCGAAGCCGGTTCGCCGTAAGAACGTGCTCAAGGCAAAGAGTCAGCACGTTCAGGCGAAGTGGAAAAGCGGGTGCCGGTTCGCCGTAAGAACGTGCTCAAGGCAAAGAGTCCACCCCGCATTGGCACCGGCGTCACCCGCGTCTATGCTCCGCGCGCCGCGCGACAGGGGTCGAGCCGCGCGGCGGCGCGAGGGGGCATGACAACAACGCAATCCGAGGCAGCGCAACGGATCGTACGGCCGCGCGTCGGCCTGTTCGTCACCTGCCTCGTCGATCTCTTCCGGCCGAGCGTCGGCTTCGCGGCGGTCGAAGCTGCTCGAAGACGCCGGCTGCGCTCGTCGAGGTGCCGGTGGCGCAGACCTGTTGCGGGCAGCCGGCCTACAACAGCGGCGCCCGCGGCGAGGCGATCGAGCTGGCCCGCCAGACCATCGCCGCCTTCGAGGGCTTCGACTATGTCGTCGTGCCGTCCGGCTCCTGCGGCGGCATGATCAAGCAGCACTATCCCGAGCTGCTCGAGGCCGATGCGGCCTGGGGGCCGCGCGCCAAGGCGCTCGCCGCCAAGACCTATGAGCTCGTCTCGTTCCTCGTCGATGTGCGCGGCGTCGCCAAGGTCGAGGTCGCGCTGGACGGCGAAGGCCGCCTATCACGATGCCTGCTCCGGGCTTGCGCGAGCTCGGCGTCCGCGAGCAGCCCCGCAAGCTGCTCGGCTCCATCGCACGGCCTCGAGATCGTCGAGGTCGCCGACCGCGATGCCTGCTGCGGCTTCGGCGGCACCTTCTCGCGTGAAATACCCCGACATCTCCAACGCCATCGTCGAGGACAAGACGAAGCGCATCGCCGACACAGGCTGCAACCTGCTCATCGCCGGCGATCTCGGCTGCCTCATCAACATGGCCGGCAAGATGAGCCGCGACGGCCGCGCCATCGAGGTGCGCCATGTCGCCGAGGTGCTGGCCGGCCAGCGCGACAATCCGCCGATCGGGGGCAAGCGCATGAAGCCGACCAGCCTCGCCTTCAAGGCCAATGCCTCGCGCGCGCTGCACGATGCCGACCTGCAGCACTCCATGCGGTCGCATGCGCGCGCATTACGTCGGCTCGATCACCAACGCGCGCGCCAAGCTGCCGGAGTTCGAGGCGCTGCGCGATGCCGCGCGCGACATCAAGAATCACACACTCGCCCACCTCGACCTCTACCTCGAGGAGCTCGAGCGCAAGGTGACGGAGGCGGGCGGCCACGTGCATTGGGCCTCGACTGCCGGCCGAAGCGCGCAACCTCATCGAGACGATCTGCCGGCGACGCCAATGCGCGCACCGTCACCAAGGGCAAGTCGATGATCTCCGAGGAGATCGCGCTCAATGCCCATCTGGAGAAAGCAGGCTTCAAGGTCGTCGAGACGGATCTCGGCGAATATCTCATCCAGATCCGCAACGAGCCGCCGAGCCACATCATCGGCCCGGCCGTGCATCTGACGCGCGACCAGATCGAGGCCGATTTTCGCCGCGTCCACAAGCATCTGCCGCGACGATCGCAACATCACCGAGCCGACCGCACTGGTCGACGAGGCGCGCAAGGTGCTTGAGCAGAGCAGTTCATCGCCGCCGATGTCGGCATCACCGGCGCCAATTTCCTGATCGCCGAGACCGGCACCTCGGTCATCGTCACCAACGAGGGCAACGGCGACCTGACGCAGATCCTGCCCCGCGTGCACATCGTGCTCGCCACCATCGAGAAGGTGGTGCCGACGCTCGAGGACGTGTCGACGATCCTGCGCGTGCTCGCCCGCTCGGCGACGGGCCAGGAGATTTCCAACTACACGACCTTCTCGACCGGCCCCAAGCGCGCGAGCGATCCGGACGGGCCGGCCGCCTATCACATCGTGCTCGCTCGACGGCGGGCGCACGGAAATCCTCGCCAGCGAGTTCCGCGAGGCGCTGCAACTGCATCCGCTGCGGCGCCTGCATGGATCACTGCCCGGTCTATCACGCGGTCGGCGGGCATGCGTACGGCTGGGTCTATCCGGGCCCCATCGGCGCCGTCATGACGCCGGCGCTCATCGGCATCGACGAAGCCAAGCACCTGCCGCACGCCTCGACGCTTCTGCGGGCGCTGCGAGGAGGTCTGCCCGATGCGCATCCCGCTGCCCAAGATGATGCGCTACTGGCGCGAGCACGACTATGCGCTGGCCAAGCGCAGCGAGCTGCCGCAGCGCGCGCTGCGCTATTGGGCGTGGCTCGCGCAAGCCGGCCGGCGCTCTATCATCGGGCCTTTGCGACCGGCAAGCGGCTGCTCGGACTGATCAGCGGCCGCAAGGGGCTCCCGCAAGTCGCTTCCCTTCGCCGGTGGCTGGACCAAGCATCGCGATTTCCCGGCGCCCGAGCCCGGTGGCACGTTCCAGGCGCAATGGGCGAAACGGAAAGGTCGCGGCGCATGAGCGGCCTCAATCCGCAAGCGCGCGACATCATCCTGGGCCGCATCCGCCGAGCGCTCGGCGCGAAGGACGACGATGTCGAGCGGCGCGTCGCCGTGCAGCGGCGGCTGTCGCATCCCTCGCCGGCCCGATCCCGAAGCGGACCGAGGGCACGCGCGCTGAGCTCGTCGCAGCAGCTGAAGACGCGGCTCGAAGGCCTGGCGGCCACCGCCGAGATCGCGCCGCTGGCGGAGATCCCCGCGCGCGTCGCGGAGTTCCTCAAGCGCAACAATTTGCCCGCGCGCCTGCGCTCCGGCGCCGATCCGCTGCTCGCGGGGCTGGACTGGTCGAAGACGCCGTCCCTCACGATCGAGCAGGGCCGCGCCGAGCCCAAGGACGAGGTGAGCCTCACCCGCGCAGTCACTGCCGCCGCCGAAACCGGCACGCTTGTTTTCGTCTCGGGAGAAGACAATCCGACGACGCTCAACTTCCTTCCAGAGACCGAGATCGTCGTCGTCCGCGCCGAGGATGTGGAAGGCTGCTACGAGGCGACCTGGACGCGCATCCGCGCCCTCTACGGCGACCGCACCATGCCCCGCACCGTCAACTGGGTGTCCGGCCCCTCCCGCACCGGCGACATCGACCAGACTATCGTGCTCGGCGCCCACGGGCCGCGGCGGTTGCATGTGATCGTGGCGGAGGGGTAGGGGTTGAAACTCGCCATATTCGCAGTGTCACCGCCCCGTGTTAGGATTACTGATCCGCCACGCTTGCCTTTGGGCGGCGCATCGATGGCGAATAGAGAAGAACGAGGCGATCGACGGAGCACGGTCATGCGCAAGTGGGGAATGCTGTTGGCATTTGGCGTCATTGCCCTCGGAACGCTTGTGAACCCTCCGTCTCCCGCCTCCGCCGCCATGCGCAACTGCCTGAAGTTCGTCGTCGGCCAGGGCACCGCGGCGACGCGAGCTTGCCGCGAAGAAGCAGGCCATGGACGACTGGAAGAAGGCGGCCGTCGCCGCCGGCATCGAAAACCCGGCCTGGCGCATCGCCATCAACAAGACCTTCGAGTGCGAGTCCGAGGCCGACGGGCAAATCACCTGCACGGCCGCGGGCGACCCCTGCACCATCACCCAGGTGCCGCCAGCCTCGACCCAGGCGCAGTGACTGTTGCCGTGACCCGCGCTAGGCTCGGGGCATGAAGATCAACACCCACAAACCGACTCTCGATCCCATCCTCGCCCGCCTCCGCCCCGAGATCGAGGCGCTGTTCGCCGATCTGTGGCGGCATCCCGAGCTGCCGGCCATGGAGTACCGGACGGCCGGTGTCTTGTCGGCCTGGCTGACCGGCCATGGCTTCGACGTCACGCGCGCGCCGGGTGGCGTGCCGACGGCCTTTCATCGCCAGGAAGCGACTGGGCGATGGCCCGCGCATCGGCATCCTCGCCGAGTACGACGCGCTTCCCGGCCTCGCCAACGAGGCCGTGCCGCAGCCGCGCGCCGATCCGAGGGCAGCGGGCCGGACATGCCTGCGGGCACAATCACATCGGTCCGGCCAATTGCGGTGCGGCGATCGCGCTTGCCGAGGCGGCAGCCGCGCTCGGCCTCGGCGGCGAGATCGTCGTCGTCGGCACGCCGGCCGAGGAGCTTTGCTGGGGCAAGCTCGCGCTCCTCAAGCAAGGTGTCTTCGATGGGCTCGACGTCGATCCTGACCTCCCACGGCGACTATCAGAACGGCGCGCTGTCGCGGCCATGCCAATCGTATCTGTCGGGCGAAATCGTATTCTCCGGCGAGGCGGGTCACGGCGGCAAACCCGGCAAGAAGAATGCGCTCGAAGCCGCCGAGCTGTTCGTTGCCGAGGCGACGGCGCTGCGGGAGGCGGAGTTCGCCGATGTCGCGCTCCGCCATGTGCTGCGCGTCGCCGGCGTCATGCCGTCGATCACGCCGGACGAGGCGCGGGTCTGGCTGACGGTCCGGACGCTCTCATTCGAACGTGGCAAGGAGTTCTACGACCGGCTCGTCGCGCTCGCATCCGGCGTGGCATCTCGCTCTCATGTCACACAGCGCCACCAGCCGATCTCCGGCTCGCGCGGCTATCTCGCCAACGATGTGCTGGCGCGCACGCTGTTCGAGCGCGCATGGAGACGCGTGGGCCTGCCGGAGTGGACGCCGGAGGAGATGGCCTTCATGGAGGAGCTGTCGCGGCGAGGTCGAGCCCGGACGCGGCCAATGCGCCTCGATCGGGGCTTGAAGCTCTACGACACCGGCGAGGACTACTACGGCCAGGACGACGGCGAGATCTCCTGGCGCATCCCGCTCGGCCGCGTGAACTGGGCCTATCCGGAGGAGGTCACCATCCACCATTGGGCCTGGACCGCCTGGTCCGGCCATCCGGCCAGCGGCAAGGGCGCGCTGATGGCGACGGCGGCGCTGGCGCTTGGCGGGCTGGCTCTGCTCGCCACGCCCTCTCTCGTCGCCGAAGCCAAAGCCGAACTTGCGCGCCGCACCGCCGGCCTGCGAAATCACGCCGCCCATCGTCGGCGCCTGGAACACGCTCACCAAAGAGCCCGAGCGCTTCTGGGATGCGACCTGGGTGGAGTAACTACCCTACCCACAAACACCATGCCGCCAGGAACGGCTTCGTTCCCGACCGCATCGCGTGCCGGATGCCGGGGGGATTATAGATCAAGCCGCCGATACCCGGCTCGGCCCAGGGCTCGGCGTTCTGCTGCCAGCCGCCGTCCGAAAGCGCCACATAAACCTCTTCCGGCGCGTGGTCGTGATAGGGATAGTTGATGTTGGGCGCCATCAGGCTGACGCCCATCACGACGTCACGCCGCGACTCGAGCTGGCCGGGGCCGGCGACGTAAGCGTTGGCGTGCCCCGACAGAAATGGTTCCCCCACTTCAGTGGCGTTGCCGCGGACGAACCATTTGAGCTTCGGTTCCAATGCGCGCAATGACTTGGCAAGCCGTGCGACCGGCGGCGAACCTGCCTCGGCGGATTGCAACGCCGGCTCCAGATACCGGCAGCAGTCGAGGCGCACCGGCGCGACAGACTCCATCTCCGCCGGTGTTTCGAGCGCCGTGAAAATCCGGCGCGCGGCATCGGCCGAGGACGAGCCCTGCGCCGCCCGCGCCGCGATCGCCTCGCGGAACGCGTCGATGAACGCCTGCAACTCCGCCGATCGCACGGCCATCATCCTCACCCCGTGTAAGCCACGACCTTCTGCGTCTGCACACCCAAGCCCTCGATCGACAACCGCATGTGATCACCCGCCTTCAGGAATTTGGGCGGCTTCATGCCGAGGCCGACGCCGGGCGGCGTGCCTGTGGTGATGACATCCCCCGGCTCCAGCCGCCAGAATTGGGAGATGTAAGAGATCAAATGCGCCACGCCGAAGATCATGGTCGACGTCGAGCCGTTCTGCACCTTGCTCCCGTTGAGCTCGAGCCACATGGAGAGTTTCTGCACGTCGGCGATCTCGTCGGGGGTCACGAGCCAGGGTCCGAGCGGTCCGAAGGTCGGCGCGCTCTTGCCCTTGATCCACTGGCCGCCGCGCTCCATCTGCCAGGCGCGCTCGGACAGGTCGTTGCAGACGGCAAAGCCCGCAACATACTCGAGCGCATCCTTCTCGCTCACATAGGAGGCGGGTTCGCCAATGACGACGGCGAGCTCCACCTCCCAATCGGATTTCTCGGACCCCTTCGGGATCACGACATCGTCATCGGGGCCGTGCAGGCAGGAGGGCGCCTTCGAGAAAAGGATCGGTTCCGCCGGAATGGGCGCGCCGGTTTCCTTCGCGTGATCGGCGTAGTTGAGACCGACGGCAATGAAGTGGCCGACTCGCGCGATGCAGGGACCGATGCGTGTCCCAGCCGCCACGGCCGGCAGCTTCGAGGGATCGAGCTTGGCGAGCCTGGCGAGAGATGCCCGCGAGAGCGAGGCGCCTGCGAGATCGTCGATCTCGCCCGCCAAGTCCCTGATCTGACCTGTTTTATCGACAAGTCCCGGACGCTCGCGGCCCACGGAGCCGTGACGAAGCAGCTTCATGCGATATCTCCTGTCGGCCGAAGGCCGATTGCCCTAGCTCGCATACGCGCTCAACTGTGGCACACGCGACACGAAAATCTCAAGGGGAGTTGCGCCGCAGCAAGTCCGCCCAGCGTCAAAACACTTTGAAAGACGTGAACAATTCTTCGTCAATCGACCCTCAAATCTCCATAGTCCGCGCCCATATTCTCATTCGTAGTCCATGCTCTGAACCAAAGGCCGGGCATTTCGTTTGGTCCTGGATCGGAAACGGCAGTAGAATGCGTAACGGCAATGCCGTGCTTGGCCTCTCCGGGCCTGACGAAGCGAGCAGAGACAGCGACCGCTCTGACCCCGCGATCACCCGGACCTTGGCTCCCGCCGCGGGGAACGCGGCCAATCGGTCGCCGCTTTTGAGCAGATAGAGAGCGGGCATGACCACGCAGGATGACCTCTTCGAGCTCTATTCGCAGAGCTACGACAAGAAGAAACAAAGCGAGCTGACGCTGAAGCAGTTCCTCGACGGCTGCCGCGGCGATCCGATGCTCTATGCCTCGGCCGCCGAGCGCATGCTCGCCGCCATCGGCGAGCCCAAGCTCGTCGATACCGCCAAGGACAATCGGCTCAGCCGGATCTTCCTCAACCGCACGCTGAAGATCTACGAGGTTTTCCAGGATTTCTACGGCCTGGAGGAAACCATCGAGCGCATCGTCGGCTTCTTCCGGCATGCGGCGCAGGGCTTGGAGGAGAGGAAGCAGATCCTCTATCTGCTTGGCCCCGTCGGCGGCGGCAAGTCCTCGCTCGCCGAGCGCCTGAAGGAGCTGATGGAGAAGCACCCCGTCTACGTGCTCGCCGCCAGCGGCCAGGTCTCGCCGATCTTCGAGAGCCCGCTCGGCCTCTTCCAGTCGGAGAGCATGGCCGGAATGCTCGAGGAGCGCTACGGCATCCCGCGCCGCAAAGTGTCGGCCACCATGTCGCCTTGGGCGGTGAAGCGGCTCGACGAGTTCGGCGGCGATATCTCGAAGTTCACGGTCGTCAAGGTGTACCCCTCGCGGCTCCGCCAGATCTGCGTCGCCAAGACGGAGCCGGGCGACGAGAACAATCAGGACATCTCCTCCCTGGTCGGCAAGGTCGACATCCGCAAGCTCGAGTTCCACGGCCAGAACGACGCCGATGCCTATTCCTACTCGGGTGGCCTCAATCGCACGACGCAGGGCATGCTCGAATTCGTCGAGATGTTCAAGGCGCCGCTGAAGATGCTGCACCCGTTGCTGACGGCGACGCAGGACGGCACCTATGTCGGCACCGAGAATGTCGGCGCGCTGCCCTATCAGGGCGTCATCGTCGCCCACTCCAACGAAAGCGAGTGGCAGACCTTCAAGGCCAACAAGAGCAACGAGGCGTTCCTCGATCGGATTTCCGTCGTGCAGGTGCCCTATTGCCTGCGCGTCGCCGACGAGGAGCGCATCTACCAGAAGCTGCTCACGTCGAGCGAGTTGGCCAATGCGCCTTGCGCGCCGGGCACGCTCAAGATGCTCTCGCAATTCTCGGTGCTGACACGCCTGAAGGAGCACGAGAACTCGAACCTGTTCTCGAAGATGCGCGTCTACGACGGCGAGAGCCTGAAGGACTCCGACGTCCAGGCCAAGACCCTCCAGGAATACCGGGACGCGGCCGGCGTCACCGAAGGCATGGACGGCATCTCGACGCGCTTTGCCTACAAAGTGCTGTCGGAGACATTCAACTACGACACGCAGGAGGTCGCCGCCGATCCTGTCCACCTCATGTACGTGCTCGAGCAGTCGATCAAGCGCGAGCAGATGCCGGAGGAAACCGAGGACAAGTATCTCGAATTCATCAAGGAAGACTTGGCGCTGCGCTACGGCGAGTTCATCGGCAACGAGGTCCAGAAGGCGTATCTGGAATCCTACAACGATTTCGGACAGAACCTGTTCGACCGGTACGTCGCCTATGCGGATGCCTGGATCGAGGATCACGACTTCAAGGATCCCGACACCGGCCAGCTGATGAACCGCGGCCTGCTCGACCAGGAGCTCTCCAAGATCGAAAAGCCGGCTGGCATCGCCAATCCGAAGGACTTCCGCTACGAGGTGGTCAAGTTCGCGCTGCGTGCGCGCGCCAAGAACGGTGGCCGCAATCCGGGCTGGAACTCCTTCGAGAAGATCCGTGACGTCATCGAGCGGCGCATGTTCTCGCAGGTCGAGGACCTGCTGCCGGTCATCTCCTTCGGCGCCAAGAAGGACACCGACACCGGCAAGAAGCACGAGGAGTTCGTCGAGCGGATGGTCGCGCGCGGCTACACGCAGCGCCAGGTCCGCCGTCTCGTCGAGTGGTACATGCGCATCCGCAAGTCGGGCTAGTGTGATGATCGAGAAATTCGCTCAATGCCGAGGCGCGAGTGAAGGCGAATTTCTCGATCTGAATCACACTAGAAGGCTTATATTTCTAGTGTCCCTTATGATTCCGAAGCTCGCGCGAGAGCTCGCGGCAAAGTTGGGGCGAGCTTCGGAATCGGGACACTAGCGCAGATGCACATCGTCGACAGACGGCTCAATCCGAAGGCGAAGAGCCTCGGCAACCGTCAGCGGTTCCTGAGGCGGGCGAAATCTGAGGTGCGCGAGGCCGTGCGGGAGGCGCTGAAGAGGCGCAAGGTCACCGAGGTCGAGAGCGGCGAGAAAATCAAGATCCGCACGAAGGGGCTGAAGGAGCCCTCCTTCCGGACAGGGCGCAATTCCGGCGAGCGCGACTTCGTGCTCCCCGGCAACCGCGAATACACAGTCGGCGACCGGATCAAGAAGCCGGAGGGCGGCGCGGGCGGTCGCGGCAGCAAGGGCAGCCCCGACGGCGAGGGCGAGGACGATTTCGTCTTCTCGCTGTCGCGCGACGAGTTCCTCGATATCTTCTTCGAGGATCTGAAGCTGCCCAATCTCATCAAGGCGCGGCTCAAGGACATGAAATCGCCGAAGTCGGTCAGGGCCGGGTTCGTGACCAACGGTCCGCCCTCCCGGCTCAATCTCGTCCGCACCATGCGCAACTCCATGGCACGGCGCGTGGCGCTTCAGCGACCCTCGGAAGCGAAGCTGAAGGCGCTCGAGGCGGAGTTCGAGGCCGAGCAGGCGAAGGAGCCGCCGGATGCGGCCAGGATCGCGGAAATCGAGCAGAAGCTCAAACACATTCTCTACCTGCGCCGTACCGTCGCCTACATCGATCCGCTGGATCTGAAGTTCAACCGCTTCGACAAGGTGCCGCGGCCGGCGACCCAGGCGGTGATGTTCTGCCTGATGGATGTCTCGGCTTCGATGACGGAGCAACTGAAGGACTTGGCCAAGCGCTTCTTCATGCTGCTGCACCTGTTCCTGACGCGCCACTACCGCGAAGTCGATGTCGTCTTCATCCGCCATACGACGGAGGCGAAGGAGGTCGACGAGGAGAGTTTCTTCAAGGACACCGAGACGGGCGGTACCGTCATCTCGTCGGCCTTCGAGGAGATGCAAAGGGTCGTCGCCGAGCGCTATCCCGTCGCCGACTGGAATATCTACGCGGCGCAAGCCTCCGATGGCCACAACTTCGACGACGACATGGATCGCTGCTGCGAGATGCTGACGGAGACGATCCTGCCCCTGACGCAGTACTTCGCCTATATCGAGGTGAGCGAGCCGGTGCAGGGAAGGCCGCGCGAGAGCATCGTCTGGTCGGCTTACTCCGAGCTCATCGAACGCCACACCAACTTCGCCATGCAGCGCGTGTTCTCAGCCGCAGACATCTACCCGGTGTTCCGCGAACTGTTCTCCGGCGCCGGCAAGGCCGCGTAGGCGCCATGGCGAAACTCACAAAGCCCGCCAAGTCCAAGCGCCTGCTCTACGAAGGCTCCGACTGGACTTTCGACCTCGTCAAGCGCGCTTACGACGAGATCGAGCGCATCGGCGTCGGCGAGATGGGCCTCGACATCTATCCCAATCAGATCGAGGTCATCACGGCCGAGCAGATGCTCGACGCCTATACCTCCGTCGGCATGCCGCAGATGTACCGGCACTGGTCGTTCGGCAAGCAATTCGCCCGCGAGGAGGCGCTCTACCGGCGCGGCCAGCGCGCGCTCGCCTACGAACTCGTCATCAACTCCGATCCCTGCATCAACTACATCATGGAGGAGAACTCCATGACCATGCAGGTGCTGGTGATGGCGCACGCCGCCATGGGCCACAACCACTTCTTCAAGAACAACTACCTGTTCAAGCAATGGACCGACGCGGAATCGATCCTCGACTACATGTCGTTCGCCAAGCGCTTCGTCGCCGAATGCGAGGAGCGCTACGGCCTCGAGGCGGTGGAGCGGGTGCTCGATTCAGCGCACGCGCTGATGAGCCAGGGCGTCAGCCGCCATCCGTCGCGCCGCCAGGCCAAGTCGCTCGCCAAGGAGCGCCAGCGCGAGTTGCAACGGCGCGAGTACGAGCGGGAAACCTTCTCCGATCTCTGGCGTACGCTGCCGCGCGCGGCCGAACCCGAGGAGAGCGAGGCCAAGGCTCCCGACAGTGCGGGACGTCTCTCGCTGCCGGAAGAGAACATCCTCTACTTCCTCGAGAAGACAGCGCCGAAGCTCGAAGGCTGGCAACGCGAGCTGCTCCGTATCGTCCGCATGATGGCGCAGTACTTCTTTCCGCAGCGCCAGACGAAAATGATGAACGAGGGCTGCGCCACTTTCGTCCACTACGAAATCCTCAATCGCCTCTATGACGAGGGCTTGATCGGGGAAGGTGCCATGCTCGAGTTCCTGCACAGCCACGCCTCGGTCGTCTATCAGCCGCGTTTCGAGGATCAGCACTATTCGGGATTCAATCCCTACGCCCTGGGCTTCGCCATCACCCGCGACATCAAACGCATCGCCGAGGAGCCGACGTCGGAGGACCGCGAGTGGTTCCCCGAGTTCGCCGGCTCCGACAATGCGCTCGGCGTCATCAAGGAAGCCTGGGCCGATTATCGCGACGACAGTTTCATTCTCCAGTTCCTCTCGCCCAAGGTGATGCGGGACCTTCGCCTGTTCGAGGTCAACGACCGGTCCTCGGCGCCCTTCGTCGGTGTCACGGCCGTTCACGACGAGATGGGCTATCGCAGGCTTCGCCGCGCCCTTGCCCGTCACTACGAGGCGGCGGCCCAGGACCCGGACCTGCAGGTGGTCGACGCCGACCTGTCAGGCAGCCGGCAATTGGTGGTCCACCACAAGGTCCGCAATGGCGTGTTGCTCGACAAGGAGGCAACTGATGCCACCCTCCCCCATCTTGCCCAGCTCTGGGGATTCCGTGTGCGTTTGATCGAGGTCGACGGCGAGACCGGCAAGACGCTAAAGGAGCACGAGGCGTTGCCGATGCCGCAATAGATCGGGGATTATGCTCCGATAGCGGACAATGCACTGTGGCTGTAAGGTTGTGAACAAAGAGCCCATTTCCGGCACAGCGCGAACTCTGCTTCACAAAAACTGCACAATCAGCGATCTTGCTACTGTCTCGCGGGGCACCGGTCGGGGGACCGGATTGGAGGGGGCTGTGACCAGGGGCGGTCGGCAAGCATATCGGCGTAGAGGGCAGATAGGCGCGGCAGTGCTCGCCTTTGCGCTGGCGATCGCTTTCGCGGCGGCGCCCACCCCGCTGGCTAAGCTCACAAATGATGGCTTCATGGTCTCGGGCTATGCCGTCGCCTGGGCCAGGAAGAATGGGGACGGAGGCGAAAACGGCGGTAGTGGTGGCGGCGACAACGACAGCGATCACGGCGACAATGACGGTGACCGCGGCGACAACGACAGCGACCGCGGCGACAATGGTGACTCCGACGGCGATGGTGACTCCGGCTCGGACGGCCACGGCGAGAAGGATGGAAAGGGCGGTAAAGGCAAAGGGCGCAACGGTGGTGACGATTCCGACAGCGACAGCGGCGGAAAACCCGGCAAATCGGACAAGAATGATAAAACCGACAAAACCGACAAGACAGATAAGAACGACAAGACCGACGCCGACACCAGCGACACGCCCGACAAGGATAAGTCCACAAAGGGCAAGGACAGATCCCAAAAGAAAGGCAAGACGGCAGCCAAACCTTCGGTGCAGCCGACTGTCGAGACCGTCCCGACGGCCCCCAATGCCAGCTCCGACGGTGAATCCTCTGCGGCCGGTGACCACAAGGCGGGCGAGGTCGTCGGCGTCGGCGTGACCTCGGCGGATGTCGCAACCGTATCGGCCTTGGGCTTCACCGTGGCAACGCCGACCACCGCGATCGTCACGACCCCGGTTGTGCAGATACTCGTCCCCAAAGACGTCGATGAGGAATACGCTCGCGCCGCCCTCGCCAAAGCGCTGCCCGGTCGCCGCTTCGGTCTCAACAAGGTCTATTCCGGCTACGCGACAGCCAATTCGGCCAAGGCCACCGCCACAAGAACCAGCGATGGCCCGCCCGGCGCGGATCCGCGCTGCACCGGCGACCAGTGCTATGGCCGCGCCATGATCGGCTGGCAGCCGGAGCTTGAGGGCTGCCAGGCCGGCGTCTCGATCGGCATGATCGACACCGGCATCGATGTCGACCACCCCGCTTTCGCCGGGGGAGCCATGGTCGTCAAGAGCTTCTCGCCGCAAGGTGCGAAAGAGGAGATCCACGGCCATGCGACCGGCGTCGCAGCGCTCCTCATCGGCAATGGTCGAAGCGCCTCACCCGGCCTGCTTCCGAAGGCGCGCCTCGTCGCTGCCGACGTGTTCTATGTCGATGGCAAGCATGTCGTGACCGACACGGCCTCGCTGCTGCGCGCGCTCGACTGGCTCGATCAGGCCGGCGTCAGCGTCGTCAATATGAGCTTCTCGGGGCCCGAGGACCCGCTCGTCGGCCAGGCGATCGAGCGGATGAGCGAAAAGGGCGTCGTGTTCATCGCAGCCGCCGGCAACAACGGGGCCGGCGCACCGGCCGCGTATCCCGCGGCCTATCCGCAAGTCGTCGCCGTCACAGCGGTCGACGCCCGCATGAAGAGCTATGTCAAGGCGAACCAAGGTGACTACATCGATGTGGCGGCTCCCGGCGTCAAAATCTGGACGGCGACCGCCAACGGCGGGTCGGGCTACCAATCCGGCACGTCCTTCGCCGTGCCGTTCGTGACGGCAGCTCTCGCCGCGGGCGCGGCCTATGGCGCGCCGGATTCCGCCGAAACCTGGCTCGCCGCCGCCGGCATCGACGACATCGGCGAGTTGGGGATAGACAACGTGTTCGGCCGGGGCCTGCTCAAAGCACCAGCCGGCTGCAGCGAACCTGCATCGGGCAGCGGCCTATTCTCAGCCTTCCTACCGGATGGCACTAGCGAGACGGCCGATCCGATCCGCGTCAAGCTCGGAATGAACCAGCGTTGAGCCTTGCTACAATGCTGCTCACCAGCCGTTTCCTGCCGGGCGCACGCGCGCCCACCAAAGCCGGCAGCGCGATAAGTGAGTTTGGCTATGGGTGGAAAAAGCGGAACCGGCTCTCGGTGCAATCGGACAAGCGGGGTGTGGTCTTATCGCACGATCGAGAGCCGGCTCCTGTCAGCCGGAGTTGCGGGATCACCAGCTGAGTTTCGACGGGATGCTTGTAGGCTTGGCGCACTTTCTAGCGGCGAACCGGTATCCACTTTGCCGGAAAGTGCGCAGCGCCACATCCCAATGCAGTTCACATCGGACACGACGTTCACTCTGACTTCCACTTGCGCGCGATGAGCGCGGCCTCGGTTTGGGTGTCCAGAGCGGCCGACGATGCCATCATCGTCATTGCAAGATCGTCGACCGCCTTGGCCCCTCCCCCCTCGGAAGGCGTTGTCGCGTTTTCGTCACCGGCGACGCCCTCGCCGGTTGCGAGGATCTGCCACTGAGACTGCGCGTCCTGGCGGCAGGCGAGACCCGAATGAGCGGGCCCCTGATAGAGCCGGCACCAGCGGCCGGTTTCGTCCTTGAAGGTGGCGATGATGCGGACGGAGCCGTCCTGGCTCGCCTGCATGGCCGTGCTCTCGAGCGTCTTCTCGAGCGCCCCGGCTGCGACGAGCTTGCCGTTCTGCTCAGAAATGATTGCACCGGCGGGTCCGCCCCATTGCGTCGACACCAGACCGATCAGCAGACCGGCCGCGACGCCGGCCAGCGCCGGCCAGGGCGAGGCCCCGAAACCGATACTCTGCAGCACGTTGCGAATGGATCGACCGAAGGAAATCTCGCGGGGTCCCTCGACGGCGAGCGTCATCGGCGCATTCCGGATCGCCTGCAGCATCACCGCCGGCGGCTGCGCCTCGAGCACCGCATCGAAATGCGGGCCCAGCGCCCGGCCGGTCACGCGGAAGACCTCGAGGCGCGAGGCCAAAGCAGGATTACTGGCGATGCCGATCTCGACCTGCCGGGCCAGACCGTCCTCGAGCTCGTTGTCGGCAAAAGCCATCAGCAGCTCGTCCGTGATCACCAGGGAACTCTTCGTCATGCCACCCGCCCCTCTGCCTCGGCCAGCGCCTCGAACAGCGCCTTGCGCGCTCGTGCCAACCTGCTCATCACGGTTCCCATCGGGATCGACAGTGTGTCAGCCGCCTCCTTGTAGGAAGCTCCATTGACACAAACGAGCGCGACGAGTGCCCTTTGCTCCTCGGGCAGGCGGCCGATGGCGCGCATGACCTCGGACAGTGTCAAACTACTCTCCACCACCGAGCGGCCATCGACCCCCATGGGCTCGGCCCCCACCTCGATGTCGTCGATGGAGTCGTGCACTCCGCGAAAACGCTGCGTTCGCATCCGATCAATCCAGAGGTTTTTCGCGATCCTGTACATCCAACTGTCCAGACGCGTTCCAGGCTCCCAAAGATGCAGGCTTTGAAGCGCCCTGACACAGGTATCCTGCGCGAGGTCGTCACCCTGGGTTGCATCGGCTGTCAAGGCATGAGTGAACCGCCGCAGTCGCGGCAGGAAAGCGATCATTCGCTCCCTGACTTCCTCGGTCACACCCCTGCCCCCGAAATCCAGTCGCTTTGAGAAACGGACGGCCAGCGGTTCTATTCCCGGCGGGCGCCGCGATCGTTCAGGCCACCAACTCCTCGATATGGACCCGGTCGGCATAGAACGAAAAGTGCCCGCGAATGGCCGCGACCTTGGCGAACGGCAGCTCGTAGGACCAGGCCGCGTTTTCGACCTCGCCTACCGAGAAGTAGCTGGCCTCCCCCTTCGAGGGGCATTGGGTGACGGTCTTCGAGCGGGTGAACGCCGTCATGACAACGTCCTGGCGGGGAATGTAGAGGCGGAGCGGATAGCCCTCCTCGGCCAGCGCCAGCGCGCGCGATGTCTCGGCAACGACCGCGCCGCCGGCGGTTACGCGGACCCGACCTGCGTGCGGGGTGATGGAAATCTGCTTCTCCGCCATGGCACGGCACTCATCTGATGTTGGTGGGCAGGCTAGGTTATTGGTTTTGAGCACTTTCTTTCGACCAACCGGTTTCCATTTGGAAGGACAAGTGCTCTAGCAGCGAAATTGCCCAGGCGCAAAAGCAATGGCCCGCCGGTTCGCGCCAGCGGGCCATCGAAGCTTGCGTTTCGATCAACGTCTACTCGTTATCGAGCTCGGCCAGGCGATTGAGCGCCTGCTCCTGCGCGCGGCGGCTGTCGATGCCGGTCGCGGCACTTTCCAGCGCCACGCGATAGGCGGCGATGGCGCCGGCCTTGTCGTTCTGCTTTTCCTTCAGCATGCCGAGATAGGTGTTGTCCTCGATCGACTTCGGATACTTGGCGATGATCCGTTCTAGATCAGCCTTGGCGAGGTCGAGCTTGTCCGACTTGATGTAGGCGAGCGCGCGATAGGTGTAATACCAGTCGACCGTGGCGCTGAGGCCGATCGCTTTCTCGAGATCGGCCGCGGCCTTGGGCGCATCGGCGCCTTCCTGCAGGATCGCCATGTAGCCCCGGAGCGCCCAGGAATAATGGTCGCCCGGATTGACTTCGATCACCTTGTCGACGTCGCCCATCGCCTTGTCGAGGCTGCCGGCCGCGAAATGCGCATAGGCGCGCGAGGCGCGGACATCGTTGTAGGTCTTGTCGATCAGCAGCGCCTTCGAATAGTCGGAGATCGCTTTCTCGAAGTCCTCCTTGTTGGAATGCGAGAGGCCGCGCTGGTAGAGCGCATAGGTGTAGCGCGGATCGAGCTTCAGTGCCTGGTCGAGGGCGGCGATCGATTGATCGTAGAGCCCCTTCATCCTGAGCGATGCGCCCTTCAGGGCCATGGGCCAGGTGTATTTGGGGCTCATGCCGATGGCGATGTCGGCCTGGTTCACGGCTTCGTCATAGTTTGCTTGCGCGAAGGCCAGATCGGCAAAACCAGCCGGGCAATAGGCATCGTTGGGCGTTTCCGCGGCACAGGCCTGCCAGTCAGCGAGCGCCTTGTCGTACTCGCCCCGGCCCTTGAAGCCCCAGGCGCGGCTACCGAGCGCCGATGCCTTGTCGGCCGGGCTCAACGAGCCGGAATCGATCAGCTTCGTGCAGGCCATGACGACGAGGTCGAAATTGTTGCCCTTGCAGTCGGCCTGGTCATCGGCGAAGGCGGGGGAGGCCAGCATCAGGGAAAGGGCGATGGAACAGCTCAGGCGGCGCATGGGTGCTTTTCTCCGGTGGTCCTGGGGAGCGGTCACGGCGATCAACGACTAGCAGTCTAGCCGAGAACTCTTCGAATTTTGGACAGGGACTGGCAAAAATAGTTTGTAACAGCGGGATGAGGGACCGTGCCCGAAAGTGGCATTTGCTGGGCACGGGGCGGGCCCGGGGGGCATTGCGGTGCATAGCGGGGGTACCGCCGGCGGCGCTTCGCCCGGTCCCGGAGCCGGGATATCGTGCGTGCAAGTCCGGTCATCCCCGGGCGGCGACTGGGGGAGGCCATGGAGTTCAACACCCACCTGTCGATGGACTACAAGGAAAAGTCCTACGGCAGCGCCCGCATCTACGAAGACATGGTCGAGCAGGCCATGCTGGCGGACGAGCTCGGCTTCGATGCCGTCTCCTTGACCGAGCACCATCTCGTCAACATCGGCATGAACCCCGCGACGCTGATGACGGCGGTGAAGCTCGCCGATCACACGAAGAAGGTTAAGATCATCACTGCCGTCGTCGTGCTGCCGCTGCACGACATGCGCGTCTATGCCGGCGAGGTGGCGATGGCCGATATCCTGACCGACGGCCGCCTGATTCTCGGCGTCGGCCGCGGCGCCTACGCCTTCGAGATGGGCCGCTTCGGCATCCCGATGGAGGAGACGCGCGAGCGTTTCGATGAGAGCCTGGACGTTCTCTTGAAGCTGCTCCGCGAGGAGGAGGTCGCCTGGAAGGGCAAACATTACAATTTCGATGCTTTGACGGTAATGCCGCGCCCGATGACACCAGGCGGACCGCCGATGATGATGGCGGCGCTTGCCCCGGAGGCGATCTATGCGAGCACGAAGCGCGGTTTCCACATCCTGACGACGCCGCTGCACGCCCATCGCCAGCATTTCCTCGATCAGGTGAATGCCTTCAAGCGCGGCCGGGCGGAGCTCGGCGAGGCGGGCAAGCACCTGAAACTGATGCTGTCGTGTCCGGGCATGGTCGTCAAAAACGATATCGACCGCCGCGAGAAGGTGGCGCTCGCCGCTGATTTCTTCGGCCGCTTCGACAATGTCTTCACGGGACCAGGCATCGTCGATGCTGGCATGGTGCGGCGGCTGCCGGGGAGAATGACGGACGAGGAGCTGGATAAGAACCTCCTCATCTGCGGGCCGCAAGAGATGGCCGACCGGCTCGGCGAATACTATGAGTTGGGCATCGACCGTGTCAGTCTCATTATGAATTTCGGCGCCTCGCAGGCGGATATCCTGGAGAGTACGCGGACTTTTGCGGAAGAGGTCATTCCACATTTCCAAGGGAAGGCATGAGGGTGACAGTCCCATCGGCCTATGAAAATTGTATTCGACGATGTCACAGAACTTTCTTCCCCCCGTCGCGCCGGAGGCGCGCCTCCGGCACGACAGGGGGAAGGCCAAGCGCCTTGGGTTTAGCGCAAGCCAAACCCTTAGGCGCTTGTGATGGGGGGATAGACGCGAAACTGGACTCGCTGCATCCCCCCCACCCCGCCCTCCCCCTCAAGGGGGGAGGGGGAAGAAACCGCGATTGAGAGTCATGCAGTGAGGCCCGGGCTAGAATGACACCCCGCGAAACCATCATCGACAATGTCGCGCTCTGGCGGGGCAAAGGGGACGTGCTCGAACCGGGCATGGCGATCCGGATCGCGGGTGAGAAAATCGCCGATATCGCCCGCAAGGGCGCCATTGCCAGGGCGCCAGACGCCGAGATCATCGATGGCGCGGGAACCACGGCCATCCCCGGTCTTATCGATGCGCACGTGCATCTGACCACGAACTCCGACTACGAAAAGGTCGTCGACAACGCGACCTATCGCGCGCTCGTGCCGGGCACCGAGAAGCTGCTGCACGGCATCCGCAATGGCTTGCGCGCGCTCGCTGCCGGCGTCACCACGCTGCGCGTCATGGGCCATCGCGACAGCGGCGATGTGGAGCTTGCCTCGATGATCGAGCGCGGCCTCATCCCCGGTCCGCGCTTACTGGTCGCCCCCTGGGTCATCTCCATGACCGGCGGTCGCGGCGATCTCTTCTATCCGGCCGCCTTCCCCCGCCAGCCCTTCGATACCGCCGACGGCATCGAGGAATGCCGCAAGGTCGTGCGGCTGCAAAGGAAGCTCGGCGCGGGCTTCATCAAGGTGACGGCGAGCGCTGGCGTGCTCTCGGCCGACGACAAGGTGCATTGGCCGAACTACACGGTCGAGGAATTGCGCACCATCGTCAGCGAGGCGCACGACTACGATTTGAAGGTCGCCGCGCACGCGCATTCAACGGAGGGCATCCGGCGCGCGCTGCTGGCGGGGGTCGATACGCTGGAGCACGGCTCGAACCTGGACGACGCCTGCATCGAGCTGATGCTGAAGCAGGGCACGTATCTGGTGCCGACATTGGCGATTGTCGATTCTCTTGCCCGGCAGGGCGCGGCGACAGGCGCTTCTGCCCAGGGACTGGCGAAACTCGAGATCGCGCGCGAAAACCAGTCGCGCTCGATCCGCAAGGCGATCGAGGCCGGCGTCAGAATCGCCATGGGCACCGATTCCTCTGGTACGCTCTGCCGGTTCGGCGAGCATGCGCGCGAGCTGGAACTTTATGTGGAGCTCGGCATGCCGCCCGCGCGAGCGCTGGAAACCGCGACATCAGTTGCGGCGGAGGCGTTGGGGCTGGCGAACGAGATCGGCACGCTCGAGGCCGGCAAGGCGGCCGACATCGTGCTCGTGAATGGCAATCCGCTCGCGGATATCGGTGTGCTGCGGAGGGCCGGTGGGATCGGTCGTGTGCTCAAGGGTGGAGTGGATGTGACGAGGCCATGGCCGGCAGTTGGAGTGCAGTAAGCGTGCACAGTCCCGCGGCGCACCCCACCTACTGCTGCGCCTCGCCCGTCGCCTCGGCCGGCGCGGTCGTCGAGGCCGTCGACGCGGTCGCGTCCACCGGCACCTTCTCCCAGGTCTCGCCCTTACAGACGAGGCCCCAGAGGCCGCAGCCTTCGAGCTTCACATGGCTGTCGTCGACCAAGGTCACGACGCCCGAATAGGTCTTACCGTCCTCGGTGTTGAGGAGGTCGCCCTTCCAGACCGTGTCGCCGTCCTTCGCGGCGCCCCCCATGATAACGGTGCCGACGGTCGATTGCTTCGTCGCATCCGTGACCTTCACGATCTTGGCGCAGAGCTTGCCGCCACAATCGTAGAACTCCACCTCGGTGCCGGTCGAGGGCCGCTTGAAGGTGCCGAAAGGCTCGGCGGCAAAGGCGGGGCTCGCGATGGCGAGAAGCGCGAGCGCGGGCAGAAGGCGGGCAAACGACAGCATCGGACCACTCCCTCTCATTGGGTCGATGCCGGACTTTCTATGCTAAGTTTTGGGCTGCCGTGAGGCCACCATATCCACAGCCCGAGGTGAAGCCTATCGCGCCACCCGCATCCGCCGCCCGATCGCAACAATCACCACCACCAATGCCGCAAAGCCGATCTCCAACAGGCCGATCTGCTCGCCCAGCAGAACCCACGCGCCCGCCAGCGTCACGAACGCCTGGATGAGTTGCACTTGGCCCACCTTGGCGACGCCGCCCATCGCCAAACCTTTGTACCAGAAGAAAAACCCGACGAATTGACTCATGATCGCAATATAGGCGAAACCGGCCCAGGCGCTGGTCGAGGCGGACCAATTCACAGGCCCGCTCAGCATCGGCACTGCGACAACTAGCACCGGCGCCGCTACGATCAGAGCCCACGAAATCGTCTGCCAGCCACCGAGCCGCTGGGCGAGCACGGCACCCGTCGTGTAGCCGATCGCCGCCGACACGATGGCCGCGAGGAACAAGAGATCGGCCGCTCCCAGCCCCGCGCTCGCGAACGCGCCGTCAAGCCAGGCGAAGGCCGACACCGCGAGGCTTCCGGCCACCCCGCACATCCAGAACCCGAATGAGGGCCGCTCGCGGGCAATGACCACGCTCGCTAGGGCGGTGGCCAGCGGCAAGATGGCGAGGATGATGCCGCCATGCCCCGCTGGTGCATTCACGAGGGCGAGCGCCGAGAACGCAGGAAAGCCGAAGATGACGCCCGCCGCCGTGACGGCCAGCAAAGGCCCATCGCGGCGCGCGGGCCAGGGCTGCCGGGTCGCCAGCAGCGCCCCCGCCGCCAGCACGCTCGCGACCAGCGACCGCCCCATGCCCGCAAAGATCGGATCGAGTTCAGCGACCGCCAGCCGCGTCATCGGCAGCGTCAGCCCGAATATGACCACGCCAGCCAGACCATAAAGAAATCCCTGCAGCTCCGCGGACTTGAGGGCGGCGGCGGTCATGTGCTGGTCCGTGCGGATGAGTACGCGGGGCGGCGTGTCGCACCTCAATGCTCCGGGCTTTGCCCACATGCAAGAGCCAGAAAGTTCGGCTAATGTCGCCACATGTCGATTTGGGGAAAACTGGGTGGGGCCGCCGCGGGCTTTGCCATTGGCGGGCCGATCGGGGCGCTTTTGGGCGGCCTTGCCGGCCATTTCGCGCTCGATCGCTCGAAGGGCGGCGAGGGCGATGCCACGACCGATATCGCCTTCACGGTCGGCGTCATCGCGCTCGGCGCCAAGATGGCCAAGGCCGACGGACAGGTGACGACGGACGAAGTCGCCGCCTTCAAGGACGTGTTCAAGGTGCCGCCGGGGGAAGAGCAGAACGTCTCCCGCATCTTCAACCTGGCGAAGCAGGACATCGCTGGCTACGAGTCCTATGCCGAACAGCTCGCCAACATGTTCAAGGACAACCGGCCACTGCTCGAGGATGTGATCGAGGGCCTGTTCCACATCGCCACCGCCGACGGCCTCTTGCACGAGGACGAGGAGCACTACCTCAAGCAGGTGGCCAAGCGCTTCGGCTTCACCAAGGACGAATACAAGATCATCCGCGCGCGCTTCCTGCCGGAGGACCAGCGCAGCCCCTATCGGGTGCTGGGCGTGTCCTCCGACATTTCCGACGCCGACCTCAAGACGCAGTATCGCCGCCTCATGGTCGAGAACCATCCGGACAAGGCGATCGCCCGCGGCATGCCGCCCGAGTTCATCAAGATCGCCACCGACAAGATCGCCGCCATCAACGAAGCCTATGACGAGATCAAGCTGGAGCGCGGCCTTTGAGCACTCCGGCTTCTGAAGCCGCCAAGGCTGAGGACGGCCTGGGTCTCGATCTCCTGCTGCTCATCGGCGTGCAGGCGCTGTGGGGCCTCAACTGGATCTTCTCCAAGCTCGCGCTCGCCGATTTCCCGCCACTGACGCTGATCGTGCTGCGCTGCGTGGCCGTCTTCGTGCTGTTCCTGCCGTGGATACGCTGGCATCGCGGCCAGATGGTGCATATCGGGCTTGTGGCGCTGACGGCGGGTGCGCTGAACTTCGGTCTCGGGTTCCTGGCGCTCACCATGGCCCACGACATCGCGCCGCTGGCGCTGACCGGCAACCTCGCTATTCCGTTCGCGACGATCCTGTCAGCGCTGTTTCTCGGCGACCGGATCGGCATCTGGCGCGGCGGCGCGCTCGTTATCGCGTTCCTCGGTGTCGTGTTCCTGAGCTTCGATCCGCGCATCTTCAGCTATCTCGACGCCATGCTCGTCAACATGACGGCCGCCTTCGCCTGGGCGACGGGGACGATTTTCATGCGCCACATGAAGGGGATAAATCCGATCGACATGCAGGGCTGGATCGCGCTCGGTACTTTCGTACCGGTGGGCATCGCCGCGTCAGTCTTCGAGCCGAATGCCGTCCACGCCGTTCGCAACGCCAGCGTCGAGGCCTGGGCCAGCCTCGCCTACATCATCATCGGCGCGAGCATCATTGGCCATGTCACCTTCAACTGGCTGCTGCAGCGGCATCCGATCCCACGGATCGCGCCTTTCATGCTGCTGGCCCCCGTCATCGCCTCGGTGGCGGGTGTGCTGTTCCTGGGTGACAGCTGGAGCTGGCGGCTCGTCGCGGGCGGCGCGCTCATTCTGTCGGGCGTGCTCGTCATCGCGCTGCGCGAGGGCCGGAGGCGGGCCGCCGCATGATCGACTGCCGCGACCACCCCTCGCCCAACTGCGAGCCGCGCTCGGACGGCCGCGCGCCAGACATGCTGATCCTCCACTACACGGCGACGGAGACGGCGGACATGGCCATCCGCTGGCTCGCCAATCCCGTGTCGAAGGTCTCCTGTCACTATGTCGTCGACGACGAGGGAGCGATCACCCGCATGGTGCCCGAGAGCGAGCGCGCCTGGCACGCGGGGATCTCCTATTGGCGGGGCGATCGCGACATCAACTCGCGCTCGATCGGCATCGAGATTCAGAATGTGGGCCCGTCGGGCGGCTATCCGGAGTTTCCAGAGAAGCAGATGCGAGCGGTGGTCGAATTGTGCGCCGACATCGTGCGGCGCAATCGCATTCGCCCCGAGAACGTGCTCGGCCATTCCGATGTCGCACCATTCCGCAAGGTCGATCCGGGCGAGAAATTCGACTGGGCGCGGCTGGCGCGGATCGGCGTCGGATTATGGGTCGAGCCCGTGCCGGCCGGACATGACGCAGCGCTTGGCGTGGGATCGTCCGGGCCGGAGGTCGCAAAATTGCAGCGCCGGCTCGCAAGGCTCGGCTACGATTGCCCGCCGACCGGCGTCTTCGATCCGGCGACGGCAACGATCGTCAAGGCCTTTCAGATGCATTGGCGGCCGGCCCGCGCCGATGGGCGTGGCGATCGCTCGACGCTCGAAACGCTCACCCGTCTGCTCACCCTTCGGGATCGAATCGCATGACCGCCGCCGATACGGCCGCCGTACCCGCCACCACCCGACGCCTCGACGTCGGCGCCGCGATCGTGCTCGTCGTCATTTGTGCCATCTGGGGCGGCAATACGACCGCCGTGAAGATTGCCAACGAGGGTATCTCACCCATCTTCCAGGCGGGCCTCAGATCGATCGGCAGTGGCGTGCTGCTGATGCTGTGGTGCTGGTTTCGCGGCATTCGCCTGTTCAAGCTCGACGGCAGTCTGCCGCTCGGTCTTCTCGTCGGCACCTTGTTCAGCCTCGAATTCGGCCTCCTATACATCGGCCTGTCCATGACAGACGTATCGCGGGGAGTCCTCTACATCTTCACGTCGCCGTTCGTGACGGCGCTGGGAGCTCACCTCTTCGTCCCTTCCGAGCGCCTGACACCGCTCAAGTGGCTCGGCCTCATCCTCGCATTTTCCGCTGTCGCCCTTGTTTTCTCGAACGGGCTTGCCCTGCCCAAGCCCGAGCAGATCATCGGCGATCTCCTCTGCCTCGCCATGGGCATCTGCTGGGGCATCGAGAACGTCATCATCAAGGTCTCGCGGCTTTCGCGTATCGAGCCGGAGCGGATCGTCTTCTACGACCTAGCCGTGTCGGCTGTTCTGTTGACCGGCGTCGCGCTGGTGATTGGTGAGGCCGGAATCTTCGCGCCGAGCCTGCGGGTCCTCGGTGGGCTTGCCTTCGCCATCGTCGTCGTCTCCTTCGCGAGCTACCTCATCTTCACCGGCATGCTTCGCCGCTACCAGGCGGCGTCCCTCGCCTCCTACATCTTCCTGTCGCCGATCTTCGGCGTCGTGATTGCCGCCCTGGTGCTGGGCGAGCCGTTGACGACGACGATCCTCATTGCTCTGGGCCTCAATGCGCTCGGCATCCTGCTGGTGAACCGGCCGGGGCGGTAGCCGGTTTGAACATTGCCGCTTCGATATCTATTTTGCGGGACAGGCCGCGCCCGCCACGCCCTTACTTTCGTCATTCCGGCGAAGGCCGGAATCCATCCATCTATCAACAGAACAACGGTATCACCGATCGGCGCGGTCACCATCCTCGCGACTTGGATGGATGCCTGCCTACGCAGGCATGACGAAATCATAATATGTTGCTGTGGTGCCCGCGAGCCGCAAACTCACGAACTCTAACTACCGTGGCCGCGTCGATACAAGCCCTATTGCCGTAGCCCCGCCTCGCGCATCAGCGGCAGGACGCGCTGAGTGAAGAGCGGCAGCTCATCGACATAGTTGACGAAGGAGAGAGCGGCACCCTCGTAGCCTTGGGCGGCGATGCGGACGAGATCCTCGACGATGCGCTCGGGCGTCCCCACGAGCGGATACGTCCCGGCCCCGCCGGCGAAGCGCTTGCGATAGAGATCGAAGGCCTTCTCGTCGTGCGAGCGGGCGAACTGCTTCTTGCCCGCCATGTGCTGGTCGACGGCGCCGTGATCGGCCTCGGCGACGGCGTAGCGCTCGTAATAGTCCTCGGCTTCCGCCTGGCTTTCGCGGCAGACGACGTGGGCGACCGTGTAGATGCCGACCTCGCGGCCGGCCTTGCCCGCTCGCTCTGCGATATCGGCGACGTGCTTGGCCCCATCCTCGATCTCGCTGAAGGGCGAGAAGAGGTAGTCGCAATGCCGCGATGCGAAGTCGCGGCCCGGCGGACCGAAGGCGGCGTTCATGGTGACGGGGCGCGGCACTTGCTTTGCTGCGGGGCGGCTGACAACGCCTTTGAGGTTGTAGTACTTGCCCTCGAAGTCGAAGGGCTCGTCCGAGGCATAGGCGCGCTCGATGATGGCGATCCACTCGGCCGCCTGCACATAGCCTTCCGAGCCGATCTCGGCGCCGAACATGGCGAACTCGGCCGGGTTCCAGCCGCAAACAATGTTGAGCCCGGCGCGCCCGCCCGAAATGTGATCGACGGTCGCCAGTGCCTTCGCCGCATAGACCGGATGCACGAGCGGCACATGCACGGTCATGAAGAGGCCGATGCGCTGCGTGACGGCGGCCAGCCCCGCCGCCCAGGTGAAGGTTTCGAAGGAATGCTCGCGCACCTTGGTCGCTCCACCGAAACCCTTCCAGCGGGCGATCGGCAGCAGGAAATCGTAGCCCGCCTCGTCCGCCATCCGGGCGAGCGCCAGGTTCTCCTCCCAGCCCGCCCGCCAGCGCTCCGGCACCGTCGTGATCGCAAGCCCGCCATCCGCATTGGCCGAGAACAGGCCGAGCTTGAAGCGGTGGGACCCGCGCAGGGGGTGGGGTGTTGGCGAAGTTTGCTGCATCATGCCGTCAGCATGAGCGGTGCCGTAGCGAGTGACAAGTTGACCTGCGCAGTCGCCAACATATGCAGTTGCAATTAAACACTTGAGGTCCTATTTCACCTCGCATCGATCGCACTAGGATGTTTCGGTGATTGGCCCAATCACTCCAACACCCTGGATTCTTGGTTTGCCATGCTTCATTTCGGAAAACCGCTTCGCACTTTTCCGGAAGCACTCTATGGAGCCTCACCCATGACCGCCGCCCGCATTCCCACCCTCGATCCCAAGCTCACGCCCAAGCCCATACACCCCGAAACCCGGATCGGGCATGTGCATTTGAAGGTCGCCGACCTCGACCGGGCGCTGAAGTTTTATTGCGGCATCTTGGGCTTCGAGCTGATGGAGCGGATGGGCGACCAGGCGGCCTTCATCGCGGCTGGTGGTTATCACCATCATCTCGGCCTCAATACCTGGGAGAGCCGGGGTGGCTCAGCCCCGCCGCGCGGCACCACCGGCCTCTATCACACGGCGATCCTCTATCCCAACCGCCGCGAGCTCGCCGACGCGCTCCGCCGTCTCGCCGAGGCGCAACATCCGCTGACAGGTGCCTCCGACCACGGCGTCAGCGAGGCGCTCTACCTCGACGACCCCGACGGCAATGGCGTTGAACTCTACCGCGACCGCCCGCAAGCCGAGTGGCCGCGCGATGCGAACGGCAAGCTCTCCATGACGACGCGCCGGCTCGATCTGCAGGGGCTGTTGGCCGAGCTCGACACGTAACGCCGCCACTTCTGTCTGCCGCAACAAACGCGGCCTCATCTTGCCCTCTCCCCGTATGCTTCGCTACGGGGAGAGGTGAGTCACCGACCATCCACACCGAATCGCGCTTCGCCCAGTTTAGCGCATTGACGCCGGGCGAGTGCTCTCTAGACCGTTTTCCGATCCTTGCGGATCGGAACGCCGGTCTAGGTTGTTGGCTTTGAGCACTTTCTTTCGACCAACCGGTATCCACTTGGTCGGAAAGTGCTCTATGTGTCGCGCCATTCGATGGAGAATGTTTCTCCGGAGGTGACCCGCTTTGACATACGGAGGCTGCCATGGCGCAAGCTGCCGATCTCGTCATTCTCAATGGCAAGGTTCTCACCATGGACCGCGTAATGCCCCGCGCGGAAGCCGTGGCGGTCAAGGGCAACACGATCATCGCCGTCGGCACCGCGCGCGACATCGGCGAGCTGCGCAACCGCAAGACGCGCGTCATCGACGCAGGCGGCGCGACTGTCCTCCCCGGTTTCATCGAGGCGCATCTGCACATCTTTCCTGGCGGCGCCTCGCTCGACGCGCTGACGCTGATGGACGTCTACGGGCTCGAGCGGTTGACGCAGGTGACCCGCACCTTCGCCGCCATGCGCCCGGACGACCGGATCATCCTGGCGCGGCACGCGAGCTACACGATCCTCGGACCGCATGAAAACACGACGCGGCACCATCTGGACCAGGTGCTGCCCGACCGGCCCTTCGCCATGGTCTCCTCGGACGGACACACGGTCTGGGCCAACACGAAGGCGCTGGAGGCCGGCGGCCTGTTGCGCGGGGCTGAGACTCCGCCCGGTTCCCTGATCGTCATGGGCGAGGATGGACTGGCGACCGGCGAGCTGCGCGAGCCCGGTGCCTACAAAGTGCTCAACACGATGACGCCGACTGGCGGCCGCGAGGTGCTGGGTCTGAGGACCGGCGCCGATCCTGATCCGCCCGCCACTAGGCCTGAGCGCGATATGGACAAGCTGACGCTGCGCAGGGGCCTCGACTATTGCGCCTCGCTCGGCATCACCAGTCTCCACACCATGGATGGCAATGTCTATCAGACCGAGCTGCTGGAGGAGATCGATCGCGAGGGGCATTTGACGGTCCGATCGGAAGTGCCCTATCACTTCATGAACCACATGCCGCTCGCCAATCTCGAGATCGCCTCCGAGATGCACCGGCGCTTTCGCTCCGAGCGCGTGCATTCGGGGCGCGTGAAGCTGTTCATGGATGGCGTCATCGAGAGTACCACCGCCTTCATGCTCGACGACTACGGCGGTAAGCCCGGCGTGCGTGGTCTGCCCTGGTTCGAGGCGGAGCAATTCAACGAGATCGCGACCGAGATCGATAGGCGCGGCTTGCAGATCGCCGTGCATGCGATTGGCGATGGCGCGGTACGCCGCACGCTCGACGGCTACGAGGCCGCGCGCCGCGCCAATGGTAAGCGCGACAGCCGGCATCGCATCGAGCATATCGAGGCCATCGACGCCGCCGATGTGCCGAGGTTCAAGGCATTGGGCGTGGTCGCCTCGATGCAGCCGCTGCATCCGCCGGGCAAGCTGTCATTTCCGCCGGAGCCGACGGTTTCGCTGCTTGGCCGCCAGCGGCTGCCACTCGCTTATGCCTGGCGGACGCTGCGTGATGCGGGAGCGCATCTCTCGTTCGCGAGCGATTGGCCGGTCTCCCCCGTCGATCCCCTGCTCTCGATCCAGGCGGCCATGACGCGCGAGAAGCTTTCGCCGGAATGCTCCGATCACCGGCAGACATTGATGGAGAGCCTCGCCGGATACACCGTCGACAACGCCTACACCGAGTTCCGCGAACAAGTGAAAGGCCGGCTCGTGCCGGGCTTGCTTGCCGACATCGCCGTGCTCTCGGGCGACATCGAGGCCACGGCGCCCGAAGCCATTCGCGAGATGAAGGTGGTGGCGACGGTGATGGATGGCAAAGTTGTGTATGGTGGGTGAGGATCAGTGGGTGCCGTGACCAATGTCCTGTTCGTCTGCAGTGCCAACGTCGACCGCTCGCCGACGGCTGAAGAGCTATTCCAGGACACTCCCGGCATCGAGACGGCCTCGGCAGGCACGAATAGCGACGCAGTCACGCCTCTGAGCGAGGAGCTGATCCTCTGGGCTGATCTCATCATCGTCATGGAGCGCGCGCACCGCGAGAAGATCCGTAAGCGGTTTAAGTCCAGCCTGAAGTCGCAACGCGTCGTTTGCCTGGATATCCCGGATCACTACAAGCGCGGCGATGCGGAGCTTGTGAAGCTGCTTGAGGCCCGGGTGCCAACGTTTCTACGAAGTGGCTAAACCAAGCAATGGGAGGCCAAGGGCCGGCTTGGGGTCAGACCCTGCGGGTCTGACCCCGGTTTGAGGTCGGCATGTGGAGCCCATCACGTCTCATGCTGGGCTTCGGGCAGCGGAGCCGCCCTCGGCGCCAGCCTACAATGCCCCCCGATTTGCCGCCCTGCCCCCCAGATGCTATGCCCCCGGCCATGACCGACACCTCTGCCAAACCGGGCGCCGCCGATGCCGGCGCCGTGCCCATCGAGCGCATCCGCAACTTCTCGATCATCGCCCACATCGACCATGGGAAATCGACGCTGGCCGACCGCTTGATCCAGCTGTGCGGCAATGTCGCCGACCGCGATATGAAGGACCAGATCCTCGATTCCATGGATATCGAGCGCGAGCGCGGCATCACCATCAAGGCGCAGACGGTGCGCCTGGACTACAAGGCCAAGGACGGCTTGCTCTATCAGCTGAACCTGATGGACACGCCCGGCCACGTCGACTTCGCCTACGAGGTGTCGAGGTCGCTGGCTGCCTGCGAGGGCGCGATCCTAGTGGTCGATGCGAGCCAAGGGGTGGAAGCCCAGACGCTCGCCAACGTCTACACGGCGCTCGACGGCGACCTCGAGATCGTGCCAGTCTTGAACAAGATTGATTTGCCGGCCGCCGAGCCGGCGCGCGTCAAACAGCAGATCGAGGACGTGATCGGCCTCGATGCCTCCCACGCGGTCGAGATCTCGGCCAAGACCGGATTGAACGTCGGGGCGGTGCTCGAAGCGATAGTCGAGCGGCTGCCCGCGCCCAAGGGCGATGCCAAGAAGCCGCTGAAAGCGCTCCTCATCGACAGCTGGTACGACGCCTACTTGGGCGTCGTCGTGCTCGTGCGCATCATCGATGGCGTGCTGAAGCGCGGGCAGAGGATCAAGCTCATGGCCTCGGGCGGGGCGTATCAGACCGAGCGCGTCGGCATCTTCCGCCCCAAGCAGGAGATGCTCTCGGAGTTGCGACCGGGCGAGGTCGGATTCTTCACCGCCGCCATCAAGCAGGTCGCCGACACCCGCGTCGGCGACACGGTTACGGACGAGAAGAACCCGACACCCCAGGCGCTTCCCGGTTTCAAGCCGGTACAGCCGGTCGTGTTCTGCGGTCTCTTCCCGGTCGATGCGGCCGAGTTCGAGGATTTGCGCGATGCGGTCGGCAAGCTGCGTCTCAACGATGCGAGCTTTACCTACGAGATGGAAACCTCGGCGGCGCTCGGCTTCGGCTTCCGCTGCGGCTTCCTCGGGCTGTTGCACCTGGAGATCATCACCGAGCGGCTAGAGCGTGAGTTCAACCTCAATCTCATCACCACCGCGCCCTCCGTCATCTATCAAGTGTACAAGAACGACGGCACGCATATCGAGATGCACAATCCGGCCGACATGCCCGATCAGGTCTACATCGACCACTTGAAAGAGCCATGGATCAACGCGACGATCCTGGTGCCGGACGAATATCTGGGCGCGGTGCTGAAGCTCTGCCAGGACCGGCGCGGACGGCAGAAGGAGCTGACCTATGCGGGCTCCCGCGCCATGGCCGTCTACGAGCTTCCCTTGAACGAGGTCGTGTTCGATTTCTACGATCGGCTGAAAAGCGTCAGCCGCGGCTATGCGAGCTTCGACTATCAGATCACGGGCTATGAGGAGGGCGATCTCGTCAAGCTGTCGATCCTCGTCAACGCGGAACCGGTCGATGCCCTGTCGATCATCGTGCACCGCGCGCGTGCCGAGCAGCGTGGCCGCGCCATGTGCGAGAAGCTGAAGGAGCTGATCCCGCCGCACCTCTTCCAAATTCCGATCCAGGCCGCGATCGGCGCGAAGATCATCGCCCGCGAGACGATCCGCGCCTTGCGCAAGGACGTGCTGGCCAAGTGCTACGGCGGCGACATCTCGCGCAAGCGCAAGCTGCTGGACAAGCAGAAAGCCGGCAAGAAGAAGATGCGCGAGTTCGGCAAGGTCGAGATCCCGCAGCAGGCGTTCATCGCGGCGCTGAAGATGGATGAGAATTGAGGGCGGCCGGAAGGCCTTTCCGATTCAGTTGTGATTTTGGCAACGATCTCCCTTGTGGCCGCCCCTCACCCTCCCCTCTCCCCGCAAGCGGGGAGAGGCGGAGACACGGTGCGTCCCTGACATGTGAGGCGGGCACGGTCTTCTCCTTCCTCTCCCCGTAGCGCGAGCGTACGGGGAGAGGGGAGGGCGAGGGGCGGCGGCAGAACGCAAGGCCAGCCACGCCCGCCACGACGCGTGCGTCAATGCGGGCGACCTGCCGGTCGCCCCTGCGACATCAACATCGTGCGTCCCTCACGTTCACGGGGCAGAGCGTCACCACCGTATGGGCGACCGGCAGGTCGCCCGGCCATCCTCCCCACAAGCATTTCGTTTTTATTCACCATACCCACAATGAAGTTATCCCCGCACTCTCCGCACACCCGCATACTCCTCCCAACCCCGTCGCCAGAGGACTGGAACGCGCGCTGGTGAGCCGGTAGCGGGGAGCGTCGAAAGGGCCGGACATAAGCTATCCGGCGCCACCCTGCCGCTTGGGATGGGGAGACCTGACCCAAGCTACTCTCGCCCCGGATGTGAGCGAGGGGTTTCCACATGCGACCTCGGTCGGGGAAGCCCACGGCGGCAGCAAACCTCCGGCGACGACGGAGTGGTTCCGGCCACATCCGAATGATTCCACCACGGGCCGGCCACTCCGTCCCTCTGGATTGATCATGCTCTCGGGTTCGGAAGCGAACCGCGGTGGGGGCGGAGCGTTGGCTGTGAAGGAGAGGCCGTGAGGCAGTGGCGATTTGAGCAAACGGAGCGGTATCGTCCCGTACTGCCTCACTGCCTTACTGCCTCACTGTCTTACTGCCTCACGCTTCCCCGCACGCGGTGCCGCGCCGATCGGATGGATCGCATAGGCCATCAGGCAGCTTTCGCATTCGTATGTGAGTTCCGTGCCGGCCGGGAGCCAGACCGAATCGCCGGGGCCGGCCTCCAGCACCTTGCCGCCAATGCGAACGCGCAGGAGACCGGAGACGATGAAGAGGATCTCGTCATAGGTGATGGTCCAAGGAATCGTCGCATTCGTCATGCGCGCGAAGCCGTAGCCGAACTCGGCGCCTTGCTCGGCACCCGTCACGTTGCCGATCTGCGCCTGATCGCCATAGGCGAAGCGCGGCTTGAACTGGACATCCTCGAAGCGGATGACTTTGGGCTTCGCCTTCTTGGCGGATTTCGTCACGGCGGACTTTGCTGCTTGCGTCTTGGCCTTCACACGCTTTGCCACAACACTCTCCTAGATTGCGAGCGCTGCCCGGCGCCCTTCAAAGAATGCGGCCTGGGCATCGCGCACGGCGAGCCCATCGCCGATGCTGATGGCCTTCTCTGCCAGCGCCTCCGCCAGCATCCGGCGCGGCGCGTTGATTGTCGCGGTAATGAGCGTATCGGCCTCGATAGTGGACTTGGAGCGATCGAGCAGGTCGACGACGACGGCCGCCCGACCATCCCAGGATTCGATGGCGCTCTCGACAACGAAACGGACTCCGAGCGATCGGAGCTTGGCGCGCAGCTTGGCATCGCCGGCGACGCGCGCCAGGATCGCCCCGACCGTCGCCTTGGGCGTCACGATCGTGACCTCGTGGCCCCTCTCGGCGAGATGCCAGGCGGTGCCGGCACCGCGCCAGTCGCCATCGGTATCGAGGAGGAGAACGCGCTTGCCCGGCCGCACTTCGCCGGCCATCACGGCCTCGACGGTGGCGACGGTTGCAAGCTCGGCCCCGGGCATCACATCGCGTCCCGCGTAGGCTTTCTGGAACGCCGCGCCATCGGCCTCGGCGCCGGTCGCCAGGATCACTTGGTCGGCGCCGAAGCTCTCGACCTCCTCCGGCTCCAGCACCCGGTTGAGCTCGACCTTTACTTGCAATTGCGAGAGTTGCCGCTCGTACCAGTCGAGAAGCTCGAGGATCTGGCCGCGACGGGGTTGCAGCCCGGCAAGGCGGAAGTTGCCTCCGAGCCGGCTCGCCGCCTCGACGAGCGTCACCTGATGACCGCGCTCGGCGGCGACACGCGCGGCTTCCAATCCTGCCGGCCCGCCGCCGACGACGAGCACGCGCTTGGGTTTCGCGGCGCGCACCGGCCGGTCGCCGTTCCACTCGGCCTCGCGCCCGACCGATGGATTGACCAGACAGGAAATCCAGTAGTCTCGCGCGCGCCGGCCCCGGCAGACCTGATTGCAGGTGAGGCAGGGCCGGATGTCCTCCGCGCGGCCCGCTTGCGCTTTGCGCGCCAGATGCGGATCGGCGATCTGGCCACGCACGATCGAGACCATGTCGGCATGGCCCGAGGCGATGAGCGCCTCCGCCGCATCAGGCGTGCGGATGTTGGCTTCGGCCTGCAGCACGGCGTGCGTGAGCGCCTGCTTGAGGCGCTCGGCATAGGGCGCGCCGACCCGATCCTCGAACATGAAACTCGGGATGATGCCGCCGGAGGAGAAGTAGCTGGCATTGCCGCAGGTGACATAGTCCATGAGGCGGCGCGTATCGTGCCAGTGCACGATCTCCGCCAATTGATCCGGCGAGAGATAGAGGTCGGTGGATGGGTCCTGGCTCACCGCCAAGCCAATGAGGAAGTCCTCGCCGCAGGCCGCGCGGATGCCGCGCATGATCTCCTCAGAAAAGCGCAGCCGGTTCTCGAGGCTGCCGCCCCAACGATCCGTCCGCCGGTTGCTCCAGGGTGTCCAGAACTGGTCGATGAGCGCGTGATAGGCGGCGAACAGCTCGATGCCGTCGAAGCCGGACGCTTTGGCCCGCACGGCTGCACCGACAAAGCTCTGGATCAGCTCCTCGATCAGCGCTTCCGGCATCTCGGCCGAGCCGAAGGAATCGTAGAAAGAGGGAAGCCCGGAGGGCGAGGGATAGGCCTCGAAGCTGTTGTCCCAGTCGCCGTGCTGGCCGACGTGATAGAGCTGGTGGATCATCACCGTGCCAAGCGCATGGCACGCGTCCGTGACGCGCCGGAAGTGGGGAATGATGCTGTCGTCCTCGTGGCGGAAGTTGCCGCGCGTCAGCACGCCTGTCTTATGCACCGGCACCGGCTCGACGACGATCATGCCGGCGCCACCGAGCGCCCGCTCCTTGTAGTAGGCGAGATGGCGTTCGCCGGGGAGGCCGTTCTCGCCCATGTTGGCGGTATGCGCGCCGAAGACGATGCGGTTGCGCAACGTCTTGTGGCGGATCGTCAGCGGCTGGAACAGATGCGGGAAGGCTTGCGGCATCAAGTGTCAATCGAGCGGCGCGCCGCCCTCCTCCTTGCGCTTGGCGACGAAGGCTTCCAACCGCTCGGCAACGGCCTCGTCCATGGGCGGCGGCTGATAATCGGCGAGCGCGCGCTTGTAGAGGTCCTGCGCACGCCGCGTCGCATCCTTCGCGCCATCCTCGACCCATTGGCCGAAATTCTTCGTCGCGGAGATGAGTGGATTGTGGAAGGCTTGTCTGTAGGCGGCGATCGTATGATCTGTGCCGAAGTAGTGCCCGCCCGGTGGCACGGAGCGGATCTCCTCGAAGGCGAGCGTTTCCTCACTGATCTCCATGGGCTCGAAATAGGCCGCGAACCACTGCAGCATCTCGACGTCGAGCGCGAACTTCTCGAAGGAGGAGCACAGGCCCCCCTCGAGCCAGCCTGCCGCGTGGAAGAGAATGTTGGCGCCGCCCGTCAGCGAAGCCCACAGCGAGGCTTCAGACTCGAAGGCCGCCTGCGCGTCGGGCGCTGTCGAGGAATTGAAGTTCGAGGCACGGTAGGGCATGCGATAGCGCCGCGCCATCTGCCCGCCCATCTGGATGGTCTTGCAGAACTCGGGCGAGCCGAACGCGGGCGCGCCGGTCTTGAGATCGACGGGCGTCACCTTGGCGCCCGAGACGACCGGGGCTCCCGGCCGGACGAGCTGGGCCAGCACCAAGCCCGCCAGCATCTCCGCCGTCGACATGGCGAGCGAACCCGCGAGCGTCACCGGCATGGTGGCGCCGGCGAGCGAGAAGGGCGTGATGATGGACGGTTGGTTGTAGTGGGCGAGCTCCATGACGCCCATGGCCATCGGCGCATCATACTGGAGTGGCGAGTTCGTATTGATGATCGAGAAGGTGCCTGGCTTCTCGATCAGCGCGTCGCGCTCCTCGCCCCGCGCCATGGCGATCATATCGAGTACATCGTGCACGCGCTTCTGCGAGTGGCAGAAAACATACGGCACCTTGTCGGCGAGCTTCAGCGTCGCCAGCGTCTGCTCCAGATGCCGGATCGGAACGGGCACATCCTGTGCTTCGACTGGCGAGCCCGAGATCATGTGGATGATGTTGAAGTACTGGCCGAGCCGGACGAGGTTGCAGAAATCGGCAAAGTTGCCCGGCCGGCGGCCGCGATCGAGATCGGTGCAGAAGGGTGGCCCAAGGACCGTGGTCGTGACGATCAGATCGCCGCCGAAGCGAACGGTACGATCCGGGTTCCGCGGGGTGAGCGTCACAAATTCAGGCGACGTCTCGATCGCGCGGTCGACGAGCTCCCGGCCAATGCGGACATTCCGGGTCGATTTGTCGACGAGGGCGCCGGCCTTGGTGAACACCTCGATGGCCGGATCGTAGAGGAACCGGATGCCGATTTCCTCCAGGATCCGGACGGCCGCCCTGTGGATGTCCTCGACCTGATCGGCGCTGAGGAGGGCCGCCTTGGGATAGGGGTTTCGAAGCGTTTCCCAGGGCCGCTGGGGGATGGCGCCGCCGACGCCGGCCTCGGCCGAGCGACGCTCCCGGCCCTTCCGGCCGCGCCGATCCAAATGCGCCACGTCAGCCATTGCCGGATCCCAGATGATGTCGATCCGGTCAAGCTAGACCGCTGGCGGGGGGACGGTCGAGGCTATTCCGAGAGACACAGCCATGCTGATCCAGCCCTACGAAAAGTCGTGAGCGGAGTCGCATCCGGGCCCGGCCGATGCCGCAATTCAGTGCTAACGAGACCTTGGCGGGGCCAATCTGCTGTTGTAGGTTTGCCCCCAGTGAGCCTGGTATGGGAGGAAATCATCCAATGGCTTTGCGCGACGACCTGAAGAAAACACACAGCTACCTGCCGACGCTTGCCCAGCAGTTCAAGGACGGCAAAGTCAGCCGCCGCGAGTTCCTGCGGACGGCAACGCTCCTCGGCCTCTCCTCGGCGACAGCCTACTCGATCATCGGCCTGCCGGAAACCGGCACGCTGACGAAGCCGGCGCGGGCCGCCGGTGGAACGGTCACACTGTCGATGCGCGTGCAGCCCATCGAGAGCCCGCACACCTATTCCTGGATTCAGGAACTCGATGATGTCTCGCAACGTCATCGAGTATCTGACGCGCACCCGCACGGACAACGTCACTGAGCCCTGGCTCGCCGAGAAGTGGGAAGCCTCCGACGACCTCAAGACCTGGACGCTGCGCCTGCGCAAGGGCGTCAAGTGGCACAACGGCGAGGACTTCCTTGCCGATCATGTCATCTGGAACATCAAGCGCTGCCTCGATACCAAGACCGGCTCGTCCGTCCTCGGCCTGATGAAGGGCTACATGCTCAAGGACGTCGACACCGGCACCAAGGACGACAAGGGCAACGCGGTGATGGGCACCGAGTTGTGGGATGCCAACGCCGTCGAGAAGGTGGACGACCATACCGTCCGCCTCAATGCCCAGAACGCGCAGCTCGCCGTTCCCGAGCATTTCTTCCACTATCCCTTCCCGATGATGCATCCGAGTTCCGAAGGCAAGTTCGGCGTCGGCTCGATCGGCACCGGTTGGGCGGATCTCGTCGAGTTTGATCTCGGCAAGAAATGCGTCGTCAAGAAGCGTGGCGACTACTGGGCCGGCGGCAGCGCGCTCGATTCTGTGGTCTACATCGATCACGGCGATGATCCGGCCGCAGCCGTCGCAGCGCTGCAGTCGAAGCAGGTCGACGGCATCTGGGAGGTCGGCCCATCACAACGCAAGGCCGTCCGCGCCATGGACTGGATCGAGCTGCACAGTGTCGCGACGGCGCAGACCGCAGTCGCCCGCATGCAGCCCATCCACGACCAGTGGAAGGACCCGCGCGTCCGCAAGGCAATGCGCATGTCGATCGATGCTCAGAAGGTCGTGCAGGTGTCGCTCGATGGCGATGGAACGCCGGGCGAGAACCACCACGTCTGCCCGCTGCATCCCGAGTATGCGCAGCTTCCCAACATGTACAATGCGGAAGCCGCCAAGGCACTCCTCGCCGAGGCGGGGGCTGCCGGGCTCGAGGCCGAACTCATCTGCATCGCCGATCCAGAGTGGGAGCAGCGCTCAGCCAACAACCTGGCCCAGCAGTGGAAGGAGATCGGCCTCAACGTGAAGGTCACCGTGTTGCCGGCCGCCCAATACTGGGAAATCTGGGACAAGGACACGAACCCCTTCGCGCTGACCGCCTGGACCCACCGCCCGCTCGGCGTCATGGTTCTCGGCCTTGCCTATCGCACGGGCGTTCCGTGGAACGAGAGCAAGTGGGCCAACCCGAAGTTCGACGAGCTCCTGACGAAGGCCGAGGGCATTCTCGACGTCGAGAAGCGCCGCGAGGTCATGAAGGAGATCCAGACCCTCATGCAGGAGGACGGCCCGATCGTGCAGTCGGTTTGGCAGAACGTCTTCCAGGCCATGGCCAAGGATGTGAAGGGCTTCTCGGCCCATCCGACCCAGTATCTCTTCCCCTGGGAGTGGTCGCGCGGCTGAGCCGGACAACCCTTGCAGAAGCTTCGGACGGGCGCCCTCGGGCGCCCGTTTCGTTTAGGGCTCACCAAAGTTGAAGCTTTCGCATGACAGACCCGGCTCCTTGCCATAGGGTCGTAGGTTCTCGGATCGCGCCAGGGTGTTTGCGTTCTTGGTTGAACCATTCCAATACCCCTGGCTTACTGGCTTGTCGTGCTTCTTATCGGAAAACCGCTTCGCACTTTTCCGGAAGCACTCTGGCGGAGCATTGACGAAACGATGTTGAGATTTTTCGCAAAGCGCATTGCCGGCCTGATCTTCACGATGCTCGTCGTGTCGTTCCTGGTGTTCATGACCTTCGAGTTCTCGCCGGGATCTGTGGCGCGCGGTGCGCTCGGCCAGTTCGCGACCCAGGCCCAGCTAATCGAGTATGAGAAACAGCACGGTCTCGACCGGCCGTTTCTCACCCGCTACGTGGCCTGGCTCGGCGTTGCTCCCAATCACAAGGGCGAGTACGCCGGCATCCTGCAAGGCAATCTCGGCTACTCCTCGCTCTACAAGACCGACGTCAACAATTTCATCTGGGACCGCATTGCGACGACCGGGCTCATCACGCTCGTCGCTTTCGCGCTCATCGCGCCGCTTTCGATCATCCTGGGTGTGCTCGCGGGTATGCGCGAAGGCACCACCCTCGATCGCACCATCTCGGTATTGAGCACCATCACGACCTCGGTACCCGAGTTCGCCATGGGCGCCTTCCTGCTGACGATCTTCGTCGTCGGCCTCGGCATGTTTCCTGGGACATCGCCACTCGAGCCTAGCCCTCAGTGGTCCATGACCTCGCAGATGGTGCTGCCGGTGCTGTGCCTGATGGCCTACTATGTCGGCTATCTCGTGCGCATGGTCCGCGCCTCGATGGTCGAGGTGATGACGCAGCCCTACATCCGGACCGCCGTTCTCAAGGGCATGTCCTTCCGCGAAGTGATCACCAAGCACGCCATGCGAAACGCGCTGATCACGCCTTTCACTGCCATCTTACTGCAGCTCAACTTCCTCTTCACCAGTATCGTCGTGGTGGAAGCCGTGTTCGCCATACCTGGCTTCGGCCGCATGCTGGTCGAGACGGTGCTCTTCAAGGATGTCGCCACCGTCGAGGCCGCCTCGCTCTTCTCGGTATTCATCGTCGTGACCTCGCAGATGCTCGGCGACTACGCTTACATGATGCTCAACCCGCGCATTCGCTTCAGCTGAGGAATTCTGATGTCCGTCGAGACGATTGGTTCTGCTGCGAGGCCAAAGCGGGAGAGGCCCAATTGGCTTTCAGGCCTCCTGCTCATCCGTGAGAGCTGGGTCGGCATGGCCGGCCTCGCCATCGTGCTGTTCTGGGTGGCAGTCGCGCTCTTGGCGCCCTGGCTCGCGCCATTCGATCCCAACATCAACAACTACGAGGCGGGCGTCGCGGCGCCGGCCTTTGTCGCGCCGCACTGGCTCGGCACGGACGATCAGGCGCGCGATATCCTGTCGCGCATCATCTGGGGCTCGCGGATCGTCCTGACGATCGCACCGTTGGCGACGCTCTGCGGCTACATCGTCGGCTGTGTCGTCGGGCTGCTGGCCGGCTACTATCGCGGCTGGGTCGATGCGGTGCTCATGCAGATCTGCAACATCATCTTGTCCTTCCCGGTTCTGGTGCTCTACGTCATCATCATGATGAAGTTCGGCCCCTCGGCGTTGAACATCATCGCCGCCGTCACTTTCATCGCTTCGCCCCAGGTGGCGCGCCTCGTCCGTAGCCAGACGCTCGAGCTGCGCGAGCGCGAGTATGTCGCCGCAGCCCATATCCGCGGCGAGCCCTCCTGGTATGTGATGCTCGTCGAGATCCTCCCGAATGCGCGCGGGCCGCTGATCGTCGACGCCTGCCTCAGGACCGGCTACACGGCGATCACCATCGGCGTGCTCGGTTTCCTCGGCGTGGGTCTCAGGCCGCCGGACCCGGACTGGGGCGGCATGATCCGCGATACCTATCCCTATCTGCTCGGCGGCCAGATCCACATGGCACTGGCGCCGGCCGTCGCGCTCTCCTCGCTGGTCGTCGGCTTCAGCCTGCTGGCGGACGGGGTGCGCGAAATCTCGATGAAGGATTGAGCCGGCGCATGACGGCATGGTCGCTGGTCGCCGATATCGGTGGCACACATGCGCGGTTCGCCTTGGTGCGTCCGGGAAGCGGCGCGCTTGATCACATCCGCACGATCGAGAATGCAGCATTCGACTCTCTCGAAGCGGCCGTCCGCGCCTATCTCGGCGATTCTGGATCGCCCGAGATCGATGCCGCCGCCATCGCCATGGCCGGACCCGTGTATGCGGACGGCGCGCAGCTGACGAACGGCGCCTGGGGCTTCAAGACGGCCAAGTTGCGGCGCCGGCTCGACCTCCCCGCACTGACCGTGCTCAACGATTATGAGGCGCTGGCGCTCTCCCTGCCCGAGATCGACGCCTCCGGCCTCGTCCAGATCGGCGGCACCACGCCGAAACCCGGCAGCGTCAGAATCGTGCTCGGCCCCGGCACGGGATTTGGCGGCGCGGCGCTCGTGCCCAGCTCTCCTCCCATCGTGCTCCCCGGCGAGCCCGGACATACGAGCTTGCCTGTCCGCTCACCCGCGGAGGCCGAGGTGGCCGCCAGGCTCGCCGATGCCGATGGACACGTGCCTGTCGAAAATGCTGTGTCTGGACCGGGCCTGCTTGCGACCTACAAGGCCTGCGCCGAGATCGCCGGAGCGACGGCCCGCGCGGCCTCGGCCGCCGCGATCGTCGAGGCGGCACGCGACAAGCGCGATCCATCGGCAGTCCAGGCCGTTGACCTGTTTCTCACCTGGCTCGGCCGGACCGCCGGCAACGCGGCCATGCAGCTCCGCGCCGAGGGCGGCGTTTACATCGGCGGCGGCATTGCGCCGAAGATGCTCGATTTCATGCAAGACGGCCGGTTCCGGCGGTCCTTCGAAAACATGGGACGGATGGCCGAGCTCACCAGGCCCATCCCGACCTACGTCATCACGGCCGGGGCGCCGGCGCTCCTCGGCTGCGCGGCGCGCCTTCGTTCGCAAAGAGCCTAGCGCGATGCCCCGCGATCCGCGCTACGACATCCTCTTCGAGCCGGTCCAGATCGGCCCCGTGACCGCGCCCAATAGATTCTTCCAAACCGCGCATGCGAGCGGCATGGGGCATTTGCGGCCCGAGAGCCATCGGGCCATGCGCGAGGTGAAGGCCGAGGGCGGATGGGGCGTGGTCACCACCGACTACTGCTCGATCGATCCGTCATCTGACGACTCGCCCTACTCCTACCTGACGCTGTGGGACGACGACGATGTCCGCCATCTCGCGCGCGTCACCGAAGCGATCCACCGGCACGGCAGCCTGGCTGCCGTCGAACTCTGGCATGGCGGTGCGCAATCGAACAACCGGCAGAGCCGGATGCCTCTGCTCGCTCCTTCGGCGCGGCCCGCGCACTACGCGCAACCCATGTCGGCGCGCGCGATGGATTTGGCCGATATTCGCACGTTGCTCGACGCCCAGGCCGCGGCCGCAAGGCGTGCCGTCAATGCCGGATTCGATATCGTCTATGTCTATGCCGGACACGGCTACCTGCCGTTCCAGTTCCTGTCGCCGCGCCTCAACCAGAGGACGGATGCCTATGGCGGTTCGCTCGCCAACCGCACGCGGCTCTTGACGGAAATGGTCGAGGTCACCGGCGAAGCTGTTGCGGGGCGCGCTGCCGTTGCTGTCCGGATGGGAGTCGACGAGCTCGCCGGCCCTGACGGTTTCACGTACGGCCGCGACGCGCCGGAAGTCATGTCGCTCATCGGCGAATTGCCGGATCTCTGGGATTTCTGCCTGGCGGGATCGCTCGGCGATGATTCCAAATCCGCGAGATTTTCCGAAGAAGGCTTCCAGGAGCACTATGTCGCCGGCCTGAAGCGGCTCACCAGCAAGCCTATCGTTTCTGTAGGACGCTTCACCTCGCCCGACCGCATGGCCAGCCAAGTGAAACGCGGCATCCAGGATTTCATCGGCGCGGCCCGCCCCTCGATCGCCGATCCCTTCCTGCCGATGAAGATCCGCGACGGCCGCGAGGACGAGATCAGGGAATGCATCGGTTGCAATATCTGCCGCTCCGCCAACAACGAGGGCGTGCCGCTGCGATGCACGCAGAACCCTGCCATGGGCGAGGAATGGCGGCGCGGCTGGCATCCGGAGCGCATTCCTCCAAAGGCGAGCGACGCGCATGTGCTGATCACCGGCGGCGGGCCGGCGGGGCTCGAATGCGCGCTTGCGCTCGGCAAGCGTGGCTACCGCGTAACACTCGCCGATGCCGCGCGCGAGCTCGGCGGCCGGCTCCGCTTCGAGGCCTCGCTACCGGGACTATCAACGTGGATGCGCGTGCGCGATCATCGGCTGCACATGCTGTCCAAGCTCGACAATGTGGACGTGTTTCTCGAAAGCCGCATGACAGCCGACGACGTCCTCGGCTTCGGCGCGGACCACGTCGTGCTGGCGACGGGAAGCCACTGGCGGCGCGACGGCATCGGCAGTCATGGCGAGGTCGCGATCGCGGGGCTCGATGGCGGCGCGGTGCTGACGCCGGACGATATCGCCGCCGGCCAAGCTCCCAAGGGCAAGATCGTCATCTATGACGACGATCACTATTTCATGGGCGGCGCGCTCGCGGAGCGGTTCCGAAAAATGGGGCACGAGGTGACGCTCGCGACGCCCGCGCCGGTCGTTTCGAGCTGGACGCAAATGACCGACGAGCAGGCCTTCATCGAGCAGCGGCTGCGCGAGATCGGTGTGGAGATGGCAACGCGGCGCAAGCTCATCGCGGCCGAGGCGGATGCCGCCATGTTCGAGAAAATCGGCACGCTGGAGCGGCATCCTTTCCATACGCTCGTGCTGGTGACCGGGCGGCTTCCCGACACCCGGCTGCACGAGACACTCAACACAAGAAACTGGCGTGATGCCGGCATCCGCTCCGTCACGCAAATCGGCGATTGCCTCGCTCCGTCCTCGATCGCCGACGCCGTTTTCTCGGGCCATCGCTATGCCCGCCGGTTGGACAGCGTGGAGCCCGAAGTGGTAGGACGCGAGCGCCCCCGCCCTCCCGCTGGACCGACCTGATCATGACCACCTCCCGCCGCGGCCAGCGACCCGATCGGGGCAACCGCAAGTCCGGCGCCTTACCCCAGCGTCCCTGGAAGCTGTTCGAGCTGCCCTACAAGCCGATCGAGATCCTCTCGGCCGATCAGGTCGAGGCGATCCATACCGCCGCGCTCGACATCCTCGAAACCACCGGCATGAAGGTGCTCGAGCCGCGCGCGCGCGCTCACTATCGCCGGATGGGCGCGATAGTCGACGAGGCCAATCTGCGCGTCCGCTTCGACCGGCACATGCTGATGGCCGAAGTCAGAAAAGCGCCGTCGCACTTCACGCTCGAGGCACGCAATCCGGCGCGCAACCTCAAGCTCGGCGGCCGCTCCTGCATCTTCTCGTCCGTCGGCGGCCCGGCCTATGTCGCCGACATCACCACGGGCCGGCGCACCGGCACCTATGCCGAGATGTGCGACTACCTGAAGCTCATCCAGAGCCTCAACGTCATCCACCAGGAGGGCGGCGGGCCATTCGAACCACTCGACTTGCCGGCCGAGAGCCGGCATCTCGACCTCTATTATGCCGAGATCACACACCTCGACAAAAGCTGGCAAGCGCAGGGTCTCGGCACCGATCGCGCCATCGACGGCTTCGAGATGGGCGCCATCGCTTTCGGCACGACGCGTGAAGGTCTCATCGACCGGCCGATTTTCGCGACTGTCATCAATACGAATACGCCCCTCCAGCTCGATGTTCCCATGGCCGAGGGGCTCATGACCTTTGCCGAGCATGGCCAGGTCAACGTCATCACGCCGTTCACACTGTCGGGCGCGATGGCGCCGGTCACGATCGCAGGGGCACTTGCGCTGCAACATGCCGAGGCCCTCGCCGGCATCGCACTCTGCCAAGTCGTCCGGCCGGGCGTGCCGGTGATGTATGGCGGCTTCACCTCGAATGTCGACATGCGTTCAGGTGCGCCGGCATTCGGCACGCCGGAATACACGCAAGCCGCCCACGCCTCCGGCCAGCTCGCGCGCCACATCGGCGTACCCTTCCGCTCGAGCAATGTGACGGCCGCCAACGACGTCGATGCGCAGGCGGCCTATGAGAGCATGATGGCCTTGTGGGGGTCGATCATGGGCGGCGCGCACATGATCCTGCACGCGGCCGGCTGGCTCAACGGCGGGCTGACCGCCTCATTCGAGAAGCTCATCCTCGATGCCGAGCTGTTGCAGATGATGCAGGCCTATTGCGAACCCTTCGAGGTGTCGCCGGCGACGCTCGCGCTCGACGCTATCGCCGATGTCGGCCCCGCTGGCCACTTTTTCGGCACCGCTCACACGCTCGCGCGTTACGAGACGGCCTTCTATCAGCCGATCCTCTCCAACTGGGATAACTACGATCTGTGGACCGAGCGCGGCCGTGTCATGGCGCGCGAGAAAGCACATGGCATCTGGAGGGCGATGCTCGCCGAATACGAGCAGCCGCCGATCGACGCGGGCATCGACGACGCCCTCAGAGATTACATGGCGCGCCGGAAGCGCGAGATTCACGGCAAGTCTTGAAGCCTCTCAAAGCGGGCCCAGGCGCGCCTCGAAGAGATCGTAAACTGTGCGTTTAGCCTCCTCGGCCGAGACGAAACGGGGGTCGCAACTCCAGTTGAGCCAGAGCCCATCGACCAGGGCGATGGCCGATACGGCGAGCCGCGCGGCGTCCACCTTCCTGCGCCGCTCGACAGCAAGGCGTTCGATGGCACCGACGAGCTCGCGCAGATAGTCGCGGTAGATCTTGGTGTGCAGCTTGCGGAGGTCCGGCTCTCCCGGCATCAGCGCCCAGATCTCGAGCCAGGCCTGATTGCGCGGCTTCTCGAAAATGAGCGGGCTGCAGGCGACGTCGATCATGGCCTTGAGGTCCATCGCGGGCCCGGGCGACCGGCGCTTCATGTCCGTCATCGCCGAGTTGGAGAGCCCGTCCAGCATGGTTTTGTAGGCTTCCACGAGCAGTTCGCTGATACTCGGGAAGTAGTGGTTGACGAGGCCGCGAGAGACGCCGGCTTCGGCCATGATTGAGGAGACGGTCAGATTGGCCGCACCGCCCTGGTCGAGACATTTGATCGCGGCCTCGACGATGAGCCGCTTTCGGACCTCGGGAGATTCGCGGGAAAAGCGAGGGGGCCCCTCAACGCGGGAGCGTACCAACGTATCAGCGCTTGCGCGCCGCACCGGCTTCGGCTTCTTCATAGAGATCGCGTGCGAACCGCCGCTCGCCGGAAGCTTCGTGCACGAGCAGATCCTGCTCGCGCACCTCGAGCCTCCATTTGAGCAGTAGTACACTCCCCTCGTAGCTCAGCGTGGAGACGGCGCGGCTTTCGACCGATGCCTCTCCGGATTGCAGCGTCATTGCGTACTCTGTCTCGACCCGAGCCGACAAGGGAGAATGCTGATCAATGGTAAAATGGTCGCGGCTGTAGGAACCGGTTGTAATAACTCTGTCATCCAAACGGACGAGACCGTGATCGTTAACGAGCGCGATACTGCGGGTGCCAGCGCCGATTTCGTCCGCGATCCGCCGGGTCTCGGCGCCCGGCTCGATCACGCTGACCCGTGCAGGTTGTGAAACCTCGACAGGCAGGAATTGCACTGCGCCGTCGCGCCGTTCAGGCGGGCGCCGTGGCAGCTCGAGGCGTGACACGCCGGACGGCATCGACAGCGTGGCCGGTTCCGGGTCCGGCCAGAGGATCGGCCAGTGCGCGGTTGCCAGCGACAACCTCAGGCGGTGACCAGCGGGAATACGGCGGCCGATGTCGTTCAGCCGCAGGCGAAAGCGCATTGCCTCGCCCACCGGACAAGCGACAGCTCTGTCGTGTCCGTGCCGATGCGTGAGGTCGAGCACGCCGTAGGTGATGAGGGCCGATGTACCATCGGGAAACACGTCGCACAGCCGCGCGGTAACCGTCGCGCGGGGCCGGTCGACCTTCGCCTCGATCTCGACCTCGGGCGCGCCGAGCAGTACGAGGTCCTCCTCGAGAGGGGTGGTGTCGAAGGTGAGACCCAGTCCGTCCTCGCGCCGCTGGTCGATCGGCAAATCGGGTGACGTGCCGCCGTAACCGCCCCAGCGTCCACAATCGGTGCCGGCAGTGGCGGGCGAGGCAATGGCAAGCTCAGGTCCGGGTTCGGCGTCCGGCGCAAGCAGCCTGTCGTTGAGATAAAGCGAGTGCGTGGCGATGCGCGGGCTAGGCCATTCCGTTTCAGCAGCCCACGTACCGCGATGCTCGGTGAAACATGGCGCCGGCCGCTCGCTGTCGCCGATCCAGACGCGCAGCTTCGGCTCGGCCATGATGCCGGTATCTTCGCCACAGAGCCACTGCCGCCACCAGCGCAACGCCTCCTGCAGATAGCCAATGTTCGGGCCGGGCGCGCCGCGGCAGGGATAGGTGTGGGTCCAGGGGCCGATGATGCCCTTGCATGGGCCGTCGAGGCCGGCGAGCAAGCGCGGGATGGCGTTCGAATAGCTGTCCTCCCACCCGCCGACGGCGAGCACTGCGGCCTCGATCGCTGAAAAATCCTCGCAGACCGAGCCTTGCCGCCAGTAGGCATCGCGCGCCGGATGCGCGAGCCAGGTTTGCGACCACGACTGGTTGGCGGCGAGCCGCTGCTGCCACATCTGCCTCCACCGCTCGCCCACAATCCGCGGATCGGGGGGCAGCGCATTGGTCGCCAGCATGAAGTTCGACCACATCACGTCCTCGGTCAGCAGCGCGCCGCCCATATAGTGGACGTCGTCGGCATAGCGGTCGTCGGTCGAGCAGAGGGTAATAATCGCCTTGAGGGCAGGCGGCCGGAGGGCTGCGACCTGCAGCGCGTTGAAGCCACCCCAGGAGATGCCCTGCATGCCGATGCTGCCGTTGCACCAGGATTGCGACGCAAAATGCGCGATGATCTCGACGGCATCCTGCTGCTCTTGCGGCAGATACTCGCCGGCGAGAATGCCATCGGAATCGCCCGAGCCTCGGATATCGATACGAGCAACCGCAATGCCATGGCCAGCCATCCAGGGATGCATCTCGAGATCGCGGAACACCGTTCCGTCGCGGCGCCGGTAGGGCACCATCTCGCAGACGACGGGCACGGGCTCGGCCGTCACCGGCCGCCAGACGCTCGCCGCGATGCGCGTGCCGTCGGAGAGGACGATCCAGTAGGGATCGATGGTCTCTATGGCGAAGGGGTAGGTGGTGCGAATGGACATAGATTGGTCACACGGTCATTCACACATGATCGCGCGGGATCTTCTTCTTCCAATGCCGCTTCAGCACCTCCTTATCGCCCTCGAACGCTTGGATGCTCGCCTCGATGACGAAGTGCTTCCGCTCCGCGTGCATGTCGACGCCGGTGAGAATTCTCAGTTTGAGGTCGCCGCGCCCGAATGTCTTCTCGATCCGGTAGCTTGCCTTCGCCGAGAGCGGGTCCGCCGGGTGAATGGAATTCGCGCGCTTCGATGAGCCGCCATAGGCCCAATCGTATTCGTCGATCCGCCACTCGCCATCGTCCGACTCGCGGCTGTGGGTCATGACACCCGACGCGAAATCCTGCTCGATCGACCAGCGGGAGGACTCGTCGCGGAGCATGGTCTGCTCGAGGGGCGCGGAACTCTCCGCCGGTGCGAAGGGCGCGAGATCATTGTCCTCCGGCCGCGCCGGTCGCGCCGGTAAATCGAGCCGGCTCTTGTCGAGTTGGATGGTCAGCGTCGCCCGCTCCGGGGCCGGCCAGACGATCGGCCAGTAGGCGGTTGAAAGCGCAATACGGACGCGATTGCCTTTGGCGAAGCGATGCGAAGACTCGTTCAGTCGAACCGATACCGACATCACCTCGCCCGGTACGATGGCCCCGGGCTCGGCATGGCTGCTGCGGTGGGTGAGATTGAGCACGCCGTAGCTCACGCGCGTCGCTGCGCCATCCGGCAGCACCTCGGAGAGCACTGCGACGACCTTGGCATCGGGCTTGTCCGCCGACAGCACGAGCTGCGCTATCGGCGCGCCGAGCATCTCGATATCCTCTTCCAACGGCGCACTGTCGAAGACGAGCGAGCCGCCGGCCTCTATGCGCTGATCGTCGGGCATGTCGGGATCAAGGCCGTAGGGGCAGAAGCGCCCCGCGGTCTGCCCGACGGTTTCAGGCGAGCAGATGGAGAGCGTACCTTTGCCGGCCTTGCCGCCGAGCGTGCCCACGCCCAAGGCCATCTTCTTTGCCTTGATCCGCTTCGAGGGCCAGACATCCTCGGCAACCCAGCGGCCTGGCCGCTCTTCATAGTGGCGCCTCGGTGCGATCGGGTCCTGCATCCAGACGCGCAGCATCGGCTCGTCCATGATGCCGGTCTCGATGCCCTTGAGCCACTTGTCCCACCAGCGCAATGTCTCCTGCAGGAAACCGATGCGTGGGCCGGGGAGCGCGAAATGCGGATACTTGTGCGCCCAGGGGCCGACGAGGCCCTTGCGCGGCACCTTCAGTCCCTTGAGGAGCCGGAACACCGCATTCGAGTAGCCATCCGCCCAGCCGCCGACCGCATAGACCGGGCATTTTATGGCGCGATAGTCCTCGCAGACCGAGCCGTGCTCGAAGAAGCTGTCGCGCCGCTGATGCTCGTGCCAGTCGAGCAGCCAGGGCGCGTGCTCGCCCATGCGATCGAGCCACATCTGCCGCCACTTGTCGCCAACGAGCGCCGGATCGGGCGGCGTCGTGATGATCGAGAACATGGTGGCGCCCCAGGACACCTTGTCGACGAGAAGCGCGCCGCCCATGGAATGGATATCGTCGGCATAGCGGTCGTCGGTCGAGCAGAGGGTCACGACGGCCTTGAGGGCTTTCGGCCGGCGCGCAGCGATCTGGAGGCCGTTGAAGCCGCCCCAGGAGATGCCGATCATGCCGACGCTGCCGTTGCACCACGTCTGTCGGCTAAGCCAGGCGATGACCTCGAGCCCGTCGTCCTGTTCCTGTTTTGAGTATTCGTCGTAGAGGATGCCGTCGCTGTCGCCGGTACCGCGGATATCGACGCGCACGCCCGCATAGCCAAAGCCGGCGTAGTAGGGATGGGTCACGGCATCACGTTCGGAAGTGCCATCGCGCTTGCGATAGGGGAGATACTCCAGGATCGCAGGGACCGGATCGTTCTCGGCATCGACCGGCAGCCAGATTTGCGCCGCAAGCTTCGTGCCGTCCTTCAACGGAATGAACACGTCACGCAGGATTTTGATCTGGCGCGGATAATCCGTGCGCACGGTCATCGGAGCGGCCTTTCGGGTTACATGAGAAAGCGGGCGACAGAATGCCGCCCGCTCTCATTTCATGCGAGGTGACCGTCTTAAGCTACGCGATCGCGAACACGCGGCAAGGGCCACCCGTTCCGCCCTTCACCTTCGGCGCGCCAACGATGAGAGTTGCGCCCTTGGCGGGTAGCGACCCGACATTGGCGAGGTTCTCGATGCCCCAGCGTCCCGTCGGCAGCCAGGCGTAGTGGGCCGCAAAATCAGGCGACATGCCGAAGTCGAGCGAGAGCGTGTCGACGGCGATTCCAATGGTGTTGCCATCCTCGATCAACATTTTTGCAGCCTCGAGATGGAAGCCTGGGAAATGCATCTTCTTCTCGCCGTCCACATTGCGGAACTTGTCGGTGCCCAGATGCGCATCCCAGCCGGAATTCATGGCGACGCAGCCGCCCTTCGGCAGCGGACCATTGGCGGCAATCCAGGCCTTGAGGTCGTCGGGCGTGACCTCGGCGTCCGCGCTCGCGGCCGCTTTCTCGCGAATATCGACAACGGAGACCGGCACCACGAGACTCTCCACGGGAATCTCAGAAACGCTCTTGCCGTCGGCCGAGAAATGCAGCGGCGCGTCCATATGCGTGCCGGTGTGCTCGTTGAGGCGCCATTCGTTCAGATTGAACTTCTCCTTGGCGTAGGTGAATTTCTGCTCGAGCCAGAATTGCTGGGCGCCGAAATAGGTCGGAAAATCCGGGTGCAGCTCATGCGTCATGTCCATGGCCTTGCCGGTCGCCGACACCTGGGCGGCGGCGGGCAAGATCGAGGAGCCGGCGGCGACCGCGACGGCGGCCATGGCGGCACCCGTGAACAGGCTCCTCCGATCGAGCATACGGTCCTTGACGCTTTCGACGACGCAGTGATGGCACATGGGCGTTTCTCCAGGTTCTATTGAATGTTGCCGGCTCCGCCTGCCGGCAATGCGCATAGTCTAAACCCGCTTTTGCCCGCCGGGAAAGAACTTTGCCGGATTGCGCTCGGAGCCTTGCGAACGTAGAACTCGCCGCTCAGACACTCAGGGGAGCCGACACATGCCCATCATCCGGGTCGAGATGTACAAGGGACGGACGCGCGAACAGAAGCGGGCGCTCGCCAAGGAGCTGACCGACGGTTTCATCAAGACCTGCGGCTCGACGCCCGATCAGGTCATCATCGTCATCGATGATGTCGACAAGGAGAACTGGGCGACGGCCGGTGTGCTGGCGGCGGATAAGCCCTAAGGCTCAGCTTCGTCCGGGATCGAGGCGGACGCCACCGGCTGCTTTGGGTAAGCCCGCCATGGCCGGCAGATCGCCGCCGCCCTTGAACTCGGGCGCGATGAGGCCGGCCGAGATCACGAGCTTGGCCGCCTCCTCGATCGTCATCTCGAGCTCGATGACCTCGCTTTTCGCCACGTAGATCAAGTAGCCGGTCGTCGGGTTCGGCGTGCAGGGCAGGAACGCGCAGATCGTCGGCTCGTCCTGCGAGAGGCGCACATCCACCTCGCCGCGCGAGTCGCCCGCGATGAAGATGATGGACCACATGCCCTTGCGGGGGAACTCCACCAGTCCGACCTTCTGGAACGAGTTGCCGCTTTCCGACAGCACGGTCTCGAAGATCTGTTTCAGTCCCGAGTAGACGTTGCGCACAACCGGCATCCGGCTGAGCATCATCTCGCCATAGCTGACGAGGGTGCGGCCGAACAGATTGGCCGCCAAGGCACCGATCACCGTGATGCCGATGATCGCAAAAACGAGACCGATCCCCGGAATTGAAACAGATAGCCACTCCGGATAGTAGCCGACCGGAATGATCTCGCGCAGCCAGGCTTCGAAGTCCGGCATCAGCGGCTTCACCCAGGCATCGATCAGGCTGACGAACCAGAGCACGAGCCCAACCGTCAGCGCGAGCGGGCCGACGATGATGAGGCCGGTGAGGAAATAGTTTCTGAGATGGGCGCCGAACCGCGTCGGCGGTGCCGGCGTCGCCTCGGGATCGGTCAAGCGTGCGAGCTGCTCGGGAAGCTCTCCGCGTCCGCCATGATCGCCTTGCGAACCTGTCGATTGACCTTGCATCGCACCTCGTCCCGCCGAGTGATCGGCGCCGGACTTTAGTCCAATTCGGCAGCTCTTTGGAAGATGGCCAGCCCGTCAGACGCAGCACTCTCTCGGCCGGTGCAAGGCAAACAGACCGCAAAGGGGCTCATAGCCAGAGCTACGGCTCCGCCACGAAGCAGTCGAAGCCTTCGCCCTGCAGCTTGCCGCAGAACTTCTCCGACGCGCGCTCGTCGGCAAACGGCCCGACCATCACCGCATAGAAGGTGCCCATATTGCCCAGCACGACAGGCTCGACTTCGGCGCGGCGGTCGCCGAGCAGCGCCTTGCGCTCGGTCTTCATCCGGCGGGCGATAATCTCCGCTTCCTCGGGCGAGCGGACGGTGGCGATCTGCGCCCGGTAGCGACCCGCCGGAGCCGCCTCGATCACCGGTTGAGCGGCCGGCTCGATCGCCGCGACCTGGACCTCTTGAGCAGCCGGCCGCGGTGCCCTTTGACCCGCCGTTCCCGTTACATCGGCCGGTTGATTGCCGGAGAACAGCCCCTCGAAGAACGATCCGACGCTGGTCCCGACGTCAGCCAGCGTGTCGCTGCCACCCGTTGGCGCAGACGCCGCGCCAGTGGTTGCGGTGAACGACGCCTGCTCGTCAACCGCCTCCGACGACCAGCTCGAGACCTGTGGCTCGGCAGTCGTTGTCTCGGCAGTAAAGCTGGTCTCGACCGGCGGCGCTTCGGCGACGCTGACGGTCGTTGCTGGCGCAAGCACCAAGGGCGTATCGGTTGCGGTTGCGGCGGGTACTGCGGCCTCGTTGCTCGCGACCACCGTTGTCGCTGACACTTCTGTTTCCGCTACCGCACTGAAATCGGCGCTCTCGCCGCGCGCCAGCGAGGCTTGGCGCTTTGCAGGAGCCGCGGCGACGGCAGGAGCGCTGGTCGACTCCGTCACAGCCGGCTCACCGGAGGAGTCCGAACTCGAGCTGAAGAGGTTCGAGAAGAAGTCGCCCCCGCCCGAGAAGATCGAGCCGCCATTACTCGGCACCGTCGCCGTCGATATTGCTTCGGACGAGCTGGTGCGCGAGACCGTGCCGCGCTCGCGGAGCGTTCCCAAACCTTCCGTTGCGGTCGCGCCCGCAGTCGTCGTCGCGGTTCCGCCGACCGTCGCCGTGCTGGTCGCGTTGGTCGACTTTTTCTTCGCCGCGGTCTGAACGGTCGATGGGGCGAGCACCAGAGCCGCCGAGCCTGCCGCGGCGGGTGCCTCGGTCGTGGTTTCTGCGGCCGGCGCCTGATTGTTCTGCAACTCGACCGTAGCGGAAGGCGCCTGGGTTTCCGCCGCCTGCACGGCGGCCAGCTCCTGACCGGCAGCCCCCGGCACGAGCTTCTCGGCCGCACGGAAATCCTGTGCCGCGCGCGAGTCGAGGCCTGTCGCCTGATAGGCCTTGCCGCGCGCCAGATAGGCATTTGCCTGCTCGTCGGTCGCCAGGCCTTTCAGCCAGAGCGCGTTGTTGAGATCGGCGATCGCCTGGGCCGGTTTGTCCGATTTCGAATAGGCGAGGCCCCGGAAATAGTAGGCGCGCGCCACATCGGTGCCGGAAGCCGTGCCACCAGTCAGTACGCCCGAGAGCGCCTTGATGGCTTGATCGGTCTTGCCTGACTGATAGGCGGCAACGCCCGGCGCCAACAGCGCCGACTCTTCGGCCGCCGCCATCCCTATCGACATCGCCAGCACAACGGCAGCACCCGTCGCGCGCAAATAGTTTCGATCCTGCCAAAAGGCCATGATCGCCGCCCCTCGCTCAGCCTGAAAAGAGCAGGCTACCGAACCCCGCGATTCGCACCAGCACAAGGCTAGAGCACTTTCCGACCAAGTGGAAACCGGTTGGTCGAAAGAAAGTGCTCAAAACCAACAACCTAGAGCGCCGATCTGATTCCATCAGATCGGATAGCGCTCTAGAAGTATGGCGAGATTATTCCACAGTCACGGATTTGGCCAGATTCCGCGGCTGGTCGACGTCCGTGCCCATCAGAACGGCCGTGTGGTAGGCCAAAAGCTGGACCGGCACGGCGTAGACGATCGGCGTCACGAAGTCGTGTACCTTGGGCATTTTCACCGCCGCTGCCGCCTTGCAGCCAGCCTTGGCCGCATCGGCATCGCTCAAGAGCACGATCTGGCCGCCGCGCGCGGCGACCTCCTGCATGTTCGAGACAGTCTTCTCGAACAGCTCGTCCTCGGGCGCGACGACGACGACCGGCACGTTCTCATCAATGAGAGCAATAGGGCCATGCTTCAGCTCGCCGGCAGCATAGCCCTCGGCATGGATGTAGGAGATTTCCTTGAGCTTGAGAGCACCTTCCAAAGCAATGGTGTAGGAGGTTCCGCGGCCGAGATAGAGAATGTCCTTGGCCTTCGACAGGTCATGAGAAATTCGTTCGAACTGTGCCTCGTCCCGCAGGATCGTCGAGATGTGGCGCGGTACCTCGGCGAGCGCCTGGACGAGTTCGCGCTCCTTGGCTTCCGACAGCGTGCCCCGCTGGCGGCCAGCGACAAGGGCGAGGGAGGCCAGCACCGAAAGCTGGCAGGTGAAGGCCTTGGTCGAGGCGACGCCGATCTCCGGGCCGGCGAGTATAGGCAGCACCACATCGGCCTCTCGCGCAATCGTCGAGCCCTTGACGTTGACGATGGCCGCGATCTTCTGCCCCTTGGCCTTGCAGTAGCGCAGCGCCGCCAGCGTGTCGGCGGTCTCGCCGGATTGCGAGATGAAGAGCGCCAGGCCGTTCTTCTCGACGGGGGCCTCCCGATAACGGAACTCGGAAGCGACATCGATCTCGACCGGCAGCCGCGCATAGCGCTCGAACCAGGACTTGCCGACCATCCCCGCATAGTAGGCCGTGCCGCAAGCCGAGATGGTGAGCCGCGAGATCTTGGAGAAATCGATGGGCAAATCGAGCTTGCGGGCACGCCCTTCCGAGAAGTCGAGATAGTTCGCCAGCGTGTGGCTGATGACCTCGGGCTGCTCGTAAATCTCCTTCGCCATGAAGTGGCGATGATTGCCCTTGTCGACGAGGAGCGAGCTCGCCTGTGATTTGATCTGCGGCCGTTCGACCTTTTTGCCGGATGCGTCGCGGATCTCTACCCCTGAGCGCGTCAGGATCGCCCAATCGCCGTCCTCCAGATAGCTGATCGTATCGGTGAGGGTCGCGAGCGCGATGGCATCCGAGCCCAGATACATCTCACCCTTGCCGTAGCCGACCGCGAGCGGCGGCCCTTGCCGGGCACCGATCATGAGGTTGTCCTCGCCGGCGAAGATGAAGGCGAGGGCGAAGGCGCCGCGGATGCGCTTCAGGGTCTCGGCGACGGCCTCGGCGGGTTTGAGGCCGCGATCGAGCGCACGTGTCGCCAGATGGGCGACGACCTCGGTGTCGGTGTCGGTCGTGAAGGTCACGCCGTCGGCGTTAAGCTCGTCCTTGATCTCGCGGAAGTTCTCGATGATGCCGTTGTGGACGACCGAGACGCGCTTCGTCATATGCGGGTGAGCATTGCGCTCGACGGGCGCGCCATGGGTCGCCCAGCGCGTATGGCCGATGCCGGCGGTGCCGACGAGCGGCTCGCTCGCAAGCCTCACCTCGAGATTCTTGAGCTTGCCCTCGGCGCGGCGGCGATCGAGGCGGCCCTTCTCGACGGTGGCGATGCCCGCGGAATCATAGCCGCGATACTCGAGCCGCCGCAGCGCATCGACCAGTTGTTCGGCGACCGGTTGGCGCCCCAGGATTCCGACAATTCCGCACATGCTGAGGTTCCTTCGTCGAAGTGCTCGAATCGGCTCGCTGACTAGCTATAGCGCTCGATTCAAAGGCTCAATTCACGTCCTGTTTCGCCGTCTTTCGTGGTCCGCCGTCAGCTTCTGGATTTCTTCCGGCGCGCCATCAGCTGGCGGTATTTAGCGGCCCATTCAGGCTTCTCTTCCTGTTTGGCCCGCTCGACTGCCAGCGCGTCGGGCGCGACATCCCTGGTGATGACGCTACCCGAGCCGACATAAGCGCCGTCCCCGATTTTGATCGGGGCGACAAGCGAGGAGTTCGACCCGACGAAGGCGCCCGCACCGACATCCGTATGATGCTTGTTGAAGCCGTCGTAGTTGCAGAAAATCGTGCCGGCGCCGATATTGGCTTTCTCGCCGACCCTGCCGTCGCCGATATAGGCCAAGTGGTTCGCCTTGGCGCCCTTTTCGAGGCTAGCATTCTTCACCTCGACGAAGTTGCCGACATGCGCATCGTCGCCAATCGAAGCACCGGGCCTGAGGCGGCTATAGGGACCGATCTCGGCGCGCGCGCCGATGGCAACGCCTTTCTTCGACTTGGCGTCGATTCCAGTCAGGTGCGTGAACGCGCGGATCTGCACGTTGTCGCCGATCGTGACGCCGGGGCCGATGACGACGAAAGGCTCGATGACCACATCCTGTCCGATCCGCGTATCGTGGGAAACGAACACGGTCTCGGGCGCGATCATCGTCACGCCCTCCGCCATGAGCTTGGCGCGGGCACGATCCTGGAAGATGCGTTCGGCGGTGGCGAGCTGGGCACGGTCGTTGATGCCGAGCGTCTCCTGCTCGGCGCCGGTGACATAGACGCTGCGAACACCCTTCGACCGGCCGATCTCGACGGCGTCCGTCAGATAGTACTCGCTCTTGGCATTGTCGTTCTTGATGGCCGAGAGGATTTCGAGCATCTGCTCACCGCGAAACCCGATGACGCCCGAATTGCAGAGCCGGACCTTGCGCTCCTCTGCGCGTCGCTTCCTTCTCCTCGCGGATGGCCGTGACGCTGCCATCGCGTATCGACGAGCAGGCGCCCATAGCCAGTCGGATCCACCGCCTCGAAGCCAACGACGGCAATGCCGGCGTCGGCCGACAGTGCGCCGCGCGCCTTGATTAAGGTCTCGGGCGTCAGGAAGGGGCTGTCGCCGAGCACGACCAGCACGTCGCCGTCGTGGTTCTCGATGGCCTCGCGGGCAGCGAGCACGGCATCTCCGGTCCCCATCTGGTTCGGTTGGACGAAGGTCTGGGCATCCGGCACGATCAATCGCGCCTCGACGCCGACATTGTCCATGCCGGGACCCACGACGACCGCGACCCGGCTACCGCCGGCCGCCGAGGCCGCCGCCAGCACATGTCCCAAAAGCGAACGCCCGCCCACCTGATGAAGCACTTTCGGCAGCACCGATTTCATCCGCGTGCCCTTGCCGGCCGCCAGCACCACGATCAGCAGCGGTCTTTCGCTCATTTTTATCTTAACCTTTCCCCGGGCCTGACCATAGGCGAACGTAGCGACGCAAGGTGCATGCCGTAAGCGTCCTTTCCGGCCTAGAAGAGTAGGCGGACAGGCCCGGCCTCAGCCCCTCTCATAGCCTCAGGGCCTGGGACTATCCACAGCTTGTGCCGGAGAGCCCCCCTTGTGCTTGGTCGCAACATTGAGTGTGGCCCCCGACTCAGAGCACTTTCCGACGAATCGCATTGATTTGTGAAGCGCCGGACGAAATCCGGTTGAGCTGTTCACCTGGGGGGCCGCGCGGCCGCGTAACATGAAGACAAACAGTCTGTCCAACGCCGCAGGTCTCGACCTCGGCCCGCCGACACCCCAGCGCAAGCGGGGCGGTATGATTTATCTGCTCTTGTGGCTGTTGCTCGCCGCCGGAGCGCTCGTTTATCTCTCCGCGCTCATCCTGGCCCCAAACCAACTCGTGGCCTTTTTCGGATCGCCTAAGTCGGTGGCGACGGAATCCAATGCGATGGCCGAGGCCGATCTCTCCTCGACGGCGGCGCTCGAAAGCGAGATCGCCGCGCTGAAGGATCAGCTCGTGCAGGTGCAGGGCGAGGTCCGGACGGTGGTTGCGACCAATCAAAGCCTGACGGAGCGCCTCGACACAATCGAGAACGCCAGCATCCAGGTGCAGAGCGGCGAGGCATCGGCGGTGTCCGTCTCGCAGAAGAAGAAAACGCAAGCGCAGCCGGAGGATAGCGGCATCACCGGCGTCGTGATCGGCGCCGACGGTGCCGGCAGCGACGAACTCGCGGAAAGCGAGCCCGTGGTTCCAACCAAAGCCGACAAGAAAAAGAAAGCCGAAGAGCGCCTTGCCGAGGAGGGCTTAGAGGCCGGCGACCAACTCGCCGATGCCTCGGCGGAGCCGGCGCCGAAGGCCGAGAAGCGGAAGTTCGGGTTGGAACTGGCGGTCTCGACGTCGCCCGAAGCCCTTCAGCTCAACTGGGACCTGCTCAACGAGCGGCATGGGGAGGTTCTCAAGGGCTTGACAGCGCGGGCGCAGGCGAACCCCAACGACCCCTCGAGCTATCGCCTAGTCACCGGACCGTTCACCAGCGCGCAGCAGGCGCAGAGTGTTTGCGCAAAGCTGAAGAAGCAGAATGTCACCTGCCAGGTGACGGGCTTCGGCGGCGACAACCTCTAACCTGAGCTACAGCGGCATAAACGGAAAGGGCGAGCCAACCGGCTCGCCCTTGGGCTTCGTGGTGTGCCGGCCATCCGAAGATTGGCCCGCCTCGGTAAGCGCGCCGCCCTAGAGTGCTTCCGGAAAAGCCTGTCCCGGCGAAGGCCGGGATGCGAAGCGGTTTTCCGAAAAGAAGCACGACAAACCAAGGAATTAGGGTGTTGAAGTGTTTCAACGAAAAACGGAAACACCCTAAAGCTCCTCGGCGCTGAACGTGTCGCATTGCGAGGGGTTGCCCGTCTCAAGGCCCCGCTTGAACCAGCGCACGCGTTGCTCGGAGGAGCCGTGCGTGAAGGCATCCGGGACGACCCGGCCCTGGGTCTGCTTCTGGATGTTGTCATCGCCGATGGCGCTCGCCGCGTTGAGGCCTTCCTCGATGTCGCCCTGCTCCAGTATCCCTTTCGACCGGTCGGCCTGGGCGGCCCAGACGCCGGCATAGCAGTCGGCCTGCAGCTCCATTCTCACCTGCACGGCGTTGGCCTCGCGCTCGCCGACCTGCTGCTTGTAGGCTTGCACCTTGTCAGCGATGCCGAGCAGCTTTTGCACGTGATGACCGACCTCATGTGCAATCACATAGGCTTGTGCGAAGTCGCCGCCTGCGCCGAATTGCGTCCGCATTTGCTGATAGAAGGCGAGGTCGATGTAGACCTGCTGGTCGAGCGGGCAATAGAATGGGCCCATCTGCGCCATGCCCGCGCCACAGGCGGTCTGCGTCATACCGTCAAAAAGTACGAGCTTGGGAGGCGCGTAGCGGCGCCCCGACGCCTCGAAAAGGCGGCCCCAGACGTCCTCGTTGTCGGCGAGCACGACCTTGACGAACGCGGCGAGGTCGTCCGTCGGTTTGATCTGCGGCTCCGCCGAGCCAGGCTGGCTGTCGACCTGTTCGGTGCCCGGCCAGTTCGGCAGATCGAACTTCGGCAGCTCCTTGCCTTGCGTATCGACCTTCGGCATCGGGAACTGGTTGCCGCCGCCGGTCAGGATGTCGAGCGGATTGATGCCGAGCAGCAAGGCGATGCCGAGCATGATCAGCAAGCCGACAATGCCGATACCGCCGCCCTTGCGGCCGCCAGGCATCGGGAATGGCAAGCCACCACCGCTACCGCCCGGGAACTGGAATCCTCCACCGCCCTCGCCGCGCCTATCCTCGACATTGTCGCTTTCGCGACGACCTCTCCATTGAACCATAATGCTCTCCGCGGCGTTCAGCCGTGCCCTAAATGGGGTCCAGCCGTCGCTGGCCCCCTCAGGTGCGACTAAATGCACCGTCGGGTGGTATCGTGACAAGCAGGAATTCAACGGCCGCGGACAATGCCCTGTCTCGGGCTAGGCAATCAGACCCGACCGCAAGGCCTCGACGATTGCCTGGACCCTTGTCTGAACACCGGATTTCCGCTTTGCGTTCTCGATGTGATAGTTCACGGTTTTGGCGCTCAGCGCGATGATCTGGCCGATTTCCCAATCGGATTTGCCAGCCGCCGCCCAGCTGAGGCACTGCCGCTCGCGCTCGGTGAGCCGCGTGCCCGGACGATGCCGGATTGCGTCGAGGGCGGCGATGCGTCGATAGATGGCTGAGCTTGCCAGGATCACGGCGCTTCTTGCGCCAGCATCGAGCGTCGGGCGCCGTCCGGCAGCCAGCACGACGGGTGTTGCGAAAGCCGTTCGGCCCATCGGGATGGCAAGGCCATCTTCGAGGCCGAGCCCGCGCGCCAGAGCGGCGCGGGCCGCGGCGGCCGGCCCTTGGCAACGCGACCAGGCTTCACGCCAAGTGAAACATCGTCCGTCCGCGCGGGCCTCGGCCAGAACCGGATCGTTCTCGACGACCTCGCAGGTCGCACTGCGGCTGAGCCACTCGCCCGGGAAGGTCGAGAAGTGGACCTCGATCGAGCCTTGGGCACCCCCTGAATCCTCCCCGCCGGTTGGCAGGTTCACGCACGCGACGTGGTCCAGCCCCATCGGCCGCACGAAGCGGCGGGAAACCTCCGCGATATCCCCCGGGGTGCGGCACTCCTCCAGGGCCGGTGTCAAAGTAAACAAAGCCTCTTCATGCGCGGCACTCATCATGATCACTCCAGCAAGGCATGCATGACACGAACCGTGAGCGGTAAATCTGCGCTCGCTCCTTTGGCCTAACAGGATTAGGCAATCAAAAGTTGCCTTTCAGACGAAAATGAGCAACCAATAGTTGTGTACACTTCAGAATTATCCACAGGAATATCGGCAATCGCCGCTTGCCGCGGCAGCGAATCTATTAGGCGCTCGCCGCTCACCGCATAGAAGCGTTTGCAATACGGAGTGTTTCTCATATTGTCGGCGGCGCAAGCGCGAAACCGGTGCAATTCTGCGGGCAAAGTTGCCGGATCCGTGGTCTTGGGGGAGCGTCCTTGCGTGTTGGGCTCGGGCGCAGCTGACGGAAGCCGGTATGGCGTCGCCGGGGCCGAGGGGCCACCGTCTATTCGTGTCCGTGATCGGGCTACTTGCAATCATCGTTGCAAGTCCCGCAGGGCTGGCGCGTGCCCAAAGTGCAGAGCCCGCTGTCGACCAGATCTCGATCGGCACCGGCTCGCCGACCGGTATCTACTTCGCCGCCGGAAATGCGATTTGCCGCCTGGTCAACCGGCAAGCGAGCGCCGCGAACGGAGTCCGTCCGAAACGCCGGCTCACCTGCTCGGCGCCGGCCACGCCCGGATCGATCTTCAATCTGGGCGAACTCCGGACACGCAATCTCACCTTTGCAATCGTGCAGTCTGACTGGCAGTACCACGCCTTTCGGGGCAGCAGCCGGTTCTCGGGACAGGCCTTTCCCTCGCTTCGTTCGGTGCTCTCGCTGCACCCCGAGGCCTTTCAAATCCTCGTCGGCCGGGGAACCTCGATCTCGGGCTTCGAGGGCCTCATGGGCAAACGCGTAGCGCTCGGCGAGAAGGGATCCGGCACGCGCTCGACCTTCGACGTGCTCATGCAGGCCTATGGCGTGGATCCAAGTTTTTTCGCGCGTGCCGACGAGACCGCTGCCGCCGACCAGAACCAGGCGCTGTGCGACGGCAACATCGACGCGATCGCCTATGCGATCGGCATTCCGAGCGGTCCTGTCGGCGATGCAACGGCAAGTTGCGGGGCGACGCTGGTCAATCTGGCGGGTGCTCCGCTGACGAAGCTCGTCAAAGAAAACCCGTACTACGGCATGGTCACCATTCCGCGCGGCTCCTTCGCGGGCATGGACGAGCCGGTCACGACCTTCGGCGTCCTGGCGACGCTGGTCACGCGCGGAGACACCCCCGACGAGGTCGTCTACGACCTGACGCGAACGGTGATCGAGGGGCTCGAGAGCCTGCGCCCGATGCACCGGGCCTTCGCCAATCTCGATGCCGACCGGATGGTGAGCGACGGCCTTACCGCTCCGCTGCATTCTGGAGCGCTGCGCTACTACATCGAGCGCGGCCTGATCTCGCCCCGAGGGAGATGACGATGCCGGAATCGAAATCAGGCCCGGGTAGCGGCCCGCAGATAGTCGAGGGCGAGGTGACGCAGAGCAGTAGCAACAGCGGCGAGATCGCCGAGCCTGAAGAGGACGCCACCTCTCCAGGCGCGATGCCCGCGTCCTCGCCGGCCAAAACCAATCCGGAGAAAGCGCCCTGGCGGCTGCCGAGACTGTCACTTGCCACCAAGCTCGCCGCCATGCTGCTGCTCACCAGTCTGGCGAGCGCGGCCATTGTCGCAGCGCTCGGCTATCTCGACGGCAAGGAACAACTGCGCCAATAGGCGCTCGACCAGCTGAGCAGCATCAAGAGCGCAAAGAAGCAGCAGGTCGAATGGTACTTCCGGCAGATGCGGGAGACCTTCAAATCGTTCGGGGAGGACGTCACCGTCGTCTCCGCCGTTTCTGCTTTCAAGGATGGTTTTGCGCAACTCGGCCGTCAGGCCCTGGCGCCAGAGCGGCGCCAGCTGCTCACCAAGTACTACATCAACGAGTACATCGACGACCTGACGCAATCCGGAGAGATGCCGGACCTGACGTCACTCCTGCCCAAAACCGACCGGGCCCTCGAGCTGCAAACATTGTTCATCGCGGAAAATCCCAATCCGAAGGGCGAACGCGGCAAGCTCGCGGACCATCCCGTCAGTAACGCCTACACGCTGACCCACTACACCTTCCATCCGTGGTTCCGCGACCTCTCGTCCCGCTTGAACTTTTACGACGTGTTCCTGATCGACGGGACCTCCGGCGACATCGTCTATTCCGTCAACAAGGAACCCGAGCTCGGGACCAGCCTGTTGGACGGGCCCTATGCGAGCTCGCGGCTCGGCCAACTCGTCAAGGCGATCATCGCCTCGCCCCAGCGCGGCACGGTGTTTCTTGCCGACACGTCGTTCTACCCACCCTCCGGCAACGTGCCGGCGATGTTCGTCGCCACACCGATCTTCGCCAACTGGAAGTTCATGGGTGTGATGGCGGCACAGGTGAACTCGGATTCGCTCGCCGGCTTCATGACGAATGGCGGTCGCTGGCGCGAGGATGGTCTCGGCGAAACCGGCGAAATCTACCTCGCCGCCGAGGATCGCCTGATGCGTTCGGATTCCCGCGGGCTCGTGGAAAACAAGGACGCCTACTTAAGAGGCCTCGAGTCGTCCGACATGCCCAGAACCGAAATCAACCGGATGGCGCGACTGAATACGACACAATTGCTGCAGTCCGTGAACACCGAGGCCGTGCGGCAGGCCCTGCACGGCACGGATGGCATTGCCGAGTACGAGGACTATCGCGGCCGCAATGTCCTCGGCGCGTTCACGCCTCTCGATATCCCCGACCTCAACTGGGTGCTCGTCGTCAAGCAGGACATCGCCGAGATCCTGGCGCCACAGACCAGTTTTGCGCGGCGGGTCATGCTCGTGATGCTCCTGCTCGCACTTGCCATCCCACTGCTGGCGACGCTGCTGGCGAAGCGCTTTCTCAAACCTGTCAACGCATTGCTCGCTGGTATCGACAGGCTCAAGGCCGGCGACGCCGATGCCGGCATGCCCGCCAGCGGCGATGACGAGTTCGGCAGGCTCACGACGGCCTTCAACGGCATGTCGGACGCCGTGCGTGAGCGCGATCACGTGATCCAGCGGAAGTCCAGTGCCTACGAGGCACTGCTCAAACACCTTTTCCCGGACACCATCGCTCAACGCATGAAGGAGGGCGAAGGCCAGATCGTCGAGACCTTCCCGCAAACGGCCGTGGTCTTTGCCTACGTGCTCGGTTTCATCAAGTCGATGGATGGCAAGGACGGGAAAGAGTCGATCGGACTGCTGAACGAGATCGTCGATACCTTCGACGTTGCCGCCGAGGAATGCGGCGTCGAAAAGATCAAGACCATCGGCGAGCACTATCTCGCCGCCTGCGGGCTGTCCACGCCGCGCCTCGACCACGTGCAGCGGGCGATCGAGTTCGCCGACCGGATTGCCCTCGAGATCGAGCGCATCAATCGTGCGCGTGGTCTCGACCTCAGACTGAGGATCGCCATCGACTCCGGCCTCGTTCATGCTGGTCTCGTCGGCAACCGCCGGTTCGTCTACGACATTTGGGGCCGGCCCGTAAACCTGGCGCGCCGCATCGTCCTCGAAACCGGCCGCGGCGAGCTGAGGCTCAGTGAGCGCGCGCATAAAAGCATCGACAAGCCGGCCGAGTTCAAGGAAATGCCGGCCTTCGACAGCAAGGAACTCGGCACCGTCAAATCCTTCGGCCGGCCGCTCGCGACCTCGGAGCGCCGAGGCAAGGGTGCAAGCCCAAAAGCCGCCGAGTAGCGACAGGCAAGAAAAGCGAGACGGGCAATGTCCGAGTTGATGACGGCGAGCTGGTTCCTGTGGGGTCTAGGCCTGCTGGCGGTCTTTCCTTTTGCCATCATCGGCATCAATGAGCTCGCCGAAATCACCAGGACCGGCCGATGGTCGGCATATGACAATCCGCTCTCTTGGCTCCGCAATGCCGTGCTGCCGTTCCTCTTCATCGATCTGCTGCTGCGGCTCGTCGCCGGCTATGACAGCACGCATCTGGCCGTCCGGATCGCCGACACCGCTTTCTGGGTGGTGATCATCAATTTTGCTCTCGCCGCGACGAACGTCGCCTTCTTCGGCGAAGGCGACGGGACGGGAATGACCACGCGCGTGCCGAAACTCCTGCTCGATCTTGCGCGCATTTTTCTCGTACTGGTCGCCACCTCGATCATCGTCTCGACGGTGTGGGGCGTCGACCTCGGCAGCCTGCTGACGGCGCTCGGCGTCGGCTCGCTGGTCATCGGCCTCGCGCTCCAGGACACGCTCGGCAGCGTCTTCTCCGGTATCGCCATGCTATCGACGCGCCAGGTCCGGGTTGGCGACTATGTCAGTGCCGGCGGCGAGGAAGGTGTGCTCACCAACATGAACTGGCGCACCGTCACCATCCGCAACGGCACCGGCGACGACGTCGTTTTCCCGAACTCCGTCGTCTCGCGGGAAAAACTGACAGTCATCGGCGCCGGCAGCGGCAAGCGCATGGCGAGCGCGGAGGTCCTCGTCGCCTACGATCATCCGCCCGAGATCGTGCTCGCCTTGATGGTGGAAACTGCCCGCCAGATCCCTTCCATTGCCACCGATCCGCCTGCCGTCGCCCGCCTCACGGGCTACGACTCCTTCGCGATCCGCTATACGCTTTGGTTCACTGCGGACGAGATCGCCATGGCCTCCTCGCCAAGCACGAGTTCCTGTCGACCTTCTGGTATGCCTGCGAGCGTGAAGGCATCGTCTTCCCCGGCCGGTATCACGTCGATCACGCCATCCCGCCGGAGCGGCGTGGCCTCGCCACCGTCGGCCGACAAGCTCGCGCACGAGATCGAGGCGAGCGGCGCGCTGCCGCGTCCGGCGGCGGCACTGCGTCGCTCACGGCCCGCGGCCACCGGCTCACTTATCGCGGCGGAGAAATCGTCATGCGACACGGCGCTCCACTCGAGAGCGTGCTGTTCGTGACACACGGCCGGGCATCGGCGGTTCATACAGCCGGGCCTGACGGCAAGCTCGATCTCGACGAGTTCGCACCAGGTCAGATCATCCTGTTCAAATCGGCCTTCCGTTCGGGAACCGTGCCCTACACGATCGAGGCGCGCGAGACGCTGACGTGCATCGCGGTCCCGCTCGCCGACTTCAAGACTTTCCTGGCGACGGATCTGGCGCTCGCGCGCGAACTCGAGAGAACGCTCTCGGCGCGCGATGCCCGCGCCGTCAAGGCGATCCAATCATCGGGCCCGGGCTCGGACGAAGCGGGCGTTCCCGACCGCGAGCGCTATCTCAAGGATATGTTCCGGAGCTAATCGGTAAAGTTCGAGGCATCGCGTTCGTCAGGGAGCGCGGTATAAACTCAAGCCGCGCCACTCAGCAGGCCCTCAAACGTCGAGGTTCGCCACCGACAGCGCGTTGTCCTGGATGAACTCGCGCCTGGGCTCGACGACATCGCCCATGAGCTTGGAGAAGATCTCGTCGGCCTCCGTCAGGTCGCCGATCTTCACCTGCAGGAGCGTGCGGCTCTCGCGGTCGAGCGTCGTTTTCCAGAGCTGCTCGGGGTTCATTTCGCCCAAACCTT
>CAVUIW010000022.1:0-533528 GCA_963741525.1 uncultured Alphaproteobacteria bacterium
GATCCAACGATGGCGGCAAGACGTGGGAGCCGGTCGGCAAGGAGTTCACCTACGAGGGCCGCCGGGGGCCGCATCTGTGGTACGACGGCACGCCGCATCCATGGGAGTTCAAGCGCGTCTGGCATGTGGAGCCCTCGCTCGATCGATCCCGATACCGTTTAGCCGGCATCGAGGAGCCTCGCTTTTCAAGACGACCGACGGGGGCACGAGCTGGGCCGAGATGCCGGGCCTCGAAGGTCACGGCGGCGGACAATACTGGCAGCCGGGCGCCGGCGGATTGTGCCTCCACACCATCATCCTCGATCCGAAAGACCCGAAGCGCATGACGGTCGCCATCTCGGCCGCCGGCGCCTTCCGCTCGGATGATGGCGGGCAAGAGCTGGAAACCCATCAACAAGGGTTTGAAGTCGATCTACGAGCTGCCCGATCCGGAAGCCCAGGTCGGCCATTGCGTGCATCACATCGCCATGCACCCTTCGCGGCCGAAGACGCTCTTCATGCAGAAGCACTGGGATGTCATGCGCTCGGACAATGCGGGCGAAGAGTGGCACGAGATTTCGGGCAACCTGCCGTCCGATTTCGGCTTCGTCATCGACGTGCACGCGCACGAGCCCGAGACCATCTATGTCGTTCCCATCAAGAGTGACAGCGAGCACTATTCCGCCGGACGGCAAGCTGCGCGTCTATCGCGCCAAGACCGGCGGCAACGAGTGGGAGGCGCTGACCAGGGCCTGCCGCAGAAGAACTGCTATGTGAACGTGCTGCGGGATGCCATGTCGGTCGACACGCTCGACCCTGCGGCATCTACTTCGGCACGACCGGCGGCCAGGTCTATGGCTCGGCGGATGGCGGCGACAGCTGGACGGCGATCGTGCGCGATCTGCCGGCGGTCACCTCCGTCGAGGTGCAGGCGATCCCGTGAGCGTGTCCCTGGTTCGCGTGGTGCTGCCGTTTCATTTGCGAACCCTCGCCGGCAGCGATGGCGAGGTGAGGCTGGAGGTCGCGGGCGCGGTCACGCAGCGCAGCGTCCTCGACGCGCTCGAAGCGGCGCTGCCCGTGCTCAAGGGTACGATCCGCGAGCAAGGCACGCTCAAACGCCGGGCGTTCGTCAGGTTCTTCGCGGCCAAGCAGGACTTGTCGCACACACCGCCTGACGACGCGCTGCCCGAGTCCGTGGTAAAAGGTGAGGAAGCCTTCCGCATCGTCGGCGCGATGGCTGGCGGGTGAGGTGCGGGAGGCGGAAGCGTGCCCGGCGCCGGACGGTACGAAGATCGTCCGGCCTAATGCGCCCGTGACACGCAAAACGCCACCACATCCAGCAGCGCGCGCTTGTGGGCGCTGTCGGGGAAGATCGCGAGGGCATCGGCGGCGATGGCGCCGTAGTGGCGCGCGCGCTCGACGGTGTCTTCGAGCGCCCGGTGCTTGCGTATCAGCTCGATGGCGGTTAGAGATCGCCGTCCTGGATGTCGCTCTCTTCGAGCGTGCGGTGCCAGAATTTCCGTTCCGTCTCGGAGCCGCGCCGGTAGGAGAGCACGACGGGCAGCGTGATCTTGCCCTCGCGGAAATCGTCGCCCACCGACTTGCCGAGCTCGGCTCGTTGCCGCCGTAGTCGAGCGCGTCGTCGATGAGCTGGAAGGCGATGCCGAGATTGCGGCCGTAGCTCTTGAGCGCCGACTGCTCCTCGGCCGGGCGCTCGGCGATCGCCGCGCCCACCTCGGCCGCGGCCGAGAACAGTGCCGCCGTCTTGGCGTTGATGACGGCCAGGTACTCATCCTCCGTGGTCGCCGTGTTCTTGGCGGCGGCGAGCTGCATCACCTCGCCCTCGGCGATGACGGCGGCGGCGTTGGCGAGGATGCGCAGCGACTTCAGCGAGCCGACATCGACCATCATCTTGAAGGCCTGGCCGAGCAGGAAATCGCCGACCAGCACGCTCGCCTGATTGCCCCAGAGCGAGGCGGGCGGTCGGCTTGCCGCGGCGGAGCGCGCTTTCATCGACCACGTCATCGTGCAGTAGGGTGGCGGTGTGCATGAACTCGACGGAGACCGCGAGCACCACATGGCCCTCGCCCGGATAGCCGCACATCTTGGCCGAGGCGAGCGTCAGCATGGGGCGGAGCCGTTTGCCGCCGGAATCGATCAGATGCCGCGCCAGCTCCGGGATCATGCCGACCTCGGACTGCGCCTTCTCGATGATGATATGGTTGACGCGGTCCATGTCCGCGCGCACGAGCTCGACCAAGGGCTCGATCGACGCCTTGGGATCGCGCGGCTCATTGAGTTGGACGACGACCCCCACGGAACCTCCGGCGCTGTGCTTTGACGACAAACCAAGTATAGTCGGGCGAGTATCGGAGTGGGTCAAGCCAGATCGCCGCACCAGAAGCGCCGCCATCTCAACGAGTTGCGAGCAAGCCTATGCGGGAATTGCTGAGGACCAATGATCCGGTCCTGCTGAGCCTCGCCGAGACCGTGCTTGGCGAGGCCCGGATCGGCTGCTTCGTGGCGGATCGCAACATCAGCAACGCGGAAGGCTCGTTGGGTATCTTTCCACGCCGGCTGCTCGTCGCCGATGGCGAGTGGACCGTGGCGCGGGACGAGTTGCTGGCCGCGGGGGTCGCGGCCGAGGATTTGGTACCTCCTGGGAGTGGCCGGTGAGCTTGCCGCGGTCGACCCTCGCCACGACCGGGGACCACTTTCTCGACGGCCGGCTTCGGCTGCTGCAACCCAAGTCAGGCCATCGCGCCGGGCTCGACGCCGTGGTGCTGGCGGCATCGGTCGAGGTCGCGGGTCGCAGCAAAAGTCTTGGATGCGGGGGCGGGATCGGGCATCGTCGGCTTGGCGCTGGCGGCGCGTGTGCGGGAGATTTCGGTGACCGGCGTCGAGATCGAGCCGGAGCTGGCAAGCCTCGCTAATGAAAATGCTCTCCGCAACGGGCTCGCCGATCGGGTGCAGGTGGTGTGCGCAGATCTCACCGCGCTACATGCGGCGTTGGAAGCGCATGGGCTCGCTCGCGAGAGTTTCGACATCATCGTCTCGAACCCGCCCTATTTGGAGGCAGCGGCGAGCCGTGCTTCACCGTTCCCACTGCAAGCGCGGGCGTCGACCATGCCGGAGGAGGGCCTCGATCGCTGGGCCCGTTGCTTTGCGACCCTGGCGCGTGCTGATGCCATGCTCACCCTGATCCATCGCGCGGACCAGTTGAAGGCCATCCTCGACGCCCTCGATGGCCGGTTCGGCGGGCTGCAAATCTGGCCCCTGCATCCGCGCACTGGGGAAGCGGCTCATCGCCTCCTCATTCGGGGCCACAAGGGCAGCCGGGCGCCCATGAAAATTCTTCCTGGCCTGGTGCTGCATCGGGCGGCGGGCACGTTCGCGCCCGAAGTCGAGCGGGTCATGCGAGGGCCGGTAGCGCTGGAATGGCCTCGGACGTAAGCTGGTGCTGAGGCTGGCGTCACAGATCGTAGGGGCGACCGGTCGCCCCTACAGAGCGGCTCAGTCCAGCCAGATGCCGGTTGCCGTGGCCCGTTGCTCGCGTCAAACTGCGGTCCGTTCACATGAATAGGAAACCCCGAGCCAGCATGCGCCTCTTCAATCGCGGCATCACCATTCCGGTTCTTCGCTTCACTGGCCCGATCGGCATGGCGACGCCGCTGCGGCCTGGGCTGTCGCTTGCGACCGCCGCCGAGCCGATCGAGCGCGCCTTCGCGGACAAATCCGCGCCGGCCGTCGCCGTCATCGTCAACTCGCCGGGCGGCAGCCCGGTGCAATCGCGCTTGATTGCCGACCGCATTCGCAAACTCGCCGAGGAGAAGACGAAGCCGGTCTATGTCTTCGCCGAGGACGTGATGGCCTCGGCGGTTATCTGATCGCGCTCTGTGGCGATGAGATCTACGCGGACGAAAGTTCCATCGTCGGCTCGATCGGTGTCATCACCTCGGGCTTCGGCTTCAAAAGGCGATCGAGCGGCTTGGCATCGAGCGGCGCGTCTATACAGCGGGCACGCAGAAAATGACGCTCGATCCCTTCCAGGCGGAGAAGGCGGACGACGTCGAGCGGCTGAAGGCGCTGCAGCGGGAGGTGCACGAGGCCTTCATCGCGCTGGTGAAAGAGCGGCGGGGGGCCCGGCTCAAGGGCAGCGACGAGGAGCTGTTCCAGGGTGCCTTCTGGTCGGGACGGCGGGCGGTCGAGCTAGGCCTGATCGATGGCCTCACCGACATTCGCACGAAGATGCGATCGCTCTATGGCGAGAAGGTCAAGCTCAAGCTCGTGTCCGGCGAGAGGGGATGGCTCCGGCGGCGGCTCGGCCTGTCGCGTACGGGACATGCGTCGTCCATCGGCTGGTCCGGCCCGAGCCTCGCCGACGATGCGCTATCGGCGATCGAGGCGCGGGCGCTGTGGGCGAGGCTGGGGTTGTAGGAGCCGGCCGCGCATCGGCTGTTACATCGATGGCGTTGTGTGGACCTGGCAATCGCCGTATGAGGCAGGGATGAAGGCAAGCAGAATACTCTACGCTGTGGCGTTTCTTGCAGGCGCCCTTGCATGCGTTGCACCGGCCCATGCCGAAACCCGCGTCGCGCTCGTCATCGGCAATGGCGCATACAAGAACGCGGGCGCGCTCAAGAACCCGGCGAACGACGCGCGACGGATGTCGGAAGCGCTCGGCAAGCTCGGTTTCGAGGTGCTGGCCTTCGAAGACCTCGATCAGGCCGGTATGAAGCGGGCGGTTCGCGATTTCGCCGGGAAGCTCGAGGCGGCCGGGCGCGATACCGTCGGGCTCGTCTTCTACGCGGGCCACGGCATCCAGCTCAACGGCGCCAACTACTTCATTCCCGTCGATGCCGAGATCGAGAAGGAGGGTGACGTCGCCATCGAGAGCATCAGTGCCGACGATGTGATGGTGGCGCTAGGCAATGCCCGCAACCGCCTCAATATCGTCATTCTCGATGCCTGCCGGAACAACCCGTTCGCCCGCTCCTTCCGCTCGGCCTCGCGGGGCCTCGCGCGCCTCGATGCGCCGGTCGGCTCGATGGTCGCGTTTTCGACCGCGCCGGGTCAGGTCGCAGCCGACGGCGAAGGCAACAACAGCCCCTACACCACGGCCCTCGTCGACGTGCTCGCACAACCCGGCATGAAGATCGAAGATGTGTTCAAGCGCGTGCGCGAGCGGGTCTACGAAAGTTCCAGCGGCCAGCAGGTGCCGTGGGAGAGTTCATCCATCCTGGGCGATTTCTACTTCTCCGGCGGCCAGTCTTCGTCCGAGCCGCTGCCAGGCGTTACCGTCACGCCGCCGGCGGAGACCGGGCCCGAGGTTGCAGTCGAGGCCCCAGCCGGGGAGCCGTCAGGCTGAAGTCTCTTTGCCCCACACCGGGTCCGACTGCGCGATGTCCCCCAGCAAGCTCGTCTACTGCGTCGATAGCGCGTTGAAGGCCAGCAGCGCCGGCACCTATGGGCCGGGGAACCTGTTTGATGGCCGGCCGGACACCGCCTGGGTCGAGGGCATGAAGGATGGCGATGGCGAAGGGCAGGTCGTGTCCGTGACATACCCGAGCGAGCGGAGCTTCAGGGCGCTCCTCATCCAGAATGGCTACAACAAGAGCGAGCGTCTTTATGAGCGCAACAGCCGCCCCGCCGAGCTGCGCGTGACTTTTGCGAACGGCGAGCAGCGGACCATCGCGCTCGAAGACCTGATGGGCCAGCAAGTCTTCACCATCGACCCGCCCGTTCGCGCCAAGTTCGCGTTGCTCGAAATCGTCTCGGTTTATCCGGGCAGCAAATACACCGACACCGCCATCAGCGAACTCGCCTTCGAGACGGCCGAGCCCTGATATGCGGTTTTCGCGCGCACTCGCACTCCACGATCCTGCTCGCTGGTCCCGCCACTGCGGACGAGGTGAAGTTGCCCGACGGCTATGTCCATCTCGACAAGATTGCCCCCGACGATCGTCCAGGATATGCGCTACGCCACGAGCCGGAACTTCATGGGGAAGCCCCTTCCCGGCTACGCCGCGCCGCGCTGCATCTTGCGCAAGCCTGCCGCCGAGGCGCTCGCCAAGGTGCAAGAGGCGCTTCTCAAGGACGGGCTCTCCCTCAAGGTCTACGATTGCTATCGGCCGCAGCGTGCGGTGCTGGCCATGCATGCCTGGGTCTCAGCCCCGCACAGCGAAGCGGAGGCGCACAGCTCCTACATGCCTGACGTCAAGCGCCGCGATGCCATCAGGGACGGCTACATCGCCAGGAAGTCCTCGCACGCAAACGGCACGGCCATCGACCTGACGATCGTCCGCAAGGACGCAACCGCACCCGCCGCACCCGCCGATCGCCCGTGCACTGAAGGCACCGACGACAACTCCGTCGACATGGGTACCGCCTTCGACTGTTTCGATGCCAAGAGCGCGACCGGAGTTCCCGGCATCACCACCGAGCAACGTCAGTGGCGCCGCCGCCTTGTCCACGAAATGGGTCGCCAGGGCTTCGAGAACTACCGGCGCGAGTGGTGGCACTTCACTTTTCCGGGCGTCGCCCGGCGCGGCGAAAGTGCCGACTTCCCAATCGAGGCGGAGCCGATGCCGTGATCTACTTCACCTCGAAGCTCACGTGGCATGTCACGCGATAGCCCTCGATCTTGCCCGACTTGCCGACGGTCGCCGACATGTCCTTGACCCAGACCGACCGGATGCCCTTGATCGTCTTGGAGGCGCGCGTGACGGCCTGTTGTGTCGCATCCTCCCAGCTCTTGGACGAATCGGACATCAGCTCGATGACTTTGAGAACCGACATGGGGGGCTCCTTTTTGTGTTGAGGGGGCAAGCCTAATCCTTCAGCGCAGCGCTGGAAAGTCCGATATCGGAGCAAGTTAGCGGTTTCGTGCGGCGCCGGCGCCGGGTACACACCAGCCCCCGGCATGCGATAGAGTTCGATTGAGCGCAAGCGAACGGAAGGCTTTAGATGCAGGACAAGGTGGCGAAGCGGGCGCAAGCCCCGGCTCCCGGATTGAACCCTAAGGGATCGTTCCAGGACCTCATCCTGACGCTGCACCAGTATTGGGCGGCGCAGGGGTGCGTGATCCTGCAGCCCTACGACATGGAGGTGGGCGCGGGCACCTTCCATCCGGCGACGACCTTGCGCGCGCTCGGGCCGAAGCCTTGGAACGCGGCCTACGTGCAGCCCTCGCGGCGGCCGAAGGATGGCCGCTACGGCGAGAATCCGAACCGCATGCAGCACTACTACCAGTACCAGGTCATCATGAAGCCGAGCCCCCCGACTTCCAGGAGCTGTATCTGGGCTCGCTTGTCGCTATCGGCCTCGACCCGCTCGAGCACGACATCCGCTTCGTCGAGGATGACTGGGAGAGCCCGACGCTCGGCGCCTGGGGGCTCGGCTGGGAAGTCTGGTGCGACGGCATGGAGGTGTCGCAGTTCACCTATTTCCAGCAGGTCGGCGGCTTCGATTGCGATCCGGTCTCGGGCGAAATCACCTATGGCTTCGAACGCCTCGCCATGTACGTCCAGGGCGTCGATCGCGTGTTCGATCTCAATTTCAACGGCCGCGACGACGACAAGCGCATCCTATCGGCGATATCTTCCTGCAGGCCGAGCAGGAGTACTCGCGATACAACTTCGAGCACGCCGAACACGGAGATGCTGCTGCGGCATTTCAAGGACGCGGAAGCCGAGTGCAAATCGCTGCTCGAGAAGGGCGCCAGGCCCGAGCGCCATCTGATGGCGTTGCCTGCCTACGACCAATGCATCAAGGCGAGCCACATTTTCAATTTGCTCGACGCCCGCAGCGTCATCTCGGTGACCGAGCGGCAGAGCTATATCCTGCGCGTGCGGGAGTTGGCGAAAGCGTGCTGCGGGGCGTGGTTGAAGACGGAGGGCGGGGGCGGTGGGTGAGGGCGGCGCTCGCTACCTCTTCCGCGCTTCCGAGCGGGTCGTGCTTGTTGCGTTGTGCACATCCCCACCACCGTCATTCCCGCGAAGGCGGGAACCGAGCCATGTCAGGCTTAGCGCGGTGTCACGGCCTGTTCTCGAGCAGTCGACGAAGTGATGTAAGTCTGCCCGAGAAACAATCCTAGGGTATAATCGGCTTGTCTGGGTCGCGTTCGCGACCATGACGGTGAGAGGTGTGGGTGGTCGCGTCTGCGACCATGACGGGGGGTGGGGTTGGGTCGAGCCGCAGCCAAGGACGTCGGGGGGCGGCTTGGGCCGCGACCGATGACGGCCGTGTATTCCGCAAACTTCCCCACACCGTCCTGCTGACGAAAGTCAGCATCCACGGGAGGCCGTGGTGAGAGCAAGGCCGCGCCGGATGGCATGACCACGGATCAACTCTTGCCCCTCGTGGGTAATCGCGTCCGCGACCAGGACGGGGGTGGGGCGGTGTTAGCGGCAAGAGCCGCAGCGACGCGGGGCGCGTCAGCCGAGCCGCACGGCGACATCAGCGGGAACGCTGTGCTCCTCGACGAGCAACGCGTTGACGAGATCATTGCTCCGCGCCCGCGCCTCAGCCACGGACCGTGACAATCCCTGCCGCAGCCAGCGATCGATGAGCCGTCTCTCGAGCTCGGGCGCCGGTACGATGAGACGGATCGTCAAGTGAAAAAATGGACGCAACGCGCTCCAGGGTTCTTGATCGAGCAGAAGATAGTTTCCCTCGACCAGAATCAGCGGCGTCGTCCGGGCAATGAGGCGGGCACCGGCTCTCGAGATCTCGAGGCTCCTGTCGAAGACGGGAATCGCGATCGCAGGCTCTTCGTTGGCATGGAGGCGCCGGAGCAGGGCGGCAAGTCCACCCGCATCGAAGGTGGACGGCGCGCCCTTGCGCGACAGCGTTCCTTGCGCCACGAGCAGAACGTCGTCGTAGTGAAAGCCATCCATGGGCACCACGGCCGCTGATCCGGGTCGCGCCGTGTCGAGGCGATTTGCGAGCCACTCACTCAATGTGGACTTGCCGCTGCCGGGTGGGCCCGCGATCGCGACGAGCCGCCGGCCCTCGCCGGCGAGCACGAGCAGGAGGCGGGCGAGCTCATCGGCCGTCATGTCGGGGGGGCGCGCAGTCATCGGAGCACCCAGTCAGCTTGCGCCGGTGAACGCAGCGGGCGCGCGGCGATGTTGAGCCTGCACAGCGTTCGACGCAACCTAGAGCGCTATTCGATCTGATGGAATAAGATCGGCGCTCTAGGCTATTGGTTTTGAGCACTTTCTTTCGACCAACCGGTTTCCTCTTGGAAGGACAAGTGCTCTATGTGCCGGAGCCTTAGGTGCCTGGGGTGAGGCTGCTTCCATTGGGTGTTTCCGTTCTTGGTTGAATTACTTCAACACCCTAGCTCCTTGGTTTGTCATGCTTCTTATCGGAAAACCGCTTCGCATTTTTCCGGAAGCACTCTAGCGCTTTTGTTTCACCCTCATACCCTGATCTCGAACACCGCCTCGATCTCGACCGGCATCCGGTAGGGCAGAGAGGCGCAGCCTACGACAAAACGCGCGTGCCGGCCGCGCTCGCCCAGCACCTCCAGCAGCAGCTCCGATGCGCCGTTCATGACGAGCGTGTGCTGATCGAAATCCTCCGTGGCCAGTATAAAGCCGCCGAGCCGCACCGCCTTGACGATCCGATCCATGTCGCCGCCGGTCGCGATATCGAGCTGCGCCAGGATGTTGAGCATGACGAAGCGCGCGCACGCCCGGCCTTGCGCCAGATCGTAGTCCTTGCCGATGCGTCCTTGAAAGGCCAGGCCGTCGCCGTCGACGGGGCCCTGCACCGACCAGAACTGATTGCCGGTGACGACATGGCCGGCATACTTGCCGAGATTGCGGGCCGGCGCCGGAAGGTTTTGGCCGAGCTCAGTCAGGCGATCGCGGAGAGAAGGCATGATGTTTACTGCTCCGGTTCGTTGCGGCGCGCTGGCCGGCCAGTGTGGCGTCGCGCCTTCGTTGACCAGTACTGCGGCGAGGTTCGTGTCAACTAAGGCGCGTTGAACGCCACACTAAGCCAACGATATTGCTAGCGGCCCTTATGTCGCGCCTAAATCGAAAGCGCTCGCGGCCATGATGCGATTTAGGCGCGACGGGCCACTAGTCTCAAGCGCCGGTGAACTTCGGCCGCCGCTTTTCTTTCAGCGCGGCGACCGCTTCCTGGTGGTCCTTGCTGAAATTGGTGATGCTCTCGTAGGCGAGGCTCGCGTCCAGAATGGAATGCGCGAGCTGCCGCAAGCCGATATTGACCGCGACTTTCGTGTACTTGATCGACTGCGTGGCGCCTGCCGCGAGCCTATCGGCGAAGGCATCGACCTTGGCGTCGAGCTCGGCATCTTCCACCGCGTGATTGATGAGGCCCATGCGCGCGGCCTCGTCGGCGCGGATCTGGTCGCCGGTCATGAGATACTCCTTGGCGCGGGCATAGCCGATGAGCTGCGGCCAGATGATGGCCCCACCGTCGCCGCCGACGAGACCGACGAGGACATGGGGATCGCCGATGCGCGCGGTTTTTGTCGCGAAGATGATGTCGGAGAACAGCGCCATGGTGGCGCCGAGGCCGATGGCGTGGCCATTGAGCTTGGCGATGACCGGCTTCTCGCAGTCGAGAAGGCCGTAGATGATCTTCTTCGCTTCGAACCGGCAGCGCTCCCAGGCGGCGGGATCATCGATCATCTCCTGGAACCAGCCGAAATCGCCGCCCGCCGAAAAGGCCCGGCCGGCGCCGGTCAGGATCACGACATCGACGGAATGGTCCGCCGCGACGTCGTAGAAGACGCGGGAAAGTTCCTCGTGCAGCGGCCCATGCACCGCATTGAGCTTGTCCGGCCGGTTGATGGTGACGGTCAGGATGCGATCACGCTTGGCGAAGAGGATGTGCTTGTAGGTAGAGTAGGTCATGATCGTCTCTGTTCCTCGCTCAGTGTCCGGCGATCGGCGTGGGAATTGCCGCCGGTTCGTTCCTCCACAGGCGCCCGGCGACGGGCAGCTTCGCCTGCGATTCTGTCAGTGTTTCAGAACCTGATTCAGGAATAATCTGGTCCGGTCGCTCTTGGGAGCCGAGAAGAAGTCTCGGGGCGGCGCGATTTCGACGATCTGCCCGTGATCCATGAACACGACGGTATCGGCGACCGTCTTGGCAAAGCCCATCTCATGGGTGACGCAAACCATTGTCATGTGCTCCTCCGCGAGCTCCACCATGACATCGAGAACCTCCTTGATCATTTCTGGGTCGAGCGCCGAGGTCGGCTCGTCGAACAGCATGATGTGCGGCTCCATGCACAGCGCCCGGGCGATGGCGACGCGTTGCTGCTGGCCGCCGGAAAGCTGGCTTGGATATTTGTGGGCCTGCTCGGCGATCCTGACGCGCTCGAGATACGCCATGGCGCGGTCCTCGGTCTCCTTGCGCGAGAGCTTGCGCACCCGGCGCGGCGCCAGCGTCAGGTTGTCGAGAACGCTTAAGTGCGGAAATAGATTGAACTGCTGGAACACCATGCCGACCTCGCGGCGGACGTGCTCGATGTTCTTCACCTGCGCATTGAGCTCGACGCCCTCGACGAAGATCTGTCCGGATTGATGCGTTTCCAGCCGGTTGATGCAACGGATGGCGGTGGACTTCCCCGATCCCGACGGACCGCAGATCACCACGCGCTCGCCCTTGGCGACGGTCAGCGAAACATCCTTGAGCGCCTGGAACGTGTCATACCATTTGCTGACATTGCGCATCTCTATCATCGGCGCGGCGGCATCGGTCGGAGTTGTGGGCGGGTCCATTTCGAGCCTCCGGACTATCGTGAGCCGCCGAGGCGCCGCTCCAGGGCCCTGGAGCCGACGGTCAGCGGGTAGCAGATGGCGAAGTAGATGATGGCCACCAGACCGTAGATCAGAAACGGTTGGAAGGTCGCGTTGGCGACGATCTGGCCGGTCCGGGTCAGTTCATTGAAGCCGACGATCGAGGCGAGCGCGGTGCTCTTGACGAGTTGGACAAGGAACCCGACGGTGGGCGGCACCGCGATCTTGAGCGATTGCGGCAGGATCACGTAGCGCATCTGCGTTAGAAAGTTCATGCCGAGGCTGGCGCTGGCATCCCACTGGCCGCGCGGAATGGCATCGACGCAGCCGCGCCAGATTTCCGTCAGGAAAGCACTGGCATAGAGCGTCAGCGCAACCCCGGCCGCAAGCAACGGCGAGACATCGATCCCGACCAGCGGCAAGCCGAAAAAGACAAGAAACAATTGCAGAAGCAGCGGCGTGCCCTGCAGAATGTGGACATAGAAAGCGGTAAAATAGCCGCCGGACACCGGATAGGCAAAGCGCCACATCAGCAGCAGTGCGGCACCCATGCCTCCGCCGATAAAGGCGATTGCCGACAGCAGCAGCGTCCAGCGCGCCGCCAGCAACAGGAAGGGGAGGATATCCGCGAGCGAGAGCTCGACCATCAGCGGCGCCCCGCGAACAACCGGCGTCCGGCACGATTGAGGGCCCAGCGCAGGAGCACGGCCATGCCGAGATAGATCAGTGCGATGGCAAAATAAGTCTCGAAGGCGCGGTAGGTCCGCGACTGGATGAAGTCGGCGGCATGGGTGAGATCGGTGACGGCAATCTGCGAAACCACCGCTGATTCCAGCATGGTGATGATGACCTGGCTGACGAGGGCCGGATAGACGTTGGCGATGGCCTGGGGCAGGACGATCGAGACGAACACCCAAACGGGCGCGATGCCGAGCGCGAACCCGGCTTCGCGCTGGCCGGGCGGCACGGCCTCTAATCCCGCCCTGACGATCTCGATGCAATAGGCCGTCAGATTGATGGTCATGGCGAGGACGGCCGCCTGCAACGCCGTCAGTTTCATGCCAAGGCTGGGCAATCCGAAGAAGATGAAGAACAGCTGGACGATGAACGGCGTGTTGCGGATCAGCTCGACGTAGGCCGCGACCAGCCGGCGCGCCCAGCCGAGGCCCCAGCGCGAGGTTGCCGCCCCGCCGATGCTCAGCGCGATGCCGACCGTGGCGGCGATTGCGGTCAATGCGAGGGTGATTCCCGCCCCGTGCAGGAGCAGGCCCAGATTGTCCGCAATCGCGCTGAAGTCGAGATCATAGCCCACGAATGGTCTCAGAAACCGTCAACCAGCGGCTGCTTCAACCACTTCACCGCAAGCGCGTTGAGGCTGCCGTCGGCTTTCATGGCGATGAGTGCCGCGTTCAGCTTTTCCTGGAGACGTGTCTCGCCCTTCTTGACGGCCATCTGCGAGGGCGAGGTTAGGAGCAAGAACTTTTCGACGGGTTTGATGGCCGGGTTCTTGGCGAGGATCGTCGCGCCCACATCGTTGCCGACCACCATCAATTGCGCCTGGCCCGACAGGAAAGCGGAAATCACACCAGCGTAGTCGTTGTAGCGCTGGATGTCGGCGCCCGCCGGCGCCACCTTGGTGACCTCCGTGTCCTCGAGCGTGCCACGGTTGACGGCGATGGTCTTGCCGGCGAGACCCGCGGCGTCCTTCACGTCCAGCTCAAGCGGTCCCATGACGGCGATGTAGTAGGGTGCATAGGCGTCGGTGTAGGCGACGACCTGGGCCCGCTCGTCGCTGTAGCCGATGCTGAGCAAGAGGTCGACCTTGCCTTCGGTCAGGAAGGGAATGCGGTTCTGCCCGGTGATGCCGACCAGCTCGGCCTTGACGCCGAGAGCCTGCGCCAGCTTGTCGGCGACCTCGGTGTCATAGCCCTCGATTTTCAAATTGGCGCCGAGCGAGGCGAAGGGCGGGAAGTCCTCGAAAATTCCGACCTTGATGACGCCTGCCTTGGTGACATCGTCGAGAACGTCGGCCTGCGCCGGCGCCAACGTGCCAATCAGCAACGTGGCAGCGATCGCAAGGCCAAGTCCCATGCTGGCCCTGCGTGATTCTGAAATCGTCATGCAAACCTCCCTAACGTTTCTCATTGAGCGCGTTCCGAGCGCGTCCGGCTTCACTGTCGCAGCTTGCCGGGAAGGGTCAATAGTGGGGATGTCAAAATTGGTTCGACGACTGTCGATGCAATCGTCACCGACCAGCATTGCGGATTGAAGTGCCGTGCGTGTCGGCGCCCGCCGAGGTGCCGGCAATCCCCGCGCCGATGATGAAAAAATCGCACTCCTTGATCACGGCTCGCCCTTCTGTGCGCGATACGTTTTCCCGACGTTACCCCGCCAATGGAGTGATAGAGTAATGTTGATGTGCAATACGTGTGGCGATCGCTGCGCAAGCAGAAGATCGATCTGGCGGGGCGCAAGAGCTGGTGCGAGAGCAACGATCCGGACTTTGCCGCCAAGGCCGCCGACGTGGTTGGGCTCTATCTGGCGCCTCCCAAGAACGCGGTTGTTCTCTGCGTCGATGAAAAGCCGTCGATCCAGGCGCTGGAACGGGCGCAAGGCTACTTGAAGCTGCCCAACGGCCGTACGTTGACGGGCCACAGCCACGACTACAAGTTGAGCCATGAGCAAGCATTTTCGCCCTTGGAAGATCGACGAGGCGCAACTCCTGCCACCGAGCGTGCAGGATTATGTGCCTAAGGACGACTTGTCGCGGTTGATCGTGGCGCTGGTGCGCGAGAGCCTCGACCTCAAAGCCATCAACGGCAGCTACACGAGCGGGCTCGGCCAACCGCCGTTTGATCCGCGCCTGATGACGGCGCTGCTGCTGCATGGCTATGCCAGCGGCATCTACTCGTCGCGGCGGATCGCCAAGGCCAGCCTGGAGCGCACCGACTTCATGATGATCGTGGCGAGCGACCCGCCGGACTTCCGCACCATCTAGAGACTTCCGCAAACGCCATCTGAAGGCGTTGGCCGGGCTGTTCGTGCAGGTGCTTGAAGCTTGCCGAGAAGGCCGGGCATGGTGAAGCTCGGGCATGTGGCGCTCGACGGCACGAAGATCAAAGCGAACGCGTCGAAGCACAAGGCGATGAGCTATGAGCGTATGAAGAAACGGGAAGCGGAGCTGCAGGCCGAGGTGGATCGCTGGCTGGAGGCAGCCGAGGCCGCCGACGCGGAGGAGGACAAGCTGTACGGCGGCCAAGCGCGGCGACGAGATGCCGGATTGGGTGGCCGACAAGCAGAAGCGGCTGGCCAAGATCCGCGAGGCCAAGGCGGCACTCGAAGCGGAAGCCAAGGCCGCGGCCGAGGCAGAGCGCACGCGCCGAGGCCGAGGCAGAGGAAGACAGCGCCGGGCGGAAGGCCGCAAGAAGAACGGCAAGACGCCGGCGCCGCCGATCGGACGGAGCCCGATCGGCAAGGCGCAGCGCAACTTCACCGATCCCGAGAGCCGCATCCTGAAGACCAAGGACGGCTTCATCCAGGGCTACAACGCACAGGCCGCGGTCGATGCCGAGGCGCAGATCATCGTGGCGCAGGGCCTGACGCCGAGCATGAGCGATCACGGACCAGCTCGTGCCGCTCGTCGACGGCATCGAGGAAAACCTCGGCCGCAAGCCAAAGGAAGCCTCATATACGCGATCATAGCCTGCGTTTTTGAAGTAGCCTTTGCAGTCTTGGGCGGTGATCTTGGAAAGTGCGTCGGCGATCGCCTGGTCGAGCGCGGGAATAGTGCGCGCGGCAGCTTTCTTCAGAAACGCCTTGAGCTGGGCGAAGGCATTCTCGATCGGGTTGAGATCGGGGAAATAAGCCGGCGGGTAGCGCAGCTCGGCACCCGCCGCCTCGATGGATCGTCGCACATGCTCGGGCTTGTGTGCCGGCAGATTGTCCATGACGACGATGTCGCCAAACGCCAACGTCGACGCAAGGCTGTAGATCCAGGCGTGGAAGGCCACGCCATCCATGGCCCCGTCGAGCACCATCGGTGCCGTCTGTCGCCTTCGCGCAAGCCGCCGACGAAGGTTCTCGTCTTCCAGTGGCCGTGCGGAATGCTGGCTTCACAGCGCGTGCTTTTGGGCGAGCGCCCGTAGAGCCGGGCCATCTTGGTCGAGGCACCTGTCTCGTCCACGAAGACAAGGCGCTTGGTCTGAGAACTCGCCTGTCCGGCCGACCACACCTGGCGCGATAGGGCGACGTCGGGGCGTTCCCGCTCGCTGGCGCACGAGCTTTTTTTCAGACGTCTCGTCGTGACGCGCGAGCAGCCGCCAGATGGTACTTTGGGAGAACTCTCGCCGTGACGTTCGGCCAGGCGCTCAGCCATCTCGGCGAGTGTCATGTCCACCTCGGCGCGGATCCAGCCGATGATCTCCACGGCAAACGCCTCGATCCGCCCCGACCGGCGGTCGCCGCCTTGCGGTCGCGGCTCGTAGCTTCCGGTCCGGCGCCAGCCGCCGACGACTTTCACCGCCGACGACGGGGCCACGCCGAACTGCTCGGCCGCCTCCCGGCAACTCATGCCGTCCTCGACTGCTGCAACAAGCCGCTCACGAAGGTCGCTCGAAAGAGGTTTCGTCATGCCGACCGGCCTCCCTCGCCGGTCTCAAGCAAGAATACAGTTAGTGAATGGAATTACAATTGTAGATGGAAAACTAGCTATGCCCATGGTGGATCGGCGGCATGCGAGGGTGGGCACGCGGCATAGCATGGCGCGGGCGATGCCGCCGCTCTCTCCATCGACCAACGGGCGGGCCGAGGTTATTCGGGGAGGCCCGAACTCCGCAAGCCACGCAGGAACGTCTCGCGGCTGGGCGCGTGCGTGATCGGCAGAACCTTGTCCAAATGCGAGACGCTGACATCTGGCATTGTCGTCCGGGCGCGTTTGACGGCATCCACCGCTTCCTCGCGACGATCCTGGAGGCCGAGAGCGCAAACTTCGCCGACATGAGCAAAGATAGCTGCATTGTTTTGCCGCTGGGCTTGCCGGGACCAGACTATGGCCTGGTCCAGCTCACCGTTCAGCGAAAGCGCGATGGCCTTGCTCGCCATGAATGACCACATCATCGGATCGTTAGGGCTGAGCTGCATCGCCTCATCGATGGACGAAACGGCCTCGGCGCACCGCCCCTGATGCCACAGGCAGTGGCCGCGACCGAAATGCGCCAAGGCGAAACTCGGGTTCAGACGAATAGCCTTGTCGGACGCAATCAAGGCTGCCTCGTGATCAGTCCGCAGCATGTAGGCCCGCGCCAAGGCAACGTAGGCGAACGGGTCGTATTCGTCGAGATTGACGGCCTGTTTGCCGGCGATGAGCGCCTGGTCGCGATCAGCCGCCGCATCGGGCGAGGATCCGAGAATGATATGAGTGTAGTATGCATAGCTGAGCCCGGCATGGGCGGGAGCAAAGCCGGGATCCAGCTCGATTGCGCGCATGAACAAGTCAAGCGTCAGCTGCCGGTCCTCTCGCCGGTACCTGAACAGATGCCACGATCCACGCTGGTAGTTCTCCCAGGCATCGAGATTCTCGGGAGGCTTGCGCATCGCCCGGTTGCGTTCGCTGCTGAGCAATTGCGGCTCGATTGCCGAGACGATCGCCCGCACCACCTCGTCTTGAACATCGAACATGTCTTCCAACTGCCGGTCGAAGTGCCCCGCCCACAGATGCAAATCCTCGAGGGCATCGACAAGTTGGGCGGCAATGCGAAGCCGGCTGCCGGCCCTTCTAACGCTGCCCTCGACGATATAGCGCGCGCCCAACCTGGCGCTGAGCTGTTTGAGGTCTGCTGGCCGGTTCTTGACCGAAAAGGTCGAGTTACGCGAGATGACGAACAGCGAGCGGAATTTCGAAAACTCAGCAATGAGATCCTCGCTGATGCCCTCGGCGAAATACACCTGCTCGGGATCGCCGCTCATGTTCAGGAATGGCAGCACCGCTATGGAAGGCCTGCTTTGCACCAACAGCAGGGGGCGTGTGGTCCCGTCGGCGCCCGGCCCCGCGGTCATATAGGCCTGGACGGGCGTTGCTATGTTCTTGAGCGACTGCTCGCCAAGGTCGATGAACCCGCACTCGATCTTGCCGCGCACCTCGTCGTGAACTTTCGCCGAGATGCAAATGCCACCGGGCTCCGCCAACGCCTCCAGCCGCGCGGCAATGTTGACGCCTTCGCCGTAAATGTCCGAGCCCTCGCCGATCACATCGCCGAGGTTGATGCCGATGCGCAGGTGTATTCGACGATCATCTGGAAGCCGCTCGTTCGAGACGGCGAACTGGCGTTGCAGCTCCAGCGCCGCCTTGACTGCATTGACCGCGCTGGCGAGCTCGATCAGCACGCCGTCGCCCATCACCTTGACGATTCGCCCGCCGTGCTCGCGCACGACGGGTTCGAGGATGCCCTTCCGACGCTCCTTCAGCGCCGCCAGCGTCCCCGACTCGTCTGCCTCCATCAGCCGCGAATAGCCGACGACATCGGCGACGAGGATGGCGGCGAGGCGGCGGGAGGAGGTCATTCGGGGAGGCCCGCCTTGCGTAATCCGTCCTCCCACATTTCGATATGCTCCGGCCGCCTGACGGGGAACCAACCCCTAAGTTTCGAGATGCTCAGGTCAGGCTGTAGCTGACGCAGCCGGGTCATCGCCTTCTGAGCCTCGGCGAGCCGCCCGCCCAGCGCGCCACTGATCGCCGCCATGAGGTTGGGAAAGAGGTAGTCGGGCCGGCCGCGCAGCGCCGCCATTGCCCATGTGAAGGCTACATCGTGGCGGCCGGCGATGAAGTGGGCGCCTGCGGTTGCCGTTTGCATGTTGAACAACTGAAAATCTTGCGGGCTCAACCGCATGGCCCGGGTTAGCCGCTCCAGCGCATCCTCGGGCTCGCCGCGCCAGACCTTCACCCAGCCGCTGAACAACCATGCCCACGCCAGGTTTGGATTGAGAGCAAGAGCCTGGTCGATCAAGGCGTCGCCCTCGTCGAGTTCGCCGACGACATAGGAAAGCGCTATTCCGGCGGCCGACAGCGCCACTGCGTCGCCGCTGCCCGTCGCCACCGCACGGCGCGACAGCTTCTCGGCATCGGCAATTTCTTCAGCGCTGCCCAGTGTCCAAAGGCTTGCCTTGCGTTGGGAATAGCAGCGCGCCGCCATGCCATATGCAGAAGAAAACATTGGATCGAGGTCGACGGCGCGATTGAAATGCGCCAGTGCCTCCATGTTTGCCTCTCTCGTCCATCGATGAACGTCAGCCATGCCTCGAAGATAGTAGTCGTACGCATCGAGACTGTGGGTTGGTTTGTGCTTGGTCCTTTCGATCTCGGCTTGCTCCAGTTTTGGCGCGATGGACCCCACAACATTGGCGGTGACTTGGTCTTGAAGCTCGAAGATGTCTTCCAGCCGTCCGTCGAATCGCTCGGCCCAAAGATGAGCCCCGTTCGAAGCATCGATCAGCTGACCGGTAATGCGTACTTTGTCGGCGGCTTTGCGCACGCTGCCTTCGAGCACGTAACGCACGCCCAATTCGCGGCCGACCTGCTTCACGTCCACGGCCCGGCCCTTGTAGGTGAAGCTCGAATTGCGGGCGATGACGAACAGCCACTTCATTCGCGAAAGCGCCGTGATGATCTCTTCGACCATGCCGTCGGCGAAGTACTCCTGATCCGGATCGCCACTCATGTTCTGGAACGGCAGGACCGCGATCGACGGCTTGTCGGGCAGCGCCAAGGCCGGGCGGGCCGGCACAAGCTCGGGTCGAGCTGCCCTGAACACTCTCACGCTTCCGGTCATGTTCTTCAGTTGCCGTTCGCCCGCATCGGCGAACGAAGTCTCGATCTTGCCGCGCACCTCGTCGTGAACTTTCGCCGAGATGCAAATGCCGCCGGGCTCCGCCAACGCCTCCAGCCGCGCGGCAATGTTGACGCCATCGCCGTAAATGTCCGAGCCCTCGCCGATCACATCTCCGAGGTTGATGCCGATGCGCAGGAGCATGCGGCGAGCCTCCGGCAGAAAATCGTTGGCGACGGCGAACTGGCGTTGCAGCTCGAGCGCCGCCTTGACCGCATTGACCGCGCTGGCGAGCTCGATCAGCACGCCGTCGCCCATCATCTTGACGATTCGCCCGCCGTGCTCGCGCACCACGGGCTCGAGGATGCTTTTCCGCCGCTCCGTCAGCACTGCCAGCGTCCCCGACTCGTCGGCCTCCATCAGCCGCGAATAGCCGACGACATCGGCGACGAGGATGGCGGCGAGGCGGCGGGAGGAGGTTGCTGTCATGAATGCGCGAGCCGTAGGAGGACACGGACTCGCATCGTATCGTCCGTCGTCCCAGCCGTCCAACGACTTGCTCTACCGGGTCATGCCGCTCGCAAAGCAATTGGCCCTTGAGCGTGGCGACCACGCTTGCGGTTTCACCCCGATTCAGCCCAAAGATCTCACTCGGATCGCGCGACCCCGCTACGCATCTACCACCCCTTCCCCAACCGCATGGCACGCCGCCCTCGAACGGACTACACTGCGCGCTGAAGCACCATCCGCCCCGGAGGAGCACTCCATGCCCAAATACAGCGTCCGCAACGCCGATTCCTATGGCCATGCCATCGGCATCCTGATGCTCGAATACCGGGCGCCGTTCATTCCGGGCGATGTCGGCAATGCCTCGACCTACGACTATCCCGTTCTGTTCAAGGTCGTGAAGGGCCTCAAGTTCGACCGCGTGCTCGCCGGCGATCCCGAAATGGAGGCGCCCATCGTCGAGGCGGCGAAGGAGCTGGAAGCCTCTGGCTGCCGGGGCATCTCGTCGGACTGCGGTTTCATGATCAAGTATCAGGACGCCGTGAAGCGGGCGGTCAAGATCCCCGTCTTCATGTCGAGCCTGCTGCAGATCCCCTTCCTCTCCATGATGTTCGACGAGACGCGGCCGATCGGCTGCATCACCGCGACGAAGCGGGCGCTCGGAAACCGCGTGCTGGAGCTGGCCGGCATCCGCAGCGACATCAATGTCGTGGTGCGCGGCATGGAGGACTACGACGCCTTCAAGCGGGATATCCTCGGCGAAAGCGGCGTGCTCGACTCGGATGAGATCGAGGGCGAGGTGGTGCACGCGGCGCTAGAGTTGCAGAAAGAGAATCCCGGCATGAGCGCCCTCATGCTCGAGTGCTCGCTGATGCCGCCCTATGCGAAGGCGGTGCAGGAGGCGACGGGGCTGCCGGTTTTCGATTTCGTGACCATGATCGACTACTTCCACGCGGGCACGCACCGGAAGGCCTATCAGGGGCAGTATTGAGGACGAGGCGTGACGTAGGGGCGACCGGCGGTCGCCCTCTGCGATCCCCACAAAGGCTGTCGATGCCGAACGAAGAGCGCCGAGCGGCGGTCGCCCGGCCAACCGCGAGCGAGCCGGTTGTGATTTTCGAGAAGAGCGGGCGAGCGCCGGTCGCCCCTACGACGGCATTCGCATCCAGAATACCGCATAAAACCCGATCCACATCAGCGCGACGGGGAGGAGCGCATAGCGCGGCCCGAGCATGCGGAGGAACAGCGCGCGAAGCAGCGCCGCCGCGCCGACGACGAGCGCGAAGCGGGCGAGGCGGATGGGGATGCTCCAGAGCAGGAACGCCATGAGCGGCGTCCCGGCGGCGGCGGCACTCGCGGCGTAGAGCTTGTAAGGGATGCCAGAGAAGGAGCCCGCGAGCATGGCGCTGGGCCAGTCCTCGCTCGCGAAGGCGGCGCGCACGCGGGCGATCATCTCCGCCGAGATCGCGGGCAAGCGGTCGAACAGCGCGAAGGGATCGACGAGCCCGTTGGCCGTCGCCAGATAGACGAGGAGACCCGCCGGCAGTCGCTGCAACCGCGGCGGCAATCGCCGCCAACACGCCCACACGAAAACCGCACCTGACCGTCGCCGCCGACAGGATCACATCCGGCACTACGAACAATAAGGTCGCCTCGGCAACGCTCCACAGCGCCGAGGCGGCGATCCAGCGGGTAGGATTGGGCTCAGTCACGCATCATTCGCCGCGCTCTGCTGCCTCAACCACTGCTCCAGCGGATCGGCGAGTGCCTCGAGCGGCTGATAGCCGTGGGTCACCATCGTGTAGCCGGACCCGGCGGAACCGGCGAGCAGCGTCGGAAATCCGCGGATGCCGGCGTTCTGACTGGTCATGAAGCCCTCGCGGGTCGTGGCCTTGGCGCTGTCCGACGTCAACGCCGTCGCGAACGCTTCCGCCGCGAAACCTTCCTCCACCGCGATCTCGGTGAGGATGTCCTCATCCGTCACGTCGCGGTTCTCGGCGTAGAAGGCGCGCTGCACGGCTTTCAGCATCTCGAGACCGGAGGCGGGCTTGAGAGCCTGCGCCGTCACCACCGCCCGGCACGCCGGCTCGGTGTCGTAGGTGAACTCCTCACGATCGAAGAAGGCGAAGTCGAAGGGCTGGCCAGTGCGCTGCGCCACATGCTCCCAATGCTCGCGGATCATGGCGCGGTCGGTGTCGGGCATCGGCTCGGTGGTGTAGGGCCTCAGTCCCCCCATCAGCAGGCGAAGGGGGGCAAACGGGCCGAAGCGCTCGTCGAGCGCCTCGATCACCGGCGCAAAGCCCCAGCACCAGGAGCACATGGGATCGGCGACATAGACGAGATGGGGCATGGCGGGCTCCTCGCGGGACGGCCTCAGTCTAGGTCGGGCTGACCCGCAGGTGAAGCGGTGGCCAGGCCCTGCGACGGGGGATAGGCTCAGAGCCATATGCTGGAACCCATGCCGGAGCCGCCATGACCGACCCGAAACCCGTTTTCGCAAGCACCCTCGCAGGGCGCGTCGCCCTCGTTACCGGAGCCACACGCGGCATCGGGCGCGGAATTGCGGTCGCGCTGGGCGCGGCTGGCGCCAAGGTCATCGTCACCGGCCGCGGCGCCGCCAACGGTGCGGCCGTCGTCGTGGAGCTTGAGAAACTCGCGGGCGGCGCCTTCATCGAGGCTGACCTCTTCGACGACACTGTCGTGGGGAAGCTCATTCCCGACGCCATCGCCCGCTTCGGCGATCTCGACATCCTCGTAAACAATGCCGGCATCGATGCCGATACTCTGATCCTCGATATGCCGCTCGAGAACTGGCGCAAGGTCATCCGGTTCAATCTCGAGGTGCCGTTCCGCCTTTCTCAGGCAGCGGCCCGCCATTTTGTCGGGAGGGGGAAGGGCGCCATCGTCAACATCGGCTCGATTTACAGCCTCGTCAGCGCGGCGGAGGCCGGCTCTTACGCCGCCTCCAAGCACGCCCTCGTGGGTCTGACGAAGACGATGGCGATCGAGCTTGCGGCGAAGGGTGTCCGGGTGAACCTGATTGCGCCAGGCCTCATCCAGACGGACATGACCGAGTCCCTCTGGAACAAGCCCGGCTTCGACATCAAATCCCGCATGCCGATCGGGCGCATCGGCACGCCCGACGACATCGCAGGCGCGGTGGTCTTCCTCGCTTCCGACGCCGCCGATTTCATCCACGGCCAAGTGCTGGCGATCGATGGCGGCCGGCTGTCGCGATAGCGCCGGTTTGCACGACCGGTTTGCAGCCTCGACTCTTGCCACCCGCATGGTGCCGGCGACATAGTCGGCGCGCGAACATCCGGGAGCACGTCGCCCATGGGCAATCTCAATCATCGCCAAGACCGGGAGGATCTCGCCGCGGCGCTGCGCATGGCCGCGCGGCATAATTGGCAAAGCGGCGTCTGCAACCATTTCAGCTTAGGCGTCGACGCCAACAACTTCTTGATCAATCCGGAGGGGCTATTCTGGTCGGAAGTGCGCGCCTCCGATCTGCTGCTGGTCGACAAAGAAGGCAAGGTCGTCGAGGGTGACGGCGTGGTCGAAACGTCCGCCTTCTTCATCCACTATAATATTCATCGTCTCGTCGGCTCGGCGCGCTGCGTGCTGCATGCGCACCCCCGCCACGTCACGGCGATCGCGTGCTCGCAAGGCGGCCGGCTCGAGATGAGCCATCAGGATGCGCTTCGCTTCCACGATCGCATCTCCTACGACGATGATTTCGGTGGCGCCGCCATCACCGAGGACGAGGGCCAGCGCATCGCTCGCCAGCTCGGCAACCAGTCGATCATGCTGATGGCGCATCATGGCGTCACCGTCACCGGGCCCACGGTCGCGCGCGCCTATGACGATTTCTACTATCTGGAGAAAGCGGCGGAGGTGCAGGTGACGGCCATGAGCATGGGCAAACCCTTGCGCGTGCTCTCACAGGCCGACAGCAAACGCCTCGCGCCCGGCATGGCGACACCGGAGAACTTGGCGGAAGGTCATTTCCGCGCCGCTCGCCGGCTGCTGGATAGAGAAGAGCCGGAGTATCGGCATTAGGTGGCGGCTTGTGATGGCCAACCAACAAGCACAACGCTCGCTGGATCCGTTCCTCCGCCTGTTGATGGAGGAGCAAAAGCTGTGGCAACGGCATGCGACACGGAAATTCTCATGAAACTCGGCAGGCTCGATGGCTTCGACGCGATGCCCGTGCTGATCGAGCCGGCGCAGGCAGGGCAGGATACGCTCGATGGCCTGCTCGATTGGACGCGGCAGAACGCAGGGCCGCTCGAGAACGAGCTGCGCTCGGCAGGAGCGGTGCTCTTTCGGGGGTTCGCGCTCGATGGCGCGGCCGATCTGGCGCGCGCCAGCGCCGCGCTCGGCGGCCAGCTGCAGAGCTATGTGGGCGGCAATTCTCCCCGCACGCAGGTCGCCGACAAGATCTACAACTCGACCGATTTCCCGGCGCATCTGCCGATCGGCCTGCACAACGAGCTCTCCTATTCGGGCTGGTGGCCGGGCCGTATCTTCTTTCATTGCAACGTCGAGCCAACGAAGGGCGGCGAGACGCCGATCGGCGACAGCCGCGCCATCTACAAGCGCATGCCCGAGAAAATCCGCGACCGCTTCGAGCGTCATGGCGTGCGCTACGTGCAAAACCTCCACAAAGGCGAGGGGCCCGGCAAATCCTGGCAACAAACCTTCGAGACGCAAGACCGCGCGGTGGTCGAGGCCTATTGCGCCAGGCACGGCATGCAGTTCCGCTGGACGGACTACGGCCTCAACACCTCCATCAACCGGCAGGGCGTCATCCGGCACCCGAGAGCCAACACCATGAGCTGGTTCAACCAGGCCGAGCACTGGCACGCGGCCATGCAGACCGTGCGCTTCTGGGACGTGACGCCCGAGGCGGCCGACACCCTCGTCGCCCACTGCACCTATGGCGACGGCACCGAGATGACGAAGGGCGAGCTCGAGGCCATCTGCGAGGTGACCACCGCGGCCGAGCGTGCCTTCCGTTGGGCGAAGGGCGACCTCCTGATGCTGGACAACCTCTCCTGCGCCCACGGCCGCCGGCCCTACGAAGGTCCAAGGAAGATCCTGGTGGCCATGAGCTAGCGCACGTTCAGGCGAAGTGGAGGCCGGTTCGCCGAAGAACGTGCGCCAAACCAAAGTTGCTCCGAATTCACGAATTCCGCACAAGGACGGCTGTGTGGACTTGAAATCCGGCCGTGCGCCGCCCAGACTGACTCGACGGCCGGCCGCCATGGGCGGGTCGAGCAGGCCAGAGATCGCCACGAAGGCGACGGGGGAGGATACGGTGCCGATTAGGCTGCTCCGGCTCTTCGCCGTGCTGGCGCTCGTTCTGCTGCCTGCATCCGCCCAGGCCAAGCGTCTCGCCCTTGTCATCGGCATCGATCAATACGAGGCGCTGCCCAAGCTCCAGCGGGCGTTGAACGATGCGGATGCGATTGCCAAAACCCTTGAAGGCCTCGGGTTCGAGGTGGTGCTGGCTAGGAATGCGTCGCGCCGCGAGATCAGCAAGAAGCTCGGCGAGATCGAGACCCGCATCGCGCCCGGCGACACGGTCCTCTTCTACTTCGCCGGCCATGGCGTCGCGATCGGCGGCGATAACATCCTGGTTCCCGCCGACATGCCGTTGCCCGAGCAGGGCGGCGAGGGCATCGTGCGCGACGAGGGTTTCGCGGTCGATGGCATCGTGCGCCGGTTGCGCTCGCGCGGCGCCGGCGCGACGCTGCTCATTCTCGACGCCTGCCGCAACAATCCTTTCGAGGAGAGTGGCACGCGCAACATCGGCGGCACGCGGGGCCTGACCCGCATCGAGGCGGCCTCCGGCGTGTTCGTGCTGATGTCGGCGGGCACGGGCCAAACGGCGCTCGACCGGCTGCCCGGGGAGGATGCCAATCCGAATTCGGTCTTCACTCGCTCGCTGCTGCCGCTGCTCGCCAAGCCCGGCATGAACCACATCGCGCTCGCCAAGGCGGTGCAGAAGGAGGTGGCGGGGCTTGCCGCCAGCGCCGGCCATGCGCAGCAACCGGCCTATTATGATGAGATCCTCGGCGAGATCGTCTTGAACGAGGCGGGCGAGGCCGCGCCCGAAGTCGTGCCCGCACCTGCCGTTTCGGCGACGGCCGAGGCGCTCGCCGAGTGGACCATCGTCAAGAATACGACGAGCCGGCAGGTGCTCGAGGAGTTCATCGCCAAGCATGGTGACGTGCCGATCTATGGGGCGCTGGCGAAGGAAGCGCTGGCGAGGCTCGCCTCGACGTCAGCGGCGGAGAGCCCAAACCCGGAATCGGGCGGAGAGCTCTCCGGCGTCGAGGCGGAGACCGAGGTCGCGGTCGCAGCGCCAGAGGCTCCCGCAACATCCGCCATCGAGCCCGGCGTCACCGAATGCGATCGCCTCGCCGCCGCGCCGGGGACGCCCGTCACGCGGGGGCTCGGCATCGACGGCGTTGCCTTCGCCAAGATCGATGCAACCGCCGCGATTGGCGCCTGCACGAGCGCCGTCGCGGAACATCCCGAGGTGGCGCGCCTGCATCTCGCCCACGGCCGTGCGCTCGACGCCGCGCTGCGGAATGGCGAAGCGCTCACCGCCTACGAAAAGGCCGCCGGGCTCGGGGACGGCACCGCCATGAACAACATCGGCGTGCTGTACAACCTGGGCGATCTTGGCAAAGCCGACGAAGCCCAGGCGGTTTCCTGGTTTCGCAAGTCGGCCGGAAGCGGCGATGTGACGGGCATGTACAATCTCGCCATCAATCTGTGGACGGGGCGCGGCACGGCCGCTGATCCGGCGGAGGCGTTCACTTGGATGCGCCGCTCGGCGGAGGCCGGCAATGGTCCGGCCATGACGCAACTCGGCGCCATGTACGAGGGGGCCGTTGGAACCCAGAAGGACGAAAAGCTCGCGCTCACGTGGTACCAGAAGGCGGCGGCGGAAAATGAGTACCGGGCTTTCTACAGCCTCGCCGTCATGCTGGACGCCGGCCGCGGCACGCCTGTCAACACGGAGAACGCCGCGGACTTCATGATGGCGGCCATCGGTTATGGCGTCGAGGAAGCGCGGCGCGATATCGATCAAGGTGCCTCGCAGTGGAGTGATGCCTTCCGCAAAGCGCTGCAACGGCGCCTCAAGGAGAAGATCGGCGTCTACAAAGGCGAGATCGACGGCGTTTTCGGAGCGGGCGTCAAAGAGGCTGTCGCGACGGTTTTCGGGTCGGCGAAGTAGCCCCACTTCCCTTGTCCGCCCCGGCCCTCTAAAACAGCGGCCAAATCACCCCTTTCATGAAGGATCGCGCTTGCCATGGCGAACCCGCAATTCGTCTACCACATGCACCGCCTGTCGAAGACCTATCCGGGCGGCAAACAGGTGCTGAAGGACATTTCCTTGTCCTTTTATCCAGGTGCCAAGATTGGCGTTGTCGGCCTGAATGGCTCCGGTAAGTCGACGCTGCTCAAGATCATGGCCGGCGAGCAGACGGACTTCGTCGGCGAGGCCTGGGCGGCGGACGGGATCAAGCTCGGTTACCTGCCGCAGGAGCCCGAACTCGATCCCGCGATGGACGTGCTCGGCAATGCGATGCTGGGGGTCAAGGAGAAGAAGGCCCTCGTCGACCGCTACAATGAGATCGCCGCCAACTATTCCGACGAGACGGCCGACGAGATGGCCAAGCTCCAGGATGCGATCGATAGCGGGAATCTCTGGGATCTCGACACCCAGGTCGAGCAGGCACTCGATGCCTTGCGCGCGCCCCCCGGCGATAGCGACGTCACGACACTCTCGGGCGGCGAGAAGCGGCGCGTCGCGCTCTGCAAGCTGCTGCTCGCCAAGCCCGACATCCTGCTGCTCGACGAGCCCACCAACCATCTCGATGCCGAGAGCGTCGCCTGGCTCGAGCGGTATCTGGTGGAATATCCGGGCTGCATCATGCTCGTCACTCACGACCGCTACTTCCTCGACAACATCACCAAGTGGACGCTCGAGCTCGATCGCGGCCAGGGCGTGCCCTACGAGGGCAACTATTCGAGCTGGCTCGAACAGAAGGCCAAGCGTCTCGACGTGGAGAAGGGTCAGGAGGAGGCGAAGGCGCGGACTCTCAAGCGCGAGCTCGAATGGATCCGGTCATCGCCCAAGGCCCGGCAGGCGAAATCGAAGGCGCGTATCTCGGCCTATGAGCAGCTCGCGGCCGATGCCGGGCGCGAGGAGATCGGAAGAGCGCAGATCACCATTCCGCCGGGGCAGCGGTTGGGCGATACCGTTGTGGTGGCGGAAGGATTGCGGAAAGCCTTCGGCGACCGGCTGTTGATCGACGGCCTCTCCTTCAAGCTGCCGCCCGGCGGCATCGTCGGCGTCATCGGTCCCAACGGCGCCGGCAAGACGACGCTGTTCCGCATGATGACAGGTCAAGAACAACCGGATGCGGGCACGCTCCGGATCGGCGAGAGCGTGCAGCTCGGCTATGTCGACCAGTCGCGCGACGACCTCGATGCCAAGAAGACGGTGTGGGAGGAGGTTTCCGACGGCAAGGACCAGATCCCGCTCGGCAAACGCGAGGTGCCGAGCCGAGCCTATGTCGGCTGGTTCAACTTCAAGGGGCCCGATCAGCAGAAGAAGGTCGGGCAATTGTCGGGCGGCGAGCGCAACCGCGTGCATCTGGCCAAGATGCTGAAGCAGGGCGCCAACCTGCTACTGCTCGACGAGCCGACGAACGACCTCGATACCGAGACGCTGTCGGCGCTCGAGTCGGCGCTGGAAGATTTTCCCGGCTGCGCCGTCATCATCAGCCACGATCGCTTTTTTCTCGATCGCATCGCGACGCACATTTTGGCGTTCGAGGGCGACAGCCAGGTGACCTGGTTCGAAGGCAATTTCGCGGATTACGAAGAGGACAAGAAGCGGCGCCTGGGCGATGCGGCGGTGGAACCGCATAGGATCAAGTTCAAGAGGTTCGAGCGGGGGTAGGGGGCGATAGGCGATCGGTGCGGCGGCGTGCTATCATCGATCCATCAGGAGACGGTCAGATGGAAGATGTCCCACTCACCCACGCCAAGGAGCACCTCGAGGAGCTGATGGCACGAGCCTCGCGCGGCGAGGACGTGCGGATCAGCGATCCGAAGCTTGGTACAGTGAAGCTGCAGCCGGTGCATCGCGAGCCAGAGTTTCGCGCACCCCGAGTCACCGATACGATGGAGCCGTTCGTGCCGGTGGCCGAGCCACGAAAGCTTGGGCATTTGCGTGGCAAGCTTGTCGTTCCCGCTCGACTCATGGAACCGATGACAGAGGAAGAGCTCAAGGACTGGTACGGGGATGAAGCGTGAGGGTGTTGCTCGACACTCATGTGTTGTTCTGGGCGCTGACGGACGAAACCCTGCTGTCGCCGGCAGCTCGATCCGCGATCCGGGATGGCACGAATGAAGTCTTTGCGAGCATTGCCACTGCCTGGGAGATCGCGATCAAGGTTGGCGCTGGGAAGTGGAGCGAAGCCGAACCTTTGATCCGCGATTTCGAGCGTGAGGTCTCTACGCCTGGGTTTGGCATCCTCCCGATCAATGTTGCCCACGTTTGTGCGGCGGGCCTCATGCGGTCGACCCATCGCGATCCCTTCGATCGGCTCTTGGCCGCTCAGTCCATGATCGAGGGCCTCTCCCTCGTCACGGCAGACCCCAAGTTGGCAGCACTAGGCGCACCGGTGCTGTGGTAATGTTCACCCTCCCCGACCTCCACGCCGCCCACAGCCCTCGTCCAAACCGTTGCTCCGCCCGACGGCCGAGATTGCCTGGCCGCTGCTTGCCGAAGCCACAGGCGCCGAGGTCTGGGTCAAGCACGAGAACCACTTGCCGACCGGGGCCTTCAAGGTGCGCGGCGGGATCGTCTATGTCGATGAGCTGATGAGGTCCGGCCGCCGCACGAATGGCCTGATCTCGGCGACGCGCGGCAATCATGGGCAGTCGATCGCGCTCAGCGGTCAGCGCGCGGGGCTTGCCGTCACCATCCTCGTGCCGCACGGCAACTCGGTCGAGAAGAATGCTGCCATGCGCGCCTATGGCGCCAAGCTCATCGAGCACGGCGCCGATTTCGACGAGGCGCGGGTGGAAGCGGCGCGTCTGGCGGAAACGGAAGGTCTCGACTTCGTGCCGTCGTTTCACCCTGCATTGGTGAAGGGTGTTGCGACATACGCGCTCGAGCTTTTCATGCGGGTTGCCGATCTCGACACCGTCTATGCGCCGATCGGTATGGGCTCAGGCATCTGCGGCATCATCCGCACGCGCGACCTGCTCGGCCTGAAAACCAAGATCGTCGGCGTCGTGGCCGATGCGGCACCTGCCGTCGCGCTCTCTTTCGAGGCGAAGCGGCCGATCCCGACCAACCGCGCGCCAACCTTTGCCGACGGAATGGCGACGCGCGATCCCCAACAGGCCGTCATCGACATATTGCTCGCCGGAGCCGAGCGCCTGGTCCGCGTGATCGACGACGAGATCGCGGAGGCCATGCGGCTCATCTATTCGGCGACCCACAATCTCGCCGAGGGGGCCGGTGCCGCCCCGCTCGCGGCCCTCATGCAGGAGCGGGATCGCCAAGCCGGAAAGAAGGTCGCCGTCATCCTCTCCGGTGGCAACATCGATCGCGAGAGGTTCGCCGAGGTGTTACGGGGTGACACACCAAGGGTCGGCTAAGCCGCTGTTCTCATGACGCGATCCGTCGTCTGAGCGTTCGCGTTGCGCATTGATCACAGTATGGCTTTTTGTGGGCAAAGCGTGAGCATCCTGTCGAAGCACTGTTAGTATCCCGCCCCTGGGACGGCATTGTTGTGTTGTGTAGGGGGTTAGTTGCATGCGTATTCTCGCCACGAGCGCGCTCGCGCTTTTTCTCGCCGGCTGCGGCGCGAACATCACCGGCGTCGGCGTCGTCGCTCCGGCCGATGTCAGGGCCTACTATCAGGAAACCGCCACCGAATCCGGCGACCTGACGGCCGGCGAATATCTCGTCGCCTCGATCGCCTACACCAATGGCAGGTGTCACGAGTTCTTCGATCAGCTCGCCAAGCTGAAGGAGGACAGTAACTTCCTCGACCAGGTGATCACAGCCGGCATCGCCGCCGGCGTGCCGTTGGCGACCGCCTATAGTGTTGGCGCCACGACAGTTGCCGCTTGGGCTGGCGGAGCCGGTGTCGTCAACGAGCTGCAGAAGGACGCGGCCAACATCTATCTGTTCGCCGAGTTCAAGGAAGAGCTGAAGCCACTCGTCTTCCGCGAGATGCAGAGCTTCATGGTCAAGAACAAGCTGGCCGGCATCCTCGACGTCACGCTCGGCTTCCGCAGCCTCGACGAGTTGCCGCGCGAAGAGCGGGTCGCCGATCCGGCACGCGTGCAGGCGTTCCTCGATTCGCAGAGCCCGCGGGCCTTGATCGTCTCGCGCAACATCGCGACCGACTACGCCGCCAAATGCTCGCTCGCCAACATGCGGACGCTGATCGCCGACTCGCTGCAGAAGAACAACGGCAAGCAGACCGGGGAGGGTGGTCCGCTCTCGCCCACGACGGCCGTGCAGGCAACCGAGGAGGTCGCCGTCGACACCGTTCAGGAGGCGAAAGAGGAGAACCAGTAGTCTCTTGTCCGCAGCGAAGACAAAGGCCGCCGGGGTGAGCCCCAGGCGGCCTTGTTCGTGGTCGCCCCTGGCGCCCCTGATCAGAAGATGAACGCGCCGTCGGCGATGAGATCGTCGACCGTGATCGTGTAGTTCTTGCTGAACAGCACGACATCGGGGTCGGTGTTGCCGTCGCTCAGGTAGAGCATCGTGCCGGAGGTTATGACCTTGGTCGAGAACTCGGAGTACGGATCGCCGATGATCTTGCCGGCCAGCACGAGGTCAGCGAAGTCGAGGAAATCACCGGCCTGGTAGTCGAGAATGGTATCGATGTTGGTCGTGCCGGACTTGGGTCCGATATGCGCCGCTTCGAAGATGAAGGTGTCGGAGCCATTGCCACCGGCGTAGATGTCGGCACCTTTGGAGCCCTTGAAGAGGTCGTCGCCGTCGCCGCCGGCGAAGCTGTTGTCATTTATGTTGCCGTAGAACTCGTCGTTCCAGACGGTTCCGATGATTTTCTCGAAAGCGCGAATGAAATCGTCGTTCGTGCCGTTCGTTACGGTGCCGCCGGTGGCCGAAATCCACGGGCGCAGGGGATCAGTGTAGCCGTCTACGTCGGTGATGACGATGACACCCTCGCCGCCGCTACCGAGCGCCGCCAGGTTGAGAATATCGAAGCCGGTGCCGCCATCATAGCTGTCGAAACCGTCGACACCCGCATTGACCGTGTCGTTGCCGGTGCCGGCCACGACGAGATCATCGCCTTCGCCATCGGCGATCCTGTCGTCGCCACTCTGGCCGTAGAGCGTGTTGTTGCCGGCGCTGCCGGTGATTTTGTCGGCTTTGGCGCTACCGTAGATGTTCTCGATGCCGACGAGCACATCACCCTTGGCGTCGCCTGCCGTGCCGCGATTGGTGTTGAGGTTGACCGTCACGCCCTTTTTCGAGCCCCAGTAGCTAGCGCTGTCGCCCGCGAATGTCTCATTGCCGCCGTTGAGAAGGTCGGCACCGGCACCGCCGATCAAGACGTCATCACCGTCATGACCGAAGAGGCGGTCGTTGCCCATGCCACCGTCGAGGCCCTTTGCGACATCGAGCAGGAAGTACTCGGTGAGCATACCGGTATTCTTGGTCCAGCCGAAGACATTGTCCGACGAGCTGCCTTGGATTCGGTCGGCGTAGATCGTGCCGATGACGCACTCGATGTTGAGGAGCGTGTCCGTGGCGTAGTTGCCGGCCTTCGCGAAACCCTTGATGTCGCCACCGGCGCTGATCGATGACTCGAGATCGATCACCGCCGCTCGCGTCGAGAGGTGATAGGCCGCGAGGTCCGTCTCGGACTCGCCGTCGATGTAGTTCTTGCCGCCGCCGGCGACAATGATGTCGTTTTCGGCGCCGCCGTAGATTCGATCGTTGGCCTGTGTGCCGTTGGCATCGTCGGCGAAGATCCTGTCGTCGCCGTAGCCGCCATAGAGCCGGTCGCTGCCATTGCCGCCATAGAGCTTATCGTTGTCGTCACCGCCGAGGATCAGGTCACTACCGTCGCCGCCGTAAAGGAAATCCTTCTTGCTGAAGCCGTCGATGCGGTCGTTGCCGCCGTTACCCCAGATGTAGTCGACGCCGACGTCGCCGAGCAGGCGCTCGCTCCGATCCGTACCTTTTATTCTCTGTGCCACGACCCGCCTCGCCAAATCTCAGATGCAGACGCCAATCAGTCCCCTCGGGCATAGCTGTCCCGCAGGGGTGACGCTACATCAGAGATATTGATACTTCGGAAGATCAGTGCGCGCAGTATTGCCTAAAACTGTACGAAGATCGTTCATTCCGTAGTCATCATGATCGGAACTTTGATTGCGCGGGCTCGCCTTCAGCCCGTCGCCGCCTCCGGAAATGCATCCGTGGAGGCAAAATAGGGCTTCACATCGATCAACGGCGTGCCATCGAGGCAATCGATTGCGTCGATCGTCAGGCGGCCGGCGACCGCATCGAGTGCCAGCAGTCTGACGACGCCGAGCCCGATCGGATTGGGACGCACCGGGCTACGAAGCGCGAAGACGCCGATCGGCTCCGGCGTGTTGCGGGGCCGTTGCACGATGAGATCGCGCCGCGCCCGATCCATCCAGTAGAGCAGGATCAGATGGCTCGTGCCCTCGAGGCCCCGCAGGCCCTGCCGCCACGGTGCGTCGATCTCGACGGTCGCGATGTCACCACGCTCGCGCGCCTGCCGCAGGTTCTTCGGGCAGTCCTCGCGCCGCAGCCAGGGCGAGCGGATGCGGCCGATGAAGACGAGGCGGGCATCGTGCGCCATGGCACCCGGATCGAAGGGAAGGGCGATTTCGCCCTCGCGGATGCCGTAGGGATCGTTTGCGTCCGGCATGACCGTCATACCTCGTCTGCTGTTGCAGTCCGCTGCTTGACCCCCCCGTTATGGCGTCCTAGGAGGAATGCGGCTGCTTCCTTGTCGGGAGCAATGTTATGCGTTTGTTTGGAGCCCGTCGCGCTGCCCATGTCGCAGGCGAAGCCGGGCATCACGGCATGATGCGCTCGGAGGGCGGCGTGCTGACGGCGGTTGCCTCGGCGGTGGCGCTGCTTTTCTCCTCCTACAGCGTCTACGAGACGAGCGTGAGGCGACCGGATTTGCGCCTCTTCGTGCCGCCGACCATCCACTATTCCGATCCCTACCAGAACGACAATTTCGAGATATTCGTCGTCCCCGTGACGGTCGCCAATGTCGGCGCACGATCGGGGGCGGTGCTGGCGCTCGATCTGGAGGTGAAAAATCCGAGGACCGGCGAGAAGAAGATGTTTTACGCCGCCGAGTTCGGCCGCTGGACGATGGCCAATGCCCAGTCTGGCAATTTCGAGCACTTCGCGCCGCTCGCCATTCCCGGCAAAGCCAGCGTCACCGCGAGCATCATCTTCTACTCGCGGCTCGACGAAAAGGTCCTGCAGATCGCCGATGGCAAGAAGGGGGAGTACGCGTTCCGCCTCTCGGCCGCGGTCGCCGAGCCCGAGGATTTGGGCCCGATCGACAAGCTCTGGTCAGGTCCCCCCGAACCGTTGACGTTCACGATGGTCATGCCGGAGGTCGATCACCGCTACTTCGAGAACGGTACCCTGATGCTCTACAACCCCAGTTGGAAGCCGAGCGGGGGCGAGGCGCCGGCGCCGTAGCGCATGGGATCGAAAACACATCGGGGCCGCCCCAGGATCCTGAGGGGCAGCCCCGATGCGGATTTGTCGTCAGGTCATGCTGACCGGTCTAGGGGGTGGGTGGATGGCAGCCCGGCGACCGGGGGAGGGAGCGGTGGGCTGCTACGAACCTCAGACCATGCCGAGCACGATCGCAGCGATAAAGGCGAGCGACAGAACCGCGGCGGCGAACTGAATCCGCATCTTGAGTTCCATAACCTGCCTCCTTTCGTTGGCTGCACGATGCCAGTGCATCTGGCACCAGCGGGCGCATTAGAGCAGACCGGGTCGCCAGCTCAAGCGAAAAAAGTGGCGCAGTGCCAGAAAAGTGTCAGCTTGCTGGCGGAAACCGCTCAAACTCAGCGACTTTTTCTCTTGTGCGACGCAGCGCGGAAAAATATTTCAGCATCGCGACGGGCGGTGTGTGACGATAGACTTCCGTTCCGATTGGTAGATCTGTCGTGTGATTTTGTTTTGCTCGGCAGTAACTGAATTCGACCGGCGGGATGCTCGTTCGACTGACAAGATAGACTTGCGCAGTTCCGCTCAATCCCGCAGCAGCTCATTGATGCTCGTCTTCGACCGGGTCTTCTCGTCCACCCGTTTGACGATGACGGCGCAGTAGAGGTTCGGGCCGGGCGACCCGTCCGGCAGTGGCTTGCCCGGCAACGAGCCGGACACGACCACCGAGTAGGGCGGCACCTTGCCCATGAACCGTTCGCCGGTCGCCCGGTCGATGACCGTCGTCGAGGAGCCGATGAAGACGCCCATCGAGATCACCGAGCCTTCGCCCACCACCACGCCCTCGACGACCTCCGAGCGGGCGCCGATAAAGCAGTTGTCCTCGATGATGGTCGGGCCTGCCTGCATGGGCTCCAGCACGCCGCCGATGCCGACGCCGCCGGACAGATGCACGTGTCTGCCGATCTGCGCGCAGGAGCCGACCGTCACCCAGGTGTCGACCATGGTGCCGGTATCTACATAGGCGCCGAGGTTCACGAAGGAGGGCATCAGGATCGCGCCCGGCGCGATATAGGCGGACTTGCGCACGATGCAGCCGGGCACCGCCCGGAAGCCCGCCGAGCGGAAGCGGTTCTCGCCCCAGCCCTCGAACTTGGAGGGCACCTTGTCCCACCAGGTGGCGCCGCCGGGGCCGCCCTCGATGAGTTTCATGTCGTTCAGGCGGAAAGAGAGCAGCACCGCCTTCTTGAGCCATTGGTTGACGTGCCAGTTGCCGCCCTTCTTCTCGGCGACGCGGGCCTCGCCCTTGTCGAGCAGCTCGAGCGCCGCCTCGACCGCATCGCGGACCTCGCCCTTGGTCCCAAGATTGACGCCGTCGCGCGCCTCCCAGGCGGCATCGATGGTCTTCTCGAGGGCGGCGTTCGGCATGGCGCAAACTCGCGTTGGAGGGGCGTTCGGTTTCTTTGGCGGCCTTCGCCGGGGCTGTCAACGGAAGGTGGGCTCTGCTAGTGTTCATCAGCCAAGAGGAGGCTCGTCATGGTGAACACGCTCACCGTCGCCTGTGTCCAGAACAATGCGTCTGGCGGCCACGCCGACAACATCGCCAAAGCCATGGCGCATGTGGCCGAAGCCGCGGCTAAGGGCGCCGGGCTGGTGGCGCTACCGGAATACTATTCGGGCTTCGGCGCCAAGAATGGCGTGCTCGATCTGCCGGCCTTTCCAGAAGACCAGCATGACGGCCTCAAGGCCGCGCGCGAAGCGGCCAAGCGCCACAAGGTCTGGGTGCATTTGGGCTCCGTCGCGGTGAAGCTCGACGATGGCCGGCTCGCCAATCGCGGTTTCATGATCGACGCCCAAGGCCGCATCACCGCGCGCTACGACAAGATCCATCTCTTCGATGTCGATCTCGGACCCGGCAAGATCTATCGCGAGAGCCAGGTTATCCGTCCGGGCAACGAAGCCGTCGTCGCCGAAACGCCGTGGGGCGGTTATGGGCTCTCGATCTGCTACGATCTCCGCTTCGCGGCGCTCTATCGCACGCTCGCGCAAGGCGGCGCCGGTATCCTCTCGGTGCCCGCTGCCTTCACGAAGCTCACCGGCGAGGCGCACTGGCACATTCTCAACCGTGCTCGCGCTATCGAGCACGGTGCCTTCGTCATCGCGCCCTGCCAGCACGGCACGTTCCCCGGCGGCGGCGAAGCCTTCGGCCACTCGCTCATCATCGATCCCTGGGGCCGTGTGCTGGCCGATGGCGGGGAGGGCGAGGGCATCGCGATGGCGACGCTCGACTTGTCCGAGATCGCCAAGGCGCGCGGAAAAATCCCGGCGCTGGCGCACGATCGGGCGTTCACGGTCGCCGCGGCGAAGGCGCAAGCGGCGGAGTAAGGACGTCTCACGGGCCACCCCTACTATCGAACGATCGGGTGATTGTGGTTCGCGCTTGTTTTGCCGTTGCCCCTCACCCGCACCTCTCCCCGTACGCTTCGCTACGGGGAGAGGAAGGCAGCCGTCTTGCCCGCCTAACTTTGTCAGGGACGCACCGTGTTTCTTACTCTCGCCGCTTGCGGGGCGAGGGGAGAGTGAGGGGCGGCCACAAGGGAGGTCGATACCCCGAACGCAGATCGGGCGGGCAACGCGCGCCCCTACGGCGCCGCGCCGGCCGCCAGCGTCGATGTGTGCCGCGCCGGCAGCACATTCACCTCGGTCAGCCGCCAGGTGAGCCAATTGCGCGTGAACACCGCGCGGTAGCGCCGCGTCGGATCGGCGCGGTCCTTCACGTCGATCTCGAAACGGGCGAAACCCGTATAACGCGCGCGCTCGATGTTCTGGAGCATGCTGCGTTTTTGTGCGCCGGCCGGCAGGGGCGCGCGTACGTAGTCGACGAAGCCCTTGGGGCTCACCTGCTTGGCGATGTAGCGGTCGACGAGATAGGGCGCGAAGGTATCGCCGATTTTGTAGCCGACGCGGCGGATGAAGCCCATTTGGGCGCGCCGCGTCTCGGCATCGGCAACCATTACCCGGCTGATCGAGGATTTGAGGCTGTAGCGCACGCTGCGGAAATCAACTGAGGCCTCGATGGCCGAGACATCGCCCTTGACGATCGCCTCGTGCAGCCGGTAGGCCGCGATCAGCGGCGAGGCCGCGAACAGCGCGCCGATGAAAAGGCCGAGCGCCAGAACCGCCGACCGGAGTGCAGTGGCCATTCGCCGATGTCCCGTTCCCGCTTCAGCGCACGTTCCGGCAGAAGCCGGTCCCGGCGACGGCCGGGATGGAAGCCGGTTCGCCGAAAGAATGTGCGCCCTACCGAAGCGCACATTCCGGCGAAGTGGAAGCCGGTTCGCCGAAAGAATGTGCGGCCAACCGACAAAGTGATCACAAAGGAATGCGACGATCCTGTGGCGGGTGCGGTAGGTCACCAGCCGCGTCTGTCCAAATCACAAGGGTGTTTCGCCGAGCGGCGGAACTTTGGCCCGACGCATACGCCCGTGGATGCTGAAATTCGTCAGCATGACGGTGTGGGGTACTCTCCGGGAAACACGAGCAGGGTGATTGCGGCGCGGCCTCCCCACAACCGTCATGGTCACGGAAGCGACCATCCACGGGAGTTCGTGGTCGATCGCTGACACCCGATCCGGCAATCCAATCTCCCCTAAAACACGATCACATTCCGGCGCGCGCGACCCGTCTTCGTGTCCTCGATCGCCGCGTTGATCTCGTCGAGACGCCAGCGGCGTGTGATGAGCTCGTCAAGTTTCAGCCGCCCCTGCTCGTAGAGGTCGACGATCCAGGGGATGTCGCGCGCGAGCACGATATCGCCCATCTTCGAGCCCCAGATCGCCTGCCCATCCATGGCGACGCGGATCGGCTCGTACTCCGACATGCCGCCCTGGTGCGGCAGCCCGACGATGACGATGCGGCCGCCGCCCTGCGCCATGTAACGGGGCGCCTGATCATAGGCCGCCGTCGAGCCGATCGAAACGAAGACGGCGTCGGCCCCGCGTCCGTTCGTCAGCTCACGAACCTTCTTCCAGGGCTCGGGCTCGCTGGCGAGAATGGTGTGGGTCGCGCCGAATTCGCGAGCGGCGGCGAGCTTCTCCTCGAGCAGATCGAGCGCGATGATGCGTGAGGCGCCCGCGATCCTGGCACCCTGGATGACGTTGAGGCCGACGCCGCCGGCGCCAATCACGACGACCGTCTCGCCGACCTTGAGATCGGCAGAGCGCACGGCCGCACCGACGCCGGTGATAACGCCACAAGCAATGAGGCTCGCGACATCCATCGGCATGTTGCTGGGGACGGCCGCGATCTGGCTCTGATCGACGACGACGGCTTCCGCGAAGGCGCCGCAATAGAGCGAGCGCTCGATGGCCTCGCCGGTCTGCGAAATGGCGTCGGGCGTGGCGCCCGGATTTTCGCAGTGATTCCACCGGCCCGAGGCGCACACGCGGCACGCGCAGCAGGCCTTGATCAGCGTCACGATCACGTTCTGCCCGACCGGCAGCGTCACGCCGGGACCGGCGGCCTCGATCTTGCCCGCCGCCTCATGACCATAGATTGCCGGGATGCGTCCGCCCCACTTGCCTTCCGCATAGGTGATGTCGGAATGGCAGATGGCGCAGGCGCCGACCCGGACCAGCACCTCGCCCGGACCGGGATCCGGGATGGTGACGGTTTCTATGGTGAACGGCTTGCCGAACTCGCGGCACACCGCCGCGCGGACCTTGGGCATGGAAGAACCTCGATTGCAGCGGGCCGGGGCGGCCGACGTTGGGAGGCTCTATTTATGCCGTCCACTCACGTCGGCGGCAAGGGCGGTTGCTGGTCGCCTTGAGGGACGTCGGACGGCGGCAGATCCTCGACGGGTGGCGCGTCCTCGATCACCGGCTGCTGGGCGCAGATCGCCTTCAGCGCGGCCCAGTCCTCGGGCGACATCGCGGGCTCGGTGGCGTAGGTGGCGGCGGCCTTGGCGGCTGCCGCGCGCTCGGGGCTCGAGGGATGGGTCGACATCATCTTGCCAAGCGTGGACTCCTCGTCATCTTCACCCGTCTCCTTGGCGAGCCGGTCGAAGAATTCGGCGAGCGGTACCGGCGAGATCTTCGCCTCCTTCAGAAGGCGCAGGCCATGCTCGTCCGCCTCCCGCTCGGCCGAGCGCGAATAGTTCAGCTGCAGCATCTGCTGGCCGAGCGAGCCGATGGTGCCGGACGATCCCGTGAACACGAGCTCGGCCGCCGCCGCGATGCCAATGGAGCGCACGAGACCGGCCTCCGGATGCAGCGCGATGCCATGCCCCATCTCGTGGGCGATGACGCCGGCGACCTCCTCCGCGTTCTGTGCCTTCTCGATGAGGCCGCGGGTGACGATGATCTGCTCGCCGGGCACCGCGAAGGCGTTGACGAGATCCCAGCTGACCGCCGAGACCGTGAACTCGGTATCGGTGCCGGACGCGGCCTTGAGCTTGAGCGCGAGGTTCTGCAGCGCGGCATAACCTTCCGGGGCTTCGCAGTAGCCCTGGCCCTGCGTGAAGATCTGCAGCACCTGCTGGCCGGCGAGAACGCGGGCCTCTTTGGGGATGAGGCCGGCGATATGGGTCGCGGGCGACAGATCGAAGGCGTAGACCGAGCCGGCGATTGCGGCAATTGCGGCGGTGACCGAGAGCCCCGGCTTCAGATCCCGCAAGCGCTTCGAGCCCGCGCCGAGGTGCGGGGCGTGCTGCAGCAGCGCGGCGGCGAAGTTGGGATCCTCGACGAAGAGCGATTGGCCCGGATGGTCGAGCGAGCGCAGCAACACGTCCGCGCTCGATCGCCAGAGCGGCACCGAGGCCATCGTCCGGTGCAGCGACCAGAGGACGGGCTCAGCCAGGTTCGGCAGGTGAATTTCTACCGCCCGGCCGAGTGTGACGGTCGCCTGATGGGTCGTGGCCGTCTTGCCGTCGGTCCAGCGGGCAGCGAAGGTCTGATTGCTCATGAGAAGGCATCCACATCGAAGGCGGTTGCTAGCCCCTCGCCGCGGGTGCCGCCGGCGGCGTTCGACTGCTGGATCGCCGGGAAATCGACGCCACCCGTCACCTCCAGGCGGTCGACGACATAGCGCATGCGCCGGGCGAGCGCGACGGGGCCGAGAATGCCGAGCGTGAAGATCGTCAGCAGGAGATTGGAGATCGTGAGCCACAGCAGGCTCCCGGCCGAGGCGTTGAGCTTGAAGCCGGCCGTACCGCCATAGCTCGTGAAGTTCGTGAAGTAGTTCAGTGTTCGGGCGAAGTAATAGGCGCCGAAGAGCAGGATGACGAGGCCGCCCAGGGCATAGAGCCCGTAAATGCTGCCGAGCTCGGTCCACGACAGCGGCTCGGGCACCGGCGGCTCGCCACTGCCGGCACTCTCGATGGTTTGCTGGATGCGCGACCAAGTGATGAGGAAAGTGCCGCCGATGACGATGGCGAGCGCGATGAGGCCACCGATCCACACCAGCACGAAGGGCGGATAAAGAGGGCCGGCCTTGCCCTTGTATTTGAACGCGGTCTCGCCGAAGCGCATGTCGTTGGTGAGGTTGCGATGCAGCAGATTGCTGCGCCAGGGGGTCATCCAGCCCATGGCGAAGGAATTGGCGATAAGCGTCCAGAAGTAGTGCCAGCCATAGGTCCAATGCGAGCCGACCACAGCGCCGCGGATGCCACGCCACTGGGTGCGCGTGAGCCGGAATCGCATTGCGCGATACACCGCCGTTCCAATCAGCAGATAGAGGAAAACGGTATAGGCCAGGACAAAGAATATGCCGACGATCGGGCCTGCGATCGGGCCGAGCAGATAGACCGCGACATAGGGAATGACGCTGAAGGCGAGGATCGTCGGCACCGTGATGATGAAGAACACGATGATGTAGCCGAGGAACAACTCCTTGCCCGACCCCGTATACGCGAAAGGCTCGCCGTTCATGCGCACCATCGACCAGATACGGCGCCTGACTTCCGTCCGGCCCCAGAAGGAGTAGATGCCGAGCGTGAGGATCGTCAGGATCGTATTGAGCAGGCCCAACCCAGCGAGCGACCAGGGCGAGCCCGTCCAAGTGAGGCTCACCGGCTCGCCCAGCGGCGGCGGGCCCTCGGGCGCCATGGCCGCTGCCTCGGGCACTGATGGAACGGTCATCCCTTCCCCCTGTCGATCAACCGGCACCCGCTGTGCAGGAGCTGGGCCAGCTTTGACTAGATCAGGCCTCTAACCCAATTCCGCAAGCGCCCGTTACCATGTAGCGCGCGCCCATGAAATGCCCAACTGGGGTCAACGGATGGCCGCCATGCCCGGGTAGTCCGTGACGCAACAACCGGGGATGCCGTCCCCTCGATCCGCACATGGTGATGCAACATGCGAGCAAAAGTTTGGTCAACGCTGTTGGCGAGCCTATCTTTTGTCACAGCTGCGAGTGCGGCGTCCGCCCAGGCGCTCGGCGACACCACGATCCTCAAGCAGAGCCTTTCCGCCTACATTGCCGCTTTTCCGGGCGGCGAAGCCGTCGCGATCACGGCGCTCTGCATCGCCGCCGGAACGCTGCTGCTCCGGCTGACCCGCTGGTTCGGACTGCTGATGACCGTCGCGACCTTTGGCTTCGTGGGCGTCGTGCTGCTGCTGGCCTATGAGCCCGGCGCGCTGACGCGGATTGTCGAGGCGGTCCGGCTTTCATGACAGTTTCATTAACCCTGGTGCTGAAACACCACAGGACTGAGGCAACCATGCCGCGAATGCGCCACAAACCTTGCCGAAATCAGGTTGGATGCCGATTGGCCAGGGAGCGGGGCCCGAGCCTTGTCGGTCAGGATGGCCGGCGCCAATGCGTTGAGCCTCTCCGTGAGTGCGCCTAGAATTGGATTTCCCCGTGGCCGCCCGGACTTAGGGCGGCTGGATCATCCAAAGGCGTGAGAGGCGAGTGGTACCCATGGACGCGAAAGTATTCGACAAGAAGAAGCTGCCGAGCCGGCATGTCACGGAAGGCCCGATCCGGGCGCCGCACCGGGCGTTCCTCTATGCGATGGGGCTGACCGAGCAGCAGATCCACCGGCCACTCGTCGGCGTCGCCACCTGCTGGAACGAGAGCGCACCCTGCAACATCGCGCTGATGCGCCAGGCCCAGTCCGCCAAAAAGGGCGTCGATGCCGCCGGCGGCACGCCGCGCGAGTTCTGCACCATCACCGTGACCGACGGCATCGCCATGGGTCACCAGGGCATGAAATCTTCGCTGGTCTCCCGCGAGTGCATCGCCGATTCGATCGAGCTTTCCATGCGCGGTCACTGCTATGACGCGCTCGTCGGCCTCGCCGGCTGCGACAAGTCGCTGCCGGGCATGATGATGGCGATGGTGCGTTTGAACGTGCCGTCCGTTTTCGTCTACGGCGGCTCGATCCTGCCCGGTCGTCACCGCGGCAAGGATGTCACCATCGTCGACGTCTTCGAGGCGGTCGGCCAGCACTCCGCCGGCAAGATGGACGACAAGGAACTGCACGACCTGGAATGCATCGCCTGCCCGTCGGCGGGCGCCTGTGGCGGCCAGTTCACCGCCAACACCATGGCCTGCATTTCCGAGGCGATGGGTCTGGCGTTGCCGGGCTCGGCCGGGGCGCCCGCGCCCGATCTCAGCCGCGATGCCTTCTCGGAGGCGAGCGGGCGCGCCGTCATGCGTCTGCTGGCCGATGGTATCCGCCCGCGCGACATCGTGACGAAAGAGGCGCTCGAGAACGCCGCGACCATCGTGGCGGCCACCGGCGGCTCGACGAATGCCGCGCTGCATCTGCCCGGCCATCGCGCACGAGGCCGGCATCAAGTTCGACCTCTTCGATGTGGCGCGCATCTTCAAGCAGACGCCCTACATCGCGGACCTGAAGCCCGGCGGGAAGTACGTCGCCAAGGATGTCTTTGACATCGGCGGCGTGCCGCAGATCATGAAGGCGCTGCTCGACGGCGGCTACTTCCACGAGGACTGCATCACCGTCACCGGCAAGACACTTAAGCAGAACCTGGAGAAGGTGAAGTTCAACACCAACCAGAAGGTCGTCTATCCGACGTCGAACCCGCTCTCCAAGACCGGCGGCGTCGTGGGCTTGAAGGGCTCGCTCGCGCCTGACGGTGCCATCGTCAAGATCGCCGGCATGAAGACGCTCAAATTCTCCGGCCCCGCCCGCTGCTTCGACAGCGAGGAGGCCTGCTTCGCGGCCGTGCAGGCGAAGAAGTACAAGGAAGGCGAGGTGCTCGTCATCCGCTACGAAGGCCCCGTCGGCGGCCCCGGCATGCGCGAGATGCTGTCGACGACGGCGGCGCTCTACGGCCAGGGGGCCGGCGAGAAGGTGGCGCTCATCACCGATGGGCGCTTCTCCGGCGGCACGCGCGGCTTCTGCATCGGCCATGTCGGGCCCGAGGCGGCGCTGGGCGGACCCATCGGTCTCATCAAGAACGGCGACATCATCACCATCGATGCCGTCAAGGGCACGCTCGATCATCACCTTTCGAAGGCGGAGCTGGAGAAGCGCCGCAAGGCCTGGAAGCCCAGGAAAACCGATTACCGGAGCGGTGCGCTCTGGAAGTACGCCCAACAGGTGGGACCCGCGCGAACCGGCGCGGTCACCCATCCGGGCGCCAAGGTAGAAATCCCACTGCTATGCGGACATTTGAGAACCTGACACGCGCGTTCGTCCTCCTGTTGGCGCTGGCCGTTTCCCGGCCGGCGCTGGCGGAGGACGCCTATCCTTCGGCTGCCAAGGCCTATCAGGCCGGCGTCGCCGCGATCGAGACCCGGAAATTCGACGACGCCTTCAAGGCTCTCGAGTTCGCGGCCTCGCAAGATCACTTCCAAGCCAAGTTCGTGCTCGCCCAGCTCTATGCGAGCGACGCGCTGCCCTATGCCGATCATGCGAAGGCCTTCCACCTCTTCGCCGAGATCGCCGACCGCTACTCGACCATCGATCCCTATCTCGACAAGCGTTCGCCCTATGTGGCGCGCGCACTCGTGGCGGTGGCGGAATACGAGATGAAAGGTCTGCCCGAGATCGAACTCGCGGCCAATCCGGAGAAGGCCCTCAAGGACCTCGACTACGCGAGCAAGTATTTCGACGACATGGACGCCCAGCTTGCGCTCGTGAAAATCTGGTTCAAGGACAAGGACGCGCCGGGGAACTTCCGGCAGGCGCGCGATCTGTTGTTGCGCCTCGCTCGGGAGAAGGGGCATCCGGGTGCTCAGGCGACCTTGGCCGAGATGTTTTTCTCGGGAGACACGAAGCTCGGCCGCCGTCCGCCGCTGGCGCTGGGCTTTGCGACGCTTGCCGTCGAAGGCGCAGCGGAGGTGGACAAGCTCTGGATCGACTCGCTCTACCACCAGATCTATTGCGCGACCGCCGCGCCGGTTCGCAAGCGTGCGGCCGTCATCGCCGACCGCTATCGCAAGGATGTCCGCATCGTCGAGGCGATCAACGATGCGAAGCGCAAAACGGCGCTCGGCAAGATCACGGAGGTCGAGGAGAGCGAGGGCTGGGGCCGTTCGCTCACCTGGGTTTGCGCCAGTGGCGAAGCGGTGGTCTGGCCGGAGCGGAGTGGTCACAATCAGCCGGTGGTCGAGGCGTTGACGGCGGAGACGTTGCCGGAGGCGCCCAATGCCAAGCCGGCAGCAACCGCGGACGAGATGATGGGCGTCGGTCTGCAGTCGATCCAGCCTGCCGGCGCGGCGGAGTAGACGGGCCGTATCACAGATTGCATGACTGCTTAGCGCCATAAGCCGTCATTGACACCGTCAAGCCGTTTCTGTAACCATTAGGTTATGGAAAAAATTGGTTATGGTTCTCGCCCCCCGAATCTTGACGCGGTGTTCGCGGCACTGGCCGACCCGACCCGGCGTGCAATCCTGTCGCGGCTAGCGGCCGGCGATGCGCCGGTGAATGTAATCGCTGCGCCTTTCAAGATGAGCCAGCCGGCGGTGTCTAAGCATCTCAAGGTGCTGGAACAGGCTGGCTTGATCGTGCGGGAAATCGACAAGCAGCGCAGGCCGGCACGGCTGAAGGCGGAGCCGTTGGCAGCTGCCGTAAGCTGGCTAGAAGAGTTCAGGCATTTTTGGTCGACAAGTTTCGATCAGCTCGATGGACTTTTGCTCGAGTTGAAAAAGGACAAACAAAAAGGACGCCGAAAATGAGCGGTCTGCCAATCTATGTATTGGAGCGGGTCTTCGACGCTCCCCGTCGACTGGTATGGAAAGCCTGGACCAATCCAGAACTGCTGGCTCGCTGGTATGGGCCCAACGTCGAGACGATCATTCATCAGCTTGATGTTCGACCCGGCGGATTATGGCTCAACGAGATGAAGATGGGCACAAACTCCATGTATCAGCGCGCGGAATACACGGAGGTCGTGGAGCCGGAGCGGCTCGTTTGCCTCATGTCCACTACGGATGCGAACTGGCAGATCGCGGCAAATCCACGGATGCCAGACTGGCCGCGCATTCTTATGACGACGGTGGTACTTGCCGAAGAAGGCGCGACAACCAAGATGCGCTTGACATGGGCACCCCACAAGGCGAGTCCGGCCGAGATCACCTGTTTTGCTGGTGCAATTGCCGGAATGGGCAAGGGCTGGGCTGCTGGTTTGGATTTGCTTGAAAAGCTGCTGGCCGAGTTGCAGGCTTGAGATAAGGCGCTAAATGACCGTTTGGCGTCAAAACCAGGAGCTCAAACTGAGACACGAGCAATAGACCTACCGCTCTACGCCTCGATCTCCACCCACACAGGCACGTGATCCGACGGTTTCTCGGTCGCTCGGGTTTGGCGATCGACGCCCGCCGAGGTCATGCGGTCGGCGGCCTCGGGCGACAGCATCAGGTGATCGATGCGGATGCCGTTGTCCTTTTGCCAGGCGCCGGCCTGATAGTCCCAGAACGTGTAGACGCCCTCGCCGGGCTCGACGGCGCGCAGTCCATCCGTCCAGCCCTGATGAGCGAGCCGGCGGAAGGCTTGGCGGGACTCGGGCTGGAACAGGGCGTCCGCCGTCCACAATGAGGGATCGTGGGCATCGCGAGGCTCGGGGATGACGTTGAAGTCGCCAGCCAGGACCGTCATCTCCTCGTGCACCAGCAACTCTTTCGCGTGCGCCTCGAGCCGCTCCATCCAGGCGAGCTTGTAGGCGAATTTCTCCGTGCCGATCGGGTTGCCGTTGGGAAGATAAATCGAGGCGACACGGATCGACTTGCCATCGACCGGGATCACAGCTTCGAGATATCGGGCCTGCTCGTCGGCGGCATCGCCCGGCAGGCCCCGGACGATGTCGTCGAAGGGGCGCTTGGAGAGAATGGCGACGCCGTTGAAGCCCTTCTGGCCGAGCACGGCGAGATTGTAGCCGAGCGCCTCGATGGGTTCGGCCGGAAATCCTTCGGTCACCGACTTGATTTCTTGCAAGCACAACACGTCCGGCTGCGCGTTGCCGAGCCAGGCAACCAGCCCTTCGAGTCGCGCCTTCACGCCGTTGATGTTCCATGTGGCGATTTTCACGGGACGGACCATTCTCCTGGCACGGTGGTTGCATGGTTAAGGACGGTGGGTGAGCAGGAATGGTTGCCCGCACTCCACGGCACGAAACAGATCGCATTGAACGCACCGGTGCAACCGAATTTTAAGCGAGAGGGCTTATGACCAAGAGCTTGTCACTTGCGACGTCGCACTTCGCGGCAAATCGGAGCGAGTTTGTGAGCGTTTCGCTGTATGAGGGCCGGGCCTACGACCCGAACCGGTTTGTCCGGCTGATGGCGGTGGTGAACATCACCTTTGCCTGCGTCGTGCTTTTTGCCTGGTCCGAGATCGCAACCTACCTCGACGCGCCGATGGCGGTCGCGGCTGACGCCGGCATCGCGCGGCGCCCGGACTTCTCCGAGTATCCTTACGTGCTGCTCTGGACGCTGCCGATCCTAGGCTCGCTCGGAGCGTGGCTGGCGTTCCGCGCGGAAAAGTTTCTCTTTGCGAAGTTCCTGGCCGCCTACCCCACGATTGTCATCCTCGGCGCGGTGTTCTGGTATCACTACCTCTCGGCGATGTACGCCTGAGACGGAATTGATCTCACAACGCGAAACTCGTCCCACAGCCGCAGCCGGCGGTCGCCATGGGATTTTTCACCTTGAACGACTGGCCGATCAGATCGTCGACGAAATCGATCTCGGCGCCGGCCATGTAGTCGAGCGAAAGCCGGTCGACGGCGATGGTCGCCCCTTCGCCGGTGATGACAATGTCATCGGCCTCAGGGCTGCCCACCAGATCGAAGCGATACTGGAACCCCGAGCAACCGCCGCCCTCGACGCTGACGCGGAGCAGTCTAGGCTCCGCCTCTGTCTTGACGATTTCGGCCACCCGCTTCAAGGCGCGCGGGGTCACGGTGACGGCATCTGACATCGTTTCTTGCCTTTCGGCTCGGCGGCCCAGTAGCACGGCCCCATCGGGTCTTGTATGTAAGATAGGGTGCCTGGCGTCATAGGGGAAGGGCGGGCCATGGCCACGGTTGCCAATCGATCAACGGCGGGAGGGGGCATCGGGCCTGGCCGCGCCGGAATGGCACCCTATGCAGCTTCCGCCATGCCCGGCCGCGCCCGGCTGGTGCCGGAAGCCGATTGCCCGATGCGCTCCCCCTTCCAGCGCGACCGCGACCGGATCATCCACTCGACCGCTTTCCGGCGGCTCACCCACAAGACCCAGGTCTTCGTTTATCACGAGGGTGATCACTTCCGCTCGCGGCTGACGCACAGCATCGAAGTCGCCCAGATCGCCCGCTCGATCGCCCGGCAGTTGGCGCTCGATGAGGATCTGGCCGAGGCCCTGGCGCTTGCCCATGATCTCGGCCATCCGCCGTTCGGCCATGCGGGCGAGCGGGCGCTGCAGCGGCGGGCGGAGAACTATGGCGGCTTCGATCACAATGCGCAGAGCCTGCGCGTTGTCACGGCGCTGGAGCGGAAGTATGCCGGCTTCGATGGATTGAACCTCACTTGGGAAACGCTCGAGGGCCTCGTCAAGCACAATGGGCCGCTGACCGGTGTCTATGCGTTGGCGGGAGTGGAGGTCGCCGGCGATATCGCCGCCTACAACGCTCACCATGACCTCTGGCTCGACCGGCACGCGAGCGCGGAGGCGCAGGCGGCGGCCATCGCCGACGACATCGCCTACAACAATCACGACCTCGACGACGGATTGCGCGCGGGCCTCATCACGCTCGAGGATCTGCGCGACGTGCCGCTCGTCGCCCGCCTCATGGCCGATGTCGAGGCGCGGCACGGCACGCTCGATGGCGGCCGGCTTATCTACGAGGTCAACCGGCGGCTCATCACGCAAATGGTTTCGGATGTCGTGGCCGAAAGCCGGGAGCGGCTGGGTGCGCTGAGGCCGGCCGATGCCGATGCGATCCGAAGCGCCGCGGCACCGGTCATCGCCTTTTCGGAGGTTCTTCTCGCCGATCTCCAGGAGCTGCGCGCCTTCCTCTTCACCTCCGTCTACCGGCATCCCAGAGTGATGGAGCGGATGGTGAGGGCCGAAGCCCAGGTCGAGGCGCTGTTCGACCGCTATCTCGATGACCCTCTGGCGCTGCCGGAGTCCTGGCAGGCGTTGGTCGCCGGCCTCGAGCGGGCGCAGCGCGCGCGGATCGTCGTGGATTTCGTCGCCGGCATGACGGATCGCTACGCGCTCGAGGAGCATCGCCGTTTGTTTGACGCTCCGGCCGAATAGGTTTAGTTCGCGCCTCGATCAAAGAAATATGCGATATCCTGCGTAAATCGCATGCGCGGTGGTGGAACAGCCATGAACATCTTCGAGCACTTCGAACTGCATCTGACGGACGCCGTGAAAGCGCTCCAGTCGGACGGCGTCGTTCCCGCCGGTCTCGACATTCCGCAACTCTTGCTCGAGCCCACGCGCGAAGCCTCCCACGGCGATCTTGCCGCCAATGCCGCCATGCTGCTCGCCAAGCCCGCGGGCAAGAAGCCGCGCGAGTTCGCCGAGGCGATCGCCGCCAAGCTTGCGATGGTTGAAGGGATCACGAAGACAGAGGTCGCCGGTCCCGGCTTCATCAATCTCACCATCGATCCGGCCTTCTGGACGAAGGTCGTCGGCGCGATCGTGCGCGCGGGCGAGGCTTTCGGGCGGAGCGATCTCGGCAAGGGCAAAAAGGTCAATGTCGAGTATGTCTCGGCCAATCCGACAGGGCCCTTGCATGTAGGGCATTGCCGGGGCGCGGTGTTCGGCGATGCGCTGGCGAGTTTGCTCGTATTCACCGGTCACACCGTCACGCGCGAGTACTATACCAACGATGCCGGCGGCCAGATCGAAGTGCTCGCGCGCTCGGTGCTCCTCAGATACCGCGAGGCGCTGGGCGAGGATATCGGCGCCATTCCTGAGGGACTCTATCCCGGCGACTATCTGAAGCCGGTTGGTGCGTCGCTCGCAAAGCAGCATGGCCGATCGCTTCTAACGATGCCCGAGAGCGAATGCCTGGCGCTGATCCGCGCGTTTGCGGTGGACGCCATGCTGGATCTTATCAAGGCTGACCTCGCGCTCCTCGACATCCACCACGATCTCTTCTTCTCCGAGAAGAGCCTGCACGACTCGGGCGCCATCGCGGAGACGGTCGAGAAGCTGAAGAAGGAGGGCCTTGTCTTTCACGGCCGCATTCCCCCGCCCAAGGGCCAGCCGCCGGACGACTGGGAGGATCGCGACCAATGGCTGTTCAGGACGACCGATTTCGGCGACGACATCGATCGCCCGCTGCAGAAGAGCGACGGCACCTACGCCTATTTCGCCGCCGATGTCGCCTATGCCAAGTCCAAGATCGAACGGGGCTTCGACAAGCTCATCTATGTGCTCGGCGCCGATCACGGGGGCTATGTGAAGCGGCTGAAGGCGGTCGCCTCGGCGCTATCGGAGGGACGCGTTGAGCTCGATGTGAGGCTATGTCAGCTCGTGAAGCTTTTTCGCGATGGCGTGCCGGTGCGGATGTCGAAGCGCTCGGGCAAATTTGAGGCCTTGAGCGATTTGGTCGAGGAGGTGGGCTCCGACGCCGTTCGCTTCATGATGCTCTATCGCAAGAACGAGGCGCCGCTCGATTTCGATTTCGCCAAGGTGACGGAGAAGTCGCGGGAGAACCCGGTGTTTTATGTTCAATACGCCCATGCCCGGGCGCACTCCATCTTCCGCAACGCCGTGGAGGCCTTCCCGGACCTCGTGCCGCAGGACAAAGGCATGGCGAATGCACCCATCGAACGGTTGACCGACGAGGGCGAGACCGCGCTCATCCGCCGGCTGGGCGCGTTTCCGCGACTCGTCGAGCAGGCCGCCGTGGCCCACGAGCCACACCGGATTTCGTTCTATCTCTATGATTTAGCTTCCGAATTCCATGCTCAGTGGAACCGCGGCAAAAACTCGCCACATTTACGGTTCATACGGGAGCACGACCGGTCCCTGACCGAGGCGAGGATGGCCATGGTCGCCGCCACGGCTCAGGTTCTCGCCAGTGGACTGGCGATCCTCGGCGTTCAAGCGCCCGGGGAGATGAGGTAGACTTCAATTCGGTCGACGTATAGATTGAGAGCGAAGGGATCAGCTCGATGGCACGGTCTGAGGATTACACGCAAGGTCGCCGGGCGCGCCGTCCCTACGACGACCAGGACATCGCCGATCGCCGCGCCCAGCCGACGCTTTCCGCCGATCCGCCGACGCAGGGGCGCCGCGCCGGCACCAGCTACGCTCCCCAATTCGACCGCTATGTGAGCGAGCCACCGGCCCCACCCGCGCGTGCCGCGGCCCCCGCTGCGCCGCGCACCGGTCGCGCTGACCCACGCCAGGCCCAGGCGGGCTATGGCTACGAGCCGGCGCCGCAAGTTCAGGCTTCGAATTGGGATCAGGGGTATCAAGACCCCCAAGAGGAGGCCTGGGCGCAGCAGAATGCACGTCCGGCTTTCGGCACGCGCCCGCGCGCCGCCGCACAGCCTGCACAGCAAACCTACGATCCCCGTAGCGCCCAGCAGGGCTATGGGCACGATCAGCAGCAGGGTGGCTATGCCCAGCAGCAGGATCAGGGCTACGGCTATGCCGACCCGCAAGCAGGCCATGCCCAGGACGGCTATGCCGATCCCAATGCGGGCGGCTATCAGCAGGGCTACGATCAGTACGCCCAGGGTTACGCCGAGCCGCAGCAGGGTCATCACCCGCAGGGCCAGCACGGCTATCACCCCCAGCAGGGCCACGAGCAGTATCCTCAGGACTACCAGCAGGGCTACGGCGATCCGAACTACCAGGGCGATGACCAGATTCTCGCCAATGGCGAGTATGCCGAGGCCGATGTGGGCGTGGCACCCCCGCCGCCAACCCGCAGCCGTCGCGGGCTCGTGGTGGCGGGCGCCTTCGTTGCCGCCGTGCTGATTGGTGGTGGCTTGGGCTTCGTCTACAAGATGACGAGCAAGTCGAGCTTTGCCTCCACGAGCGGCGAGCCGCCGCTGCTGGCGGCCGACGAGGACCCGACCAAGACGGTTCCCGAGGAGACCGCCGGCACAGAGGGCGACAAATCGATCTACGACCGGTTGAAGGAGGGCGAAGGCAAATCGACCGAAGGGTCCTCCACCGTGACGCTGGGCAAGTCTGCCGAGAGCGTCGACGTGCCGAAGGAAGGCGAGTCAGATGTTGTCGATACGCAGCCGCTCGGTTTGAGCTTCCCTGAGGAATCTCCCGCAAGCGGCGACGAGACGGCCACCGTGACCGGTGACGAGCCTGCGGGCACCGTAGAGGCGACGAACGGCGAAGTTCAACCCAAGCCGCGCAAGGTCCAGGTGTTGAAGGTTGGCACGGACGGAAAGATCAACACGGCCGACCTCGGGGCCGGCGATCTCGGCGGATCGGACGAGGGCGGCCAGGTCGAAGAGGCCGTTGACCCAGCACTCGCACCTGAAGAAGCCGCGCCCGCGCTCGATGGCGAAGCGCTCACAACTCAGGCGCCGAAGAAGAAAAAGAAGAAGGCGCTGACGGCCGAAGAGCAGGTCGCCGCGCTGGCCAATGCCGATCAGGGGGGAGCAGCACCCGCGCCGGAAGCCACCGCACAGTCGAGCGGCACCAGCGGCAAATATATGGTACAGGCCGGTCTATCGCCGTCCTCCGCCGATGCGTTGGGCAAGTTCGCCGACATGCAGCAGCGCCACGGCGAAATCCTGGCCGCGAGCCAGCCAGATATCCAGAAGTCCGAGAAGGGCTATCGCATACTGATCGGCCCGCCGACCTCCAAAAAGGCGGCCTCGGCGCTCTGCAGCAAGCTCAAGGCCGCCGGCCAGGATTGCTTCATCAAGCAGTTCTGAGCGGGCGGACATCTTCCAAGGGTCAGACCCCGCGGGTCTGACCCTATCGCGTATCCTGGGTTTGTAGGGGACAGACCCGCAGAGTCTGATCCCGAGCCGGTGAAACCTCCATGACCATGCTCAAGGCCTTCGTCTCCGGCTGCGCCGGGGAAACGCTGACCGATGACGAGTGGCGGTTCTTCCAGGACGAGCGGCCGGCGGGATTCATCCTCTTCGCCCGCAACATCCGGACGCCCGAGCAGGTCAAGGCGCTCATCGCCAAGGTCCAGGACGCGATCGGGCGCGACGAGCTGCTGGTGCTCGTCGATCAGGAGGGCGGGCGCGTCCAGCGCCTGAAACCTCCGACTTGGCGGCAGCTACCCTCGGGCGCCGCCTTTGGGCTGCGCTATGCCTCCGACCCCAAGGAGGCCATCGCGGCCGCCAAGGCGGTGAGCCAGCTCGCCGCGCGCGATCTCGCGGCGCTGGGGTTCACCGTCAACTGCGTTCCCGTGCTCGATCTGCCGGTGCCAGGTTCCCATCAAGTGATCGGCGACCGTGCCTATGGCGGCGATGTCGAGCGGGTAGTGGCGCTTGGCCGCGCGGTCTGCGAGGGGACGCTGGCCGGCGGTCTGTTGCCGGTCATCAAGCACATGCCGGGCCATGGCCGCGCGAACCAGGACAGCCATCTGGCGCTGCCGGTTATCGAGGACGGGTTCGACATCCTGAAAGAGACCGATTTCGCGACCTTCCGCGCCCTCAACGACATGCCGCTGGGCATGACCGGCCACGTTCTGGTGACGGCCCTCGACGAGCACGAATGCGCCTCGACCTCCCCCTTCGTCGTCGCCAGCGTCATCCGCGGCAATATCGGGTTCGACGGCCTGCTGATGTGCGACGACCTCTCGATGAAGGCGCTCAGGGGCTCGACCGGCGACAAGGCGCGCCGGGCCATCGCCGCTGGCTGCGACGTGGTCCTCCATTGCAACGGCAACCTGGAGGAAATGCGAGAAGTCGCCGCCAACGTGCCCGAGCTGGAGGGGGATGCCGAGCGCCGCTATCTCTCCGCATTGAAACGCCGCAAGCCTGCCTCCGCCTTCGATGCGACGCAGGCGCTGGCCTATCTGGACGAGATCAATGCCCTAGGCGTCACCTTGACGGCCACGGCTTGAAGCCTGCAGATGCGCTAGGATATCCCGTCGAATCAACGATCTGGCCCGCCACTCATGTCCACTGCACAGCCGAGCGAGCGCGGGCCGCAGAGTGCCGATTTCCCGACCGCGCTCGAGTTCGATTTTTCGCCCGCGCCGAGCGAGGCGCTGGTGGTCGATGTCGCGGGCTTCGAGGGGCCGCTCGACTTGTTGCTGGCGCTCGCCCGCACCCAGAAAGTCGACCTCTCGCAGATCTCCATGCTGGCGCTGGCCAAGCAGTATCTCGTCTTCATCGAGGAAGCGGACAAGCTGCGGCTCGAGCTCGCCGCCGACTATCTCGTCATGGCGGCCTGGCTCGCCTATCTCAAGTCGAAGCTGCTGCTGCCGAAGGACGAGCAGGCGACCGACGAGCCGACCGGCGAGGAGCTGGCATTGATGCTCTCGCATCGCCTGCGCCGCCTCGAAGCCATGCGGCAGGCGGTATCGCAGCTGATGGCGAAACCTCGCCTTGGCCGCGACTTCTTCAGCCGCGGCATGCCGGAGGGTGTGAAGGTCATCCGCGAGAGCACCTACACGGCGACCGTCTACGATCTGCTCAAGGCCTATTGCGATCAGCGCCGCCGCGCTGCTCCCGCCAAGGTCACCATCAAGCAGCGTTTCGTCTGGTCGATCAAGGAGGCGCGACTACGCCTCGAGCGGCTGATCGGTTCCGTCAAGGAGTGGGGCGCGCTTGACGAGTTCCTGATGCGCTATGCGGTGGCGCCGGAACTGCGCCGCACCGCGCTTGCCAGCTCCTTCGGCGCCGTGCTCGAGATGACACGCGAGGGCCATATCGAGCTCAGCCAGAGCGAGGCCTTTGGACCGATCCTGATGCGGCGTCGCGACCCTCTATCGAGCGGCGGGGAGACCGGTAGTCCATGAGCGAGCACGAGAGAGAGCGCCGCGACGATGCGCGCCGCGAGAAGATCCGGCCCCCGATGATCGAGTCTCAAACCGAGGACGAGCAGGCGCCGGCCGAGGCTATCGAGGACCGGCAAGTCGTCGCTGGTCCCGAAGAGAAGCTGCGCATTGTCGAAGCCTTGCTGTTCGCCGCGACCGAGCCGCTCGACGTCAAGACGCTCGCCGCCCAGCTTCCCGCCGGCGAGGATGTGGCCGCCTTGCTCGTCATTCTTCAGGAGCGCTATCAGCCGCGCGGCGTCAATCTCGTGCGGGTGGCCGGCAAGTGGGCCTTCAGGACGGCGGCCGATCTTGCCTTTCTGCTGGAGCGTCAGAGCCAAGAGGAGCGCCGGCTCTCCAAGGCGGCCCTCGAGACGCTTGCCATCATCGCCTATCACCAGCCGGTGACACGGGCCGAGATCGAGGAGATCCGCGGCGTCGTCATTTCCAAAGGCACGCTCGACGTGCTGCTCGAAACCGGTTGGGTGCGCCTTCGCGGCCGCCGCCGCGCGCCGGGCCGCCCCATTACCTATGGCACCACCGATCGCTTCCTCGAACAGTTCGGCTTCGATAGCATCGCCGACCTGCCGGGTCTTTCCGAATTGAAGGGTCTCGGCCTCCTCGATGGCCAGCTGCCGGCGGGCTTCAGCGTGCCCGATCCGCAGCTCCTGGCCGATCTCCAGCCCGACGAGCTGCCGCTCGAGGCGGGCGAGGAGGAGGACGAGGGCGACGGCGAGGAGACGGACGAGCGCGCATCCCGCGAGTAGGGCGGCTAGTGTGGCGTCGCGCCTTAGTTGACCAGTACTGCGGCTAGGTTCGTGTCAACTAAGGCGCGTTGAACGCCACACTAAGCCAATGATATTGCTAGTGGCCCTTATGTCGCGTCTAAATCGAAAGCGCTCGCGGCCATGATGCGATTTAGGCGCGACGGGCCACTAGGCGCCGAGGAGATGAGCGGGTGCAGGGCGTCGCGGACAAAGCTCAACCAAAAGCGGCATGGCCGATCGGCTCGGGCGTCGGAGCCGGGCGCGGCAAAGCAGCGGCCACCATTCCAGCCGAGCTCGCGCTCGAGAACGTCAGCCGCCGCTACGACACATCGCTCGCGCTCGACAGTATTTCGCTCACCATCCGGCCGAGCGAGGTCGTCGCACTTCTCGGGCCATCGGGATGCGGCAAGACGACCTTGCTCCGCATCGCCGCCGGTATCGAGAAGCCCTCCCTTGGGCGTGTTCTGCTCGATGGGCTTGAGGTCGCGGGCCCCGAGCGTTTCGTGCCGCCGGAAAGGCGCAACATCGGCCTGATGTTCCAGGATTTCGCGCTCTTCCCGCATCTCACGCTGTTGCAGAACGTGGCCTTCGGGCTGAAGTCGCTGCCTAAATCCGAGGCCAAACGCATCGCCATGACGGGCCTGGAGCGCGTCGGGCTTGCGCATCTCGCCACCGAGTTTCCGGCGCGCCTGTCGGGCGGTGAGCAGCAGCGCGTGGCGCTGGCGCGCGCGATCGCGCCCAGGCCCGGCGTGCTGCTGATGGATGAACCTTTCTCCGGTCTCGACGTCGATCTTAGGGCCTCGATGCAGGAGGAGACGCTCTCCATCCTGCGCGAGACGCGAGCGACCACGGCGATCGTCACCCATGATCCAGAGGAGGCAATGCGCTTGTCGGAGCGCATCGTCGTCATGAAGGCGGGGCGCATCCTGCAAGCGGGCAATGCGGAAACGCTGTACCAGTCGCCCAAGGATCTGTTCGTGGCGCGGCTGTTCTCTGAGATCGCGGAGTTGAGGGCGCGCGTCAGAGGTGGCGCGGTCGAGACACCGTTCGGCCGTATTGGCGCGCCGGGATTGAGTGATGGCACCGAGGCCGTGCTGTGCATCCGGCAGCGGGCGATCACGCTGCTACCGTCAGGCAAGGGCGTCGCGGCGCGCGTGATCGAGAGGCGGTTCCTCGGCGAGTGGGTCGCCATGCATCTGGCCGTCGAAGGCCTCGACCAGCCGCTGGCGGTCAAAGTGGCGGGCCATGAGGCGCCCGCGCCGGGCGCGGAGATCGGCCTTAAAGTTGACGCCACAACCGTTCTGGTGTTCCCGGCGGGCGGCAAGAATTCTGTTTAACGGCAGAGAGTTAAGGACAGCCGCCCATCGCGCGCCCATTCCTTGCGGCAGGGGGGTGTTTCTGCGATAGTTTCCGCGAATGGCGCTGCTCGCTGGGAGCTGGGCTGGACGAGTGTCAGCACTTGTTCAGCGTCGGTGTGCGACAGGAGTGGCAAATGGTTGTGTAGAGCCGGCTTATGGCCGCGCTTTCTGAACGGTTCAAGGAGTCGCTATGATGGGTCTCAGCACGTGGCATCTGATCATTCTGCTGGCGATCGTCGTTTTGGTGTTCGGCGCCGGGCGCATCTCCGGCGTCATGGGTGACGTCGCCAAGGGCATCAAGAGCTTCAAGAAGGGGCTCGCCGACGACGAGCCGGTGGACAGCGCCAAGGCGATCGAGAAGGGCGCCGACCGCACCGTGTCGGGTGAGCCTGTCCGCAACGAGAAGGCTTGAGACCGCGCGAGCGGATCTCGCTTCTGGCCCGGCCGGGCGCGCGCTAAGCGCCTCGGCATGCATTGATCGGCGACCCTCATGTTCAACATGGATTGGACCGAGCTGCTCATCATCGCGATCATCGCGGTGCTGGTGGTCGGACCCAAAGAGCTGCCGGGAATGCTGCGCACCATGGGGCGCTATGCCGGAAAGATGCGCAAAGTCGCGGGTGAGTTCCGCTCGCAGTTCGACCAGGCCATGAAGGAAGCCGAGCTCGATGGCGTCCAGCAGATGGTCAAGGACACCAAATCGGCCATCAACCAGGTCAATCCCGTGCACGAGCTGAAAAAGGCCGTGACGCAAGCCGACACCGTGGTCAAGGACATCAACAAATCCGTCGATGAGAAACCGGCGGTCGCGGTGAACGGCGCTACGTCCACTGCCGCTCCGATCGAAGCTGCGGCCGTGACAGTGGCATCCGAGCCCGAGAAGCCATCGGTCGCCCAGCGCGCGGCGGAAGCCTGGAAGAAGGCTACCGGCGACGAGAGCGGATCTTAGCCCATGTCCGAGCAGCAGCAGACACCGGCGAAGGTCGAGACGAAGCCCCCCGCCAAGGTCGACGAGTCCATCCTGAAGGGCCCCTCGCCCGAGGACCTGGCTGAGATCGAAGCCTCGAAAGCCCCGTTGCTCGATCACCTGATCGAGCTGCGGCAGCGGCTGTTCTATGCGGTGGTTGCCATCGCCGTCGGCTTCATCGTCTGCTTCGCCTTCGCGCAGCCGATCTACAACATCCTGGTCTGGCCCTACAAGATCGCCGCCGGCACCGATCAGCCGATCGAGATGATCTTCACCGCGCCGCAGGAGTTCCTGTTCACGCAGATGAAGCTCGCGCTGTTCGGCGCGATCTTCCTGACCTTTCCGGTGCTGGCCTCCCAGCTCTACCTGTTCGTGGCGCCCGGCCTCTACCGCCACGAGCGCGGTCTTTTTCTGCCCTATCTCATCGCCACGCCGCTGCTCTTCATCGTCGGCGCGCTGTTCGTCTATTTCGTCATCATGCCCTTCGCCATGAGCTTCTTCCTGTCGATGCAGCAACTCGATGGCGACGTGCACATTCAGCTGCAGGCGCGCGTCAGCGAGTATCTAGGCCTCATCATGTGGCTGATCCTCGCTTTCGGGGTCAGCTTCCAGTTGCCGGTCGTGCTGACGCTGCTCGGCCGCATGGGCATCGTCACGGCCGCGGGGCTGCGCTCGAAGCGGCGCTGGGCGGTGCTCGGCATCGCCGTTCTCGCCGCCGTCGTCACCCCGCCCGATCCCTTCAGCATGGGCGCGCTGATGGTGCCGACCTATCTGCTCTACGAGGCGGCGATCTGGATCATCGCGGGTATGGAAAAGCGCCGCGCGGCGACCCAGCCGGCGTGAGGGCGCGCCAACTGGCCCGCGTCGGCGCGAGGGTGATGCCGTGCTGAACACTGAGATCCTGACACCTCGGCTCTGCCTGCGGCCGCTGCAACGCGCCGATCGCGACGACATGCACCGGATGGAGCAGGATCCGGAGGTCATGCTGCACTTGAACGGCGGGCTGCCCACGCCGCTCGAGCCGGTCGATCCAGATTCAAGTCCCTACCTGATGCCGCGAGGTGGCGAACCGGAGGTCCGGGCCGTCGTCGTGCGCGAGGATGGGGCTGTGGCGGGCTGGGTGGGGCTATTTCTCGACGGCGAGACCGCCGAGATCGGCTACAGGTTTTTCCGTACCCATTGGAGTCGGGGTTATGCCACCGAGGCCGCCGGGGCCGTCATCGCCGACGCTTTCGAGCGGCTCGGCGTCGTCCGTATCAAAGCTCTGACCATGGCCGTCAACACGGGCTCCAGGCGGGTGATGGAGAAACTGGGCATGCGGCATACCCAAACGCACTTTGTGGCGTGGGCCGATCCCTTGCCCGGCGCCGAGCAAGGTGAGGTCGAATATGTTCTGGAGCGTCAAAACCGGCGGCCGTGACGCGATGCAGCCTTTCAGTACCGATCCCTCGCCGCCGTATCGCGATAGGCCGCGAGCCCCAGGCCCCACACCAAACCCATCAGCAGGAAGAAATGCCGCCAGTGGTCGGTGTCGACGATGAAACCTTCGAGAACTTGGCCGGTCAGCGCGGCGTAGCTCGCGATCAACAGGCTCTGATAGGGCACGCGGAGGAACACCGCCGACAAGCCGAACGCCATGGTGATCGCGACAGCCAGCGCATAGACGGCACCACCGAGCCACCCGGCATTGAGGAACATGCTGAGATACACATTGTGCACGTCCTCGTGGTGGTAGTGGGCGCCGAATTCGAGCGCGCCGATGCCGAGCGGATGTTCGAGGATGAGGCCCTTGGCCTTCTCCTGGCCGGCGAAGCGCCCTTCCGGGCCGACGTCGTAATCCTGACTGAGCGAGGCGCGCTCGGCCATCAGCGCCTGCACGGCCTCGAGCTGGAGGGCGGCCCCGACGATGCCGGCCGCGCCAATGATCCCGAAGACGCCAAGCAGGAACAGGCGGAGCTGGCGCTTCGTCTTCTGCGCCGTGACGAAACTCAAATATCCGAAGACGAGGAGGCTGACAGCGACATTGAACCAGGCGCCGCGCGAAAAGGAGAGGAGGGCGCCCAGGGTGATGAGACCGGCGACCCCCAAGGCGATGATGGAGCCGAGGCCCGGCCGGTCGAGCCAGATCAGCATGGCGAAGACGATGGCTGGCGCCAGGAACGCGCCGAAGACATTCGGATCCTTGAAGGTGCCGCGTGCGCGGCCGAACAGCGTCAGCGTCTCGGTCATCGAGGGCACGAGGTCGAAATAACCGATGAGCGCGGCGGTCGTGGCGATGACACCGGCCACCAGATAGGCGTTCAGCATCAGCCGGGCATGGCCGAACGGGTTCTGCCGGACGAAGGCGGCCAGCACGATCGAGGCCACACAAAGAAATAGCGTGATGAAGGCGTGCAGCGCCGAGCGGCGGATGTCGTAGGCGGCAATGGAGGCGATAAATCCGCCGGCGCCGACAATGAACCACAGGCCGAGCATCAGGATCAGCGCTGGCGTCATCTGCGCCAGGCCAATGGCGGGCAGGAGAATGATGAGCCCCATCATCAGAAGCTCGAAGGGCGTGGGCTCGGAGAAGACGACGGCTGAGAGTGCCACCGTCAGCCAGACGAGCAGCAGCGCCATGCGATGCACGGCGCTCTTGGTGGCAAGCGCCGCCGGCGGTGGGGCTATCGTGAACGCGATACCAGGCACGTGACAAACCCCGCCGCCCGCGAGCGAGCACCACTAATAGGCGTTCTCTGCTTTAAAAAGTGCAAACGGCGTCATGACCAGAATGTAAAGATCGAGGAACACGCTCCAGTTCTCGATGTAGTAGAGGTCGTGCTCGACGCGCTTCTGGATTTTCTCTCGCGTGTCGGTCTCGCCGCGCCAGCCGTTGACCTGCGCCCAGCCGGTGAGACCCGGTTTGACTTTGTGGCGTGCGAAATAGCCATCGACCACGTCCTGGTAGAGCTCGTTGTCGGCCTTGGCCTGAAGCGCATGCGGGCGCGGGCCGACGAGCGAGAGTGAGCCCATGATGACGTTGAAGAGTTGCGGCAGCTCGTCGAGGCTGGTCTTGCGGATGAAGCGGCCGACGGGCGTGACGCGTGGATCGCCCTTGGTCACGAGCTTCACTGCATTTGCATCCGACTGCTCGGCATACATCGAGCGGAACTTGAAGACTTCCACCAGCTCGTTGTTGAAGCCGTAGCGCTTCTGGCGGAACAGCACGGGGCCCTTGCTGTCGAGCTTGATGGCGAGCGCCACCAACGCCATGACGGGGACGAGCGCGATCAAGGCGAGCGCGCCGATCACCTTGTCGAACAGCCATTTTTGCAACTGATCCCAATCGGCGATCGGCCGGTCGGAGACATCGATGAAGGGCACGCCGCCGATGTAGGAATAGGCGCGTGGGCGGAAGCGGAGCTTGGCTGTGTGGGCCGACAGGCGGATGTCGACCGGGAGCACCCACAGCTTCTTGAAGACCTGCAGTAGCCGGCTCTCGGCATAGAGCGGCAGCGAGACGATGAGGAGGTCGACGCGAGTTCTTGCGGCCGAAGGCGATGAGCTCGTCCAAGTCGCCCAGCAGCGGGATTCCACCGGAGTCCGCGCCGACCCGATCGGCCCCGCGGTCATCGAAGATGCCGCAAATGCGGACATCGTTCTCGGGCTCGGCGGCGAGCGCCCGGATGAGGGCGGTGGCGGATTGACCGCCCCCGACGATGACGGCGCGCCGCTGCAGGCGGCCGGCCTTGTGCCAACCCCGGACCACATAGGCGAGGCCGAGACGGAACGTGAGCAGAGCGGCTCCGGCGGCGAGATACCAGATGAGCAGCCAGCCACGCGAGAAGTCGGGGCCCATCTTGAGCAGGAAGGCGATCGAGACCAGCAGCTCGACAACCACGGTCCAGGCGAGCCAGAGCCGGGCGAGCTGGCGCCAGATGGTGGAGAAGGACTGCGGCCGGTAGAGCCGGACGAGGGTAAGCACGATCGACAGGCCGATGCTGCCTGCGGCGATCGCTGTCAGATATTGCCAGAGATACTTCTGTCCCGCCTCGTCGACATAGAGCGCGAAAGCGGCGAAACCGATGGCGGCGACCAGGAGCAACTCGATGAGACGAACCGCGCCGGAGAGGATTTCGGGCGAGATCGGAGTGAGGCGAGCCGCAATGGCACTCGCATCGAAGGCGGCGACAGGCAAGGGCAGTGCGGTATCGGACATGTCATGCTCGGGGGCTGTAAAGCTCGCTCGAACACTATCAAAGCAGAAACCGTGCCATGGGGCGCATTAAGGATTGGGACGTCACGCCGCACGGCGAGCCGTGGGTCAGACCCGCAGGGTCTGACCCCAAGCAGCGCTGGCCTTCTCGTCGAGGCAGTCGCGGTAGAAGGCCAGAATGGCTTCCGTCATGCCTGCGACCGTGAAGCGCTTGGCGACATTCTCGCGCAGCGTTGCCGCCTCGCTCCGGAATTCGTCCGGAGTCTTAAGAAATGCCTCGATCCGGGAACGGAGCGATTGCACGTCCCCCGGCGGCACGAGGCGCGGTGAGAGCGTGCCGAAAATCTCCGGAATGCCGCCGACTTTCGTGGCGATCATCGGCAGGCCAGCTGCCGCCGCCTCGAGTACGATGTAGGGGAAGCTCTCTGCCCGTGAGGGCATAACGAGCAGGCGGCCGAGCTGGAACGCTTCGCGCGCCGGCCGGGCGCCGAGGAACTTTACCCGCGCACCAAGGCCCAGCTGCTCGGCCAGCGCCTTGAACGCTCGAGCGTCAGGGCCCGCGCCGACGATTGTCAAGGTCGAGGGCCGGGGCGATTTGATGCCGGCGATCGCTTCCAGCAGGACATCGACGCCTTTCAGATGCCGCAGCTCGCCGACGAAGACGAGGTCGGCAGCGTCCGGCGCGGGGACGACAGGCTCGAACTCGGCGGGCCTCAACCCGTTCGGCACGACGCGGACAGCGCAGCGAGGCTCCGCGACCTTCGCTCGATAGGCGGCTTCGGAGAAAGCGCTCTCGAACACGATGCCGTGCGTCAGCCGGCCGAGCGCACGCTCGGTGCCGAGGAGGACGCGGCCCTTGGCACTTTTTGGATCGAAGTGGAGAACGCCGCCATGGGGCGTGTAGAGGCAAACCAGTCGTTGGCCCGAGGCGCGAAGGCGTGCCGTCGCCAGCCGCGCATAGAGCCCGCCCTTAGCGCCATGGCCATGCAACACATCGAGATCCAGCCGCCCGGCGATGCCGGCGACGGTGCGTGCGGCGAGGATATCGCCCGCGCCGGGATTGCGGCTCATGGGCGTCAGATGCAGGCCGAGCGCGAGCTTTGGGCGGATCGCCTCGAGCTTCGCCGTCGTCAGCGCATCGCTCGCGCGGCTATCGGCGAGGATCCCGACGGCATGGCCGCGTGCGGCTTGCTCCTCGGCGAGATCGAGGACATGGCGGAACAGGCCGCCGACAGGCGCGCGCAGACACTGCAGAATGCGAAGCGGCTGGGACACGGGACAATGCTACTCAGAAGAAGCGCTCGGTGACGCGGATCGTGTCGCCGGGACGCACGCGCTCGAAGGGCGAGGCCTCGATCTCGGCCGGCGCGCCCTCGATCGTGCGGGTGATCACGAAACCGCGCTGATCGGCACGCGGGCCGTAGCCGCCAGCAACCGCCACGGCGGTTTCGACCGTCATGCCGGGCTGGAAGGCGAACTGGCCTGCGTTCCGCACCTCGCCGATCACGAAGACCGGCCGGTAGTTCACGACTTCCACGGCGACCTGCGGATCGCGGACATAGTCGATGCCGAGCAGCGAAGTGATGCTGGCGCCTAAGTCATATGTGGTGAGCCCGCGCGCCTTCACCGAGCCGATGAGTGGCATGGAGATGAAACCCGCGCCGTCGATCGGATAGGTGCGGGTCAGGTTCGGCTGGCCATAGACGAAGACGCGGACGCGGTCGCCGGCGTCGAGCAGATAAGTTTGCTCGTCATCGGGGGCCGCTTCGACGGCCATCGGCGCGGAGCTGAGCTGAATATACTCTTCGGTCTGCGGCTCATCGACGATGTCGGTGGACATCGGTGTCGCGGGCTCATCCGACATCGGGTCTTGCGGCAATAGCGGATCGTCGGCCGGAACGGAGGCCGGCTCGGCGGCAGGCGCGGGAGCCATGGAGGATTCGATGCGGACCGCGCGCTTGGAGGCGCAGCCGGACAGGAGAAGCGCGCCCACGAGGGCGGCCAGAACAATACGCGGAACCATAACGCGACTTCCTCGAACAAGAGAACACAACTGTCGCGAGCATACGGCGGGTCCGGTTAACAACTCTCTTACGGCTGTGCGGGTCCGGTGCAGGACAGCGTCGACGTTAATGTTTTGCTTACCTCGCTGTTGCGTAATGAAACGCGCGGGCAGCGAGATCACAGGAAAATCCGTCCGCTTCCGGAGCGTAAGGGCGTGCAGGCCTCACCCGACGATATCGACATTGCCGCGTTGTGGCAGGCGGTGAAGCGCAACGGGCTTCGCCTGCTCATTGCCATGGCGATCGCGGGCGCGGCCGCGTGGCTGGTGCTGTCCTCGATGGCGCCGCAGTACCGTTCCTCGGCCCAGATCATCCTGTCGCGCGACGCCTCGATCTATTCGCGCCCGCGCGCCGAGCTGCAGCCAACGGCTGAGTCCCTCAAGATCGATCAGGACGAGATCTCGAGCCAGGTCGAAGTGGTCCAGTCGGCCGATGCGCTCCAGCGCATAATCACGGATTTGCAGCTCGAGAAACGGCCGGAGCTTAACTCGGCACTGCGTGGCGCGGGCCCGATCACGGGCGTTCTCAGGCTTCTGGGCTTGGCCGATGCCGACCGCAAGTCGCCTGAGCGCGAGCGCGTCTTCAATGCGTTCCGCAAGAGCCTCGTCGTCTATCCGGTCGCCAAATCCCACGTCATCGCCATTGAGTTCACCTCGACCGACCCCAAGCTCGCCGCCGACATCGCCAATGCGGTGGCCAATGCCTATATCGAGAGCAATCGCCTCCAGCAGCTCCGCCGCGACAGCGATGCGACGGACTGGATCGGCAGCCGGATCGACGAGCTGAAAGTGGATGCCGAGACGGCGGATGCCGCGCTCGAGAAGTATCGCGCCCAATCCGGGCAGCTCGCCGGGCAGAACAACGTCACGCTCAACACCCAGCAGCTCTCCGAGCTCAACACGCAGTTGTCCGCCACCAGGGCCCAGCGCTCGGAGGCCGAGACTCGCGCGAGGGAGGTGCGGGTCATGCTCGCTTCGGGCGACATTGATGCCTCGCCCGACATCCTGCGATCGCCGATCATCCAGCGGCTCATGGAGCAGAGGGTCGCCGCCGAACGGGAGGTGGCCGAGCTTTCGGCGACGTTGCTCGCCAAGCATCCGCGCATGCTCCAGGCGTCGAGCAAGCTCGCCAAGATCAAGTCGGAGCTGCGCCGCGAGGCCTTGAAGGTCGTGAAGAGCCTCGAGAACGAGGCCGAGATAGCCCGGAGCCGCGAGGCTGCCGTCGCGGCGAACATGCAGGAGCTGACCGACAAGGCCGAGCAGTCGAGTGAGAGCCAGGCCAAGCTCGCCGGTCTCGAGCGGGCGGCCAAATCGAAGCGCGAGCTGTTCGAGGCCTATCTCGACCGCTTCAACGAAGCGAGCACCCGGGATCAGCGCGCGGTGCCGGCCTACGCACGGCTCATCGCCCAGGCACAGCCTTCCAGCATTCCCGACTTCCCCAAGAAAATTCCGAGCACGCTGCTCGCCATGGTCGGCATGCTGCTCGCCGGTCTCGGCCTCGTCATCACGCGCGAGCTGATGCGGGCGGCGCGAGGAGCTCATCGCAGAATGGATCGCGCGAGGCCTCCTGACGATGAGGTGGTCCCGCCCAGCTACGTCGATGCGGGCCGCCGTGCGGCCACCGTCGAACAACACGAGACGCTGCCCGAGGAAATGAGCCTCGGCGTCATCGCCCAGAAGCTCAACCGGCGAGCGAGTGCCACGCCGGGGCAGCGGACCCTGGTGACTTCGGCGGGCGGGCGCGGCGACCTGCCTGGCACCGCTCTGAAGATCGCGCGCGGCCTCGCCAAGGCGGGCCGCAGCGTCGTCATCGTCGACGCGGGCGTGGACGGCATCGGCCTTGCGGGCAGTGCCGGCATCGCTGCCGGGCCTGGCCTACGCGAGGTCATCGCCGGGGAGGCGCGCCTCGAGGATGTGCTGGCAAGCGATACGGAGTCGGGCATCGGCCTCGTTCCGGCAGGCGCGCCCGCACGCGCGGCCGTTGCGGTTGAAGCGCGAGACCAGTTCCTGTTGTTGCTCGAGCTGCTGTCGGAGAGCTACGATCAGGTGCTTGTCGTGGTTTCGCCCACACGCCTCAAGCTGCTCGCTGGAGTTCTTGGCGCCGCGATGGATACAGCGATCGAGATCGGCATTGGCGAGGGGCAAAGTCCGGCGCATCGCCTGTTGAGCGAAGCGGGCGTCGAGGTCATGCGCTATCGCCCGGCAAGCGCACAGGCCCTGCGACCGCGATCCGCTTCCGCCAGGCCGCAGCCACCGGCGGCGGAGTAGCTACCCGCGCGACGCCCGCAGCAGCCGCCGCGCCGACTGGGCCGCCTGCCAGAGCGTCTGGTTGTTCTTGATCATCCGCTTGACCGCCGAGCCGCTGGCAGCCGCGAGGCTGACCGCATAGCCCCTGAGGCTCAGCGGCAGGTGCGTCTCGAAAAGCTCCACCGCCTCGGGATGCCAGATCGACTTATGCTGACCATCGCCAGCGCCGAAATCGTAAATCGCCGTGCCGTCCTTGGTAGCCGTCGCCATTAGATGGCGTATCAGCACGAGGCCCGGCGAGTGCTTGAGCAGGGCTGGATCGCCCGCTCCGAGCGAAAGCGTCAGGAGATGGCGTTGATCCTGGAAATCAATGCTTGTCGCGGTAGCGAGCACCGCGCCGTCGACCGATAAGGAATGACAGTCGAGGAGCGGCACGCTCCCAGGGACGCTCCTCGCGAGGTCGCGATAGAAGGCGGCGATCCCGGGTTTCTCGAACGGGTTCGGGATACCGCGTTCGGCGAGCTGGCGGGCCTTCTGGGCGAAGAAGCTCTCGAGGAGGGCGAGGCGCTCGGCCTCTGTCCCGGCGCGGTCAGCCGAATAGCCGTGCGAAGTAGCAAGGGCACTGCTGGCGCGGCGGAGCTTGCCGCGGGTGTCCTTCTTGAGGCGAGCGTGCATCTGCGCCTCGAAATCGGCTTCGAGGTTGAGCTGATAGCTGCGGCTCGCCCCTTCCTGGGCGCCGAGCAGAGCGAAGGGATTGGCTACGCCCCGCCAGACGGCCGGCTGGCTCGTCAGGCGGAGTGCTGAGACTTCCGGGACGCGACCGCGAATGGACTCGATGAGCGTAGAGAGAGTATCCGCGCCAACTCGCTCGGCCACTCCTGGTGCATAGAGGCCCATGGCGTAGGTCGCGTGGTCCTGCCCCTGCCAGCCGAGCACTGTGGCGCCTTGGAAGGTCATCGATGCGAAGGGCAGCAGCATCTGCGGCGTGCCGCCCTTGTCGTGGACCACCACGATGACCGGCCGCTCGCCACGTACCGCGCCGGCGGTTCGCGACCAGGACTCCTGCCAGCGATAGGATTGAAAGGCGGTGGCGACGGCATTCGGCTCGAGTGCGCGCCACGCCGCCTCCGCCTCCTGGACGGAGCCGTATACGGCAATACGGCTCTGGCTCGGCGCAAACACCACAGACCCCCGACGTTAACCTCAACTGGCACCGGAGATGCCCCGGAATTCAGGATTGCACGTAGCTTGCACGGAGCAGGCCACCAGCATGCAATCAGCCTGCGGGGCCTATGCCTGAAAGCGCCAGTCCCGTCCGTAGTCTGATCGCAAAAGGTTGACCAACGGCAACCGATGGGATTGGGAGTAGGGCCGAGGCGGTCTAGACTGAGTCAAAGGGCGAAATACAACCCGAGTCGCCGTGAGTTCGGTTCGAGTCAGAGGCAAAGAGCGGTTTTTGGGATGAGCAGGCGAACGACACAGCTGATCAAGGCCGGCCTCACCACCCTGTTCTATACGGGTGGTCATCGGGTCATCGCGCCGCTGACCCAGGGTGTCGGCGCCATCTTCATGCTGCACCACGTGACGCCGGAGCCGCAGCGCGCGTTCGAGCCCAATCGCATTCTCAGGATCACGCCGGAATTCCTCGAGCGATCCATTCAGGTCGCCCTCGATTCCGGCTTCGACATCGTCTCGCTCGACGAAGCCCACTATCGTCTGGCGGAGGGGGCCTTCGAGCGCCCCTTTGCCTGTTTCACCTTCGACGACGGCTATCGCGACAACCTCATCTACGCCTATCCGATTTTCAAAAAGTACGACCTGCCATTCGCCATCTATGTGCCGAGCGCTTTTCCGGACGGCGACGGCGATCTGTGGTGGCTGACGCTGCAGTCGGTCATCGACAAAATCGACCGGGTGAAGCTCAAGATGGACGGCGTAGTGCGCGAGTTCGAGTGCGCGACACCGATCGCCAAGGACGCGGCCTTCGAGGAAATCTACTGGTGGCTGCGCCAGATCGCCGAGAGCGAGGCGCGGGCCGTGGTGCACGATCTCGCCCGCAGTGCCGGCATCGACTGGCGCGAGCACGGCCGGACGCTACCGATGTCCTGGGACGAGATCCGCAAATTAGCTTCCGATCCGCTCGTCACCATCGGCTCGCACACGCGCCAGCACTATGCGCTGGCCAAGCTCACCGAGGCCGAGGCGCGCCAGGAGATCGAACTCGGCACCGAGCGCCTGACGCGCGAACTCGGCAAACGGCCGGTGCACCTGGCCTATCCCTACGGCTCGGCCGAGGCGGCGGGCGTGCGCGAGTTCCGCCTCGCCAAGGAGCTGGGCTACCGGACCGCGGTGACCACCCGCAAGGGCCTCATCTATGCCGAGCATGGCGAGCATCTGACGGCGCTGCCGCGCGTTTCGCTCAACGGCGACTACCAGGACGAGCGGTATCTGCGCGTGTTCCTGACGGGTGCGCCGTTCGCGGTGTGGAACCGCTTCAAGCGGCTTCAGGTCGCCTGATTTTTGGTATCGTCTTGCCGCGGCCGGCTCATCCAAGTGACGATGACGCCGGCGAGCGGCACCCAGACGAGCCCGGCGAAGATGTAGCCCGCGGCCTGCAGCAGCCAGTGCCGGCCCGGGAGCAGGCTCGCCGTCACCGACATCGCGACCAGCATGTAGACGATCACGAAAATGATGAGGACGATGCTGCCGATGAGCTTTCGGGTGCTTGGGGTCATGCGCGTCAGGTAAGCCCTCTGGCGCGGTGGCGCAATGCCCCGGCCCCGCGCCCTTCCGGCGCATTGCCTATCGGAGGTCCGGCAGACTAGCTGCCGCGATGACCTCAATTGAAATCGAAACGACGGTGCGCCGCCGGGACACGATCATCCGCGCCTGGCTCTTCATCGTCGCGGCGCTCGTGCTCGCCATGGCTGTCGTTGGGGCGGCGACGCGGCTGACGGACTCCGGCCTCTCGATCACCGAATGGCTGCCGCTCCTCGGCGCCATCCCGCCACTCACCGATGCCGACTGGGCCGAGGCCTTCGAGAAATACAAGGCGATCCCGGAATATCAGCGGGTGAACCACGGCATGACGCTCGCCGAGTTCAAGCCAATCTTCTGGTGGGAGTGGGGGCACCGCTTCCTCGGGCGGTTCATCGGCTTGGCGGTCGCCGGGCCGTTCCTGTTCTTCTGGCTGAAGGGCTGGCTCGATCGGCCGCTGACCGTGCGGCTCATTGGCCTGTTCTTGCTGGGCGGTCTACAAGGCGCGGCTGGGTGGTACATGGTGCGCTCAGGACTGGTCGATCGCGTCGATGTGAGCCAATACCGGCTGGCGCTGCATCTCACTCTGGCGGCGGTGATCTTCGCGTGGACGGCGTGGCTGGCGCTGAGCGTCGGGCGCCGCGAGGGTGCGGCTGCGCCGCCTGGGATAGGCTGGGCTGCGATTGGTCTGATCGCGCTCCTCTTTCTCCAGATCGCCGCCGGTGCCTTTGTCGCCGGGCTCGATGCCGGCCTCTCGCACAACACCTGGCCGCTGATGGATGGTGCGCTCGTGCCGGACGGACTGTTCGTGATGTTGCCTTGGCACGCCAACCTGTTCGAAAATGTGCTGACCGTGCAATTCGATCACCGGTTGCTCGCCTATGTCCTGGCGATCTGGATCGGGCTTATGGCGATCAGGGCGTGGCGGGCGGATGCTGCCTCAAGTCCTTCCGCCACCGTGCTCGTCGTTGCCGTCCTTGCCCAGATCGCGCTCGGCGTTTGGACGCTGCTCGGCGCCGTGCCGATCGGGCTGGGCCTCTTGCATCAAGCCGGTGCGTTCTTGCTGCTGGGGCTCGCGGTGTGGCATCTGAGGCGGGTGATGGGGTGATATGCGAGGTTGCATGACCAAAGACGAGCGGGCGCTCCGCCAAGCCCTCATCGAAAAGTGCCGCTGGATGAATGCGTCCGGGCTCAACCAGGGTACCTCCGGCAACATCTCGGCGCGCTGGGGCGAGGCGATGCTCATCACGCCGAGTTCGACGCCTTACGACACCATGACGCCCGAGATGATCGCGGCGATGCCGATCGGCCGTGGTGATGGCGAATGGTCAGGACCGATCAAGCCATCGAGCGAGTGGCGCTTCCATCGCGATATCCTGGCGAACCGGCCCGAGATCGGCGCCATTGTGCATACGCATTCGGTGCACGCCACCGCGCTCTCGATGATCCGCAAGGCCATCCCGCCCTGCCATTACATGATCGCGACCTTCGGTGGTTCGGACGTGCGGGTGGCGGACTATGCGACCTTCGGCACGCAGGAACTGTCGGAGAACGCACTCAAGGCGCTCGACGGCCGCACCGGGTGTCTGCTCGCCAATCACGGCATGATCGCCTGCGGGCGCGACCTCGAGCAGGCGATGTGGCGGGCGGTCGAGCTGGAAACGCTCTGCCGTCAATACATTCTGGCCCTCCAGGCCGGCGGGCCGGTGATCTTGAGCGAGGCCGAGATCGAGGCGGCCCGGGCGAAGTTCGGCGGCTATGGGCGAAACTGAAGGCCCTGCAGCAGCAAGGCGCGCCTAAAGCACTTTCGGCCAACTGGATGCCGGTTGGCCGAAAGAAAGTGCTCAAAGCCAATGATCTGGAACGGCTTTTCGGTCCGAAAGGATCGGAAAACGGTCGAGGCGCCCCATCTCCGCTCCATTTACCCTGTAGACACAACGCTCGTCGCCGAGCGTGCCGGCCATGGCTATATTCGGGCCCGCTCAGCCCGTTGTCTCGTCAACTGTACAAGGTACTCGATCATGCGCAGCGTTTTCACCGCACTCTTCGTGCTGCTCATCACCGCTCTTCCCGCTTCCGCCGACGGCATCCAAGGCCTCTGGTTCACGACGGACGACAAGTCCAAGGTCGAGGTCAAGGACTGCGACGGCCTCCTCTGCGGCAATGTCGTCTGGCTCAAGGACCCGGTCGGTTCCGATGGGCAGCCCCTGCACGACGGCAACAACGAAGATCCCTCGATGCGGACGCGGCCAATTATGGGCTTGCCAATTCTGCTGGGGCTTGCGCCCAAGGGAGACAATCTGTGGGCCGGTCAGGTCTACAGCCCCGAGGAGGGCCAGACCTTCGACGTTGAGCTCAAGCTCGTGAAGGCGAACTTGATCGAGATTACCGGCTGCGGCCTGGGCGGCCTCATCTGCGAGACCCGGCCGTGGAAGCGGGCGGCGGCCGATCAGGCGGCGAATTAAACTCCGTTCACGGCCTGCTAATGGGACCCTGCTAAGCTCGGCGCACAGTAGGGTGTGCGTCGAGGGGCCCATGCAACCGTCCGAACCTGTCGCCCCGGCTCAGCGCCCCGGAAAGCGCCGTCGCTGGCTTCGCTGGTTCCTCCTCGCGGATTTTTGCCTCGTCGTCACCGCGCTTTGGGCCTTTCAATACGTCGTCTCCTCCGAGGAGCGGCTGGACGGACTGCTCAAATGGCAGGCCGAAAAGGTCTATTCCGCGGTCGCCGGCACTATCGATGGCGGCTACGACAAGGCGACCGCCAGGAGGGTCGCGGAAATCAGCGAGCCTGTGCTGATGCGCCTGGCGAGCTTCGGCGGCGACACGGCGGTGATGGCGCATCGCCGGGGCTGGATCAACGTGCAGCTCTCGCGGTGCTACGACACGGACGCCATCGCCGATGCGGCGCGTCAACTCGGCTTCGCCGAGGCTGGCAAGCACCAGTTCGATCGCGCGGCGGCTCTCGAGCCGACAAACCCCGACTGGCGGCGCGACCTCGCCGCCGTCGAGGACGATCTCGGAAATGCTTACTTCGCTGCTGGCGATCTCGATCGCGCGCTGCGGCATCACCGGGAAGGGCGCCGGCTGGTCGCCGGGCTTCTCGCTGCCGATCCCGCCAATGTGAAGCTCAAAGGCGATCTCGCAGCTAGTCTGGGCAAGCTCGGCCGCCACTATCTGGAGCGTGGTTGGAAGGTGCAGGGCACGTCTTATCTCTGGCAGGGACGCCGGCTTATCCGAGAGCTCGTTGCGGACAATTCCGGCAATGACCGCTGGAACGGGTACCTGCGCGTCTTCGACCGGATGATCGGCGCCGAGATGGCGGCTATTGAGCCTTCCGCTTCGCCGCTTCCTCGGCTTTGAGCTCTTTCTTCGAGAGCTTGCCGATCATCGTTTTTGGCAGCGTTGCGCGGAGCTCGATTTCCTCCGGCATCTCGATCTTCGAGAGCTTGGGCCTTAAATGCTCCATGAGCTGTTGCGGCGTCGCGGACTTACCCTCGCGCAATTTGACGAAGGCCTTGGGCGCCTCGCCCCGATGCTTGTTCGGGATGCCGATGACGATCACCTCTTCCACCGCCTCGTGCTCGTAGAGCGCCTCTTCGACCCGGCGCGGATACACCTTGAAACCCGAGCAGTTGATCATGTCCTTGAGGCGATCGACGATGTAGATGAAGCCGTCCTCGTCCATGTGGCCGATATCGCCGGTGTGGAAGAATTCACCGGTGAAGACGGCGGCCGTCTCCTCGGGTTTCTGCCAGTAGCCCGGCATCACCTGGGGGCCGGCTATGCAGATCTCGCCGTCCTCGTGGAGGCCGAGCGCCTTGGTGGGCTCTTCGAGCGAGCGGATCGAGATGCGCGTGCCCGGCAACGGTAAGCCGATCGAGCCGTCCTTGAAGGGACCATCTGTCGGATTGGCGGTGGCGACCGGCGCGGTCTCCGACAGGCCGTAGCCTTCGACGAGCTTGCAGCCGGTCATTTTCTCGAAGCCGTGCCTCACCTCGATGGGCAGCGCCGCGCCCCCCGACATGCAGAATTTCAGCGATGAGAGATTGTAGCTCTTGATCTTCCGGTGATTGAGAATGGCATTGAAGAGCGTCGGCACGCCCGGCATCAGCGTTGGCTTCACGGAATGGATGAGCTTCAGCGTTTCGCTGATCTCGAACTTCGGCACCAGGATGATCTCGGAAGCGCGACTGACGCCGAAGTTCATGACGACCGTCATGCCGAAGACATGGAAGAAGGGCAGGATCGCCATCACCCGCTCCTTGCCGAACTCGAGCACGCCCGCCCAAGCGGCGACCTGCTCGACATTGGCGGAGAGGTTGGCGTGGGTGAGCATGGCGCCTTTGGGCGTGCCGGTCGTGCCGCCGGTGTACTGGAGGACGGCGAGGTCGTTCGCTGGATCAATGGCAGGCTGCGTGAAACGGCCATCATTCGTCATCAGGTCCTTCTGGCTGACGACCTTGGACGCGACCGGCGAGGCCGCGACATTGGCGAGATCCTTCCCCTTGGCGATACGGAACATCGCCGACTTGACCGGCGGCAAGAGCGAGGGGAAGGAAGCGACAACCGCCCTCTCCACCAGGCCGCGCGACAGCAACGTCTCGACCTTGTTGAAGAGCACCTTCAGATTGAGGGTGATCATCAGGGACGTGCCGGAGTCCTTCACCTGGTGCTCCAGCTCCTCGATCGAGTAGAGCGGGTTGAAGTTGATCACGGTTCCGCCTGTCTTGAGCACGGCATAGTAGGCGACGAGAAACGTCGGCGTGTTCGGCAGGAAGAGCCCGACTTTGGTGCCCTTAGCCACACCCAGCCGCTGCAGGCCGGCGGCCGCGTGACTGACGAGCGTGTGAATTTCCTTATAGGTGAGTATCTTGCCGAGGAAGTTCGTGCAGGGATTGTCGGGCACTCTGGCAACCGCGTCATCGAGGTAGGCGAAGACCGGCCGGGCGGCAAAACGCTGATCCCACACGACGTCCGGCGGGTAAGCCCTGAGCCAGGGGAATTCAGCGTTCTCGGCTCGCCCGGGGCGTTCAAGTTCAGCATCTACGGTCATCCGGCGCCCTCCGCTCTTTTGGCCACACCGCACAAAGCAGCCTGCGACAAGCTATCACGAAGCGGCATGGAACCAAACGGATCGGCGACCACTTGCGCTTGCAACTGGACTGGATATGCGACCATATAGAGCATGGTGCCGGAGCCTGCCCAAGGCCTAAGCCAACCCCCGTAGGGCCCTGTATCGGCTGGACTTCCAGGCGATTTTAGGGATATGCCTGCGCTTCGCTTGCTCGAAAGACGCACGTGCATTAGTGAAAGACCGACGAGATGCGACGTACGGGTTGCGCCGTGCGGGCAGGGAGAGCGTGATGGACAGTGTAGCACCCAAGATTATCGAAATTCTCCGCAAACATATGAAGAATCCTGACAAGGATATCTCGCTCGAGACAAAGCTCGAGGACTTGGAGATCGAGAGTCTTGATCTTGCGATGATCGTATTCGATATCGAGGACAAGTTCGGCGTCGAGATTCCTTACAACGCCAACGAAGACGTCCAGGATTTCAAGACTGTCGGCTCGGTGGCTGACCGGGTCACGTCGCTGCTGAAGGATGCAGGCAAGGCTGGCGCTGCCGCCTGAGGCCTCTCCCGGCGTTCACATGTGCTGCGTAGCGTCCTCCCCCCGGGACGCGCCGGAAAAGAGTTTGAATGACAAGCAAGAATGGTCTGAAGCGCGTGGTCGTGACCGGCATGGGCGTTGTCACGCCGATCGGCACCACGCTCCCTGAATTCTGGTCCTCGGTCAGGGCCGGCAAGTCGGGCGTCTCGCCCCTGGGCGGCTTTCCGCTCGACGACCTGAAGATCCTCATCGCCGCGCAGATCAAGGACTTCGATCCGAAGGCACGCCTCAAACACTTCCAGCGTGACCGCATCATCACGCTCGCCGACCGCTACTCCTGGTTCGCGGCGGCCGCCGCCGAGGAAGCCGTCAAGATGAGCGGCATGCCATCGCCGTTTCCCGATCCCTATCGCTCGGCCTGCATCGTCGGCTCGGGCGCCGGCGGCCTCACGACCTTTGAGACGGCCTACCGCGACCTCTTCATTCACAACAAGCGCGCGACCCATCCGCTTACGCTGCTGCGCATCATCGGCTCCTCGGCCTCCGCCCATGTCGGCATCGAGTACGGCGTCAAGGGCCCGACCTTTGCGACCTGCTCAGCCTGCTCGACCGCAACCCATGCCATCGGCATCGCCCGCGACTACATCCGCAACGGTGTCGTCGATGTCGCCATCTGCGGCGCGTCCGAATCCGTCATCAACTACGGCACCATGAAGGCCTGGCAGGCCTTGCATGTGCTCTCGCCTGAAGGCTGTTTCCCATTCTCGAAGCGCCGCAACGGCACCGTGCTCGGCGAGGGCGCGGGCATCCTGGTGCTCGAGAGCGAGGAGCATGCGAAACGTCGCGGCGCCAAGATTCTCGCCGAACTCGCTGGCTACGGCATGGCGTCCGACTCCAAGGACATGGTGAAGCCGACCGTCGAAGGCCCGGCCCATGCCATGCAAATGGCCCTCGACGACGCCGGGATCTCTCCCGGCGAGATCGACTACCTCAACGCCCACGGCACGGCGACGACCGACAACGACATCAACGAGACCCGGGCGATCAAGGAGGTATTCGGCAACCACGCCGCCAACCTCGCGATCTCCTCGACGAAGTCGATGCACGGCCATCCGCTGGGCGCCGGCGGCGGCATCGAGGCGGCCGTCTGCATCAAGGCGATGCAAGACCAATGGGCGCCGCCGACCATCGGCCTCGATGACCCCGATCCCGAGTGCGACCTCGACTACATTCCCAATGTCGGCCGCGACATGAAGATCGCCTACACGATGTCGAACTCCTTCGCCTTCGGCGGCTTGAACGCCGTGGTCGTGTTCGGACCGGCGCCGAACTGATCGGAGCATGTTCAGGCGAAGTGGGACCCGGTTCGCCGTAAGAACAAGCTCAAGACCAAAAGTCTCGTCTTTCCGATTGCCAGAGACGCCGGCTGCCCCGTATTGCTTGGGGCCATGCGCGAGATCGTCATCCAATCGGGCGCCGTCGCCATCCGCGCCCGCCTCCTCGACACACCGACCGCCTTGATCATCTGGCGGGCGCTGCCGCTCTATTCGACGGCCGAGATCTGGGGCAAGGAGGTGCACTTCGAGGTGCCGCTCGAGGTGTATCTGGAGACCGATGCCCGCCAGTTCGTGACACCGGGCGAGATTGCGTTCTCGCCCGATGGAGAGGCGATCTCCATCGTCTATGGCAGGACGCCGACGACACGCGGCAAGCAGCTGAGGCTCGCGAGCCCGTCGAACGTCTTCGCGGTCGCCCATGATGATGTCACGGCGCTGGGGGCAATCGCGGTCGGGTCCGAGATCAGTGTGCGCTCGATCGGCGACGAGGCCCCCATCGAGGCCGCGCACAAAGAGCGTGCAAGGCGGCGGCGATAGACCTCCGCTGACCTCGGTGTTGGGCAGGCGGCTAAGCCAGCTTATGCCATCGCCTTCCTGAGATTCTCATCCACCTTGTCGAGGAAGCCGGTCGTCGAGAGCCAGCTCTGCGTCTCGCCGACGAGCAGCGCCAGGTCCTTTGTCATGTAGCCGGCTTCGACCGTGTCGATGCAGACCTTCTCCAGGGTCGAAGCGAAGCGGTCGAGTTCGGCGTTGTTGTCGAGCTTGGCGCGATGCTTGAGGCCCCGCGACCAAGCGAAGATGGACGCGATCGAATTGGTGGACGTCTCCTTGCCCTTCTGATGCTCGCGGTAGTGGCGCGTTACGGTGCCGTGGGCGGCTTCGGCTTCGACGATCTTGCCGTCGGGCGTCATCAGCACGCTGGTCATCAATCCAAGAGAGCCGAAACCCTGCGCCACGAGATCGGACTGCACGTCGCCGTCGTAGTTCTTGCAGGCCCAGACATAGCCGCCCGACCACTTCATCGAGGAGGCCACCATGTCGTCGATGAGGCGGTGCTCGTAGACGATCTTTCGCTTTTCGAACTCCGCCTTGAACTCGGCGTCGAAGACCTCCTGGAAGATGTCCTTGAAGCGGCCGTCATAGGCCTTGAGGATGGTGTTCTTGGTCGAGAGGTAGACCGGATAGTTGCGGTTGAGCCCGTAATTGAGCGAGGCGCGCGCGAACTCGCGAATGCTTTCGTCGAGATTGTACATGGCCATGGCGACGCCCGCGCCCGGCGCCTTGAACACTTCCTTCTCGATCACCTTGCCGTCGTCGCCCACGAACTTGATGGTGAGCGTGCCCTTGCCCGGAAACTTGAAATCGGTCGCGCGGTACTGGTCGCCGAAGGCGTGACGGCCGACGATGATCGGCTGCGTCCAGCCCGGCACGAGGCGGGGCACATTCGAGCAGATGATCGGCTCGCGGAAGATGACGCCGCCGAGGATGTTGCGGATGGTGCCGTTCGGGCTCTTCCACATCTCCTTGAGCGAGAACTCCTTCACGCGCGCCTCGTCCGGCGTGATGGTCGCGCATTTGACGCCGACGCCGTGTTTCTTGATGGCGTTGGCGGCATCGATCGTCACCTGGTCGCCCGTCTCATCTCGGTGCTCGACGCCCAGATCGTAGTAGTCGAGTTTCAGATCGAGATAGGGGTGAATGAGCTTGTCCCTGATCAGCTTCCAGATGATGCGGGTCATCTCGTCGCCGTCGAGCTCGACGACGGGGTTCGCGACTTTGATCTTTTGCATGGGAGTCCTCGGCGGATGGGGTGGAGGCGCGCGTGCGCCGCAACATAGCCGAGCCGGAGAGAGTGGCCAACTGAGGCCAAGCGTCCGGGGTTACCCCGGTATCGGCAGCGCATAAGCGAGTCGCAGCAGCCGCCCGAGATAGCGCCGCGTCTCGCGCGGATCGATCATCTCTTCGACGCCGAAGCGCTCCACGGTTCGCCAGATGGACGTCTGCATGTCGAAACGTTCGGCGAGTCTTTTCTTGAGCGCTGCGCGCTCATCCGGCGGGGCTGCCTCCAGCTCCGCGCGAAACGCCGCCTCGACGCCGCCTTGCACGGGCATGTCGCCCCAGACCCCGCTCGGCCAGGCGAGGCGGACACTGGTCGGATTGCCGTTGCCGGTCGCCTGCCCGCCCAAGCCGAACGAGCGGCGGACCTGCACGGTGAAGACCGGCACCTTGGTCCGCTGAATTGCGCGTACGGCTTCCGAGGCAAACTTCATCGTGCCCGCCCGCTCGGCCTCGGGGCCGACCATGAAGCCCGGCACGTCGGCGAGATAGACGATGGGAATGCCGAAGGCGTCGCAGGTTTCGATGAACTTCGTCTGCTTCTGCGAGGAGTGGGTTTCGAGCGCCCCGGCCATGTGCCGCGCATCGGTTGCGAGCACGCCGGCGACATGGCCCTCGAAGCGGGCAAAGCCCGTGCGAAGCGCTTGGCCGTAGTCGGGACCGATCTCGAAGAAGGTATCGGCGTCGGCGAGGCAGTGGATCAGCGCCTGCGCGTCATAGGGCCAGCGCGAGTCGGGATTGACGATCGCAAAGATTGCATCCTGGTCGTTCCCCGACCAGGCGCCCTCCGGCGTGACACCCGGCCGGCTCGCCGTGTTCTGCGGGAAATAGGAGAGCGCGTTCTTGATCTGGGCGAGCGCGTCCGCCTCGTTTTCGGCTGCATTGTCGATGAGGCCGGAGGCCTTCACCTGCACCTCCCAGCCGCCCAGATCGAACTTGTCGACAGCACGCCCGAGAGCCTGCTTCACGACCGGCGGTCCGCCGACGAAGAGGCAGCCATTGTCCTTCGACATGACGGAGAAATGCGCGAGCGCGGCGCGCGCCGCCGAGCTGCCGGCGGTCGGACCCAAGATGGCGGTGAGGACCGGGATTTGCTCCAACAGCTCGAAGACAGGATAGACCGGATTGGTCGCCTGCAGCTCGGCGTAGCCCTTGAGCTCCTGGATGAGCACGCTGCCGCCGGTGCCCTGCATGAGCAGGATGAGCGGCACACGATAGCCCAGCGCCAACTCCTCGATGAAGCCGCCCCAGCTGCCTTTGATACGCTGGAGATGGACGCCGACCGCCCCGCCCTCGACCGTGAAATCTTCCGCGCCGATGGCGACCGGGCGGCCGTCGATCTGGGCCAAGCCGCAGATGAAGGTCGGGCCCATCACGCCTTTCTCGGTCGGCGTCGTCACCAGCATGCCGAATTCGAGGAAGCTGCCGGGATCACAAAGCTTGGCAATGCGCTCGCGCGCCGTGCCGCGGCCGAGCCGATGCTCGCGGGCGATGCGATCGGGGCCGCCGGCTTCGAGAGCGCGCTGGCGGCGCGCCGCGAGCTCGGCCATCAGCGGTTTCCAGCCGTCGTGCTCAGCGGCCATCCGGAATTCCTCCTGCAAGTCCCAACCGCTCGCGACAGGTCTTTGCCACCTCGTCCTTCTTCACTTTGCCGGACAGTCCGCGCGGGAACACGTCGAGGACAACGACGTGGCGAGGTTTCTTGTAGGAGGCGAGCGTCTGGCGGGTGAAGGCGATGATCTCTTCGGGATCGATCCGGGCACCCTCGCGCGGGATCACCGCCGCGCAGACCGCCTCGCCGAACTCCTGATCCGGCACGCCGACGACGGTGACGTCCGCCAGGCCCGGGTGGCCGCGCAGTGCATTCTCGACCTCGGCCGGATAGATGTTCTGCCCCTTGGAGATGATCATGTCCTTGGTGCGGCCGACGATGTAGAGGTGTCCGTCCTCGTTCATGCGGCCGAGATCGCCCATCTTGAGCCATCCATCGCGGATCGTGACCGCATCGATCTCGGGTGCGTTCCAGTAGCCCGAGATGACGCCCGGGCCGGTCGTCCAGACCTCGCCGATCTCTCCGGGGCCGAGCACCTGGCCTTCGGGGGAAAAAATGCGTACCGACTGGCCGAACACGGTGCGGCCGACGGAGCCTGGATAGCGCTCGATCTCGTCGTCCTCGATGATGGTCGGGAAGCCGGATTCGGTCGAGCCGTAGGCCACCGCGAGGCCCTTGTCCGGAAAGCGCCGCCGCCAGGCCGCCATCAGCGCCGGCGGGCAGTTCTCGCCTCCGGTATAGACCCACTTGAGACTGCCGAGCGGCAGCGGGCTTTTCGCATCGGCATCGAGGATCGGCTGCATCATCGAGGGGAAAAGCAGGCAGTGCGTCGCCTGGAAGCGGTGAACGAATTGGCCAAAGCGCTCGGGCGTCCAGCCCGTGCTCGGCAAGATGGCGACGGTGCCGCCGACCAACAAAGTCGGGATCGAGGATTCGTTGATGCCGGCCGTATTGTACATCGGCCCGACGATCAGCATGACCGAGCTGACACTCAATCCTCGCATGAACGCCACCTGCTGGAAGGCAGCCCAAAGGATGTTCGTGTGCGTCAGGGCAACGCCCTTCGGGCGCCCCGTCGTGCCGGAGGTGTAGAGGATGAGCTGGACCGGCGTCATGCGCTGCCTGGCGGGCGGCAGAGGCGCGGCCGAGGCGACGAGGGCCTCGTAGTCGCGGCCTGGCGCATGCGCTTCGAGCGTGAGGATTGGAGTGCCCGGCAGGCCGCGCGCCACCGCCGTGTCGATGGTCTCACGGTGTGCCGTATCGGTGAGCACGATCTTCGGCGTGCAGTCGGTGAGGATGAGCGCAACCTCGGCGGCCGTCAGGCGGAAGCTGATGGGGACAAGCGTCAGCCCGGCATAGGCACAGGCAAAGTAGAGCTCGAAGGTCTCGCCGCGGTTCATGAGGAACGTCGCGACGCGGTCGCCGTCCTCGAGGCCGCGCGCGCGCAACGCCGCTGCGAGCCTAAGTGCGTTCTCCCGGAGCTCGGCATAGGTGCGCTGACCATCCTCCCAGACGAGCGCCACGCGGTCGGGCATGGCCGCGGCCTGCAGGCTCGTTTCGCCGAGCAGCGTCGAGAGGGAGGCGGCGGTTGGATCGTGCACGGGCAGGCTCTCCGAACGATTGCGCGGCAAACTCTGCCCCAAACCGCGGACGAACTCCAAGGGATGGCTCAAGCGCGCGCATCGGGGATGCGCTGGCGGCAAGGCGTACATCGCCAAGCGGCATGCTAAGCCTCGGCCATGAGTCGCCGCGACCTCCTGCTTGCCCTGCTGTTCCCCGTCATCTGGGGGATCGCTTTCACGCTGGGCAAGCCCGCGACCGAGCACTTCCCGCCTTTGCTTCTCTTCACCGGTGTCTATGCCGTCGTTGCCGTCGTGTTCGGCCTGCTCTATCCCGGACGGTTCCAGACCCGGTTCTGGCCAGCCGCCCTGCTTGGGGCGCTCGTCGGAAGCGTTCAGGCCATTCTGATCTTCGGTGGCCTCGCCGGGCTCGACGCCTCGGTCGCCGTTATCGTGCTGCAGACCCAGGTGCCGATCTCCGTTCTTGCCGACCGGGTCATCAACGGCACACCTCTGACGGTGCTGCAGCTGGCGGGCGTAGCCATCGCCTTCTTCGGGGTCGTCGTCATCGCCGGTCTACCCGAAACGCCGCCGCCCATCGCGCCGCTCATGCTCGTGCTGGCCGGCGCGCTCGTCTGGGCGATCGGACAGGCGCTGGTCCGCCGTCTCGGCCGCGATCAGGCGCCCAAGCTCTTCGCCTTGGTCGGTCTGCATGCGATCCCACAGCTGCTGATCGGCTCGCTCGTGCTCGAATCCGGGCAGATCGCCGCGCTCACGAGCGCTTCGGCCGTGCAATGGGGCTCGCTCGCCCTCATGACGCTGCTTGGCTTCTGCCTCGGCAACTTGACCTGGTACGTTCTGATCGAGCGCAATCCGCTCGCCCGGATCGCCCCCTTCCTGCTGTTGATGCCGGTCGTCGGCGTCATCGTCAGCGCGGCAGTGCTCGGCGAACGGCTGGCTCCGGTACAACTCGCGGGTGGGTCCGTCGTCATCCTCGGCCTTGCCATGGTGCTCGGGATCGGCCAAAGGGGCCGGGCGGGGGTCACTTCGGAAGCCAGCGAGCGCCTGTGAGCATTGCCGTCATCGCCGGAGAGCCGACGCACGAGGCTTCGGGCCTTCGCGTCATTGATATCGTCAACCGTGCCTATGCGGAGGGGCTGGCCGCGGGCGATGCCATGGGCGCGGTCCCGATCGGGCGATCGGGTCTCTCCGACGCCGTCAACTACTGCGCCGACCGGGCATGCGACCGGGCTGGCGCTCACTGCCGGGGTTGCCGGCTTGCCAGCGAGGCGAAGGGGCTCAAGTCTTTCGATCAGTACCTCGCCCAATTCGCCGCCGTGACAGCCGCCGATACCGGGCTGACGCTCTCGCCCGGAGGTCCGCTCCCGCCTGAAACCGTGCCCTCCCTCGATCACCTCGCCAAGTCTTGGGCTGGCGAGGAGGTGTTCTACCTCGCCCGCCGCGTCCACCGGCGGATGCTCAAGGAGGCCAACCCGCGAGCGAAGCAGATGGTGGGCGCCGAGGCGGCCGACGCCCCCGCGGTCATCGTCGTCCGACCGCAGATGGCCGAGAACATCGGCATGGTCGCCCGCGCCATGGCGAATTTCGGCCTGGAGGAGCTGCGCCTCGTCGACCCCCGCGACGGCTGGCCCAACGAGAAGGCGCGCTTTGCTGCCTCCGGCGCCAACTACGTCATCGACCAGGCCATCGCCTATCCGGATCTTCCCCGGGCCCTCGGCGACCTCCACTGGGTCTGCGCCACCACCGCGCGGCAGCGGCATATGGACAAGCCGCTGCTGTCGCCCGAGCAGGCCGCCGCCGAGTTGCTCACCCGGATCGAGCGGGGCGAGCGCTGCGGCATCCTGTTCGGGCCCGAGCGGCAAGGGCTCGAGAGCGACGACATCGCCCTTGCCGACGCTATCGTCATGGCCCCGGTCAATCCCCGGTTCGCCTCGCTCAACCTCGCCCAGGCGGTGTTGCTGGTGGGCTACGAATGGCTCAAGACCGCACGGCGTGGGACGCTTGGCCGCGTGACGCCGAAGGAACAGGAATTGGAGGCTGGGCCGCGGCCCCGCGGCGGGCCGCTCGCCACGAAGGATCAGGTGCTCGGGCTTTTCGAGCATATGGAGGCCGAACTTGACGCCGCAGGCTTCCTGAAACCGCCGGAAAAACGGGCTTCCATGATCCGCAATATCCGCACTCTCATCCAGCGCATGGAGCCGAGCGAGCAGGAGGTCAGGACGCTGCGGGGGGTGGTCGCCGCCCTGACCTACAGGCACCGTCGCGGCGACCCACAGCCTTAGTTCCGCCCCGATTTGGGATAGGACATTGCCCGCCGTCGGTGGTAGCGTCCCGATCAACCAAAACAAGACCGACATGGACAGGGCTGGGGTGAATTGATGAGGGTCATGAAGGCGCTCGCCGGGTGGGCTATGGGCGTTGTTTGCGTTGCCGTTTTCGCAGCCGCGGCTCCGGCCGGGGCGGCCGACAAGCTGTCGGACAAATCCATCACCGTGCTGATGGATTGGGCCTGGAAAACGCTGCCCAATAAATTCACGACGCCGGAGGGCAAGGTGATCGTGGTCGACCGCGCCAAGAAGGACGAGGTCGTCGTCCCGATTGATGTTGCGCGCCACATCATTGAGATCGCCAGGCTGTCGGCGCACGCCCAGATCTGCGGGCTCGTGGACGAGCAAGTCGCGAACTACCAGACGCTCATGCGGGCGGAGGAGCAGAAGAAAACCTGGACCGACCAGCAGATGCTCTACATCCACAACCTCCACACGTTTACGGTGCAACTGCTCGCCGGTGGCATGAAGATCACGATCCAGGAGAACGACACCACGATCGAGAAGGATTCGAGCGCGCAGAACGAGGTCGAGTGCTCTGACGATCAGAAGGAAAAAATCCGGTTGGATATCAAACAGTACATCGAGTCCGTGAAGCAGGCCTCGGCGCAGTAGCGAACTGCCGCTTTGGCCGCCTTCGGGCTTGGTTGACACCCGCCCGGCAATCCCTCATAAGACCACCAGCGCGGGCCGGAAATGGCCCGCGTTTCATTTGCGTGCCCGTGATCTTAGCCGAGGCTCGGTTCGGATCTGTCGAGCATCCGGCGTGCTCGCCGAAAAGTGGTTTCCGGTTTTCGGGGACGAGCACACCAAACAAAAGGATGCTCCAGGAGGGCCCGCCCCGCAGGCAAAACGCCTGCGCTGGTCAGCGGATAGGAGAAGCCCAAGATGACCAAACGCGTCACTGCCAAGCACAAAATCGATCGCCGTATGGGAGAGAACATCTGGGGGCGGCCGAAGAGCCCCTTGAACAAGCGCGAGTACGGCCCCGGCCAGCACGGCCAGCGCCGCCGCGGCAAGACCTCCGACTTCGGCACCCAGCTCAAGGCCAAGCAGAAGCTGAAGGGCTACTACGCCAACATCGGCGAGCGCCAGTTCAAGACCATCTACCAGGAGGCGACGCGCCTCAAGGGCGACACCTCCGAGCATCTGATCGGCATTCTCGAGAGCCGGCTCGACGCGATCTGCTATCGCGCCAAATTCGTGCCGACCATGTTCGCCGCCCGCCAGCTCGTGAACCACGGGCACGTGAAGGTGAATGGCCGGCGCGTCAACGTGCCGAGCTACCGCTGCAAGGTCGGCGATGAGATCGTGCTGAAGGAAAAATCGCGCGAGCTGCCGATGGTGCTCGACGCCAGCCAGTCGGCCGAGCGCGAGACGCCCGACTACATCACTGTCGACCACAACAAGCAGGTCGCCAACTACATCCGCGTCCCCGCTTTTGCTGATGTGCCCTATCCCGTGAAGATGGAGCCGCATTTGGTGGTCGAGTTCTATTCGCGGTAGTTGCCACGTCGACCAATCGGATTTCCCAGCAGGCCATGGCGGCGACGTCCTGGCCTGTTGTGCTTTGGGCGCACGCACGTCTCTGATTTTGCCGAGGCTTGCCTGACTTGGACCCTCATCCATGGGAGAAGGCGAAACATCGCCGGCCAAACGGATGAGGCAAATGGCACTCCGGTCTTACTCGTCCGCTGGCTTCTTGTGCGGGTGCTTGCGGTGCACGGCGCGCGGATCGAGTTCGGGCGCACCGAGCGAGGTGGAGGTCATGGGCGTGACGGGCGTTGGCACGTAGTCGCTCTGCTGCTCTGGCGCCGGGGCGCGGCGGAGTAGCATGCGCAGCAGCGTGAACACGGCGAGCGCGCCTTGGCAGAGGGCCAGATACCAGAACAGGCTCGCCGTGCCCGTGCTGTCCATGATGTAGCCGGCAGCGACCGGCCCGGCGGTGGCGCCGAGCGCCCAGATGAACAGCAGGCCGGCGCTCGCGGCAACGAACTGATCCTTGGAGATGTAGTCGTTGGTCTGCCCGATACCCAAGGCGTAGAGCGGCGCCATCATAGCGCTGAGCCCCACAATCACCCAGAACAACACCGTGTAGCTCTCGAAGGGCATGAGCACGACCGCGAGCGACAAGGCCGCTGAGGTCGCGGCGGACGCAAGGATCAGCGGCCGGCGGCCGATATGGTCCGACAGCCAGCCGATCGGGAATTGCATCAGGAAGCCGGCGATGGTGGCCCCCGTCAGCAACCACGCGAGCTGGTTGTTGGAAAGTCCCGTGCTCGTCGCGTAGGAGGGCAGCAATCCGTAGAAAGCCGAAGAGCCGAGGCCGACCGCGAAGCAGGTGGCAACCCCCGTCGGGGAGGCAGCGATGAGTTTGAGGATCGGCAGATGCGTGCGCTCCTCGATGTCGGGATTGGAGACGACCGTCAGCGACATCGGCACCAGCGCGGTGATGAGCAGGCCGGTCACTACCGTGAAGAGCACGGCGGCGCCGAACGTCTCCTGATAATTGAGGGCCAGTGGCCCGAGCCCGCTCGCCGCCCACGAGGCCGCCATGTAGACGCCGAAAATCGTGCCGCGATTGGTGTCCGTCGCCTTGTCGTTGAGCCAGCTCTCCACGATCACCGAGAGCCCGGCAAGCGCATAGCCGACGACTGCGTGCAGGATTACCCAGGCGATCGGCAGCGCGAGCACGATGTGGGCGGCCGCCGCATTGGCCGCCACCGCCGCGAACACCGTGAAGGCGCGCGCGTGCCCGACGCGATCGATGATGCGGTGGCAGGTGAGCGTGCCCAAGAGGAAGGCCACGTGATAGGCCGAGTTGACCGCGCCGATCAGCAGCGCCGGGACGTCCTGGCGGGCGAGCAGCGTGTAGACGAGCGGCGACAGGATGCCGAGCCCGGCCTCCATGAACAGCACGGCGAGCAGCACCATGAAAACTGGCTTCAGACCGTCGATGAAGGAAGTGGCGGAGTCCTGGGTGGTCATGTGAGGCGGCCCGCAAATTGAGTTAAAGCACTGGCTCTTCCAGGTGGATACCGGTTCGTCGGAAAGTGCTCTCGCTGAGTTTGTGGAGGCCACATTGTACGCCGCTGCCTAGTGTGGCGTAGCGCCATAGCTGACCAGTAGCGCTGCACGGTCGGAGTCAACTATGGCGCGATGAACGCCACACGAAGCTCATGATATTGCTAGTGGCCCTCATGTCGCGCCAAAATCGGACGGATGCCCGGCGAGCATGCGATTTTGACGCGACGGGCCACTGGTCCGGACCGACAAGAACCGAACTCGGTCGCTGACGCCGAACTCTCGAAACGATCTATCCCCCGAACTGCTCCTTGAGGATTCGCTCGTCCAACGCGTGTCCGGGATCGAACATCATCAACAGACGCACCCGCGTATCCTCGCGCACGTTCACCTCGGCGACCGAGCGCACTTCGAAATGATCGGCGACGGCGCTGACCGGGCGCTTGGCTGCTTCCAGCACCTCGATCGTGATCTCCGCGCGATCGGCGAGAAGTGCGCCGCGCCATCGCCGGGGCCGGAACGGGCTGATGGGTGTCAGCGCCAGCAGCCGCGCCTTGATCGGAATGAGGGGGCCGTGCGCGGAAAGATTGTAGGCGGTCGAGCCCGCGGGCGTCGAGACGAGCACGCCATCGCCGGCCAGCTCGGGCATGCGCACCGTGCCATCGACGGAGATCCTGAGCTTGGCCGATTGGTAGGTCTGGCGGAACAGCGACACTTCGTTGATGGCGAGCGCCTTGTGCTCGCGGCCCTCGATGTCGCGCGCGAGCATGCGGAGCGGATGGATTGTGTTGATCTCGGCGGCGGCTAGTCGCTCGAGAAGGTCGTCTTCCCGGTACTCGTTCATCAGGAAACCGACCGAGCCGCGGTTCATGCCGTAGATCGGAATCTTGGAGCGCATGTTGGCGTGCAGCGTCTGCAGCATGAAGCCGTCGCCGCCGAGCGCCACGATGGCATCCGCCTCGCCAGCGGCGGTATCCCCGTAACGTTTGGCAAGGCGCTGACGGGCGGCCAGCGCCTCGGGGGTCTGGCTCGCGGCAATGGCGATCTTGCGGAAATCTCGGCGGGCGGGCGACATCGCGCATTTCCGGGCTGAGCTGACGGAAGGCGACCCTGAACCAGTCCCAAGCGGCCTGCAAGGGCCGAAGCCGGGAAAGGTTGAGGCCTGAAAAACGGGCTGGCCGGGCCAAGCCGCATTGCCAGCCGCTCGATGCTCCGGCATGAGTGCCGGGAAAGAAGGCAGCCGCACCCATGACGACAGATGCCGATGCCCGCGCGCGCGCGTTCGAGGCCGGTGAACTGGCGGTTCGGCCAGTAAAGCCCAACACGGCGGTCCCGCCTGGGCGGGCGGCTCGGCTGCTTCGCGATGTGTCGAGCGGCCTCATCTCGGCGCTCATCACCATTGCCTACTGCATCTCGTTCGGCGCATTGCTCTTTCAAGGCGAACTCGCGGGCGGGTTGCCCCTTGGCCTTTCGGCGCTGCTGGCGGGCTCGGCGATCGCCGGCCTGATCGTCGCCTGGACGACAAGCCTCTCGCCGGCTTCCGCCGGTCCCGATACGCCAGCAGTTGCCGTCATGAGCGTGCTTGCAGGTTCAGTTGCCGGCCGGATCGCGGCCGATGGCGGCAGCACCGGGGACGCCATCGAGCATGTGCTGCTCGCCATCTCGCTCGCCACGTTGCTGACTGGTCTCGTGCTCTATGCGATCGGCGCCTTGCGGCTCGGTCAGCTGCTCCGCTTCGTGCCCTATCCGGTGATCGGCGGGTTTCTCGCCGCCTCGGGCTGGTTGCTGGTTGCGGGCGCCGTGGAGGCGGTGACCGGGATCGAGCTGTCGCTCGGCGCGTTGGGTGAGATCGAATTTTCCGCCAGTGTCGCCAAGCTCCTCGTGATGGCGGCGTTCGCCCTCATGTTGATCGTCGGCCGGCAATACTCGCAAAGCTATTTCACGCTGCCGCTCGCCTTGTTTGGTTGCGCCCTGCTGCTCAACCTGGCGATTCGCTATGTCATCGGGCCGGACGAGGCGGGATGGTATCTCACCGGTCAGAGCGATCTCCATTTCTGGTGGCCGGCAGGTCATGCGCTATCGGGCGATGTGAGCTGGGGCGTCTTTCTCACCACGATCGCCGAGATCGGCGCGGTCGCCGGCGTCACGGCCATTGCGCTGCTGCTCGACGTCTCCAGCCTGGAGGTCTCGCGCGCCAAGGCTGCCGACCTCGATCGCGAGTTCCGCATGAACGGCCTCGCCAATGCCGCGGCCGCCATCTTCGGCGGTGTGGCCAGCAATCTCTCGCTACAGTCGAGCGTCCTCATCGAGGAGGCGGGCGGCGTGACGCGGCTCGCCGGCATCGTCTCCGCGCTGGCCATCGCCGCGGTGCTGATGCTCGGCGTCGACGTCGCGGGGCTGGTACCGTTGCCGTTGCTCGGCGGATTGCTCGTCTACCTCGGCGTCCTCATGCTGATGCAGACCTTCGTGCGCGCGCCGGCCCAGCGCACATGGACAGAGTTGTTGCTCGCGCTTGCCATCATGCTGGTGATCCTGTGGTTCGGCTACCTCGTCGGCGTCATGCTCGGCATGGTCGGCGCCTGCCTGATGTTCGCCTTCTCCTACAGCCGCATCGGCGTCGTGCGCCGGCACCTGACACGCGCGCAATTCCAGTCGATCCTGGAGCGCAGCGCCGAGGAGAAAAAGCTTCTGTCGGAGGAGGGCGCACGTATTCATCTTTTTTGGCTGTCGGGTTTCGTTTTTTTCGGATCCTCCAACAGCGTCTTCGAGGAAATCCGCCGCGCGATCGACACGCAGACAGCCCCGCCGATCCGGATGATCATCCTGGATTTGGGCGGCGTCACCGGCTTCGACACCTCGGCGATCCTCTCCCTCGTCAAGTTGCGCAACTATTGCCGGGAGCATGAGGTCGAGCTGGTGCTCGCCGGGGCCAGCGCTAACGTCCAGGCCGCCCTCGACAGCTCGGCCTTCCTGCAGACCGCAGAGCGGCTGAGGGTCTTCCCCACCCGCAACGAGGCGCTCGAATGGTGCGAGGATACGATACTCGACGAGCGGGCGCTGGGCGTCCGGGACCGCGCGAACTTCGAGGCCTGGATCGCCAAGGCCTTCGAGGCCGAGGATGCCGCCGAGCGTATCGTCGTCTACTTCGACCGGCGCGAGGTCGCCGCCTTCACGACGATCTTCGTGCAGGGCGAGGCGCCCGACACCATCGATCTGGTGGCGGCCGGCCGGCTCGCGATCACGGTTCTGGACGAGTCCGGCCGGGAGGTGCGCATCCGCTCGATGGCGGGGCAGACGGTGGTGGGCGAGATGGGTTTTTTCCGCTCGATGCCCCGTTCGGCGAAAGTCTCAGCCGAAACCGACGCTGTGCTCTACACGCTGACCCGCGCCAACATGGAGCGCATGCGCCAGGAGGAACCCGAGCTCGCCTTCGCGTTTCAGGCTTTCATCATCCGGACCCTCGCCGACCGCGTCGAGTTCGCCAATCGCGAGATTTCCGCGCTGGTTTGATCCGTGCGTTCGCGGGTCGGCGGAGTGGTTGGGGCGTTACTCGAGCTCATCAAGCGGCCGGTCTTTGGCCGCCTCGCCCATCTCTTCGCCATCCTCGTCGTCATCCTCGGCGACAGGAATGGCATAGGCGCCGCCCAGCCAGCGCGCGAGATCGACATCGGCGCAGCGCTTCGAGCAGAAGGGCCAAACGCCTTCGACGGCCGGCGTCGCACAGACGGGGCAGGCGCCGCCGCGCTTGGCGGGCACCGGGTTTGCCAGCTTGTCCGTTGGTTCAGTCCGTCTCGCCATCGCCGAGCTTCAGCCAGTTGAAGTAGATGGGCATGCCGTGATCGGCGAGCATACTCACCGTCTCGAACAGCGGCAGGCCGACGACATTGGTGTAGGAGCCGGTGATCTTCTGCACGAAGGAGGCCGCGACCCCCTGGATGGCATAGCCGCCGGCCTTGCCGCGCCACTCGCGCGAGGCGACATAGGCATCGATCTCCTCGCTGGTGAGATGCTTGAAGCGCACGCGCGTCGTCACCAGTTTCTTGCGGACCGTTCCGTCCGGCAGGATGAGGTGCACGGCGGTGTGGACCTTGTGCTGGCGGCCGGAGAGCAGCCGCAGCGTCGCCACCGCCTCCTCGACAAATTGCGGCTTGACGAGGATCCGCCGGCCATGGGCGACCACCGTGTCGGCCGCGAGAATGAAGGCGTCGGCGAGCTCGGCATGGTTCTCGATCTGCCGCTTGGCGGCTTCGGCCTTCTCGCGGGCAACGCGCTTGGCATAGGCGTCCGGCCGCTCGCCCTTCTCCGGCGTCTCGTCGATCGAGGCGGGGCGCATGGCGTCGGGCTCGATGCCGACCTGGGCGAGCAGTGCCAACCGGCGCGGGCTGGCGCTGGCAAGGACAAGCTTCGGGCGGAGCCCCGCGCGCCGTCCGACGGGCTTCGTCTGCGCCCGGCGTTGGCGCAGCGACGCCAGGCCCCGGAAAGGCTTACTTGAAGCGATAGGTGATACGTCCCTTGGTGAGGTCATATGGCGTCATCTCGACCTGAACCTTGTCGCCGACGAGCACACGGATGCGGTTCTTGCGCATCTTGCCGGCGGTATGCGCGATGATCTCGTGCCCGTTCTCGAGCTTAACGCGAAACGTCGCGTTGGGCAGCAGCTCGGTCACAAAGCCCGGGAACTCAAGTAGCTCTTCTTTCGCCATAGACCCTCGCGAGAGCGGGTTCAGTTCAAGCAAACTCAAGAACCAGCTCTAAATTCTTGGCTTGGAGCACGTTCTGACGGCGAACCGGCGTCCACTTCGCCTGAACGTGCCCGGTTTTGGTTAGGGCAGGTTCTTAGGGCGAACCGGCGTCCACTTCGCCTGAACGTGCCCAGAGTTCGGTTCGGCGCCGACAATGGGCGGGGGAACGGGCAAAATCAAGCCACGCAGGCACGATTTTGGGTGCGCCAGGTCAGACGCTTGGGCCGCCGGCGAGGCCGAAACGCTTGCGGATACGCTGGAAAAGCTGATCGCGGAGCGCACGGTAGGCATCCAGCACCTGCTCGCGCGAGCCTTGCGTGAGGCTCGGATCGAGGGTTGGCCAGTACTCGACGTCGACCGCCATGGTACGGGTCAGCTCCAGCGCTTGGTGATGCGCCTCGGGTGACAGCGAGACGATGACGTCGAATGAGGTGTCGTTGAGATCGCGTATGGCGTGCGGCGTATGCTCGCTCACATCGATGCCGATCTCCTCCATGACCTCATTGATGAAGGGGTCGGGCTCGCCCGCCCTGACGCCGGCCGAGGCGACATACACCCGGTGGCCGGCGAGGTGGCGCAGGATGGCGGCGGCCATGGGCGAGCGGACGGCGTTCATGGTGCAGGCGAAGAGCACGGCGCCTGGTAGCTCCTCGGCCCTCCCTTCCGCCATTTGCCCACCCCTCAGCCCGAACGGGCTCAGCCCTTCCAGTGCAGCGCGCAGACCAGCGTGAACAGCCGCCGCGCCGTCGGAAAATCGACCGTGATCTTGCCCTTGAGGCGGTCCTGGAGAAGCCGGCTTCCCTCGTCGTGGAGCCCGCGCCGGCCCATGTCGATCGCCTCGATGCGGCTGACGGGCGCGGTCTTGATGGCCTGGAAGTAGGACTCGCAGATCATGAAGTAGTCCTTGACGATGCGACGGAAGGGCGAGAGCGAGAGCAGATGGGTCGCCAGCGCCGGGTTGCCGGCGGTTCCGACGCTGAACACCAGCCGATCCTCGGACATCGAGAGCAGCAGCGCATAGGGGCCGTCGTCACGGCCATTTAGCGCGAAGGTATTGCCTTCGAGGAGATCGTAGATCGCCACTTCCCGCTCGTGCTCGATGTCGGGCGTGCCTCGGCCGAGAGAGGCCTCGTCGAGCCTGATCTCGATCAGCCGGGCCATCGGGAGCGGGACTGCGTCATCGCTCATGGCGGCCGGATCAGGGCTTTGCCGGGTCATCACCCGAGGGGTGCGACGGCTGGTTGCGCGTGCGCCACGCCGGACCCAGATCCTTGAACTCGGCCTCGATGCATTCGACGTCGAGTTGGATCGCGGACCCGCCGGCGAAGACGAGTGTTACCCGGCCGGCCGGCTCCTCGGTCGCCTCGAACTGAATGGCGAGCAGCTCGAGGATGTCCCGCTTGGCCTCCAGGCGGATGTTTTGCAGGCGGGCCCTGTGAACGCGCTCGAAGCGGAGCGCCGATTGCCGTCGCTCCCGGTTGGCGGCTTTGCCGTTTGGTGTCCCGTGCGCTTTCACCCAATCGAAGCGGTTCAACACCAGCGCCATTCGCTTCTCCTTGGGCAGATAGGCCATGTCGCCGACCTTCAATACCGCATCCTGAAGATGGGCGGAGATGACGTCCAGATCGTCCTTGTCGAGGGCGATCAGCTTCAGGGGTTGGGCCGATTTTGACATAAGAGTTGGTGGAATCCGATTGGAGCGCCAGGAAGCTGCCCCGGTGATACTGGCTCGGCACAGGGGGTGCAACCATTCTCGCCCCTTTCAGTTGCCAGCGCGGGTCTTTGCCGCCAGTGTCCCGGCTGATTTGTCCTGGAGAGTTCACGATGCGGTGCATACACCTCGGAGCCGTGGCTGCCCTAATCCTCGGCACCCTCGGCGGTTTGGCTCTGGCGGACGAACAAGGCAAGAACTTCGTCCTATCCGTCGACGGCAAGGAGGTCGGTATCGACATCGGCGACACGCTCGAGGTCGATACGGCGGGTGGCCAGAAGATCAAGCTGTCGTTGAAGCGTGCCGCCGAGGTGACACACCGGGGCGGCATGCTGAGCTTTTCGCATCGCGGCGATCTCGGGGTCTCCAACACCGACATCGACAAGGATATCCGCCAGCATCTGCTAGCCACCGCCAACGGGACGATCATCATCGTTCAAGAATACGCCAGTCTCGACCCGACCTCGCTCTTGGAGCTGATGCTGACCAGTGTCACCGAAGAATCGGTGGCCGCCGGCGGCAAGATGACGAGGGCCGAGTCGAAGCGGGACGCCGGAGGCCGCGAGATCAAGGGCGTCAAGGCCGAGCTCATGAACGGCAGCGACAAGACCCATGTCGAGGTTTACACGCTGGGGACCACCGGCAAAGGGCTCGTCATCATCACGCAAATTGCCGACGACTATCGCGACATCGACCAGGCAGTGCTCGATCTGTTCTGGAAGAGCGTGAAGCTGAAACTTTGATACGAGCGCTTTAGTAGGCACCTTTGCTGCTGGGCTTCACGAACAGAAGCGTCAGGAGCCAGAACGCGAGAGCCGCCGCCGCGACGGCCGGCAGGCTCGCTGTGGTCCAGGCATAAGGGAATCGGCTCGCGAAGGTCAGCGGATTGAGCAGGAGCAGATAAGTCCCGCAGCCGGCCACCATGGCGATGAGCGCGACGGGATTGACGCCGCCCCAAAAGGCATAAGGCGAGGCCTCGCTGCGATCATAGATCCCCCGCAACGATAGTCGTTGCCGGCGGAGGAGGAAGTAGTCGGCGATTTGGATGCCTGAGATTGGCCCGAAGACGAGGCCGATGAAGGATAGAAAGGTCGTGAAGTAGGTCTTGACCGGGCCGGCGAAAAAAATCGTCAAAATGAGAAGCGGCACCAAGCTCAAGAGGATAAGCGTGCTCCAGCCGAGCCGCTCGAGGCCCGGCGCCTGCTTCAGACCGAGTGCGGCCGCATAGGTGCCGGCGAGCACCGTGCCGAAATTCGAAAGCGCCACGATCGTAACGGCGATCGCGCCATAGACGGGGCCGCCGATGCCGACGAGCCAATCTGAAGGATCGGCCTGACCCAAGGCCAAGACCGCGGCGAGGCCGATGATGGCGAGCAGCGGAACGGTGAGGCCGAGACCCGCCATCGAGGGCAGCACAGCGGCCGATGCGCGCGGCACCTGCCGGGCCATGGCGCCAAGATAGGCCCACCAGCCCAGATTGGTCGCAATCAGGATCTCGATGCCGGTCATGTAGTCCCACCAGGGATCGCCCGAGGCGTAGGCCGGCTTGGCGGCGGCAATGGTGTCCTGGTGGGTCGAGAGGAGCAGCCAGATCAGCGAGAGGCCGACGCCCAGCACGAACAGTACCAGCAGCTGACAGACGCGCTCGATCCCGGCTGCGCCATGACGCAGGATCGGGAAGCAGAGGAGCAGCGTCAGCGCTATGACGACGGGCACCAGCCAGGCCGCGTCGAGGCCGGCGAGCTTGACCAGGGTCGCGACATTATCGCCGAAGAAGACGAGCAGCGTCGCGTTCCAGCCGAGGATCGAGAGGTATTGCGGGATGATGACGGCGATGACACCGCGCCTGCCGAACTGAGGCACGGAGGCCGCGACCGAGTCGATCGCATAGCGCGTCGATACGGGTACAACGGCGAGCGTCACGATCCCCATGCCGATCAACCCACCGGCGAGCATGGCCGTGGTGCCCGCACCCAGCGGCAAATAGAGTCCGATCGCGCCGCCGATGATGAAGAACCAGGGCGCGGCGGCGGTGACCGCCAGCACGATCAGCAGGCGCGGCGCCGACCAGGTGCGTTCATGCCGCGTGAGCGGCCAGGTCGCTTCCGGGTGTTGCGCCTCCGCCATCAGCCGCTCCAGCCGAGCCAGATGAGGATCGCGGGGATGGCAATGGTGGTCGCACCTAGCGCGAGCCAGTCGCCAAAGGTCATTCCCGGATCGTCGACGGCCGCCTGCTCGACGGTCGTGATGCGAGCCTCGAGCTCTGGTGGAAGACGTGCCGGCGCGCGATCGTTCACAGTGTCCCCGAGTTGCTCAAGCGAGCTTGACGATCTGCTTGCCGAAGTTTCGGCCCGAGAGCAGGCCGATAAAAGCCTCGGGCGCTGAATTCCAGACCCTCCGTGATGGACTCGCGATATTTGAGGTCGCCGCTGTCCGCGAGATCGCCCAGCTCTTTCAGCGCCTCTGGCCAGTAGCCCATATCATCCGAACAGATGAAGCCTTGGATGGTCGCGCGGGCAACGAGCACGATGCGCATGTCGGGAAGCGGGGTCGGTGCGCCGTTGTAGGAAGCAATCAGCCCGCAGATGGCGACGCGCGCGAAATCGTTGACCTGGCCGATGCAGAGTTGGAAGGGTTCGCCGCCAACATTCTCGAACAGGCCGTCGATCCGTTTCGGAAGTGCCTTCTTCAGATCCTTGGCGAAGTGCGGCGATTTGTGATCGACGCAGATGTCGTAGCCGAGCTCCTTCACCGCATAGGCGCATTTCGCCGGGCCGCCTGCGATGCCGACGGTGTGCGCTCCGGCGCGCTTGGCGAGCTGGCCGGCGACACTGCCGACGGCACCCGTCGCCGCCGAGACCACGACCGTCTCACCGGCCTTGGGCTTGATGATGCGGTTGATCCCGTACCAGGCGGTCACGCCCGGCATGCCGACGGCACCGAGATAGACAGATAGCGGGAATGAACGGAGCACGACCTGTCTGAGATCACTGCCGTTGCTCAGCGCATAAAGCTGCCAACCGCCAGAGCCGACGACGAGATCACCCGGCTTGAAGCGCTTGTTTTTCGAGGTCACGACCTCGCCGACCGTGCCGCCCTGCATGACGGCGTCGAGCGCCTGCGGCTCGGCGTAGGAGCGGCCCTCATTCAGGCGGCCACGCATGTAGGGATCAACCGAGAGGAAGAGCTGGCGGATGAGCACTTGGCCCTCGGCCGGCTCGGGAACCGGGCCTTCGATCAGTCGGAAATTCTCAGGCGATGGCATGCCCGTAGGTCGCGAGGCGAGTACGAAGGCCTTGTTGGTTGGCATAGGAAGTCTCCTCAGCGGGCGGCGACGGCCTCGGCAGTCCGTCCGACGACGCGGGCATAGGTTGCAGGATCGGTAGCGCCTTCGCTAACGAAGGCGACGACGTGCGATTTCGCATCGATCCCGATGGCGCGGCGAAGCGTCTCGTCATGCGCGATGGCGACAAGGCCGGCGATGGCGGCACAACCCGACTCTCCGGCCACGACGGCGGGATCGCCACCGGCGCCATCCGCGAGCAGCCGCATGGCGGCGGGTGCGGCTTCGTCGGGGAGGGTCACCACGTGGTCGACGGCCCGCTGCAGGATCGGCCAGGCAAGCGGGGAGACTTCTCCCGCCGCCAGACACGCCATGAAAGTATCGACATCGCCCGGCACCGGCGTCGGCTGACCCGCCGCGATTGAGCGATAGATACAATCGGCCTTCGTTGGTTCGACCACCACCACCACCGGGCGCTCGGTCGCGAGCGTCTCCCAAAGATGTCCGGCGACGGCGGCCGCCAGACCCCCGACGCCGCCCTGGACGAAGACATGGGTGGGCCGCCGGGGGTCGAGCTGGCGCAGCACCTCGTCGACCATGATGGTGTAGCCTTGCACCACAAGCGTCGGGATCACCGCGCTACCGCCGCCCGCATTGGTGTCGGCGACGAGCACCCAGTCGTTTCTAGAACAGTCCTCCGCGCACTGGCGCACGCTGTCGTCGTAGCTGCCTCTGACGCGGACGATCTCCGCGCCGTAGTGGGCGATTGCCGCCTCGCGGTCTTGGCTGACGTGGCTATGCAGGTAGATCTTCGAGCGGCAGCCGAACATTTGCGCACCCCAGGCGACCGAGCGGCCGTGATTGCCGTCCGTCGCGGCCGCGACGATAACCTCGCGGAGCAGATCGCGATGGTCCCCCTTTGTGAGTTCGGCTGCGCTAGGCCGCCGGAGCCCTGCCTCCTCGACATGCATCTGGAGGGCGCGGAGCACCGCATAGGCACCACCGAGCGCCTTGAAGCTCTTGAGGCCGAAGCGCTGGCCCTCGTCCTTGGCGTCGAGCCGGGCAATGCCGAGCGTCTTGGCGAGGCCGGGGAGGGGCACGAGCGGCGTCGGCGCGTAGCCCGTCCAGGTCGTGATTTCAGCCTTCGCCGTCTGGAATGACTCGGCATTGAGGATCTTGCGCTCAACACTGCTGTATGGACGCGCCCGGCTGGCCAGCGGGTTGGCGACATGCCGGGCGGGCAGGCGTGCGAGGGACATGGGTCAGCTCCTCTCCGTGAGCCTCAGTGCGAAAGGGGAGGATGCTAGAAAAGCAATGGTGCCCAGGGGCGGAATCGAACCACCGACACTGCGATTTTCAGTCGCATGCTCTACCAACTGAGCTACCTGGGCATCTCCCGGCTCGGAGAACCGGGTGAATTAAGGCCTCGGCTTATAGGGGATCGGCGGAGCGCTGTCGAGCGGGGTTGGAAGAGGGCGCCAGAGGGGCTAAAAGACCGCCACCCACCCCCAATACTCACGGAGCCCCCATGACCATCGCCGTCGGCCAGAAGCTGCCCAATGCCAAGTTCAAGGTCATGGAGGACGGCAAGGCCGTCGAGAAGTCAACGGGCGATATTTTCGGCGGCAAGACGGTCGCGCTTTTTGCGGTTCCTGGTGCTTACACCCCGACCTGCCACCAGAAGCACGTGCCGAGCTTCGTCGGCGAGGCGGCGGCCCTGAAGAAGAAGGGCGTCGACACCATCGCCTGTACCTCCGTCAACGATGCCTATGTGCTGGGGCAGTGGGCAAAGGACACGGGCGCGGAAGGCAAGATCACCTTCCTCGCCGACGGAAGCGCCGAGTTCGCGCGCGCCATCGGCATGGAGCTCGATCTTGGTGGTTTCGGTCTCGGAATCCGCTCGAAGCGCTACGCGATGCTGGTCAAGGACGGCGTCGTGAAGGCGCTCAACGTCGAGGAGAATGCGGGCGAGTGCTCCCTCTCAGCGGCCGGACCGATCCTCAAGGCACTTTGAGGCGGTACACACCCAGGAATGCCCCATCGCAAATTTGTTGCCTCGCCAGAGGTCATCCTGGCCGCCTCGCGCGTGCGCGACTGGATGGTCGAGGAAAGCGTGAATGTCGCCGACCTCGGCGACTTTCTCGATCAGCTCTGCCAGCGCATTCGCGCGGCCAGCGTGCCCATCGAGCGGGCGACACTCGGCTTCGAAGTGCTGCACGCCGAGCGATTGCGCATGGCGCGCAATTGGGAGCTCGGCCGGCCACAGACCGAGCGGGCGCTGCCGCTCGGCGAGGAGGCGCGTTACGACAAGAGCCCCTTCGCACTCGCGCATCGGCGCAAGGATTGGGTTCTGCTGAAACTCGCCGAGACGGCAGACGATTTGTTTCCGGTCGTCAAGGAGCTGAAGGCCGGCGGCTATACGCACTATGCGGCCATACCCGTGCGCTTCACCGATGGTGGCGAGAACTCACTCTCTTTCGCGACGCGGTCGATTGAGGGGTTCGACAACGATCACCTGGCGTTCCTCGCCCGCATCGTGCCGGTTCTCGCGGTGGCGCTCGAGATCCGCGTCGCCCACATGACGACGGCAGGACCTGCTCAGGACCTATGTCGGAGAGGAGCCGAAGCGGCTCATCCTCTCCGGCAACGTGCATCGCGGTGATCTGACGCGCATCTCGGCGGCCATTCTCTTCTCGGACATTCGTGGCTTCACCCCGCTCTCCGCGAACTGCCGGACGAAGAGAGTGTGCGCCTTCTCAACGCGTACTTCGACTGTTTCGTGCCTGAGATCGAGTGCCGGGGCGGTGAGGTGTTGAAATACATGGGGGACGGAATTCTCGCGATCTTTCGTGACGGCGATGGTGGCGCCCAGCCGGCCGCAACTGCCGCGCTTGCCGCAGGCCAGGCCGGTATCGCCCGTGCGATCGCCCTCAGCAGCGAGAAGAAGCTCGCGCGCGCCGTCAAGGTCGGCGTTTCGCTGCATCACGGCGCGGTTGCCTACGGCAATATCGGCTCGGGAACGCGGCTCGACTTCACCGTGGTCGGCAGTGACGTCAATCTGGCGAGCCGCATCCAGAAGGCGAACAAGCGGCTCGACGAGCCGCTCTTGATGTCGTCGGCTTTCCGCGGCGATCAAGCCCTCGCCGGTCGAGATCGGCAGCTTCAAACTTTCGGGGATTGCCGAGCCACAGAAGCTCTACATTCCGCGCGGGTGACTGTCAGGCGGGCGGCAAGCCAGAACTCGAAGCAGTAGTAGAGCGTCGGGAAGGAGCGGCGGAGCGCGACCGCCTCCTTCGACACGGCCTCTGGAGATTCGTCTCGGACCACAACGCGTGCGATGAGATCGCCGATCGCCGCCATCTCCTTCTCCTTCATGCCGTAGCGCGTCACCTCGATGGTGCCCATGCGCAATCCGCCCGGAAAATCCCAATCCTCTGGTCTATCCGTCGGAACCAGGTTCTTGTTGACGATGATGTTGGCACGCTCGAGCTTCTGCGCATTGGCGAGGCCGCGACCGTACTCGCGCACATCGGCGATCGCCTGCTGGGTGGTCGTGAAGCCCTTGTGAGCGCAGAGCATCGGCACGTCGCGCTCGTGCAGGGCGGCGGCGAGCGCCTTTGCGTTCTTGACGATCTGAGCCATGAAGGCCTCGCCATACGCGATGGCCTCGGCGGTCGCGAGCGCGAGCGCCGCGACGCGGTTCACCTGATGGGTCGCCGCCCAGACCGGGAAGACGGCTGTCGTCACGGGAATGGTGAGGTCGGGATCGTCCCAGACGATGATACCGGACTGCGGTCCAGAGAAGGTTTTCCCTGCCGAGCCCGTCATGATGTCGGCGCCCTCGCGCAGCGGGTCCTGGAACTGGCCGCCGCCGATGAGGCCGAGCTGATGGGCGGCATCGAAGAAGAACTTGCCGCCCCACGGCGTGATGACGTCTTTCATTGCGCGGACCGGCTGGGGAAAGAGCGTCATCGAGAGGCCGAGCGCGACGAGCGGCGGCTTCGATGCTTCCGCCACCGTCCGGAAGCGATCGACATCGACGACGAGCTCGTGGGGGTCCATCGGAATGTCGACGACCTTGCGGCCCATGGCGCCAGCTGGGCCGTCATTGCGGTTCGACGAATGGCCGCCGGTCGGCTGAGGCGCGGTCATCACGACATCGCCCGGTTTCGACAGCGCAGTGTAGACGACAGCGTTGCCGATCATCGAGGCGCACATCCGGTGGTCGGCGTAATTGCACCGCCAGTAGCGTTTCATGAGTTCAACGCAGAGCGCCTCGACCTCGTCGATATGCTTGGTGCCGGCGAACCAGCGATTGACCGGGCCGATGTGCCCCTCCGCCGCGCGCGTGCCGATCTCGGCGCCGAGCAGTGCTCGGACGCCAGGGCTCGTCGGTGCCTCGGGGGCAAGCAGATTGATGCAGGTCTCGCCGCGCCAGTCGGCGTTCCTCTGCACGGCGGCCTTGACCAGATCACCCATGGCCTGGGCGTCGGCGGCCGCATCGAGAAGCGTGCGCGCTGCGGCGAGGGCGCCGGCGTCGTGTGCCTCGGTGCGATTGGGCAAGCGGGTGGAGCGATCGGTCATCTCTGAATCTCTGGATAGGGGTGTCAGGAAATGTGCTGAGCCAACGCCGACATCTCGTTCTCGTACAAGGCGAAGAGAGTTCTCGTTGTCCTTATGGTGGAAGCCGAGGCGATTGTAAAAGCGTTCGGCACCCTCATTGCCGCGCTCGACCTCGAGGCGGATGAAGCGGGCGCCTTCGGCCCATCCTCGGCGCGCGGTCTCGATGAGAAGTTGCTCACCGAGCTTCGTGCGACGGGACCCGGGCCGGACATAGAGGTCGATGACGTGCAGGCCGCGCGTGCCACGCCAGGTCGAGAACATGAAGAGCGAGAGGCAGTAGCCGGTTAGTTTGTCCGAGTGATCGGCGACCACCAAGCGGAGGAGCGGCGCGGGGCCGAAGAGATCGCGGCGCAGCGCGTCGCCGGTCACTTGCGGGACGACGCCGGGCGAGGTGGCCTCGGCGAGTTCGCGCGCCATCGCGGCGACGTCATCGCAATCGGAAGGGACGCCGGCGCGGATGTGCGGCGGCAGGGGTGAATTCGAGGTATCGGAACTGCTTGTCATGCTTGCACCGGAACCGGCCACGCCCGCAGGCGCGGCTCAGTTGTGGCGCAGAGCAGGCCTCAAAGGCAAGGCGGGGAGCATGTCCGCCATGACAGCTATCGCGTGATGCGCAGCGCCGAGAGCTTGGAGCCGATTGTCTGGAACGCTTCGGTCAATTCCGCGACGGTATCGGCGTCATAGTAGTGTGTCATCGCGTCGGTGCTGCAGTCGCGCAGCGTGTCTTCGGCGATAAGCCGTTCCGCTGGGTCGAGCTCGTCCAGCGAGAACCCGACCGTGTAAACCTCGACGCCGGCGGCTTTCATGTTCGTGCAGACTTCGAGCGACCAATCCGAGACCGTTTGCTGATCGGCGTCTTTCCAACCACGGTAGGTATTGTAGACGCCATCCGTCATCAAGACGGCCACCTTCTGCAGCTTGGGAACGCCAGTGACGGGATCGTCGGCGAGATCAGCGTAAGACGCCGGCGCACTGGCGCCGGTGAAGACCCCGTTCCAGTTGGGAGACAATGTGTACCAGGCCATTGCCGTTCCGAGTGACCCGCCGGTCGACCCATAGGCCTCGAGACCTGCGATCCGGTTGGTCAGCGCGACTTTGTCGGAGGTGAGGGGCATCATCACATTGGATTCAGCGACATCGGCGCAATAGCCGTCGGATGAGTAGTTCCAGTTTTCCGATGGGTCGCCGGGGTTCTGTCCAGTGTTGCTCGCCAGCTCCGTGTCGGTGCTGTCCCAGGAGTTCGGTGTTCGGTCACCGCCATGGGCGTTGAGCCAGTTGTCACTCGAGGGCCCGGCATCCGTCGCACCGATGTCCCAGGGGTCGTTGTAGAACCGATCCGTGACGCACGGCATGATCTTCCAGTTGACCATGTGAGCGGTCGCCGTCGCGGAACAGGTCCAGCTACCGCCGCCCTCGCTGCCGCCGCTTCCCGACCAAGCTGTGCAATACCGATACCACCCGGTCCACCTGTCATCCAGGCCCGTCATGGCGGTCATTAGGTCTCCTCCCTGGCCATCCACCGCCACGCGTATGCGAGTCGAGAACGGAACGAGGGAGACTCTCGTGGAGCGATCCGTCTGATCGCCGGTGACGATGATGTCCACGAGCTGCTGGGCTGCGCTCTTGAGTCCATTGAGCTTGGGGCTCGTCGTGCAGGGTCCTTCGCCATCGGCGCACATCGAGCCGGTCACGTCGAGCATCAGGGCGACCTCGATGTCGCCGAGGCCGATCATCACCTCGGATGAAGCTTTCAGCTCCAGGTGGTCGTAGCCGAAGACCGGCATGAGATAGGTGTCGACGACGGCCCTTGCGCTGAGCGAGACGCCGGTCGACGTCTTCGTCAGCTCGACGTCCGTCGCAGCCAGCTCGAGTTGCGAGTTCGCGGCCAGATAAGTTTCCGCGAAGGCTTTTAGTTCCGTTTCGCTCATGTTCGCCTTCCGGGCCGCGGCGAGCACCGCGCCGTCGACAGAACGCTGCAGCTCGTCCCGGAGCGTGTTGGCCCGCCCGAAGTCGACAGCGAGGCCGACGCAGGCGAACAGCGGGATCATCGTGAGCGCGAATATGATTGAATAGCTGCCGCTCTCGCTGTGGAAGAAGCGCGACAGGGAGGGCAATCTCGGACAGAAGAGGCGCATGCGGATATCCTTTCGCGCAGAGCGCAAACTCGTCCGCATACTAACTGCCAGATGTAATAGCTTTCGTAAGCAAAAGCATCAAATTGTTGCTTTGATCGCAACTGGACCGGCGCAAACTCCATACGAGAACGGCGAGCCTTGGCCAGCCGTTCAATTCCGGCACATCCCATGTGTAATCTTTTACTCGAGCGCGTAGGTGATGGTTACCGTCACCTGCAAGGTCTGCTCGCCGGCCTCGATCGGAACCGGAGCGACCTCTGCGGCCGCTGCCTGCCGCATCATGGGCACGGGCCCCGGATTATAAGAGGCCTCCTGGATTGTGAGCACCTGGCCGAGTGTGGTGCCGGCCGCCGTCGCATAAAGCCCCGCCATGCGGCGCGCATTGGCAACGGCAGTCTTGCGGGCTTCGTCGAGCCGCGTGTCTGCGTCGGACACCTCGAAGCGGATGCCGTTGATCTGGTTCGAGCCCTCGCCAACCACCTTGTCCAGGATCGAGCCGAGCTTGGCGATGTCGGTCACGCGGATGTTGACCATGTTGGAGACCTGGTAGCCGGCGAGCTTGGGCGGTTTGCCGTCCTGGTAATACTCGTAGCGCGGGCCGATCGAGAAATCGCTCGTCTGCACGTCGCGGTCGGCAAGGCCCTCGGCCTTCAGCGTGTCGATGACCTTGCGCATGGCGGCCGTGTTGGCGTCGAGCGCCTCGCGCGCGGTAAGGGCATCGCTCATGACGCCAAGGGTGATCATCACGCGATCGGGCACGGCCGTGACCTGGCCGGAGGCGGAAATCGTGATCGAGCGCTGGGTCATTTTCGCCTCTTGGGCGTAAAGGGGGGTTGCGGCAACCGGCGCGAGCGCGAGACCCGTGGCAAGGGCGGTGGCAAGTGTCAGTGATTTTAGCATGCTGGCTCCGTGGGTTCAGCCAAGGTTGTGGATGATCTAGGCATCGATTGCGGCGAGATGGTGCAGGCTGTTGGAGGCCGGTGCTATGAGAGTTCATTCATCGAGTCGGGGGGGCGCAGTGGCCGGCAATCCGGATCTGATCGACTATTACCGTACGACCCACGCGCGCCGGGTCTACGGCACGAGTTCGGTCAAATACCTCCGATTCCTGCGGCCCTGGCTGTCCATTCTCAATCCAGGCTCGGTCCTCGACTACGGCTGCGGGCAGAGTGTGCTGATCGATGTGCTGGGGCTACCGGAGCCGGTCAAACGGCTGCGATATGATCCGGCGATCCCCGCGTATGCAACTCGACCGACTGAGATCGCGGACCTTCTCATCAACATCGATGTGCTGGAACACATCGAGGAGAAGGATGTGCCCGATGCCCTCGCCGGCATGGCGACGCTCGGACGGCGTGCGCTGATCATCGTCGATACGGTTCCGGCCAAGCACATGCTGCCCGACGGCCGCAACGCCCATGTCACGCTGAAACCCCATGCGTGGTGGCGCGAGCAGATCGAGCGGCACTTCCCAGAGGCAGAGGCGATCCCGACCCCACGGCGCACGCGGGCTGGGTTTAAAACCTGGACCTCACCCCGGTCGGAATGGCTCCACTACCGCTCACTCCGCCTCAAGGAAGATGCAGCGCATTGGGGAAAATGGGCCCGTGGGCGGCACAACGAGCATTGGAAGGTCTCGACCACGCTCGGACCAGACAAAAAGTCCGGTCAATAGGCATTTCACGGCGCCCGCCCGGCTGATATAGGAGCCGCCGGGGCCCGTAGCTCAATGGTTAGAGCTGACGGCTCATAACCGTCTGGTTCCAGGTTCGAGTCCTGGCGGGCCCACCAACGAACTCCCTTTGGACAATCGATGACGATCGCTCGAGAGCTTGAGAAATTGCTGACGGAGCTCGCCCAATTCGGCAGCCGGGGCGGGAGCGGAATCGACCGGCCGGCATTTTCGCCCATCTACGAGGAGGCACTCAAATGGGTAGCCGGCGAGATGCTATCGATCGGCATGTCGGTGCGCCGGGACGCGGCCGGCAACCTCATTGGCCGGATGGGAGCCGCGCAGGCTCCGGCCGTCGTCATCGGCTCGCACATCGACACTGTGCCGTCCGGTGGCCGTTTCGATGGGGCGCTCGGCGTCATGGCTGGTCTGGCGGCGGCGCGGCGGCTGGCGCCGCACCGAGACGAGTTCAAGCGCGCCCTGGAGGTTGTGTCCTTCGCCGACGAGGAGGGCACGTTCGGGCTGACCTTCGGCTCGCGGGCGATGGCGGGCTGCCTCAGTCAAAGCGAGATCGAGGGCGCCGCCAATCGGGCGGGCCGCAAGCTCGTCGACGCGCTCGCGGAGTTGGGCCTCGATCCGGGCAAAGTGCTGTCGGCCGCACGTCCCCCCGGCGATTTCGAGGCCTATCTGGAGCTGCACATCGAGCAGGGCCCCGTGCTCGAGGGTAAGGGTATCGACATCGGCGCGGTCGAGGCGATCGCCGGTATCGACACCGTCGAGGTGACGCTCACGGGCGAGGCCAACCACTCGGGCACGACGCCAGCCACCCAGCGCCGGGACGCCTTGCGCGCAGCCGCCGAGGCGATGGTCGCCTGTCACACCGCGCGACCGGTCAACGCCACGCTCAACTTCGGTGCACTGACCGTCAGGCCAGGCGCCACCAACATCGTACCGGCCGAGGTGACGCTCACCCAGGAGATCCGTTCGAGCGATCATTCGGCGAACTCCCAGTTTCGCGAGCGATGTGGCACTCTGTTTAGCGAGGCTGCGGGGCGCAACGGCGTGACGATGGCGATGCGCCCGGTCAGCACCGATGTCCCCGCCCGCATGGCGCCAGCGCTCGTGTCAGCCGTCGCACAGGCCGCCCAGCGCCTCGGCCACTCCGTTCACCGCATGCCCTCGGGCGCCGGACACGACGCCCAGTACATGGCGGCCCTTTGTCCGGCGGTCATGATCTTCGTGCCTTCGGTGGGCGGCATCAGTCACAGCCCGCGCGAGCTGTCGACCTGGGAGAGTTGCGGCAAGGGCGCTGAGGTGCTGACGGCGGTGGCGGCCGAGCTGTTGGGCGTCACGCCGCCCGTTTGAGTACGCATTTGCAAGGCTGCCTTGCCGGTACCGGCGGCCCTGGATGCGGCGGATTAGACTACAGATCACTTCGGCTATTCGAGTTTTCCCACAACGAGTCGCGCGCCGCATGACCAACCAAGCCATCGCCGCGACAGTCGCCGAGGCACGGTCGCGCGGCATTCTCTACAACGTACTCGCCATGATCGCGTTCGCGGGCGCCAATGGCTTTCTCAAAGTGGCATTGGACAGCTTTCCGGTCGTCATGACGATGATGCTCCGGCTCTGGGCCCTGTTGGCAATGGCCATCGCTATCGCGGCCTGGCGGGGCGTCTTGAGGACCTCTTTCGCCGCCCGCCGGCCGGTGCTCCAGTTTGCACGGGGCGGGTTTCTGGTCGCCGACCAGCTCGTCTTCTCAGTGACGTTGATGATCGTCGGCCTCGTCGAGGTGAGCGCGCTCTACGCGACGACGCCGCTCATGGCCATGGCGCTGGCGGTGCCGCTGCTGGGCGAGCGGATCGGCTGGCGGCATTGGCTCTCGGTTGCGATCGCGTTCGGCGGCGCCTTGTTGATCATCCGGCCGGGGAGTGGCGTGTTTCAGCCGTCCTCGCTCCTGGTTCTCGGCGGCGCGCTCATGTACGCGTTCTACGCGATCTCGACGCGGCTCGCGAGCCGCACCGACAGCCAGGAAACCAGCCTCATCTACACCTCGGTTGCCGGTGTGATCGTGACGACGCCGTTCGGTCTCTGGTACTGGCAGGCACTGGATGCGGAGGCCTGGGCGTACTTCCTGATTTCGCTGGTGTTCAGCCTGGGCGCGCATATCTGCATCATCCGCGCCTATACCTTGACCCCGGCCAGCGTGCTGCAGCCGTTCAACTACATCGGCCTCGCCGCGAATGTTTTGATTGGTGTGCTGTTCTTCAGCGAGGCGCCCGACGCCCTGGTCTATGCGGGAACCGGCGCCATCGTGCTGGCGGGATTGTACATCGCCTGGCATGAGAATCGGCGAGCTTGATCTTGGAGAGCGATCACCTTACGGGACCGGCAATACCCGCCACTTGCCAAGGATCGCGAGCGCCGGTACCAGCACCGCGAACATCGCGGCGTATGCAACCATGCCACTGACGGCGAGCGAGGGCAGTGCCGAGAGCAGCATCACGTCGTTGCCGCCGGGTATGAGAGCCGCCGAGCATCCCATGATGACGCCGCCAAGGAGCGAGCGCAGCGGCTGTTGCCATCCTCGCGCCCGCACACGGAACCGCCCACTGAGCCAGGAAGCGGCAAAGCCGCCGGCGAACAGGGCCGCGGGTCCAACGAGCATCGGCGCCGGAAACTCGACGGCGCCGCCCGACAACGCCTCGGATACGCGCCTGACGAGTGCCGGCCAGGCCCAGCTGGCCGAGATCACGAAGGCGAGGCCACCGGCCGTGCCGGTGACGAGCATGGCCATGACGGGCCGCCATCGGCTCGCCCGAAGGAGCGAGGAGGGGCAGAGCCGGGCCCGGCCGATCCGGCCGGCTGTGGTGACCAGGGCAGCGAGTGCGATGATGGCGGCCGAGATGAGGGCGGCCATCGCCAACGCATTGGGCTCTGCCATGATCGCCGGCGCCGCCTCGCCCCGATTGCTTGCGAGTTTCAAGGTCATGGAGAGATGGGCGCCAATGGCGATGCCCGGGATGGTCGCGAGAAAGCCAAGGCGCCCTTCCGAGATGCGCACGAATGTGCCAAGCGCACATGCGCCGTTGACCAGCACGCCGATGCCGTACACGGCCCCGCCGGTCGCCGCGGCCCAAGTGAAGCCGTAGTTCGGCGCGGTCTTGAAAGCCTCTGGATCGGACCAGACGAAGGGCGCTGTGACGGCCAAGGCGGCCGCGGCTCCGGCGATGAAAGAGGCAAGCCGGGTCGGATCGCGGCGCCGAACAAGCTGTTGCGCGGCGACAACCGAGCAGTTCGTGCCGCGGTGAACAGAAAAACCGGTGATAAAGGCGAGTAGAGCCAGCAAGGTGAGCATAAGTGCTCTATAGCCCGCCGCCTCGCAATCGCACAGATGCCCTTGCGGGTTTCGTTACTTCTTCGCTTTGAGCACGTTCCACGGCGAACCGGCGTCCGCTGCGCCTGAGTGCGCTCAGGCCCTTCCCGTCACCCGCGTGACCGGGCTCTCGTGCACTTCCCGGAGCGCCGCGATGGCGCGGTCGTAGGGAAGCTTGAGGGCTTGGGCGACGTCGGCGATCCGGTTCTGCTCGGCTTCCGCCGCATCGCTGTCGGCGATGAGAACGAGATAGGTCGCCTTCATGATCATGGCCTTGTTGGCCGGCGACATGCGGCCCTCGACGCGGCCGAGCTCGTCGTAGATCGAGGTGTCGCGATTGGCCATCATGATTGCCATCTCGCGGACCTTGGCGGCGGACAGCGGCATGCCGGTGATTGCCTCGTAGGCGCGCGAGATCGTGGTGACCTCGCGCTCGTCGAGCCGGCCGTCGGCGGAGGCCATCGCCATCATGGAGCGCACCATATAGGTGTCGAGCTCGGCCGAGCGGTTGGGGCGAACGGCGGCGGTCCCAGTCGCATTGTCGTCGAAGGAGACGATGGCGCGCTGGATGATGCCGTAGAGGAAGAGGATCAGGCCGGCCAGCATGATGCCCCAGGTGATGACGACGACGATGTCGCCGTAGAGATAGGGGTCGAGCAGCAGCATGCCGAGGAAGCCGGCGAGGAAGATCGCGATGCCCGCCAGCAGCTTGCCGAGGCCGAGGCCCGGCTTGCCGGCGCTGGCGGTTTCCTTCACCTGCGCGGCGTGGGCGCGGGCCGCGAACAGCACGTCCTTGACATAGGTGTTGGCGTCGAAGGGCTTTTGAGCGCCGCCGGATACGGCGGGCACAACGCCCGGGGCGTTGCCAGGTCCAGCCATCGCAGGCTCGCCACTGTAGGCCGCGACGAATTGCTGGATCAAGCCGAACAGGAAGATGCCGACGCCGATAATCATGATGATCCAGGAGATCACCGTGACGACATCGCCATAGACATAAGGGTCGAGCAGCAACAGCGCGACCGCGCCCACAAAAAAGATCGCAATGCCGATCAGAATGCGCCCGAGACCCGTTCCCAACATCACCACTTCCTCAACCGCCGGATCGCGGCCCTCATTCTCGCGACCCCGGCCCCAGTTCGGGCTACAATCCAAAGAAGCCGGGAAAAAGGCAAGCGGCAACTTCGGTTTAAGTCTCGCTGACGAATTAGGCTCCGTCTATGCTTAATGCTAATCCGGGAATGGAACTAGCGCCTTCTGGAACCGTGAGGCGCGCGCCCTTGAAGGCATTTCCGATCGGCTCGGCCCGGCCGCCGAGATGCGTCGCAAGGAACGCTTCGGCGATGGCATAGAACGAAATGCGGTTCTCCGGCACCGCAAAGCCATGACCTTCCTCGGGATATAGCACATAGGCGACCGGCAAGCCCTTGGCGCGCATGGCCTCGACGATCTGATCGGCTTCCGCCTGTTTGACGCGCGGATCGTTGGCGCCTTGGGCGATGAGCAGCGGGCGAACGATTTTGTCGGCGCGATGGAGCGGCGAGCGATCGCGCAAGAGCTTGCGGCCCTCTTCGGTCCTCGGATCGCCGACGGCCCGCGCCAGCGTCTCGAAGAAGGCGGCCCAATAGGGCGGCACGGTTGCAAGCAGCGTCTCGAGATTGGACGGTCCGACGATGTCGACGCCGCAGGCGAACACCTCCGGCGTGAACGTCAAGGCCGCGAGCGTCGCATAGCCGCCGTAGGAGCCGCCGAGAATGGCGACCTTGTCCTTTTCGGCGATGCCCTGGCGGACCGCCCACTCCACGGCATCGATGAGATCGTCGTGCATCTTGCCGGCCCACTCACCATCGCCAGCGGTGATGAAGGATTTGCCGAAACCGGTCGAGGCGCGGAAATTGACGGAGAGCACGGCATAGCCGCGATCGGCGAGCCATTGGTGCTCGGGATCATAGGTATAGGTATCCTGCGACCAGGGTCCGCCATGCACGTTGAGCACCATGGGGAGCGGTTGCTTGGGCCGGTCTGCGTCGATGTGCGCAGGCAAGGTCAGGTAGGAGACGAGCTCGAGCCCGTCGCGGGAGGGGATGACCACAGGATGCATCTTGGAGAGCCGCTCACCGGCAAGCTCCGGCCGGCTGTCGAAGAGAAAGTCGATACGGCCTCTCTTGCGATCGTAAAGATGATACTGTCCCGGCCGTTCCGGTTTCGTCGCGGTCAAGATCCAGAGATCGTCGGCCCGGGTGCGATTGACGATGTCGAATTCCGGGTCGAAGTCGCGCTTCAAGGTTTCGAAGGTCGTTGTCATCGCGGGCGTCAGCGCGTGCCAGTCTCCAGTGAGATAGTGGGTGCTGTAGGCCTCTGCTTCGTAGGTTACGGGTTGGGTCAGGAGCTGACCGATGTCGACCTTGTCGTGCTCGGCGAGGAGCGTCTGTTTGCCGCTCGCCCAGTCGATCGCATAGACCGCTGTTTTGTCGCGGCCGAGCGAACTCGAGAGGTAGAGCGTTTTTCCGTCGGCCGTGAAGCCTTCCGTGCCTGTCGTCAGGCTGTCGGCATGGGGCACCCGCAGCCAGGCGTCCGGCTTGCCGCCGTCGAGACGATAGATGGTGCGCCCGCCGTCCGGCTCGGGTTTTTCCAGGAGGCGAAGCCCAAGGTCGCGGTCGAGCGTCATGCCCCCGTATCCTCCGGCATTCTCGAAAGCGAGGGTTCGCGTGGCGGTTGCGATATCGACGACGATAGAGATCGTGCCAAGCCGCATCGCGGTCGTTCATGCCGATAGCGAAGATGCCGGGCCGGTTCCAGGATTGACCCATCCAGCGCGCATTGACGTTGGCATAGGGTGTCAGATCGCGCGTCTCGCCGCCGCCGGCCGGTGTCACATGGATGTGCCAGTTCTCGTCGCCGTCCTTGTCCTGCATGTAGAGCAGGTGCGAGGAATCGAGCGACCAGCCATAGAAGCGGATGCCGCGCTTGGTGTCCGAAGTTACGGGCTTGGCGCCCGCGGGTTCGGCGCGCGGCGCCACCCAGATGTTCATGACGCCGTTGACAGGCGCGAGCCAGGAGAGGAAGCGCCCGTCGGGCGACAGGCGCACCATGGCGCGTGCGGGATTACCGAAGAGTTTGCTGCGCGGAATGGGGGCGCGCGCGGCGGAGGTGCTCATGGGCGATCTCCTTGCTCGGGCCGTGCCGCATTGTGTCGAGGCAGCCGACCGGGTTAATGCTTCGAGCCACCTCAAACCGCAATCAGGCCCGATGCGCAAGCTCCGTGTGCTTCTGCTCGCCGACGACAAGCCCGGCCATTATCATTTGGCCGAGGGCGTCATTGCGGCATTGGCGCGGCGGCGGCACGTCGAGGTAACGCGCATCGAGGTTCGGCGGCATCGCGTGTTTCCGAACCGGATGCTGGCGGAGGCCATGTCATCGAGTTTGATGTCGCCCCCTACCGTGTTGCGTCTCGCCTATGGAATCCGTTCGGACAGCCTCGGCGCCGCCGATCTCATTGTCTCCGCCGGTGGCGACACGATAGTGCCGAATGCGGCACTGGCGAAGGTGCTAGGGGCGAGGAATATTTTCTGCGGGTCGCTCAGGCGGTTGTCGATGGAGCATTTCAGCCTGATCGTCTCTTCCTACGAGAGCCATCGGGCGATGCCGCGCCATCTGGTGACGCTGAAGCCAAATGCCATCGATCCGGATGCTCTGGAGCGGCGGCGGGAACGGCCGGTACAACTGAAGAATGGCTATCCGCTGCTCGCCGGCCTCCTCGTTGGCGGAGACTCCGGTCTGTTCAAATTTCGGGACGCCGAGTGGGCGAAGCTCCGCGATTTCCTGGATGCAACACACCGGACTGGTCGGACACGCTGGATCATCTCGACCTCGCGACGGACCTCCGCGCCGGTCGCTGATGCGTTCGCGGAGCTGGTGAAATCGAACTCGTCGATCGACGAGCTGATCGACTATCGCACGGCCGGCCCGGGCTCGCTTGGCCGCCTCTTCCGGCGCGCGGATGCGATCTTGGCCACCGAGGATTCCTCGACCATGATCTCGGAGGCCGTTTCACAGCGGCTTCCGGTCATCGGGGTCTCGCCGGCAACACACAGCTTCAAGAAGGACGAGGCGGAGTACCGCGCGCTCATGCTTGCCAGTGATTGGTGCCGGTTCGTGCCCATCGCCGAGTTAACGCCAGAGCGTTTCAAGGCGGCGCTCGCGGAGATCAAGCCGATGGGCGACAATCACCTCGACCGTTTGGCGGACGCACTCGCTGAACGGTTGCCTGAGCTATTATCGGGCTGAGTTTTCGTCAACTGTAGAGCTTGGCGTAGCTCTCCCGCAGCTTCGCCTTCTGCACCTTGCCCATGGCGTTGCGCGGCAGGTCGTCGAGGAAGAGCACGCGTTTGGGCAGCTTGAATTTGGCGAGGCGGGGGGCGAGTGCGGCGATAATGGCCAGCCTCGTCGATGGTGGCGTCCGCCGCTCGCACAACCACCGCCGTCACCGCCTCGCCGAAGTCGCCATGAGGCAGGCCGATGACGGCTGTCTCGACAACTCCGGGGAGCGCGTCGATCTCGGCCTCGACCTCCTTCGGATAGACATTGAGGCCGCCGGTGATGACGAGATCCTTGCCGCGGCCGGCGATCGAGACATAGCCATTATGCGTCGATCATTCCGAGATCGCCGGTGATGAAGAAGCCGTCTGGACGGAAGCTCTCGGCGGTTTTCTCCGGATTGCGCCAATAGCCCTTGCACACATTGGGACCCCGAAGCTCGATCATGCCGATCTCGCCTTGCGGCAGCGCTGTCCCCGTCGCCGGATCGGCGATGCGCAGATCGGCATCCTCGAGCGGCAAACCGACCGTCCCGGCGATCCGTCTGCCGTTGTAAGGGTTGGACGTGTTCATACTCGTTTCCGTCATACCGTAGCGCTCGAGAATGGCATGGCCGGTCCGTTCCTCGAAGGCGCGATGGGTCTCGGCGAGGAGAGGTGCGGAGCCTGAGATGAACAGGCGCATATGGGCGGTCGCTTCGCGCGTGAGCCCCGGATGATCGAGGAGGCGCGTATAGAATGTCGGCACCCCCATGAGAGAGGTGGCGCGCGGCATGAGGCGAAGGACGTCATCGGCATCGAACTTGGAAAGCCAAAGCATGCGCCCGCCAGCGAGCGTCAGCGTGTTCGTCGCCGTGAAGAGACCGTGCGTGTGATAGACGGGCAGCGCGTGGATCAGCACGTCGTCGCGCGTGTATCGCCAGGTTTCGGCAAGCGTCAGCGCGTTCGAGGCGAGGTTGCCGTGCGTCAGCATCGCGCCCTTGGAGCGGCCGGTGGTGCCGGAGGTGTAGAGGATGGCGGCGAGGTCATCCCAGGCGAGAGCTGGAGACCGCAATTCGTCAGAGTCGATCGAAGCGCGCTCCATCAGCGTGCCATCCCCTGACTGCCCAAGTGTCAGTGTTACCGTGGCGCCAAGGCGCTGGGCGAGTGGGGTCGTCGCGGCCTCAGCTTCGGGCCGCGTGATGACGGCGGAAGGCTCGGCATCGGCGATATAATATTCGAGTTCGGCGAGCGTGTAGGCGGTGTTCAGCGGCAGGTAGATGGCGCCGAGGCGAGCGGTCGCGAAGAAGAGGAGCACGGCCTCCGGGCACTTCTCGACTTGGACGGCTACCCGGTCGCCGGCCCTGACGCCCGACGCTTTCAGCGCGTTGGCCAGCCGCCCCGCCAGCCTCCAGGCTTCATCATATGTGAAGCTCCGGCCGCCGGGTTCCTCGATGTAGAGATCGTCCAGGCCCCGCATGCGCTCTTCGAGCAGCGCCGCGAGATTTCCGATGCCTCGATCGGTGAGGCGGTTCAGCGCGGTGCTCAGCATCTGGGTACTATCCGTTCGAGATCGCGACTACCTTGGCGAGCGTCTGCATGGCCCGTCCGTCATCGAGCGCCTTGAGGGCTTTCGCCGCGCCGTCGGCCAGCGTCGAAACCTTCTCGGCGATGACGAGGGCGGCCGCCGCATTGAGCGCCACGGCGTTGCGGAAGGCGAGCACGCCCGCCGACTGGTCGCCCGACAGAATGGCCTTGATCTTTGCCGTGTTCTCCTCGGGGCTGCCGCCGAGGATCTGGCCGAAAGGATGCTCTGGCAAGCCGGCGTCCTCCGGCTTCACCGAGAACTGCTCGATCTTGCCATTGGCAAGGGCAACGACATAGGTCGGTCCAGAGATTGAAATCTCATCCGTGCCGTCCATGCCATGGACGAGCCAGGCGCGCTCGGTGCCCAGCGTCTTCAAGGTCTCAGCCATGGGCCGCAGCAGCGCGCGCGTGAACGTGCCGGTCAGCTGGCGCTTGACGCCAGCCGGGTTCGTCATGGGCCCCAGAATGTTGAACACCGTCCGCGTGCCAAGCTCGATGCGGGCGGGCATGACGAATTTCATGGCCGCGTGGTGGTTGGGTGCATGCATGTAGCCGATGCCGGCCTCAGTGATGCAGCGCTCGATGGTTTCAACGGGAATGTTGACGTTGACGCCCAGCGTCGCCAGCACGTCGGCCGCGCCTGATCGCGACGACTGCGCCTTGTTACCGTGCTTGGCGACGGGCACGCCGAGGCTGGCGACGAGGAGGGCGGTCGCGGTCGAGATGTTGAGCGTGCCGCGCCCGTCGCCGCCGGTACCAACGATGTCCATGGCGCCTTCCGGCGCTCTCACCTTCTTCGCCTTCGCCCGCATGACGATGGCCGCGCCCGCGATCTCCTCGAGGCTTTCGCCGCGATGGCGGAGCACCATCAGGAAGCCGCCGATCTGCGCCGGCGTCGCCTTGCCCGACATCAGGATATCGAAGGCTTCCTCGGCCTCGTGCTGCATGAGCGCGGAATCGAGTGCGCGGGAGATATAGGGTTTGAGGAGCGAGGGATCGGTATCGGTGGTCATCGGCTACTCGTTTGCGATGTGAAGGTGGGTTCAGGCCGCCTTGCCGGCGCGCTTGCGTTTCTGTGCATAGCCGGCCAGGGCCAAAAAATTGGCGAGGAGGGCGTGGCCCTGCTCGGAGGCGATGCTCTCGGGGTGGAACTGCACGCCGTGCACGGGATGGGTTGCATGCTGCAAACCCATGATGAGCCCGTCATCGGTCTCGGCGGTGACGGCAAGGCTGCCAGGCAGGCTCTTCCGCTCCACAATCAACGAATGATACCGCGTCACCTGGAAGCGCTTTGGCAAGCCTTCGAACACGCCCTTGTTGCGATGAGCAATGGTCGATAGCTTGCCATGCATGAGCTCCGGCGCCCGGATCACATTGCCGCCATAGGCCTGCCCGATCGCCTGATGGCCGAGACAGACGCCGAGCAGCGGCACCTTCGGCCCGGCTGCGCGGATGAGATCGAGGCAGATGCCGGCTTCGTTCGGCGTGCAGGGGCCGGGTGAAAGCACGATCGCCTTGGGCATTTCGGCCAGCACCTGTTCGACGCTCACCTGATCGTTCCGGTAGACGCGGCATGGGGCGCCGAGTTCCCCCAGATAGTGGACGAGATTGTAGGTGAAGCTGTCGTAGTTATCGATGAGGGTGAGCATGGGCCTTCTGCGATCCGTGCCTGAGCTTGGGACAACACGTGCCCTATTGGGGCAGCGATGGCAAGCAGCTGGGCGGGCAATCCAGCCGGCATGGCAAATCCGAGAGCCGTGAATTAAGAGTCTGTCGTATGAACCCTGAGCCCGACACCCGAGGATGCTTGGAATTGACCTGGACGATGCCGCCGGAGACGGCGCCGCAAGATCGCGTCTGGATGGCCTTCCCACGTGAGAACGACGGGCTTGGCGAGATGGCCGCCGAGCACGAGGCGGCCTACGCGGCCTGGTCGGCGGTCGCCAATGCGGTGGCGGAATTCGAGCCCGTAACCATGATCGTCGATCCCTCCGAAGCGGCGCGTGCGCGCCGCATGCTGGATGGCGCCATCGAGCGCGTCGAGCGCGTGATTGACGATTGCTGGCTGCGCGATTCCGGGCCGACCTTCGTGACGAGTGAAAACGGCAAGCTCGCGGCTGTCGACTGGATCTTCAACGCCTGGGGCTCGGACCAGCCGCGCAAGTACGCTCACGATTGCGGCTTGGCACGCTTCGTCGCCGGACACGCCGGCGTGGCGGTTATCTCCTCGCTGCTGGTGAACGAAGGCGGTGGCATCCATGTCGATGGCGAGGGCACCGTGCTACTCACCCAGACCGTGCAGCTCGATCCCATGCGTAACCCGCATGCGAACAAGGCGCGTGTCGAGGTGGAGATGGCGCGCACGCTCGGCATCTCGAAGGTCATCTGGCTGCCACGCGGGCTCACCCGTGACTACGACCGGTTCGGAACGCGCGGGCACGTCGACATCGTCGCGACCTTTCCTTCGCCGGGGAAGGTCCTGGTTCACGACCAGCGCGATCCCGCCCACCCCGATCATGCGGTGATGCAAGAGATCAGATCCATTCTCGCCGAGGCGCGCGACGCCAAGGGCCGGCGCCTCGAAATCATCGGCGTGCCCGCTCCCGAAACGCTCGAGGACGATCATGGCTTCGTCGACTGGAGCTACATCAATCACCTTGTGGTCAACGGTGGCGTGATCGCCTGCGGTTTCGGCGAGGACAAGGCCGACGCCCGGGCGCGTGAGATACTGAGCGGTGCCTATCCCGGCCGCCGCGTGGTCTCGGTTGACGCGCGCGAGTTGTTCGCCCGTGGCGGTGGCATCCATTGCATCACGCAGCAACAACCCAAGCCATTTCGCGCATCGGGAGCGCAGTCGTGAACGTCGTCGAAACGTCCATCCGGGACTTGCGCGAGGCTCTGGAGGCGGGCCGGGTGACGAGCGTTGGCCTCGTCGCCGCCTATCTCAACCGCATCGCCGCCTACGACCGGCACGGCACTCGGCTCAACGCGGTACCAGTGCTCAATCCGGAAATGTTTGAAGAGGCGCGAGCGGCCGATCTGAGGCGCGCCCAAGGCAATACGCTCGGGCCCCTCGACGGCATCCCATACACGGCCAAGAACAGCTACAAGGTGCGCGGAATGACGGTCGCCGCGGGCTCGCCGGCCTTCGCCGATCTCGTAGCCACAGACGACGCCTTCGCCATCTCGCGGCTGAGGGCGGCCGGCGCCGTGCTGATCGGCCTCACCAACATGCCGCCGATGGCCAATGGCGGCATGCAGCGCGGCGTCTACGGCCGGGCGGAGAGCCCTTACAACCTGGACTTTCTCACGGCCGCTTTCGCCTCGGGATCGTCCAATGGCTCGGGCACGGCGACAGCCGCGAGCTTCGCCGCCTTCGGCTTGGGCGAGGAGACCTGGTCGAGCGGACGAGCGCCCGCCACCAACAACGGGCTTTGCGCCTACACGCCGAGCCGGGGCGTGATCTCTGTCCGGGGCAACTGGCCGCTGGTACCGACCATGGACGTGGTCGTGCCGCACACGCGAACAATGGCGGACATGTTTGAGCTGCTCGATATCCTCGTCGCCGATGATCCGGAGACACGCGGCGACTTCTGGCGCCGCCAGCCCTGGGTCGCGCTACCCAAGGCATCCGACGTGCGTCCTTCTTCCTATTCGGCGCTGGCGAAGACGGCGACGCTCGCCGGCAAGCGCATCGGCGTTCCGGCGATGTACATTAATGCCGATCGTCATGCCGGTACTGCGGAGCGCCCAGGGATCGGAGGTCCAACAGGTCAGTGCATCGAGACGCGGGCCTCGATCATCGCGCTCTGGGAGGCCGCGCGCGAGGCATTGGAACAGGCCGGGGCCAAAGTCGTCGTCACGGATTTCCCGGTGGTCTCTAACTACGAGGGCGGCCGGCCGGGCGCGCCGACGATTGCAACGCGCGGGCTTGTCAGCCCGGACTACCTGAAGCACGAGATCCTCGACCTGTCGGTGTGGTCGTGGGACGATTTTCTTTCCGCCAACGGCGATCCCAAGCTTTCGCGCCTGGCCGAGGTGGATGGTGCACGTATCTTTCCCCAGCCCGAGGGAAGTCTGGCGGACCGCTACACCAATTTCGGCGACGGTGTGGCCCACTATCCAGTGCATGCGCGCGAACATCCCCTCGAGCGCTTCGACGACATCCCGCATATGGCGGACGGACTGCGCGGCCTGGAAGAAACCCGGCGGGTCGATCTCGAGACGTGGATGGACCGTCTCGGACTCGATGCGGTTGTGTTTCCGGCCGTGGCGGACATCGCTCCCGCGGATGCGGATGTGAACTCGGCCTCGGCCGACATTGCCTGGCGCAACGGTGTCTGGGTCGCCAATGGCAATCTGGTCATCCGCCATCTCGGCATCCCGACGGTCACCGTTCCGATGGGCATGATGGCCGATATCGGCATGCCCGTGGGACTGACCTTCGCAGGGCGCGCTTATGACGATTCGAAGCTGTTGAGCCTAGCCGCTGCCTTCGAAGCGACGGGTTCCTATCGGGAGGCTCCAACACGCACACCGGAGATCGCACTCGATCTTCATCGGCGAGAAACTCCCGCGACAGGGGACCAGCTCACACTCCAAGTATCGGTCGCGTCGGTCGATGCCGATCTGGAGAGGCTTCGGATCACGAGCGAATGTGCTGCGCCGTTGCGGTTGCTCTCGGTCGATGGCGCGGCGGTCGAGGCCGGGAGCACCGCCGACCGGCTTCGAAGCCGACCTTCTCGTCGCGATCAATCGCCACCGTCACAGCGAGTGGAGCCCGCCCTGGGGTCACATCGTGATCGCTGTCGGCGAGGATGGAAGCGCGGCGTTCGTCGAGACGACGGCACGTTAAGACCAGTGACCAGGCCAATCCGCCTATGGTATTTTCAGCCGATAGGCCGCACGGGAACCCCGGGTTAAACTCACCCGTTGCCTTTAGGATAACGTTCTCGGATCGTGAGCGGATCTCACGACAGGGGGCATTCAAGCTGCGGCCGCGCAAGTGCCGGGCGGGATCCGCTGTCATGACCGATGGCCCGTCCATGCCTGCGGCGGTCGAGTGGTGGCTGTGGACGCGGTCGGCCACCGCCAAGACGTCCAACCGGTCATTTCCTCGAGTCAATGACTAAATCACGCGGAGTTACATATTGACACTACCGATGCACCAAGCGCAATTGACGGATTATGGCAAGCGTGCTCTGACGCTGACCGGAGGATTGGTTACGTGCGCAGTAAAGTGAACAATGAAGCGGCATCCGTTGATGGCATAGGCGGCCTCGGCCGCGGCACGAACCAGGCGGGCGCGCGGCTCTACAACGAGCGCCTGGTGCTCTCACTCGTCCGGCGTCATGGTCGCTTGCCCAAGGCGGAGATTGCCCGGCTGACCGGACTGTCGGCGCAGACCGCATCGGTCATCGTCGGCAGGCTCGAGGCCGACGGCCTGCTGGTGAAGCAGGATCCGCAACGCGGCCGCGTCGGGCAGCCATCGGTGCCCTTCGCGATCAATCCGGATGGCGCCCTCTCCATCGGCATCAAGATCGGCCGGCGCTCGACGGACTTCGTGCTGACCGACTTTCTCGGCCAGGTTCGCTACCGGAAGCGGCAGACTCACGCCTATCCGCAGCCCAAAGCCTTCCTCGCTTTTGTCAAAGCGGAGATCAAGGCGCTGTCGGGCGTTGTCCGCGGCTCCGCGCGCAGCCGCGTCGCAGGCATCGGCATTGCGACTCCTTTCGAACTCTGGAGCTGGCAGAACGAGGTCGGCGCGCCGCCGGATGCCATGCAGGCTTGGCACGGTTTCAACACCCAAGCCGAGATCGCCCGCATTTCGCCCTGGCCGGTGCACCTGTGCAACGACGGAACGGCCGCCTGCGCAGCCGAGGCGTTGCTCGGCAACAGAGACCACTTGAGAGACTACATTTACGTCTTCATCGGCTCCTTCATCGGCGGTGGCATCGTGCTCGATGGTTCGGTTGTGCAGGGCCGGACCGGCAATGCGGGCGCCATCGGCTCGTTGCCCGTCGCCCGCATGATCGGCAAAAACCGGATGTACTCCGATCAGCTCATTCGCTGCGCGTCGATCTATGTCCTGGAACGGCGGCTCAAGGCGCTTCGGCAAGACCCGTCGGGGCTCTGGCTGTCGCCCGATCAATGGCCGGACTACGGCAAGTCTGTCGAGCAGTGGATTTTGTCTGCCGCGGAAGGGCTCGCCGTGCTTGCGGCTTCGGCCGCCTCGATCGTCGACTTCGAAGCGGTCGTGATCGATGGGGCGTTTCCGCTGTCCATTCGCCGCCAGCTGGTCGAGGCCGTGCGCGTTGCGATCGAGCGGCTCGACTGGCAGGGGCTTAGTCCGCTGGAGATTGTCGAGGGATCGATCGGTCCTGATGCCCGGGCCGTTGGCGGCGCGGCACTTCCGCTCCTCGCCAATTTTGCCCGCGATCGTGATGTGCTCTTCAAAGAGGCGAACGTCAGCTAGCAAGATTGATCAGGCCGATTGACTTACTTCTTGACAGCGGCTGGACCGGGTTGCATCTGTTGGCCACGGCCAGCCGCCAGCCAGAAGCGGCGGATCGCTCTGAAATCACCGGGATTGTTCTAGGGAGGAGCTCCGAATGAGATTGCGTAGCCTGTTGTTGACCGCCTGTGCCGTCATGGCGCTCGGCGGCGTTGCCCAGGCCCAGACGAAGCTGACCATCGCCACCGTCAACAACGGCGACATGATCCGCATGCAGGGCCTGACCGACGACTTCACCGCCGCCAACCCGGACATCACGCTCGAGTGGGTGACGCTCGAGGAGAACGTGCTGCGCGAGAAGGTGACCACCGACATCGCCACCAAGGGCGGCCAGTTCGACATCCTGACCATCGGCACCTACGAGGTTCCGATCTGGGCCAAGAAGGGCTGGCTGCCGCTCGACAATCTGGCGGCGATCGACGATGTCGACGACCTGCTGCCCGCCATCCGCGGCGGCCTGTCCATCGATGGCAAGCTCTATGCCGCGCCGTTCTACGGCGAGAGCTCCATGGTCATGTATCGCACCGACCTGATGGAGAAGGCCGGGCTCAAGATGCCGGACGCGCCGACCTGGGAGTTCATCGCCGACGCCGCCCGCAAGATGACCGACAAGGCGAGCGAGATCTACGGCATCTGCCTGCGCGGCAAGGCCGGCTGGGGCGAGAACATGGCCTTCCTGACGGCCATGGCCAACTCCTTCGGCGCCCGCTGGTTCGACGAGAAGTGGAAGCCGCAGTTCGATCAGCCGGAGTGGAAGGCGGCGCTGCACTTCTATCGTCGACCTGCTGAAGGACGCCGGCCCGCCCGGCGCCTCGTCCAACGGCTTCAACGAGAACCTCGCGCTGTTCCAGGCCGGCAAGTGCGGCATGTGGATCGACGCCACGGTTGCGGCCTCCTTCGTCTCCAACCCGAAGGATAGCAAGGTCGCCGACAAGGTCGGCTATCGCGCTCGCGCCCGACAATGGCCTGGGCAAGCGCGGCAACTGGCTCTGGGCCTGGTCGCTCGCCATTCCGGCGGGCTCGGCGAAGGTCGATGCGGCGCAGAAGTTCGTCTCCTGGGCGACCCGCAAGGACTACCTCGAACTCGTCGCCTCGAAGGAGGGCTGGGCCAACGTGCCTCCGGGCACCCGCACCTCGCTCTATGCGAACCCCGAGTATCCGAAGGGTGCCCTTCGCCAAGATGACGCTCGACAGCATCAACTCGGCCGATCCGACCAAGCCGACGGTGAAGCCGGTGCCCTATGTCGGCGTCCAGTTCGTGGCGATCCCGGAGTTCCAGGGCATCGGCACGACGGTCGGCCAGATCTTCTCCGCCGCGCTCGCGGGTGAGATGTCGGTCGACGACGCGCTCGCCAAGGCGCAGGCGGCGACCCTGACCGAGATGCAGAAAGCGGGCTACATGCAGTAGCTGACATATGGCCGGGCGAATACGCCCGGCCTCTTGCCCGCTCATGATCTTCAAGCCAAGCCTCGGTGGCCGGGCCTTGCGGCTCGGCCACGTGCCTTTCCGAGGTCAGGAACGATGGCCACCACGCCACACCAGAGCCGTCAGCCGCGTGGCGCTTGCGCCCTCGGTCATCGTGCTGCTCGTCTGGATGATCGTGCCGCTCGGCATGACGATCTGGTTCTCGCTGCTGCGCTACAATCTGCTCGATCCCGGCAACGAGCGCTGGTTCGGCTATAAGAACTACAGGTACTTCCTGCACCGACCCGGCCTTCCTCGCCGCCCTGACCAACACGCTCATCCTGGTCGGCGCGGTGCTGGCGATCACGATCATCGGCGGCATGCTGCTGGCGCTGCTGCTCGATCAGCCGATCTTGGGCCGCGGCATCGTCCGCCTGCTGGTCATCGCGCCGTTCTTCGTCATGCCGACGGTCGCCGCGCTGGTCTGGAAGAACATGATGATGCACCCGGTGTTCGGGCTCTTCGCCTGGATCGCGAGCGGCTCGGCCTCCAGCCGATCGACTGGTTCGCGCACCATCCCGCTGATCGCCATCATCTGATCGTCGCCTGGCAGTGGCTGCCCTTCGCGACGCTCATTCTGCTGACGGCCCTGCAGTCGCTCGACGAGGAGCAGAAGGAGGCGGCCGAGATGGATGGCGCGCCGCCGCTGTCCTATCTTCTGGCACATCGTGCTGCCGCATCTGGCGCGGCCGATCACCGTCGTCATCCTGATCGAGACGATCTTCCTGCTGAACGTCTTCGCCGAGATCCTCGTCACCACCAACGGCGGCGACGCCTCGGCCAACCTGCCCTTCCTCGTCTACTATCAGGCCTTGCTCAACTACGACGTCGGCGGCGCCTCGGCCGGCGGCATCGTCGCCGTCATCCTCGCCAACATCGTCGCCTTCTTCCTGATCCGCATGATCGGCAAGAACCTGGAGGGTTGAAGCATGGCGCGCAGGATTTCAACCGGCCGGAAAATTGCGACGACCGTGATCGGCTGGAGCGTCGGCCTCCTGATCTTCTTCCCGATACTGTGGACCGTCCTCACCTCTTCAAGACCGAGCTCGAGGCGATCTCGATCCCGCCGAGCTTCCTGTTCTTCGACTGGACGCTCGAGAACTACGCGGTCGTCCAGGAGCGCTCCGACTATCTGCGCTTCGCCGGCAACTCGATCCTGCTCTCGCTCGGCTCGACGCTGATCGCCATCCTGTTCGCCGTGCCGGCCGCCTGGGCCATGGCGTTCTCGCCGGGTAAGCGGACGAAGGATCTGCTGATGTGGATGCTCTCGACCAAGATGATGCCGCCGGTCGGTGCTGTCATCCCGATCTATCTGATCTTCCGTGATCTCGGCCTGCTCGACACCCGCGGCGGGCTCATCGTCATGCTCTTCCTGATCAACCTGCCGATCGTCGTCTGGATGCTCTACACCTACTTCAAGGAAATCCCGACCGACATCCTGGAAGCCGCGCGCATGGACGGCGCCTCGCTCACCAAGGAGATTGTGTACGTGCTGGCGCCGATGGCGATACCCGGCATCGCCTCGACCGTGCTGCTCAACGTCATCCTCGCCTGGAACGAGGCCTTCTGGACGCTCGCGCTGACGACCTCGGACGCGGCGCCGCTACCGGCCTTCATCGCCTCCTACTCGAGCCCCGAGGGGCTGTTCTGGGCCAAGCTGTCGGCCGCGTCGACGATGGCGATCGCGCCGATCCTGGTGCTCGGATGGTTCGCCAGAAACAGCTCGTGCGCGGCCTGACATTCGGCGCCGTGAAATGACGGGCATGGGCGCGATCGAGCTCAAGGGCGTGAAGAAGAGCTTCGGCGAGACCGAGGTCATCAAGGGCGTCGATCTGGCGGTCGTTCCCGGCGAGTTCGTCGTCTTCGTCGGCCCGTCGGGTTGCGGGAAGTCGACGCTGCTGCGTCTGATCGCCGGCCTCGAGGACGTGACGTCGGGGCAAGTCCTGATCGACGGCGAGGACGTCTCCAACGTGCCGCCGGCCAAGCGCGGCCTGTCGATGGTGTTCCAGTCCTATGCGCTCTATCCGCACATGAGCGTCCGCAATAACATCGGCTTCGGCCTCAAGATGGCCGGCCACCGCGAAGCCCGAAATCGAGGCAAGCGTCGCCAAGGCCGCGGCAACGCTCAACCTGACGGACTATCTCGATCGCAAGCCCCGCCAGCTCTCCGGCGGCCAGCGCCAGCGCGTCGCCATCGGCCGGGCGATCGTCCGCGAGCCCAAGGCGTTCCTGTTCGACGAGCCGCTCTCCAATCTCGACGCGGCGCTGCGCGTGCAGATGCGCCTCGAAATCATGCAGCTCCACCAGACGCTCGGCGCCACCATGATCTATGTCACCCACGACCAGGTCGAGGCCATGACCATGGCCGACCGCATCGTCGTGCTCGACAAGGGGCGGATCGAGCAGGTGGGCTCGCCGCTCGAGCTCTACAATCGGCCCGACTCTGTGTTCGTCGCCGGCTTCATCGGCTCGCCGAAGATGAACCTCCTGGGTGGTGGGTTCGCGGCAAGGCATGGTTGCGCCACCGCCGGCATTCGCCCCGAGCACATCGGTGTGTCGGCCGATGGAGGTGCGCACAAGGCGGTCATAGTGCTCGCCGAGCATCTGGGAGCTGATACCTTCCTGCATGTGGATGCGGACGATCTCGGCCGCATCACCGTTCGTGTGCCCGGCGAGTTCACGGGCGCGTCCGGCACGACCGTCAGGCTCACGCCAGATCTGGCGCGCCTGCACCGCTTCGACCAGGATGGATGCGCCATCCGATGATGAATTTCCCGGGCGGCGACAGCATCGGCCAACAGTCGGGACACGGTATGAAACTTGGCGCGCACGATCAGGATTACGCAGTATGAAGCTCAGCGGAAGGACGGCTCTCATCACCGGCGGGGCGCGCGGCATCGGCCGGGCTATCGCCGAAAGTTACGCTCGGGAAGGGGCATCCGTCTGCATCGCCGACATCAGCGGCAGCGAAGCAGCGGCAACGGCGAGAGCGCTTGGCGGCGTGGCGTTCAGCCAGCCGCTCGATGTCACGAAGCAAAGCTCGATCGACGCCTGCGTTGCCGCTGTTCGCGATCGGACGGGCGGCATCGACATCCTCGTCAACAACGCGGCGATCTTCGACATGGCGCCCTTCGGCGAGATCACCGAAGAGAGCTACGACCGCATCTTTGCCGTCAACGTCAAGGGATTGCTCTTCACGCTGCAGGCCGTTGGCCAGCACATGCTGGAAGGCGGTCGCATCGGCCCATCGCGCCGCGGCAAGATCATCAATATTGCCAGCCAAGCTGGCCGTCGAGGCGAGTCGCTCGTCTCGGTCTATTGCGCCTCGAAGGCCGCCGTCATCAGTCTCACGCAATCGGCCGGCCTCGCCTTCGCCAGCCGGAATATCAACGTCAACGGCATCGCGCCGGGCGTCGTCGACACGCCGATGTGGGACGTCGTCGACGGGCTGTTCGCCAAGTACGAAGGCCTTGCGATCGGCGAGAAGAAGCGCCTCGTCGGTCAAGCCGTACCGTTCGGGCGCATGGGCCGCCCGGAGGATCACACCGGCTGCGCCGTTTTCCTCGCCTCCGCCGACAGCGACTATGTCGTCGCCCAGACCTTCAATGTCGATGGCGGCAACTGGATGAGCTGAAGCACCTATGGCAACGCCCCTCTCGCTTTCCCGCCTCGATGCGATCTCACGAACCGCCGCCGTGCCGCGCTACCGGCGCGACGAGCTGGCGCCCGGTATCGTCCATATCGGTGTGGGCAACTTCCACCGTGCCCACCAGGCCGTCTATCTCGACGACCTCTTCAACGCCGGTCGCGATCGCGACTGGGCGATCATCGGCGCCGGTGTTCGGCCGGGCGATGCCAGGATGCGCCGTGTGCTCGAGCGGCAGGACTGGTTGACAACCGTTGTCGAGCAGGAGGCGGACCGGAGCACGGCCCGGATTACGGGCGCCATGATCGGATTCATCGATCCGGAGGATCGTGACGGCTTGATCAGGCGGCTTGCCGATCCGGCGACCCGCATTTGCTCGCTCACCGTCACCGAAGGCGGCTACTGCATCGATCCGGCGACCGGCCACTTCGATCAGGCCCACCCGGAGATCGTGGACGACGCAGCCAATCCCGGCGTGCCGAAATCGGCTTTCGGTCTCATTCTTGCCGGCCTCGCTCGTCGTCGCGCGGCCGGCCTTACCCCTTTCACCGTCATGAGTTGCGACAACATTCCCCACAACGGCGAAGTCACGCGGAACGCCGTCGCGGGCCTCGCGCGTCTCGTCGATCGCGACCTCGCGCAGTGGGTCGAGGATCAAGTCGCGTTTCCCAACGCGATGGTCGACCGCATCACGCCTGCAACCAGCGACCGCGAGCGCGAGATCGTCCGAGGCGACTACGATATCGAGGATGGCTGGCCGGTCTTCTCAGAGGGCTTCAGGCAATGGGTCCTGGAGGATCACTTTTCAGCGGGCCGGCCCCGGTTCGAGGAGGCGGGCGTTACGTTCGTGCCCGACGTCGCTCCCTTCGAGCGCATGAAGATCCGTATCCTGAACGGCAGCCACGCGGCCATCGCCTATCCCGCGGCACTGATGGACATCCACTTCGTCCACGACGCCATGGCCCATCCCGCGATCAGAGCTTTTCTCGGCAAGCTTGCAACCGAGGAGATCATCCCAACGGTCGGCGCCGTGCCGGGTGTTGATCTTCACGACTACTACCGGACGGTCGCGAGCCGCTTCTCAAACCCGCGCATCGGCGACACCATTGCGCGCCTCTGCGCGGATGGCTCAAACCGCCAGCCTAAGTTCATTCTGCCTATCACGCGCGACAGGCTCACCAGTGGTCAATCGATTGACGGTCTCGCGCTCGTGTCCGCTTGCTGGTGCCGGTATGCGGCGCTCGTGACAAACTCCGGAAATCCGATCCTACCGGGCGACTTGCAGGCCGAGCAACTCAAGGCAGCCGCGTTTCGCGCTCGCGAAGAGCCCGCCGCCTTCCTCTCCAATCGCCAGGTGTTCGGCGATCTTGGAGAGGTGCCGGAGTTTGCCCGCTGTTTCGGCAAATGGCTGAAGTTGATATGGCAGAATGGCGCCAAGGCCGCTCTGTCAACATACCTCGCGCGCGGAAGTTGATTGCCGGTTGCCCAGAGTGCTTTCCGGAAAAGCCTGTCCCGGCGAAGGCCGGGATCCGAAGCGGTTTTCCGAAAAGAAGCACGACAAACCAAGGAATTAGGGTGTTGAAGTGATTCAACGAAAAACGGAAACACCCTAGAGTTCGACGGCCCCAAAAAGTAGGCCGGTTCGGTTGGCCACACGCCAACTCCCTGGCGCTTCGGTCTGTCGTATTCAGATCCTGCAAGCCACATCGCATTTCTGCGGACGCACTCCAGCAGAGGTGCAAGACCTGCCACGACCGCTCAATCTGGCAACCGGCGCGGCGACATGAACAGGCGGAGCACGCCGCTGCCGGGGCGGGCGTTCGCCCAGCTCGTCGCCGTGAAGTTGAGCACGGCTAAGCCGGCCGTCGGAAATTTCGTGCGGATGGCGGCGAGGTCGGGCTTGCGGCCGGCGCCGGAGAGGAGGAGCGCCAGCTCCTGCAGTCCCGGATTGTGGCCGATGACCATGACGCGCTTCACGGATCCGGCGCGCGCAGCGATCACTTCGAGAATGGCCTCCGGCTCGGCGAGATAAAGCGCCTCGTCGTAAACGACCTTCGGCTTTGAAGGCAGCTCGGCCTGGACGAGCGCGAGGGTCTGGCGGGTGCGGCGCGCGGTCGATGAGAGGATGAGATCGGGCTCCAGATGATGCCCGGCTATGAAGCGGCCCATGAGCGGCGCCGTCCGCTCGCCGCGGGGCGCGAGCGCCCGCTCGATGTCGCGCACGCCCGCCCGATCGGTACCGGCCTTGGCGTGGCGGAGGAGGGTGAGGGTGAGCATCGGGGGAGAGTAGAGCCTCGGACGAGCGGTCGCAATCGGTTGCGATCAGTCACCCCCGCCGCCTCCCCGCAAAACGGATCGCTTCCTCGGCGGCGCGGAAGAGGGCGGCGGCCTTGCTCTGGCACTCGCCCTGCTCCATGTCCGGCGCGGAGTTGGCGACGATGCCGGCGCCGGCCTGGACGTGCATGACACCGTCCTTCACGACCGCCGTCCGGAGCACGATGCAGGTGTCCATCTCGCCGTCGGCCGAAAAGTAGCCGACGCAACCGGCATAGGGCCCGCGCTTGTCCTTCTCCAGCTCGTCGATGATCTGCATGGCGCGGACCTTTGGCGCGCCCGAGACGGTACCTGCCGGGAAACCCGCCATCAACGCGTCGATGGCATCGTGCTTGGCCGCGTCGAGCTTGGCCGTCACATTCGAGACGATGTGCATGACGTGACTGTAGTACTCGAGGAAGAAGCTATCGGTCACCTTGACCGAGCCGATCTCGGCGACGCGTCCGGCGTCGTTGCGGCCCAGATCGAGGAGCATCAGATGCTCGGCCCGCTCCTTCTCGTCGGCGAGCAGCTCGGCCGCCAGCTCCCGATCCTCGCCCGGCGTCTTGCCGCGTGGCCGCGTGCCCGCGATCGGGCGGATGGTCACCTCGCCATCGCGCACGCGGACGAGAATTTCCGGGCTCGAGCCCACGATGGCGAAGGCGCCGAAGTCGAGGTGATAAAGGAAGGGCGAGGGGTTCAACCTCCGAAGCGAGCGGTAGAGCGCGAACGGCGGCAGCGTGAAGGGGATCGAGAAGCGCTGGGAGAGCACGGCCTGGAAAATGTCGCCGGCGGCGATGTAGTCCTTGGCCTTCCGGACCATGCCGATGTAGTCGGCGGCTGGCGTGTTTGAAACCGGAAGAGCGGGGGCCGCCGTAGTCTCGATCGCCGGTCCGTGCGGCAGCTCGCCCTCGAGCCGCTCGACCGCCTCGGCGAGGCGGGCCGTCGCTGCCGCATAAGCTTCGCGCGCGGTCAGACCCGGCTTCGGGAAAACGGTCGTCACCACCGTCATCTGATCGCGCACGGCATCGAAGATGAGGATGATGGTCGGTCGGATGAGGATGCTGTCGGGGACGCCCAGCGCATCCGGCCGCTCGTCCGGCAGGCGCTCGATCAGCCGCACGGTGTCATAGCCCATGTATCCGAAGACACCCGCCGCCATCGGTGGCAGCTCCTCAGGCAACGCGATACGGCTTTCGGCGAGGAGCGCGCGGAGTGCTTCCAGCGTGCCGCCCGGCATCGGCTCGAAGCGGTCGGCGTGGGTGAGCGCCACCCGATTGATCTCGGCCGAGTTGCCATGGGCGCGCCAGATGACGTCGGGCGCCGTGCCAATGATCGAGTAGCGGCCGCGAACAGCGCCACCCTCGACCGATTCAAGCAGGAAGCTCATCGGCCGGGCGTCGCAGAGCTTCAACATAGCCGAGACCGGCGTTTCCAGATCTGCGACGAGCCGCGTCCAGGCGACCTGCGGCTTGCCTTCGGCATAGCGCCGCTCGAAGGCCGGCCAGTCCGGCGCGATCGTGACGGGGGTAGCTGACATTGCGCCACTCATCGGCTTCTGTCCTGGCGGGTCAGACTCCGCCGGCTACTGATCGCTGTTGGCGTAGAGCCGTTTGTAGAGTTCCTGATTGACGGTCAGGCCCAACTGTTTCTCGAGCCCCCCGACATATTGCGCTGCGAGATCGGAGCCGCGCATCTGCGCAAGGCGTGCGGTGACGTTTTTCTTCGTCTCCTCCTCGAGGGGCGCCGCGGCCTCGATGGTCTTCAAGCGGAAGATGATGCGCTGCGTGTCATCGCCGCTCGGCGTCCAGACCGCGCCCTCCTTGGCGAGTGAAAAGGCGAGCGGAAGGGCCGATTCCGGCAGATCGGCGGCGGCGCTCGAGCGGGTCAGCGGCTCGCTCGTTTTGACGGTGCCACCCATCTCGGTTGCGAGCAAGGCCCAGTCCTCGCCGGCGTTCGCGCGCTTGATGAGTTCGTCGGCCTTCGCCGAGAGAGCCTTGCTCTTCTCGGCCTTGATATAGGCTTCCGTCAGTGCCGGCTTGATCTCGTCGATCGTCTTCTCGCGCTCGGGGATGACCTCCAGCACATCGGCCCAGACATAGCCGCTGCCTGTACGTTCCATCGGTTCGGTCTCGACGCCGACATCGGCCTCGAACATCGTCCGCAGAAGACTATTGGCGACGGTGACGGCCTCGACAGGTTTGCCGTCGGCGTCCGAGCCTTCGCTCGACACGCTTGCGACTTCGGTGAATTTAAGCCCGAGCTGGGACGCAATGTCCTTAAGGGCCGTGCCCTGGGCCCGAAGATCCTCGACTTTGTCGTAGAGGTTCTGCAACTCGGCGGTCGCCTTCTCGAGCGCGAGGCGATTCTTGATCTCGTCCTTCACATCCGCGAACGACTTCTTGACCGCGGGCACGATCTCGTTGACGCGCACGATCGAGACCGCGAGCTCCCCTTCGATGGGCGCGCTGAAAGCTTCCTTTGCGGTTATGAATGCAGCTTCGGCGACCTTGGGATCGAATAGCTGCTCGCGGGTGACGAAACCGCGATCGATGTCGGTGTCGGAGCGGCCGGCGGCGCGTGCCACGTCGAGGAAACTCTTCCCCGTCACGAGCTCGGCATGCGCCTTGTCGGCGGCCGCTTTGTCGGGGAACACGATTTGCAAGACTCGTCGGGTCTCGGCCGTGTCGAATGTCGTCTCGTGCGCCTTGTAGTAGTCCTTCTGGTCAGCCTCCGGCACATCGAATTTTGACTTGAGAAACTCGGGATCGGCTTCGAGCAGCGCCAGCCGCCGCAGCTGCGGAACGGCGTAGTCTTTCTTGCGGCGATCGTAGAAAGCCTTGAGGGCAGCCTCGTCGGGTGCGGCGGGCTCGGCGACTTTGTCGAGGCCGATTGTGAAATAGTCGAGGACCCGCTTCTCGTACTGGAAACGATTGACGGCATCGAGCAACACCGCGGGTGAGTCCGATGCTCCTTCGAAGACGCTCAACACCTGCTGGCGCAATGCCTGCCGGCGCTCGTGCTCGAGGAATCCCTGCTCGCTCAATCCGTTGGCACGCATGACCGCTTGAAGCTTGTCCCGGTCGAACTTGCCGCCGACGCCGAAGAAGGCGGGATCGTTCTGAAGGCGCTGCATCAGGGCATCGTTCGACAGGCCGAGGCCGAGCGAGCGCCCATGGGCGTCCATCAGCAGACCCGAGAAGACCTGAGTGTCGACGCCGAGTGCGCGGCCCTGTAGCGGGGTGAGCTGGCGCTTCATCCGCTCGCTCGTCGCCTGAAGCTCGCGTTGGAACAGCTGGTCATACTGCTGCGGCGTGAGGTTGACGCCGCCGACGGTCGCGAGCGTACTGGTGCCGAAGCCGCGGAACACGTCGCCGATGCCCCAGAAGGCGAAGGAGACGACCAAGAGTCCGAACAGAATTTTGGCGACCCAGCTGCTGGCGCCTTTGCGAAGTGATTCGAGCATGATGTTGTTGTGCCGGTTCCGATCGCGTATGGAGCAAGCGGCAGGACAATCGATGTAGGCCCGCCAGGAAAGCGCCGCATCATAGGTATCGGGGCCGTGAGCCGCAAGCGTGGCCGGCCTTGCGGGGGAGGGGGCCATGACCAGCCGAAAACCGATCGTTGCCGGCAACTGGAAAATGAACGGGCTCTTGGTGAGCTTAGCCGAGGCCAAATCAGTGGCGGCAGGGCTCACGGCCAAGGCGCCGGAAGTGCTGATCTGCCCGCCGGCGCCGCTGATCGTCCCGTTGGTCGACGCTCTGAAGGGAATGCCCGTCACCGTCGGCGGCCAGGATTGTCATGCCATGGCGAGCGGGGCCTATACCGGCGACATTTCGGCCGAGATGCTGGCCGATGCCGGGGCGAGGGCGGTCATCGCCGGTCATTCGGAGCGGCGGTCCGACCATGGCGAGCGCGACCAGGACGTCAAAGCCAAGGCCGAGGCCGTGCTCCGGGCCGGTCTGACGGCCATTGTCTGTATCGGCGAGACACTTGGCCAGCGGCAGGCCGGGCTCGCCTTTGACGTCACTGCGCGCCAGCTCGCCGGCTCTCTGCCCACAGGGGCGACAACCGACAACCTTGTGATCGCGTACGAGCCGGTCTGGGCCATCGGCACCGGGCTCACGCCCAGCAGCGACGACATCGCCGAGATGCACACGAGATTGCGCGAGCAGCTGGCAGAAGCCGGGCTCGGAGACGCGCGTGTCCTCTATGGCGGCTCGGTGAAACCGTCGAACGCCAAGGAGATACTCTCGATCGCCAATGTCGACGGCGCGCTCGTCGGGGGCGCGAGCCTCAAGGCGCAGGACTTCCTCGGCATCATTGCCGCTTACGGCGGCTGACGGTATGGCCGCCATCACACTCCACTATCTGAGCGGTCCGGACATCGACCGGCTGGCGATGGGCGATGACGAGATCATGGCCGCCGTCGAGGATGCGATTAGAGCACAGGGTGAAGGCCGAACGGTGCTCGAGCCGCGCGTGCATTTGAAGCCCGACCCTGCCGTCGACGGCCATTTCAACGTACTGCGCGGCTATGTGGCGCCACTGGGTTTCGCGGGCGTGAAAGTAGTGGGCGATTTCGTCGACAACTACAAGCTCGGCCTTCCCTCCGAGATGGCGATGCTGTTGCTGCTCGATCCGGCGACCGGCATGCCCAAGGCGATCCTCGATGCGACCGCCATCACCGACATGCGAACGGGCGCCATGACGGCAATTGGTGCAAAGTATCTGGCACCGCCACGGCCTCGGGTGTTGGGTCATGTGGGAGCGCGCGGCACCAGCTATTGGAACGTGCGGCTGCTCGATCGACTGTTCGATTTCGAGGAGATCAGGGTGCACTCCCGCCGGCCGGAGAGCCAGGAGGCCTTCGCAGAGCGCCTGTCGCGCGATCTCGGCAAACCCGTTCGCGCGACGGCCGATTGGCAGAGCTGCCTCGAGGGGGCGGATATCCAGGTCGAAGCCTCCCGGCTCGGCGCACCCGAGCCTCTCTTCAAAACCCAGTGGATCAAACCCGGTGCGCTCGTCATCCCCTACGGCACGATGAGTGCCTTGGAACTATCACTGGCGAGCGCCGTCCAGAAGGTTGTCGTCTGTGACCGGGGGCAGATGCGCGCGGGGCGCCTCGGGGCACTGCGCCCCCACATCGATGCCGGTCTCATCAGCGAGGAAACCGTCCACGCCGAGCTCGGTGAGATCGTTGCCGGCCAGCGGCCAGGACGGGAAAACGATAGCGAAACGATCCTATTCTGGCATCGCGGCCTGTCGACGACCGACATAGCGCTGGGGGCGGCTATGCTGGCCAAAGCCAGAACACTCGGCATTGGGCAGGTTCTCGATTACGCTTGAGCGAGCGCCGGACCTATTAGTGCGATGGTTCGCAAATGCCGACCATGTGTGCTGCGGGCTCAGACGGCATTTGCGAACTTGAATCGCACTAGAATGCCTATTGTATCGAGTGTCCCCGATGTCCGGCAAATGCCGTAATTGCTTGCTGCGAACTCGTCGGCATTTGCCGGACGGGACACTAATGGTCGCAGGTGTGGGTGCGAGGGGCCAGCTCGACGTCCGTAAGGACGACTGCTGGGAGCTGGCCCCTCGGGCCTCGGTTGTGCTGGGCAACCGAAGCCTCCCGGCGTGACATGAGGGGACGCATCACACCGGGACAGATGATTTGCCCTCGACCCCCGCGAGGCGCAGGCAAATTCCGAGCCGTGCTCGGGCCGCTATTGCCATTCTGGCAGGAGCTGCTCGATGCAAAATGAGGTAGTTGCCCTGTGTGGAAGACTGTTAGCCTCCAAAAACCGGCAAGCGAGTCAATGCCGGTGTTTGGCATAGTTAGGGGTTCGGGAAGCTTTAGCTATTGGGGTAAACCCTTAGACCTACACTGCGTATGCGGATTGGCCCCGCAACGAGGCCGACCGGCAGGCAAGCACAATTATGCGTGCGTTCAATGGAGGGCAGTATTGAGGGCGCTCAACAGACAGCACGAACACTGCTGATCAAGTCTTTGGCCTCTCGCCGCTGGCAATCGCGATGCGCACGAGGTCGGCGAAGTTGTTCACGCCGAGCCGCTTCATCATGTTCGCGCGATGAGTTTCGACAGTTCGCTCGGCGATACTCATGTCGTGCGCGACTTGCTTATTCCGCTGCCCCTTGAGCAGCCGCTCGAGTACCTCGGCTTCGCGGGGCGAGATTTTGCTCCACACGTCAATTGGTCGCGCTCCGCGCGCAACACTCGTTCCGCCAGCCTGGCGTGCGCTGACGCGCTTGAGGACATCGATCAACTCTTCAGGATCGACGGGCTTCTCCAGGAAGTCGCTGGCGCCGGCCTTGATCGCCTTCACGGCCGAGCGGATGTCGCCGCGGCCCGAAACCATGACGACTGGCAGATCGCTGCGGGCTCCGCTCAAACGGCGAAGCACCTCGAGGCCGCCCATGCCGGGCATCCTCAAATCCAAGATGACGATGCAGGCCGGCAATTTTTCCGACTCGGCGAGAAAGGCATCGCTGTCGGCCGTCGCCCGCACCTCGTAGCCCGAGGTCGTCAGGATCGACTGGATGTGTTTCGTATCGGCGGGATCGTCATCGACAATCTGGATGAGCGTGCGGGCGTTGGTGGTCATAGGAGCTCACGTTGCGGACGCCAGAGCACTTTCCGACCAAGTGGAAACCGGTTGATCGAAAGAAAGTGCTCAAAACCAATAACCTAGAGCGCCGATCTGGTTCCGTCAGATCGAATAGCGCTCGAGCGACGAAACACTCTCTTGCGGTGGATGTCCAGAGACTGTGAGTAGAGGACATTAACGGTCTTGCGATTTCGGCCAGACGAGCGCGAAGCACGGCCCCGCGCGCCCCGTCCGGCCGATCGGTGACCGAGATTGTGCCGCCCAGCCGTCGCGCGGCCGATGCCACCAGCGCCAGCCCGAGCCCGGCGCCGCCTTTTGTAGTGCCGGGTTCGAGTTGCTGGAACGCCTCGAAGATCTGGGCTCGGTCGGCAGGCGGAATGCCCGGGCCATCATCGCTGACCGAGAGGCGCCAGGCGTCCCGGAGGTCTTCGAGCCTCAAACTGATGACACCGTACCCCTTGTCGTGGTGCCGTACGGCATTGGCGACGAGATTACGGACGATGGTTTCGAGCGGCAGCTTGAGCGAGGTCACCGCAATGCCGGCAGGATCAAATGCAATTTGGAAGCTGTTCCCGCCGTCGGCGACCGCAAGCGCTCCGCTTGCGACGGCGGCAACGTCTACGCGTTCGGACGGTACTGGCCCGCTCGCAAGCCGCGCATGCTCCAGCAACTCGCGGAGGAGGTCTTCGAGCCGCTGCGAATGGGCGGCGATCAGTGCGAGCGGATACTGCTTCCCCGAGCGCCCGGTCGATGGCGCGGCGTGGCGCCTCGAGGTCGTGGGCCGCGATGGCGATGATCTCCTCGAGCGTGCGATTGGCGTCCTCGAGATGGGTGACGCGTTTGGAGAGCACCGCGGCCCGGGCCTGCTCGCCGTCGCGCTCCGAGGCCACCAACAGCACGCCCAGCGGCGGGCCGTCGCCGCGGCGCCAGGGTACGGCGCTGTAGCGCAAGTTCTTCTCGCGGCCGCCGGTCCGCCCGATCGTTTCCTGATCGCGCACGGCTTGTCCGGCCGCGGCCCGCTCGATCGCCTCTTGCGGAAAGGGACACCCATCGGGGAAGCCGGCCGTGAGTGCGCGACCAGCCACCGGCTCGAGACCTAAATCGAAAAGATCCCGCCAAGCCGTCGTTGCGAAGAGATAGTGGTGGCTCTGGTCGATTGCGGCGAGCGCGACCGGCGCAGCTTCGGACAATATCTCCGTCAGCGCCGTCTGCTCGGCCAGCGCCTGCCGGGTTTGCTGGAGGTGCTGCTCGGCGATGCGGCGCGACTTGATCTGCTTGGTGATCTCGGCTTCTGGCGCCGTTCGCAAACCGAGCTTGTGGATCAGCAGGCAATAGCGCCTGTCCCCCGGCTGCCAGAAGGCTTCGATGTTCACCTTCTCGGCTCCGGCGATGCCGACATTGGAGAGAAGGAAGGCGGCGTCTGGCTCGTCCTGCAGGTTGAGGAGGTCAGGGACGAGGCCTGCGAGATAGGGCAAGCCCTCGTCGATCGGCACGCCGATTAGAACCGATCTCGCGAGCACACCGCGTGTCTCGACGGCAATGAGACTATCATCGAGGAGCACGACGCCGATCTCACCTCTCCCGATCAGGCGATCGAGTGCGCGATCAATACCGTGTGCTGTCCTGGACGATGCCGGGTCCATCACAAGCCACGCGCCAGAAGCTCGCCAGCGAGACTCTGGAAGGCGTCTCGCACATTGTCGCCGGACTTGGCGGAGGTCTCGATGATCGGCTCGCGCGCGAGTGCTGCGACGCGCTGCAACATGCCGGCGTCCGCCGGACGCAGATCGCTCTTGTTGACGATGAGCCGGTAGGGCCGGCCAGGTAAGGTATCCTCGAAGCGCTCCGCCAGATCCAGCATGCTGGAGAGCGTTGAGGGGCGCGTGCGATCGGCGATGATCAACGCGGCCGAGGCGCCCCGGATATAGGCATGCTTGAAGATGCTCTCGCCCAAATCTCCATCGACGTCCCAGATGACGAGGGTGATGGGCACGTCCTCGCCGCGGACGTGGGCAACGACCTCGTGCGTGTAGATATCAACGCCGATCGTTGCCTTGTACTCGGCCTCGAACTGGCCGAAGACGAGCCGCCGGGCGAGCGAGGTCTTGCCGACCCCGATATCGCCGAGCAGCATGACCTTACGGGCTTCTGCCACCGTTGAGGCTCCGCTCGCCGCGATAGGCGATCTCGATGGCGACGCGCCGGTCGCTTTGGCCGTCACGCGATGTGAAGCCGCTGATCCGCGGCCCCTCCGGGCGGGAGATGACGACGAGCCGGTCGCGCGAAAGGCCGGAGTCGACCAGCATGCCGGCGACGATTTCGGCGCGCTGGTTGCCGAGCAAGCGGTTGCGATCGAGGGTGCCGAGCTGATCGGTATAGCCGATGACGCGAAGGTCGGCGCCAGCGGCGAGCGCGAGGCTTGCGACATCCGCTGTGAGCTTCCGCGCATCGGCGAGGTTCAGGATCTTCGTGCCGACATCGAAGAAAACGGCTTCCTTTCCGACGCGCTGTGCCAGCTGCAGGAGCGGATCGTCAAGGCGCTTGCGCAGTGTTTCGATCTCCGGCTCGAGGCTTTCGACCGCTGTCTGGACCGCGCCAACGTCGGCTTTGCTCGGCAATGCGGATAGAGTTTCCTTGAGTGCGGCGACCTCGGTCGCCAACTGCTCGACGTCGCTTCGGGAGGAGAGCTTGCCGAGCCGGGATTCCAGCGCCGAAAGCGTCTCGGCGAGAACTGCAACCTCGGTCTTGCTGGAGAGCGCACGTAGGGACTGTTCAAGGCCGGTGATCTCGGCAGTCAAGTTGGCGACATCGCCGGAGACGCGCGCCACGTCGGGCTTCACGGCGGCTTGGTCAAGTCTGCGCGACAGGGCCTCGACCTCGCTCGCCAGGTTGGGAATGAGCGCCGCTACCGCCTGCAAGTCGCTACGGCCGGCGAAGCGAGTGAGGGATTGGTCGAGCGTCCGGAGCCGATCGGCTAGGGCCTTGAGATCGGCGAGTGCGCGATGCAGAGCGTCCTCGTTGGTGACGAAGGCGAAGCGCGGTTCCAACACGACGGGCGCGATGGCGGCCTGTACCTCGGCGGTGAGTCTTTGAGCATCGCCGTTGGACGGAGCAAGCCCTGTCAACTGCACCGACTTGCGGCCGGGTCCGACGGCGATGACGATTGGATAGCCGCGGAACGCCGGCGCGGCCTCGACAACGCCCGCCACCCGCTTGCGCAGCTGTTCCGTCTGCATCCGCTCCCAGGCGTACCAGCCGATGCCGCCTGCGATGGCGAGGCCGATGAGTGAGGCCAGCGCAATGGCCAGAACCGGCTTGCGCCGCTCGCTGTCGAGGGCTTCGCCCAGCCGCTCGGCCGTCTCAGGCAGGATGGTCTTGATCTCGCTCTTGGCGCCGGGCTCGGCGGAGTCGATGAGGACATTGGCGTGCGTATCGAGGATGTCGACGAGGGCATTGTCGATGGCCCGTTGTACCTTGCGGCCGGAAACGCCGGTGGCGCGAACGGCGAGCAGGTGCGCCGCACTCGTCCGCAGGAAGAGGCGCGAGCCTCCAATGTCGAGCGAACGCAGCTCGTCCTTGCCGCCGGCAAAGGCCTGGCCGGCGAAATCGTTGATCGCGGAGAGAAGCCCGCTCATGAGTTGACCGCTGCCGGTGCCGTTCGTCGCCTCGACGGGCTCGCCCGGCGAGAGCCAACGATCGACGAGTACGCCGGAGGGACGTTTGATGAGCAGCAGCTCACGCACCCGCGGGCTGCCGCTCTCGACCATGGCGAGTTCGCGATAGGGCCGGCCGGTGAAGAGGCTCTTCAACCGCAGCCGCAGGAATTTCAGACTCAAGCCACTCTCAAGCTTCTGGTTCGTGCTCTCCATGGCGTCGCGCATGGCGGCCGAGACATAGGCCGAGACGAGCCTGCCCATGATCGGATAGAGCGCCTCCACCATCTCGTCGCGCGAGTTGACGATCTCGCGCTTGATCGAGGAAACGACGAGGGGGGAGACGGCGTTGGCGAGCTCGCGATGGTCCCTAATGTCGGCCGACTTGAAGCTGCCGGCGAGCACCTCGGCAACGGTCTCGGTCAGCCGTGCGTCGGTGCCGATACGATCGTGGTGCTGCTCGACGAGGTCGCGAATGGCGGCAAGCGAATGCCGCTCCTCGCGGAACAGCAATTCCTTCAGGCGGACAACCTCCGCCTGCTCACTCCGGCTTGCGGACATGGCTGCTGAGGCTCCCGGCACCACTGACATTGCCGAGCTGATGACCCAGCGCGGAGAAGGAGCGACCGACATCGCGCAGCGCGGCGTGCTGGGCTTCGGATGTTCTGGCGAGCTCCTCGAAACGCACGCTCAGCTCCCGGAACCGTTCGTTCAAGCCCTGCTCGAGCGCCGCAACCTGGGCCTCCAGCTGCTTGATACGCGCTTCGAACGTGCGCTGCGTCTCGCCGAACAAGAGCTCGCGGACGGCCTGCATCTCGACCTGCTCAGGCGCGGTCGGAGCACCGTTGGGCGCCGCGCCACTGCGCGTGTTGAACAGCATCCTACTCCCCTCGGTCGTGTCGCCGGCAACCAGCACTGGAGGATGATGTAGCACAGGCCCGGCGGGAGTTTAGAAGCGGAGCAATTCGACCGAATTAGGATTAATCCGAGGCTTAAGCCTAAGTATATGCAATTCTGAAAGAACTTGACGTTTGGCCGAACGGCCTTTTCGATAGGAGGGCTGCAGGCTTCGTATGATGGCTGCAGCGGGGGAGGGTCAGTCTCGGCACCCCGCACCCGGGACTGACCCCCTTTTACCGTCTAAGCGCCTCCCGCGGCGCCCATGCCAGCATGTCCGGCCTCTTCGGTCTTAGCCCGCCTGGTATCCCAACCCGAGGCGTGAAGCCCGCACCCCACACAGTGCGAGCAGGCCCCGGGCCAACCACGGCGAAGAGCGAGCCGGACAGCACGATAGATGTCGCAAGGGTGGAGCAATTGCTAGACTCGGGAATCCCGTACCCGGTGCGTAGTGGTGGGTTGGTAGCTCGGCGTACGTTCTTGATGGGCGAACCAGCAGCCATCCCGGCCGCCGCCGTCGCGATCCGTTTGGCGAGGCATATGTGGGCTCCGGGGCCGGGCGTAAGCGAGCCGGCGACACCCTGCCGTTGCGGACAGGAAATTTGATCGCAACTACTCTCGTCCCGGATGTAGGCGAGGGGCTTCCACATTGGGCTCAGGCCCCGGAAATCCACGGTAGCGGCATACCCTCGGCGACGGCGGAGTGGCCGCGCGCGAGATCGGTTCACGCCACATATCCGATCGCCAATGCGATCAGATATGTGGCGATCGTGCGCGTGCCACATCCGAATAATTCCACCAGGGGCCGGCCACTCCGTCCCTCTGGACTTTCTCATGCTCTCGGGTCCGGTGACGGACCGCGGTGGGGGCGGAGCGCTGGCTCAAGCGCACGTGTCCCTCGAAGTGGGTCCCGGTTCGCCGCAAGAACGTGCGCAAAGCAAAGGATTGGGCATCGGTGATCGGGCATCAGGCATCGATTGCGACCGCGTTGATGCCCGATGCCCAATGCCTGATGCCCAACTCCACGCCATTGCCTCGCGGGTGCACCATGTTGCAAGCTCTGGATCATTGCGATCGGATCGGGAGTGAACAATGAGCGCGGAACGTCAGCAGCTGCTTGACTGGATCGATGCGGACCGTGATCGGCTCATCGCGTTCCTCCGTGATTTCGTGCGGTGCAAAGGCCCGAACCCGCCCGGCGACACGCGCACTACGGCGGCCTTCGTGACGAAGCATCTGGACAGCCAGAGCCTCGCTTATCGCACGATCGCGCCCCATTCGGAGATGCCCAACATCGTCGCGACGTTCGAGGCGGCCAAGCCCGGCAAGCACCTCGTGCTCAATGGCCACATCGACGTGTTCCCCGTGGCCGACGACGGCTTCGGCTGGACCAAGGACCCGTGGGGGGCAGAGCTCGTCGATGGAAAGATCTATGGACGCGGCGTCGCCGACATGAAATGCGGCACGGCGGCGTCCATTTGGACCTACACGTATCTCTCCCGCATCAAGGATCGGCTCAATGGACGATTGACCCTGACGGCGGTCTCCGACGAGGAGACGTTCGGACCCTATGGCGCGCGCTATCTCATGGAGCACCATCCGGAGGTGCATGGCGATGCGCTGCTCAACGGCGAGCCGTCGGGGCCGCTGAGCGTCCGCTTCGGCGAGAAGGGGCCGCTGTGGCTCGAGTTCACGGTGCGGGCACCCGGGGCGCACGGCGCCTACACGCATGCGACCAAAAGCGCGACGAAGGTCGCGATGGCGCTGGCGGGGGCGTTGGAGAAGGTTTGTGAGATCAAACCGGAGCTTTCAGACAACATCAGGAGTGCCATCGACGCGGGGCGGGAGACCATGGATCGGGCGATGGGTGTTGGCGCCGGCGCCATTGTCGACAAGGTGACGCTCAACATCGGCACCATGAAGGGTGGCGTAAAGGTCAACATGGTGCCCTCGAGCGCCACTTTTGAAGCCGATATCCGCCTGCCGCTCGGCGTCTCGCGGGAACGCGTTCTCGTGGAGGTCGAGAAGATCCTGAAGGACTTCCCCGAGGCGACCATGAAGGAGACCAACTGCAATCTGCCGTCATGGGTCGATCCCCATTGCGACATCATCGGGATCGTGCAGGAGACGGTGCAAAGCTTGCGCGGGTTCAAGCCGACACCGATTGTGAGCCTGGGCGGCACCGACGCGCGGCTTTGGCGCTATCGCAACATTCCGAGCTGCGTTTACGGGCCCTACCCCTACGGAATGGGGTCCTATGACGAGCATGTTGACGTCGAGGACTACCTGCACATCGTGAGGACGCATGTGCTGGCGGGGTATGAGTATATGCGGAGGGAGTAGGGAGTAGCGAAAAGGGAGCAGCTTGGCGCTGCCGTACAAACGACGAGCGCTCGGAAAGGGCACGAAGGAACTTTTCCCCTACTGCCAACTCCCTATTCCCTAGCCCCTCCTTCGTGTGCAATCTGAGGAAACCGCATGACCAGGAAGCTCACCACCGCCGATTACCCGATCTCCGAAGCGCGTCCCGACCTCATCAAGGGGCGGCGCGGCAAGGGGCTGGAGGAGCTCACGCTCGACAAGCTCATCTCCGGCGAGGTGACGCTTGAAGATTTGCGCATTACACCCGAGGCCCTGAAACTCCAGGGCGAGGTGGCGGAGGCCGCTGGACGGCCGACGCTCGCCAGGAATTTCGAGCGCGCCGCCGAGCTGGCCGATTTGCCGCAAGACGTCATCATGCGCATCTACGAGCTGCTGCGGCCGGGGCGCGCCAAGTCCAAGGACGATCTGCTGGCCGCCGCCGCCGAGCTACGCGATCAATACAACGCCAAGCGCATGGCCGTCTTCGTCGAGGAGGCAGCCGAGGTCTACGAGAAGCGCGGGCTGTTCGTCCGCCGGTTCTGAGACCGGCCTTCGGCAAAACCCCCCTTGCGTTGCCATCGCCAATCGCCAACATACGGCGCTCCAATCGCCTATCTCCCGAGGGACCCCGTCCGATGATCGAGCAGCTTCTCGACCCCACCATCATTGTCAGCTTCCTGTCGCTTTCGGCCCTCGAGATCGTGCTCGGGATCGACAATGTCGTCTTCCTGGCGCTGGTGGTGTCGCGATTACCGCCCGAGCAGAGGAAGCGGGCGCGCCAGATCGGGCTTCTGCTGGCGCTTATCATGCGGATCGTCATGCTGTTCATGATCACCTGGATCATCGGTCTGACGGCAACGGTCATCAGCGCCTTCGGCAACGACTTCTCCTGGCGCGATCTCATTCTGCTCGCCGGCGGCCTCTTTCTGATTGCCAAGGGCGTCCACGAGATCCATCGCGGCATCGAAGGCCACAACGAGGAGATCACGGCCGGATCGGCGGCCGCCGCGGGCTTCACCTCGATCATTATCCAGATCGTGCTCATCGATCTCGTCTTCTCGATCGACTCCATCATCACTGCTATCGGCATGACGGATGTCGTCGGAGTGATGATTGCCGCCGTGATGGTGGCGATCGCCGTCATGTACTTCGCCTCCGAGGCCGTCAGCCGCTTCATCGAGCGGCATCCGACCACCAAGATGCTGGCGCTGAACTTCCTGCTGCTGATCGGCGTCGCGCTGATCGCGGACGGCCTGCATTTCCACATTCCGCGCGGTTACGTCTACTTCGCCATGGCGTTCGCCGCCCTCGTCGAGGTGTTCAACGTCGTCTCGCAGCGGCGTCGGCATAAGATCAATTTGGAGGAATAGCCGGGACGGTATGATCGAAGCTCTGTGCCGGGATTGCGTGCAGCTCGTGCCGGGCACTTCCGAAGTCTGCCCGGAGTGCGGGGGCACGCGCCTCGTCCACCACGCGGAGCTCGACGAGCTGTCGATCGGCCATGTCGATTGCGATGCGTTCTATGCCTCGGTGGAAAAGCGCGACCGGCCTGAAATTCGCGACAAGCCGCTGATCGTCGGCCATGCCGGCGGGCGGGGCGTGGTGACGACGGCCTGCTATATCGCCCGCACATTTGGCGTGCACTCGGCGATGCCGATGTTCAAGGCGCTGGAGGTGTGTCCGCACGCCGTGGTGATCACGCCCGACATGGCGAAGTACAAGGCGGTGTCGCGCGAGGTGCGCGGCATCTTCTCAGAGGCGACCGAGATCATCGAGCCGCTCTCGCTCGACGAGGCCTATCTCGATCTAGCGCATTCGCGCACCGGGCCGCCGCCGGTGGCGCTCGCCCGCATCGCGAGCCGCGTCGAGCGTGAGGTCGGAATCACGGTCTCGACCGGTCTTGCCCCGAACAAGCTCTTGGCCAAGCTCGCCTCCGACTTCGACAAGCCGCGAGGATTTTCGGTCATCGGCCGTCGGGAGGCCGAGGACGTGCTGGCGCCGATGCCGGTGGGCAAGATCCACGGCGTCGGCGGCGTGTTGGCGCGAAAGCTCGCGGAAGCCGGAATGCCCGCTATCGGCGACCTGCAGGCCCGCAGCGAGATGGAGCTGACGACCCGGTTCGGACGCTTCGGCCGCCAGCTCTGGCACTATGCGCGCGGCGAGGATGATCGCCGTGTCACGCCCGACCGTCCCACGAAAAGTGTTTCGTCGGAAACCACCTTTGCCCGCGATCTGCGCTCGGCCGATCAGCTGGTTGAGGAGGCGAAGAGTTTGTGCGCGGACGTTGCCGTTTCGCTCGTCCGCCAGGAGCTGGCCGGGCTGGTCGTCGTCGTGAAGCTGAAGACCTCCGAGTTCAAGCTGATCTCCCGCTCGCGGCGGCTCGCCCATCCGACGCAGCGCGAGGCGCAGCTTTTCGAGGCAGCGAGCGCCCTCATCCGGCGGGAGGCGGACGGACGGGCCTTCCGGCTTCTGGGTGTCGGCGTCGATGTCCTGGCACCCGCCAGGGAGGCCGATCCGCCGGACCTGTTTGGCCTCGGCAACCTGTCCAGCCCTCGGTTAACAGACTGAGGGGCGCGATGCGAGTTGCCGAACACACGGGTAACCGGAGGCCTTGCTGATCAAATCCAGGTGCCCAGGTTCCAAAAACCACCAATTGCTCTGGACGAATGCCCCATTACCGGCTCAAATCCGCCCGAGCCGAAGGGTTCTAAAAGGTTATCGAAAACAGGGAGGTTCCTAATCCATGCCACTGAAGTCATTTCTTAGGGGCGCTGCGGTCTGCGCTGCGGCGCTTGCGACGAGCTTCGGGCTCGCCCAGGCCGCCGAGCTCGGCGCCAAGGACGAGGCGATCAAGCTCGCCGTCCTCGAATGGACGGGCAACAACGTCTCCGTCCACATGGCCGGCCAGCTGCTCGAGAAGTTGGGCTACAAGGTCGAGTATGTGACGGCCGGCAGCTTCCCGCAGTTCTCCGGTCTCGCCGATGGCAGTCTCCACGCCACCATCGAAGTCTGGATGAACAATGTCGGCGACATCTATCCCAAGGTGAAGGAATCCGGTCAGATCGAGGATCTCGGCAACCTGAAGCTCGAGACCAAGGAAGGCTGGGTTTACCCGAAGCACATGGAGCAGATCTGCCCCGGTCTGCCGGATTGGACCGCGCTCCAGCAGCCCGATTGCGTCAAGGCACTCGCCGCGCCGGATACGGCGCCCAACGCCCGCTTCCTCGACTATCCGGCGGATTGGGGTTCGCGCGCCGCGACCATCCTTGCAGACAACAGCATGCCCTATCAGGCTGTCGCTGCCGGCTCTGAAGGCGCGCTCGTCGCCGAGCTGGAAGCCGCAACGGCCGCAAAGAGCCCGCTCGTCATGATGTTCTGGGGGCCGCACTACGCGCTCGCGCAGAGCGAGGTCGGTTGGGTGACCATGCCGCCCTGCAAGTCGCAGGATAATGCGCATTGCATCAATGCACCCGAGGTCCACAAGATCGCGTGGTCGGGATTCGGCAAGCAATGGCCGGCGGCCTATGAGTTCCTGAAGCTCTTCGAGGTCAACGCAGTGGAGCAGGAAAAGATGATGCTCCGGATCGACAAGGGCGGCGAGAACATCGATGCGGTCGTCAAGGAGTGGATCGATGCGAACGAGGCGCGCTGGGGCGCCTGGATCAAGGCCGCTCAGGGCTGATCGTTGATCGAAGAATGTGAGCGGCGTGGTGTGCAACGGCATGCCACGCCGTGTTTGACCGGCGCGTTTCATTACGCCGGTGATCCGAATGGAGTGATGGGCGCATGTGCCGAGCCGCTGCCGCTTCGGCCGAGCCGCTGCCAGTGATCAGCAGTGCAGATTCACGCGCCATCAAGCTCTCGTGCCGGAATGTCTGGAAGGTCTACGGACCGGACCCGTCAGTTGAGTTCAGCGGGCCGAACGCAGCGCAAGCGGCTGACGCCCGCCTCACCCGGCTTCGCGCCTGCAATCACATCGCCGCCGTCGCCGATGTCTCCTTCGACATTTATGCCGGCGAGATCTTCGTCATCATGGGGCTGTCGGGCTCCGGCAAATCGACACTCGTCCGCTGTCTATCGCGGCTGATCGAGCCGACCTCGGGCGAGGTGCTGCTCGACGGACGTGACCTCCTTAAATGCACCGAGGCAGAACTCATTGAGCTGCGCCGTCACACCATGGGCATGGTGTTTCAAAGCTTCGGGCTGCTGCCGCATCTGAATGTGCTCGACAACGTGGCTTTCCCGCTCCGCCTGCAGGGCAAGTCCACAGCCGAGCGGCGCAGGCGCGCCCAGGAGATGATCTCACTGGTCGGCCTGGAAGGCCGGGAGACCTCCTATCCGCATCAACTCTCGGGCGGCCAGCAGCAGCGCGTCGGCATCGCCCGATCGCTCGCCGTCGGCCCCGAGCTCTGGTTCCTCGACGAGCCCTTCTCGGCGCTCGATCCCCTCATCCGCAAGCAGATGCAGGAGGAATTCCTGAGACTTCAGCGGCTGCTCAAGAAGACGATCGTCTTCATCACGCATGACATCACCGAGGCTTTCCGTCTTGCCGACCGGATGGCGCTCATGCGCGAAGGACAGATAATTCAGATGGGCCGGCCGGCCGACATCGTGCTGGCGCCGGCCGACGACTACGTCGCGCAGTTCACCGAGGACGTGCCGCTGCTCCGCGTCATCACCGCGGGCGATCTCGCAACGGCCAACGGCAATAGCGGCAACGGACTCGAGCGGGTCACGGCGGACACGACACTCGAGCAGCTTGTGCCGCGGCTGGCGCGGGGCTGCAAGGGCTTCGACGTCGTTGGCGTGGACGGAGCTGCCGTTGGCGTGCTCGAGGCCGAGACGGCGCTCGCCATGCTCGCCACTTCCGAAAGGAAGCGGGCCGCGCCATGACGACCGCCGCACTCGAGGATTTCCGGGGACAGTCTTCGACACCTAATAATTCGGTGCTGGCGTGGCTCGCGGTCGGAGCGCTGGCGCTGCTCTGCGCCTGGCAGTCTGCCGCCCAGCCCTGGCTCGTCACCTACCCGGCAACTTGGAACGTCCCCTTCGCGAGCGGTTTCAACGCCGTGTTGGAAGTCGTCCTACCGGTGGTCAAGCCTTACTTCCGGGTGATCTCGCAGCTCCTCGATTTGCCCATGCGCGCCATCAAGGACGGTCTAGCCTGGCTGCCCTGGCCGGTCGCGATCGTGCTCATCACGGCGATCGCCTATCGCTCGCAAGGCTGGCGGCTGGCGCTGTTCGCGCTGGTGACGCTGCTCTACATCTTCTTCGCGGGCTACTGGCGGCAGAGCATGAACACGCTGGCGCTGGTGGTGCTGGCGGTGCCGCTCTCCGTCGGCTTCGGCTTCTGGATCGGCATTCTCGGCTATCGCTATCCCAAGACCCGCAGCGCCATCAACGCGACCATGGATCTGATGCAGACCATGCCGTCGTTCGCCTATTTGATCCCGCTGCTCCTGCTGTTCGGCTTCGGCCCGGTCGTCGGCCTCATCGCCAGCGCGATCTACGCGCTGCCGCCGATGGTGCGCAACACCATGCTCGGCCTCGAGCTGGTGCCTCAGAGCATCAAGGAAGCCTCGACCATGAGCGGCTCGACGGCGCGCCAGCGCTTCTGGCTCGCCGAGGTGCCTTCGGCCAAGGCGCAATTGCTGGTCGGGCTCAACCAGACCTCCAACTACGCGCTGAGCATGGTGATCATCGCCGCCATCATTGGCGGCTTCGAGGACATCGGCTGGGAGGTGCTCTCCTCCATGCGCAAGGCCGCATTCGGGCAGAGCCTCGCCTCAGGCATCGTCATCGCGCTGCTCGCCATCCTGATCGACCGGATCATGTTGGGCTTCGCCTTGAAACAGCAGCAAGGTGTGCAAGCACCCAAGGGATTTCTCGATGGCGGGCGCTTTCCCGCGCTTCTGGTGGCGAGCCTCGCAGCCGCTTTGGCGGTGCATGCCTTCTCGCTGACTTGGGCCCAAGACGCACCGGGCGCGGAGGCCCGCGTCGGCATAGCACTGCTCAACGACTGGCTGCTCGTCATCGTCAAGAATTACGCGGCCATCTTCGACTGGTTGAAGAACGCGGCCTTCTACGCCCTGTTGCTGCCCGTCCGGATCGGCATCAAGGGTTGCGCGACGCCCGCCGTCTGGGGGTTCGAGCTGACACCGGGGCTCATCGCACTTTATGCAGCTGGCGTGCTCGGACTTGCGCTCTTGGCTGCGGCGCGCTTCGGCTGGCGAGCCTCGATTACCGTCATCACTCTTGGCCTCATCCTCTACTTCGGCTTTGGCGGGCTGCCCTGGCCCATCTTCATCGCCGTGCTCGGTCTGACGGCCTACGAGGTCGGCGGCACGCGGGTCGCTGCCGTCACCATCGGTGGGCTGCTTTTCATATTGCTGACGGGGCTCTGGGGCTTCCTGATGCAATCGGTCTATCTCTGCGCGCTCGCCGTCCTGTTCTGCGTTCTCATTGGCGGCGGGCTAGGCATCTGGGCTGCCGAGAACGACCGCGTTTCTCGTGTCTTGCGGCCGATCAACGACGCGCTGCAGACCATGCCGCAGTTCGTCTTCCTGATCCCGGCGCTGATGCTGTTCAAGGTCGGCGACTTTACTGCCCTCATCGCCGTGATGCTCTACGCGATAGTGCCGCCGATGCGTTATGTCGAGCATGGGCTTCGCACGGTCCCGCCGCACATTGTCGAGGCGGCACGGCAGATGGGCGCGAGCCCGCGTCAGCTGCTCTGGCGGGTGAAGATGCCGCTCGCTCTGCCCGTCGTCATGCTCGGGCTCAATCAGACGATCATGGCGGCGCTGTCGATGCTGACGATCGCGGCCCTCGTCGGCACGCGGGATCTCGGCCAGCAGGTTTATGTCGCGCTGAGCAAGGCGGATGCCGGCATGGGCCTCGCCGCCGGTTTTGCCATCGCGCTCATCGCTACAATGTCCGACCGCATCATCCAGGCGTGGGCGAGCAATCGGCCGGGGGCAGCGCCTCCCCCCAGTCACTGACGATGCTGATGTTCGTCGAATACATCGGCCGTCCGCACGGCGTCCCGATCGACCTCTTCCACAAGCACGCGCGCCAGGACTGGCCGGCAAGCGAGGACGTCGTCGTCGCCAATCTGGCGCGCATGAACAAGCTCGGACCCGAGCCGCACTACATGTGCTGGTGGGGAATCAATTCGCTCGCCCGCGTCGATGAGTGGCAGGCCTACTACACGTCCGAGGCGGGCCGCTTGCACCTCGCGGAGTCGGGGGACGCCAACGTGTTGGACTTCCAACAGCACGGCTTGTTCGACATAGTGCAAGGCAGCGGCGCGGTCGGAGGCGGGCTGCACATCGCCGAGTTCTTCAATGCAGATGATCTCTGGAGTGGAGAACTCGCAGACGCCTTCAACGCCCGAGCCGAATCCGCCACGCCCGGCCGCCTTGCTTATGTGCTGAAGCGGATTGGCCTGCTGGCGCCTGATCCCGGCGGCATCGCGCTATGGACCTTCCCGTCGCTCGCCGCCGCCGAGCCGTTTCTAAGAACACCGTTGGCGAAGGGCGAGCTGACGGTTACGGCACGCGGAGTTTATCGCCCGATGGGCGAGGAGGGGACGTGACGGCACGGTTTCTGCACATGTGTGTCGGCGTCCGCGACTTGCCGCGCGCGGAAGTCTTCTATCGCGAGGCCTTGGGGCTCGAGGTGCTGGATCGCTACAAGAGTCCGGAAGGCTGAGCCTTGGCGCCCTCCTGCTTGACGATCTCGCTCGTCTTCTCCGCTGCAGCATCTTCCGCGCCGAACGCCGTCTCGACGTCCTCCAGCGCCAGGTTCATCTGATCGTCGCCGATGCGCTCCGAGCGGCGCCCGAACTGCGCCCGGCGCAGCACGGCGATGATGTGGTCGAGACGCTCGTTCTGCGCTGTCAGTCGATCCACCTCGGTGGCGAGGACCGCCTCTCTGTGCACGAGCCGGTCGCGCTCGGAGGCAAGCCTGGCGTTGTCGGCACGCGCCGACATGATCAGAGCCTTGAGGGTTTGCAAATCATCGGGGAGATTTTCGAGCGATAGCGCCATGCAGGCAGAATCGCTGATTTGCCCGAGGTCGCGCCACCTCGGAATCGACGGAGTCTGTGGATCATTGCGTCGCTGTGGGCCGCATGACACGGCGCGCATGCACGCGGCTCCAGTCGAGCCCTTCGAGCAGCGCCGAGAGCTGCGCCGGCGACAGCCGCATGACGCCGTCCTCGATCCTCGGCCAGCGGAACTTTCCTCCTTCCAGACGCTTGGCCAGCAGACACACACCGGTGCCGTCCCAGAACAGGAGCTTGACGCGATCGGCCCGCTTGGCGCGGAACACGTAGATCACACCGGAGAATGGCTCGCACTTGAACTCGGATTGAACGATCGCCGCCAGCCCGTCCATGCCCTTGCGGAAGTCGACGGGCTTCATCGCCACCAGCACACGCAGGCCGGTTGCGGGTGGGCAACCGAAGGCCAGAGAAGAGTTGGTCGGCGGAACGATCATGGCGTCCTGCCGGAGGCGGGCAAGTGAAGAGCCTTCACGGCCTGCAGCACCGTCATGAGGGTGTCGCCGTCGACGCAAGATCGGACCCGGATCAGCGTGCCGCAAACGACAATCTCGATCAGACTGCCGTCTGCGGCCGCATCGCGTTTGGGCCTGCCCGCTCGGCCCCTGGCAGGCGGCGAAGCGTCAGTGACCATGATCGGCGCGAAGGCCGATTGTCCCGACGGCTCGGCCGGGCGAAGCGTGCGCATTTGGTTGCGCCAGGCAAACAGCTGCTGCGGCCTCATTCCGTGACGGCGGGCCACGTCAGAGACGACCGCGCCCTCCTCGAGCGTCTCCATCACGATCCGCGCCTTCGCCTCGGCAGACCAGCTGCGCCGGCGCCCAACGCCCGTGATCACCTCGACACGCTCAAAAGCGTCGGTCTTGGTGTCAACCGTACGGTCAACCATACGCTCAAATCGATCCCGTCCCATGAGACGGAATCATTCCCCTCTCCGGCAAGATGGAGAAGGTGGGGACGGGGCACCGCTCCGGAGCATCAGCTATCTCAAGAACGATCTGAGCGAAGCCGAGCTCGAGCTGGTGGCCTGGGAGAACACTCCGAAGCGACCCTGGTTTCAGGACCAAGACATTCATCTCGCCGTTTCCGTGGCCTGCCTCGACGCCGAGCACCAGCGATGGAGCGCATTCTCACCCAAGGTCGAACCGATCGTCGACGCCTTCGTCGGCGAAGGCCGGCGGCTTTCCCGCTACTTCTTCGCCACCGATCCCGATGGCAACTGGATCGAGGTCGTCGAGCGAAACGCGCGGTTCAGTTGAGTCTTTCAATCCCCTTTCGCAGTGACCCGGCGTATCTGTTCCGTCCAGGAACGCGTGAAAACCCGCTCGTCCCCCTCGAAGGCCTCGGTCTTGGAGACGAGCACGTAGTCCGCACCCTCGACGGTCAGCTCGCTACGGGTTGCGATCTTGATTTTCCAGTCACCGCGCTCGAGGCTCGCTTCGCGGATTGCGGTCGAGCGCGTCCGCTCCGGCGCATCGTCAAAGGTCTCGTAGACTTCCCGGCCGATGCCGCGAACGGTGATGTCCGTTTCCGGCAGACGCATGGCGCCCAGATTGCGTACGACCGTCATCTCAACGCGTCCCGCGTCCACGTCGCGGACGAGCGACTGACGTCCGCGCTCGGGTTTGACGAGTATGTCAACGGGCATCGGCTTGGGCGTCGCGAGGTGCCCCGAGGTCGGGCACGGCTTTGCGCGCCGGATCGCGAAGACGCTGGGGCAGAGTGATTGACCCGCTGTGCAACGTGACTGCCGCAAGCCTTGGCGACGGCCAGGCGAGCGGCCAGTAGGACGTCGAGACGGCGACCCGCAGCCGATGCCCCACCGGAGCCGCGTAACCCACGTCGTTGAGCTTGATCCGGACGGTGATAGGTTGCCCGGGAACGAGCGGCCGCAGTCGCTTCGTAAGCATCGTCGAGAGCGAGATTGGCGAGCCCATAGGCAACCCGTCGCGAGACACCATCGGGCGAGACATCGTTCAGGCGCACGGCGAGCATCGCCTCCGGCGCATCGGCAGCAATCGTCAGCTCCACTTCCGCCCCGCCCAACAGCTCGAGCCGGTCGGCAAGCGGTGCGCTGTCGAAGCACAGCGAGCACCCGTCATCGGCGCGCTGATCGAGCGGCATGTCGGCGCCCCAGCCGTAGGGGCACCATTCGCCGGATGCCGTGCCGGTCGAGGCGGGCGAGCAGACCGATCTGAGGGCGCGTCATACGCTCGCCAGGTCCCAGCCGGCTGTCGCCGAGTGCCCAGCGCGTTTCGACGATCGATGGGCTCGGCCAGTGATCCTCGGCGACGAATGCGCCCTTGCGTTCCGCATAGACTCGGGCGCGGCTGCCTCGCTCTCCTGCATCCAGGCCGTCAGCATCGGCTCCTGGTCGATGCCGTTCTCGACACCCTTCAGCCAGCGATCCATCCAGCGCACGACAAGTCCGAGGAAATCGATGCGGGGCCCCGGCGTCGCCACATGCGGATAGGCGTGTGCCCAAGGGCCAATGACGGCCTTGCGGGGGCCTTCGAGGTTCGTCATGAGCCGCAGGATGGCGTTGGAGTACCCATCTGCCCAGCCGCCGACGGCAAGCACCGGGATCTTGATCTTGCCGTAGTCGACGGCGACCGAGCCCGAGCGCCAGTAGGCATCCCGCGACTGATGGCGGAGCCATTCGCCCGTGCGCGGCGTCAGGACCTCGAGCCGCTCGCGCCACATCTCCCGCCACCGCTCTCCGACGATCTGCGGGATCGGGCGGTGTCGCGAGCCAGGTGAAGAAGGTCGCGCCATACTGCAGGCAGTCGTTGAGCAGGCAGCCGCCCATGTAGTGCATGTCGTCGCGGTAGCGGTCATCGGAAGCACAGGTGGTGACGATGGCCTTGAGGGCCGGCGGGGAGAGGGCCGCGAGCTGCAGCGCATTGAACCCGCTCCAGGAGAGCCCGATCATGCCGACCGCGCCGTCGGACCAGGGCTGCAGCTGCGATCCAGTCGATCACCTCCCGGCAATCCGCCCATTCCTGCGGCGTGTATTCGTCCCGCATCAGCCCATCGGAATCTGCCGGCCCCGCGCATGTCGACGCGTACGGCCGCATAGCCTTGCCCGGCGAAGAGGGGGTGCGTGGAGGAGTCGTCTACCCGATGCCGGTCGCGGCGTCGATAGGGGAGGTATTCGAGGATGGCGGGGACCTTGGCCGGGCCTTCCGGCCGCCAGATGCGGGCGGCCAATCGGGTACCGTCCTGGAGCGTGATCCAGACGGTTTCATCGTCGCGGATCGCCATCGAGTTGGCATGCCCCGGTCAGGTGCGGGCTGAGCCTACAGGCCAGGCCCGGCCAGGACCAGAACGGAGATGCGTGCACTGCCGTTGTGGACACCGTGCCGGGCCTATGGAACAAATCTGACTGAGGGAAGGTCTAAGTACGGTCGCACCCACCCTGATCGTGCCACGGATTGGGGTCGTCGAAGAATCAATGGCAAACAGGGAAGAAACGTCATGCTCACAAAGGGTCACAGGCTCAAATCTCAATCGCCGCGATGTGCTGAAGTCGGCCGCGGCCGCCGCCGCGCTGGCCGCTGGCGGAACCTCCTGGCTCGGCTCGGCCAGCGCGGAGGAGATCATCTCCTATTTCGGCAACCTGCCGCCCGATCCGACGCCGCCCGGCGCCGCCAAGTTCTCGGAGGAAGCCTTCGCCGCCTGGCAAGCCGCCAACGGCGCCAAGGTGAACTACGACCTCGCCCCCTTCCCGGAGCTGCGCAACAAGCTCGCGACCACCTTCGCCTCGGGCACGCATGCCTGGGACATCGCCTACATGTCGGGCTGGGTGCCGGAGTTCGCCAACTTCCTCATCCCGCTGAAGGAGCGCCTCTCCAAGGAACTCGTCGACGACCTGCCGCCCTCGAGCTTTGCCACCGTCAACTGGGGCGGCGAGAGCAAGGGCGTCGTCTTCACGCTGTCGCTGCTGACCCTCTTCTACAACACGGAGATGTTCGAGAAGGCCGGCATCAAGGCGCCGCCAAAGACCTGGGACGAGCTCAAGGGCATGGCCAAGGAGATGACCAAGGACGGCAAGTTCGGCTGGGTCTCGACCTACGGCACGCCCGAGGGCATCGGCGGCACGGCGTCGTTCTGGATGTGCTTCCTGCAGCAGGCGGGCGGCAAGCTCTACAACGAGGACGGCTCGCCCGGCTTCAACACCGAGGCCGGTATCGCGGGCCTCCAGTGCATGATGGACCTGATGCCGTCGGCCGATCCCGGCTCGCTCACCTACATCGGCATCAACGATGCGACCAACGTCTTCACCGCCGGCAACGCCGCGATGATGATGAACTGGCCCTTCATGTGGAAACCGGCGCAACGATCCCGGCGACCTCCAAGATCGTCGGCAAGATGGGCGGCGCGCTGCTGCCGGCGGGCCCGGCGGGCACGGCCTCGATCGACGGCACCGACGCCTACACCATCACCAAGACGGCCAAGAACCCCGACCTCTGCACGAAGCTCATCGAGTTCTATCTCGACAAGGAAGTGCAGAAGCGGCAGGCGATCGACACCGGCTGGCTGCCGATCCGGCTGTCGGTGCTGGGCGATGCCGAGGTGCAGGCGGCGCTGCCGAACGCGTCGGTGACGCTCGAGCAGGCCAAGCATCCCTACGACAGCTTCGTGACGCCCGACTACAACGAGGTGACGCAGGCGATCGGCACCGAGATCGCCAAGGCGCTCGCCGGCCAGCAGTCGGCCAAGGATGCCATGGCGGCGGCCAACGATCTCGTGACGGCCATCGTCAAGAAGCGCGGCTGAGGCTCAGGGCGTCGTATCAACTCACAAGTCGCGGGGCAGGCCGCCGCAGGCTCGCCCCGTTTGCTGATGGACCGAGGCTAATACGGTGTCCTCCCGCCGAACCGCGCTCGCTTTCGTCGCTCCGGCGCTGGGCGCGCTCTGGCGCTCGTGCTCGCTCTGCCGGTGCTCTACTCGATCTGGCTCTCCTTCACGAATGCGAGCCTGGCGAGCGGCGAGTTCAAGACGCCTTTCGTCGGCCTCGACAACTATGCGGCGCTTCTCGGCCGACAAGGTCACGCGGCTCGCCTTCTTCAACACGGTCTACTTCACCGTCGTCGAGGTCGTGGCCGTCGTCGTCCTCGGCCTTGCCATGGCGCTGCTGCTCAACCACCCGATGGCGCGCTCGCCACTCCTGCGCGTGCTGCTGATCCTGCCCTGGGCGATCGCGCCCGTCGCCAACGGCGTGCTGTGGAAATGGATCTTCCACGCCAACTACGGCGTCGCCAATGCGATCCTGGTGGGGACCGGGGCCGTCGAGCGCAATGTGGTGTGGCTCGGCAGCCCGTTCCTGGCGCTCAACTCCATGCTGCTCGTCGACATCTGGAAGTCGGCGCCCTTCATCGCGATCCTGTTGCTGGCCGCGCTCCAGGGCATTCCCAAGGCGCTCTATCGCGCGGCCACCATGGATGGCGCGACCGCCTGGCAGACTTTCCGGCTACGTGACGCTGCCCGGCCTCAAGACCGCGCTCGCCATCGCCGTCGTCCTGCAGACGATCTGGTCGCTGCGGATCTTCGATCTCATTTTCGTGCTGACGAAGGGCGGACCCTACGACTCGACCATCGTCATGAACTTCCTCGCCTATCGGCTGACCTTCAACTTCCTGAAGTTCGGCCAGGGCGCGGCCATCGCCAATCTGATCTTCATCGCCTCGATCCTGCTCGCCATCGTCTATCTGCGCCTGCTCCGGCTCCGATCCCAGGAGGCGCGCTGATGCGGGCGACGGCAAGGATCGGGACCGGCGAGCGCTGGCTCGTCATGGCCGCCATCGCCCTGTTCGTGCTCTGGAACGCCGCGCCACTCGTCTGGCTCGTGCTGACCAGCATCATGGAGCAGCAGGCGCTGACCACGGTCGCCGCCGGACTTCTCGCCCGCGAGCTTCACCGTCGACAACTACGTGCAGGTGTTCCAATCGGCCGCCCAGCTCGGACGTGGCCTGATGAACTCGATCATCGTCGCCGTCGGCGTCACCGCGCTGGCGCTGATCCTCGGCGCACCGGCCGCCTATGCGCTGGCGCGGCTCGATCTTCCCGGCCGCGATCCGGCTGCTGCTGATGATCCTCGCCGCGCAGATGTTCCCGGCCGTCGTCGTCGCCATTCCGCTGTTCATTGCGGCGAGCCGGATGGGTCTCGTCGACTCCAAGATCGCTCTCATTTTCGTCTACCTGACGTTCAACCTGCCGATCGTCATCTGGGTGCTGCGGGGCTTCTTTCTCGGCATCCCGTCGGGCCTCGAGCGCGCGGCCCGCATGGATGGCGCCAGCACCTGGCAGACCTTCCGCCTGATCGTGCTGCCGATCTCGCTGCCGTCCTTGTTCGCGGCCGCGATCTTCTCCTTCATCGAGGCCTGGAACGAGTTCTTCTTCGCGCTGATCCTGACGCGGCAGGAAAGCCAGACCGTGCCGCTCGTCATCTCGTCCTTCGCGGGGCAGTATCAGACGCTGTTCGGGCAGATGATGGCGGCGTCGGCCATCTCGATCGCGCCGGTCGTCGTGCTGGCGATCTTGCTGCGCAAGACGATCCTGTCGGGCTTCGCGGATGGGATGTTGAAGGGATAGGGCTCAAGTGCTGCCGTGGAAACCACAAGTGCCTGAAGTGAAGCCAACTGGAGGCGCAGACGAGCGGCCAGGCCTATGGGATGGCGTCGATGAAAGTTTCAACAGTCGTGCCAGTCGCCCGGATCAAACTTCTGAGCGTGCCTTTGGCGACCTCGTCGTGATCGGGGATCGACAAGCTCGCGCGCTCACCCGTCTTGACCATGATGATGTGGCTACCCTTCTGACGCGCCACCTGCCAACCAAGGCGCTCGAAGGTGCGAACGACCTCCCGGCCACTCAGGACAGGAAGTGCGGGTGCCACTGCTACACCACGACTTCGATCTGTCGCGTCTCCACGGTCAGCGGCATGCCCTTTTCGGCGCGAACCTCCAGACAGCCTGCGATTGCTTCTTGGATGTTGGCCAAGGCCTCGTCGCGAGCTTCCTGCCCTGGCTTATGCAACCGGGTATGGATGGGCACTCGGCAATCCAGACGCCGTCATCATCCCGGTCCAAAGTAACATTGAACTTCATTCTCAGGCTCCTGAGTTTTGTTGCGGGGCCGCGGGCGAGCTTCGGTCCGCGGCAGGTTCTGGAACCGGCTCACCAAACAGTCTATCACAACAGCCGTTCCAATCCCAGATCACACGGCCGCTTGGGTTGATGCATGTCCGCAATCTCGCTCAGAAACGTCACCAAATCCTTCGGGCCGGTCCAAGTCTGCCGCGACATCAATCTCGACATCGCGGCGGGCGAATTCGTGACGCTGCTGGGCTCCTCGGGTTGCGGCAAGACGACGACACTCAACATGATCGCGGGGCTGGAGGAGGTGACCTCCGGCGATATCCTGATCGACGGCAAGCGCGTCAACGACGTGACGCCTTCCGAGCGCAACGCCGCCATGGTGTTCCAGAACTACGCGCTCTATCCGCACATGACGGTCGCCGAGAACATCGGCTTTGCACTCCGCCTCAAGGGCGTGCCGCGCGAGGAGATTATGAAGCGCGTGACGCCGGTCGCCGCAGCCCTCGAGCTGACCCACGTACTCGACCGCCGCCCGGCGCAACTCTCCGGCGGCCAGCAGCAGCGTGTCGCCATCGGCCGTGCCATCATCCGCGAGCCCAAAGTGTTCCTGTTCGACGAACCATTTTCCAATCTCGATGCCGCGCTCCGCATGAAAATGCGCGGCGAGGTGAAGGAGCTGCACAGCCGTCTGAAGGGCACGTCCGTTTTTGTGACGCACGACCAGGAGGAGGCGATGTCGATCTCGGATCGCATCGCCGTCATGCGGCAGGGCGTCATCGAGCAGGTTGGAACGCCCGAGGACATTTATGCCCGTCCGGCCACCACCTATGTCGCGACCTTCATCGGTAGTCCGCAGGTGGAGATCCTGAAGGCGCGGCGGGAGGGGGATCAGCTCAACGTTGGCGCCCTGCCGATCCCGACCGGTGAGGCGGCTCGGCGGGCACTTGGCGGGCACGCGGGTGAGGTCGATGTCGCCATCCGCCCCGAGCACATCCGGCTCGAAGGCGAGGGAGCACCCGCCCGCGTCCGCCTCACCCAGCCGATTGGTCCGGCAACCCTCGTGACGGTCGACTGGGAGGGCGGCTCGCTCAACGCGAGAGTTCCGGGGCTTGCGAAACTCTCGGTGGGAGCGGATGTCAAAATCGCCTTCGATCCGGCCGATGTCATGTTGTTCGATCGCGCGACGGGACGGCGGGTATTGGCGTAGAGTTGCGGGCAATCTTGACATACGTATGCGTTTCGTATACATATACGCATATGAGAACCTCCATCCACATTGCCGATAGCTTGCTGGCCGAGGCGAAGCGCAAGGCAGCCAAGGAAGGGCGGACACTGACTTCTCTGATTGAGGAGGGGCTGCGCATTGTCGTGACGCAGCCATCGAGCGAGCGAAAGCGGACCGTACGGCGGCCCCGCATCAGCAGGGCGAGGGGTGGTCTCCTTCCGGGGGTAGACCCGATCAAGCTCACGAGCGAACTTGAGGAGTTGGAAGATATCGAGAGGCTCCGCCGGGGCACGTCGGCGAAATGATCCTGCCGGATGTCAACGTGCTGGTCTACGCACTCCGATCCGACTTGCCCCATCACGCAGAAAGCCGAGCGTGGCTCGATCAGACCATCGATACACAAGTGCGGTTTGCGCTGTCGCCCTTGGTCCTGAGCGCCGTCGTGCGTATTGTGACCAATCCAAGGTCGTTCGCTCAGCCATCAACGCTCGACGAGGCCTTCGGATTTTGTCGCGAACTCTTAGAGCTGCCCACTGTTCATCGCATCGATCCGAGCGAGCGGCACTGGAGTATATTCGAGCGTCTCTGCATGGAAACAGAGACACACGGGAGTCGTGTTTCGGACGTTTGGCATGCCGCCCTCGCAATCGACTGGGGATGCGAATGGATCACGTACGACCGTGACTTCGCGCGCTTTCCAGGACTAAAGTGGTCTCGCCCAGGCGATCACATCTCCAAGCGCAAGAGCAGCTCATGAAATTCGCCCACAACTTCCAGACAGTGTTCGGCCGCAACCTCGTCGGCGAACTGAAGAACTTCGTGCACCGGCCGTTCCTCCTCGTCACCATGGAGGACATGTGGCCGAAGTTCGAACCGCTGCTCGAAGGCGCCGAGTACATCCGCTACTTCGTCCATTCGGTCGATGAGGAGGTACTGAACGCCGACCTCGCGAAGCTGCCGGCCTTCGAGGCAGTCGTTGGCCTCGGCGGGGGCATGGCCATCGACACGGCGAAGTACTTCACTTGGAAGAAGCGCGTGCCGCTGTTCCAGATTCAGACAGCGCTTTCGATGAACGCCTCCTGGGGCCAGCGCGCCGGCATTCGCCAGAACGGCGTCGTGCGCTACATGGGCTGGGCCGTGCCGGAGGCGGTCTACATCGACTACGACATTCTTCGCGGCGCGCCGCCGCATTTCAACTGGTCGGGCATCGGCGACATCCTTTGCAACCACACAGGCGTGCTCGACTGGCGGTATGCCACCGAGCGCGGCTTCTGCGAGGCGAAGTGGCCCTATGACGAGGAGATGGCGGCTGCCTCGCTGGAGAAGGCCGAGAATGTTCTGAAGCATACGAAGGACATCCACGCCCTCAATCAGAAGGGCTTCGACGTTCTGATCGACGGACTGCGCTGGGGCACCTCCTATCATGGCAATGGCTGGAACCCACGCCACATCGAGGGCATCGATCACTTTTTCTTCTACTCGCTCGAATATGAGACGGGGCAGAAGTTTATTCACGGCCAGCCCGTCTCGCTCGGCGTCTACATCGGCTCGCTCCTCCACAACGCGCGGGCCGAGGAGATGCTGGCCGGCATGCACGGCATCGGCCTCGACATCCGCCCGGAGGCGATGAAGGTCACGTGGAAGGATGTCGAGAAGGCGCTCAAGCACCTCAACTCCTTCGTGCGCGAGAAGCAGCTCTGGTACTCGATCGCGCACGACACGACCTTCACCTCGGACTTCGTGGCGCACCTCAAGGACAATATCGAGGCGGTGTACGGGCGCTGGAAGTAGCTTCACCGGGCCGCGCGGCTCGCGTCGAATGGGTGCTTGATTTGACTCACCGGTCGAAATATTGACAAGTCAGTTTCTGGCGATCCGATTGCCCGCGCCCAGCGCGCCGGTGAGGCGGATCAAGGTCGCCGAGCCCGCTACAGGCGCCAGGCCGAGGAAATGACGATGCTGCTGCTCGAGCATCAGGGAAAGGCGCTGCTCCGTCGCTACGGCATCGCCACGCCGGAAGGCGTGGCCGTCGAGAGCGAGGCTGCACTCGCGAGCGCCATAGCCGGTGGCAGTCCCGTCGTGTTCAAGGCACAAGTCGCGGTCGGCGGCCGCGGCAAGGCCGGCGGCATCCTGTTCGCCAACGATGCCGAAGAGGCCTTGGCGGCCTATCGCCGGTTGCGGCAAATGACCATCGGCGGTCACCCCGTCGAAGCCGTGCTCGTCGAAGAGCGGACGGCCTTCGCGCATGAGCGCTACGCCGCCATCCAGATCGAGAGCGGGCGGCTCTGGCTACTGTTCGGTGCCGAGGGCGGCGTTGATATCGAGACGATCACGGCGGGCGATGCCGCGAATATCCAGCGCGTCGAGGTCAGCGTGCTCGATGGGCCGGATGCTGAGGCGCTGAGGCGTGCATTCGCAACGCTCGGATTGGACGAGCCGCTATGGCCTGCTTATGCGGAGCTCGCAGAGAGGCTGTTTCGCCTGTCGCGCGACCTCGACATCGTGACCGCCGAGATCAATCCCCTGGTCGAGACCGGCGACGGCAAGCTCATCGCGCTCGATGCCCGCATCTTCGCCGACGAGACGGCGCTCGGGCGGCAGCCGGAGTTGGTGGCGCTGCTGCCGAGGACGGCTGCGACGACGAACGCATCCGCGCCATCGACCTCGTTCAAAGCCAATCCCGAAGGTGGATCGATCGGTCTCATCGGCTTCGGCTCCGGGCTCAACATCACCTTCATGGATTGGGCGGATCTGCTCGGCGGCAAGGTCGGCGTGCTCGTCGACATCGATGCCATGGTGACGGGTGGTCACGGCGAGGCGGGATTCGCGGAGGCCTTCGCGTATATGGACCAAAGCCCCGGTATTCGTTCAGTGCTGCTCTGCATCATCAGCTGTGGCAATCGGATGGACGATATCGTGGGCGCGATGCGCGCCGCGCTCGCGACCCGGCAGGCCGGGTCGAAACCGATCATCTTCTACCTCCGCGGTAACCGCATGAGTTTCGCCGAGGCGACGCTGGAAGCGGCAAGCATCAAGAACAGTCCATCGCTTGCAAAAGCCCTCTGCGATGTTGTCGCGGCCTCGAAAGCAGACGCGCCATGACCATCCTGCTTGGCAAGGACGCGCGCATCCTGCTGCACGGCGCCGAAACGCGCGGCGGCCGTTTTCAATTGTCGGAGATGGCGCGTTACCCAGGAATCATCGCGGGCGTCGTGACGGCTAAGACAGGCCCTGCCGATCCGCCACTCCCTGGCGCGGCACCGATCTTTCCAGGCATCGAAGCGTGTGTGCGGGAGGTGGGCGCCAATGTTCTGCTCCTCTTCACGCCGCGGCTCGAGGTCAAGAAGGCTGTCGACGAGGCACTGGGTGCCGGCATCAAGACCATCGTTTGCTTGACCGACGACGTGCCGCTCCATGACGCGCTCGAAATCAAGGAGCGCTGCCAACGTTCCGGCGCCGTGCTCCTCGGCCCCAACTCGACCGGCCTCCTGTCGCCCGGCATCGCCAAGGCCGGCTACTATGCCGAGGCGGTGTGTATGCCGGGCCGCGTTGGCGTGATGTCGAAAAGCGGCTCGCTCGCCTATGCGGTGATGTCGGAGATGATGAGTTTCGGCATCGGCGTCAGCACCGTCGCCGGCATCGGTGGCGATCCGGTGCGCGGGGCGAGCTATGCCGAGCTGCTGGAGCTGTTCGAGGAAGACCCCGATACCGACGCGATGGTTGTTCTGGGCGAGATCGGTGGCGACGACGAGGAGCGGGCGGCTCTCACCATTCCTGGCCGCATCACCAAGCCGGTCGTTGCCTTCATCGCGGGACGCTCGGTGCCGCTCGGCCAGAGCTTGGGCCATGCCGGCGCCATTGCCGCGCGGGGTCGCGGCGACTATCCCTCCAAGACCGCGGCGCTGCGCGAGGCCGGTGTGCACATTGCCGGGACGTTGGGCGAAGTCGCCGGGATGCTGCGTGACCTGATCGCCCGCCGCTGACCAGAAGGGACGCCCAATGCGCACGAAGCTTGCGGAAGACCTCGGCATCGACGTTCCGATCTTTGCCTTTTCGCATTGCCGGGATGTCGTCGCCGCCGTCACCAAGGCGGGCGGCATGGGTATTCTGGGGGCGGCCTGGATGACACCGGATGAATTCGAGATGTCGCTCCGCTGGCTCGACGAGAAGACCGGCGGCAAGCCTTACGGCGTCGATCTCGTCTTTCCGGGCACCTTCGAGGATGTCGACGGCAGCGAGGATTTGGTTGCTCTTCTCCCCGCATCCCATCGCGAGTTCATCGGCCGCCTGCTGGACGAGGCCGGTATTGCGCGACTGCCAGACCAAGAGCGCGACGACTTCATGCGCGAGTACGCGCAAAAGATGGCGATGACGCCGAAGAAGAGCTTGCAGCAGTTCGAAATCGCGCTCGCGCATCCGGTGAGTTTCATCGTCGGCGCGCTCGGCGTGCCGCCCACGAGCATCGTCGAGAAGGCGCATGCCAAGGCCATCAAGATCGGCGCGCTCGTCGGCAGCGCCAAGCACACTCGCAAACAGCGCGAGGCCGGCGTCGATGTCGTCGTGGCGCAAGGCACCGAAGCCGGTGGTAGCGTCGGCTCGATCGCTTCCATGGTGCTCTGGCCGCAAGTGGTGGAAGCCGCGGGCGAGATGCCCGTGCTGGCCGCGGGCGGCATCGGCCGGGGGTCGCAGATCCTGGCGGCGCTCGCCATGGGCGCGCAAGGCGTATGGCTCGGCTCGATCTGGCTCGGCACGACCGAGAGCGAGCTATCGCCTGAGATGAAGCAGCGCCTGTTCGAGGCCGCGTCCGAGGACGCAGTCATCAGCAAGGCTATGACCGGTAAGCAGGGGCGGATGCTACGCTCGCATTACACAGATGCTTGGGACATGGCCACCTTAAAGCCGCTGACCTTCCCCTTGCAATCGATCCTCGGCGGCGAGGCCTACAAGCGCGCGGAGCGGGGGCGGCGGCTCGACTACTGGACCTACTCGGCCGGCCAGATCGTCGGCGACATGCGCGAGGAGACGACCGTCCGGCAAGTGATGGAGCGGTTGCTCAACGAATATGTGGAGGCGCTGGAGGGGCTCAAGGCCGTAACGGAGGCATGAGGCGGTAGCGGAAGGCCGCCGCGCCGCAGTTCTTCGAGATTACTTGCGCCGCGCCAGTATCCCGAGCTCCTTCCACATCCATGTCAGATCGTAGTCGACATTCACACCCGGAGAGCCGAGCGCGGCGTTGGCGTTTTCGGCCTGCTTGAGCCAGTTGACCGTCTTGTCGCAACTGGCCTCCGCCTTGACGGCCTCGCGCGGCGTCAAGGCGTCGAGTACGGGAATGGGCTCGTCCAGGAGTTTGTGAAAGTGCCGGTCCAGAACTTCGAAAATGACCTGCTTCTCCTCCTCGGGCGGGAACAGAGTCGCCCCTGCAGCCTCTCCCGCGAGCTTCCTGTCCCGAACTTCCGCCCTCATTTGTTCTGGTGATTGTTGCTCGACCAAGGGCGTGCCGACGAGGCCGGCAAGGGCCGGATCGAAGAGCTGGCGGGCCCGCGAGGCCCTTGCCGCGGAGTTGACCGTAAGCTTGAGCATGCGTTCATTGAGACTGATCTCGCAGAGAATACTTGCGTCCTCCGCGACTTCGCCATTCACGACCGCAGTCACCCAAATCCAAGTGTTGTCGCCGTCGTAGACCACGTTGGGGACGCGTTCCAAGGCCGCGCGGATTTCCTCGTGCTGGGCGGTATCGCGGAGCCTGTAGTGCATCCTGTGGAACTCGATTGGGTCGCCTTCCGTATTGCGAAGCTCGGGTAGCGGCTTGTCGAGGATCTGGTAGAGCGCATCGTCGAGCCACATCTGCACCACCTCGACGACCATCGACGCGATGAGAATGTCGCTTGCATCCTCAATGTCGCCGGGCTTATCTTCCACCGTAGCTCCGGCTGCAGCTTTTAGCGCCTTTACGATCTCAGGTGCCTTCTGCTTGACCTCCTCGAAGCGAGCCAACAGTTCTTTGGAAAGCGCCGGCGTGAAAATGAGTGCCGTGCCGCTCATCATCGCCGTGCCCTTGACCGTCAGGATGCGCGTGTAGATGTGCGTCCACGGCCTCATCTCTAGCGAGCCCAGATGCTCCTTGATAGAGACCGGCTCGCCACCGCGCACAAGATCGCGCACCGCGAAGCCTTCGCCGCGCACGATATCGCTCACCTCGTAGAGACTGGGCGAGCTGTCGCGGAGCGCGGCCAGATACACGCGCGTTTTGGCGTTCTCCTTCCAGCCTCGCTTCTTCAAATACACATCGACGACGTTTTCCCCGTCGTCGTCATAGTCCGTCAGGAAGCACTCGACAGCCACGCCGAAGAGCGTGTCGAATAGTGCGGGACCGAGAATTTCGGGAAGCTCTCCGACGGCGATCTCGTAGTCCTCGCAGACCGGCTCGACGATCTCGCGAAAAGTTTCTTCGAGATCAGAACCCCAAGACTTTCCAATCGACCATTCGATCAACTTGTCGACCGGCCGTTGCTGCGGCATTTGACCATTCCGAGACACCTGCCCCTCCCGAATTGAGGAGAGATAAACGTAGCAGCGACGGCCGGCCCGATAAAGCGGCGGCGCATCAAAATCGAATGCGATGAACAGGTTTTGCGGTGCTGGCGGAGACGGGGGGATTCGAACCCCCGGTACGCCTTTACAGCGTACAACGGTTTAGCAAACCGCCGCCTTAAGCCACTCGGCCACGTCTCCCAACGCGCCCGGCTATAGCAGTTGATCGTGGAATTGCAAGATACTCCGGGCCTGCGCACACGTTGTCCCAGCCGGGTTTGCCGCCCGCCTCGGGAGTGACTAAGTTCGCGGTCAAACGAGTTGTTTTGACGCCGCCCGGGGGGCTAAGCATATGATCTTTCGACCGGGTATCCTTGCCCTGGCCATCTGCGGTGTGCTCACCAGCGCCGTCAGCGCGGCAGATAGTTTCTGCGTCAGCTGCAGCGGGCCCACAGCCAGCTATGTCTGCGAGGTGACGATCCCGGACGGCGTCGTGCCGACGCAGTCACCCCAGCTCTATTGCGCCTATCGGCTGGCCTCGGAGGGCAAGCATGCGAGTTGCTCCTCGCGGCGCTCAGGCGAGGCCGCCTGTCCCGGCGATTACCGCCAGCTCGCCTACCAGGGCCCGAGCCTCGTCGACCCCGACACGCCGACGGGCTCGATCGAGCCGCCGGCCGAGCTGACCGCGCCGCCTGCCACCGAGCTTCCGGCATCCGAAACTCCGCCGCCCGAGACCGATGAAGGTGCCATCACGCCCACCGAAGAGCCCCAACCGGCCGACGCCGAGGAGCCGGACTCGAACTCGCTCGCCGAGCTCACGGAGCAAGTCAAGGAGGTCATCGGCGGTGGCGCGGAAGAGGCGGCTCCGGCAGAGGGCAAGGACATGGCACGGCTGACCGATGACTTCGGTGTGGACGCGCCCAGCGTGCCGGCCGAAGCTGAACCCTCGACCGGGGACAAGATCGCAGGCGCCGCCAAGACAGCGCTGAACTGCCTGGCATCCTGGTTTAGGGAGTGTGAGTAGACATGTCGCGTATGCCGTCGCTGGCCAAGTTGGCCGAGGACTTGATTTCTGGCCGAACCACATCGTCAGCCATCACCGGGGCGGCCCTCGAACAGATCGCCAACCCGGCGGGGGAGGGCGCACGCGCCTTCAACGCCGTCAATCCAGCGAAGGCGCGCGCGCAGGCCGAGGCCATGGACAAGCTGCTGGCGCACGGCATCCGATTGTCGCCGCTGCACGGCATCCCGGTGTCGTTGAAGGACCTGCTCGATGTGCAAGGCGAGGTGACTCGCGCCGGCTCGAAGATCCTCGATGGTGCGCCGCCCGCGACGAAGGATGCGGCCATCGTCGCCCGGCTCCGCGCCGCCGGTGCCGTTCTCATCGGCCGCACGAACATGGTAGAGTTCGCCTATGGCGGCATCGGCTACAACCCGCACTACGGGACGCCCGCGGCACCCTATGACCGCAAGACCGGCCGGGTGCCGGGCGGATCGTCCTCGGGTGCTGCGGTCTCCGTTGCCGACGGCATGGCACATGCGGCGATCGGCACCGACACCGGTGGATCGTGCCGCATCCCGGCGGCCTATTGTGGTGTCGTGGGCTACAAGCCCTCGCAGCCCCGCGTGCCGCGCCAAGGCTGCTTCCCGCTCTCGGGCGAACTCGATTCCATCGGACCGCTCGCCCGCTCGGTTGCCGACTGCGCGCTCGTTGATGCGATCATCGCGGGCGAAGCTCCCGAGCCGCTCAGGGACATGCCGGTGCGCGGACTGCGCATCGCTGTTCCCAAGAACTTCGTCCTGGATAATCTCGAGGCGCCCATCGCCGAGGCCTTCGAGCGCGCGCTCAAGCTGCTCGGCGACGGCGGCGCTGTCATCACCGAGCGCAAGTTCCCGATTATCGATCGGATGCCGGAACTCTTTAGCAATGGCGGCATCGGTGGGGCTGAGGGTTTCGCACTCCACCGCAAGTGGCTCGACACGCGGGCAAAGGACTATGATCCGAAAGTCGCGACGCGTCTCGAGATCGCCCGGCCGCAGACGCTGGCCGAGCATGCCGGGCTGAAGGCACTCCGGGCTAGAATGATCGGCACGCTCAACGCCGAAACTCATGCCTACGACGTTCTGATGTGTCCGACGGTGCCGAACATTCCCCCGCCCATCAGCCTGTTCGGCGATCACCAGTCGCTCTCCGACTACACCAAGCTCAACGCCCTGGCGCTCCGCAACACCTATGTCGGCAACGCCTTCGATCGCTGCTCGATCTCGCTGCCGTGCCACGAGCCGGATGCGGCCCCGGTCGGCCTGATGCTGATCGGCGAGCACGGCGGCGATCATGCACTTTTCCGAATAGCGGCGGCGATCGAGACCGCCATCAGTGCCAAGATCCGGCCCATCGGGTAGGGTAACATGGGCTACGCCGAGACAATCACCGTCGAGGCTCTCGAGCGTGATCCGTATGCGGCCTACGCCCGATTGCGGCGAGAGAGTCCGGTCGCCTATGTGCCGGCCGCCAATGTCTGGTTTGTGACGCGTTGGGATGACGTCGAGACGGTCACAAAGAATCCGGACATTTTCGGCGCCGAGGTGCCGACCTCGCCGGTGGAACGCTCTTTCGGCAGTCCGACGATCCTGACGCGGGACGGCCCGGTCCACAAAGAGCTGCGCGACGGCATCGAGCCGCATTACCGGGCGCGCAAAGTGGCCACTTACGTCGAGGCGCTGGTCCGGCCGATTGCCGAGGCGCAGCTCGCCGCATTCGAGGAGCAGGGCAAGTCCGAGTTGATGGCCGATTACTTCGAGCCGATCTCCGCACTGACGCTGGCGCGCTCCTTCGGCTTGCGCGATGTCGACGTGCCGACGCTGCGGCGGTGGTTTCACGGGCTATCGCAGGGCGCGATCAACTATGAGCAAGATCCGGCACGTCAGGCGATCTCGGACACGACTTGTGCCGAGGTCGATGCGGCGGTCATGCCCTTGCTCGAGACCCTCGCCAAGACACCGGACGGTTCGCCGCTCTCACACATGTTGCATCACGGCATGCCGGAGGGCGAGGTTCGGCCGCCCCAGCGCATCCTGCCGACGGTGAAGGTGACGCTGCTCGGGGGCATGCAGGAGCCGGGGCACGGGGCTGGATCGACGCTTGTCGGGCTTTTACAGAACATCGCCCAGCTCGAGGCGGTGCGGGCGGGCATGGATGCGATGTTGCCGAAGGCCGTCAACGAGGGGCTTCGCTGGGTCGCCCCGATCGGCACACAGATGCGCATCGCCAGGTCGAATGCGACGCTTGGCGGCACCGACATCCCAAAGAACGCACCGGTCGCCGCGATCCTCGCTTCGGCCTGCCACGATGAGGCCCGCTTCACCGATCCCGCGCGCTTCGACCTCCATCGCGATGAAGGCTCCCACGCGGCCTTCGGTTTCGGCCATCACTTCTGTGCCGGGCGATGGTTCTCGACAGCGCAAATGGAGATTGCGCTCCGGGTCCTCCTGGAGCGACTGCCAAAGCTCCGACTGGACCCGGCCCACAATGTCGAGTTCCGGGGTTGGGAATTCCGAGCGCCGACCGCGCTCCACGTGTTGTTCTGAGACGAACGAACCGCAATCCGCCGATGCAATTGACGGGGCGGCGACGCTGTTTCAAGATTGATCCTCTTCGGGAGCAGCCCCCAACGCTCCCGTCTACCCCGAAAGTCGCCAGAGCATGAAGATGTCCGGTAGCCGTGAGCTTTCCGCGCCGCAAGCCGAGGTTTGGCGCAAGCTCAACGATGTCGAGGTGCTGAAGCGTTGTATCCCGGGCTGCGAGAGCCTGGAGAAGACTGGCGAGAACGATTTGAAGGCGACGGTCGCCGTGAAGATCGGCCCCGTCTCCGCGCGTTTCAACGGCAACGTCACGCTGGGCGATCTCGATCCGCCGAACGGCTATCGCATCTCCGGCAGCGGGAGCGGCGGCGTTGCCGGTTCAGCGACAGGGGGCGCCAACGTGCGGCTCAAACCTTCGGGCGCCGGTACCGAACTCAGTTACGACGTCGATGCCAACGTCTCGGGCAAAATCGCTCAGCTCGGAGGCCGTTTGATCGACGCTACAGCGGCCAATCTCGCCAACCAGTTCTTCGACCGGTTCGCGGCTGAGTTCGCGCCCGTGGCCACGGCCGATGCGGGCGTCGAGGCAGCAGCCCGGCCCTCGGCGGGACAATCATCCGCGAGTGGCGGCAGCCTCGCCTGGCTCTGGTGGATCGTGGCGGCTGCGGCCCTCGTCGCCGTGATCCTGGCGGTGACCTGACAGCTGCGCTACAAGAGCTTCAACGAACACGACTAAATAAGGGAGGAAACGGTGCCGAAAGTCAGTCTCGAAGTGAATGGCAAGCAGGTCAGCGCCGATGTGGCGCCGAATACGCTGCTGGTCGATCTATTGCGGACGACGCTGGCGATGACGGGCACGCATGTCGGCTGCGATACGAGCCAGTGCGGCGCCTGCGTCGTCCACGTCAACGGCCGCTCGGTAAAGAGCTGCACGACGCTCGCGTCCCAGGTCGATGGCGCCAAGGTGACGACCATCGAGGGTTTGGCGAAGGACGGGGAACTGCATCCGATGCAGGCGGCCTTCCGCGAGGCGCACGGCCTTCAGTGCGGCTTCTGCACGCCCGGCATGGTGATGGCGGCGGTCGATCTTCTGAAGAACAATCCGAAGCCGACGGAAGCGGAAATCCGCGCCGGTCTCTCCGGCAACATCTGCCGCTGCACCGGCTACCACAACATCGTCAAGGCGGTTCAGATCGCGAGCGGTCAGGCGACGGCCTGATCGAGGCGAGTGGCGAATAGTGAATTGGGAATAGGGAGCGGCGTCTGACGAGCGGCAGGTAGCACCAAGGGTCTTCCCCATTCGCTACTCGCAGTTCGCCATTCGCCCAAGGAGCAAACCAAATGGCACAAGACGGCATCGGCGCCTCGGTCAAACGGCGCGAGGATGCGAGGTTCCTCAAAGGCATCGGCAAATACACCGATGACATGGTGTACCCGCGGCAGACCTATTGCTACTTCCTGCGCTCCACGATCGCGCACGGCAAGCTGAATTCAGTCGACACGGCGGCAGCCTCCAAGATGCCGGGCGTCGTCGCGATCCTGACGGCGGCCGACTTCGCCAGTGTCGGCGGCGTGCCGTGCGGCTGGCTCATCACGGGCACGGGCGGCCCGATGAAAGAGCCCAAGCATCCGATTCTCGCCGACGGCAAGGTCCGCCATGTGGGTGACCCCATCGCCGCCGTGATCGCCGAGAGCCTGGCCGAGGCCAAGGACGCGGCGGAGGCGATCAACCTGGATATCACCGAGCTGCCGGCCGTCATCGACATGAAGAAGGCGCTCAAGGGGGGCGGCACACCCGTCCACGAAGAGGCGCCCGACAATCTCTGCTTCGACTGGGTGTTCCCGGACACCAAGGCAGATGTGGAAGCAGCCATCGCCGGCGCCCATCACGTCACGAAGCTCGACCTCGTCAACAATCGCCTCATCGCCAATGCGATGGAGCCGCGCGCGGCGATCGGCGTCTACGACCCCTCGATGGACGAGCATACGCTCATCACCACGAGCCAGAACCCGCACGTCATCCGCCTGTTGATGGGCGCCTTCGTGCTCGGCATCCCCGAACACAAGCTCCGCGTCTATGCGCCCGACGTCGGCGGCGGCTTTGGCTCGAAGATCTATCACTATGCCGAGGAGGCGGCCGTCACCTGGGCCGCCAAGAAGATCGGCCGCCCCGTCAAGTGGACGGCCGAACGCTCGGAGAGCTTCATCTCCGATGCCCACGGACGTGATCACGTCACCCACGCCGAAATGGCATTCGACAAAGACGGCAAGATCGTCGCGTTGAAGTGCGAGACGCTCGCCAACATGGGCGCCTATCTCTCGACCTTCGCGCCCTGCGTGCCGACCTGGCTGCATGGCACGCTGCTCGCCGGCCAATACACGAACCCGAAAATCTACTGCAACGTGAAGGCGGTGTTCACGAACACCGTGCCGGTCGACGCCTATCGCGGCGCTGGCCGCCCGGAGGCGACCTATATCCTCGAACGCATCATCTCCAAGGCCGCGCGCGAGCTCGGTATCGATCAGGTGGAGCTGCGGCGGCGGAATTTCATCCAGCCCAACCAGTTCCCCTATCAGACGCCAGTTGCGCTCGTGTACGACACCGGCAACTACGGGGCCTCCATGGATGCTGCCGTGAAACTCGCCGACTACACGGGCTTCGAGGCGCGCCGCGCGGCCGCCAAGGCCAAGGGCAAGCTTCGCGGCATCGGCGTCTGCTCCTACATCGAGGCTTGCGGCATCGCGCCGTCGAGCCTGGTGGGCGCGCTCGGCGCCCGAGCCGGTCTCTACGAGGCAGCGACCATCCGCGTGAACCCGACGGGCTCCGTGACGGTGCTGACCGGCTCGCACAGCCACGGCCAGGGCCACGAGACGACCTTTGCCCAAGTGGTCGCCGACAAGCTCGGCATCTCAGCGGACGCCGTCGAGATCGTGCACGGCGACACCGACAAGGTACCATTTGGCATGGGCACCTACGGCTCGCGCTCGATCGCGGTCGGCGGTGCGGCCATCGTCAATGCGCTGAACAAGGTCATCGACAAGGGCCGCAAGATCGCGGCCCATCTGCTCGAGGCCTCCGAGAGCGACATCGTCTACGAGGGCGGCGCCTACAAGGTGAAGGGGACCGACAAGCAGAAGACCTTCGGCGAGATCGCGCTGACGGCCTATGTGCCTCACAAGTACCCGCTCGAAACCCTCGAGCCGGGTCTCGAGGAGACCGCCTTCTACGATCCGAAGAACTTCACCTTCCCGGCCGGTACTTACATCGCCGAGGTCGAGATTGATCCCGACACCGGCAAGACCCAGGTCGTGCAGTTCACGGCGGCCGACGATTTCGGCAACATCATCAATCCGATGATCGTCGAGGGGCAGGTGCATGGCGGCCTCGTGCAGGGCATCGGCCAGGCGCTGTTCGAAAACGCCGTCTACGACGAGAACGGCCAACTCGTCTCCGGCTCCTTCATGGACTACACCATGCCGCGCGCCGACGACGTGCCTTCGTTCCAGGTGACGACGACCTCGACACCCTGCACGCATAATCCGCTGGGCGTGAAGGGATGCGGTGAGGCCGGGGCCATCGGTTCGCCACCGGCCATCATCAACGCCATCTGCGACGCCATCGGCGCCGATCACATCGAGATGCCGGCCACACCTGAGAAGGTCTGGCGGGCGATCCACAAGGTTTAAGGGACGGGAGAGAGAACCATGTACGCATTTGAAGTCGTCCGTCCCAGCTCGGTCGCAGACGCGGCCAAGGCGCTCTCCGGCGAGGCCAAGGTGCTCGCCGGCGGGCATACCCTCATCCCGACCCTCAAGATGCGGCTTGCCAATCCCGGCAAGCTCGTCGACCTCTCCGGCATCGGTGAGCTCAAGGGCATCCGGCGCGATGGCGGCAATCTCGTCATCGGCGCCATGACGCGCCATGCGGAGGTCGCCTCCAGCCCCGAGGTCAGGTCGGCGATCCCAGCGCTCGCCTATCTCGCGGGCCACATCGGCGATCCGCAGGTGAGAAACGCCGGTACGATCGGCGGCTCGGTCGCCAACAACGATCCGGCGGCCGACTATCCCGCCGCTCTGCTGGCGCTCGGCGCAACCATCGTCACCAACAAGCGGGAGATCGCGGCCGACAGCTACTTCACCGGCTTGTTCTCAACAGCACTCGGGGCGGACGAAATCATCACGGCGATCCGCTTCCCGGTGCCGGGCAAGGCCGGCTACGCCAAATTCGAGCAGCCGGCGTCACGCTATGCGCTGGTCGGTGTGTTCGTCGCCAAGACAGCGTCGGGCGTCGGCGCGGTGCGTGTCGCCGTGACGGGGGCCGGCGCCAACGGCGTGTTCCGGGCCGAAGCGGTGGAGAAGGCGCTCGCCATCTCCTTTGCCGCCGATGCGGCCAAGGGCGCCAAGGCGGCCGAGAGCGGCCTCATCTCCGACATCCACGGCTCGGCCAAGTATCGTGCGGCCTTGATCCCGGTCATGGCGGCACGGGCGGTGGCGAACGCAGGTTGATCGGGATCCGGCAGCTTAGCAAGCAATCGCGAGGGCGCCGGGCAACTAGAGTCCCGTTCCGCAAATGCCGACCACTTTGCAGCGGGCACTTTCGGCATTTGCGGGACATGAGGGACACTAGGATCTCTAAGCTTTCTCGTGTGATGTTCCGCAAATGCCGTCGGAGCTCGCAGGGCCCTTGTTCGGCATTTGCGAACCATCACACGAGCGCCTTCTCGCCGTAAGGAGACCCTCACGCCATGGCGGGACAGCCCACCACCGTCGCCGAGATGAAAGCGCTGCTGAAGAGTGGCGGCTACCTCGCCGATGAGGCGATCGCGACGACGACGTTCCTGGCGTTGACGCTCGAGCGGCCGCTGTTGCTCGAGGGCGAAGCGGGCGTCGGCAAGACCGAGATCGCCAAGGTGCTCGCGAAAGTCCTCGACCGGCCGCTGATCCGCCTCCAATGCTACGAGGGCCTCGACGTCTCGACCGCCGTCTACGAGTGGAATTATTCCAAGCAACTCCTGCACATCCGCGCCGCCGAAGCCGCTGGCGAGCGCGCCGATCTGCTCTCGCTGGAAACCGACATCTTCTCGGGCGACTTCCTCTTGAAGCGCCCGTTGCTCGAAGCCCTCATGCTCTCCCAAGAGGGCAAGGCGCCGGTGCTGCTGATCGACGAGCTCGACCGGGCGGATGAGCCCTTCGAGGCCTTCCTTCTGGAATTGCTCGGCGACTACCAGGTCACGATCCCCGAGCTCGGCACCATCAAGGCCGAGAAACCGCCGCTGACCATCCTGACGTCCAACCGCACCCGCGAAGTGCACGATGCCGTGCGCCGCCGCTGCTTCTATCACTGGGTCGACTATCCGGGGTTGGAACGCGAGCGGGCGATCCTGCGGCTCAAGGTGCCGCAAGCCGGCGACGCACTCTCCCGCCAGATCGTCGCCTTCGTACAATCGCTGCGCTCGATGGACCTCTACAAGCACCCAGGCATCGCCGAGAGCATCAACTGGGCTCAAGCGCTGACGGCACTCAATGCGGTGTCTCTCGACCGCGAGAACGTCGATACAACCTTAGGTACGCTCCTCAAATACCAGGACGACATCGCCCGCATCCAGGGCAGCGAGGCGGCCCGCATTCTGGAGAAGGTCAAAGGCGAGGCCCGCTCGGTCGCCGAAAGCGCCAAAGCCGATTGACGGGCCGCCATGGTCCTGCCACGGGCGTTCGCTAAGAACGCCTGCGGACTAAGTCCTGGGGAGGGGCACATGCGTGACGAGCGGCCGACATTCGGCGGGCGACTGGCGCGCTTGATCCTGCGCATCATCGGCTTTTTCTTCGTCGTGATCCTGGTCTGGGTCGCCTATGTCTATCTCTATGCCTATCAGCCCGATTTTCTCGGCCGGGCGTACAACATGCTCCGGCCGGTGACCACCACGTTGTTTCAGCTCATCGAAGCCTGGTTTCCGGAATCCGTGAAATACAAAATCACCGCGATCCTCACTGATGAGTTGGGTCCGCGTGCATTGTTCTTGCTGATTCTCGGCGGGCTTGGAGAGCTGCTGATCATGTCGATCCTCGGAGCAATCCGCGGTCTCATCCGGGCGATGCGCTGAGGGACGATGTTCAGGCTCGCGATGGTCCTGCTCTTCGGCATGTTCGCCGTCCCGGCCCGCGCCGAGGCCGACCTCTCGCCGCTGTCGGCCGAGGAGCGCGCGGTTTACGCCACGTGGAAGCGCGCGCGCGACGCCTACGAGGCGGACGCCGAGGTCTATTGGTCGCGCACCGTCGAACTTCGCAAGCTCCGCCGCGAGAAGAGCGCGGCCGGCGATCAGCTCACGCGCGACGACTATGTGCTGGAGCAGCCGCCGGCCTATGACGGCCCGGAGGAACCCAAAAAACTTCTCGCCAAGCTAAGACCTAAGGATCGCGAGAAGGCGAAGAACCCGAGGAAGGCCGATCCGATCCTGCCGATCAGCGCCTATGTCGAAGCCGCGCGCGACATCTACGGTTTTGTGCCGGATGCGGCGAGCGAGCGGCGGTTCAAGCAGAGCTACGCAGCCGAAGCCGTGCGACTGGGCTTCACCGCCGATCAGATCGTGCGCGTCTATGCGCTCGAAACCGGCGGCATCGGCACCTTTGACATGCAGTCCGGCATGCATCCCGTCACGGGGAAGGGGAAGCCGATCTCCACCGCCGTCGGCTACGCCCAGCTCGTCGATGCGAACTCCGTCGGCGCGATCGTGCATCACGGCGAGGGCTGGGCGAAGCGGCTCCTCATGATGGCAGCCGGGTCGAATGGCGAGCGCGCGCGGAAGCTCGAAGCCAAGGCGCGTGTCCTTCTCCGGATGCGAGAGGATGCGCTCACCGTTCCCGACGAGTGGACGGCGCACAGGGTCTACGCGCAGAAGCGCAAGGGCATGGCCGTCCACGCGCTCAATCTCGATGCCGACATCGGCCCCTGGATGCAAGTGCAGAAGCTCGAGGACACGCGGCTGTTCGCCGTGCGCAAGGGCAAGACCCGGCTTACGGGGGCAGAGCTCGAGATCATGAATCTCGCCGGTCCCCAGTCGGGCTTCGAGATGCAACTCAAGCTAACCCGCGACCTGCCGACCGCCAACTTCTTCGAGCGCAAGGGCTATGAGCGCAACTCAATCGTGCGCGGCCGGACGGCGGGCCAACTGCTCGCCGAGATCGAGAAGCGCATGGAGGCCCATCTCGAAGAGAAGGGGGCGGTCGAGTTTCTGGACGTGTTTCGGGAACTCGATGAAACGAGTGATCTTGGCGACTGACGCCTGGGAGCGTGCGCCGCATTGTCGAGAGACATACGGGTCCCGTGTGCGCTGGTGGCTTGGCCAGGAGTAGCCGATCGATATGACCCGGACTTTTGCCAGTTGGCGATTGGATCGATAGGCTCCGTTCCCAACCGCGCGGCTCTACGAAGGAGCTCCCATGTCCAAGATCCAGACCCAGGGCGTCCACCACATCACCTTCATGGGCGCCGACCGACAGACATCCATCGATTTCTGGCAGGGCGTGCTCGGCATGCCCTTCGTGTTCGAGCAGCCCAATCTCGACGCGCCGGACCAGAACCATCTCTACTTCGATCCGGGCGACGGGCGCCTGATCACGATTTTCACCAGCGAAATCTGGCCGAAGGATTCCTCGCCCAATCCGACCGGGACCGGCAATGTCCATCACATCGCCTTCACCGTCTCGCGCGCGACCTACACCCAGACGGTCAAGCGCCTGAAGTCGCGCCGCATCGCCTCATCGGGCGAGGTCGATCGCGGTTTCATGCATTCGATTTACTTCCGCGAGCCGCTGGGCCAGCTGCTCGAGCTCGCGTGCTACAAGTTCGAGCCGCCGGTTGGGTTCACGCACGCCGACGTGCTCCGCGAGGCCCACAACATCCGTGTTGCGGCGGGGGCCTACAACATCGCCGACGAGCATCTGGCGGATGCGATCGAGAAGTTGTCGGTGAAGCCCGATCCGGATGTGACGAAGGATAGGCCAGCGCAGCCGCAGAGCTAGGGGAGTGCACCGATGGCCGCTTCGATTTCTCCGATCGCTCGCGTCGAGGTCATACCGATTTCTCTGCCCGAGGCGGAAAAGAACGACCTCGACGGCACCACCGACACGATCCTCGTCAGGACCTTCGACGAGGCGGGACGCATGGGCTTTGGCGAGACGGATGCGCCGCCCGAGGTGGCCAAGGCTTTCATCACCATGCCGACCGCGCATCTGTGGTCGCGCAACATGACGGAGGTGCTGATCGGCGCTGACCCGATCGAGATCGCGGCACTTTGGGAGAAGCTTTACGTCGGCACATTCTGGCCGGGACGGCGAGGCCTCGGTCTCCATGCCATCGGTGCCATCGACTTGGCGCTCCACGATCTCGCGGGCAAGCAGCTGGGTGTGCCGGCCTACAAGCTCATGGGCGGCGCGCGACGTGAAACGCTTCGGCCCTACTGCACAATCTGGCCGGGCCTGCCGCAGGGCCGTTCGATCGGCGAGGTGATGAAGGAGATCGGCCGGCAGTTCGATCTGGCACTCGCCAACGGTTTTCGCGCCGTCAAGATGGAGGTGATTTTCCAGGACCTCGTGACCGATCGCGAGCTCGTCCAGTGCATCAAGCAGGGGCGAAAGATGCTCGGGCCCGATATCCAGATGGCGCTAGACTTCGGCTATCGCTGGTCGAATTGGATGGATGCGCGCTGGGTCATCGAGCGTGTCTCCGACTGCGACATCTTCTTCGCGGAAGCGGCCTTGCAGCACGATGATCTCGACGGCCATGCGCGCCTCGCCGCCGTCGCGCCGATGCGGGTCTGCGGGGCCGAGGCCGCCGCCGGCCGCCACGAGATCCGCGAGTGGCTCGAGCGCGGGCGCGTGCATGTCGTGCAACCGAACATCGCCCGGACCGGCGGTCTCACCGAGATCAAACGCATTGCCGAGATGTGCGAGATGGCCGGCGCCGAGGTCATTCCGCACGGTTGGAAGACCGGCATCACCTCGGCAGCGGGCCGTCACTTCCAAGCCGCCTGCCCGGCGTCGCCGCTCTTCGAGTATGTCTCGCCCAAGGTCTTCGAACTCGACACTGCGCCGCGAGCTGGTTTCGCCGGAGCCGGAGGTGGTCGAGGGCGCAATGGCGCTCCCCGAGGGGCCGGGCCTCGGGATCGCGTTGAACGAGGAGATTGTGGAGAGGTATCGGATGGATCGGCGGGCATGATTGTGCTTACCGCACCCCCGCCACCTCACCTCGATACTCCTCGAGCGCCCCCTCGGCCAACTCGATCGCCAGCAACCGCGCCGGATTGACCGGGCCAGGCAGCTTAATCTGCCCCTCGGGCACGGCCGCGAAGCCGAAGCGTTCGTAGTAGGGGAGATCACCCACCAGGAAGACCAAACGCATGCCGTCCTCGCGTGCCCTCACCAGCGCCTCGCCGACCAACCGGCGGCCGATGCCCTGGCCGGCGAGGCGGGGCGTCACGGCCAAGGGGCCCAGCATCAAGACTTCGCCCTGACCGCCAATGGTCACCGGCGTCATGCGCAAGGAGGCGACGACCTCATCGCCAATGGACGCGCAAAGACAATGCTTAGAGAACTCAGGCCCGCCCTCGCGTACCCGGTAAGCGGCGCGCGCGAAGCGGCCCGGGCTGAAGCACAGGTCCTGGAGGTCTTGGATCGACGGGAGGTCGGCGGCCGTCACCGGCCGGAAGAGAATGACATAGGGGGACATGGCGAGGAGGCTTTCGAACTCTGAGGAAAGGAAGTGGTCGAGGGTCCTCAGGGGTCGTCTCTTGCCGGCCTCGGCTCGTGCGATCAGGGGCTGCGAGCGGCGGGAACGGTTGGGAGGGCGACGCCCATGGCGCTGAGGGGCGCCTGTCGTCGGCCGAAGCCCACCAATCCTGTGATCCGCTCTATCATGGGACGCGCTGATACCGTCAATTCGTTGGTCCGGCAAGAGAATGTTGTGGGCCGCGCGGCAATTTCAAGACCCGCCGTCACCAATTTGTTGCCGGCGGGCCGCCGCCGGCGATCTCGTCGAGCCGCCGCCGGGCGCCGTCGGCAAGCTGTTCCGGTAGAGCATCAATGGCGAAGAACCGGCTCTCCAGGATTTCGGCATTGGATTTTGGGACTGAGGGTCGCTCGAACGACCTGCAAAGGAAGACGGCGATGTGATCGCCCGGAAAAGCTCGGAAATTGGTGAAGACGCCGTGCAGCACCGGCCTTTCCGTCAAGTGGACGCCTGCCTCCTCCTGAAGCTCCCGGGCCAGTGCCTCCTCGGCAGACTCACCCCATTCGACCCCGCCGCCGGGAAAGTGCCAGCCGGGACGGTAGCCGTGCCGGACCAGCAGTACCCCTCCGTCGCCGTCGAGAACAAGGCCTTGAGCGCCGAGCGTCAGCCCCCGCCGCATGCGCCAAAGCGGCTGGAACAGCTTGCCGGAGAGGTTCAGCAATGGCATAGCGGCGGCTCCAGCCGAAAGGGTCGCGAGCTGGCTCGCATGAGGGATGATGGCTTGTCAACGCTGACGATCGCCCATCTCTCGGACATCCACCTCGGGCCCATGCCCAGGCCGCGGCTGCGCGATTTGACACCGAAGCGCCTGACCGGCCTCGCCAACTGGCACCGGGGTCGCAAGCACCGGCACCTGCCCGAAGTGCTGTCGGCGCTCATCGAAGACGTCCACGCGCAGCAGCCGGACCACATCGTTGTCACGGGAGACCTGTGCAATGTCGGCATGCCGCAGGAATTTGCCGGGGTCCTCGACTGGCTCGGGCGACTGGGGCCGCCTGATCGGGTTACGGTCATTCCGGGCAATCACGACACCTATGTGCGTCTCCGCCGCGATCCCGGCATCGCCCGTTGGGCGGCCTACATGACGGGTGAAGCTAGCTCTGGCGCGGCGTTCCCGTTTGTCCGGCGGCTCAGCGGCGTCGCGCTTGTCGGACTGTCGTCGGCTGTGCCGACGCCGATGTTCCGGGCAAGCGGCGAGCTTGGGCCGGCGCAGCGCCAGGCCGCGGGTGAGCTGTTGGCGAGCCTTGGTGCCGAGGGCCTTGTCCGCGTCGTGCTGATCCACCATCCCCCGCTTCCCGGCCAGTCGGCGCCGGCCTGCAGTCTGACCGATGCGGGCGCTTTCACGGAAGTGTTGCGCCGCGCCGGAGCCGAGCTCGTGCTGCATGGGCACAACCACCAGGCGATGGTGGCCGATGCCGGGGGCGGTGCGGGACCCATTCCAGTCGTCGGCGTGCCGTCGGCCTCCCACGCCCGCCATCACGGCCACGCCGAGCCGGCGCGCTACAATCTCTACCGGATCGAAACGGGCGCGGGCCGCCGGCGCATCATGATGGAGGGGCGGGCCATCGCCGAGGATTTGACGACACTCAACACCGTCGAGACACGCGAGCTGCCGATGCGCTGAGCGTCATTCGGCGCGACGCCATACAGGAGCGAAAGATGACTGCACGGGAGAGCACGTCCGGACCGGTCCGGGCTGACGTCATTGTCGCCGGGGGCGGCACCAGCGGGGCCGTCATTGCCTCGCGACTGGTAGAGGCTGGGATTGATGTCGTGGTCGTGGAGGCGGGTCCCGACTACGGCGCGCTTTCGGAAGGCCGCTGGCCGCAGGATCTGCTCGCTGCCCATGCGCTGGCGCTCTCGCATGATTGGGGCTACGGCTCGGGCCCGCTCGACGGCCGCCAGCCCTGGACCTACGAGCGCGCGCGCGTGATCAGTGGGTGTTCCGCGCACAATGGCTGCATCGCGGCCGTCGGTCATGCGAGCGACTACGACGCCTGGGGACTGCCTCTGTGGCGGACGCACCTGCTGCGGCCGGTGTTCAATACGGCGCTCGAGAAAATGCGCGTCCGGACCTATCAGCCGGAAGAGATCGGCCCCTTCCATGCCCGCTGTCTCGAGGCAGCAGCACTCTGCGGCTGGAAGATGGGCGAGGACCTATGCGATCTCGATGCGAATGACTCGTTCGGCCGGGAGTCCGTCAACATCGTCGACGGCGTTCGCTGGAATGCGGCCTTTGCATATCTCGATCCCGTGCGCGGCAAACGCAATATCCGCATCCTCGACCAAACGATGATCGACCGTTTCGTCGAGACCAGCGCCGGCGTGACGCTGACGGGCAGGCGAGATGGCCGGGCGGTCAGGATCGAGGCTGAAAGGCTCGTACTCGCGGCCGGCGTCTATGGCACGCCCGCGATCTTGCAGCGCTCCGGCATCGGCGATCCCGCGCGGCTGAAGGCGGTTGGCGTGACGGCGGTGCTCGATCTCAAGGGCGTCGGCGCTAATCTTCACGATCACCCGATGGTGCATGCGGATCGCGCGATCGGCCCGGAGCTTCAAGGCTGGCTCGACGAGAAGGCGGCGAGCGGCTTCCTCCCCGAGGAGCAGACGCTGGGCAAGGCGATCTCCGGCCAAGCGCGCGACGGCCTCTACGACATGCACGTGTTCCCGGCCGCCGCCTCGACGCAGACGGCGCTGACGAACGGGTTTGCCCTCGTCGAGGTCAGCTGCGTCACGCCGAAGAGCCGTGGACGGCTCGATATCGTGACAGCCGATTCCGAGGCCGCGCCGAAAATCGATCATCGCTATCTGAGCGATCCCGAAGGCCACGACATCGCCGTGCTCCGCGATGGTCTGGTCATGGCGGAGGCAATGCTCGACGCGGCGCCGCTCAAGAGCTTGCTTGGCGATCGCCGCACCGATACCTCGACCGACGACGGTATCCGCCGAAATGTTACGCACTACTATCATCCGGTTGGAACCTGCATGATGGGAAGTGGCACGGACGCGGTGTGCGACGAGCGCGGGAATGTGCATGGCCTCGCGCGCGTGGTGGTCGGTGACGTATCGCTGATGCCGCAGGTGCCGCGGGCGAACACGAACATCCCTGCGGTCGTGATCGGTGAGCGGGTGGCGCAATTCATGATCGACAAGTGCGCATGATGACGAACGAGAATTTCCCCGCTCACAAATTGACCTTGAGCCGTCCCTTCTCCGCAGCACCATCCGCGATCTTCGACGCCTGGCTCGATCCGGACACCATCGGCCGGTTCCTATTCCGCACGCCAGGCGGCGTGTTGGAGACGGCGAAAGTTGACGCGAAGGTGGGTGGCACCTTCACGATCGTCGAGAAGCGCGGTGCGATGTCGGCCCCACACTACGGCACATTACGCGTCATCGAGCGTCCCAAGAGGATTGTCTTCGACTTCGCGGTCTCCCGCGAGCAGCCGCCCTCCGATGTGACGGTCGAGATCGCCAAGGCGGGGAAGGGTGTGCTCGTGACGCTGACGCACGCGGTCGATCCCAGATGGGCCGAGTACACGCCGATGATCCTCGCCGGGTGGAGCCGGATGCTCGCTTCGCTATCGGCGCTGCTGGCGATGGACGCAGGGCAGGTGCTGCAAACGAGCCGGATCATCGCCGCGCCGCGCAAGAAAGTCTGGCAAGCCTGGACCGAGCCCGAGGCGCTTGCCCGCTGGTGGGGTGGCAAGGACGCCGCGCGGCCCGAGGTCGAGGCCATGGACGTGACGCCCGGCGGCGGTTTTCGTCTGAGGATCGCAGCGCCCGGCCGGCCGGTATTCACGATCAAAGGCACCTACCGCGAGGTCGAGACCAACACCCGCCTTGTCTACGACGATGTCTGCGAGGCCGACGGCATGCCCTTTTACGAGGAGGTGCTGGAGGCCGATTTCGCGGCGGCCGGAATGGGCAAGACACGCGTGACCGTCACGGCGCCGCTCGCACCGGACATGCGCAAGCAAACCAAAGCCGGGCTCGATGAGCTGGGCATCGGTTGGGCGCGCGGCTGGGCCGACAATCTCGATGCGCTCGCCAGCGAACTTGAGGCCAACCCGGGCGCGCCTTAGATTTCCCAGCCATCAGTACGCCAAGAGAGGACGATCATGCTCAAAGGTCTCGACCCGCTGCTCAACGCCGACGTGCTGCACGCTCTGAAGTCCATGGGGCACGGTGACGATCTGATCCTGTGCGATGTGAACTTTCCGGCGGATTCGGTCGCCCGCCAGACGATCATCGGCCGGCTGCTCCGGATCGACGGCGTGAACATCGCCCGCGCCGCCAAGGCAATCCTCTCGGTCATGCCGCTCGACAGCTTCGTGCCGGCGCCCGCAGGCCGTATGGAGGTGGTCGGCAAGCCGCATGAGATCTTGCCGGTTCAGCAGGAGGTCCAAAAGGAGATCGATCTGGCCGAGGGCAAATCGCTCCCCATGGCCGGCATCGAGCGTTTTGCATTCTACGATCTCGCCAAGAAGGCTTACTGCGTCGTCCAGACCGGCGAGCGGCGTTTTTACGGCTGCTTCGTCTTCAAGAAGGGCGTGATCGGGCCGGATTTCGTAATACCAAACCGCAGTATGCTCGACTCATCCTTCGTCCCTTTGGGGCCATCGGACCGGTCGAGCATACTGCGGTTTGGTACAAGGAGTGAAACAGGCAAAAAGGCCTGCCCACTGGGTCGTGAAGTCGAACCTGTTTCCATGAGAGACATCGTACCCCCTCATCTGGCCCCTCATGCCGAAGGCATGCCTTCGGCATGAGGGGCCACCCACTCCCTTGGGAGAAGGCGGGCAAGACCGCCATCAAATTTGGTTGATAGGATTTGCGGGTCGACCTCATCTCGGGTTGACACCGAGCCGCATGCCGCCCATCGGCCGGAGTGTCAGCCGCGACATTGGTTCCGGATCGCAGCCTTCGACGGGCGAAAACCGCATGGCCCGCACCAGCGTCGCCAGCACCGCCTTCGCCTCCATCATGGCGAAGGCCATGCCGATGCAGATGCGGGAGCCCGCGCCGAAGGGCATGTAAGTATAGCGCGTGCGCGTCTCCTCTGCTTCTGCCGTGAAGCGTTCAGGATCGAAGCGGTCGGGATCGCTCCAGAGCGCCTTGTGCCGGTGCAGCGCGTAAATCGGCACAAGCAGCATGGCACCCTTCGGTAAATCCAAACCGCCGAGGGTGATGGCCTCGGTCGCTTGCCGCATGACGACGGGTGCCGGCGGGTAGAGGCGCATCGCCTCTTTGATGACCATCTCGGTCAGAGCGAGCTGCTCGATATGCCCGGCCGAGATCGGCTCGTCGCCAGCGACGGCGCGGGCCTCGGTTGCCAGCTTGTCCTGCCACCCCGGCGACTTGGCGAGCAGGTAGAGCGACCAGGTGAGCGCCATGGCCGTTGTCGCGTGGCCGGCGGCGAGGAAGGTCAGGAGATTGTCGATGAGCTGGCCATCGGTCATCGGCTCGTGGGTGTCGGGATGGCGCGCGGAGAGTAGGCGCGAGAAGAGATCGTCGTGCTCGCCGGGTGCCCGGCGCCGCGCGGAGATGAGCGCCGCCACCGCGCCCCTCAACTCGCGCTCCGAGCGGCGCATCGATCGCGTGCCCGGATGCGGCAGCCATTTTGGAAAATTCAGCATGCCATACGCGATTTCCCAGGAGATCGGCAGCAGATAGTCCGCATGCGCGCGCTCCACGGCGTTGGCGACGAACGTGTCGCCCCCCGGCAGCAGCGTGTCGGCGATGATCTTGAAGGTGATCGACGTCATGTCGTGTTCAATATCGCGTTCGTTCCGGCCCGCCGCGCGCCAGATGCCGAGCATGCTCTCGGCCGCCCCCGTCATCGCCGGGATGTAGCGCAGCAATTCGCCATGCCGGAACAGCGGCGCCACCACCTGTCGCTGCCAGCGCCAGTCGGCGCCATCGGAGGTGAAGACGCTGTTGCCGAGCAGCGGCCCGAGCACGCGCTTCTCGATCGGCGTCTTGACGAATTTGTCCTGGGCCTCGAGCAAAACTGTCTTGATGATGGAGGGGCTCAACACCCATGTGAAATCGCCGAGCGGACCCACGCGCCTGACGATCGGCTGCTCATAGACCGCGGCCGGCCAGGCCGAAAGCGGGTTCCTCACAATGTCGAGCATGACCAGCGGAAAACGCTCGCCGTAGCGGCCTGCCTTCACCTTGGGCGGGTAGAAGGGGAAGCGCCGATTCGTCGTCATGGCGCCTTGGCGATCCAGAACCGATACATCGCATCGAACATGTGGGGATGCTCGCCTTCGAGGGAAACCCAATGCGGCAATCGGCCGGGGAAACGATCGTCCGGATAGGCCTTGGCAAACAGCGCTTCGCCGTCGGGATCGAGCGTGAAACCGAGGAAGGCGAGGCCGAGGCGGTCGAGCTGTTGGGCGATGTCCTCAAGACGAAGCGGCTGCTCGTTTTCGTGCAACGCGAGGTCGCGGAACTCGGAGAGCGAGTAGAAATCCTTCGACTTGGCGAATTGATCGCGCCGGGAACCGCCGAGAAGCCGCTGCCGGTACTGCCGAGCCGCTTCGCCGGTGCAACCTGGGCCCGGATACGCCGGGTCCTGCCGAAGTGCTGTGACATCGGCTCTCGCCAACGCCGAATAGAGACCGGCATAGGCAAGGCCGCCGGGTTTCAGAAGCGAGGCCAAATGCGCGAGGCCAGCCATCGGATCGGCCATATGATGCAGCACGCCGACGCACTCGGCGATGTCGTATTTCTGGGTGGCCGGGTGGAGAGCCAGGAAGTCAGCCTGGGCAAAGCGGATGTTGCCGACGCCGAAATGCGCGGCTTGCCGTGTCGCGTAGCCGAGGCTGGCGGCCGACAGATCGATGGCGGTGACACGTGCGTTGGAGCCGTAGCCGGCGGCCGATTGCAGCGCTTGCCGGCCGGTGCCGCAGCCGGCGATCAACACGTCGTAGGGCTGCTCGAAGCGTTTGAGCTGCTCGGCTGGCATATAGCGCCCGAGCGCGCGCAGGATCGTGCCTTGCTTGGGCAACCGGACGCTCCGCCAGCGCGGATAGGGCGCGGCCTCGTACTGAGACTTGACGCGCAGCGAGGTCGCGTCGCCGATCGTGCCGATGCGTTGGAGCGAAGAGGCCGCGCGGCGCTCGGACTCGCGGTGCTGCCATTCCTCGACGACGAGCTCCTTCAGCGCTTTCGGACGCAGCTTGCCCAGCTGCTCCACCGTCGTACCGGCCGCAAGCAGCGCATCGAGGGGACGATAGAGGAGGTGGAGCATCAACCGCCGGCCCATCTCGGCGTCGCCGGCAAGCAAAGCTTCGGCATCGATCGATAGCGAAGTGAGGGCCGAGGACTCGTCACCGCTCACGGACCAGACATGCTCATGGAGGAGGCATTGCCGGACCAAAGCGAGGGCGATCGTTTGCAGCGGGCGGTCCTCGAACCGTTCGGCAGGCGTCTCGATCAGCAGCGTCCGGCGCAGACCGACGAGCCAGCTTTCGATATCGATGTCTTTATTGATCGACGTCGACAAGGCCGCGAGGAAGAGATCGTCGCGAAGCGCGCTCGGCGTCTTGCGGGCCAGTTGAGTATGTGTGTCGGTACTCGCGAACAGGTCCAATTGTTTAAACCGCGCATACACCGCCTCGCCGATGGCCTGGCGGTCGATGCGGTCGAAGGCGAGCGCGGCCTTGAGGCCGGCCGCGTCGAGCAGCTTAGTGTCTTCGAGCGTGAACCGGGCGAGCAGGCCCGAAAGCCGGTCGGCGGAACCGATCTCGGCTGGCGCGATCGCAACCGCTTCCGCGTACAGCGAGGCCGCCTCGGCATAGAGACCTTGGCTTTCAAAGACGGCCGCCAAGTTGTGCCGGTGGGCAGGGTTGCGCCGGTCGGCATCGATGGCCCGGGCGAGATAGCCCCGGGCCAGCAGCACGTCGCCATTGCGAGCAGCAGAAACCCCGAGCCGGGACCATTCCTCGGCCTGGGCGGCGGATTTCAATCGGCTCATTTTGGGCGACCTGTGCTCAAGTGCTTCCGGAAAAGCTTGTCCCGGCGGAGGCCGGGATGCGAAGCGGTTATCCGAGAAGAAGCACGACAAACCTAGACGGCGGGCGAATGCGCCGCCGGTCGCCTAGAGGCCCCGGGCCAACGGCTCTTGTCAATGCTGGCCGGTGTTCAGTCGCCGGTGCAGGCAAAGCGCACCGTCACGAGGAAGGCGCCGACGCCGTCGTCGCCGATTCCGGCCTGGCTCTCGCTGACCTCGCCGCCGACGCAGTTGGCTTTCTTCTGCCAGCCGGAGGCGAGTTTCTCGGCTTCCTCGACCGACTGGACCGACTTGTTCCTGAGGCAGGTAACGCGGCTTCCAGACGCTTCGACAAGTTTGAAGCCGGAGCCGCATTGTGGGCCCGACTGGGCCCCAGCTGGCAGTGACGGGCCGAATACAATGGCCGATGCCACTGCCCCTACGAGCAGTCCGGTTCGCATCGATCAATTCCCCCAAATCAATCAGCCGCTTGTCAGCGTGCCCGCGAATTGCGGCAAGTTCGTGGGCGGAGCGATGGATCGATTCGATTCGGTGTGCCAGAAGAAGCGAGCGCGCGGGGAGGCGAGATTGGTATCGAAATATTCGTTTGGTTTGGTGGCGGCAGCCGTCGTGCTGATTGGGTCGCTCGGGGTTGCTGCGCTCTGGCTACTCGGCTCGATGTCGACGTATGCGGATGCGTTCTCGCACCTCTTCGGACATGCCATCGGGGGGATCGCCGGATCGATCGCGGCGCTCGTCTGGCGGCGACGTGCGCTGCTCGTTTTGCTGGCCGGCATCGCGGCGACGCTCGGGCTGCATGCGGGCCTTGCGTGGAATGGAACGAGTGAGACAAGTGCGCCGCGCGGACCCGGCGAGATCAAGCTCCTGAGTTTCAATACCTGGCATTCCCACGCGGATCTCGACGAGCTTCAGGCCTTCATCGAGCGCGAGGATGCCGACATTGTGCTCGTCTACGAGTTTGGGCCGAACAAGCTGGCGCTGCTTGAGCGGTTGAAGAAGAACTACCCCTATGCCGGTGGTTGCGCGGAGACCTGGCACTGTTCTGTCGAGATCATTTCGAAGCGTCCGTTCACGACTGTCGAAGCCGGCCGGCGTGAGCAGCTCGATGGACCACCGCGGGTGGTTGCCACCTATGGGCAGGGCGCCGCCCCGCTCACCATCATCGGCGCCCATATGATGCGCCCGATCGACGGGCCGAACGGACATCTGAAGGAAATGCGCCGTGTCGCCGGCATCGCGAAGGTCGCGCCGGGGCCGGTCATCGTCGCCGGCGATTTCAACGCCACGTCGTGGTCGCACTCGTTCGGCGTGTTCCGCGCGGAGTTGGGGCTCGTCCACATGGGCCGCTTCCTGCCGAGTTGGCCGGCGGAAGTCAAAGGCTTGCCGCAGCTCGCCATCGATCATCTCTGGGTGTCGAAGGATCTGACGATCACCGATGTGCATCTGGGGCCCAATACCGGCTCCGACCACCGTCCGCTGGTGGCCAACATCCGTCTGCCCGATGGTTTCACCTGGTAGCCGTCAGCTGCCTGCGTGGCCCGGCGCGACATTTCGCATGCGCCAACCCAGGATCGCCTGCCGGAGCCGCTCCGCGTTCCGGTCGATGGTGACGTAGAAGGCGACAGCGACCAGCGCGACGGCCGTCAGCGCGACGAGTTTCAAGGGCACGCCTTGCAACGCCGTCGCGTTCTTGATGCACCAAATCACCGGCCAGTGCGTGATGTAGAGCGCATAGGAGAAGTTGCCGAGGTGCTGGTCGAGCCAGTCGCTCCGCTGCCGCACGTTGAAGGCGATGAAGGGGATCAGCAGCGCGACCCAGGCCATGCCAAACCAGTCCTCGTGGAGGGCGTTGGGTGTGTCCTTCAGAAGATAGGCGTGCGTATCGGGCAGCAGCCAGACGATGAGGCCCGCAACGAGAAACGCGGCGATCGAGAGGAGGGCGATGCCGCGCGCCGGCCGCCATCTCGAATGCCAGATGAGGAGACCGGCGACAAACCCCGGCAAATAGGCGAGCACGGTCCAGATGCCATGCGACAGGCCGAGCCACCAACCGAGCACGCTTAGCGGGAGCGTTGCGAGGAGTATCGGCCAGATCGCCGGGCGATCGGCGGCATCGAGCGCCTTAAGCATCGACCAGATCAGCGGCACAATCAGGTAGAACTGCAACTCAATATCGAGCGACCAGGAGATGCCGAGCACGTCGTTCTCGGTCGTCGCAATACCGAGAATGCCGAGCGAGGCGAGCTGCCGGGCATCGAATTCCCCGAAGAACACTGCCTTGACGAGAAGGAAGCCGAGATACGCAGCGAGGAATGGCAGCCAGATGCGCAGCCAGCGCGACAAGAAGTAAACTCCGGCACCTCCGGCCACCGAATACTTCTCGTCATACATGCGCATGACCCAGAAGCCGCTCAGGGCGAAGAAGGCGAAGACGGCGGGCCGGCCGATCTCGAAATTGGAGAGGTGGCTCAACACCACGGCGCTCGCCAGTGCGACGCGAAAGAAGCCCGGCTGCAGAATGCGCATCATCGCCCGACTTTCAGCGTGGTAAACTGCGAATCTCACGTGATTCGGCTGAGGCGGCAAGGACCGCGATATGACCTTCTGGCGAGATCTCGAAGCGTTCGGTGACCGGCCGGCGCTCCTCGTCGAGGACGGGGTCTAAGACGAGCTATCGGGCATTGGCAGGCTTGGCCGATCGGGCTACCGGGGACGCGCGTTCCCTGTTCGCGACATCGATGACGCGGCCGCTCGTCCTCATCGAGACGGCGAACGAGGTGGCACCCATCGCCGCCTATCTGGGTGCGCTCCGGGCCGGCTGGCCGGTCATCCTCAGCGCCGAGGGGGCGACGGCGAGCGATCCCCGAATCCTGGAAACTTATCGGCCGAACCTGGTCTTCACTCGGAGCGATCAGGGCTGGCGCTTTTCGGCGGCGAGCGCCGCGCCCGTCGAGATGCACGCCGATCTGACGCTCATGCTCTCGACCTCCGGTACCACGGGCGCGCCGAAACTCGTCCGGCTCTCGCAATCGAATTTGACATCCAATGCCGTCTCGATCGCGGCTTACCTCGAGATCGGCCCCGACGAGCGGGCGATCACCGACGTTGCCGTTTCACTATTCCTACGGCCTTTCGGTGCTGCACACGCATCTGGCGCAGGGCGCGAGCCTCGTACTGACGGACCGCTCGATCGTCGAGGAGGCTTTCTGGGAGGCATTTTCGCGCAACGGTGCGACCTCCATGGCGCTCGTGCCCTTCCAGTTCGATCTTCTCGACCAGGGCGCCTTCGAGCGGCGCGCCGTGCCGACGCTCAAAACCATCACGCAAGCCGGCGGGAAGCTGGCCGAAGCCTCGGTCCGTCGCTACGCGGCGCTGGGGCGCCGGAGCGGCTGGCGGTTGTTCGTCATGTACGGGCAGACCGAGGCGTCGCCACGTATGGCCTATGTGCCGCCTGAAGACCTCGAGGCCAATCCGTCCGCGATCGGACGCGCGGTGCCAGGGGGACGGTTCGAGGTCATCGGCACGGATGGCCGGCCGATCAACGAGGCCGGCGTCGCCGGTGAGCTCGTCTATCACGGCCCCAACGTGATGATGGGCTACGCGACGTCACGGGCTGACTTGGCGAAGCCCGCCGGCCCTCCCGTGCTCCACACCGGCGATATCGCCGAGCGATTGGCGAGCGGCTATCTCCGCATCACCGGCCGTCTCAGCCGCTTCGTGAAGATGTTCGGCTTCAGGATCGGACTCGATGAGATCGAGCAGCGGCTGCGGGGCGAGGGGCTGCAAGCCTATGTCACCGGGACCGACCGCCGGATTACCGTGTTCGTACATGGTACGGATGATCTCGCGGGGGTGCGCCGGAGGCTTGTCGCGGCCTATGGGCTGACCGATGCGGTGCTTGCGGTTGAGGCGTTCGACGACGTGCCGTTGATGGCGTCCGGTAAGGTCGACTACCGGGCGTTGGCCGAGCGCGCATCCCGCAACGCGGCGCCAATCAGCGCCGGAGGCTTTTCGCTCGCCGATGTCTTCTCGGCAGCACTGCGCGGCCGCGAGATCGATCCCGCCAGGAGCTTCGTCGAGCTGGGCGGCGACAGTCTCGCCTACCTCGAGGTGCAACTCGCCTTGACCAGCCGTCTCGGTGAGGCTCCTGCCGGTTGGGAAACGATGCCTGTCGCGACACTCGAAGCGCTGACGCCCGTACTCAGGCCGGCGACACAACCCGTCAGCGTGGACCTCATCTGCCGGGACCTCGCGCTCCTCGCCGTCATCGCCCTTCACGCGATCGCTCTACCGATCGCCGGTGGCGTTCATGTGCTCGTCATGCTTGCGGGCTATTCGCTGGCGCGTTTCCAGAAACCCAATCTGCTCTCGGGCGCCATCGGTGGCATGCTCGTCACCATGCTGCTGCCGATTGTCGCCTGCTACTACGCCATTCTCGCAGGTGTGCATCTGGCGATCGCGCCAGTCGATCCCGAGTGGTTCGCGCTGCTCGGCAATTTCGATAGAGACATCAACCCACAGGGCCTGACGCCCTATTGGTTCGTCTGTCTCTATGTGCAGGCGTTGATCCTCATCGCGCTGCCGTTCTCTCTCCCTGCGCCTCGGCGTTGGGTTGGGGCTGCGCCGCTTGCGGCGGCTCTCTGGGCAATCGCCGGACTGGCGGTTGCGGCTTTACTCCTCGGCGTCTCGCAGGCGTTCGGTCCGGTCAGCGTCCGGCATCCGTTCATGGCGCTGCAACTCATGGCGGCGGGCTGGTGCCTCTATCATGCCCAGAGCACCCTCGAGCGGTTTTTGGCTCTGGCTGTTGCCACCGCCGTTGCCCTCGCCTTTCTCTCCGCCGGTTCGACGGCGCCGGTACTGGTGACCCTGGCTGCCGCCGCGATCCTCTGGTTGCCGCCGGTCAGACTACCCTCTTCAGTTGCGCGTGCGGCAGTCTATTTCGGCAAGCAGTCGATGTTCGTCTACCTGGCCCACGTCGTGGTAATCGCTGTGCTGGCAAAGCTCGGCCTGGCGCAAGATGCGCTGCGCTTGCTCGCGACGATCTTGCTCTCACTCGCCGCAGCCGAGGTGATGGCGCGCGGGATGCGGCTCATCCTGCATCCATTGCAGGACCGGCGCGCCCGGGCTCAGGAAACCTGATCGCGAACCTTTGGAGCGAGGCCCCCGAGGAAAGCCGCCAGATCCGCCGTCTCGTGATGGATGTGGTCGGGAAGCACCGACCAGGACTGGGCCTCGATCAGATTCGGGTGATCGGCGAGGTGGGTTCGGATCAGCACGGTCGTCATGCCGAGCCGGTGAGCCGTCTCGAGATTCTGCGGCAGATCCTCGAACATCGCGGCCTGCGTGCCATCGACGCCATAGCGCTTCAGAAACAGATGGTAGGCCGCAGCGGTCGGCTTCGGGATGAACTCGGAATCGACGATGTCGAACACGCCCGAGAACAGTTGCGTGATGCCGAGCCGGTCGGTGACGCGTTCGGCGTGCCGCTGCGAACCATTCGTGAAGATGAGCTTCTCGCCAGGGAGCGCTGCAATCGCATCCGCCAGCTCAGGCGAGGGCGCGACCGGCGTATAGTCGATGTCGTGCACGTATTCGAGGAAGGGGCCGGGGTCCAGGCCGTGGTGGAGCATCATGCCTGCGAGCGTCGTGCCGTGCTCGTGGTAGTATCGCTTCTGGACGACCTTCGCCTCCGCGACCGAGAGCTTGAGAAAATCGGCGACGAAGCGGCTCATTCGATCACTTACCTGCGAAAACAGATCGCAGTGCGAGGGATAGAGCGTGTTGTCGAGGTCGAAGATCCAGGTCCGGACCCCGTCGAACCCCCGTCGAGCGGTGTCAGCCATACTTGGCCTTTTTGGATTTCTTACGCGGCGTCTCGCGGAACATGGTGCCGATGCCGTGCTCGGTGAAGAGCTCGAGCAGTACCGAATGGGAGACGCGCCCGTCGAGGATCGTCACGGCTTCAACACCCTGCTCGACGACGTCGATGCAGCCCTCGACCTTGGGGATCATGCCGCCGGTTATGATGCCGTCCTTCATGAGCTTGCGCGCTTCAGCTACCGTCAGCTCCTCGATGAGCTTCTTGTTGCCGTCGAGGACGCCGGCGACATCGGTGAGGAGAAGGAGGCGGGTCGCCTTCATGCGGACGGCGATGGCCGAGGCGAAGGTGTCGGCATTGACGTTCAAGGTCTCGCCCTCGGCCGAGAGCGCAATCGGCGCCACCACCGGAATGAGATCGGAACGGTCCATCACCTCGAGGATCTCCGGGTTCACCTCAACCGGGTCGCCCACATAGCCGAGGTCGACGGCCTGCATGAGGTTCGACTGCGGGTCGGGCATGCGGTCAATCTTCTTGGCGATCATCAGATTGGCGTCCTTGCCGGAAATACCGACGGCCTTCCCGCCTTCCCGGTTCAGCGTCGCCACGATCTCCTTGTTGATCTTGCCTGCAAGCACCATCTCGACGATCTCGATCGTCGGTTTGTCGGTGACCCGAAGCCCGTGCACGAACTCGGACTTGATCTCCAGCCGCTTCAGCATGTCGCCGATCTGCGGGCCGCCGCCATGCACGACGATCGGGTTCACGCCGGATTGCTTCAGGAGCACGATGTCCTGGGCAAAGGCGCGGGCGAGCGCTGCATCCCCCATGGCATGGCCGCCGAACTTCACCACGACGGTCTTGTCGTCGTAGCGTTGCATGTACGGCAACGCCTCGGAGAGCAGCGAGGCCTGGAGCTGGGGTGGTATGGCCTGGCGGGCCGCCGTATCGTCGCGTTCGGACATGAGGGTTCCTGGAAACAGAGCGCTTTCCGGCCAAGTAGGCACCGGTTGGCCGTGAGATAGTGCTCGAAGCCAACAATGTGCGTTGGCCGAGACTTATATCCAGTCGCCGGGGTGCCTCAAGGGCTGTAATATGTTCGAAACGGCGGCGCCGCCGCAAAAAATGCTCGACAGCCCCATAAAGAAGCCGCGAAACTAGTCTTGTGCTGGGCTGGCGAAAGCAGCGATTCGCGGGCCGGCGCGACCGCGCCCATCGGGACACTCGGGCGGGTTCGCAGGAGGGACATATGGGAGGGGCCGCATTGGCAACCTCATACGAGGGCTACGGCGAGGACGCGGGCGCCGATAATTTTCGCGCCACGCTGAGGCGTGCCCAGGTTTATGCCGAGGAGCAGGGCCACCGCCTTGTGTCGCTCGAGCATCTGCTATTGGCGTTGACCGAAGACCCGGATGCGCTCGCGGTCTTCGAAGCCTCCCGCATCAATGTCGACCGGCTCCGGGACGATGTCGCCGGTTATGTCAGCCGCATTCCCGATCGCGTGTCCGGCGAGGGCGTCGAGCCGTCGCTGTCACCAGATCTGTCGCGGGTCGTGGAAGCGGCACGCCAGGCCGCCCAGCAATCGCGCCGGCAGGTCGTCAGTGGCGCCATCGTGCTGGCCGCGCTGATCGGAGAGGGCCGCAGTCCGGCGTCCGAGTTTCTCAAGAGTCATGGCCTGACCTTCGAGGAGGCGATCCGGACGCTGCAGTCGAGAGGAACGGGGGCAACGGCTCGACCGGCCAGTCCTCAACCCGCGGTGCGTCCGGCACCCGCCACGGCGCCAAAGGTCGAGGATGCCGATGACGACATCCTCGCCTCCATTCGCTCCGAGATGAGCGAGCCGGCCGAGGAGCGTAGCTATGAGCGCGCCCGAACCCCCGCATTCGAGCCGAAGGCGCCGCCCGCCCCAGCCACTCCGTCGCGTCGCGAGCCACCGCTCGGGCAATATCGTGAAGCAGACTCCCGCACCGATCCCGTGCTACCGTCGCAACGCGTCCAACCTATCCCGCAGCAGGGCGATGCGCGCACGAGCCGTCCGCCGCTTCAGCGCGCACCCATGCCCAATGGCGCTCCGCCGCCGGATCGGATGCGAGCGCCAGGTCCGATGGCCGGTGGCCCGCCGCCGGGTGCTCCGGGCTGGCGTCCGCCGGGACCGCCCCCTGCTCAAGGTGCGCAGCGGCCGATTGGGCCGCCGCCGATGGGCGGCCGGGGACCGATGCCACCAGGCGCGCCCGGACTGCCGCCCGGCGCTCCGATGCCGCGGATGGCGCGGCAGCAAGGTCCGGGGCCGGCGAACGCGGCCCGTCCGCCTGTCGATGCCACCGTCACCGAGGGGTCACTGCTCGAGAATATCCCGCGCCGGATGCGCGTCGGAACGCCCGAGCAGGTCGAGGTCCGGATCGCACGCGGCGCTCTTGAGAGCCTCGGCGAGGGCATGCAAGGGCAGGTGAGCGGTCACAAGATCCACGTCGCCAAAGCGATGTCAGTGCGACTGCGCGCGCCCGAGGGCGGGTTCTATATCGAGGCGACCTCGCCCGAGACGCAGTGGGTCGAGAACACGCTCGGTATCATGAGCGATGATTTCGCGAGCTGGCGCTGGACGGTGACACCGCATTATCGCGGCAAGGCGCGGTTGCAGCTTGTGGTTTCCGCCCGCTCGGTCGGCCAGGATGGGCTCGCCGCGGAGACGGCGTTGCCCGAGCAGGTCATCGAGGTGCGGGTGCGCACGAACTACGGGCGGATGGTGAGCCGGCTTCTGCTTTGGCTGGCCGCCATGTCTGCCGCCGGCGTGATTGGTGCCATGGGCGAGGCGGGCTTCAAGTTCTTCACGACGATTATCGGCGGGTGAGCTACCCATACCAAACCGCCGAACTCCTCATTCGAATCGACGCCCGTTTCGTCGCGCGGTCGAGCACGCTCCGAAGGGGCCACGGACTGTAGCTACGGGTTCGCGCGCTTACCCGTGGCAACAGTCCCCAGCCCTTTGAGGGCTTGGCCAGTCTTGCCGCTGTAGATGAACCGGGCTTCGATTCGGGTCGGGCATTTCGCAGTAGGGTATAGGTCAATACGACGGCTCCACTAGAACATCGCGTTCGCGTGCGCCATCTCGTCCGGGATGCTTTGCAGCACATCCCAATGCTCGACGATCTTGCCGCTCTTATCAAAGCGGAAGATGTCGATGCCGGCCCACTCGCCTTCGCCGGGTAGCACCTGATGGCAATGCAGCACGACGAGGTCGCCCTCGGCGATGGCGCGCTTGAAAGTCACGCGCTTGCCCGGATAGTCGCGCTGCATGGCCTCGAAGTATGCGATGAAGGCTTGCTTCCCGGATTCGACATCCGGGTTGTGCTGGATGTAGTCAGCCCCGACGTAGCGGGCCACCGCCTCGGCCGGCTTCGACTGGTTGAACATCAGGTCGTAGAAGGCCATCGCCGTTGCTTTGTTGTCATCGAGCCAGCTCATGCGTCACTCCGCGTGTTGGTTCGTGGCTTTCCGCGCCGATAGGCATCGGATATCAAGCGGCGAGCTTACCTCACCCCGGCTCTAAGGAGAATCCCCATGACCCAGATCGTCGACATCCTCGGCCGGGAGATTCTCGACAGCCGCGGCAACCCGACGGTCGAGGTCGACGTGACGCTGGAGGATGGCTCGGTGGGTCGCGCCGCCGTTCCGTCCGGGGCGTCGACCGGCGCGCACGAGGCCAATGAGCTGCGTGACGGCGACAAGACGCGCTATCTCGGCAAAGGCGTCCGCAAGGCGGTCGCGGCCGTCAACACGGAAATCTTCGACGCCATCGGCGGCATGGATGCCGAGGACCAGCGCCGCATCGACCAGGCGCTCCTCGATCTCGACGGCACCAAGAACAAGTCGAGGCTCGGTGCCAATGCGATCCTGGGCGTTTCGCTCGCGGTCGCCAAGGCGGCGGCCGAGGCAACCGGCCTGCCGCTTTACCGCTATGTCGGCGGCGCACAGGCGCATGTGCTCCCCGTGCCGATGATGAACATCATCAATGGCGGCGCACACGCCGATAACCCCATCGACTTCCAGGAGTTCATGATCCTGCCGGTCGGCGCGGAGACCTGCGCCGACGCCATTCGCTGGGGCGCGGAGATTTTCCACACGCTCAAGAAGGCCCTGAAGGATGCGGGCGAGAATACCGGCGTCGGCGACGAAGGCGGCTTCGCCCCCAACCTCAAATCGGCGGACGCGGCGCTGGGCTTCATCATGAAGTCGATCGAGGGCGCGGGCTACCGGCCGGGCGAGCAGGTGCTGATCGGTCTCGACTGCGCCGCCACCGAGTACTTCAAGAAAGGCAAGTACAAGATGGAAGGGGAGGGCAAGACGCTCGACAGTGCCGGCAATGCCAAGTTCCTCGCCGATCTCGTCAAACGCTACCCGATTGCCTCCATCGAGGACGGCATGGCCGAGGACGACTGGGACGGCTGGAAGGTGCTGACGGAATTGGTTGGCGCGAAATGCCAGCTCGTCGGCGACGATCTCTTCGTCACCAACACCGAGCGGCTTTCTCAAGGCATCGAAAAGGGCATCGCCAATTCCATCCTCGTCAAGGTCAACCAGATCGGCACCTTGACGGAGACACTCGCTGCCGTCGACATGGCTCACCGCGCCGCCTACACGGCGGTCATGTCCCATCGTTCCGGCGAGACGGAGGATGCGACCATCGCGGATCTGGCGGTCGCCACCAACTGCGGGCAGATCAAGACCGGCTCTCTTTCCCGCTCCGACCGGCTCGCCAAATACAACCAGCTCATCCGCATCGAGGAAGAGTTGGGAGATGCTTCAAGCTATGCCGGGCGGGGGGCTCTGCGGAGCAAGTGATTTCCGGCTGTCATAAATCGGGTCTGAGCTTTACGCGGCCTTAACCGGACCTCTGGCACTCTCTGGTGGTCAGCCGAGGCTGACACGATTGGTCTGGTTTCGCGTACATCATCCCGGAGCGTCGATGGTCCGAAACAGCAAACGACGGCAGAACTGGGTTATGCTTGTCTGCCTGATGCTGACCACTTACTTCGGCTTTCACGCCATCAAGGGCAAACATGGTCTCGAGGCACAAACCGAGCTCTCGTTGAGAGCCGAAAGGCTCAAAGTCGAGCTCGCGAGCCTCGAGACCATGCGCTCTGATCTGGAGCGCGATATCGCCCTCCTCGACGACAAGGCCCTCGATCCCGACTACCTCGATGAGCTAGCCCGTAGCGTCGCCGGCTTCGCCAAACCCGGCGAAATCGTCATCCTCGACCCCCAATAGTCCCGTACGTTCTGGACTTGGTTGTCGGCGGGGCCGAACGATTGCTATAGTCGCACCTTCGATTTGCAACTCGAAGGCCCGGAAATGGCGGCGAAATCCTCGAATGACGGTCGCGGCAAGAAGACTTCCGGCCCGCCAGAGCTCAACGAGACCGAAGAGCTGCAGGCCTACTGGGACATGCTGCTCATCCGCCGCTTCGAGGAAAAGGCCGGCCAGCTCTATGGCATGGGCTTCATCGGCGGCTTCTGCCACCTCTACATCGGGCAGGAAGCGGTGGTCGTTGGCATGCAGATGGCGCTGAAGCCCGGCGACCAGGTCATCACGGCTTATCGCGATCACGGCCATATGCTGGCAACCGGCATGGAGGCCAAGGGCGTGATGGCCGAGCTTACCGGCCGGCGGGGCGGTTACTCCCGCGGCAAGGGCGGCTCGATGCACATGTTCTCCGTCGAGAAGGGGTTTTTCGGCGGTCACGGCATCGTCGGCGGACAAGTGCCACTCGGGACGGGCTTGGCCTTCGCCAACAAGTATCGCGGCAACGACAATGTCTCCCTGACCTATTTCGGCGATGGGGCGGCCAACCAGGGCCAGGTCTACGAGGCTTTCAACATGGCGGAGCTGTGGAAGCTTCCCGTCATCTACATCATCGAGAACAACCGCTATGCGATGGGAACGGCCATCGAGCGATCGTCGGCCACCACCAACCTCTCCCAGCGCGGCGCCTCCTTCGGCATCCCGGGCGAGCAGGTCGACGGCATGGACGTGCGGGCGGTGAAGGCGGCGGGTGAGAAAGCGGTCAAGAATGCGCGCGCCGGCAAGGGGCCGATGATCCTGGAAATGCTCACCTACCGCTATCGCGGCCACTCGATGTCCGACCCGGCGAAGTACCGGACCCGCGAGGAGGTCGACAAGGTCCGCGCCGAGACCGATCCGATCGAGATGGTGGCGAGGCGCCTGGTCGAGACGAAGCGGGCTTCCGAGGACGATTTGAAGCGCATCGACAAGGAGGTCCGCGCCATCGTCAACGAGAGCGCCGAGTTCGCCCAGACGGACCCGGAGCCCGATGTGCGCGAGCTTTACACGGATGTGGTGGTGGGGTGAGCTGGGGCTCCCTCGCCAGATGCTGATGAGATAGGCACTAATGGCCGATGCGGCGAAGCAACAAGCGACCTACGCCGACATCGAGGCCCTGCCGCCCAATGTCGTCGGCGAGATCATTTTCGGCAGCTTGGTCACGCATCCGCGTCCCGCGCGACGGCATGGCGGTTCGGCAAGCGCCCTCGGCGTGGCATTGGGAGCGCCCTACCAATTCGGTGACAGTGGTCCGGGAGGGTGGGTTTTCGTCGACGAGCCCGAGCTGCATCTTGGTCCGCATGTGCTCGTCCCCGACCTGGCCGGCTGGAAGCGGGAACGCGTGACCGAGCCTGCCGACCGCGCGTGGTTCGAGGTCGCGCCCGACTGGGTATGCGAGGTGCTTTCGCCCAGCACCGAAAAGTACGACAAGGGCGACAAGCGCGCGATCTATGCTCTCCACGAGGTGGGGCATATCTGGCTTGTCGATCCGCGTTCGAAAAGCATCGAAGTGTTCGCGCGACGAGGTAGAGACTGGCTTCTGACGCATACGTTTTTTGACAGCGACAGGGTGTGCGCTCCTCCTTTCGAGGAGACAACATTCTCGCTCGATCGCCTCTGGCCTTTCGACAATCCGGTTCCGCCGACGAAGTGAGACCCGCATGCCCACCGAAATCCTGATGCCCGCGCTCTCGCCCACCATGGAGGAGGGGACTCTCGCCAAATGGCTCGTCGCGGAAGGCGCGACCGTCAAATCCGGCGACGTCATCGCCGAGATCGAGACCGACAAGGCGACCATGGAGGTCGAGGCGGTGGACGAGGGGACCCTCGACAAGATCCTCGTCGCGGCGGGAACCGAGAATGTGAAGGTCAACACGCCGATCGCGGTGTTGCGCGTGGATGGCGAGGCCTCCTCTCCCCGCTCGCGGGGAGAGGGTCGGGGTGAGGGGCAGCCGCAAGCGCCGGCGCCGGCCAAGACCGAGTCAAGTCCCACTATTTCTTCCCCTGTTGCCGCCCCTCACCCCAGCCCTCTCCCCATCGCGGAGAGCGATGGGGAGAGGGGGCTCGCCCCCGGCACCGAAATGGCCATCCAAACCGTCCGCGAGGCGCTACGCGACGCCATGGCCGAGGAGATGCGGCGCGACGGCGACGTATTCTTGATGGGCGAGGAGGTGGCGCAGTATCAGGGCGCCTACAAGATCAGCCAGGGCTTGCTCGACGAGTTCGGCGCGCGCCGCGTCATCGATACGCCGATCACCGAATACGGCTTCGCCGGCATCGGCGTCGGCGCGGCGATGGCGGGCTTGAGGCCCATCGTCGAGTTCATGACCTGGAACTTCGCCATGCAGGCGATCGACCACATCGTCAACTCGGCGGCGAAGACCCTCTACATGTCCGGCGGACAGATGCGCTGTCCGATTGTTTTCCGCGGACCCAACGGCGCCGCCGCCCGCGTCGCCGCCCAGCACAGCCAGGAGTATTCGGCCTGGTACGCGCACATTCCGGGTCTCAAGGTGGTTGCGCCCTTCACGGCGGCGGATGCGAAGGGCCTGCTCAAATCGGCCATCCGCGATCCGAACCCGGTCGTGTTTCTGGAGCATGAGATCCTCTATGGCACGAACGGCCCGGTGCCCAAGGTCGACGACTGGCTGGTGCCGATCGGCAAGGCGAAGATCGTGCGTCCCGGCCGCGATGTGACGATCGTCTCCTTCTCGCGCGGCATGACCTATGCGCTGGCCGCCGCCGAGGAGCTGGCGAAGGAGGGGATCGAGGCCGAGGTGATCGATTTGCGGACGCTGCGGCCTTTGGACATGGCGACTGTCATCGAGAGCGTCAAGCGCACGAACCGTATCGTCACCGTCGAGGAGAGCTTTCCGGTCTGCTCGATCGGCTCGGAGGTTTGCGCGCGGGTCGTGGCGGAGGCCTTCGACTGGCTCGACGCTCCGCCAACGAAGGTATCGGGCGAGGACGTGCCGATGCCATATGCAGCAAACCTCGAGAAACTCGCGCTGCCGAATGCGGCGAAGGTGGTCGCGGCGGTGAGGAGGCTGGTAGGAGGTGTCGGCCGGTCGACATCTGTCCCAAGCTGATTGTAAAGGAATGCTGTGTGCGCGGTTGTGTTCAGGAGGGCCCAAACTTCTCTGAGTTGTTGCACGAGCATGTGCCAGCGATCCGAATGAAAGCGGCCGATCTTGCGCCGATGCTTCGCCACCTCACGTGCCATTTCACGGGAGTTTCCGCACCGGGGATTGTTTCATCGTATCTGAACGATCGACGAGGTAGCCCGACCCCTTTCGCGCCTTGGCATATTCATACGAGCCATTCAGAGGCTGGCGTAATGAGGGTTACTTGCAGCTCTGCCAAACACTGGATCTGGGTTGATACGGTTTTCGCGAGTTCGTTGTTCCGCGATGGAGCGTGAGTTGACCGGGACCGCATCAGAACGTGCCACCTACGACGACCTGATCGCCGCGCCCGAGCATGTCATTGCCGAGATTATCGATGGCGAGCTGCTGACGCGGCGGTACTTCGGTCCGATCGATAGTGTCGCGCTGACCGAGCTTCTGTATGCGCTTGGGGCGCCGCACCTCCATTCGAGGATGCCGACGACACCCACAATCTTGCTGCGACCCGAAGTCCACTTCAAAGGTGATGTTGTCGTGCCCGAAATTGGCATGTGGCTTCAGTCCGAGATTTGGAGTTTTGCGGACTGGCGCGAGTTCAACGTGACGCCGCGCTGGGTGCTGGAATACATCACGCCGTGGACGGATATCGAGCGCCATCAGAAGCGCTGCCGCGTGTTGGCCTCCACCGGTGTTCCGTTGCTTTGGCGGTTGGACGGCGTGTCCGGGATGATGCAAACGTTCGAGAACCGGGCGCGCAAGGGTTGGCAGCACCTCAAGACCTTCAGCGGCGACGATCGTATCTCTGAACCGCCATTCGCGGAGCTTGAGATATCACTCGGTGACGTGTACCGGCACGGGCGCCATCAGATGGCTGCCGCAGGATAACAGCGAGACCTAAACCCCATGCCCACCCCAATTCTCATGCCCGCGCTCTCCCCCACCATGGAAGAGGGCAAGCTCGCCAAGTGGCTTGTGAAAAAAGGCCAGAAGGTCAAGTCCGGCGACATTATCGCCGAGATCGAGACCGACAAGGCGACCATGGAGGTCGAGGCGGTGGACGAGGGGACGATGGGAGAAATTCTCGTCGCCGAAGGCACCGAAGGCGTCAAGGTCAACAGTCAGATCGCGATTCTGCTGGGTGAGGGCGAGAGTGCCGGTGCCACATCGCAGAAAGCCCCCCCACCCCAACCCTCTCCCTCTGCTGTTGGCTCGCGCGCCTCCGGCACGACGGGGGAGGGAGGTGCCCCGTCCGCTGCGCCGCAGTCTGTTGCGACGCCGCAATCAGAGGCAGTCGCCGCGCTAGCAAAATCCGCCGCGCCTACCCAACGCTCCGCCGCCTCTCACGCCAACGGCAGAGGCAGCCGCCTGTTCGCTTCGCCCCTCGCCAAACGCATCGCCAAGGAGCGAGGACTTGATCTTTCCGCCATCTCCGGCTCCGGTCCGTATGGCCGTATCGTCAAGGCGGATGTCGAAAAGGCACCGGCCGCTGGTGCGGCAGCGAAGCCCTCGATGGCGGTATCGTCGGCCTCGGCACCATCGGGCGCCGCCGGATCGTCCACGCTCGCCGCGCCCATGCCCGACAAGAAAATCATGGCCCTCTACGAGGAGGGGAGCTTCGAGGTTTTGCCGCACGACAACATGCGGAAAACCATCGCCAGACGGCTGGTCGAGAGTAAGCAAACCATCCCGCATTTCTATCTCACCGTCGATTGCCGGCTTGATGAGCTGCTCGCGGCCCGCAAGCGCCTCAATGCCCGCGCGCCGCTCGAAGGCCCGCACGCCTACAAGCTCTCCGTCAACGACTTCATCATCAAGGCTCTCGCGCTCGGCCTGCGCGACACGCCGGCGGCCAATGCAACCTGGACAGAAGCCGGCATGCTCCGTCACAAGCGCATCGATGTCGGTGTCGCCGTCGCGGTCGAGGGCGGACTGTTCACGCCGCTCGTGCGCCATGCCGATCTGAAAACGCTCTCCGAGATTTCCAACGAGATGAAGGATCTGGCCGAGCGGGCGCGCAAGAAGAAACTTAGCCCCCACGAGTATCAGGGCGGCACCACCTCCATCTCAAATCTCGGCATGTTCGGCATCAAGAGCTTCGATGCCGTCATCAACCCGCCACACGCGACCATCCTCGCGGTCGGCGCTGGCGAGGAGGTGGCTGTCGTGAAGGAAGGCAAGGTCGAGGTCGCGACGGTGATGAGCTGCACGCTCTCCTGCGATCATCGCGTCGTCGACGGCGCGCTGGGTGCCCATCTCCTCAACGCGTTCAAGGCCTATATCGAGGACCCCGTTCGGATGCTGGTGTGACGAAAAAAGCGTCGCCTTAGGCTCAGACTGTCGATAACCGGACAGACCGTGTCGTGCATGGTAACAGCGAACTTGACTCGCCCCCTGCCTCCCCCAACATGGCGCTCACACCGCGACGGAGGGGACCATGCGCTTTCTGGCTGCGATCGCCGTTCTGCTGCTGGCCTTGGGCGCGCGCGACGCGCAAGCCGCCAAGAAGCTTGCCATTGTCTTCGGTAACGACGTCTACGAGGAGCTGCCGTCGCTGAAGAAGGCCGTCAATGATGCGACGTCCATGAGCATGGCGCTCAAGGACATGGGCTTCGATGCGAGCCTGACGACCAATGCCACTCGCCGCACCATGACCCAGGCGCTCGCCAAGTTCGAGGGCCGGATCGAGGCGGGCGACGAGATCTTCTTCTTCTACGCCGGCCACGGCGTCGCGATCGCGGGCGAGAACTATCTGCTGCCGACCGACATGCTGCCGCCCGAGGTCGGCCAGGAAAGTCTCGTCGAGGACGAGGCGATCAGCGTCGATCGCGTCATTCGCAAATTCCAATCGCGCGGTGCCGGCGTCACCTTCGTCGTGCTCGACGCCTGCCGCGACAATCCCTTCGCCGGTGCCGATGGCACGCGCTCCATCGGCCAGACGCGGGGCCTGACCCGCATCGAGCCGCCCTCGGGCGTTTTCGTGCTCTACTCCGCCGGCCTCGGCCAGACCGCGCTCGACCGCCTCAACGACGAGGACGCCGATCCCAACTCGGTGTTCACGCGCAAGCTCTTGCCGATCCTCAAGACCCCGGGCCTCACTCATGTCGGCATCGCCAAGCGTGTGCAGAGAGAGGTGATCGAGATGGCCGCCCTCATCGGCCATCGCCAGGAGCCTGCCTACTACGATCAAATCAAAGGCGAGATCGTGCTGCTGCCGGGCGCCGGCGGTAACGGCGAGCGAAGTGCAAACGCTTGTCGCGCCGCCGCCCGATTCGGTGACGATCGGCCGGACGCAGTTGAGCCTCGTCTTCCCCGAAGGCCATTGCCAGCTCGATCCGGGCGAGCCTGCCGACGCGCGCATCATGAGCTCGATCCGGGGCGCCATCGCCGGCACCAACGAGCTGGTCGCGAGCTTTGCCGAGTGCAACGAGCTCAAGGGCTGGCGCGCGGGCGTCTATCAGACGCTCGATCACTTCGGCCAGTACATGACGCTGTTGCAAACGCTCAATCAGGAAATCGACACGCCGCAGGCGGCGATGATCGCCGATATCTGCAAGCAGATGCGAGCGGCATCGCCCGCCGACAACGAGGCGATCATGGCGAAGTCCAGCAACCGCCTCGAGGTGATCATGGAGGGCATCAAGGTCAACGAGCAGAAGATGCTGGGCGTCATCGATGAGGACGCCAATGGCTGCTACTCCGCGCTCTTCCAGCGCATGCAGGCCGAAGTCGGTGGCGAGAAGCAGATCGCCGGCGTGTTCAACACCACTTTCGTCAAGGGCAAGATCATCTACGTCAATCTCTACGCGCCCTTCGCAGGCGATGACACCGTTCAGAAGCTTCTGGTGCGCCAGAAGGAACTCGCCCGGTTGCTCGTCGCCGCCAACCAGCCGCCGCAGTGAGTGGCAGGCCGGTTACAGCGGGCGGGGCGGGCGCATGTGCGTCTGTGTTGCCGGTTGCGATCGTCGATGAGTTTTGATTTGGAAGATGCCTGAGTTTCCGAGTGAGGGCTGTTGCATGATGCGTTCGATCCTAGCCGCTGCGCCGGCCATTCTCTTGACCTTGGTGATGGCTGGATGTGGTGGCGGGTCTGCCCAGGCGCCGTCCTCGAGTTTCACCGGCAACGGCGATTGCAAGTCGACGAAGGCCGAGATGGGCAAGCTCGTCGCTCAGGGCGTCGAGGCTGACATCAACGCGGCGTCGAGCGGTCGCACGCTATCGCCCGAGGCCCAGTCCCGCGTCGACCGCTATAACGGGCTGCTGGAGAGCTATCTCGGCAGCCGCTGCCACGTGTAGGGAGGAGGCGTTCGGCCTTGCATTCACGCGCCAACGTAATTACACTGTAATTACACAATTGGAGATTGCGCCGTGAAGGTCAAACTCGTCGATATCGGCAATTCGCGCGGATTTCGTATTCCAAAGACCGTGCTGGAGCAAGTTGGTCTGACGGATCGCGCCGAATTGACTGTCACGGGTGATGCCATCGTGCTTCGGCCGGCTAAGCGGCATCCGCGCCAGGGTTGGGAGTCGGCCATCGCGGCTGCCATCGAGGCACATGGCCTGCCGGATGAACCGCTCCTACCCGATCACCTGAGCAGCGAAGCCGACGAGGCCGAGACGTGGTGAGACGCTTCGATGTGTATCTCGTGCCGCTCGATCCGACGCGTGGCGCCGAGATGCGCAAGACCCGGCCTTGCGTTGTGGTGTCGCCGGATGAGATGAACCGGCATCTCAAGACGGTCATCGTGGCACCAATGACCTCGACACCAAAGTCGTATCCGTTCCGGCCTTCGACGATATTCAAGCGAAAATCAGGATCAATCGCGCTCGACCAGTTGCGGGCAATCGACAAGGGCCGGCTGCACCGCAAGATCGGCCAGACGGACGCGGCGACCTCCGCCGCAATTGCGAGCACGCTTGTGGAGATGTTCTCGCTCGCAGGCGCGAACTAAGGAATGCACTGCCTGTCTACCCCTTCGTCTCCCCGGCACCCGTCGCATACGTCCGCTGATAGACGCGCGTCACTGACGCAATCGCCTGCTGCCAGGTCTCAAGTGATTGCGCGCCGCGCGTCTCGAACTCGTCGACGCCGCACCGGATGAGGAAAGCGCCCTGATCGGCCTTCGGATTGCCGGTCGCTCGAATGGCGCCCTTGAAGCCGAGCTGGTGTCTCAACACGCGCGATTGCGAAAAACCGCGACCGTCGGTGAAGCTTGGGAACTCCAGCGTGACGAGAGCAAGCCGCGTCAGGAAGGGCGCGAGCTCATTGGCATCCTCCGTGTTCGGAAAGGCCACGCCCAGGCGCCCGTTGAACCCGGCGATGCCCGGATCGTCTTTCAGCCGGCCCCAGTCGACGATGACATCGCCGCCGTCCGGCAATGGCGCCTCGCCCTCGATGCGCTGCCAATCGTCCTCGGCGTAGGTCCCGTTCCTAATGAGCGGCATAGACCGCCTCCTTGAAGGGCGCGGATCCCACGCGCCGGTAGGCTTGCAGGAAAGTCTCGCCGTCGTTCCGCAAGCCCAGATAAGTGTCGACGATCTTCTCGACGGCGTCGATCACCTCGGTGTTGGAGAAGCCCGGCCCCATGATCTGGCCGATCGAGGCGGTCTCGTCCTCCGCGCCGCCGAGCGTCACCTGGTAGAACTCCTTGCCGGCTTTATCGAGGCCCAGGATGCCGATATGGCCGGCATGGTGATGCCCGCAGGCGTTGATGCAACCCGATATCTTGATCTTGAGCTCGCCGATCTTCTTTTGCCGCTCCGCATCCGCGAAGCGCTTCGACAGCTCCTGCGCGATCGGAATCGAGCGGGCGGTGGCGAGCGTGCAATAGTCGAGACCGGGGCAAGCGATGATGTCGGAGACGAGATTGACGTTGGCGGTGGCGAGCTTGGCCTTCACCAGCGCATGCCAGAGCGCCACGAGATCGCGCTTGCGAACATTCGGTAGCACGAGGTTTTGCGCGTGGCTGACGCGGATTTCGCCTAACGAGAACTGATCGGCCAGATCGGCAACGATGCGCATCTCGTCGCCGGTCGCATCGCCCGGAATGCCGCCCTCGGGTTTGAGGGAAATGTTGACGATGGCATATCCCGGCTGCTTGTGCGCGGCGACGTTGATCTCGTGCCAGCGCTTAAAGCCACCATTGGACGAGAGGTTGTGCTGAAGTTGCGGGTCGTCCGCAGGCAAACTTTCGTAAGCCGGCGGCTTGAAGTAGGCGAGGATACGGGACAGCTCCTGGTCGGGCACGAGATGCGACGGGTTCTCGATCCGGGCATATTCCTCATCCACCATCCGCCGGAACTCGGCGTCGCCTTCCTCGTGCAGGAGGATCTTGATGCGCGCTTTGTACTTGTTGTCGCGCCGTCCATAGAGATTGTAGACGCGCATGATCGCCTCGAGATACGCGAGCAGGCGATCCTTTGGCACGAAAGGATTGCACACCTTGCCGAGCATCGGCGTGCGCCCCATGCCGCCGCCGACAAGCACTTCGAAGCCCGTCTCGCCCTTGGTGTTCTTCTTGAGCTTGATGCCGATGTCGTGGAAGGCGACCGCGGCGCGATCGGCCTCGGCCCCCGTCACGGCAATCTTGAACTTGCGGGGGAGGTAGCAGAACTCCGGATGCAGCGTCGACCATTGCCGGATCAGCTCGCACCAGGGCCTGGGGTCCTCGATCTCATCCGCCGCAACGCCTGCCCAATGATCGGCCGTGACGTTACGGATACAGTTGCCCGATGTCTGGATGGCGTGCATCTCGACGCTGGCCAAATCGGCCAGCATGTCCGGCACGTCTTCCAACTTCGGCCAATTGTACTGGATGTTCTGCCGCGTCGTGAAATGGCCGTAGCCCTTGTCGTATTTCTCGGCCAGGTGCGCGAGCATGCGCATCTGCTTGGATGAGAGCGTGCCGTAGGGAATGGCGACGCGCAGCATGTAGGCGTGCAGCTGCAGGTAGAGCCCGTTCATCAGGCGTAGCGGGCGGAACTCGTCCTCGTTGAGATCGCCCGACACGCGCCGGGCGACCTGATCGCGGAACTGCTCGGTGCGCTCGCGGACAAACTGGTGGTCGAATTCGTCGTAGCGGTACATGGGTGGTTGGCTCGTCGGTTGTGGTCAGTGTTGTGAGGCATCGGGCATCAGACATCGGGCATCAAGAAACCAACTTCACCGATGCCTGACACCCGATCCCCGATGCCTAGATGAACGCCGGTCCCTGTCTCACATCCGGCTCCTTGCCATCGGCCTGCTTGCCGAGATCGGTGCGGACGCTGGGACCGAGTGTGCGCAGATGCTCGCGGATATGGGCCGCGCGCAGCTTGCCGCTCTCCTCGACGACATCGACGAGATAGGCGCCGACGACGACGTTGAGCTTCGTCTGCTCGTTGCCTTTGCTGTCCAACTCGGCGGCGCGCTCTTTCGTGCGCGCGACGACTGCCTCGTCGATCCAGGTCGTCCAGCTGCCGCCTTCACCCAAAAAGACAACGTGGCCGCCCTTCAGATGATTGGCGGTGAGGATCTGGCGGATATCTTTTGGCGCTGCCATGTCAGGCCTCCGTTCTGGTGTCGATCACGTGCAATGCCTTCGACTGTGTATCATCCCGCGTCCGCGCAAACACTCTCACGTAGGATGGCCGGCTCAAGCCTGCGGACGCCCAGTCGAGGCCGAGATAGATGATCGCCGGACCTTTGATGCCTTCCGCCGTGATGGCATGGGCGAGGAGATGCAACTTGGTCTCGATCACGCGCTCGGTTGCGAGCGTGCCGTTCTCGACAATCACCACCGGCAACTCCGGATCGGCACCATGGGCGAGCATCTCGCGCTCGATCAGCGGCGCGGCACCCACGCCCATATAGACCGCGGCCGCCGAGCCTTCGCGCGCCAGCGCCGACCAGTCGTGCTCGACGGCGCCGTCGGCGGTGGCGCCCGTTAGCACGGAAAACTGGCGCACCTTTTCGCGTAGCGTCAGCGGCAGGCAGAGGCGGGCGGCGATGCCGTGCGCGGCCGTGATGCCGGGAATGACTTCGACGGCAAGACCCGCGGCGCGCGCTGCCACCATCTCTTCCGCGGCGCGCCCGAAGACGAAGGCATCGCCGCCCTTGAGACGCGCAACGGTGAGACCCTTCAGGCCCTCGCGCACGATGATGCGGTTGATCTCGTCCTGGGAGACCGAGGGACCGCCTGGCGTCTTGCCGACCTCGATGCGCAGCGCGTCGCGGCGCGCATGCTCGAGCACGCCCGGCGAGACGAGCCGGTCGATGACCAGCACGTCGGCATCTTGCAAGGCTTGCTGAGCCTTGAGGGTGAGGAGATCGGCATCGCCCGGGCCGCAGCCGACGAGCAACACGCGGCCGGGCCGGGTCTTGATGTCCTGATGCGCGCTGGCGATCTCAGCCTCGACGGCGGCCGTGGCGTTGGCATCATCGCCCGCCAGCACCGCGGCGCGAAAAGGACCCTCGAACAGCCTCGACCAGAAGCGCCGTCGCGTCGTGCCGTCGTGGAAGAGGTCGCCAATACGCTCGCGCAATCCGGCCGCCTTGGTGGCGACCTCACCGAGCCTCGCGGGAAGCCAGGCCTCGAGCTTCGTCTTGATCTCGCGCGCGATGACGGGCGCCGCCCCTTCCGTGCCGATCGCGACGATGATCGGGTCACGGTCGACGATGGCCGGCGTGATGAATGTCGAATGCTCCGGCTCGTCGACGACGTTGACAGGCACATGCGCGGCGCGCAGCAGGGCGGCGATACGCGCGTTCTCTTGCCCGTCGCCGGTCGCGACGAAGGCGAGGGCCTTGCCCAGAGCATCTTTCGTCTCGAAGGCGCGGCGCTCGATCTGAAGGCGATCACTTACCAGCGCGATGATGCCCTCGCTCGGATGTTCGCCAATCACGACGATCCGCGCCGTCGTCTTGAGTACGAGCCGCAACTTCTGCAGCGCCTGCTCGCCTCCGCCGACGATCAGAATCTCGCTCTGATCGACATCGACGAAGATCGGGAAGTATTTCATATGCCGCCTCCGTCGAGGAAGCCTTCGCCGGCGATGGTCACCTCGAGGCCATCGAGCGCCTCCTCGTAGATGATTTGGCAACACAGTCGCGAGTCAGGCCCGGCATTCGGCAGCGTGTCGAGGGTTGCTTCCTCGTCGTCGTTGGCGGGCGCAACGCGTCCACTCCATTCGGCGGAAACCCGGACGTGGCAAGTGCCGCAGACGGCTGCGCCATCGCAGGTCCCGGCGACCGGCAAACCATGCTCGCGCAGGATTTCCATGACGCGCCAACCTTCGACCGCGGCGTAACTTTGCCGCGTGCCGTCGCGCTCGACGACCCTAACAGTGCCCATGCTCACCTCTTTGCAGCGCCCGAAACCAGAAGTGCTAGGCCGGTGTTGGCAGTCCGGCTTGTCGGCAACCGGCCTAGCAAGGGGGTGGTGGTCCGGCAACGCGGGGAGGGCGCATCCGGACAACCGAAATCTAATCGTTTTGAGGATGATTTTCTATCGGAGATGAGCGGTTAGCCCGCAATAAGATCGCCGTGCTAGCTAGAGCCGTGCGTCGTAGAAAATGGTTCTTCGAGATAGGAGGCGCTTAGCACGCCGTCTTAAGCGAGAGGGATACGGTTAGATCCCGGCCCCGTCGGTCGCGTTTACAACCGGAAGGCCAATCGCATGGATGCCGCACTCGACCTTGGCCTTGCCACGCCAACGGCCGGCGCGGGCGTCCTCGCCGGCACCGACCGGCTCGGTGCAGGGCGCACAACCGATCGAGGGGTAACCCTGGCTCACCAAAGGATGTGCGGGTAGATCGTAAGCCGCCACATAGCGGGCGATCTCTTCGGGTCCCCAATGGGCGATAGGATTGATCTTCACATGGTCGGCGTCGGCTTCGATGGCGGGGAGCGCTTCGCGGGTCGTGGCCTGATAGCGCTTACGGCCGGATATCCAAGCCGCAAAGGGCGCCAGGGCCTCAGCCAGCGGGCGGACCTTACGCAGCTCGCAGCAGCGATCCGGGTCGGCCAGGTGCAGATAGCCCTCGGGGTCCTCCTTGGCGAGATCGGTGGCCAAGGGTTCGAGGTTGAGCACGTTGGTGAGGCCCAGTTGCTGGATCAGCCGGTCGCGGTAGGCGAGCGTCTCAGGAAAATGCTTGCCGGTCTCGAGGAACAGCACAGGTAAAGCCCGGTCGATGCCGGCGGCAAGGTGCAGCAGCACGGCCGATTCGGCGCCGAACGAGGAGACGAGGGCAATCCGGCCCCTGAACTCCCGCTCGATCATGGCAGCCAACAGGGCCCGGCCGGCGAGCGAGCGATAGCGCCCGGCCAGCTCTGCGGCGCGGCCGGCGGGACTCGCCTGGGTCTGCCTGCTGCTCAAGCCTGAAATCGGCATCCGGCGCCCTCTCAAGACCCTCGGCCAGATTCGCCGAGTTGATTGGTCCAGTATGTCGGGCGGACCTTACGCACTCAAGATTGCAGGAAGAATAAACTTTGATCTGTTGCAACCGCGTTACCTAACGAAATGAGAACGGGTGTTTCGATCATGGTTGGGGAATGTGATTTCAGATTACCGTCTCCACCGGGCCGTGAAACCCGCGACGACTGAGTCCCAAAACCGCAATTCTGGTCGTGCTTTGGTGCGAAGCGGAGCGTAGGGAATAGGCTTCCCCCCTTTCCCGCCGCACGTCTCCCCGCTAGAGCCATCCATCATGTTTCGCTTCATCCACACCGCCGATTGGCAGATCGGCAAGGCCTTCGGCGGCTTTCCGGCCGAGAAGCAGGGGGTTCTCTGGGATGCCCGGTTGTCGGCGCCGGATCGGATTGCCGAGGCCGCTCGCACGCAGGGGGCAGCCCATGTGCTGGTGGCCGGTGATGTCTTCGACAGTGAGGCTCTGCCCGCACGACAAGTAACTCACCTCATTGAACGCCTCCGTGCCCATGACGGCCTCACCTGGCATCTTCTCCCCGGCAACCACGATCCCGACCGGCCCGGCGGGATTTATGAGCGGCTCGTCCGGGGAAGCTTGCCGCGGAACGTGCGTCCTTGCCGGCAGGCCGAGGTCGTGACACTCGCCCCGGGCGTGGCTCTGCTGCCGTCTCCGTTGAAGGCGCGCGCCCAAACGGCCGATCCCACGGCCTGGATGCGAGAGGCGGCGACGCCGCCGGGGACCCTACGCATCGGCTTGGCGCATGGCACGGTGCAGGGGTTCGGCAGCTCGTCCGATGCGGCCGCCCGCATCGATCCGGCGATCGCGGGAACGGCCGGCCTCGCCTATCTGGCGCTCGGCGATTGGCACGGAACGAAGGAGATTGCCGCCAATGTCTGGTATTCCGGCACGCCGGAGCCCGACCGCTATCTCGGCAACGAGTCCGGTCAGGTGCTGGCCGTGACGGTTGGCGAGGGGAAGGGCGGGATCACCGTCACACCGGTTCTGACCCGCCGTTTTGCTTGGGTGTCGGCGACGGTCGCGCCCCGAGCAGGCCAGGACATCGATCGTCTCGGGCTCGAGCTCGCGCAAACCGGCGCGCTCGATCGCGTTCTCGCGCGCATCAAGCTCGAAGGCCAAGCGCCGCTCGCCGCCCATGGGGCGATCCTGACGCAGCTTGCGAGACTCGAGGAACGGCTCTTTCATCTCGAGCTCGAGCGGGAGGCGTTCGGCGTACAGCCGTTGGCGGACGATCTCGCCGCCCTCGGTCCGGGAAGCGATCTTGCCGAGGCCGCCGAGCGTCTCGCCGCACTCAAGGCCGACGGCAATCCTTCAGCCGAGCGCGCGCTCGAAATTCTCTTTCGGCTCGCGGCCGGGAGCGGGCCATGAAACTCAGGGCGCTCAGGGTCCGCGAGGTCGGTTGTTTCTCGGACGCCGTGGCGGTCGAGGGCCTCTCTGGCGGGTTCGATGTACTTGCGGGCAGGAACGAGGCCGGAAAGTCGACGCTGTTCCGCGCTCTCGAAACCTTGTTCGTGGAGAGCTACAAGACCGAGAGCCAGAAACTGCGTGACGTGCTCACCCCCTATAGCGGCGGCGCGCCGCTGATAGAGGCCGAGGTCGAGGTGGAGGGCCAGGCCTGGCGCTACCGCAAACAGTATTTCTCCGGGCGCATGGCCGAGCTTCAGGGCGCGGGCACACTCCACCGCAATGCCGATGCCGAGGCGCGGATGTCCGAGCTGCTCGGAGGCGCCGCCCACACGGCGCTGCTCTGGGTCGGCCAGGGAGATGCGCTCGTGCATGCGCCGCCTGCGGAAGCGGGTCGCGATCTCCTGATAACCGCGATCTCCCAAGAGGTCGTCGCGTCTGCCGGTGGACGCCGGGGCGAGGTGGTCCGTCGCGCGGCGGAAGCCGAGCTGGAAGCCCTCGTTACCTTGAAGCAGCAGCGCCCGCGAGGGTCTAACAAGGCCGCGCGCGATCGCCTGATGGCGCTGGAGCAAAGCCTGAGCGAAGCGGATGTGGCCGCCGTCAACGCCGAGGCCCATATGCAAGCCCTGGCAAGACTGCGCGATGAGGCGGCGTTGCTCGGCGCGCCTGCAACGGCTGGGGCGCGTGAGGAGCAGCTGGTCCACCTCGTCCGCCAGCTCGCGGACGACGATCGAACTCGCGGCGGACATCGCTGCGGCAACCGAGCGGCGGGATCATCTGATGGTGCAGGCGGCGCAGGCAGAGGAGGCACATCGCCGATTCAACCTGGCGATGGAGGATCATGCGCGCCTCGGCCGTGAAATCGCGGAGGGGACGGTGGCCGGCGAGCGCCTCGTCGCCGATAGTGAGGCGCTGCGCACGCGAGCCGGGCAGTCGGCCGCCCGGCTCGCGCAAGCCCGCGCCGAGGAGCAGCGCCTTGCACAGGCCGTCGTCGAGGCGGGCCGGCGGGCAGAGGCTGAGCGCCTCTCGGCACGGATAAAAGAGGGTGAAGCCGCGCGCGAGAAGCGAGACGCCCTCGCGAGCGGGATTGCCGGCAATCTCATGACGCCGCTGATCCTGGATCAAGTCGAGGCCGAGGTGCGCGCCATCGCGCTCCTCGAGGACCGGATCAAGGCCGCGGCGCCGGTCGTGGAAGTGTCGATTGAGAAACACGCCACCGCGTCTGTACTGGTTGATGGAAAGTTGCTCGATGCCAGCAGGTCCTTCCGTCCCGTCGCGCCGCTGACCTTCGCGATCCCGGGGGTTGCCGCGATCCGTGTGTCGCCGCCGATCGATGCCGGCGAGGATCTTGGCGCCGATGTCGAAGCACACCTGCAGACACTCACCGGATTGCTCGACTTGGCCGGCGTCGACGCCATCGCCACCGCCCGCAAAGCCGCCAGGGAACGCGCCGAGGCCGAGCGCGCCATCTCCGGACTGGAGGCACGCCTCCTTGCGCTTGTGCCGGAAGGCATCGAGGCCGCGCGACGGAACTTGGCCGCGATGCCGGAGAGCGCCACATCGCCGCTGCCGGGCTCCTCGCTCGACGCGTTGGGCAATGAGCTCGGCCGCGCCAAATCGGCGACCGCAGCAAGCGCTGCCGAGGAAGCCGCCGCGCTTGCCGCGCTCAACGCCGCATCGACCCGCAAAGCCGTCGAGGAAGCCCGGCTCGACGAGCGCCGCGGCACCCTCGCCAAACTCGCCGCCGAGCTGCCCTCCGATGACACGCGCGGAGCCCGTCTCGACGAACTGAAATCGCGCGCCGGCCAGCTGAAAGCCAAAACCACCGAGGCAACCGAAACAGTCGCCGTGCTTTCCCGCCGCCGCCTCGCCACGCCGGAACGCCAGCGGCTGGCCGCCCAGCGCGCCGAGATCGCCGCCGAGATAGAGGGCGTCGGCCGGCGACTGCGCGAGATCGAACGGGAGACCGCCCGCCTCGACGGGCTCATCGAGCGTGATGCGGAGGCGGCAACCGGCCCCGAGCACGGCCGACTCCGCGAGGAGGCCGAGCGCGCCCGCCGCGAGGTGGCCCGCTTCGAGACCGAGGTTGCGGGGCTGCTGTTGCTTGAAAAGACCCTCGGCGAGGTCGCGGCCCTGGGCACCTCGGCCTATCTGAAACCCGTCCTCGAGCGGATTGCGCCGCACCTCGCCGGCCTGCTCGATGCCCCCTCGCTCGCCCTCTCGGGCAATCTCGGCCTCACCAGCATCGATCGGCGTGGCCGCGCCGAACCGGGCGACCGCCTTTCCGCCGGCACCCGCGAGCAGATCGCGGTGCTCGTGCGGCTCGCCTACGGGGATATCCTTGCCGCGTCCGGCCGCCCCGTCCCCCTCGTGCTCGACGACGCCCTTGTCTACTCGGACGACGAGCGCTTGGTTAAGATGCTGGCAATTCTGAGAAAAGCGTCGCATCACCATCAGGTTATCCTGCTGTCTTGCCGGACGCGGGTGATGGCGGAGGCGGGCTTCCAACCGCTCGAGCTGAGGCCCTGGCGCACCGCGTGAAAAAAGTTATCCCCGCGCGTTGGGGCTGACTTAGAATTGCCGTGGACGCGGAAGAAGGCTCGGCGAATGAGTGCGGACGACGGCATGACGGCGCATCAAGGGGATATGGGCTTGCAGCCCTTGCTGGAGGCCGTTACGGCGGCCGCAGGTGAGGGTGGGCCGGACCTCGACGCGGCACTCGACAGCCTTGGCGACGCCCTGGCGGGGCGTCCAGAGGACGCATCCGAGACGGGCCGTCGCGCGCTCGCCGCGCTCCAGGAGGCTCGCGCATTCGCCGCTGTTACAACCTTTGCCGAGCGCCTTATCCGCATCGGACTCGATGATGCCGAGATACGCCGCCGCTATGCCCAGGCGCTCGTCGACAGCGGCCGGCCCGTCGCGGCACTGGCGCTGATCGAGCCACTGGCCACAGACCCGGCATCCGCCACCAGCCCTGAGCGCGCGGTGGCGCTGGGTGTCACGGGCCGCGCCTACAAGCAGCTGTATGTCGAGAGCGGCCGCGATCGCGGTTCGCCAAACCGTCCGGATTATTTGCGAAAGGCCCTCGCAGCCTACACGTCCAGTTCCCAGTTGGGCCCGCTCAAGGAGCGGCGCTGGTGCCGGATCAATCTCGTGGCACTGTTGTTACGGGGTGCTCGCGACCGGATCATTCCCGGCCAGGAGGCCGGCGCCCGCCAGCTCGCCGAGCGGCTCATCGTCGAGCTGACGCGCGGGGAGCCGGCCGAGCTCACTCAGTGGGACCAGGCGACCCTGGCCGAGGCACATGTGGGCCTTGGCGACATGGGGCGCGCCGCCCATTGGTACGGCCTCTTCGCCGAAAATCCGCGCGTCACCGCCTTTCAACTGGCGAGCGCCATCCGCCAATTGGAGGAGGTCTGGGGCCTAACGATGGCCTCGGCCGAAGGCGGATCATTGCTCGCGGCCCTCAAGACGAAACTCATCGGTATGGGCGCCGGCGCCATCGCGCTCTCGAAGGACGAGCGCGCCTTTCTCGGTGAGCTCGACGCGACGGGCGCCGATCTGGAGGCCGTGCTCGGTAAGGACGGGCCGATGCAGGTCCGCTGGCTGAAGGCAGGGCTCGAGGCCGCGCGCGCGGTCGGACGCATCCGCGATCGCCTGACTGGGGCGACATATGGCACCGGTTTCCTGGTCCGGGGTGGTGACCTCCGATCGGACCTCGGCGACGAAACAGTGGTTCTCACCAACAACCATGTCGTTTCCAGCCGCGGTGGGGCGGCTTTGGGGCTCGCCGAAGCCGAGATTGTCTTCGACGAAGCCGGGGGACGCCAACCCATCGCCTTTCGCTCTGTTCTGTTCGAGGCGTCGGCGGAAACGCTCGATGCGACTTTGCTCACGCTCGACCGCTGGGACGAGCGCGCGCCGCCCTTGCCGATCGTCGCGGCCGACTATCTGGCCGACGAGTTCGACCATCTGCCGGCTGCGCGCCGGCGCGCCATTGTCATCGGCCATGCCGACGGGCGCGAGCTAGCCGTGTCGCTCGCCGATACCCAGATCGTCGATGTCGGCTATCGCGATGCCGCGCGACAGGGCGGGCTGTTCTTGCACTACCGCACACCGACGGCACCGGGAAACTCCGGTAGCCCGGTGTTTGCGCCGCTTGGGTGGCAGGTGGCGGCACTCCATCACGCGGGCCCCAAGGGCCGGGGCTTGCGCCGTCTCTCCGGCAAGGCCGGCCACCATCGCGCGAATGAGGGTATTGCCATCGCTTCGATCGCCAAGGCGATGGCACGGACGAGCAAGCCCGTTGCTCTGGCTCCTTCCACGCCGCCCGCGTCCCGCGCGGCAACCGAGTTGAGCAAGCCCGCCATTCTCGCGGCGATCGAGGCCGTGGCGAAACCGACGCCGCCGCCAGTGATCGACTTGCCACCCGTCCGCACATCCGAAGAACTGACATCGACCCTCAAGCGTCTCGATATTCCCGAGAAAGACCTCCGGCAGCTGTTGACGGTGAACCGGGTCCAATCCGACGCCTTCGCACCCGAAGTCGTCGCCAAGGGCGGGCTCGCGAAGATCGAGGGGCCTGAGCGTGCGAAAAAGCTCGACGGCGCGGTGTCCGAGAGTGTTCCCATTGCGCTCATCGAGAGCCTCAACGCCATCGCGCGGTGGCGGCGGCAGCGGGTCTATGCGCAGAAACTTTCGGGAGGCTGGCAGGGCCTGCGCTTCGTCGCTCAAGGGGATTCCTGGTTCCAATATCCCTTCCTCGTCGAGGACGTCATTGATCATTTGTTCACTGAGCACGCCATCCTCGACCTGTCCGGCGCCGGGCGGACGCTGCACGATTTCGGCGTTAGCGACGAACTGGTGCACGCCGTCAAATCCGAGGGTCCCAACGGTGTGCTGCTCTCTGGCGGCGGCAACGACATCCTGGGCGAGCATGCGATAAAGCTCTATCTCAAGGACTTCGCGCCCGGACGGCCGGTCGCCGACTATGCCGAGCCGACGCTCGCGGCCCACCTCGATCTCATCGTCGCTCAGTACGAGCGCATCGTCGGCCAATTGCATGTTATTGCCCCAAGCCTGCGCATCTTCTGCCACGGCTATGACTGGGCGATCCCCAACGCCGATAAGGGCGATTGGCTGGCCAATCCGATGGCCGCCAAGGGCCTTGTCGACAAGGAGCTTCAGCGCGGGCTGGTGCGACTTCTCATCGATCGCTTCAACGAGGCGATGCGCGGCCTCGAACGGCGCTTTCCCGGTCGCGTGATCCTCGTCGACTGCCGCGGCGCCGTCCGCCCGGAGCACTGGTACGACGAGCTGCATCCGAGCGATCAAGGCTTCGCCGAGGTCGCGGCGCGTTTCCGCAAGCGCATCACCAAGGCGTTCGATCTGGCGACTTCGTAGCGGTTCCAGCCAATGGCGTTCGGCCCCTCTCTCGGATACCAAAGTCCTCTCCGGTTTAGTTCAGTGGGTTTTTTGGCATGGCGCGCAAAGTCCTTCTCATCACCGGCGATCAGTGGCGCGGCGAGGCGCTCTCTTGCCTCGGTCATCCCGCCGCCCGCACGCCCCATCTCGACCGGCTGGCGGCAGAAGGGACAACCTTCACGCGCCACTTCACGGCGAGCGTACCGTGTGGCCCAGCGCGCACGACCTTGCTCACCGGTCTCTATCCCTTCATCCATCGCTCCATCCGCAACGGCGCGCCGCTCGACAAGCGGCATACCAACATCGCGCTTGAGGTGAGACGCGCGGGCTATGATCCCGTGCTGTTCGGCTATACGGATTCCTCCGCTGATCCCTCCGCCATGGCGCCTGAGGACCCGCGCCTTAAATCCTACGAGGGCGTGCTGCCGGGATTTCGGTTGGAGGCCTCCCTCAACGAGGCGTGCCTCACCGGCTGGCTTTCGGAGCTGGCGCGCAAGGGCTACGATGTGCCCGAGCGTCCCATGGACATCTATTTGCATCCGGGTACCGAGCGCGTGCTCGAGCGCTTCGATCGTGGCCCCGCCGTCTTCAAGGCCGCGGACAGCGACACCGCCTATATCGCCGACAAAGTGATCGACTATCTGAGACTGCGGCGGAAGCAGGATTGGTTCATCCATGCCGTGTTCCTGCGCCCGCATCCCCCGCTGATCGCGCCCGCGCCCTACAACACGATGATCGATACGAACGATGTGCCGAAGCCGGTTAAGCTCGTCGACAAGACGCGCGAGGCCGCTGTGCATCCGTTCTTGGGCTACTGGCTCGAGCAGCAAGCCAATCCCGCCTACTTCGAAAGCCAGGTCGACGTGCAGGCGCTCGCCGAGTCCGATCTCGCGCAAATGCGCGCGGTCTACTATGGCCTGATCCACGAGGTCGACACACAACTCGGCCGCATTTTCGCGCATCTGGAAAAAACTGGCGAACTCGACGAAACGCTCATCATCTTCACCTCGGACCACGGCGAGATGCTCGGTGATCACTGGTGCTGGGGCAAGGCCGGCTGGTACGACGCGGCGAACTCCATTCCGCTCGTCATCCGCGATCCGAAAGCGCCGAAGGGCGCGCGCGGGCGCAAGGTCGAGGCCTTCACCGAGTCGGTCGACGTCACGCCGACCATTCTCGACTGGCTCGGCCTCGAGGTGCCGCATGAGGTGAGCGGGCATTCGCTGATGCCGTGGCTCAATGGCAAGACGCCGGCGGAGTGGCGCAACGCTGTGTTCTGGGAGTTCGATTTCCGAACGCCCGACACGCAGAAGGCGGAAGCAGCACTTGGCATCACGTCGGATCAGGCGACGCTCAACGTCATCCGCGATACCAGGTTCAAATACGTCCACTTCACCGGCCTGCCGCCGCTGCTCTACGATCTGACGCGCGATCCGGGCGAGTTGGTCAATGTCGTCGCCGAGCCAGCCTATTTGCCGGTCGTCGCCGAGTATGCGCAGAAGCTCCTCTCGCACCGCATGCTGCACGCCGAGCGGGGGCTGGCGAACGCGCAGCTGACACCGTCCGGCGTCAAATACCACCGCGGTCCGAGGGGGCATGCGCCGGGCTGGACGAGCGCGCCGAGTTGAGCATTGTTGAGGTTCTTAAGGGTGCGGCGCTTCTGCCTTTGAATTTGGGGGCCCGGCGGGGTACAAGGCGCCGCCATGGAGCGGCAACCCGGGAGCACGCCATGGCCAAGCGCCGCAATTTGACCGAGGCGGCCCTCGCCCTCACCTTCGACGACGTCCTGCTGAAGCCGGGCCTGTCCAGCGTCATGCCGGCCGAGGTCGATGTGGGCTCGCGCGTGACGCCCGCCATCACGCTCAACATTCCGATCATTTCGTCGGCCATGGATACCGTCACCGAGGCCGAGCTGGCGATTGCCATGGCCCAGTCGGGCGGCATTGGGGTGATCCATCGCAACCTCGCTCCGGACGTGCAGGCCGAGCATGTGGCCCGCGTCAAGAAATTCGAGAGCGGCATGGTGGTTAACCCGGTCACCATCGCCCCCAGCGCGACGCTCGCCGATGCGCTGGCACTGATGGTGCTGCACCGCATCTCCGGCATTCCCGTGGTCGAGCCGCCCAAGAGCGCCAGGAACGGCAAGGCCGCGAAGGAGGGAAGGCTTGTCGGCATCCTCACCAACCGCGACGTGCGCTTCGCCACGAACCTGCAAACGCCCGTCTCCGAGCTGATGACGAAGGAAAAGCTCGTCACCGTGACCGAAGGTGTCGGGCGCGAAGAGGCGAAGCGGCTGCTGCATCAGCACCGCATCGAGAAGCTGCTGGTCGTCGACACGAAGTACCGCTGCGTCGGGCTCATCACGGTGAAGGATATCGAAAAGGCGCAGGCGCATCCCAATGCGTCCAAGGATGCGCAGGGCCGGTTGCGGGCGGCGGCGGCGACGTCCGTGGGCGACGACGGCTTTGCGCGCGCCGAAAAGCTCATTGAGGCGGGTGTCGATCTGATCGTTGTCGACACGGCGCACGGGCACTCGACCCGTGTGCTCGATGCGGTGACGCGCATCAAGCGGCTGTCCAACCGCGTGGAAGTGCTGGCCGGCAATGTGGCGACGGGCGATGGCGTGAAAGCGCTCATCGATGCCGGCGCCGATGCGGTGAAGGTTGGCATCGGGCCGGGCTCGATATGCACGACGCGGATTGTCGCTGGTGTCGGCGTGCCGCAATTGACCGCCATAATGGACGCGGTGGAAGTCGCGAAAGCCAGGAATGTTCCCGTCATCGCCGACGGTGGCATCAAGTTTTCGGGCGATCTCGCCAAGGCCATCGCCGCCGGCGCGGATTGCGCCATGATCGGCTCGCTGCTGGCCGGCACCGACGAAAGCCCTGGCGAAGTGTTCCTGTACCAGGGCCGCTCCTACAAGGCCTATCGCGGCATGGGCTCGGTCGGCGCCATGGCGCGCGGCTCGGCGGATCGCTACTTCCAGGCCGAGGTGAAGGACACGCTGAAGCTCGTGCCCGAAGGCGTCGAAGGCCAGGTTCCCTACAAGGGTCCGCTCGCGAGCGTGCTCCACCAGCTCGTCGGCGGCTTGCGCGCCGCCATGGGCTATGTCGGGGCGGAAACCATCGCGGCCATGCACGAAAAGGCCGAGTTCGTCCGTATCACGGCGGCGGGGCTCAGGGAGAGCCACACCCACGACGTGTCGATCACGCGGGAAAGTCCGAACTATCCGGGCGGCGGCTAAGGGGCGAGACATGAAGCCCGCCGGCCGGCTGACAGCCGCTATAGAGGTGCTGACCGATATTCTCGAGCGCCATCGTCCTGCATCCGAAGCGCTGAACGACTGGGGCAAGGCGCATCGTTTCGCGGGCTCGGGCGATCGGGCGGCCATCGGCAATCTCGTCTATGACGCGCTGCGCAAGAAGGCGTCGGCCGCGGCGCGAATGGGGGCCGATACGCCGCGCGCGATTGCGCTGGCGACGGCCGCTTTCGCCTGGGACTTGGGGCTAGAGGACGTGATCGCGCTCGCCGATGGCTCGGAGCACGCGCCATCGCCCGTCACCGATGACGAGCGCGCTGGGCTGACGGCCCCGGTGCTCGCCGGTGTTCCCGACCATGCGCTCGCCGATGTCCCCGCCTGGGCTTGGCCGAGTTTCGTGCGCGCTTTCGGAGACGACGCGCTCGCCGCCGGGCGCGCGATGGCCGAGCGGGCGCCGGCCGACATTCGCGTCAACACGCTGAAATCGACCGTCGAGAAGGTCGAGAAATCGCTGAACCCGTTCGGGCCCGTGCGGACGCCGCTTTCGCCGACCGGCCTTCGCGTGCCCGCCCCCAATGGTCCCGGCCGGACGCCCAATCTCCTGGTGGAAGCCGCCTTCCACGCCGGCTGGTTCGAGATCCAGGACGAGGGCTCGCAGATCGCCGCGCAACTCGCTTATGCAACTCATCCCAAGGCCGGCCAAGTGCTCGATCTGTGCGCCGGCGGGGGCGGCAAATCGCTGGCGCTCGCGGCTCTGAAAGAGAACCGCGGCCAGATCCACGCCTATGACAACGACAAGCACCGCCTCGCGCCGATCCATCAGCGTCTGCAGCGAGGCGGGGTGCGAAATGTTCAGGTCCACAGTCCAAGGCCCGGCGCGCTCGATGACCTCAAGGGCAGGATCGACCTCGTCCTCGTCGATGCCCCCTGCTCGGGCACGGGCACCTGGCGGCGGCGGCCCGACTCCAAATGGCGGCTGTCGCCCGAGGCGCTGCAACGCCGCATCGCCGAGCAGGCTGCGATACTCGACGAGGCGGTGAATTACCTCAAGCCAGGGGCGGCACTCGTCTATGTCACCTGCTCGGTGCTGCCCGAGGAGAATGGCGACCAGATCGACGCGCTTCTGGCGCGGTTCCCAGCGCTTTCGCCGATTGATCTCGCCTTACTCTGGTCCGGGATATCGCCGGGCTCGCCACCCGGCGGTCTTGCCGATGGTCGCCTCCAGCTCAGCCCTCACCGCGACGGAACCGACGGGTTTTTCGTTGCAGGGCTGAGGCTTGCGAAGTAAGAGCCGGGAGGAGGGGGCCGGATGAACCCTTTGGCCCCCTGCCGCGTAGCACTCGCATGCCTATGGAGAGGAGAGCGACCATGACCACCGACACCGCCCGGCCCTTTGGCGGCCCGAGCATGGCCCTCGGCGCAACGGTCTTTCTCGGCCTAACGCTGGCCGCGGCCTTCATGGGCAGTATGTTCATGCCGGGCGAGTGGTACGAGAGTTTGGTGAAACCCTCCTGGACGCCGCCCAACTGGGTGTTTGGTCCGGTCTGGGGCCTCCTCTACATCATGATCGCGGTAGCGGGCTTCATTGCCTGGCGCCAGCGGGCTGGCGGGTGGGCGCTGTTGTTGTGGGGCATCGCCCTTGTGCTCAATGGTATCTGGTCGCCGGTCTTTTTCGGTGCCGAGCAGCCGATGGGCGCGCTCATCATCATTTCCCTGCTGTGGATCGCGATCCTGCTGTTCATCATCGCCGCTCGCCGGCGCGCCTGGGTCGCCTCCCTCCTGTTCCTGCCCTATCTCCTCTGGGTCTCCTACGCGTTGTCGCTCAATGCCGGCATCGTCACGATGAACTCGTGAGCCGCCTTTCATGCGTCGCAACGAAATTTGTTGTCGACGAGTGCGGCATCACCTTGAATTCGGCGCGCGCTTGGAACATGTAGCCGTTGCGGCTAACCGCATCCGGTGATGGCGCCGGAGCAGCCGATGAGGGAGATCACGGCGTCCCATGACCGAGTGCGCTGGCGAGTGCGCCGAGCCTCCGAGTAGCCTGCCGCGGCAGGACACTCATTTTATACACAACCCGACATTGATCGACGCGCGGCAGACACCCGGACCGATTGGCCCGGCTGATATGGTGCGCTGATGCGCCTCGGCTTCGTCTATGACCTCCGCGACGAATACTTGGCGCTGGGCTTCACTGAAGAGCAGGTGGTCGAGTTCGACACGCCCGCCACCATCGACGCGATCGCCCAAGGGCTCGAAAGCATCGGCTATGACGTGGAGCGGGTCGGCAATGGTCGGAAACTCGCCCAGCGCCTCTCCGCGGGCCAGCGCTTCGACCTCGTGTTTGCAATGGCTGAAGGTGTGAAGGGCCGCTCGCGGGAAGCCCAGGTGCCGGCCCTCTGCGACCTGTTTGATCAACCCTACGTGTTCTCCGACGCACTCACCATGGCGGTCGCCCTCGACAAGGCCGTGGCGAAGCGCCTGGTTCGGGACGCGGGTGTTCTGACGGCCCCCTTCCTCGTCCTCGAGACGGGGGAAGAAGATCTCTCCGGCTGGCGGCACTATCCGGCCTTCGTGAAGCCGATTGCCGAGGGCACCGGCAAGGGCTGCGAACTCGCCTCCAAGGTCGAGAGCAAGGCGGCGCTCCTCAACGCGGCACGCGCACTCATCCATCGCTTCCAACAGCCGGCGCTCGTCGAGGCGTTTCTGCCCGGCCGTGAGTTCACCGTCGGCATTCTCGGCAACGGTGCAGCGGCCAGGGTCATTGGCGTCATGGAAATCATGCTCAAGCCAGAAGCCGATCAGGGTGTCTACTCCATGCGCAACAAGGAGGAGTGCGAGCGGCTCGTGACCTACACCAAGGCCGACGACGCCGAAGCCTGGCGCGCCGCCGAGCGGGCGCTTCAAGCCTACAAGGCGCTGGGATGCCTCGACACCTGCCGGATCGATTTCCGCTCGGATACGAAGGGCGAGCCGTACTTCATCGAGGCCAATCCGATCGCGGGCCTCCACCCCACCCATTCCGATCTGCCGATGTTGGCCACCATGAACGGCATGAGCTATCCGGAACTGCTCGGCGGCATCGTCGACGCGGCCGCCCGCCGCTATGGGCTCGGAGGAAAGGTGACCCACGTGCGCGGCGAGAAAGTCTGAGCCATGGCCGAGAAGCATTTTGTCCCGATCGTCCATGGCGCGACCGCCGAGCGGCCGGACGAGATCGACACGTTGCTGGCGGCCAAATCCGTTGCAGCCGCCTTGAGACGGCTCGGTTTCAAGACGGAGATCGTCCGGCTCGGGCTCGATCTGCGCCCGCTCTCGCGTCTTGCCGCCAAGGAGCCATACGCGATTTTCAATCTCGTGGAGGCGCTGACCGCCGATGTCCGCATGGCGAGCGTCGTCCCGGCCGTGCTCGAGCGGATGGGCCTCGCCTTCACCGGCGCAAGCTTCGATGCGCTGGCGGCGACCGTCTCGAAGCTCAGGGTGAAGCAACTCTTGAAGGAGGCCGGCATTGTCTCGCCCGCCTGGTCCGAGCGCGGCGAAGGGCTAGACCCCGAGGCCCCTGTGCTCATCAAATCGGTCGACGAGCATGCTTCCGTCGGCATCGATGCCTTCTCGGTGGTGCCCGGGCGCGCCGCACGAGGCGAGATTCTCAGGCGTGAAACCACATACGGCGGCCGTTTCTTCGCGGAAGGCTACATCGAGGGCCGCGAGTTCAACATCTCGCTCCTGGAGGGCCCCCAAGGCCCCGTCGTGCTGCCGATGCCCGAAATCAAGTTCAACGGCTTCGCTACCGGTCATCCACTGATTGTCGATTACGATGCGAAGTGGATCGAGGAGAGCCACGCCTACAACAACACGCCGCGCCTGTTCGGCATCGAAGATCGCGAGCCGTTGCTCGCCCAGCGGTTGGCAGAAGCTTGCCGCGCGGTCTGGCGCGTGTTCGGTCTGGGCGGCTATGCGCGTGTCGATCTGCGTGTCGGCGAGGATGGCGTGCCCCAAGTGATCGACATCAACACCAACCCGTGCATTACGCCCGACGCCGGCTTTGCCGCCGCGGGTGCGAAGGCGGGCATTGCCTATGACGGGCTCGTCGCCCGGATTGTCGCGGCGGCAGTCGCCCGGCCGAGACGCGGGCCGCTCCCGATCGCCGTCGGTGACATACAACCCGAAGTGCCGCAAGCGCCCGCATCGCGACCGCTGCAGCGGGCTTGAGGCACGACGGCCCGCCATGATCCCGCAAGTCGCCAGTGCCCCTGCCTCACCTGTGCTGCGGACAGCCGTCACGACGGCCGACGTCGGCGCAATCCGCGCCCTCGTGGCACGGACGGGGTTCTTCACGGATGAGGAGATCGCCATCGCGGCCGAACTCGCCGAGGCGCACCTCATGCACGGCGAGGCCTCGGGCTACCACTTCATCCTCGCGGGCTTGGACGGCGCGCTCGCGGGCTACACCTGCTATGGCCCGATCGGCGGAGCGGAGCGGGCCTTCGATCTCTATTGGATCGTGGTCGACCCTCACCGGCAGGCACAAGGGTTCGGCACGCTCTTGCTCTCCGAGACCGAGACGGCGCTCCGGGCGCTGGGGGCGACCCGTTACTACGCCGATACCTCCTCGACTGGGCGCTATGCGCCGACGCGGGCTTTCTATCTCAAAAACGGCTTCCGCGAGGTCGCCAACATCCCGGACTTCTACCGGGAAGGCGACGGAAAGATCATCTACGAAAAGAGGTTGTGAGCGGGGCAAAGCGTCGGCTTGACGCTCCCCGCCGAGGGTGGTCTACCGCCTGGGGTCTCAACGGCGCCTTGACCCGGAGACCCCATGTCAGAGAACGTCCTCATCGTCGATTTCGGCAGCCAGGTGACGCAGCTCATCGCCCGGCGCGTTCGCGAGGCTGGCGTCTATTGCGAGATCGTGCCGTTCTCGAAGGCGGACGCCGGCTTCGAACGCCTCGATCCGAAAGCAGTCATCCTCTCCGGCGGGCCAGCCTCTGTCATTGACGCGGGCAGCCCCCGCGCGCCGCAATCGATCTTCGCCAAAGGCCTGCCGATCCTCGCCATTTGCTACGGCCAGCAGACGACCGCCGTTCAGCTCGGCGGCAACGTCGAAGGCGGGCATGCCGCCGAGTTCGGCCGCGCCGATGTCGAGGTGCTGCGGCCAAGCCCGCTGTTCGAGGGAGTTTGGTCGGCGGGTCATCGCTATCCGGTCTGGATGAGCCACGGCGATCGGGTGACGAGGCTTCCCGATGGCTTCGAGGTGCTGGGCGTCTCGGAGAATGCGCCGTTCGCGGTCGCGGCCGACGAGAAGCGCCGCATCTACACGACCATGTTCCACCCAGAAGTCGTCCACACGCCGGACGGCGCCAGGCTCATCGCCAACTTCCTGCATCGCATCGCCGGCTTGAAGAGTGATTGGACGATGGCGCATTTCCGCACCGAGGAGGTGGCGCGCATCCGCAAGCAGGTCGGCAAGGGCAAGGTGATCTGTGGCCTTTCGGGCGGCGTCGACAGCGCGGTGGCGGCCGTCCTCATCCACGAGGCGATAGGTGACCAGCTCACCTGCATCTTCGTCGATCACGGCCTCATGCGCTTGAACGAGGCGGACGAGGTCGTGAAGCTCTTCCGCGGCCACTACAACATTCCCCTCGTGCACGTCGATGTCGCGAACAAATTCCTGACGGCGCTCGACGGGATCGACGATCCCGAGAAGAAGCGCAAGACCATCGGCGGGCTGTTTATCGAGGTGTTCGAGGCGGAGGCGAAGAAGGTCGGCGGGGCTGAGTTCCTCGCTCAAGGCACGCTCTATCCCGATGTGATCGAGAGCGTGTCCTTCACCGGCGGGCCTTCGGTCACGATCAAGTCCCACCACAACGTGGGTGGCTTGCCCGAGCGCATGAACTTGAAGCTCGTCGAGCCGCTGCGCGAGCTGTTCAAGGACGAGGTGAGGGCGCTGGGCCGCGAGCTGGGCTTGCCGCAAGCGTTCGTCGGCCGGCATCCGTTTCCGGGGCCGGGCCTCGCCATCCGCATCCCCGGCGCCATTACTCGGGAGAAGCTCGACATTCTCCGCAAGGCCGATGCCGTCTACCTGGATGAGATCCGCAAGGCCGGGCTCTATGATGAGATCTGGCAGGCCTTCGCCGTGCTGCTCCCTGTCCGCACCGTCGGCGTCATGGGCGACGGCCGCACCTATGACCGGGCGCTCGCACTTCGTGCCGTCACATCCACCGACGGCATGACGGCTGATTTCTACCCGATGCCCCACGAGGTGCTCGGCCGTATCGCCACGCGGATCATCAACGAGGTCAAGGGCATAAACCGGGTGGCCTACGACATCACCTCAAAGCCTCCGGGAACGATCGAGTGGGAGTAGGGCGTGGTCCATCCACAGCCCGTTATTGTCGCTTGACGGCAACAAGCAACCGTGTCCACGATCACGATCTGCGGCGATGACGCCACAGTAATGCCATTATTGACCCGTTTCTGACGCCTTCTCGCAACACAACACTGTGACACACGACACGGACGCACCTTGGTGGCTGCACAACTCAAACGATGGTTCATGCAGGTCTCGGCCGCTGCCGAGCGGCTCCGGACCCGTGTCCTCGACGTGCCGGGCCGCCGGACGCCGTTGGGGGATGGCGACGCGCTGGCGCAAGCCGGTGGTCTCGGATTCTACATCGGCCTTGCGGCAGTGTTGCTCGCGCTGGTTTCGAGTTTCGCGACCTATCTGATCCTGACCGGACTGACGCCGATCATCCCGAACCATACGGTCGTGGTTCGCGTCATTGCGGCCAACATCGTGCTGCTGGCCGCCTTACTCTGCGTCGTCGGCTACCAGCTCTTCCAGCTCTTCCGGGCCCGTCGCCGTCAAACCGCTGGCGCGCGGCTACATTTCCGCATCGTGGCGTTGTTCTCGCTCATTGCGGTGCTGCCGGCCATCATCCTCGCCGTCTTCGCCGCCTCCTCGCTCAACCGAGCGCTTGATCGGCTTTTCTCCGATGGCACCGAGCAGATCATCGAGAACTCGCTATCGGTCGCCAAGGCCTATCTCCAGGAGCACGGGCAGGTCATCCGATCCGACATCGTCGCCATGTCGACCGACGTCGAAGGCTTCGCGTCGATCTACGGCTCCGACCAGATCACCTTCCAAGCCCAGCTCTTTGGCCAGGCGCGCCTGCGCAATCTTCCTATCGCCTACATTCTGGACAAGCGCGGCAAGCCACTCGTCACCGCCGTGCTGAACACCAGCCTCCCCTTCAACAAGGGGGTCGTGAAGAAAATCGCCGAGGCGGACGCTGGCGATGTCGTCATTGTTCCGCCGGGCAAAACCGACCAAGTCGGCGCCTTGAAAAAACTCGCGGGCATCACCGATGCCTATCTGTATGTCGCTCGGACCGTGAACGGCACGGTGCTCGGCCAGCTGCGGGCAACCGAGGAAAGCGTCCGCGATTATCGTGAGTTGGACAAGCGACGAGAAGGCACCGAGCTATCCCTCGGTCTCATGTACGCAACCATCGCTCTGACCTTGTTGCTCTCCTCGATCTGGGCCGGCATGTGGCTCGCCAACCAGCTCGTCTCGCCGATCCGGCGCCTCATCACGGCGGCGCAAGATGTTTCGCGCGGCAATCTCGATGTCCAGGTGCCGGTCAGGCTTGACGAGGGGGATCTCGGACATTTGTCCACGATTTTCAATCGTATGACAGGCGAGCTTCGCAAGCAGCGCGCGGACCTCATCAACGCCAACCAGAATATCGACCAGCGCCGCCGCTTCACGGAAGCCGTGCTTTCGGGCGTAACCGCCGGCGTGCTCGGCCTCAACAAGGATGGGTTCGTCACCATCGCCAACCCCTCGGCGCTGAAGCTGCTCGGCATGAAGCAGGATCAATTGAACGGTCGTCCGCTGGCCCACGCAGTGCCTGAGTTCGGTGATCGCCTGGCTGCGGCCATGGCCCAGTCGAAACGCGAGCGCTTCGTCGATCAGGTGGACCTGACGGTTTCCGGCGCCGAGCGCAATTTCGCCGTGCAAGTGACGCGGGAGACGGGCAAGGACAGCGACTACGGTTTCGTCGTCACCTTCGACGACATCACCGAGCTGGTGAACGCCCAGCGCTCGTCGGCCTGGTCGGATGTCGCGCGCCGCATCGCTCACGAAATCAAGAACCCGTTGACACCCATACAACTCTCGGCCGAGCGGCTGAAACGCAAATATGGACCGGGGATCACCGAGGATCGCGAGATCTTCGATCGCTGTATCGACACCATCATCCGTCAGGTCGGAGATCTCGGACGCATGGTCGACGAGTTCTCCTCTTTTGCCCGCATGCCCAAGCCCGTCATGGAGCCGCAGGATCTGCGGGAGCTGGTGAAAGAGGCTGTCTTCCTCTTCCAGGTTTCCAGTCCGGGGATCGATTTCGAGATCGAGGTCCCCGAAGAGCCGCTCCGCATGGCAGTCGACCGGCGTCTGCTCAGCCAGGCGCTCACGAACCTCGTCAAGAACGCCACGGAGGCCATCGGCGCCTATGCCGAACTGACGGAGCGGGAGGCTGACTTTAAAGGGCGCATCGTCGCCGGAGTGACGATCGCCGACGACAAGGTCGTCATCGCCATCACCGACAACGGAGGCGGCCTGCCCAAGAAGGATCGCAGCCGCCTCGTCGAACCTTATGTGACGACACGTGCCAAGGGCACAGGCATCGGCCTGGCCGTCGTCCAGAAGGTGACGGAGCAGCACGGCGGGCAGCTCAAGCTCGAGGACGCGCCGGCCCTGAACGGACAGAGTCACGGCGCTTGCGTAAAGATGGTGCTTCCATACCAGCCCCTGAACGACCCGACCCCGGCAGAGCGCCGCGCCAATGACAGCACGACAGCGACGCCCGCTGGACTCGCATCGTGAAGTGAGACGACATGACCGTAGCAGTGGACGAGAGGTGACCGATGACGGCTGATATCCTGATTGTCGACGACGAGGCCGACATTCGCGAGTTGGTGTCCGGTATTCTCCAGGACGAGGGCTACTCGACCCGGCAGGCGCGCGACAGCGAAGAGGCCTTCCAGGCGATCGAGCAGCGGCGCCCCTCGCTCATCGTCCTCGACATCTGGCTGCAGGGGAGCCGGCTCGACGGTCTGGAGGTATTGGGCCTCATCAAGCGCCAGCATCCGGACCTGCCGGTTGTCATCATCTCCGGACACGGCACCATCGAGACCGCGGTGACCGCCATCCAGCGCGGCGCCTACGACTACATCGAGAAGCCGTTCAAATCGGACCGCCTGTTACTCGTCGCCCAGCGGGCGCTGGAGACGACCCAGTTGAAGCGCGAGAACCGGGAGCTGCGCGAGCGCTCGACGATCTCCAGCGAGATGATCGGCAAGTCGGCGGCCCTCAACCAGCTGCGCGCCGCCATCGATCGGGTCGCGCCGACCAACAGCCGGGTCATGATCCGCGGCGCTCCGGGCACGGGCAAGGAGCTCGCGGCCCGCGTGCTGCACCAGAAGTCGCTGCGGGCCAACGGCCCATTCGTCGTGCTCAATGCCGCCGTGATGACCCCCGACACCGTCGAGGTCGAGATGTTCGGCACCGAGGATCGCCTGGGCGGACCGCGCAAGGTCGGTGCACTCGAGAGCGCCCATAGCGGAACGCTCTTCATCGACGAGGTCGCGGACATGCCGATGCAGACCCAGAGCAAGGTGCTCCGGGTGCTCGTCGAGCAAAAGTTCCAGCGGGTTGGTGGCAACCATAAGGTCGAAGTCGACGTCCGCATCATTTCCTCGACCTCCAAGGAGCTCGAGCGGGAAATGGCCGAGGGGCGATTCCGCGAGGAGCTGTTCCACCGGCTCGCGGTGGTGCCGATCAAGGTGCCGGCGCTCGTCGAGCGGCGCGACGACATTCCGCTCCTCGTCGAATACTTCGTGCGGCAGATCGCGGCCTCATCCGGCCTGCCGCCGCGCCCGATCGGGGAGGACGCGGTGGCTGTGCTGCAGGCGCACGACTGGCCGGGCAATGTCCGCCAGCTCCGCAACAACGTCGAACGATTGCTGATCCTGTCGGGGGGAGAGCCCGGCTCCGTCATCACCGCCGACATGCTGCCGGAGGAGATCGGCTCGAACATGCCCTTCTCCTCGGGCGGCAGCGAGCATCTGATGTCCATGCCGCTCCGGGAAGCACGCGAGATCTTCGAGCGGGAGTATCTCGTCGCCCAGATCTCGCGCTTCGGCGGCAACATCTCCAAGACCGCCGAGTTCGTCGGCATGGAACGCTCGGCGCTTCATCGCAAGCTCCGAACCTTGGGCGTCAACTCGTCCGATCGGGGCGGCGATGCGAGGTAGCCGATGACCCGCATCGTCTATGTCAACGGCCGCTACCGCCCTTACGCGCAAGCAGCAATCCATGTCGAGGACCGCGGCTTCCAACTGGCCGATTCCGTCTATGAAGTCTGTGCTGTGCAAGCCGGGCGCATCCTCGACGAGACGCGGCATCTGGCCCGCCTGGAGCGCTCGCTCGGCAAGCTGAAGATGGCGATGCCGGCGTCCGCCGCGGCCTTCAGGAGAGTCATCCGCGAGGTCATTCGCCGGAACCGGGTGAGCGAAGGCTTCGTCTATCTGCAGGTGAGCCGGGGCGTTGCTCCGCGTGATTTCCTGTTTCCGCCGGCCGACACGCCGCTGACGGTCGTCTGTCTCGCACGCCATAGTGATCCGGCGAAACTCGCCAAGAATGCCGAGACCGGTCTCGCGGTCATCACGGTTCCCGACGAGCGCTGGGCGCGTGTCGACATCAAGACGACGCAGCTGCTGGCCCCAGCTCTCGCCAAGGAGGCGGCCAAGGCCAAGGGGGCGAAAGAAGCCTGGCTCGTCGACAGGTCAGGCCAGGTGACTGAAGGGGCATCGAGCAACGCCTGGATCGTCACGGCCGACGGGCGGCTCGTGACCCGCGCGCTCGATGGGCAGATCCTACCCGGTGTCACGCGAAGCGTCGTCTTCGATCTGGCCCAGAGCCTTGGACTTCGACTCGAGGAGCGCACTTTCAGCGTCTTGGAAGCCCACGCCGCCGCCGAAGCCTTCCTGACGAGCGCCAGTAATTTCGTCATGCCGGTGACCCGCATCGATGCAAAACCCGTCGGTGACGGCAAGCCAGGGCGATTTACGCTACAACTCAGAGGCGCCTTCCTGACTGCTTCGGAGCAGAGCCGGTGACCCCTAGAGCGCTATTCGATCTGATTGAATCAAGATCGGCGCTCTAGGTTGTTGGTTTTGAGCACTTTCTTTCGACCAACCGGTATCCACTTGGTCGGAAAGTGCTCTAGAAGATCAGGTGAACAACGCTGCGGGCTGTGCTAAGCTGAATTTGGAACGAACAAGAGCCAAGAACATCAACGGATAAGAACATGGCCGCCGAGAAACCCCAAAGCCTCCAAGATACGTTCCTCAATCACGTTCGCAAACAGAAGACCCCGCTCACCATCTTTCTCGTCAACGGTGTGAAGCTTCAGGGCGTGGTCACCTGGTTCGACAATTTCTGCGTCCTGCTCCGGCGCGACGGGCATTCCCAGCTCGTCTACAAGCACGCCATCTCGACCATTATGCCCGGCCAGCCGGTCAATCTCTTTGATGGCGAAACCGTCGACGGGCCGGCCGGCTAGTTGAGCGAGAACTCCGAAAAACCGAGGGAACGCGGGCCGAGGAACGTGCGGCGCGCGCCGACGCGCACGGCAGTTTATGCGCCCTATGCATCACGCTCGGCGAAGACCAGCACAGTCGTTCGCACCCCCGCCGACCGGCTCGCGGAGGCCGTCGGCCTCGCCGAGGCGATCGCGCTCGATGTGGTCGCCCAAGGCGTTATCCCGCTCGCGCGCCGCACGCCGGCGACATTCATCGGCTCGGGCAAGGTCGAGACGATTGCCGCCGAGGTGAAGGAGCACGAGATCGAGCTGGTCATCATCGACGCGGCCTTGACCCCCGGTCAGCAGCGCAATCTCGAGAAGGCGTTCACGGCCAAGGTGCTCGACCGCACCGGGCTGATCCTGGAAATCTTCGGTGAGCGCGCGGCGACCAAGGAAGGCCGCTTGCAGGTCGAGCTCGCCCATCTCTCTTACCAGAAGAGCCGCCTCGTGCGCTCCTGGACGCATTTGGAGCGTCAACGCGGTGGTGCGGGTTTCCTCGGCGGTCCGGGCGAAACGCAGATGGAGGTCGACCGGCGGTTGTTGCAGGAGCGGATCGAATCCATCACCGTCGATCTCGAACAGGTGAAGCGCACACGCGAGCTGCATCGCAAAGGCCGCAAACGTGTGCCCTATCCGGTCGTCGCGCTCGTTGGCTACACCAATGCCGGCAAGTCGACCCTGTTCAATCGGCTGACCGGCGCCGAGGTGCTCGCCAAGGACATGTTGTTCGCGACGCTTGATCCGACGATGCGCGAAATCGCGCTGCCGTCGGGCCGCAAGGTCATCCTCTCTGACACGGTCGGCTTCATTTCGGAGCTGCCGACGACGCTTGTAGCCGCTTTCCGGGCAACTCTCGAGGAAGTGACCGGCGCCGATCTCATCTTGCACGTGCGCGACATCGCGCATGCGGACAGCGAGGCCCAGCGCCAGGATGTCGACGGTGTGCTGAAGGACCTGGGCCTGACGACGGGCGAGGCGGCTTCCAACATCCTCGAGGTCTGGAACAAAATCGATCTGTTGGCGCCGGAAGCGCGCGAGGTCGCCATCAACAAGGCCTATCGCGCCGACCCGGCGGCCATGCCGGTCTCCGCTGTCACGGCGGAAGGTCTCGACCGGCTGCTTGCCGTCATCGATAGCCGTCTCAAGACTGCCCACGAGAGCATCACGGTCGAGCTGTCGCCGGCGCTGGGCGGCCTCATTCACTGGCTGCACGAGCATGCCGAGGTCACCGGGCAGGAAGCGACCGGTGAAGGAGAGTTGAGACTTTCGGTCAACATCGAGGCGAACTCTCTTGCCCGCCTCAAGGCCAAGATCGCCGAGGCCGGGCCCGAGCTGGCACGGCTCGTTTGAGGGCGTTGGAGTGGAGGCCGGCCGGATAGCTCGAAGGGACGATGGCGAGCGTCTCCGGCCGGCCTCCCGCACCCATCCACCGGTCCAGGGCAAATGGATGCGTTCGGAGTGCCCGAACCGCAGGGGGTGGGCGATCCGAGATCCGACTTGATTGACGCTAAGCCAGCCGAGGTGGGGCTGGCATCATCAAAATTGATGAGACGAGGCGGATTTTCGTAACCGTGTGTATCCCACGATGCCGCTCCCCACCCGTTCCGGCCAGGTGCTCCCTTCACCAATAATCAGGAGGCAGCCCTTACCGAAAATCATCGAATCATGGATATCCTGCGCTTGCGCGGCCCGATCACTGCGTTTCTGAACCAAAGGAGCGGCAACGACGATGGCCAAGCTGACAGGAACGAGCCTCCGCGACCGGCTCATCGGTACAGGCGGCGCGGATCAGATCTCCGGCTTGGCCAACGACGATACGCTGTACGGCCGGGCCGGCAACGACACGATTGATGGCGGTGCCGGCAAGGACAAATTGTTCGGAGAGGCCGGCAACGATACGCTGAACGGAGGCACCGGCACCGGCGCCGACACGCTCGATGGCGGCCTCGGTGACGACAGGCTCAACGGCCAGGGCGGCAACGACATGCTGCTGTGGGGAAAAGGCAAGGATCGCTACGATGGCGGGTCTGGCTCCGACACGGCCGACTTCAGCAAGGCCTCGAGCGGCTTCGACATCTATCTGAGTTTCATCGGTCCGAGCTTCCCGCAAGGCTACGGCAGCGCGTCGGGCGACAGCTTTTTCGGCATCGAGAACGTGATTTGCGGGGCTTTCGCCGATCGCGTCGAGGGCACGAGCGCCGCCAACAAACTCGAAGGGCGGAACGGCAACGACACCTTGTCGGGTTACGCCGGTGCCGACGTCCTGCTCGGCGGCAATGGCGACGACCGCCTCCTGCCCGGTGAGGACGCAGCCGCCGACCGGATCGATGGCGGAGCCGGGATAGACAGCGTCGAATACAGCGGCTCCTTCACGATGGCTGGCGTGACCATCGACCTCACAACCGGCGCGATCGGCGGGGGAGCGGCGGGCGACATTCTTCTCAACATCGAGTCGGTATCGGGCGCTTCGCTCGCGTCCAACACGATCAAGGTCTGGAAGGGCGGTACGGCCAGTGGAGGCCAACAGAGTGACACGCTCTCCGGCAGCTCGGCGGCCGGGGCCGCAACGACCGAGACGCTGCGAGGAAATGGCGGAGTCGATACATATGTTCTGCACTTCGACAGCGGCGCCGACATCATCCAGGGCTTCAATGCAGACGGAATCCTGTCGATCGACGACTTCCTACAGGTGTCTGGCGCCGAGTTCGGGATCGCCGCGATCGCTGTCGCCAACGTTGCGTCTGGCGGTGCGACGGGTGCCAGTGCACCGGATCAATTCGTCTTCGACAAGGCGACAAAGGTTCTCTACTTCGATGCTGATGGCGCCGGCGGGGCCGATGGCATCGCGATTGTCACACTCTTGGGTGTGACCGCCGATCTCACTGCTGGCAACTTCTCCGTCGTTGCCTGACCGCGCTGGCGCTCACCCACCTCGCTCTCTGGCCTTCGCCTCGTCCCAGAGCCGGTCCATCTCGGCGAGATCAGACTGGCTCGGCGTGCGGCCTGCCTCTGCCAGCCGCGTCTCGATATGCCCAAAGCGGCGGCGGAACTTGTCGTTGGCGGAGCGCAGGCTCGCCTCAGGGTCGATCTCGAGATGGCGGGCGATGTTGGCGACGACGAAGAGGAGGTCGCCCAGCTCCTCGGCGATTTTCTCGCGGCTCGCCGCCGCCCCGGTGGAGTTGGCACCGCGCGGATCGGCGGGGAGGGCGACGGCTTCCAGCTCCGCCATCTCTTCCCTGAGCTTGTCGAAGACCGGGGCGAGCGAGGGCCAGTCGAAGCCGACCTTGGCGGCTTTGCTCTGCAACTTATGCGCCCGTGTCAGAGCGGGGAGGCCGGCGGGCACATCGTCGAGCAGCGAGGCCGGCCGCCCGGTGACGGCTTTTGCCGCCCTCTCCTCGGCCTTGATCTTCTCCCAGAAGCCCTTGGCGACGCCGGCCGAGCGCGCGGCATCGTCGCCAAAGACGTGCGGATGGCGGCGGATCATTTTCGTGGTGATGCCGTCGATGACATCGGCAAGCGCGAAGGCGCTGTCCTCCTCGGCCATGCGGCTGTGATAGACGACCTGGAGCAGGAGATCGCCAAGCTCTTCCTTCAAATGCTCGAGGTCGCCCTGGGCGATGGCGTCCGCCACCTCATAGGCCTCCTCGATCGTGTAGGGGGCAATCGTCGCAAAGCTCTGCTCGAGATCCCAGGGGCAGCCGGTCACCGGCGTTCTGAGCGCCGCCATGACGGCTGCGAGATCGGCGAGGGTTTTCTTGGGGGCGTCGGACATCGGTCGCGGGTCTCCCGTTTGGTCCCGCTCCCCTACGCCATCGCGAGCCACGCGAACAGGGGAGGGCGTGCCTTGCCACCGTCACGCTTCCGCCCTGGAGCGCGGGTCTGGGCGTGCTAAGGTTGGAGCACGTATTCGCCGGACCCGCCCATGTTTGCCCGCTTCTATCACAACGGCCTAGCCATCCTGACCGAGATCGGCTTGGTCGTGCTCATCGGCTGGATCGGACTCACCTATCCGCTGCTCTTCGCGGGCGTCACAATCCTCGTCTCGCTCGGGCTCGGCCTCTACATGGAGCTTGCCCGCGTCACCTTCGAGCTGCCGTTCTACTTCTACAAAGTCGGGCGAACTCGCCGGGCGGTAGCAAGGCTTGCGGCGGCGGGCGAAGCCTGTCTCAAGGCGCTGGTCGCCGGACTTGCGGCGCTGCTGACGTTCTCCGGCACCGACCAGGGCCGGCTCGCGTCGATCGCCATTCTCTTTGCTGTCATCATCTTCGCAGGCGCGGGCGTGCTCAGGCGGCTCTCGATCAGCTTCGGCGCGGTGCCGGCGCGCTGGGGCTACTTCCGGCTGGCGGCCCCGCTCGGCGTTCTCTTCTCACTGGCCCTGACCTTTCTACCGGCCGTCAGCTTCTCTAGCCTCGGCTATGAGATCTTCAACCTGCCGGAGCGCCCGAGCCTCGAGAAGGCGAGCGAGCTGCTGTTCATCCTGAAACAGAAGTTCGACGAGATCGTCATCTCGATCCTGTCGCTGTTCCTCAACGCGGACTTGGCGCGGATCGCCGGCGCATTTCTTAGCGTCAACGTGCTGACCGGCTTCGTGCTCGCGCTCTACGCCGTCGTCGTATCGGAGATCGGCCGGGTCATCGAAGGCACCGAGACAGGCGCGATCGAAAACGCCCCGGTCACACCGCAGAGCGACGTCCTAGCGCCCACGGATCGTGTCCCACCCCAGCTCAAGTGAGCACATCCACGGAGAGCAGGCACGGCTGGCCGCTGCATCCTCGGCTTCATCATCTTGGTGCTCTGCGGCACCGTCCTGCAGGCCGGCGACAGCGCTGGCCTGGGCGGCTTGCCTTACACCGGCTTCGAAGGGCGCGAGGCCCTAAGCCTGTCGCCAGAGGATGCGAGGGAGCTGCGGCAGGGAGGGGGATTGGGCCTTGCGCTCGCCGCCGAGCTGAGCGGCTTGCCCGACCCGGCACGCCTGCTCTCTCAAGAGCGAGATTCCACTCAAGTCCGATCAGATAGCCGCGGTCGAGGCGATCCAGGCCGAAAGGCTGGAAGGGGCGATCCCGGCGGCCGAGCGTTTCATCGCGGCCGAGATCGGCGCTCGATCGGGCGCTGGCTGAGGGCGACGTCGGGGGCGATGAACTCATCGGCTCGTAACATAGGCCGAAGCGGCGCGCACCGCGTTGCGCCTAATCCACCTCACGGCGCATCTGGCGACACCGGACCTGCTGACAACCCATCAGCTGTCCCGCTACGAGGTCTTGAGTGGGTACCGCAGGGACTGACTTGGAAAGCCGCCGCGTGCTGGCGAGACCCCGAACTATCTGCACATGGCTGACGACACGGCGCCATGCCGGATTGGGCGGCCGGGAAACTCCGCGTCCGACGCCTCCACTCTGCCTGACATATCATTCGCATAAGATATATTATGGAAAATTCTGCGGAGTGAACGCCTGCAACCTGCTGTTTTCACATCCTAACGGCCATTAGGATTCTTTCGTCCGACATCAACTCTCGTAGTGATCCTGCACCAGCCGGTCGAGCAGCCGGACACCCCAGCCGCTGCTCCAACCCTCATTCGTGTCGCTGCGGTTGGAGCCCATGGCGGTGCCGGCGATGTCGAGATGGGCCCAGGGCACATCGCCGACGAAGCGCTTGAGGAAGGCGGCCGCTGAGCAGGCCCCGCCATAGGGCCCGCCGACATTCTTCATGTCGGCGTTCTTGGTGTCGATCTCCTTGTCGTAGGCCGGGTCGAGCGGCATCCGCCAGACTTTCTCGGCTGTCGCGGCCCCCGCCTCCTCGAGCCAGGTGGCCAGCCGGTCGTTGTTCGAGAACAACCCGGCATACTCCTTGCCGAGTGCCACCATGATAGCCCCTGTCAGCGTGCAGAGGTTGACCATCATCTTCGGCTTGAAGCGCTCCTGGACGTACCAGAGCGCATCGGCCAGCACGAGGCGGCCTTCGGCATCTGTATTGATGACCTCGATGGTCTGGCCGGACATCGAGCGGACGATGTCGCCGGGTCGCTGGGCATTGCCGTCGGGCATGTTCTCGACCAAGCCGATGACGCCCAACGCATTGACCGGCGCCTTGCGAGCCGCGAGCGCGTGCATGAGGCCGGCGACGCAGGCCGCGCCAGCCATGTCGCCCTTCATGTCTTCCATGCCCTTGGCAGGCTTCATGGAGATTCCGCCGGTGTCGAAGACGACACCCTTGCCGATGAAGGCCACCGGCTTCTGCCGCCGGTTCTCGGCGCCGAACCACTGCATGATGACCATGCGGGCCGGCCGGACGCTGCCCTGGGCCACGCCCAGCAGCGCGTGCATCTTGAGCGCGTCCATGGCCTCCGCATCGAGCACCTCGACCTCGACGCCGAGTTCGGCCACCTCGGCGGCCCGCTCGGCGAACTCCACGGGACCAAGTACGTTGGCCGGCTCGTTGACGAGATCACGCGCGATCGTGACGCCATCTGCCAGCGCCTTGCGCCGCTCGAACTGCTCGGCGGCAGCGTCCGGCGCTTTGACGGCAATGGTGATCGCCGGCCGGGGAGCGGCGCCTTCCCCCTCTTCCCGCTTTGTCTTGTAGCGGTCGAAGACGTAGCCGCGAAGCAAGAGGCCCAGTGCCAGATCCGCGGCCTCGTTGGCATCGAGGCTGCCGGAGGCGCCTTCGGCCACGACCGTCGCCTTGGCAGACTTGCGCGCCTGCAGCAGGGCCATGATCTGGCCGCCGAGGTCGATGAGGCCTTGGCTCGACGCGCCGGCGCTGGGTCCGCGGCCGACCATAAGGATGCGGCTGTGGTCGACCCCGCTCGCGCCGAGCACCTCGGCCACGGTCTTTCGCTTGCCGTTAAAGCTAGCGGACTTCGCTGCGCGCGTAAGCTGGCCACCGGCCTTCTTGTCGATCGCGCGGGCTTGGGAGCCGAGCGCCAGCTCCGGCTCGATCAGCAGAACGACGGTCTCAGCGCCGGCGGGGTCGAGACCCGTGAAGCGCACGGAAGGAAGATCGGTGATCATGGGGGCTCGCATTGGGATGGCGGGAGCCGTTTGCAAACGTGCTTCGGCCCGGTTCGGTCGGTCGGGATCAGGACGAGGAGAACTCTCACCATATCAATAAGCTGCTCGAGCCCACCTGATCAACTGTGGCCCCGCCGACGCGATTGATCCCGAAACACAAAAGTTGGGGATCACGCGCGCATTCCCGCCCGAATTCCGACATTCCCGGCTGTATGGTGGCGGCCAGGGGAAAGTCGCACGTCCTGGCAAGGGGTTAGGCCAGAAGGCGGCAGGGGATCGCGGCAGCATCATGAGCCTTTTCGGCCGGTACATGTTTCGACAGGCAGCAGGGGCCTTTCTGCTGGTCCTGCTATCGCTGACTGGAATCGTGTGGATCGCGACAGCCCTCAAGCAACTCACGCTGCTGACCTCGCAGGGCCAGGACGCTTTCGTTTTCATCAAAATGACGCTTCTTGCGATCCCCAATCTCATGGCGCTCATCGCACCGATCGCGGTGCTGATCGCGGCCCTGCACACGCTCAACCGGCTGAATGGCGACAGCGAGCTCATCGTCATGACGGCGTCCGGCGCCTCCATTTGGCGCTTCGCCCGGCCACTAGTGGCGCTCGCCTCGGTCGTTGCCTTCGTCGTGTTGATCGGCAACCACTTCGTGCTGCCGTGGAGCGTGCGCACGCTCCAAGACTTCATCGTCAAGGTCCGGACCGACCTCATCGCCCAGGTGCTGCAGCCGGGCGAGTTCTCGAGTCCCGAGCCCGGCCTCACCTTTCACATTCGCGACCGCGATGCCGAGGGCCGGCTCTACGGCCTGCTCATGAGCGACGAGAGCGATCCCAAGCAATCGATCACCTATCTCGCCGAAACCGGCCGCATTCTGGAGCGCGGCTCCCAGGCGCTGCTCGTCATGGAGACCGGGCACATTCTCAGACGCCAACGCAAGGAGAAGGCGTCGAGCATCATCCGTTTCGACAACTACGTCGTCGATCTGAAGCAGTTCGGACCCAAGGAGGCCGCCGAGGTCCTGAAACCAAGGGCGCGTACGACTGTCGATCTCATCGCCCCTGACCCAGCCGACCCCCTCTACAAGATCAACCCCGGCAGCTTCCGCTCCGAGTTGCATGAGCGCTTTGCGAGCCCTCTGTATCCACTCGCCTTCGTCGCCATCGCCATCGCCTTCATCGGCCAGGCCCGGACCACTCGGCAGGGGCGGATCAAGAGCCTCATTGCGGCTTTCGCTGTTGCGGTGGGGCTTCGCGTGCTGGGCTTTGCCGCGATGAACTTGTCGACGCTCGAGGCATGGGCGGTGTCGTTGGTCTATGCCCTCCCGCTGGGTGCCATCGGGCTCGCGGCGGCAGCGGCTTGGCGCAACATGACGCCGCGCGCGCCTTCCCGGCTGTCGAATGTGTTCGATGGGCTGGCAGCGAAGCTCCCACGCTTGCGCTTACGCAGCCGCGCTGCCCCGGCCAACCGTCCACATGGGAGGCCGGCATGAGGCTGCCCGGACGGCTCTGGCGCTACGTGGCGATCAAGTTCGCCTTGGGCATTCTGCTCGTCTACATGCTCTGTTTTGCGATCATCCTAATGGTCGACATGGTCGAGCTCTTGCGGGTTTCGGGGAAAACCGGCGGCGTTCCGCTCGGCTCGCTTCTCACCATCGCGATCCTGCGCGGCCCCTCCTACGCCGAGCTCACTCTGCCCTTCGCGGCGCTCGCCGGTTCGATCGGCGCGCTTCTCATGCTTGCCCGCTCGTCGGAGCTCGTCGTGATGCGGGCGGCAGGCGTGTCGGTGTGGCAATTCATGCTGCCGGGCATTGTCGCCGCCGTCCTGATCGGGCTCGCCGCCAACTATCTCTACAACCCGCTGGCGGCCGCGACGCGTGCCCGGGCCGAAGCCATGCAGGCCGAGCTGCTGGGCCGTGAGCAGAGTTTGCTCAAGACGAAGAATGCCGGCTCCTGGCTAAGGCAGAACGGCGCGGACGGCCCCTCGCTTATAAGTGCGGGGCTCGCAACGGAGCGCGGTTTGTCGCTCGCCGACGTCAGCGCCATTCAATTCGACCGGAACAATGCATTTCTTGAGCATATCGATGCGGCAAAGGCCACGCTGCGCGACGGATTCTGGGAAATGGAAGACGCCTGGGTGAGCCGGGTCGGTCAGAAACCCGAGCATTTCGCGCGCTATCAACTCTCCACCTACCTGACCCCTGCAGAGGCCGGTGACGCGCTCGGATCGGTCTACGCCCTTTCGTTCCTGCAGCTGCCGGCGGCGATCGCCTTGGCGGAGCGCGCGGACCTCAAGGCCACGCGCTATAAGGTTCAGTACGAGCTTATGAAAAGCCGTCCACTGCTGCTCGCCGCCATGGTCATTTTGGCGGCCACTGTGTCCCTGAGAGCATTCCGGATGGGGAAGATACAGACTAAGGTTGTCGTGGGGCTCATGGCAGGCTTCGGATTCTTTATCGTTGCGGAGGCGTCCCGCCAGCTTGGGGTGTCAGGTTTGACGGCACCGTGGGTGGCGGCCTGGGTACCTACGGCTGTTGCAAGCTTATTGTCGCTGACGGTACTCTTGCACCAGGAGGATGGGTAGTGCGCATGGGGGGCAGAACGGCGGTGTGTGCGGAACGCACACCGGCGAGGTGGTCGTGGCTTCGCCACGTGACCAGCTCGTCGATGCTGCTTGTCTGCGCACTCGTGCTTGTTTCGCTCACGCCCACGGTATCCGCCCAGGAAAACCTGCTCGACGTCTCGCCGCAGAGCAAAGTCAACAAAGACGCTTCCAAGCCGATGCTTCTGCAAGCGGATGAGCTCGTCTACGACAACACAGGTAACAAGGTCACCGCCAAGGGCAATGTTGAGATCTACTACAACAACTACACGCTGCTCGCTAACCAGGTGATTTATGACCAGGGCGCCAACACGCTGACCGCGGATGGCAACGTCCGTATCAAGGAGCCGGATGGCGCGGTCATCAACGCCGATCACATTACTCTGACCGACGACTTCCGCGACGGGTTCATTTCTTCCCTCAAGGTCGTCACAAGCGATGACGCGCGGATCGCCGCCACCCGCGCCCAGCGCACGGACGCCGAAACGACCGTGTTCGAGCAAGGCGTCTACACCCCCTGCAAACCCTGCATGGGCGACCCGAACAACCCGCCCCTCTGGCGCATCCGGGCGGGCAAGATCACGCACCAGCGCTCGGAAGGGAACCTCTACTATGAGGATGCCTATTTCGACGTGCTGGGCATGCCGATCCTATGGGTGCCTTACTTCTACAGCCCCGACCCCTCGGTGAAGCGGCGGTCGGGCTTCCTTGCTCCCTCCATCTCGCAGAGCGAGCGTCTGGGCACCGAGATCGAGATCCCCTATTTCTGGGAGCTCGCACCCAACATGGATGTGACCTTCCGGAACCGCTATACGAGCAAGGAGGGCACGCTCTACCGGGCCATCTTCCGGCACCGTATCGCCAACGGCACCTACATGGTGGACCTCGCCGGCATTCACCAGAATGACGACGACGAAGTCACGGCCGGGTCCTCGAACCTTGACAACGAGTTCCGCGGCAGCGTCGTGACGAAGGGTGATTTCGAGCTTGGGTCCTATTGGAATACCGGCTGGGATGTGACTGTCGAGAGCGACGATACATTCCGCCGCTTCTACGACCTCGACAACGTGCTGCGGACCGACCGCGTCTCGCAGGGTTATCTCGTCGGTCAAAGCCTCAGGAACTATTTCGGAGCCAACATCTATCACTTCGGCGGCTTGCTCACCGACGACACCTCCAACGCGGAGTCGTTGGCACATCCGAGCATCGATTATCACTACATCGTCGATGCGCCGATCCTGGGTGGCGAGCTCTCGTTCGATGCGAACGCCCTGGCGTTGTCACGCGACAATGGCACCGATACGAACCGCTTCATCGCCGAGGTGAATTGGCGCCGGCAGATGATCGATGGGTTGGGTCAGGTCTATACGCCCTTTGCCTATGCGCGGGGCGATGCCTACGCGGTCTCCAACGTGATCGATGAGACGACCGGCGTGCAGACGACGGAAGACTACATTACCCGTGGGCAGGTCGGTGCTGGTCTGCAGTACCAATATCCCTTCGTTGCCCACACCGAGTGGGGCGCCCACGTTCTCGAGCCGGTCGTGCAGGTCATCGCGCGCCCCGATCACGTCGAGCAGATTCCGGTGCCCAACGAGGATGCGCAGAGCCTCGTGTTCGACGACACGCTGCTGTTCGATATCGACAAGTTCTCGGGCTACGACCGGATCGAGACCGGCGTGCGCCTCAACTACGGACTGCAGTACACTTGGCAGCTCAACAACGGCGGCTCGGTCCGGATGGTCGCCGGCCAGAGCCAGCATCTGTCCGGCGAGAACTCGTTTGGCGATGACACGGGCTTGGAAACCGACGACTCCGACTATGTCGCCGGGTTGTACTTCGCCCCCACGCACCATCTGAGCCTGGTCGCCCAGACCCGCATCGACAACGAAACGCACGACCTTGAGCGCGAGGATCTCGGCGCGGCCTTCAATGTCGGCCCCGTCTCGGGCTCCGTGCTCTATGCTTTCGATCATTCGACTGACCAGCTCGGCGTCGAGCGCGAGGACCAGGAAGTCTCGGGCAATCTGGCGCTGGAGCTGACCGAGCGGTGGTCGGCCTTGGCATCTTTGCGCTACAATCTCGATCTCGATCAGACGATCAGCGACAGCATTGGCGTCAAGTACGCTGACGAGTGCTTCGCCCTATCGGTCGTCTACAGGGAAACCTTCATCGAGGACCGCGAGATCGAGCCCGACCAGTCGGTCATCCTGCGCATCGAGTTGAAGAATCTCGGCGGATCGTCCTTCACGACCGACTCCATCGGCTCCAACTCGGCCGACGAGGATAAGGGCTAGTGTGGCGTCGCGCCATAGTTGACCAGTAGCGCTGCACGGTCGGAGTCAACGATGGCGCGATGAACGCCACACGAAGCTCATGATAGTGTTAGTGGCCCTCATGTCGCGCCAAAATCGGACGGACGCCCGGCGAGCATGCGATTTTGGCGCGACGGGCCACTAGCCTGGCTAAACCGGCCGGGCTAACGGCCTGATCCGCCTCGTGGAATTCGCCACCGTATCGCCATCCTCGGCTGCTGTTATGGGCTTTGGCCGTTCGCCGTTATGATCAGATCCAACGAATCACGGCCGAAAGCCCGGAGCCCAGGCATGTCGCGGATGATATGGAGTGTGGCTGTCCTGGCGCTGGCGCTCATGGCAGCGGCCGGCGCATTGGGTCCTGCCCATGCCGAGAACGAGCAGGCGATCCTCGCCATCGTCAACGATGAGCCGATCACAGCTTTTGACGTCAACCAACGCATTGCGCTGATGATCTTGAGCGACGACTCCGTCAATCAACGGGTCCAAGGCCGTATGAAGTCCGAGTTCGATCGGATGAAGAAAACGCAAAATGATCGCTTCATCAAGTTCGCCCTCGCGCAGGACCCAACTCTGAAAGAGCGGCAGGCGAGCGAAGGGGAAATCAAGGCCCTCCAGCAGAAGTTCATCGCCAAGGAGCGCGCGACGCTTAACGGCCTCAGGGGCCAGATGCTGGCCAAGGAGCGGCCCAAGATGCGTGACAAGGCGCTGGCCCTCATCGTCGGCGACAAGTTGAAGCTGCAGGAGGCCAAGCGCCTGGACGTACTGGCCGATGACGTCGAGGTTGGCGAGCAGATCGGCGACATCGCCAAACGGCAAGGTGTCAGCGAGAAAGAGTTCCTGCAGGGACTTACCTCGCAAGGGGTCAAGCCAGGTTCGTTCAAGCAGCACATCCGCACCCGCATCTCCTGGCAGCGGGTGCTGGCGCGCAAGTTCCGCGGCGAGGCTTCCGTCGGCCAGCTCGAGATCGACGAGGCATTGACGACACAGTCAACCACCAAGCCCGCAGACGGCGAGGCCGCCGCAGAGCCCGCCGGCGACGAGGTTCAGTTGCAGTTGCAGCGCGTCACACTGCTGATGCCGGGCAAGCTCAACCAGAAACTGATGGCCCAACGACTTGACGAGGCCGATCAGCTCCGCGCGAAGGCCCAAGGCTGCGCGAACATGGCGCTGATCGCCAAGTCGGCCGAGAATGCCAAGCACCGAAACCTCGGCAATGTCCGGCTGACCAATCTACCGGCCGAGGTTCGTCCTCTCTTGGCCAGCGCCGAGAAGGGCATGGTGACGCCGCCCGTGTTCGTCGCTGAGGACTCGGCCGGCGATAGTGGCGTTCAGATTTACGCCGTCTGCGGGCGTAACACGATCGAGGCCTCCGAGGTCCAGCGCAGCGCCGTGAAGAGCAAGATGGAAAACTCGAAGCTCGCTGGGCTCTCGAAGGGCCTCATGAGCGATCTTTGCAGCGCCGCCTTCATCGAATACCGCAACGGCGCGCGCGCCACGCGGCAATGCGATGCCGAGTAGCGGCCGGAGTACCCATCTTTCGATCGCCGTGACGATGGGAGAGCCCGCTGGCATCGGGCCCGACATCACGCTCATGGCCTATGCCCAGCGCGTGCGGCGCAAACTCTCCGCATTCGCCGTCGTCGCCGACCCTGCGCTGCTCATCGAACGCGCGCGCGGACTGAAGATCCCGATCGCCGTCGAGCGCATCGCGACCATCGATGATGCATCAGCATGTTTCGAACGCGCGCTGCCCGTGCTGCCCATTGCGCTTTCAGTGCCCGTCGTGCCCGGCTCGCCCGATCCAGCCAACGCCGCCGCCGTGCTCGCCGCGATCGAGCTAGGCGCTGGGCTCGCCCTCGCCGGCCGGGCGGCCGCGGTCGTGACAAACCCGATCGCCAAGAAGACGCTCTATGAGGCGGGATTCACGCATCCGGGCCATACGGAATTCCTGGGCGAGATCGCCGAGCGCGCGACGCATCGTCCGGCGACCCCCGTGATGATGCTGGCCTCCGACGAGCTCCGCGTCGTGCCTGCAACGGTTCACATCCCGCTGCGCGATGTCCCGGCGGCGCTCACCATCGAGCGCATCGTGGCCGTGGCGGAGATCACCGCAGCTGCCCTGCACCGCGACTTCGCGATTGCCGCTCCTCGCCTCGCCATCGCCGGTCTCAATCCGCATGCGGGCGAAGGCGGCAGCATCGGTCGGGAGGATGAGGAGATCGTCAGGCCCGCCGTCGAAGCCCTCGTCTCGCGCGGCATCAAGGCAACCGGCCCGCATTCCGCCGACACGCTCTTTCATGCCGCAGCCCGCAAGAGCTACGATGCCGTAATCGCCATGTATCACGACCAGGCCCTGATCCCCTTGAAAACGCTCGCCTTCGATACTGGCGTCAACGTCACGCTGGGCCTTCCTTTCGTGCGCACCTCGCCCGATCACGGCACCGCCTTCGATATCGCGGGCACCGGCACGGCCTCGCCCGAGAGTTTCGTGGCGGCGCTGGAGCTTGCCGCGCGCCTGGCGCGCAACCGCGCTCGCAGCCCATGACGCCCGATGGCTTGCCGCCACTGCGCGAGATGATCGCCACCCACGATCTCGCTGCCAAAAAGAGCCTCGGGCAGAACTTCATTCTCGATCTCAACCTGACGCGGCGCATCGCGCGTGCGGCGGGGCCGCTTGAAGGCCGCACGGTCGTCGAGATTGGGCCAGGCCCGGGTGGCCTGACACGTGCGCTGTTTCTCGAGGGCGCGGAGCGCGTCGTCGCCATCGAGCGCGACCGGCGCTGTCTGCCCGTGCTCGCCGAAATCGCCGCGCGCTATCCCGGCCGTCTGGACGTCATCGAAGCCGACGCGCTCGAGGTCGACATGGCGGCCCTCGTGACGGGTCCAGCCACCGTCGTCGCCAATCTTCCCTACTCCGTCGCCACCATGCTGCTCGTCGGCTGGCTCACGACCGAACCCTGGCCGCCCTGGTACGAAAGCCTGACACTCATGTTCCAGAAGGAAGTGGCGGAGCGCATCGCGTCCGCGCCGGGCAGCAAGGCCTATGGCCGCTTGTCCGTGCTATCGCAATGGCGCACGCAGGCGAAGATCCTTTTCACGCTGCCGCCCCAGGCCTTCACGCCGCCGCCCAAAATCGACTCGGCCGTCATCCGCCTGACACCACGGGCAACTCCCCTCCCCGCCGGATCGAGCACGGCGCTTGGCAAGCTCACGGCCGCCGCCTTTGGCCAGCGCCGGAAAATGCTCAGAGCCTCGCTGCGCCAGCTGGTGGCCGACCCACAGCAACTTCTGTCGGATTGCGGCATCGATCCCGAAAAGCGCGCCGAGCAATTGAGTGTCGCCGAGTTCTGCCGGATTGCCGCCATGCTGGCGAAACGGCCTACACTCTAAACTGAACTGGCCAGCGCCTTGCGATAGATCGCATTGGCCCGCGTCTCGAAGGCTTCGACCATGCGCTGATAGACCTTGTCCAGCACGCTGCCGACGAGGAGATCGAGTGCGAAGGATTTGAGCGCATAGGCGATGTAGAAGTCGACCTCCGAGCCGCCGCCGGGCAGATCGCGGAACCGCCAGCGGTTTTCGAGCGACCGGAACGGGCCGTCCAGATACTCGACGAGGATCGTCTGGCCGGGACGGTCGAGCGTGACCCGGCTCTTGAAGGTCTCGGCGAACATCTTGTAGGCGACCGTCATGTCGGCCGTCAGAACCTCGCGCTCCGTCGCCGGCCGGCGATCCCGGATGCGCAGATCCTGGCACAGCGGCACGAAGGCGGGGTATCGCTCGACATCCGCCACCAGGGCGAACATCTCGGCGGCGCTGTGTTTGACTTTTCGCTGGGTTTTGTAGGTGCGCATGTCGATTGAGATATGGGGAGCCACGAGTCGTCTGACACCCTAGCCTATCGCCCTGACGCCTGCCGGGCGACCTTAAGCCGCTCGAAGTCCTCGCCGGCATGGTGTGACGAGCGGGTGAGCGGGCTCGCGGAGACAAGCAGGAACCCCTTGGCGGTGGCGATCTTGGCCAAGGCCTCGAACTCCTCCGGCGTCACGAAACGCTCGATCGCGGCGTGGCGGCGGCTGGGTTGCAGATACTGGCCGATGGTCAGGAAATCGACGTTTGCCGAGCGCAGGTCGTCCATTACCTGCAGCACCTCGTTCCGTTCTTCACCCAGCCCGACCATGATCCCGGATTTAGTGAACACCTGGGGGTCGAGCGCCTTGGCGCGATCCAGCAGGCGCAGCGAGTGGTAGTAGCGAGCGCCCGGTCGGATGTTCAGATAAAGCGACGGCACGGTCTCCAGATTGTGGTTGAAGACATCGGGCTTCGCCGCGATGACGACCTCGAGCGCGCCATCCTTGCGCAGAAAATCCGGTGTCAGCACCTCGATGGTGGCGCCGGGCGCCGCCGCGCGAATGGTCCGGATGACGGCCGCGAAATGCGCCGCGCCGCCATCGGCCAAATCGTCACGATCGACGGAGGTGATGACGATGTGCGAGAGCCCGAGTGCGGCCACGGCTTCCGCGACGCGCCGTGGCTCGTCTGCATCGAGGGGCCCCGGCAGGCCCGTCTTGACGTTGCAGAATGCGCAAGCGCGCGTGCAGGTATCGCCCATGATCATCATGGTCGCGTGCTTCTTCGACCAGCACTCGCCGATATTGGGGCAGCCGGCCTCCTCGCAAACCGTGTGCAGCCCGCGCTCGCGCACGATCCTCTGCGTTTCGCCATAGACCGGGCCGGCCGGTGCCTTGACGCGGATCCAGGCGGGCTTCTTGAGCAACGGCGTCTCGGGCCGCCCCTCTTTCTCGGGGTGGCGAGGGCGGTCCTTCAGATCAATGAGCGTTACCATGGGATGCAGACTACCACGCCGCCGCCGCTCCGGTCATCAGAGCTCGGGCGCCGGCCTTAACCGGCCGCGAATGGCGCGCAGCACGGCGCCGAAGCCGAAGATCGTCGCAAGTCCCGCAATCGCGGGTCCCGCGTAGGGTATGAGGCCCAGTGCCGCCAGCGCGACAAGCCCGACGAGCAGCATCAACATGCGGGCGCCCGTGGACCGCGGCTCGCCCGTGCGGTTCAGCAGGAATTCGCCGACGCCGAAACCGGCCGCCGCGAGGCCAAGCAGCAGCATCAGCGGCAACGCCAATATCACGAACAGCCCAAGCGGCGCGCCGACGAGCGTCACCATAAGAAGTCCGACGGCGAGCGGGAGGATGATCAGGGTCAGCACGCCGACAAAACCGCTCCAACCGGTCTCCTCGACCAGCCGGTCGATGGTATCCTCGACGGCGCCGCGACCGAGCCAGAGGAAAAACAGCCCAGCGAGCAGCGCACCAGCCGCGATCATCAAGGCGATGCGGGCACGCGCAAGGATGCCGCCATCACGATAGGCGAGCATCATCGGCGAATTTTTCAGCGGCCTCACCCACAGCTTGCCCTTGATCTCCGCCGCCGCATCGATCTTGGGCTCCGCGCTCGAATAGATCGTGACGTCGCCGGCGAAGCGCGCTGAAGGACCGATGACGATGTCGAAGCCGGTGATCGAGGCCGGTCCTAAGACCGTGCCGTCGATGCGCGCCGAGCGTGCCCGCAGATCGAGTGCGCCGAGCACGCCCGCGACTGTCGCGCGGGCCGCGTCGATCTTCGTCGCGCCAGTGACCGAAGCGCCCGGCGCCACCTCGACCGTCGCGGCGGAAACATCGAGGTCGGTTGTCACGGTTCCCGCGATGGTCGCGCGGGCCGCCATCACACGGACAGAACCGGTCGTCTGGTTGCTCACATCGACAATGGCGCCCGCCGCCAGCAGATCGCCCGCAACCGGCCCCGTGATGGCAACCGTCGAGCCGGCGACGCGGGCGTTGCCGGCCACCTCCGCGTCGAGCGTCACTTCGGCGCCGCCGAGCCAGACATCGCCGCCGGCCTTACCCCCGACCCTCGCCTTGGCGCCGCCGGCGATGATCCGGCTCTCGTCATTGGCGATAATGTCGACGGTGGCGCCGAACCGGCGGAGCTTGCCGTCGTCGGAATGTGCGGAACCACCGCCCACGATGAGAAGCGCAAGAGCGATGAGTGTCGACCTGAGCATCTGACCCTGCTCTTTGACCATAACCAACCTTGATCCGCGCCGACCCGCACTGTCAACGCAGAAGTCATCGTTCCGCCTACGTATGTATCGCCCGCCCATAGGCCTCGAGCACGCTCTCGTGCATCATCTCCGACAGCGTCGGATGCGGGAAGACGGTGTGCATCAGCTCCGCCTCGGTCGTCTCGAGTTGCATGGCGATGACGAAGCCCTGGATGAGCTCGGTCACTTCGGCGCCGATCATGTGCGCGCCCAGCAGCTGGCCCGTCTTGGCGTCGAACATGGTCTTGACCAGCCCTTCCGGCTCGCCGAGCGCAATCGCCTTGCCGTTGGCGCGGAAGGAGAAGCGGCCGATCTTCACCTCGATCCCCTTCTCCTTGGCCTTGGCTTCAGTGAGACCCACGCTGGCGATTTGGGGATGGCAATAGGTGCAGCCGGGGATTTTCAGCTTGTCGAGCGCGTGTGCGTCGAGCCCCTTGATGGCCTCCACGCAAACCACGCCTTCGTGCTCGGCCTTGTGCGCCAGCATCGGCGCGCCGGCGACATCGCCGATGGCGTAGATGCCGGGGACGTTCGTGCGGCCGAGCCCGTCGGTGAGGATGGTGCCGCGCTCGACTTTTACGCCAAGCGCCTCAAGGCCGAGACCCTCGGTGTTTCCGACGACGCCGACCGCCGAGATCAGCCGCTCGGCCGCGAGCGTTTCCATCTTGCCGTTGCCCAGCTCGATCGTTGCGACGACGTCGTCCGCCTTCTTCTCGACCTTCGTCACTTTTGCGCCGGTCAGGATCTTCATGCCCTGCTTCTGGAAGGCGCGGCTTGCCAGCGCCGAGATCTCCGCATCCTCGACCGGAAGGATCTGCGGCAGCAGCTCGACCACCGTCACTTCGGCACCCATCGTCCGGTAGAACGAAGCGAACTCGATGCCGATGGCACCCGACCCCATGACGATGACCGATTTCGGCATGGTGGGCGGCACCATGGCCTCGAAATACGTCCAGATCAGCTTGCCGTCGGGCTCGATGCCCGGAAGCACGCGCGGTCGCGCGCCGGTCGAGATGATGACGTGCTTGGCCTTGTAGGTGCCGGCCGGCAGCACACCCTTGGGCACCAGATGCTGCGGCTGCATCGCCGGCTTCAAGGACGGGCCAACCGCGACTTCGCCGGACTTCGTGATCTTCGCCTCGCCCCAGATGACGTCGATCTTGTTCTTCTTCATCAGGAAGCCGATGCCGCCGTTGAGCGTGCCGGAAACGGTGCGCGACCGTTTGACGATCGCCGAAGGATCGAATCCGACCTTGCCATCGATCGTCAGTCCATAGTCCTTCGCATGGGTTGCGAGGTGATAGACCTCGGATGTCCGCAGCAGCGCCTTCGTCGGGATGCAGCCCCAGTTGAGGCAGATACCGCCCAGATGCTCGCGCTCGACGACAGCTGTCTTGAAGCCGAGCTGGGCCGCGCGGATGGCGGCCACATAGCCCCCCGGTCCGCCGCCGATGATCAGGATGTCGTAGATGCTGTCTACCATGATTTAGTCTCGCAATTGTCGCCGCAAACTAATCCCATGACCCGCCCGCGAACCCTCCGTAGCGGGCCCCCTCCTTTGGGGAGAGGGCCGGCCAAAGGCACACAGTCAATTGCTGAGAGGTCAAATTCCAGCCGGTCGAAATTGCAACGCCGCTTCGAGCTTCAACAGACTTGTAACTCAACACACGCGGCATGATCATCAAGTTCCTACAAATCCCGCTGTAGCTGCTGCACCAAATCGAGTAACCCCGCCTCGCGTCTGGTGCGGCGGATGCGCTCGCAGGCGACGATCGCCTGCAAGGCGGCGAACGAGCGCTCGATGTCGTCGTTGACGAAGACGAAATCGTATTCCTGCCAATGGCTGATCTCGCCGGAGGCTTTCGCCATGCGCTTGGCCACCACCTCGGCGCTGTCCTGTGCGCGCTTGAGCAACCGCTCGCGAAGTGCGGCCGCGCTCGGGGGCAGTATGAACACGCCGACCACGTCGGCCCCCATGCGGGCGCGGATCTGCTGCGTCCCCTGCCAGTCGATGTCGAAGAGCACGTCGCGGCCTCGGGCGAGAGCTGCCTCGACAGGGGCTTTCGGGGTGCCGTAGGAATTGCCGAACACCGTCGCCCATTCGAGCAGCTCACCCCTCGCCACGAGATCGTCGAAGCGCGCCTGGTCGATGAACTGATAATCGACCCCATCTTTCTCACCAGGACGAGGCGGCCGCGTCGTCACCGACACCGACATCGTGAAATTGGCATCGGCGCTAAGCAGCTTGCGCGACAAGGTCGTCTTGCCGGCGCCGGAAGGCGAGGACAGCACCAGCATCAGACCGCGGCGCGCGATGGTATCGGGGCTATTCAATGTTCTGCACCTGCTCGCGCAGTTGATCGATGACCGCCTTCAAGTCGAGGCCGATGCGCGTCAGCGCCGCATCGCTCGCCTTCGAGCAGATGGTGTTGGCCTCGCGGTTGAATTCCTGGGCGAGGAAATCGAGCTTGCGCCCGACCGGCTCCTTGGCCCTCAGCAACACCCCGGCCTCCTCGATATGGGACTTGAGGCGCGCGATCTCCTCGGCGATGTCGATGCGGGTCGCGATCAGCATGGCTTCCTGATGCAGCCGCTCCGGATCGAGGTCTGGCCCGGCCTGGCGCAGCCGCGCGACGGCCTCCTTGAGGCGGCCCATGACATGCTCGGGCGTGCGCTGGGGCGCCGCTTCGAGCAACGCCGTCAAACGCGCCGTTTCTGCGATCTGGCCGCCCAGCACCTTCTCGAGACGCTCGCCCTCGCGCCGGCGGGCGGCGATGAGCTCCCCCAGCGCCTTGTCGAGATCGGCGAGCATCTGGCTGTTGCGAGCTTCGGTGTCGGCCTCGCTCTCAGCTGCCTCGACGACCTCGAGCACCCCACGAATGCCGAGAATGCCATCGAGAGTCGGCGCCGCCGCCTTGCAGAGGCTTTGTGCAACCTCGATGGCCGCTGTCACGTCTTTCAGCGCCTGCTCGTTGAGCCGGATCTGCGTGCCGGAGGCGGAGCGCTCCCAGGTCAGCGTAATGTTGCAGTTGCCGCGCCCGAGCCGCTTGGCACATAGTTCCCGGACCGGGGTTTCCAGGCTCTCGAGGCCCGGCGGCACGCGCAGGCGCACCTCGAGGCTCCGTCCGTTCACGCTCCTCGTCTCCCAGTGCCAAGTGTCATTGCCGCGACTCCCGCTGGAACGGGCGAAGCCGGTCATGCTTTTCAAGCTCATGGGAAATCCGAAGGGCGGAGCTGCTGCATCGGCTGCCAACTCTACCGATGCGGCCTCCTCGGAACAAGGCGCGAGTGCACGAAAGGCTTACGGCTTGCGCTCGGGCAACGGCATGGACGGGTCGGTTGTGCCGGCCGCTACCGCTTCGGCGGTCACTGTACCGGCCGCCGTGGCCTCCCCCGTCGCGGTTTCGACCGCCTCGGTGCTCGCGAGAGCCTCGGCTTCGCCGCCTTCGACGGCGACGCCATCGAGCTCGGTCAGGACGCCCGGCCCGGCCGAGGCTTCGGCTTGCTCGCCACCGGCATCCGTCGCGGTCGTGGTCGCAGCCTCGGCGGCGGCAACCTTCTGCTCGGCCCGCAACTTAGCTTCCATCTTGCGCCACTTGCGCACGTTGTTCTGGTGGTCGCGGATGCTCTCGGCGAAGGCGTGGCCGCCGGTGCCGTCGGCGACGAAGTAGATGTCTTTCGTGTCGGCCGGATTGAGCACGGCCTCGATGGCGGCGCGACCGGGGTTACAGATCGGCGTCGGCGTCAGGCCGTCGATCTTGTAGGTGTTGTAGGTCGTCTCGCCCTCGATGTCGGATTTGTAGATCGGCCGGCCGAGCGAGCCTTTGCCCTTCGTCACGCCATAGATGATCGTCGGATCCGATTGCAGCCGCATGCCCTTGCGCAGCCGGTTGACGAACACGCCGGCGATGCGGTCGCGCTCGTCGGGCCGGCCCGTCTCCTTCTCGACGATGGATGCGAGGATCACGGCCTGCTCGATGTTCTGGAAGGGCAGGTCGGGTGCGCGCGTGCCCCACACCGCTTCGAGGAACTTGGCGTGGTCGGCCTGCATGCGGCGCAGCAGATCCTGCCGGTCCGTGTTGCGGACGAAGCGGTAGGTGTCGGGCAGGATCGTTCCCTCGGGCGGAAGCTCGGTTACCTCACCGATGAGGTTGGGATCGCGCTTGAGAATCTCGGCGATCTGGTAGCTGGTCAGGCCCTCTGGAACCGAGACTTTGTATTGAATGGACTTGCCGTCGACGAGCGTATCGAGCACCTGACGAATGCTGGCATTCTTGTCGATGCCGTAGTCGCCAGCTTTCAATTTTTTTCCGGCACTGAAATAGTAGACAGCCGCGACGAAGACGCGGCGATCAGAGATGATGTTTTCGCTTTCCAGTCGCTCCGCGATCTCGTTGACGCCCCAGCCCTTCTGGATGACGACCATGACCGAATGCTCGAGCGGTCCCGGCCGGTCGAAGACGACGCGCACGAAATAGAACAACCCGCCGACCCCGAGCATGCCGATGAGGAGCAGCGTCAGCAGGCCATTGAGCACGCGCGCGGTGCGCCCGAGCGCTCTCGGACCGCTCTTCTGCCGGCGGCGCGGCGGTCCGGGCGCGCGCGATGGCTCGAGCAGCTCGCTCGGGCTCCGTGGCATGGTGCGCGGGTCATGACCGGTCGTCGGTTCGAGGCCAAGGCTCGGCCCCTCACCACGCACAGCGCTCGCATATCCTCTCGGCTGCCGCATGCGGGGCCCTCAGTCCTTTTCACGAATCCCCGCCACCGTAGGGTTAATTGTGGCGAAAGCCAGGATGGCCTTGCGCGCCCCTTCGATGATCGGCGAACGCTAAGTCTCAGCGTTAGTCAAACGTCTCCGCGGCGTCCACTTTCGCCTGCCGGCTCGGTTCAGGAGAAAGCTTTACGCCGCATGCCGCCGCATGATGAGCGAGGCGTTGGTGCCACCAAAGCCAAAGGAGTTCGAGAGCACGGTGTTGACCGGCTTTCTCTTGGCCTGATGCGGCACGAGGTCGATCGCCGTCTCGACGGAAGGGTTGTCGAGATTGAGGGTGGGTGGAATGATGTTGTCGCGAATGGCGAGGATCGAGAAGATCGCCTCGACCGCGCCGGCCGCGCCCAACAGATGCCCGATCGCCGATTTCGTCGAGGACATCGAGAGCTTGCCGGAGGCATTGCCGAACAGCCGCTCGACGGCTTTCAGCTCGATCTCATCGCCCATCGGCGTCGAGGTGCCATGGGCGTTCACATAGTCGAGGTCTGAGGGGTCGATGCCGGCCCGCTCCACGGCCGCCCGCATGCAGCGATAGGCGCCATCGCCCGTCTCGGCCGGCGCGGTGATGTGATAGGCGTCGCCCGACATGCCGTAGCCGATGATCTCGGCATAGATGCGCGCGCCCCGCGCCTTGGCGTGCTCCAGCGCCTCGATCACGACGATGCCGGCACCCTCGCCCATGACGAAGCCATCGCGATCCCTGTCATAGGGACGCGAGGCCTTCGTAGGCTCGTGATTGAAACTCGTCGACAGCGCCCGGCAGGCGGCGAAGCCCGCCATCGCCAGCCGGCAGATCGGGCTCTCGGTGCCACCGGCGACCATGACGTCGGCGTCCCCCAGCATGACGAGGCGCGCTGCATCGCCGATCGCGTGCGCGCCCGTCGAGCAGGCCGTCACCACCGCGTGGTTCGGACCTTTCAACCCATGCTTGATGGAGACATGGCCGGAGGCCAAGTTTATGAGGCGGCCCGGGATGAAAAAGGGACTGACGCGCCGCGGACCCTTCTCAGCCAGCAACAGCGAGGCTTTCTCGATACCTTCGAGGCCCCCGATGCCAGAGCCGATGAGTACGCCGGCCCGCTCCTGGTCCCGCTCGGTCTTGGGCTTCCACCCCGAATCGGCGATGGCCTGGTCGGCAGCGGCCACCGCATAGATGATGAAGTCGTCGACCTTGCGCTGCTCTTTCGGCTCCATCCAGGCATCCGGATTGAAGGTGCCGTCGGAGCCATCGCCGCGCGGAACCCGGCAGGCGATCTGGCAGGAAAGGTCCGACACTTCGAAGGATGAGACCCGGGCCGCCGCATTGCGGCCCTCGAGCAAACGCGACCAGGTCGCGTCGACGCCGTTAGCCAGCGGCGACACCATTCCCAGTCCGGTAATGACCGTACGTCGCATGGAAACGCACTGCCCCACTTGATCTGCCGCAGATCCCCGCGGCGGCGCGGGGACCTGGGCGGCCTTCGCCGATCAGGCCGCGTTTTTCTCGAGGAACTTCACGGCATCGCCGACGGTCAGGATTGTCTCGGCGGCGTCATCCGGGATTTCGCACCCGAACTCCTCCTCGAAGGCCATGACCAGCTCGACGGTGTCCAGGCTGTCCGCGCCCAGATCGTCGATGAAGCTCGCGTTCTCGGTCACCTTCTCGGCTTCGACCCCCAGATGCTCCACCACGATCTTCTTCACGCGCTCAGCAACATCGCTCATCGTATCTTCCTTGCCTCGTGATTTTCCTGAGATTTTTCAACGGTCAGCGTCACTCACCCGACGCACGGTTACGCGGTCGCGCCTTGTAGCGCAACACCAAGCCTTCCGTACAGACCTGGAAGAGATAAACGGCCCTTCCGCCCCCCACAAATCCGGCGCTTGGTAACATACTATATTGAGCATGGCCAGCGAGCAAACCCCCGATTTCCGGCCTTACAACAGGCCATCGGGGGCTACTCCCGAGCCTCAGATCATGGCCATTCCGCCGTTGATGTGCAGCGTCTGTCCGGTGACGTAGCCGCCCTCCTGGGACGCCAGATACAGGCAGCCCGCCGCGATATCGAGGGGCGAACCGAACTTCTGCGAGGGAATCATGGCCGCGATTTCGGTCTTCTGCTTGTCGTTCAGCGCGTCCGTCATGGCCGTCTGGATGAAGCCCGGCGCGATGCAGTTCGCGGTAATTCCGCGCGACGCGACCTCGCGAGCGAGCGATTTCGTCATGCCGATCATGCCGGCCTTCGATGCCGCGTAGTTGCCCTGCCCGGGATTGCCGAAGACGCCCGACACCGAGGCGATGTTGATGATGCGGCCATAGCCCGTCTTCGAGCGCATCATATGGCGCGTGCCGGCGCGGCAGAGCATGAACGTCGACGTCAGGTTGACGGCGATGACATCGTCCCACTGCTCGTCCTTCATCACCATGAAGAGGTTGTCCTTGGTGAGCCCGGCGTTGTTGACGAGGATGTCGAGGCGCCCGCCGAGCGCTTTCACCGCCTCGTCGATGAGTTTGCCGACGGCAGCGCGGTCCGCGAGGTCGCAGGGGAGAATGTGGACGCGCTCCCCCAGCTCCTTGGCGAGGGCCTCGAGAGCCTCCACCTTACGGCCGGAAATGGCGACCGTCGCACCCGCCTTGTGGAACACGCGCGCGATCTCCGCGCCGATGCCCCCCGTTGCCCCCGTGACGAGCGCGGTCTTGCCGGTCAAATCGAACATTTGGAAAACCTTCCTAACTCGGCTCTAGGGTGTTTCCGTTTTTCGTTGAATCACTTCACCACCCTAATTCCTTGGTTTGTCGTGCTTCTTTTCGGAAAACCGCTTCGGATCCCGGCCTTCGCCGGGACAGGCTTTTTCCGGAAGCACTCTAGGCCGCGCCGGTGATGGCCGCCACGGCCTCGGCGATTTCCTCGGGCGTACCAATGGATTTGCCCTGAAGCGAGGGCACGATACGTCGCACGAGGCCGGTGAGCACGCGACCCGCGCCCACTTCGTAAACATCGGTAACGCCGCCGGCGGCCATGGCGATGACGCCCTCCCGCCAGCGCACCGTGCCAGTCACCTGGCGGACGAGGCTCGCCCGGATCTCGTGCGGGTCGCTCAAGGGCGCGGCCAGCACATTGGCGTAGATCGGCACCTTGGGCGGCAGCAGGCGGACGGCGGCCAGCGCCTCGGCCATGACGTCGGCGGCAGGTTGCATCAGCGCCGAATGGAAGGGCGCGCTGACATCCAGCATGACCGCGCGGCGGCAGCCATGGGCCTTGGCGATCTCGGTGGCGCGGACGACGGCCGCCTTGGCGCCACTGATGACTACCTGCGCCGGGTCATTGTCGTTGGCGACCTGGCAGGGCTCGCCGCTGGCAGACGCCTCTGCGGCGACCTTCTCGGCCGCCTCCCGGCCGATGCCGAGCAGAGCGGCCATGGCGCCCTCCCCCACCGGCACGGCCTTCTGCATGGCCTGGCCGCGTGTCCTGAGGAGCCGCGCGGCGTCAGCCAAGGTAAATGTGCCGGCGGCGGCCAACGCCGAATACTCGCCCAGCGAATGCCCGGCGACGCAGGCGACGTGCCTGGCGAGGTCGACGCCCTCGCCCTCCAGCACCCGCATGACAGCCATGGAAACGGCCATCAGCGCCGGCTGGGCATTCTCGGTCAGCGTCAGCGTCTCCTGCGGGCCGTTCCACATGATGTCCGTGAGCTTTTGGCCGAGCGCGCTGTCGACCTCCTCGAACACGGCTTTCGCGGCCGGGAAACCGCTCGGCGAGCGCCTTGCCCATGCCGACCGCCTGGCTGCCCTGGCCGGGAAAAGTGAAGGCGATGGTCATGGGCGGGCTCCGGGGTGGTTGTTTGGCCGGGCAGGTAGGACGGAGCGGCCGGTTCGTCAAGGGACGGGAGGTGGCGCTTGGCGCCTGCGGGCGGCGCATGGTGAGTGGCGAATGGGGTCGTCGGGACGGCCCGCTTTCACTTTCTCGATCGCCAGTCGCCCTTACCCGAGACGCGCATCGTCCTACGCCTTACTCAGCCCCTTGGTCACGATGTGGCCGGCGACGGCGTCGTTGACGGAGAGCTTCACCGGGCGGACGCGGCCGTCCTTGTAGAAGCGCTTGGCATAGACGAGGCGGCCGTCGCGGCCGATGACGCGGAGCTGGTCGAGCAGGAAGCGGTTGGTTGCGATCGGTCTTGGCGAGCCAGGCGTTGATGAGGATGCAGTCGCCGTCGAGGGATTGGGCGAAGGTGATCTCGCCCTTCTGGGTCGAAGCCAGCGCTCGGCGACCTCCTCGCTCGTGCGCGCCCAGCCCAGGAACCCGGTGACGGTCTTGCCCTCGGAGGCGAAGATGTAGTGCTTCCGCTTGATCTGGCCGACGAGAATGCTCGTCCAGAAGCCGAAGGGGAGCCGCGCAAAGCTCGGCTCCCCCATCAGCAGCGAGCGGCAAGGCCCAGCGCCTTGTAGTCGTCGTCGAGCCGGCCGGCATGGAGGGGTGCGTCGGTCACGTGGGGAGATTGGCAAATCGGCGGTGCAAAAACAAACCCCGCGGCCGGGCGCTGGGCCGGTCCGCAGGGTTTGTCGAGGCAGAAGCCTCCTACAGGACGAACTCGCTTACATCGATGTCGGTGGCTGTAACGCCCGTCAACAGGATCTCGAAATCCACAATGTTGTCGAAGTCGCCTCTAACGTCGAACTGAAGAAGTGTGTCGGCACCCACCTGAACAGCACGAATTTCGCCGGGCCCTACGCCGTCGTTGTTGAACGCAGCGGCTCCGATGAATTCGTAGGCGTCGTTAACACGGGGAGTGTTGATATCGGCATCGATCGCGGAAACGTCGATCTCATCGGGGGTGAAAACGAAAAAGCCATCGGGCGTGAAGTCCGTGATGATGTCTCGCAGGCCGGCACCAACGCCTGAATCGGCCAACGCGGTGAAAATGAACGTGTTCGAGTCCCCGGAAAGGAGCGAGCCGGGGCCCCCGGTCATGACGTCGACACCCAGCCCGCCGGTCAGCAGATCGGACCCCCCACCCCCGTTCAGGATGTCGGCGTCATCGCCTCCCAGCAATTCGTCTTCACCGCTACCTCCATTCAAGGTGTCGCTGCCGGCCTCGCCTTGAAGTTTGTCATCGTCCGCGCCGCCGTTCAAAACGTCAGCGCCGCCGCCGCCCTTCAGAAAGTCGTCTTCGGCGCCGCCGGTGACTGTCTCGTTGATGGCGCCAGCGGCACCTTGGAACACATCGTTAAATGCCGTGCCGATGAACTTCTCGATCGAGATGAACGTATCCCCAGCGGCGTCGCCGGTCGCAGTCAAGAGCGCCAAATCGATGTTGACCCCTTGGGTGCCATTGGCAAAGCTCACCGTATCCGTGTCCGCGCCACCGTTATAGGTATCGTTGCCGAGGCTATGCGTGAACATGTCGTTGCCGGCATCGCCCTTCAGCGATGTCGTTGCCGGCGCCGCCGTTCATCTTGTCGTTGCCGGAGCCGCCAAATATCCTGGTCGTCCTGCGTGCCGCCGCTTCATCGTGTCGTTGCCGGTGTTGCCGAACAGCGTGTCCTTGCCGGCCTCGCCATCCATCTTGTCGTTGCCCGCGCCGCCCTCGATGCGGTCGTTGCCGCCGCCGCCGATCAGGATGTCGTTGCCGCCAAGGCCGCGGATGGTATCGGCCGCATTCGTGCCGATGAGCTTGTTCTTGTTGCGTTGCCAATGATAAGTGCCATGTGGGGCCTCCCGTTTGCTGGTTCCCTCGAGCGCGAACACCGCGCAGCCGCGACGCTCGAGGCCGGCGGCGGACGGCAGGTCCACCGCATCACCGACGAGCATATATCACAGCTTGTGGATTTGATAGGCCTCGGCGGGTATCAGCCCCCGATTCTTCGTAACAGAGCGTTTCCATGGTGAGCGGGTCGTTGCGCAAATCCAACAGCCCGGGCCTCACGGGTAGAACATTCGAGAAACGGCGCATGCCGAACGGTCGGCACTCGACACGTTTACCCTGATGGGGGTTCCTGCGACGCCGCGTCGGTCACCGCGAGTCGTTTCCTTCAACACCGCATCGCCAAAGACCACACCGGCCTTGTGCTCAGGCCCCATGACGACGCCGGTGTAATCGGCCGAGACGCAATGGGGTTGAACGCCGTTCAGCCAATGCTGCACGGAGTAGAAAACACCGCCTGACGGACCGAATGTCCCGCCGTGCAGGTCGTGGGGCTTGACCCGAATGATCCCGCCGCGCTTGGCCGGCAGCCCGTTCTCGACCGGCGTCTCGAGGTCGGCATCGACGAACACGAATTTGCCGAGTGCGAGAACTTGATCTGGCCGCCGACATAGACCTCGTAGCTGTCGACATTGGATGCGTGTGCTCGGAATGATGTGGTTGGGCGGCACCACGAACATCTGATCTGGAAAGGCGTCTTCCGGTACCACAGCACCGCCGTGACGCCGTCGATGTAGCGGACGGCGCCGTGCAGCGGCACGTAGCCAATCGGCTGCCTTGGTGAGGAACTGGCGGAGGAAGTTTTCCAGCGGATCGGATGACTTGCCGGGCACGGCCTGAGACACAGTTGCCGGCGCGGCGCGACTTGGGCTGTCATGGGGCCTCGTCTGCTCGTTGGCCATCAAACCTGATAGCTACGAGATATGCTCCCGCGGTGCCGGACGCGTCAACGGGCGACGCCGTCCTCACCAATGTAACGGGGATTGGCTACCCTTGCCCCGCCCTCGAATTTCTGTATAAACCCTGCCATCACCCGCTCCGGTCGGAGGCTTAACGGGAACCTTGCGCGAGCAAGGAGAGCGGCAACGCTCGTTTCCCCGTGTCTTCGCTCTTTGGGTTTGCTCGTGGGCCTTTCCGAGGCTCATGGGGGCTTTGCGCCGGAGGGGAGGAAACGAAAACGAAAGGCACACCATGCCGTTTTACGAGCATGTCTTCCTGGCGCGCCAGGACGTCTCCCCGAGCCAGGCCGAGCAGATGGCCAAGGACTTCCAGACCGTTCTGGAGGGCCTCGGCGCCAAGGTCACCAAGTCCGAGTATTGGGGCCTGAAGCCGCTCGCCTTCAAGGTCAAGAAGAGCCGCAAGGCTCATTACATGATGTACAATATCGATGGGCCGCACGCCGCCGTCGCCGAGATGCAGCGGCAGATGAGCCTCTCGCCCGATATCCTGCGCCAATTGACCATCAAGGTCGAGGCGCACGAGACCGAGCCCTCCGCCCAGATGCGCAAGTCCGACCGTGACGATCGCGGCGACCGGCGCGGGCCCCGTGGTCCCCGCGATGACTTCCGCGGCGGTGGCGGTGGCGGCGGCTTCCGCGGCGGCGGGGGCGGCGACTTCCGGGGTGGCGGAGGCGGCGACTTCCGCGGTGGCGGGGGTGGCCGGGGCCGCGATGGCGACGGCCCGCCGCGCCGTGGCCGCGACAACTTCGATTCTCCCCCTGGCGAGGATAACGCGTCATGAGCATGCCATCGAGCCAAGGCGGCGCCCGCCGTCCCTTCCAGCGCCGACGCAAGACTTGCCCCTTCTCGGGCGATAAGGCGCCCAAGATCGACTACAAGGACACGCGCCTCATCCTGCGGTTCGTCTCTGAGCGCGGCAAGATCGTGCCGAGCCGGATCACGGCGGTATCAGCCAAGAAGCAGCGCGAGCTCGCGAAAGCCATCAAGCGCGCGCGCTACCTCGGGCTGCTGCCCTACGTTCTGAAGTAGGCACGACCGGCCGGTGCGCGATGCGCGCCGGCGAACATTCGGGTTGGAGCGGGCGGCTGCCTTCGGGCGCGCCCCGCCCCTAACCGCTCTTGATTTTGAGACCGAATGTTGCGGCGGGCCCAATCCCGCTGCACCTGAGCGGTCTCCAAGCGGGACAGCTTCGGCCATGGGCCAGACGATCACATCGGGCATTGCCGCCGGCGTCGTGACGGCGATCTTTTTTGGCGCCGTCATCACCGGCCTGCCGCTGGCCATGCTCCTCTATTTCTTTACGCCCTTGCCGGCGCTCGCCGCCGGGCTCTGGCGCGGCCCCGCCGCGGCGCTCTTCGCTGCTGCCGCGGCCTCCCTGCTGCTGGCGCTCGCCGCCCATCCCGTGCTGGCGCTGACCTATGCCGCGATCTTCGGTCTCCCGTGCGTTCTGATCATCGGGCTGCTGGCGCGCTCGGCGGCTTCACCATCGATGGGCGAGATCCGGATGTTCGGCCTCGCCGTTCTGATGGCCGGCGCTTTCGGAGCCGCCAACGTCCTGGTCATCGGCCCCGACGAAGCCAGCTACCGCGACACGCTGAAACAGGTCTTCGAGCATTTCCAGAGCCAGCTCGGCGGTCTGACGGGCAAGTCCATGCCGCCGGAAGAGAGCGCGCTGGTGCTCGAGCTGATGACGAAGATCCTGCCGGTCGTGGGGGCCGTCAGCTGGCTCGCGATCATGCTCGGCAATCTGTGGATCGCGGGGCGCACGGCCGCCGGTCGCGTGGGCTCCATTGGCGCCTGGCCGAAGACGCCGCTCGAGTTCCCCTCCTGGATGCCGCTCACCTTCATGGCGAGCCTGGCGCTCACCTACTTCACGCAAGGCCAGACCGCCCTCCTCGCCTCCGCCTTCGCGGCGGCCCATGGCGCGGGCTACGTTCTCCAGGGACTGACGCTCATTCACGGATTGACCCGCGGCCGCCCGCTCCGGCCGCTGCTCCTGATCCTCACCTACGTGGCGCTGCTTGTCGCCGGCTACTACGTCGCCTTCCTCATCATCACCTTCGCGCTCGCCGCGCCGGTTCTGGGTTTCGACCGCAGACCACCGGGGAGCGCGCCGCCTCTCACCAACAACACCCCAACCTAGAACGGAGACCCAGCATGCAAGTCGTACTCTTGGAGCGTATCGCACGCCTCGGCCAGATGGGCGACGTCGTCAAAGTGAAGGACGGCTATGCGCGCAACTTCCTTTTGCCCCAGGGCAAGGCCCTTCGCGCCACCAAGGACAACCTGACCCGGTTCGAGGCCGACCGCTCCCAGCTCGAGGCGCGCAATCTCGAGCTCAAAGTCGAGGCCGAGGGCATCCACGGCCGGCTCGACAAGAAGAGCTTCGTCATCATCCGGCAGGCCGGCGACACCGGCCAGCTCTACGGTTCGGTGCAGACCCGCGATGTGGCGGAGGCCGTCACCGCCGGCGGCTTCTCGATCGATCGCCGGCAGGTGCGCCTCGACAAGCCGATCAAGAACCTCGGCCTGCATCAGCTGAAGCTGCTTTTGCATCCGGAGGTCATGACCACCGTTACACTCAACGTCGCCCGCTCGACGGATGAGGCCGAGCGGCAGTCGCGGGGCGAGGACGTGCTCTCGGTTCGCGAGGAAGGCCCGAGCTACGAGGGGATCGGCCAGGCGGCCGAGGATGTCTTCGAGGAGGGCGCCGCCCCGGCCGAGGGGGCTGAGGGCGAAGCGGAAGAGGCGAAGGAGTAGGCAGAACACATTTTCCGGAAGATGTATTGCATCCGTCAGTGTCGCACCCAATTCTGGGGGTGACACGGCAATCGCGGAGCACCTCAGGCCAATACTCGATTGGTTTAAGGTTCGATCGTCAACGAGCTTTTCGCAAAGGCCTACACTGCAGAGGGTCTTACAGAGAGATTAGAATCGAACCACCCCTTCGCGCAAACAGCGAACAGCGCTGTGGTTATGTTTCCCGGGTTTTTTCAACCTAAAGATCGATCTTTTCCAAGAGTGGGGTGCGCATAACATAGTTCCGAAACAAGGCACCATTGTCATCATAAACGGACCGTATTCGATCGCTGGCTTCACTCCCCAGGAAAGCATCGAAAGTATGGAACGACTCTCCTTGGTGGTAGAACTCCGTGATCAACCAGTACCGAGATTACTCCTTAAACATCTTCTCTGCATCAGCCGGAACCTACCCCGGCTTCCATTTTGCAAACAAGCACAAGGCGCAACGACTGATTGGATCACCTGGCCCAAGGATGGGGCAAGGAATCTACACCAGCGTTTTCAGTCGACACTGAAACAGTACTGCATCGAGGCTGGTTATGCAGATTGGCAATCTTACGACGCAGTAATCAAAGACTACAACAAGAAAACAGCGTTCGCAATTTACCGAAGGGCCGGCACCTTCAAATTTTTGGAGGTCACCTCGACCACGTGATACGGAACTCTGGTACGCGCGAAATTGTTGGCATTTGCAGGCGTAGCGGCCTGCAACCAGTGTTCAGAAACTACTGGTTCTTTGATCACACCGCAGTGGCGGGCTGGATCGCCGGCATGAACAAGCTGGGACTAAACCCTTACAAACTGCGACTGGATGAAGTGACTGGAGCTAGCCAAACCACTTCATAAGCCAATCGACAGTGCCTCCCGTTAAACTTGCGGCGTAGACCAGCAGAACCGTCCAAACGATTATCAGAAATCCGAAGAAGATCACAGTCAGCGGGTCAACTCCAAAGCCGCCCCCGGCGCGGCTTGGCCCCTGACTTCCGAACATCATTCGGTTCAGCAGTTTTGGTATCGCAGTAACGTCATCAATCTTCATCTGGCGAAACGTAAGCGCAAGATCGCGGAAAGCTTGGAAGATGTGCCGATACGCGAGGAGAGCACCCAGATTGTAGACAGCTGCGATTAGACAGATGAAGAATGCCACCCACATATAACCCAAAGAAGGACTACTTGTGACTACTCCATTCGAACCGCCGGATCCGTAATGGATTAAGACACCGTAAGCAGTCCCCATCGACGCGTTCCAGCTAAAACTCATGGCGGCCAGTTTAAAAAATCTTCGTAGAGGCTCCTTCCGGCCTCGTTCGAGTTCGCGCATACTCTCAAACGTCGCCACTCGTCGGCATGCTGGGGAGTGCGAACTGGCTGTTCCTGATCCATCTGCGCATCCTATCGTGACTTGTCCGTGAATGTGGCGCGCGGCTGCGGAATTTGACAAGTCCTGCCAAGCATCCTGGATTTAACCCTCTTCGAATTGGGCCAGGGCTGATGTAAATTTGCCGCAGGCAGATTTTGCAAGTGAGAGGGTTGTCGTGTTTGCTTTGACTTAACTGCTAAAACGGGCCGTTCAGCATGGCTTCCTTCGGATCATCACGTCCGACGGGCGCCCACACGAGTTTGGTTCACAGGCCGCGCAACCGCGTGTTGAAAGACGGTTGCACACGAAGTCTCTTCCTCGAAGGTTGGCGCTCAAACCAACCTACGAGTTCGGGCGGGCCTATACTGACGGAACCCTGACCATAGAGTCCGGTACGCTCCGTGATTTGCTGGAAATCCTAACGCATGCCTCCAACGCAGTGGATGAAGGCGCTCGGGGGGCGTTAAACCGCAAGCTCTCCGAGCTTGTACGTGCGCAGCGAGTTAACCCGACCGGGAGGGCGCAGAAGAACGTCAAGCACCACCACGACATCTCGCCCGAGCTGTACGACCTCTTCCTGGATCGCGACCGGCAATATTCTTGCGCTTATTTCGAGCACGCAGCGATGACCTCGACAACGCCCAGCTCGCGAAGAAGCAGCACATTGCCGCCAAGCTCGACCTCAAGGCTGGCCATCGCGTGCTCGACATCGGTTCGGGCTGGGGCGGCATGGGCCTCTATCTCGCGAAAACCGCCAATGTACAAGTGACGGGCGTCACGCTGTCGACGAGCAGTACAAGCTCTCCCCGAGCGGGCCCAGCACTAGGCCTCGGCAAGGTGTCGAGTTCGAGCTTCAGATTACCGCCATTCGTGCCCGGCCCCTTCGAGAGCATCGTCTCGGTCGGCATGTTCGAGCATGTGGGGTCGACCACTACAAGACCTATTTCAGATAGCGTGAAGGAGCTGCTGGCCGAGGACGGTGTCGCCGTCATTCACATCGATCGGCCGCTCAGGATGGTCCCTCCCCCACCAATCCCTTCATCGCCAAGTACATTTTCCCCGGCGGCTTATTCCGCCGCTCTCCGAAGTTATTCCGGTGATCGAGAAGTACGGGCTCTACTCACCGATGTCGAGATTCTGCGGTTGCACTACGCCGAGACATTTCGGCATGGGCGCAAATGTTCAGCCGAGCTGGGGCACCGCCAAGGAAACGCACGACGAAAGGATTCTGCCGGATGTGGGAGTTCTATCTCCCGGCTCCGAGAGCGCCTTCCGCATGGCAGCCTGATGATCTTCCAGATCCAGGTGTCGAAGAAGCTCGGCACGCTGCCTCTCACCCGCGACTACATGATCGAGGAAGAGCGCCGCCTGAAAGCCCGCGAGGCCGGGACATTCGCGACAAGGCTGGCGGGGGAGTAGTCCTTCTCAAGGCCGATCCGATTCGCGAGGAGGCAAGACCCTATCGGGTGTCGCCTCCTTTTTCGTGTTGATATCGGGGACAGCGCTTGCGCCCGGCGCCGGCCCCGCGCGAGGCCCCAATCGAATCAGCTAGCGTCGCCCTCATGCAGACCCAGAGACAGACCCAGGCGACGGATGCCGTCGCCAAGGATGACGCGCTGCCGTTCCGCAACGCGCCCCACAACATCGAGGCCGAGCAGGCCCTGCTCGGCGCCATCCTCGTCAACAACGAGGCGCTCGACCGCGTCTCGGGGTTCCTCGGGCCCGAGCACTTTTTCGATCCGCTCCACGCCGAAATCTTTGAAACGGCGTCCAAGCTCATCCAGATGGGCAAGCACGCGACGCCCATCACGCTCCGAACCTTCTTCGAGAACGCGGCGCCCATCACGACCGACCTGACGGTGCCGCAGTACCTGGCACGCCTCGCCGCCTCCGCCGCCACGATCATCTCGACCGAGGATTACGGGCGCACGATCTACGATCTCGCCACCCGCCGCCAGCTCATCCTGATCGGCGAGGACCTCGTCAACGTCGCCTATGACAGCCCGGTCGACGCGACGCCCGGCGTGCAGATCGAGGAGGCCGAGCAGCGGCTCTATGGCCTGGCCGAGCGCGGCCGGTTCGGCAAGGGCTTCGAGACGTTCGGGCATGCCGTGCTCGGCGCCATCGAGATGGCGAACAACGCCTATCAGCGCGAGGGCGGGCTCTCCGGCCTAGCCTCGGGCCTGCGGGATATGGATTCCAAGCTCGGCGGCCTGCAGAACTCCGACCTCATCATCATCGCGGGACGCCCGGCCATGGGCAAAACCGCGCTCGCCACCAACATCGCCTTCAACATCGCCCGCGCCTACAAGGGCGAGGTGCAGCCGGACGGCGAGGTGAAGGCGGTCGACGGCGCCATCGTCGGCTTCTTCTCGCTCGAAATGAGCTCCGAGCAGCTCGCCACCCGCATTCTGTCGGAGCAGGCGGAGATCCCAAGCGAAAAGATCCGCCGCGGCATGATCAACGAAGAGGAGTTCCGCCGGCTGCGCGATGCGGCCGAGACGCTCTCCTCCCTGCCGCTCTATATCGACCAGTCCGGCGGTCTGACCATCGCCCAGCTCGCCGCTCGAGCACGCCGCCTCAAGCGCCAGAAGGGTTTGGGGCTCCTCGTCGTCGACTATCTCCAGCTGCTGGCGGGCTCGAACCGCAAGGCTTCCGATGGCCGTGTCCAGGAGATCACCGAGATCACCACCGGCCTCAAGGCGCTCGCCAAGGAGCTCAATGTGCCGGTCATCGCGCTCTCACAGCTTTCGCGTCAGGTCGAGACGCGCGACGACAAGCGGCCGCAGCTGTCGGACTTGCGTGAATCGGGCTCGATCGAGCAGGACGCCGACGTCGTCATGTTCGTGTTCCGCGAGGAATACTATGTCGGGCGGACGGAGCCACCGATCAGCAAGCCCGATGAGTATCAGAAGTGGCAGATGGAGATGGAGCGCGTGCATGGCCTCGCCGAGGTCATTATCGGCAAGCAGCGCCATGGCCCGACCGGCACGGTGAAGCTGCAGTTCAACGGCCAGATCACGCGCTTTGGCGATCTGCAGGACGAGGCGCGGCTGAACTACCGGACGCACGAGTAGCCGGGTGACGAGCGCCGATCGCCATTCTGCCTTGCTTGCCACTCTCCCACCGGAAACGCCAGCCGTGCTCGTGGTCGAGCCGGAAGCGATCAAGCGCAACTATGCGCGGTTTGCAGCGCTGGCGCCGAAGTCCGAAACCGGCGCGGTGGTCAAGGCCGATGGCTATGGGCTCGGCACCGAGACGGTCGTGCGGGCTCTGGGCGAGGCCGGGTGCCGGACGTTCTTCGTGGCGACCCCGGGGGAGGCCCGGCGCGTGCGTAACGCCGATCCGCGCGCCAATATCTATGTGCTTGACGGCCTGATAGCGGGCACGGCGCCCGTGGTGGCGGAGATCGCGGCGCGACCCGTGCTCGCCTCGCTTTCGGATATCGAGGAGTGGGCCGATTATTGCCGGGGCGTTGGGCAAGCGCTTCCGGCCGCTATCCAGCTCGACACGGGCATGCACCGGCTCGGCATGGGCGAGGCCGAGGTGGAGGCACTTGCGGCCCGGCCGGATGTGACAAGCGCCTTCAAGCTTACGCTCATCCTCTCCCAACTCGCGCGGGCCGATCGCATCGGCGACGCCAAGAGTACCGAGCAGCGACAACGCTTCGAGGCTCTCGCGCGTAAACTCCCGAAAGCCCCCTGGAGCCTCGCCGCCGCCGCCGGCCTGTTCCTCGACCAGGCCTTCCACTACGACCTCGCCCGGCCGGGCATGCCGCTCTACGGCGGCATTCCCTGCCCGGCGGGTGCGGAGCTCGTCGAGCCCGTGGGGTTCCTCTACGCCCGCATACTCCAGGTGCACGAGGCGGCAGCCGGCGAAACCGCCGGATATGGCGCCCAACGCCGGTTCGACAAGCCGATGCGGCTCGCGACGCTTTCGATCGGCTATGCCGATGGCTATGGCCGAAGCTTGAGCGACAACGGCGCGGACGATGGTGCAGTGGCCCACATTGGTGCCTATCCGGCACCCGTTGTCGGCCGCATCTCCATGGACTTGACCACGATCGATGTCGGGGCGGTGCCACCCGAGCTCGTCCGCCGCGGCGGGTTTGTGCAGCTGATGGGCAATCTGACGACGCTCGATGATCTCGCGGCGAAAGCTGGTACGATCCCCTACGAGATCATCACCCGCATCGGCCCGCGCGTCCGGCGGGTGGTGATGTAGGGGCGACCTGCGGTCGCCCTCTAGAAACACGGGTGTAAAGTGACGAGGGCGACCGCCGGTCGCCCCTGCAGATCCTTTCAAGTTCACAGTGCCATGGCCAAGAAATCGACCGTCTATGTCTGCCAGAGTTGCGGCGCGGTTAGCCCGCGCTGGAGCGGCAAGTGTGCGGCTTGCGAAGCCTGGAACACGCTCGTCGAGGAGGTCGCCGCCGAGAGTGTGCCGGGCGTGCCGAAATCGCGCGCCAAGGGAAAGGGGCTCGTGCTCGAAACCCTCGAGGGCGGCACTGACGATGCGCCGCGACTGCCGACCGGCATCGCCGAGCTCGATCGCGTCACGGGTGGCGGGCTGGTCGCCGGTTCCGCCATCCTCATCGGCGGAGAGCCCGGCATCGGTAAGTCCACGCTCTTGCTGCAGGCGGCCGCAGCCATCGCCCAGAAGGGCGGCAAGGCGCTCTACTTCACGGGCGAGGAGGCCGCCGCACAGGTCCGGCTTCGCGCCGAGCGGCTCGGCTGCGCCAAAGCCCCCGTGGGCCTCGCCGCCGAGAGCAATCTCGCCAACATCCTCGCGACACTGGATGCCGAGCGGGGCGCGCATCTCGTCATCGTCGAACTCCATCCAGACGCTGTGGTCGGACGGGCTCGAATCCGCGCCCGGCACCGTCGCGCAAGTGCGCGGCGCGACGCAGGCGCTGATCCGCCACGCCAAGCACACCGGCGCCGCCCTCCTCCTCGTCGGCCACGTGACGAAGGAGGGCCAGATCGCCGGCCCCAAGGTGGTCGAGCACATGGTCGACACCGTGCTCTACTTCGAGGGCGACCGGGGCCAGCCCTACCGAATCCTGCGCGCCATGAAAAACCGCTTCGGCCCAACGGATGAGATCGGCGTGTTCGAGATGGTGTCGGAGGGGCTGCGCGAGGTCGCCAACCCATCGGAGCTTTTCCTCGGCGACCGTCAATCGATGCATCCGGGCGCGGCCGTCTTCGCCGGTGTCGAGGGCTCCAGGCCGATCCTGGTGGAGATCCAGGCGCTGGTGACGCCGTCGAACCTCGGCACCCCGCGTCGCGCCGTCGTCGGAGCAGATTCGAGCCGGCTGGCGATGCTGCTTGCCGTGCTCGAGGCCCGCTGCCGGATCGTGCTGGCGACCCACGATGTTTACCTTAACGTTGCAGGCGGCTTACGCATTGCCGAACCCGCATCCGATCTGGCCGCCGCCGCCGCCCTCGTCTCCTCGCTTTCCGGCGTCGCGCTCCAGCCGGACACCCTCTACTTCGGCGAGGTCAGTCTGTCGGGTGCCATCCGCCCGGCAGCCCAAGGGACACTGCGCCTCAAGGAAGCCCAGAAGCTCGGCTTCCGCCGGGCGGTCATTCCGGCCGCGGGGGAGATCGATACCAAGGCCGTCCGCCTTGACTTGCAACGGATATCGCATTTGAAACAGCTGGCCGAGATACTAGGGTAGGTTTCAGGGATCAGGGGGCAGGGGTCAGGGATTTTCAGAACACCGGGGAGCCACCGCTCGCCATTCGCGGGCGAGCCCCCGAAACCTGATCCCAGATCCCTCGCTCCGCCGCCGATCCGCCGGAATCGTGGTAGAGACGTTGGTGTTGGTGTGACTTGCCCTCGGCTGGAGAATTGCCGGCGGGGGCAAGGCCCCGGTTGGGTTGGAGAGGACTGATAAGATGGTTGGGCCGTTGACCTATCTGGATCTGGGACTGCTCGGCATCTGCCTCCTTTCGGGGCTGCTCGCCATGTACCGGGGGCTGACGCGAGAAGCGCTCTCCATCATCTCCTGGGCGCTGGCGGCGCTGGCGACCCTCTACTTCGTCGCCTACCGCTCCGATATCGCCGATGGCCTCGCCGCCGATTACGGGCAATCGCCGCTGGTCATGAAGATCGCCATCGGCGTCGCAATCTTCATCATCGTGCTGGTGATCGTGCACTTCATCACCATTCGCTTTTCGGATTCCGTGCTCGAGAGCCGGGTCGGCATGATCGACCGGATTTTGGGTTTTGGCTTCGGCGCCGTCCGCGGATTCCTGCTGGTCGTAATCGGGTATCTCTTCGCGAACTTCCTGTTCGAGGAGAAGATCATGCCGCCCTGGGTGAAAGAGGCGCAGGCCTTCCCCTACATCAAGGACACTGGCACCAGCCTTCAGGCCGCACTTTCGGGCATCCTTCCTGAGGATCTGAAGCTTCCGGGGATCGGAGGCGGTGGCGAGAGCCAGGGTGGCGAAGCGACCGGCGAGGCGCCCCCCGAAGGCACCGAGGAGCCGGCGGCAGCTCCGGCCGAGGGTACGGACGGCCAGAGCGGGTAACCCAACCGGCGGGTACCAACGGTCTTCCTGTCGCACTCCACTAGCGTTGGCGAGACCATTCCAGTATCGGGGTTCTTGTCCTTTGCTTGGCGCACGTGGTTTCGGCGAAACGGTATCCCCGTCACTGGAATGTGCTCTGAGCCTGTAGGGAGACCCGCCATGGTCCGACTGGACGACGACGACCGGCTTCGCGAGGAATGCGGCGTCTTCGGGATCTTCCGGCATCCGGATGCGGCAGCGCTGACCGCGCTCGGCCTCCACGCCCTCCAGCATCGTGGGCAAGAGGCTTGCGGCATCGTCACCTTCAACAAGGGCCAGTTCCACGCCGAGCGCCATACGGGCCGGGTCGGTGACAACTTCGACAAGCCCGCCGTCCTCGCCCGCCTGCCTGGCGACAGCGCCATCGGCCACAACCGCTATTCGACCACCGGCGAGCCCTCGCTCCGCAACGTCCAGCCGCTCTTCGCCGATTTGGCGGCCGGCGGCTTCGCCATCGGCCACAACGGCAATCTGACGAATGCGCTCACCATCCGGCGTGGCCTCGTCGCGGAGGGCGCCATCTGCCAGTCGACAACCGACACCGAGGTGATCCTCCACCTCATCGCCCGCAGCCAGAAAACCAACGCCGCCGAGCGCTTCATCGATGCCATAAGGCAGGTCGAGGGTGGCTATGCCTTCGTGGCACTGACGGTCGACCGGATGCTCGCCGCCCGCGATCCGCTTGGCATCCGTCCGCTAGTCCTCGGCAAGCTCGATCAGAGCTACGTGCTGGCGTCGGAAACCTGCGCGCTCGACATCGTCGGCGCCAAGTTCATCCGCGAGATCGAGAACGGCGAGGTGGTCGAGATCTCCGACGACGGCATCGCCTTCCATCGCTTCGCTCCGGCCCGCAAGCCGCGCCCTTGTATCTTCGAGTACATCTACTTCTCCCGGCCGGACTCGTTCGTCGGCGGCAAGTCGGTCTACGACATCCGCAAGGAGATGGGCCGCCAGCTCGCCAGTGAGTCCTGCCCCGTGGCCGACGTCGTCGTGCCGGTGCCGGACTCGGGTGTTCCGGCCGCGCTCGGCTTCGCGCAAGCTTCCGGCATCCCCTTCGAGCACGGCATCATCCGCAACCACTATGTCGGCCGCACCTTCATCCTGCCCGCCCAGGCCCAGCGCCAGATCGGGGTGAAGATGAAGCACTCGCCCAATGTCAGCGTGGTCAAGGGCAAGCGCGTCATCCTCATCGACGACAGCATCGTGCGCGGCACCACCTCGACGAAGATCGTCGACATGGTGCGGGATGCGGGGGCCACCGAAGTGCACATGCGTATCGCCTGCCCGCCGATCACGCATCCCGACTTCTACGGCATCGACACGCCCGATCGCGACAAGCTCCTGGGCGCAACCCACGATTTGGAAGGCATGCGCCAGTTCGTCCGCGCCGACAGTCTCGCCTTCCTGTCGCTCGAGGGCCTCTACGCGGCGCTGGGCGAGACGGGCCGCAACGAGAAGAGCCCGCAGTTCACCGACCACTGCTTTACCGGCGATTATCCGACAAGGCTGGTCGATCGCGAGGGCCTGCCGGTGTCCAGGCAGCTGTCGCTTCTGGCGGAGGCAAGTTGAGGTCCCACGAAGGCCGCTAAGCCTGCGCCCATGTGACGAGACTCACGTACCGGCATCCTCGTGCCGGTGGGTATGATGCATGTCGGGCACGTGCGGATGCCTGTGGCGCAGCCGCTCGTGACGATGCCGATGCGTGTGCGGCTCGCCGGGCGGATCGTCGGGGGCGTGCGCATGCTGGTGATGCGCGTCGTGCACGTGGCGATGGTCGTGCTCGATCGGCTCGTGCTGATGCTCGTGTTCATGGTCCTCGGTCAGATGCAGCCATACGCCGGCGGCCATGAGCAAGCCCGCGAGCCCAAGCCGCAAAGTCACCGGCTCGGCGAGCAGGAGGACGGCTGTAGTCGCCCCCATGAAGGGGGCAGTGGAATAGTAGGCGCCCGTCCGGGCCGTGCCGAGATTGCGCAGCGCCAGGATGAAGAGCGCGAGGCTCACGCCGTAGCCGAGAAAGCCGACGAGCCCGGCCAGCATCATCGGGCTGGCCTCCGGCAAAGAGCCGCCGAGCGACAATCCGAGCGCGAGATTGACCGGCCCGGCGATGAGCCCCTTCAACTCGACGATCTGCAAGGGATCGGCCAGTGAGACCTTGCGCGTCAGATTATTGTCGAGGCCCCAGGCGAGGCAGGCACCGACAATGGCGAGCGGTCCGATGAGCCCGCCGATCGTCGGCGTACCCGTCCAGGAAAGAACGATGGCGCCGGCAACGAGGCAGGCCATGCCGATGGCGATCCTGCGGTCGAAATTCTCGTGGAAAACGAACCAGGCGAGCAGCGCCGTCGCGACGCCCTCGAGGGTGAGGAGTAGCGAGGCCGCGGCCGCCTCAGTCCGGGCGAGGCCGGTCATCAGCAGCACCGGCCCGATGACGCCGCCAGCCACAATTGCGGCGGCAAGCCAAGGCACATCGGTGCGTGACAGCGAGGCCTCGGCGGTCGGCCTGTCCAACAGCCGGGACCGGAGCAGGCGTCGCAGGATCGCGACACCGAGGCCAGCGCCCAGGTACAGCAATCCCGCCAGCACCGCCGGCTCGATCGCGCCTAGGAGCATCTTGGCAGCGGGAGTAGAAACGCCGAAGAGGGCGGCTGACAGAAGGGCGAGCGCGACGGCATGACGGTTCATGGGATGACCACAGAAAGCAAAGACAGCCGAGGTCATTTAGATCAGCACGGCCGGCAATGCCAGACTGGCTGATGTACTGGCTGGGGCAGGTCCAGGGTGGCCTCGTCCGCGACCTCGCGCATGACATCCGCACCGGCTCGCTCGCCACGCTATGGATTGCCGTGAGCCTCGGCGCCCTCCACGCGTTGACGCCGGGCCACGGCAAAGCAGCAATGACGGCCTACTTCCTCGGACGGGAGGCCGATATCGGCAAAGGCCTCAGGGTGGCACTCTTCGCGGCATTGCTTCATGTCGCCTCCGGCTTCGGCCTCTTCGTCGTCTTGAATCTCATTGCCGGTCAAGCCCCCTCGGTCCTCGGTCGCGGCTCGCCCGCAATCACGGCCTTGGGCTACGGGCTCATCGTCATCGCCGGCCTTGTGATGATCGGCCAGAGCGTGCGGCCCCACACGGTTCATGGCGACGGCGCCCACACCCTCACGGCCGGCATGGGCCTGCTGCCCTGCCCGCTCACCATCTCGGTGCTGGGCTTCGCCTGGACGCAGGCGAGCCTCGCCATGATCGGGCTGGTCGTGGTGTCGCTGACGCTGGGCATCGCGCTGACGATCGGGGCCGTGGCGCTCGGGGCAATCGCTGGCCGGCGCCTGCTCGGCGCCGCAGCCCATGTTTACATGCCCGGCCTCGTGCGATGGTCGCGCGTCATCCAGGGCGCGGCTGGCGTCCTCATCGTTGCCATCGGCCTCAGCACCCTCGCAAACCAGCTCTGACGTCCCCTCCGCCCACCCCCTTTCGGCCTAAATTGCGACAACACCCAGGATAATGCTAGGAATGACGGGCCGTTAGCCATCGCGGGCTCGGCCAAGATCGCGCGGGAGCCCCTTTTGCCCGCCCCAGCAGACGGAGAGGCGTACCATGAGACGTGTCGCAACGGCCGCCGCGGGCGGGCTCATCCTGGGCTTGGGCGCGCTCCCCGGGCTCGCCAACCAGATCAACACGGGCGGCGAGACCGGCGCCTATCACTCGACCTTCTGCCCGCAGCTCGAAGGGCAACTCAAGAAGGCGAAGTTCGACTACACCTGCACGACTTCGGAAGGCAGCCGTGAGAACATCCAGCGCGTCATCGGCGATCCCTCCCAGATCGCCTTCTCCCAGCTCGACGTGTTTGCCCTGGAGAAAAGCATCTATGGCGGCGATGACCTCTTCAAGGTGATCCGCACCGACTTGGGCCGAGAGTGCCTGTTCTTCGTCTCGCGCAATCCGGAGTTCACGAGCTTCGGCGACATCGCCTCCTACGCCGATCAGATCAGGTTCATCCTGCCGCCCGCCAAGAGCGGCGTGACCGGCACCTTCGAGTTCCTGCAGCAGATCGACCCCGACGGTCTGGGCCGCGCCCGCAACATCACCTATGCCGATAGCGCGGACGAGGCGATCGATCTGGCGTTGGGCTCCGAGGACACCGTGACGCTCGTCGTCCAGTTCCCGGACCCGAAGAACGCCCGCTTCAAGAGCATCCAGGAGCAGGAAGGCAACATCGTTCCGGTCATCGACCGAAATATTCTACGCCAGGAGATCGGCGGTCAGAAGGTCTACTACGCCGAGGAAACCGAGATTTCGATGCCGAAGTGGAACAAGTCGGCGGAGAAGGTCGTCACCTCCTGCACGCCGATGGTGCTCTTCACCGGCACGCCCGCCCGGGTCGATGAAGGCAATATGCGCAAGGACCAGGAAGACCTGATCAAGACCATCGAGGCCTTGAAGGCCGACGACCTCCAGCCCAAGCAAGGCTTCTTCTCCAAGCTCTGGAAGAAGACGAAGGAGATTTCGGCCAAGAGCGTCGAGAAGATGGTCGAGGTCTCCGACAAGGCCCGCGAGAAGGCGAAGCCGACGCTCGACAAGGCCATGGAGCGCGCCAAGGAGATGCGTGACCAGGCGGCCGAGGGCGCCAAGGAGCTGATCGACGAGGCCAAGAAGAAGATGGGGACGGAGAGCAGCGAGTAGCGCTCCTCGGCTTGACTTCACGATCTGCGACCCGACGGGGGCGGTGATGAGCCGCCCTTTTTCATTGTTTTGCGCGCTTGCCATGAGCGAACGCGGCGGATAGCACCACGCCAGACCCAGCCCGGAGCCCCCATGTCCGACCGCCTCTTCGCCGGCAAAATAGCCCTCGTCACCGGCGCTTCGCGCGGCATCGGGCGGGCGCTAGCGCTCGCTCTTGCCAGCGCAGGCGCGCATGTCGTGGCGGTGGCACGGACGAAGGGTGCGCTCGAGGAACTCGACGACGAGATCAAGGCGATGGGAAGCTCGGCGACGCTCGTGCCTTTGAACTTGGTGCACGGCGACAAGCTCGATCAGCTCGGGCCATCTCTGTATCCGCGTTTTCAGCGCCTCGACATGCTGGTCGCCGCCGCCGGCATGCTGGGGCCGCTGTCGCCTTTGGCGCATGTCAAGACCGAGGACTGGGCACGGCTGATGGAGGTCAATCTCACCGCCAACTGGCGGCTCATCCGGACGCTCGACCCGCTGTTGCGCCTAGCCCCGGCCGGTCGCGCGGTGTTTGTCACCTGCGCGGCGGCGCGTACACCGGAGGCCTATTGGGGCCCCTATGCGGCCTCGAAGGCGGGGCTCGAGGCGTTGGTCAAATCCTATGCCGCCGAGGTCGCCAATACGGCGGTGCGCGTCAATCTCCTCGATCCGGGTGTGGCGCGCACGAAGCTCAGGCAGCAGGCGTTTCCGGGTGAGTTGTCAAACACGCAGCCCGATCCGGCGCGGCTGACACCCGTGGTACTGGAAATGCTGTCGCCGGACTGTACGGCGAACGGCGAGATCGTCGAGGCGCAAGGGCATCGGGCGTACGTGTAGAATGATCGGTTTGTTCATTGGCGTGATGGGCACGGCCTATCCTTTCCTCTCCTCGTCGCGCTCTTTGGCGCGACCGGGGAGAGGAGGACAGCCGCCGCGTCGTGCGGCAGGGCGTCCGCCGGACGCCCCTACAAGATAATTTCCATCCCATCGAATGCCGGCTCCACATGCGCCGCGAGCGAGGCCTTGAGCTTCTTGTAGTCGAGATCGGTGTGGAGGTGGGTGAGGATCGCGCGCTTAGGGCTCAGATGCCCGATCCACTGCAAGGCCTGATCGACACTGAAGTGGCTCGGATGCGGCGTGTAGCGCAGCGCATCGACGATCCAGACATCGAGTCCGCGCAAATGCGGCACAGTCGGCTCGGGGATGGCGCTCACATCCGGCGAGTAGGCGAGCCCGCCGATGCGAAAACCGAGCGAGGCGATGTCGCCATGAGCTTGCAACAGCGGTAACACATCGATCGCCCCGCCTGCGCCCGAGACGGAGAACGCCTCTCCCGCCGTCATCAGCACCGGCTTCAGGATCGGCGGGTAGGACGAGCCCGGGCGCGCGGTGAAGCAGTAGGAGAACCGCGCCTCGAGGCTCATGCTCGTCGGCGCGTCCATGAAGGCCAGCAGGCGCCGCCCAGCAGCTAACGCCAGCGCCCTGAGCTCATCGATCCCGTGCGTATGATCGGCGTGATCATGGGTGAACAACACCGCATCGATCTCGGTGACATTGGCGGCCAACAGCTGCTCGCGCAGATCGGGCGGCGTGTCGATCAGAATGCGCGTTGCGCCCTTGGGCCCGAGCTTCTCGACGAACAGCGCCGCGCGCCGCCGCCGGTTCTTGGGTTCGTTCGGATCGCAGTCGCCCCAGAAGTTGCCGATGCGCGGCACGCCGAAGGACGAGCCGCAGCCGAGGATGACGAAGCGGAGGGTCATGTCAGCGCGCCTTCTCGAGCGGCGCGGCCTTGGCGTAGAGGCGGAGGAAGTTCTCGGTGGTGGCCGCCGCCATCGCCTCGTACGAAACCCCCTTCGTCTCCGCCAGCACGCGCGCGGTGTGAACCACATGCGCCGGCTCGTTGCGTTTGCCGCGGAAGGGCTCGGGGGCGAGATACGGGCTGTCGGTCTCGACCAGCACGCGGTCGAGCGGCATGGCCTTCGCCACCTCGCGCAGGTCTTCCGACTTCTTGAACGTCAATACGCCCGAGAACGACACATAGCCGCCCAGCGCCACGCCGCGCTTTGCCAATGCCATCCCGCCCGTAAAGCAGTGCAGCACGAAGCCGAACGCGCCTTGGGCCATCTCTTCCTCGAGGATGCGCGCGGTATCCTCGTCCGCATCGCGCGAGTGGATGACGAGCGGCAGACCGGCCCGGCGCGCGGCCTCGATGTGATTGCGAAACCCCTGCTCTTGCGCGTCGCGCGGGGCTTTGTCCTTGTAGAAATAGTCGAGCCCCGCCTCGCCGATGGCGATCACGCGCGGATGCCCCTCCGCGATCCGCACGATTTCCTCGACGGAGATGTCGAGCTCCTCATGGGCATAGTGAGGATGCGTGCCGATCGAGCCGTAGACGGCCGGCGAATGCTCGATAAGTGTACGAATGCGCTCGAAGCGGCGGATGCGCGTCGAGATCGTCACCAGCGCGCCGACGCCCGCCGCCGCCGCCCGCCCGATCACGCCATCGAGATCGGCCGACAACTCCGGAAAGTCGAGATGGCAATGATGATCGACGAGCATCAGGAGGCTTTGTCCTCGGGCTCGACATAGCGCGGGAATACCGGCGCGAGCGCGCCAAGTTTCGCGCCTGCCTTCAAGCGCCCCGCCGCCCCCAACGCCGCGAAGGACCTCTCATCCGCCGTCAACGCCAGCTGATCCAGCATCCGCGCACAAGACCCCGGCATGGCCGCCTGTGCCAGAATGCCCGCCTGCCGGACAATCTCGGCTGTAACGTACAGCACGGTTCCCATGCGCGCCGGGTCCGTCTTCTTCAGCGCCCAGGGGGCCTCGCCCGCGAAATAGCGGTTTGCCTCGGCAACGACATCCCAGACGGCCTCGAGATACTTGTTGATCAGCTGGCGCTCCAACGCCTCGCGCGCCTTGGCGAGCATGCCGTCGGCCTGCGCCAGCAAAGCCTTGTCGGCCTCCGTGAAAGCACCCGGCTCCGGAATGACACCTTCGCAGTTCTTCGCGATCATCGACAGGGAGCGCTGCGCCAGATTGCCGAAATCGTTCGCCAGATCGGCATTCGTGCGATTGACGATCGCCTCGTGGCTGTAGCTCCCGTCCTGGCCGAATACGACTTCGCGCAGGAAGAAGTAGCGCACCTGATCGAGCCCGTACGCTTTCACGAGATCGAAAGGATCGGCGACATTGCCGGCCGACTTCGACATCTTCTCGCCGCGGTTCAACACGAAGCCGTGGCCGTAGATGCGCTTGGGCAGCGCCAAGCCCGCCGACATCAGGAAGGCCGGCCAATAGACCGCGTGAAAGCGCGTGATGTCCTTGCCGACGACGTGCACATCCGCCGGCCAGTATTTCCAGAGCGCCGCCGTCTCGTCGGGAAATCCGGCGCCCGTGATGTAGTTCGTCAGCGCGTCGACCCAGACATACATGACGTGGCCCTGGGCGCCCGGCACCGGAATGCCCCAATCGAAGGTGGTGCGCGAGACGGAGAGGTCCTGCAGGCCGCCCTTCACGAAGCTCAGGATCTCGTTCCGCCGCTCTTCCGGCATGATGAAATCCGGGTTGGCCTCATAATGGGCGAGCAGCGGCTTCTCGAATTTCGCGAGGCGGAAGAAGTAGGTTTCTTCCTCCGTCCACTCGACGGGCGTTCCCTGCACGCCGCGCCGGATGCCGTCCTCGCCGACTTTCGTTTCCTCCTCGCCGTAGAAGGCCTCATCGCGCACCGAGTACCAGCCCGAGTATTTGGCGGCGTAAATGTCGCCAGACGCGATCATCCTGCGCCACAGCTCCTCGCAGGCACGGTAGTGCCGCTCCTCGGTCGTGCGGATGAAGTCGTCGTGCGAGCAACCGAGCGTTTCGACCATCTCCTTGAACACGGCGGCGTTGCGATCGGCGAGCGCGCGGGGGCTCAGGCCCTCCCGGTCGGCCGTCTGCTTCATCTTGAGGCCGTGCTCGTCGGTGCCCGTCAGGAACAAGACGTCATAGCCGTCGAGCCGCTTGAAGCGGGCGATCGCATCCGTCGCAATCGCCTCGTAGGCGTGGCCGATGTGCGGCCGGCCATTGGGGTAGGATATGGCGGTCGTGATGTAATACGTGCCGCGGGCGGCCATGGGTGCCTCGTTGGGGCGGCCTCAGGCGGCTTGCCGGCCGGGCGCGCGAGAGCGGTTTCAGCGCGAGCGTACCTAAGGAAACCGCTCTCGCTTTATTTGCATTGAGCACGTTCTACGGCGAACCGGTGACCACTTCGCCTGAACGTGCTCCGAGCCGCGTGAGCAGGTCCACGAGGAGCGCCCGGCGGTCGAGTTGTAAGATCAGTGCGTCGCTTTTGACGCGGCCGATGGTTTCCCATAGCTCGGCCCAGGAGGCAAGCGCGGCGGGGTCACCAAGGCGGCTCGCGAGTTTCTTCTCAGCTCCATGGGCGCCCTCGCCGGTGGCGGCCTGCCTTGCCACGCGGCCCATCAGGCCTTCGAGGAGGTCCAGGAGATTGAGAAACTGGGCGGTACCCTCGGCCGAACCCATGCCGTCGGCGATCTTCAGGATGTCGCCGCTGCGCTTGCCCGCGCCGACGATTTTCACGAGCCGCTCATAAAGCGCGAGCCCGTCGCCGCATTTGAGGATCAGCGCCTTGCGCACGCTGCCGCCCGAAAGGGGGCTGAGCGTCTCGATCTCGCCGGGGGCGACGGCCGTTTGTCCGGCCGCTACGAGCGGGCCGGCAAGGGCGCGCTCGAGGTCGGATGAGCCGAGCGGCGCCAGGTCGAGGCGGCGGGTGCGTGAGCGGATGGTGCGGAGCAGCCGGCCGGGCTCGGCGGAGACGAGCAGGAAAACCGTCCGGGCCGGCGGCTCCTCGAGCGATTTGAGCAGCGCGTTGGCGGCATTGGGGTTCATTTCGTCGGCGCGGTCGACGATGACGACGCGCCAGCCGCCCTCTTCCGCCGTCAGTGCCAGGAAGTCTTTCACGCGGCGGACCTCGTCGACCGTGATCGAGACGGGCGCGCGCTTCTTCTGCAGGTCGTAAGTCCGGTGGATGACGAGGAGGCCCGGGTGCGACTGCGCCGCGATCTGGCGGACGGCCGGAAGCGTAGGCGAGACGGCCAGGTCGTGCTGCGGCACGAGCGTGTCTTGGGGCGCGCCGGCGAGCAAGAAGCGGGCGAAGCGATAGGCGAGCGTCGCCTTGCCGATGCCTTCGGGGCCCGAGAGCAGCCAGGCGTGATGCAGATGCCCGGAGCGGTAGGCATCGAGCAGGGTTTGCTCGGCCTTGGCATGACCGACGAGCTCCATCGTCTCGCGCGGATGCGGGAAGCCTTCGAGCCGGTCGGCCTCGGGGAAGGCTTCCTCTGGTGCGGCGCTGGTTTCGCGCGGTTTGCGGCTCATGGATGGAGACGCTCTTGGACGACGCGCCAGATGGCCTCGGCGACAGCGTCCTCTTCGGCGGAGGCATCGACGACCGCGCAGCGCTCAGGCTCGGCGCGCGCGATGCGGAGGAAGCCTTGGCGGATGATCTCGTGCTTGGCGAGCGACTGCTCGTCGAAGCGGTTGGTGGCGCCGCGCGCCTTGGCCCGGGCGTGGCCAAGCTCGACGGGTAGATCGAGAACGAGAGTGAGGTCGGGAGCGCGCGAGACGGAGAGGTGCTCAACTTGATCAATCAGAGATTTGTCCAGGCCGCCGAGGTCGCCTTGGTAGACGCGTGTCGAGTCGGCGAAGCGATCCGAGATGACCCACGCGCCACTCAACAATGCTGGAACGACCGTTTCCGCCAGATGCTCCGCGCGCTGGGCCGCGAACAGGAACAGCTCCGTCCGCGGCGACATGGCCTTGGCGTCGAGGATGACGCTACGGATGCGCTCGCCCAACGGCGACCCGCCGGGCTCCCGCGTGACGGTCACCTCGCGACGAGCCGCTCGCAGGCGCTCCGCCAGCCGTGCGATCTGCGTCGTCTTCCCCGCCCCCTCGCCGCCTTCCAGCGTGATGAATTTGCCTTGCGTCATGGGGGGAGACTAACGATCTTTGTCTAATCAAGCGACAGGGATGCCGGAAGATCCTGCGCGTGACCTACAACAAAAACCCGAACGCCTTCAGGATGATCGCATCCAGACCCTTGGCGATGACACCGCCCTCCGCGACATCCTCCGCCGCATAGAGCGGCACCTCGTTGACGCCGGCCTCCGCATGCTCGACGCGGATGCGGGCGATCTGGTCGCCCTTCTTGATCGGCGGTTTCAGGGGGCCGTCGTAGATGATCTCGGCTTTCAGCTTGTTCTTGTTGGCGACGCGCGGCACCAGGATCGTTACCGGGCCGTCGCCGATGAGGGAGACGTAATAGGAGGAGCCGCCCCACACCCGCGCCTCGCCGACGATCTCGCCCGCGTCGAATATCGGCACCTTCTTGAAGTTGGTGAAACCCCATTCGAGCAGCTTCTTGGCCTCCGCCCCCCTCTCGTTGTTGGACGTTGCGCCGTTGACGACGACGATGAGGCGGCGTCCGTCCTGCACCGCCGAGCCGACAAGCCCATAGCCCGCCTCCTCGATGAAACCCGTTTTCAAGCCGTCGGCGCCGATGTTCATGCCGATGAGCGGATTACGATTGATGAAATTGAAGGTCTTCTTGCCGTTGTTGTACTCGAAGGCCTTCTGACCGAAGAGCTTGTAGAACTCGGGATAATCGCGGATCAGGTGCCGGGCGAGGATGGCGAGCTCGCGCGCCGTCATCAGCTGCTTTGGGTGCGGCAGACCCGTCGAGTTGCCAAAGCTTGCGTCCTTGAGGCCAAGCCGCCGCGCCTGGGTCGTCATCATCGTGGTGAAAGCCTCCTCGCTCCCGGCCATGCCTTCGGCGAGCGTGATGCAGGCATCGTTGCCCGACTGCACGATGATGCCTTGAATGAGATCGGTCACGGCGACCTCGGACTTCAGGTTCACGAACATGGCGGAGGTACCGGAGGGCCCGCCCCCCGTTCGCCACGCGAACTCCGAGACCTTGAACTTGTCCTCCATCTTGAGTTTGCCCGAGGTCAAAGCCTCGAAGGCGACGGCCAGCGTCATGAGCTTGCTCATGCTGGCGGGCGGCGTCAGCTTGTCCGCCTCTTTCTCGAAGAGGACGGCTCCGGTCTCCGAATCGATCAGGATGGCGAAGGGGACAGCGGTCTCGAAGGCGGCGCGGGCGGATTGCGGAACGAGCAGGATCAGTGCGCAAAGCACCCAAGCCCCAACAGTCCACGACATATGGCGCATCATTGATTCCCCCGCCCCAAGCGGCGTGGAGCCTCACCCGGGGCAAAAGGAAAATCAATACGCCTGATGTGTCGTGACAACGGCAATGCGCCGGAGAATTGGCCGGCTATTTGCTGCTCGCCACACGCCGCTGCGGCCTGGCCTTCGCCGGGACAACAGCGGAGGCAATGACGGGCGCCTTGAGAGCCGGCGTGGCGGCGGGTGCGGCCTCGGCCGGGACAACTGGAACGGGGATAGCCGGCGCCGGATCGCCCTCGTCGATCGAGGCCGTGAAGTCGGTCAGGGCAACCTCGGTCGTCTTCGCCACTGCGCCGCCCGTGTGCCAAGCCTGCTTGGACAGATATTCCCGCTCGTAACGGTCATCGCCCGCGAGCGGAGCCTTGCCGACGTAGCGCACGCGGACCTGAGCGGTGCCGCTACCCTGATAGCCCAGAAGCTGGGCTGCCCGCGCCGAGAGATCGAGGATGCGGCCGCGCTTGTAGGGTCCCCGGTCGTTGACCCGCACGACGAGCGTTCGCCCATTTGCGAGGTTTGTCACCTCGACGTAGGACGGGAGCGGCAAGGTCGGATGGGCGGCAGTCAACCGGGTCTGGTTGTAAATCTCGCCATTGGCCGTCGACTTGCCGTGAAATTTTGGTCCGTACCAGGAGGCGATGCCGCTTTCATCGTAGTCCGGCTGGTGCTTGGGCACATACCAGAGGCCGGCGACCTTGTAGGGCTTGCCGACTTTGTGCACGGCCTTCTCGCGCTCGAGCGACAGATCGCCCAAGCTGCTCAAGGCTGGCTTCTTCGTCGGCGAAGCAGCTGAAGCCACAGGCGCCGCAACCTCGACGGCGGGGGCCGGAGCCTGTGTCAAAGTGGCGGGCGGCGGGGCCTCGGTAAGCGACATGGCGCTCGATTGCAGGGCCGCGTTCGGGGACTGCGCGGCACAACCGGCGAGCGCGGCGATACTGGCGAGCGCGAACATCCGGACGATAGCTTGCCCGGCACGGCTCTGGCTGCGCGCCATCACGTGGAAACCCATGATCCCTCGACCCTGCCCGTCCCGAGCACTTTGCGACCAAGTGGATACCGGATGGTCGAAAGAAAATGCTCAAAGCCTAGAAACCCCGATCCGCGCCGGCTCTTTGTCCGGTTTCGTATCGACCGATGGCCTAACCCAAAGCCATGGTCACATGAAGGCATTGGCATTGGGTAAAAGGGCAAAATTTGCTCCGCGCGCTTATTTCCTCGCTTGCGTTGCCTGTCGACCACAGCGGCGGCACCGGGCCAGAACCGGCGGGCTATTTCCTCCGCGGCGGCTTTGTCCTAGACCGCCTTGCGTTCCTCCGGAACCGGCGGGCGGTCTCGGTTTTTGGTTTGGCGCACTTTCTTGCGGGGAACCGGTATCCACTTCGCCTGAAAGTGCGCTAGAGAGGCCCGCAACGTTTGGATGGGTGGCCGAGTGGTTTAAGGCACCGGTCTTGAAAACCGGCGTGGGTTCACGCCCACCGGGGGTTCGAATCCCTCCCCATCCGCCATCGCTTGGAGAGGCAACAGCGTGGTTCTGACCGGCGGCCTCGGGCAATGAGATACGAGATTCCAGGCGGCAACGATCGCATCTCTCCGGAGTATACGGAACTGTTGGCGCGCCTCGACCGGCTGACCTCCCTCCTCGACAGCCAATACCGCATCCCCTGGACACCCTTCCGGTTCGGATGGGATGTGATCGTCGGTCTCGTGCCGGTGCTCGGCGATATCGCCATGGCGGCGGCGAGCCTCTATCTCGTGACGCTCGCGCGCCAGCTCGGCGCCAGCAAGGCCATGACAGCTGTAATGGTCGGCAACGTGCTCGTCGATGCGCTGATCGGCGCCATCCCGATTATCGGCACGGTGCCCGACATCTGGTTCCGCGCCAACGAACGCAATCTCCGCCTGTTGGTGGATGAGATCGAGCGGCGGCGTTCAGGCGGCAGGTGAGTTCGGCAACGCCAGCCAGGCAATGATGGCGCCTGCGAGCGACAGCACGGCCGCCGCAAGCAGGGCATGCGCATAGAGCCCGGAGAGATCGAAGAGCACACCGCCGAGCCAGGGGCCGATCAGACCAGCCGTGCCCCAGGCCGTGAAGATGCGGCCGAAGGCGCGCGTGCCGGCGCCGGCCGGCGACATTCGATCGACGGCGCGGGGAACAATCGAGATGAGGGCGCCATAGGCGAAGCCCGCGAGTGCCAGCAGCGCCAGGGCCATGAGCAATGGTGGGCTCGCTGCCAAGCCGAGCGAGGCCAATCCGGCGAGCGTCGCCGCCGAAGCGAGGCACACTCGCGGGGACCAGGTGTCGGTCATCCGGCCGCCGAGAATACTACCGACCGCATTGCCCGCGGCGAGCGCCGTCACGCTCAGCGTATCCGCGAAGACCGATCCGCCGAGCAGTGACACGATGCCGGCGGCATGTGCGGTCACCATGAGGCCGCTGATGGCGCCGAAGAGGTAGACGAGCCAGAGAACGACGGTGCGGCGCGCGCTGAGCGTTCTGCTTGCCTGTGGCGAGGCGGCCGAAGACCGCTTCGGGCCATCGAACACGACGAACGCCAGGACGCCGGCCAAACCAACCGCCAGAGCGACGGTCATCAGGCCGGCGCTGACGTCTTCGCCAACGCGCAGCCTCTGAAGCACCCAGGCGAAGATCATCGCTCCAGCTGCATAAGCCGCCGTGGCGAGACCGACGGCGAAACCCTGACGCTCCGGCATGGCCTTCCCGGCCTCGCTCAGGAACAGACTGTAGCCGATGCCGTTGGCGAAGCCGAACAGGAGGCCGTAGCCGATGATCAAAGGGATCAAGCCAGTTGCCGACGCCGCCAACAGCAGCCCCATTGCCGCCAGTGCCGCGCTGCCGATAGCAGCAATGCGCGGCGCCATCGTGTGGAATACCCAATCGCTCGCGAGCACGCCCACCGTCAGCGATACGATTGCCGCCGAATAGACGAAGCTCACCGAGGACAGGCTGGCGCCGGTCTGGGATTGCAACGGGAGGACGATCACGCTGAACGCATGCAGCGAGCCGAGCGCCACAGCGAGGCCGAGCACACCGAGCAGTCGCCCATAGCCCGTCATTATGGAACGCGTCTCAGCCCACGAGGCCGAGCTCCTTCTTCCGCCGCGCCGCCCAAGCGCCGATCAGGCGATCGGCGATGATGCCGATGGCGGCGATCCCGAGACCCGCGAGCACGCCGCGGCCCGTGTCGGCGCCGGGGAGCGCCTTGTAGATCTCCTGGCCGAGGTCGCGCGAGCCGATGAGCGCGGTGATCGCCGTCATGGCAAGCGCCATCATGATGGTCTGATTGATGCCGAGCATGATCTCCGGCAACGCAATCGGCAGCTCGACTTTCCACAGCCGCTGCATGGAGGTGGTGCCCGACGCGCGCGCCGCCTCGATCGTGGCGGCCGGGATGCGCTTGATGCCGAGGTACGTGAAACGGACGGCCGGCACGCTCGCATAGGCCAGGATGGCCACGACATTGGAGAGATCGCCGACCTTCAGCAGCATGATCACCGGGATCAGGTAGATGAAGCTCGGGAAGGTCTGCAGCGTATCGCAGATCGCCATCACGACGTTCGCGGCGCGCTCATTCCTCGAACACCACACGCCCAGCGGCACGCCGATCAGGATGCACAGGATGGTGGCGCCGGTGACGAGATAGACCGTCATCATCGCCGGAACCCAATTGCCGACCAGGAATTGGGAGGCAACGAGCAGCCCAACGAGCACGGCAAGCCGCCAACCGCCGAGCCACCAGCCGGCGAGACCGAGTAGGCCAACGACCAGCGTCCAGGGCAGAAAAAGATAGAAATCGCGCATTGGCAGCAGCAGCCAGATCGTGATCCAGTCGCGCACCGGCCCGATAACCCAATAGGCATTCTTCGAGAACCAGCGGACGGCGGTGTCAAGCGCCGGACCGTAGGAGAAAGTCCACTCCCTCGGAAGCACGGCCAGCGCGGGCACGAGATAGGCCGCGAGGAAGCTCGCCACCAGTAGGCCGAGGAACAGCAGCAAATGACGATGCCGGGCCGTCCAGGGCGTACCGGCGGCAAAGCGTGTCAGCGGCTTGTAGGCATAAGCCTGCGACAGGCGGTCGAGCACGATGGCGATGAGCGTGATGGCGATGCCCTGCTCCGTCGCCTTGCCAATTTGGAGCTGTTGGAGCGAAAAGAGCAGCTTCTGCCCGAGGCCGGAGGCGCCCACCAGCGAGGCGATGACTGCCATGGCCAGCGTCTGCATCACCACCTGGTTGAGGCCAAGCAGCAGCGTCTGGGCGGCCGCCGGCACCTGCACCTTCCAGAGCAGCTGGCGCGGCGTGCAGCCGGCCATGCGGCCTGCTTCAACGACTTCGCTCGAAACGGTCTTGAGACCCAATATCACGCAACGCGCCATCGGCGGCATGGCAAAGCCGAGCGTCGCCAGCATCGCTGGCACCTGCCCGAAACCGAACAGCACCACGACGGGCCCGAGATAGGCCATGTGCGGGGTTGCTTGAAGCACGTCGAACGAGGCGGTGACGAAGGCTTCCACGCGCCGCGAGCGCACCGCCCAAATCCCGATCAGCAGGCCGAAGAGCGCGGCGAGCGGCACGGTGACGACGACGATCGATAGTGTCTGCATGCCATCGGGCCAGAGACCGAAGATGGCGATGTAAAGCGCCGACAAGCCGCACAGCAGCGCCAGCCGCCATCCCGCGATCCAATGCCCGAGGATCGCAACGCCGCCGGCGATGGCGACCCAGGGCAGCGGCGGCAGCGCCAGATCGGGAACACCGCGGAACAGCAGCACCTCGGCCCAATAGAGCGGATAGGAGAGCAGGTGCGAGATGAAGCGCGTCAGCTCCTTGACCGTGAAGAGCCCAAGGGAGGCTTCGTTGCCGAGCCAGGCAAAGAAGCTCGTGAGCCAGGCCTTGAGCGGGATCACCCATTCCTCGGGCCAGCGGTCGGTCCAGGGCAGCGCATACTTGGCGGCAATGCAGAGCGCGATGGCGATGAGCGCCATCGGCAGGAAACCGATCCGCCGGGGACTGGCGTCCGTTCCGAATGTGGTCTCGGCGGTCGCAACCGTCACACTCGGCCCTCCCGGAAAAGCGCGGCGACGATCCGCTCGCGGCTGACCTCGCCGACGAGGCCTCTCCCCTCCTCGGCGACCGCGATCGGCTGATCGGAACCGAGCACGCGGGCGGCGATGCTGCCGATTTTGGCGCCGGCCTCGAGTGGTTGATTTTTCTGCGCCCGGTCGCTCAGCGGCGCCATGACCGCGCGCACCGATATGATGCGCTCGCGCGGCGCGTTCTTCGTGAACTCGGCGACATAGGGGTCGGCCGGGGCCGTTACCATCTCCTCGGGCGTCGCGAGTTGTATGAGACGGCCGTCCTTCATGATGCCGATGCGATCGGCGAGCCGCGTCGCCTCGTCGAAATCGTGTGTGATGAAGACGATGGTCTTCTTGAGGATGCGCTGCAGCTTCAGGAACTCGCCCTGCATCTCGTGGCGGATGAGCGGGTCGAGCGCCGAGAAGGGCTCGTCGAGAAACCAGATGTCCGGTTCGACCGCGAGCGAGCGGGCGATGCCGACGCGCTGCTGCTGGCCGCCGGAAAGCTCGCGTGGGAAGTAGTCCTCGCGACCCTCGAGGCCGACGAGTTTGATCATCTCGCGGGCCCGCGTCTCGCGTTGGCTACGCGCGATGCCCTGCACCTCCAGCGGGAATGCGACATTGGCCAACACACTGCGATGCGGCAACAGGCCGAAATGCTGGAACACCATGCCCATCTTGTGCCGGCGCAGCTCGATCATCTCGCGCTCCGACGCGGCCAGCAGATTGCGGCCCTCGAAGATCACCTCGCCGGCCGTCGGATCGTTGAGACGGGTGAGACAGCGGATCAGCGTCGACTTGCCGGAGCCCGAGAGCCCCATGACGATGAGGATCTCGCCCTCGCGGACATCGAAGGACACGTCCTGCACTGCGCCGATATAGCCCTCGGCCTTGAAGGCTTCGGGCGTGGGTTTCATGGCGTGGCGCTTCAGGAAGGCTACCGGATCGGCGCCAAACACCTTCCAGAGGTTGCGGCAGCTGATCTTGCTCTCGCCCGTCATTCGTCCCCACCCTGCCGACATGTCCAAGCAAGACTACACAAGAAACAGGGACCGGGCACGGTTTTCACCCGTGACCCGGTCCCCGATGCGTCAGCAAAGAAAGGCGCCCTTACTGCAGCCAGGCCTTCCAGGCTGCCTCGTTGTCGGTCATCCACTTCTTAGCCGCGTCTTCGGGCGTCATGCCGTCGACATCCACCATCGAAGCGGCCGCCGCGATCTGAGCGTTCGTGAAGCTGACCTTCTTGAGGATCTCCATCGCTTTCGGCCATTTCGTGCCGAAGCTCTTGGAAACGGCCTTCTTCAGATAGCCCTTGGCCGGCGCGCCGCAGTCATAGACGGCATCCGGGTTCGAGCCCCACTTGGGGTCCGTCAGGCAGGCCGGCTCATAGGTCGGGAACTCGACGAACTGACCCTCGAACTTCGCCTCGATGAAGTTTGGCGTCCAGTTGAAGAGCACGATCGGCTCCTTGCGGTCGTAGGCCGCCTGCAACTCGGCCCAGAGCGTCGCGGCCTGGCCGACTGGAACTTCCTGGAGGTTCATCTTGAGCGCGGCAATGCGCTCGGAGTAGTGCTTGCCCCAATCGGCGGGCGGTCCAACGAACCGGCCCTTCGGCTTGGTCTCGGCGGTGGCGAGCTTGTCGGCGCAGGCGTCCAGCGCCTTCCAGTCCGGCAGGCCCGGGCACATCTCGTTCATATAGCTCGGGTACCACCAATCCTCGCGGGTCGATGCATCATGGGCGCCGGCATCGACGGCTCCGGCTGCGAGGGCCTTGTCGAAGCTCTCGGCCATCGAGCCTTCCCAGACCTCGACCTGGACATCCATGTCGTCGCTGGCCAGCGCGGTGAACTGGAGCTGGGTGTCGGAAGACTTGTACTCGACGTTGTAGCCCTGGGCCTTCAGGATCTCGCCCACGACGTTGGAGAGAACGAGCTGGCTCGTCCAGTTGTTCTGAATGATGCGGATGGGATCCTTGGAATCCTCGGCCGAGGCCGTGAGGACGCTGCCGGCCAGGAAGGCCGGAGCGGCCAGGCCCATGACAAGCGAGCGTTTAGAAATCTGCATGCGTTTCCTCCCAAATTGCGGTCGCCTTAATGCGACCCTTCGTGTCGCGACAAAACCATATACTGCGACATCCTGGCAAGATTAGGGGGTGGGCACCGCCGAGTCCAATAACACGAGCTTATGCTGCCATTTCGATACCAAATCTAACCGGTCCATACCGGTACGTGCTCGGGTTTCAGCGGTATTGCCCTTTTAATCTGGTCGGCGATCTTCTCGGCCATCATGAGTACGGTGGCGTTGAGGTTGGCCGTCACCACGTCCGGCATGATCGAGGCATCGACGACGCGCAATCGCTCGAGGCCGTGGACACGTCCCTCCCCATCGACCACCGCCATCTCGTCCAGCCCCATCCGGCAGGTGCACGAGGGGTGGTGGGAGGTCTCGCTTTTGGCGCGGGCGAAGCGGTCGAGATCGGCGTCGCCCGTCATGCCGGCGCCCGGCGCCACCTCGGGCCCGCGATAGGGATCGAAGGCCTTTTGGGCGATGACGTGCCGGGTGATCCGGATGCCATCGCGCATCTCCTGCCGGTCCTCGGCATCCTCCAGATGGTTGAAACGAATGCGGGGTGGGGCGAAGGGATCGGCCGAGCGGAGCCTCACCCAACCGCGACTTCGGGGCCGCATCTGGCTGATGTGGATCTGGAAGCCGTGGCCTTCGATCTTCTCGGCGCCGTCATAGCTGATGGCCAGCGGCGTGAAGTGGTGCTGCAGATTGGGATAGGGCACGTCCGGCCGGCTTTTGAAGAAGCTGCCGGCCTCCCAGACATTCGTCGCGCCGATGCCGCGCTTGAAGAGGAGCCATTCCGCGCCGGTCCTGAGCCGGCCGAGCCGGGTTGTCGCTGGATAGAAGGAGACCGGCTTCAGACAATGGTGCTGGACGAGCAGGTCGAGGTGGTCCTGCAGGTTCTGGCCGACGCCGGGGAGATCGTGCAGCACGGAGATACCGTGGGATTTGATTTCATCTGCCGGACCGATGCCTGAGCGCATGAGGATCTGCGGCGAGTTGAAGGCGCCGGCCGAGAGGATCACCTCGCGTGTCGCGTGGACGATGCGCTCGGCGCCGTTCTCGATGACGCCGACGCCAACGGCGCGCTTGCCCTCCAGGACGATGCGCGAGACCCGCACCTTCGTCAGCAGCTCGATGTTCCCCTTCTCGCGCGCGGGGTGCAGATAGCGGCGGGCGGCGCTCGATCGCACGCCGTTGAAGGTCGAGCGCTCGAACTTGCAGACGCCCTCCTGCCGGAAACCGTTGACGTCCTCCGTGTAGCCGAGGCCCGCCTGCTTGCCGGCTTCGATATAGGCCTGGAACAGAGGATTGTCGGCGGAGGGAATGGTGACCTTGAGGGGTCCGTCACCGCCACGATAGACGCTGGGTCCGAGCGCGCTCGTCTCCATCTTCCTGAAATAGGGCAGGCAGTGCGCATGGGACCAGCTCTCGAGTCCATTGGTGCGCGCCCAGGCGTTGTAGTCCTCCGGGTTCCCCCTCAGATACACCATGCCGTTGATCGAGGACGATCCGCCGACGACGCGCCCGCGCGGATAGGTGAGGCGGCGGTTGTCGAGGAAGGGCTCGGGCTCCGTCTGATAGTTCCAGTTGTATTTTTCGCTCTTCATCGGCTCGGCGAGTGCTGCTGGCATGCGCAGCATCCAAAGACTGCGGTCCATGGGGCCCGCCTCCAGCACGAGGATGCGAATGGCCGGGTCCTCGCCCAGCCGCGCCGCCAGCACCGACCCCGCCGAGCCCGAGCCGATGATGATGAAGTCGTATGATGCCGTTGCCATGTGGACGTCCCAAAACCGATTTTAGGGTAACGGCCGTTCGCTCAATTTCTGCGCGATCATCACCAGATAGCCGTCCAGGTCGAGGAGTAAGAATTCGCGCTGGCTGCCCTCCCGATCGCCGTGCTGTCGCCACACCTCACGTGGACCCGCATGCACGGGCCAGGCGCTGGCGACAACCGACCGGTGCACCGCATCGACATCGTCGACGTAGACCTGAAACATCACGCCACGTCCGAAGGGCCGCTCGAGCGGCCCCGTTTCCCATTCGCCGGACCGCTCACACAGCATGATCTGGGCGCCGTCTGGATGCTCCAGATAGACGAAGCGCTCGCCGGAGCGCTGGTAGGCGATCTCGAAGCCGAGCAGATCGCGCCAGAATTTCATGCTGCCGTCGAGACTTTCAACCAGGATCTCCGGTACCATCCGGGCCCAGCCCGTTCTCGGTGGCGCGCCTGTTGCATCATTCATGGAAATGCCTCGCGTTGCCTGACGCCTCAGAAGCTGCGACCGAGCATCAGAAGTGTTCGATTGGCGACCTGGCGCCGAGCGACATCGGCAAGTCCGCATTTGCCATAGAAGCCGATGTTCAACGCATCGGCCGCCGTCACGACATTGACGCCGCTCGCACCCTCGACCCGGCATGCCTCCACCGCACGCGCCACGAGCGCGCGCCCAATTCCCTCGCCCTGCCGGTTGCTCGCGACGTTCACATGCAGATGCGCGGGATAGCGATCGAGCAGATCGGTGAAAGCCTGGAAGTACGGCACATCCGAAAAACACGGCACCAGGCGTGGGTCGACCGGACAGCCGACCACATAACCGATCGGACGCCGGTCGGGATCGCGGGCGTAGAAGCACACCGAGCGATAGCGGTAGAAGTAGCGATCGAGCCAGCGATGCTGGAAGCATTCTTTCTCGGCGAGGCTCGAGAACTCCTTGCGGGCTGAGGTCGCGAAGAAGATCTCGGACAACGCCTCCTCGACCTCCTCCTCCTCGGGCGGATCGTCGATGCAGGCGATCTCGTAGCGGGCCATGCCGCTCACTCCTTCACAACGCCGGCAAGCAGCAGCGCGGTCACGCCGACGATATCATCGACGGAGGCGCCGCGCGAAAGATCGGACACCGGCTTGGCGAAGCCCTGCAGGATCGGCCCGATGGCCTGGGCGCCCGCCAGATACTGCGTCAGCTTGTAGGCGATGTTGCCGGCATCGAGATCCGGGAAGACGAGCACGTTGGCCTGCCCCGCGACGCCGTGCTCGGCTTTCACCTTCTTCGCCGCGACAGCCGGTACGAGCGCCGCATCGGCCTGCAGCTCGCCGTCGACCTTGAGGTCGGGGCGAAGCGCGCGCACCCGCGCCAACGCCGCTGTCACCTTGTCGATCCGGGGATGTGCCGCGCTACCGTGCGTCGAGAAGGAGAGCAGCGCCACGCGCGGCTCGACGCCGAGCACAGTCGCGGCACTCGCCGCCGAGGCGATGGCGATGTCGGCGAGCTCGTCGGCCGTCGGATCGGCGTTGACGGCGCAATCGGCAAAGACGATTGGATCGCGCCCGGGCACGAGCATGACGAAGAAACTTGACGGCGTCGCAATGCCCGGCGCGAGGCCGATCGTCATCTCGCCCGCCTCGATGACGCGCCGCGTCGGATTGGCGGCTCCGGCAACCATGGCATGCGCCAGTCCGGCCTTCACCAGCATGCCGCCGAAGTAGAGCGGCTTCTTGAGCAGCCGCTCGGCCATGCCTTGGGTGAGCTTCGGCCGCGTCGCAGCAAGCGAGCGGGCAAGGTCGGGAAGCATCGGATCGGCCGCCGGGTCGCGAACCTCGATGCCCTTTCCCGGCAGTCCGAGCTCGCCAAGCTTTCCCGCCACGACCGCCGGCACACCGAGCACGACCGGCTGGGCCAAGCCCTCATCCGCCAGCCGCCGCGCCGCGCGCAGGATACGCTCGTCGTCGCCCTCCGGAAGCACGACGGCAAGTCCGCGTCCCTTCACCCGAGCCTTGGCGGCGGTAATGACATCCACGTGCGATCAGTCCGACTTCGGCGGCTTCGGCGGTTTCGGCACCCAGGCCTCGACCGGCCCGCCGGCCTCCTTCCAGCCCTTGAAGCCGCTGTCGATATGGGCGACGCGGCCGAGCCCCATGTCCTGCACGGTCTTGGCCGCCAGCGCCGAGCGCCAGCCGGCCGCGCAGTGAAAGACATACTTCTTTCCCTCGCCGAACACCGGCTTGTAGTAGGGGCTCTCGGGATCGACCCAGAATTCGAGCATGCCGCGCGGGCAATGGAAGCTTCCGGGAATGCGGCCCTCGACTTCGAGTTCGCGGGGATCGCGCAGATCGACAATCACGACATCGGGATCGCCATCGAGCTTCATCGCCTCGGCCGCCGACAGCTCCTCGATCTCGGCCTTCGCCTCGGCGAGCAGCGCCTTGTAGCCTCGCTTCATCTTCTCCGGCATCGGACACCTCACGCGGATTTCATGCGCCCATAGTAGCGCGCCATCCAGTCGAGATACACGAGCTTGAGCCCAAGCGCGATGAGCCCCAGCACGACCGCCTCGCCGAGTTGGCTTTCGAGAGCGAGCCAGAGCGCGATGAAGTAGGCGAGCGCGGAGGCCACGCGCGAGATGCTCGGCACGTCCCAACCCGGGTTCTCGCGACCCCGCCAGATCCGCTGGCCAAGCACCGAGCGCGTCGCCCAGCGGCTGTCGTCCTTCGGTGCCGGGAAGATGAACGGGTTGAGGATCATGAAGAAGAGACAAAGGCCGATCGGGATCAGCGCGTAGATGCCGAGGCTACGATGGGTGGTGAGCGCCACGATGAGCAGCAGGGCCGCCGCGAGCCGCGAATAAACGCACCAGGGATGGCTGCGGCCCGCCCAGCGCCGGTCCTCGAATGTCGACATGATTCCCCCGAATGCCCCCGAACCACGCAGAGAATAGTCGCTCGATCGCGGGTTGGCGACCCGGCGGTTGGTGCGCTCACACCCGTCGTCACGGCGCCGATCGGCTCCGGGATACTATCTCGCGTGTGCTTGCGCGCATCGCATTGCTCGATGGAGATCACCCGGGAGGCCGTTGCGCAAGGCGCGTGCGAGCTGCCCGTGCCCGACATCCACCGCGTGGACTTTGGCCGCGCCGCGCTCCAACAGCACCTGTGCAAAGCCACCGGTCGAGGTGCCGATGTCGAGGGCGATGTGGCCCTCGGGCGAGAGCAGCCGGCTTCGCCGCGATCACATCTCCAACGCTCCCCTGACCCCGGCAGATCAGGTCATGCGCGCGGGCCCTGGTCGGAACGAGCCCGCGCGCCACCATCTCGAGATCGAGCCGCCGCCTCACGGCGAGAGCTGCAAAGAACCTGAGACCGTCAGTCGCGCTTGATGGCGTAGGCGCCTGGCCCATTCACATAGAGCAACAGCAGGCCGCCCGCGATCGCCAGGTTCTTCATGAACATGATCGACTGCGTCTGATCGGCGAAATTAAAATGGAAAATCAACGCTGCGAGGAGCGTGAACGCGGCGAGCGCAAGGGCCGCCCAGCGGCTCATGAAGCCGAGCAGCACGGCAAGCCCGCCCCCGATCTCCAAAATGATGACGAGCGGCAGCAGCGCGCCCGGAACGCCCATGCTGCTCATCCATCCGGCCGTATCTGCGTAGCCGGTGATCTTCTGGAAACCGGCGAGAATGAAGATTGCGGCCAACAGGATGCGGCCGAGAAGGCTGATCGTATCGTTCATGACGCGCGTCTCCGTTCGTCTTGTGCAGCCAAGCGCCGGGAGCCGCGCCGTGGCGGTATCTATGCATTTGCATGCATTCTCCCGTGCTGGGTCTACTGGGTTTCGCTTGGGCAGGCCACATCGCTGATACCCGCCGGCACGCGACCTGACGCCGCGCTGACTCGCAACGAGCCCGTTCTCGAGCCGAACCCCTCACCATCCCGGCCTTTCACCGGGAGAGACTTTCGCCTGCATGTGAACTTTGATTTGAAACACGTTCCGGCGAAGTCAACGCCGGTTCGCCACGGGAACGGACTCTAAGCTCGCTCGCCTTTTGTCGCTGGAACCTCGCCACGTCCAAGTGCCGCGAACGCGGTCTCGACAATGGCTTGGGCGTTCAAATGCGCCCGCGCGTACATGGCATCCGGCTTGTCGTGGTCGAGAAACACGTCGGGCAAGACCATGGGCCGGATTTTGAGGCCGCGATCGAGCGCACCCTCCCAGGCGAGCAGTTGCAGCACCTGGCTCCCAAAGCCGCCGACCGAACCCTCCTCGATGGTGATCAGGACCTCGTGGTGGCGGGCGAGTTGGAGGACGAGGTCGCGGTCGAGTGGTTTGGCAAACCGCGCATCGGCGACGGTCGCCGACAGGCCGAGCCCCGCCAGCTGATCGGCCGCCTTGAAGCATTCCTGCAAGCGTCCGCCGAAGGAGAGCAGCGCGACGGTCGCGCCTTCCCTGAGCACCCGGCCCTTGCCGATGGCGAGCGGCACGCCCTCTTCAGGCAGCTCGACGCCGGCGCCTTCGCCGCGGGGATAGCGGAAGGCGACTGGGCCGTCGTCGATCGCAGCGGCTGTTGCCACCATATGTCGTAGCTCGGCTTCATCAGCCGCCGCCATGATGGTCATCCCGGGCAGGCAACCGAGATAGGCGACATCGAAGGAGCCGGCATGTGTGGGTCCGTCGGCGCCGATGAGCCCGGCGCGATCGATTGCGAATTTGACCGGCAGCCCCTGGATGGCGATGTCGTGCACGATCTGATCGTAGGCGCGCTGCAGGAAGGTCGAGTAGATGGCGACGAAGGGTTTCATCCCCTCGGCGGCAAGGCCTGCCGCGAAGGTCACCGCGTGTTGCTCGGCGATACCGGCATCGAACATGCGGTCAGGAAACTCTTTGCCGAAGAGGTCCATGCCGGTGCCATCGGGCATCGCCGCCGTGATGCCGACGATGCGCTTGTCCTTGCGCGCTGCCTGAATAAGGCTGTCGGCGAACACGCGCGTGTAGCTCGGTGCGTTCGGCTTCGGTTTCTCCTGCGCGCCGGTCACGACGTTGAACTTGGCGACGCCATGATATTTGTCTGCGGAGCTTTCGGCCGGTGGATAGCCCTTGCCCTTGCGGGTCACGACGTGAACGAGAATAGGACCGCGCTGGGCGTCGCGCACATTGCGTAGCACTGGCAGCAACTGATCGAACGAATGCCCATCGATCGGGCCGACATAGTAGAAGCCAAGCTCCTCGAACCAGGCGCCGCCCTGCCAGAGATGTCGGGTGTACTCTTCCGCGCGGGCCGCCCGGCGCTGCCAGGTTTTCGGGAAGGGTTTCGCCAGCTGCTTGCCGAGATCGCGGAGCTTCAGATAGGTGCCGCTGGAGGTGATGCGGGCGAGGTAGGCCGAGAGCGCGCCGACCGGGGGCGCGATCGACATATCGTTGTCGTTGAGGATGACGATCAGCCGGCTGTCCATGGCGCCAGCGTTGTTCATGGCCTCGTAGGCCATGCCGGCCGACAGCGCCCCGTCGCCGATGACGGCGATGACATTGTTCGTCTTGCCTTCCAGATCCCGCGCCACCGCCATGCCGAGGCCGGCCGAGATCGAGGTCGAGGAGTGAGCGGCGCCGAAGGGATCGTATTCGCTCTCCGCGCGCTTGGTGAAGCCGGAGAGGCCGCCGCCCTGGCGCAGCGTGCGGATGCGATCACGGCGGCCGGTCAGGATCTTGTGCGGATAGGCCTGGTGGCCGACATCCCAGATGAGCCGGTCGCGGGGAGTATCGAAGACATGATGCAGCGCCACGGTGAGTTCGACGACGCCAAGGCCTGCACCCAGGTGTCCGCCCGTGACAGATACGGCATCAATGGTTTCCTGGCGCAGCTCGGCGGAGAGTTGCGCCAAGTCCGTGTCCGGAAGTTTGCGGAGGTCCTCTGGCGTTTTCACGCGATCAAGGAGCGGCGTCGAGGCGGTCATGACTGTGGTGCGCCGTCCTTTCGGCAGGCCTCCAGGTTGCACAGGCGACCCGAGAGATCATCTTTACGATTTCATCTGGTCCTGGGACGGAAGTAAAGCGTCAGGCCCCCGCAGAACTGTCACAGGTGCGGAAAACGGCGGACGGAGGGCTGCCACTTGCTCACGAGCAAAGGCACGACATTGCAAAACTATGCTATTTTTGGCATAGTCCTCCCTCGATGAGCAAGCCGATCCAGACCGCCGACGCGAAGCCTCTCAATTGGATCGGCAGCTCGAAAAAGGACTTGAAGGCGTTTCCGGACAACCTTCGCTCTGAGATGGGCCACGCCCTCTATCTTTCGCAGCAAGGCGAGAAGTCCGGCAATGCCAAACCGCTGAAAGGCTTCAAAGGCGCAGGTGTGCTCGAGATCGTCGAGGATCCCGAAAGTGGAACCTATCGCGCGGTTTACACCGTCAAGTTTGCGGAAAGAGTCTACGTGCTGCACGCATTTCAGAAGAAGTCTCGCAAGGGTATTGCGACACCCAAGACGGACATCGATCAGGTGCAGTCGCGCTTGAAGATTGCAGAGGAGTTACACGCGAAATGGTTAAGCCGACCAAGTTAAAAAGTAAGATGAGCCGAGCCGGCGAGCCTCTCTACGAAGCGAGCAGCGGCAACGTCTTCGCCGATCTCGGGTTTGCCGATGCCGATGACCGCCTCGCCCGCTCCGAACTCGCACTCTCGATCGTCCGGATTATTCGTGCTCGCAAGCTCAGGCAAACAGCGGCAGCTGAGTTGCTCGGAATCGACCAGCCGAAGGTTAGCCGCCTCCTCGCCGGCAAGCTCAATGGCTTCTCGACCGAGCAGCTGCTGCGGTTCCTCACAGTCCTCGGGCATGACGTTTCAATCGTCGTGCGCAAGCGGCGCGATCGTGAGCCTGGGTTGCTGACCGTCGACGCGCCGTAGAACGAACCGCCTACTCCATCTCCCGGTGCAACTCATGACACGAGCAGTGCACGCCGCCCCCGCCCAGTGCGAACATGTCGTAGTCGACGGCCGTCACCTCGAAACCGGCCTCCTTGAGCTGCCGGTTGACGTTGACATTGTGGCTCATCGACAGCACCCGGCGATTGCCTAGGCTCACGAGGTTGCCGCCGAGCTTCGCGCAATCGGCATAGGCGACCTTGATCACCTCGATGCCGTGCGTCTTCTTGATGTAGTCCAGCGCATAGGGTTGCAGCGCATCCTCGCAAACGAGCGCCAGCCCCTTCTCGAGCATGACGACGACCGCATCCATGTGCACGAATTGCGGCGGGATCGGCGCAACGAGAACTTCCCAACCCTTATCGCGCAGCCAGCCCTCGACCTGCTCGGCCCCCTCCTTCGTCGAGCGGTCGCCCGACCAGCCGAGAATGGCGACGCCTGGCTTCAGGATACAGAAATCGCCGCCCTCGAAATGGCCGGCGGTCACCCACTTCCAGATGGGAATGCCCGCCTTGTGGTAAAACTCGGAGGCGACCGCATAGTCGCGCCGGCGCGGTGGCGTCTGGATCGAGGTGATGACGGCACCCCAAGGCGTCATGAAGCTCGAGTCGCGCGTGAAAACGGAGGACGGCAGGCCCTCGTCCGCCTCCACCCAGTGCACGCGAATGCCATTCTTCTCGTAGACATCGACCATCTGGCGGTGCTGGCGCATCGCCTTCTGCTTGTCGAAGTGGTGGCCCATCGCTTCGGCATTGGCGAGCGTCACGGCTGATATCGAGTTGAGCGGTACCCAGCGGAAGTGATCGGGCTTGCCGAGGAGAACGTCGGTCAGGACTCCGGTCTGGGCGGTCACGCCCCATTTTACGCCAGCCCGGTTTTCTGCAGCGACAGCCATGTCAATTCCCCTCCACATCCAGCGGTTGCGTCCCCGACGGCGAGCCATCGGCGTTGAACGTCAACTTCTCAATCCGCGCCTCGGCCTGTTTCAGCACTCGGTCGCAATGGCCGCGCAGCGCCTCGCCACGCTCGTAGATGGTGATGCTTTCTTCGAGCGCCACGTCACCGCGCTCGAGCCGCGAGACGATGCCCTCGAGCTCCTTCAAGGCCTGCTCGAAGGAGAGGTCCTTGATGTCCTGGTTCTTCGCCATCTTTGCCGTCGTCACTGTCCGGCCTCCATCAGCATGCCCACATGCGCCGCCACCGAACGCGCGAGCGCGGAGAGATCATAGCCGCCCTCGAGGAAGGAGACGACCCTCCCCTTGCAACGCTTTTCAGCCGCCTCGCACAGCTCCTCGGTGATCCCCGCGAAATCCTCCTCGACGAGATTGATGTTGGCGAGCGGATCGTCCTTGTGGGCATCGAAACCGGCGGACACGAGCAACAGATCGAAGCCGAAATTGTTCAGGGCCGGCAGGATGCGACTACTCCAGGCCTCGCGGAATTCCGCCCGGCCATCACCTGGACGGAGCGGCGCGTTGACGACATTGCCATTGGCCCCCGTTTCGTTGGGCGAGCCGGTCCCCGGATAGAGCGGCATCTGGTGGCTGGAGGCGAAGAAAATGTCCTTGGCGTTCCAGAGCACGGCCTGGCTGCCATTGCCGTGATGCACATCGAAATCGACCAAGGCGACGCGATCGAGGCCGTGTTGTTGCTTGGCATAAAGCGCGGCGATGGCAGCGGTGGAGAAGAAGCAGAAGCCCATGGCGCGATTGGGCTCGGCATGATGGCCGGGTGGACGCACCGCCAGGAAGGCATTCCTGGCCTTGCCGGCCATCACCTGATCGACCGCATAGGCGCCGCCACCGACGCCGCGCAGCGCCGACTCGAGCGTGCCATGGGACATGGCGGTGTCCTCATCGATCCGCGCGAAGCCGTGCTCGACCATTGGCGCCGTGTCGCGGATCAACTTGATGTGAGACCAGGGATGGGCGAGCCGCAGCATCTCATCGGTACCGATCGGCGGCTCTTCGCGCTGGAGCTTGGCGAAACGCGGATCGTCCAGCGCCTTCAGGATGCCATGCAGCCGCGCCGGCTGCTCGGGATGGCCGGTACCCATGTCGTGGGTGAGGCAGACGGGATGGGTCAGCAGTAGAGTCGTCATGCGGCTCAGGCTTTCAGTTTTTCTGGCTTGGCGCACGTTCTACGGCGAACCGGCATCCACTTCGCCTGAACGTGCTGAGTCCTTGCTTCGAGCACGTTCTACGACGAACCGGCATCCACTTCGCCTGAACGTGCTCTGGCAAGGCTCACGGGTGGCTTGGACTTATCGGGCACGAAGAAGTCGCGCACGAGGTTCTGGGTGGGATCGACGCGATACTTGTCGAAATCGCGGACGCCTTCGCCGTAGAGCAGCGTGTCGTCGATGAAGAACTGCCCCGTCACATCGCGCGAGGGCTTCGTCAGAATGGCGTAGGCCGCGTCCGCCATGATCTCGGGCGTACGGCTGCCCCGCATCATGGCCGCGCCGCCGACGATGTTGGCGATGGCCGCCGTCGCGATCGTCGTGCGCGGCCAGAGTGCGTTGACGGCGATGCCGTCCTTCCGGAATTCCTCCGCCATGCCAAGCACGCACATGCTCATGCCGAACTTGGCGATGGTGTAGGCGACGTTCGGGGCAAACCACTTGGCGGCCATGTCGAGCGGCGGCGAGAGCATCAGGACATGCGGGTTGGCGGACTTCTTCAGATGCGGAACGGCGAGCTTGGAGACGAGGAAGGTGCCGCGCGTATTGATCTGATGCATCAGATCGTAGCGCTTCATGTCGGTCGCCTCGGTGGGCGTGAGCGAGATGGCGCTCGCATTGTTGACGACGATATCGATGCCGCCGAAGGTCTCCGCCGCGTTGGCGATGGCGGCCGCCACTTGCACCTCCTCGCGCACATCGCAGACGAGCGGCAGTGCCTTGCCGCCGGCCTGCTTGATCGCGGCGGCGGCCGTGTGGATCGTCCCTTCGAGTTTGGGATGCGGCTGATCGGTCTTGGCCGCGATGGCAATGTTGGCGCCGTCTTTGGCGGCGCGGAGCGCAATGGCGAGCCCGATGCCGCGGCTCGCGCCGGTGATGAAGAGGGTTTTGCCTGTGAGGCTCGACATGACGCCCACTAACCTTTCTTGAGTTTCCCGAAATCCGCCGGACGCTTTTCGAGAAACGCCGCGAAGGCCTCTTGCGCCTCGGCCGAGCCGAGGCGGTGGGCGAACTCCTCTTCCTCTTTGTCCATCTGCGCAAGGATCGCCGCCGGATCGCCGCGCATGAGGCGGCGCGCGGCCTTCAGCGCGTCGGGCGGACGGCTGGCGAGGCGGGTCGCGACCTCGCTCACGCGGGCTTCGAGCTTGTCCGCCGCGACGATCTCGTTGATCAGCCCCGCCCCAAGTGCCTTCTCCGCCGTGAACGGCGCGCCGAGGCAGAGCATCTCGAAGGCGCGCGCGTGCCCCATGAGGCGCGGCGCGATGAGGCTCGAGGCGGCCTCTGGCACAAGCCCCAAATCCAGGAACGGCGTGCGAAATGTCGAGGCGGGCGTGGCGTAAACGAGATCGCAATGCAGCAGCAGCGTCGTCCCGATCCCGATGGCCAGGCCATCGACCGCCGCGATCAACGGCTTCTCGATCGTCGCAATCCGCCGGAGAAAGCCATCCACGGTCGGACCAAGCGCACTCTTCTCGGCGAACCCCAGGAACTCGCCGATGTCGTTGCCGGCGGAAAACACTCCCGGCGCGCCGGCAATGACGTGCACGGCGGTCGCATCGCTCGCTTCGCCCGCAGTGAGCGCCCCCGCCATCGCCTCGTACATCGGGCTCGTGATGGCGTTCTTTTTCTCCGGCCGGTTGAGGCGGAGCCAGCGGATGGGGCCGCGATCTTCGATCAGGACGGTGTCGGTCATGGACGTGCTCCTCGCCCTCTGTTTGGCATGGAATACCGGGCAAGGCCAAGCCGCGGCCCTTGACGGCGCCCCGCCGCCTCGTCCATGCGGATGGGCATGATTGAGGCGGATCGCACGATTTCCTATCGGCTCGTCCGGACCGAGGAAGCGCACGTGCTCGCGGGCATGATGCGCGCATACTACGCCTATGACGGCCATGACTTCGATGAAGCCGTTGTGACCCGGACGCTCGCCGAGTTCCTCGTCCACCCCGAATACGGCCGCGCCTGGTTCATCGAGGTGGGGGCCGACACAGCCGGCTACATGGTGATGTGCACCGGCTATAGCCTGGAATTCGGCGGCCGCGACGCCTTCGTCGACGAGATTTTCCTGCACGAGTCCTTCCGCGGCCAGGGCATTGGACGGCGCGCACTCGAGTTCGTGATCGGGCAGGCAAAATGCCTCGGCATTGCCGCGCTCCACCTCGAGGTCGATCAGGGGAACGCGAACGCGCAGCGGCTCTATCGCGCGCTGGGCTTCGAACCCCGCGATCGCTTCATGCTCATGAGCCGGGAGCTCTGAGTCCGAGCATTACCCGCGCCTCCGCCGCCGTCGCGATCGTGCTCCCCGCAGCCTTGATGATCCCAACCGCCTTCTCGACCAGCGCCGCATTCGACGGCGCGAGCTTGCCCTTCTCGAGATAGAGATTGTCCTCGATCCCGACGCGCACATGGCCGCCGAGCCTCACCGTCTCCTCGACCATCGGGAATTGGGCGATGCCGACGCCGAAGGCGAACCAGATTGCCCCCTCCGGCAGCAGTGAGCGCATGTAGCCCAAGGCCTCGACTGTCGCCGGCTGCGCCCAGCGCACGCCGAGGCAAAGCTGGAACACGCCCGGCCCACGCAGCCGCCCATCCGCGATCATGGCGCGGGCCAGCATGACGTGACCCGCCTCGAACACTTCCAGCTCCGGCGTTGCTCCGGCGGCATACGCCGCGGCGCCGATGGCGGCGATATGCGCTGGCGTGTTGATGAACACCCAATCGCCCATATTGAGCGAGCCCATGTCGAGGCTGCAGATCTCGGGTTTGAGCGCCGTGATATGGCGCGAGCGTTTCTCGGGTCCGACGAAAGTCGTGCCGGGCGCGACATCGAGGGGTTCGTCCGGGCCGGGGATGAGCCGTGCGCCCGGACCGGTCGTCAGATTGATGACGATGTCGATGCCACTGCCGCGAATGCGCTCCACCACCTCCGTGTAGTAGTGGAGGCGCATGCTCGGCTTGCCGGTCTCGGGATCGCGCACGTGGATGTGGACGATGGCCGCGCCCGCCTTCGCCGCGTCGATGCAGGAGGTGGCAATCTGCTCGGGCGTGACCGGCACGGCCTTGCTCTTGCCGACGGTATCCCCGCCCCCGGTGACGGCGCAGCAGACGATCGTTTTGGTGGTCATGTCCGTCCCTCGATTGTGATCCGCTCGCGCTTGAAATCGACCTCGGCATGCGCTTGGCCCAACTCGCGGGCGTAGCGGTGGCCGGCGTAGACCGCCTGGAAGATCGCACCGGGTGCGTCGCAATCGCCGATACGGGTGATCGTCTTGATGGCCGGCAGTCCGCCTGAGGCACATGCCTTCTGAAGAGCGCGGAAGAGGGTCACCTCCGGCAACCGCGCCGTCACCAGCACGACGGTGGTCGCCTCGAGCACGCGGGGCCTACCCGTGTCACGCTGGGTGAGATGGATGGCGCGCGCCTCGATCCGGTCGAGCACGTGATGCGTCAGCGTGGCGACGCCGAGTTCGTCGAGCCGGGCCGCGATCCGGTGTTTCTCAAGCGTATGTTCGGTGAAGGCCGAGATGTCGGAGGCAGGCGTCACGAGCGTCACGGCATGGCCCTGGCCGCGCGAGCAGCTCGGCCAGCACGCCGCCCATCGCGTAGTGATCGTCGTCATAGATGACGACTGGTCCGGCGAGCGGCCGGCCGGCCATGACATCGTCGGGGGTCATGACCTTCGCCTCGCCTGAGATCGAGACTGGAAACGGGGTCGCCCGGCCGACGCCGTCGCGCCGCCAATGGGAACCGGTCGCCACCGCCACATGGTCGACGCCGAGCTCGGCGACGAGATCGGCCGTTACCTCGCTCTCGAGATAGATCGAAACGTTCGCAAGCTTGCCGAGCTGCGTCATGCGCCAGTCGCGGACGCGTTTCCAGGTGCTCAAGCCCGGCAGGCGGCATTCGGTCAGAATTCGCCCGCCAGTGTCACGCGCCTTTTCGGCGAGCACGACCTCATAGCCGCGCTCGCCCAGCGCCCGCGCCGCTTCCAACCCCGCCGGACCCGCACCGACCACGAGCACGCGTTCCTCCGCATGTCTCGCCGCGATGCGCTCCGGATGCCAACCCTTCCGCCACTCCTCGCCCATGGTCGGGTTCTGCGTACAGCGCAGCGGCACGTTGGCGTAATGCGTCGAGACGCAGATGTTGCAGCCGATGCACTCGCGGATGTCCTCGATCCGCCCTTCCTCGATCTTCTTGGGCAGGAACGGATCGGCGATCGAAGGCCGCGCCGCGCCGATCATGTCGAGCACGCCCTTGCGGACAAGGGACGCCATGAGGTCCGGCGACGTGAAGCGGCCGACGCCGGCGACGGGTTTGGTCGTCACCGCCTTGACGCCGGCCATGAAAGGCGCGTGGGAATTCTCCTCGCCGAAGCGGGCGGTCGGGCTATCGTCCGCCCAGGTGCCGATGACGATGTCCCAGAGGTCGGGCAGCTCCGCCATCAACGCAATGGCCTCGATCCCCTCCTCCCCGGCGCGCAATCCCCTCGGCGCCGATCACCTCGTCGATGATGATGCGGCAGGTGACGCCGGCTTTGTCTTTCACCGCGGTCTTGGTCTCTTCGATGAGTTCGGCCAGCAGCCGCACGCGGTTCTTGAGCGGACCGCCGTACTCATCGGTGCGCTGGTTGCGCGGCGACAGGAACTGGAACGGCACGGTCGAGAAGTTCGCATCGACATTGATGATGTCGAAGCCGGCGGTGAGCGCGCGTTCGCACGCTTTCCGCCACCAGCGGCGCAAGTTTCGGATGTCCTCCAGATCCATGGCGCGCGCCTGCCCCGGCGCCAGGTCCTCGACCGCGTGATCCATCGGCCCGAGCGGCGTGTATTTCGAGAATTTGTTCGAGTTATAGGTGACGGAGTAGGCGAGCTGGATGCCAGCGAGGCTGCCGTGCTTGTGGACCTCGTCGGCCATCAGCGCCAGGACCGGGATGTCGCCATCGTCCCAGAGCGTCTGCAGCACATCGGGCGAGAGGTCGGAGGAGGGATGCACCGAGCAGTTCTCGGTGTTGACGACGGCCCAGCCGCCCTCGGCCTTCACGCCCCGCATCGCCGCGTGCGAACGCGGGCGGACATTGCCCATGCCGTTGCAGTGCGGCGTCTGGTAGAAGCGGTTGCGCGCCACGACCGGACCGATCACCACCGGCTCGAAGAGGATGTCGAGGCTTTTGTCGCGCATGGCACACCGATCCTGTCCTGCGGCCACCTTCTGGCTTGGCGATGCCGGGGTCAATGACAGGCGTGCGCGGCTCGTCTATGCCTCTGCCGCATGACGGATTATTCCACCTTGCTAGATCACTACAGCTCTCGCGGCTGGTGCAAGTTCACTGTCGATCCAGTATTTGCCGAGTGGGTCGCGCGAACACTACCGGCTGCCCGCGCGACCGTCGCCGCGCCCGAGAACGCCAAGTGGTGGCGCTGCGGCGGCACATGGTTCGCGGGCGTCAATGTGCTCGGCAATGCTAGCTCTGGCGCGGTTCCGGGTGGGCCGCCGCTATCTGGACACGCGATCGACTTCATCCGTGACGGACTTGGGTTATCGGGCTTCGCCTGGGATCCCGGTCAGGTGTCCGTCTGCACGCCCGGCTATCCGAAGCCCATGCCGTCCGAGTCCGAGCAAGCCTTCCGCTACCGCCGCGACAAGGACGCCGCTCATGTCGACGGCCTCGTGCCGAAAGGCCCTGATCGGCGACGGCATCTCGAAGAGCCGCACGCCTTTATCCTCGGCATTCCCATGGTCGAGACGAGCGAGGGCGCATCTCCTGTCGTCGTCTACGAGGGCAGTCACGAGCTGGTGCGCGCCGCCTTCGCCGAGCGCTACGGCGATCTCGATCCGGCGAGGTGGCCCGAAGAAGACGTGACGGAGGCCTATCACATGGTTCGCCGCCGCATCTTCGAGACCTGCCCGCGCGTCGAGGTCCACGCCTTGCCTGGGGAGGCTTACATCATCCACCGCCTCGCGCTCCACGGCGTTGCCCGCTGGGCTGACGATGCAATTGCCGGCCCCGATGGCCGGATGATCGTCTATTTCCGGCCGGCGCTCGCGCAGATGCGGACGTGGGTGGAGCGGCCTTAGCTCACACCTTCGGATCGGGATCCGCCGTGTTGCCGCGGCCTTCCTGGATGAGCATGCGGTAGCTCGAGCAGGCTTTCAGCCGGAACTGGCGCGCGGCCTGATAGTCGGGATCGTTGAACCAGGCTTTGGCGGCAGCCATGCTCGGGAATTCGAGGATCACCTGCCGCTCGGCCATCGGCGCGCCCTCGGCCGAGAACACCTCATCGCCCCGCGTCAGGAACTTGCCGCCATGGCGCTTCACCGTCGGCGGCGTACGGTCGGTGTACTTCCGATACATCTCAGGGTCGGCGATGACCATGGTGGCGATGACATAGGCGGGCATGGTTAGGCTCCGTTGAAGTCTCGTCAGGTCAGGCGTTCCACCGCGACGCCCTTGAGCGCCTCCGGCGTATCGATGTCGATGAAGATGGCGTCCGTATCCGCCTCGATCTCCGCCACCGCCTCGGCATTCTCTGCCAGCACGTGCTTGGCGCCGACGTCACCCTTCAAGGCCGTCAATGCCGCGAAGTAGCTGCGTCCCCACACCACCGGATTGCCGCGGCGGCCGTCGCGGACAGGGACGACGATGGCGCGACCCTCCTTCGGCTCGAAACCAGCGATCAGGCGGTCGATGAGGGCGGGGGGCAGAAGCGGCATGTCGCCGAGCAGCACGGCGGCCGCGTCAACCTCACTTGGCAGCGCGGACAGGCCCGTGCGCAGCGAAGTCGATAGTCCTTCCGCGAAGGCCGGATTGTGCGCGAAGGTGACGTCGAGCCCGGCGAGCGCCGCCTCGACCGCTTCACGCTGATGTCCCGTGACAACGACGACCGGCCGCGCCTGAGACGCCAGCGCCGCCTCGACGGTGCGCCGCACGATCGCCTTGCGGTCGAGCTCGGTCGTGAGCTTGTTGCGGCCCGCCCCCATGCGCGTCGAGCGGCCGGCGGCGAGCACGATGGCTGCAACCTTCGCCGGTTGGCGCTTCTCGATGGGCGGACCGCCTTCGCGTGGGCTAGGCCTGCTCTCGATCTCCATGAGCAGCCCACCCGGCGCCATGGCGAGGATCTCGGCACGCCCGACTGGACGGCCGGCGAGCCGGCGTTCGAGCACCCAGTCGAAACCGTTGAGCTTAGGTGATGCGGCACAGCTCGGCACGCCGATGACGTCGGTCTCGCCGAGACGCCCGAGCATCAACAGATTGCCCGGATCGACCGGCATGCCCAGATGGATGACCTCGCCGCCCGCCCGCTCGACCGCTGCCGGTATGACATCGCCGCGATCGACGATGGCCGAGGCCCCAAAGATGAGGATCGGGTCGCAGCCTTTCGCCTTGAGCGCCCGGATCGCGCCTTCGATCGCCGCCGTTTCGTGCGCGACCTCGATCGTCTGTTCAACGGTGCTCCCCGCCGAGACCACCCGATCCTCGATGACCCGGCGGCGCTTGACGAGAACGCTCGCCTTGGTGCCAGCGACCCGCGTCAAGACGAGGCCTGCGCGATGCGGCCGGAAGCGCGCGAGTGAGACCAGAGGTTCGCCGGCGAGCAGCTTCTCGGCCCGCGTCACCACATCGGCGGGCAAGGCGAAGGGAATGATCTTCACGGTGGCGGCCATGGCGCCATCGGCGACGCGGGCCTCGGGCGCGAGCGTGGCGACGGTCAGGCCCTCATCGAGCATGTTGAGCGCGATGAGCCGCTCGCGATCGACGACGAGGATGCCGGCCGCTTGCGCATAGAGGTTCACCCGGCCAGTTGCTGCGTCCGCGATGCGAACGCTCTTTCCAGCGATGGCGCGGGCGATGCGCCGCGCAGCCTCGTCCTCGCCGATGTCGCCGGGGCCGAGCCTTGCGGCATAAACTTGCGCGATGCCCGACGCCGCGATCTTGGCGATATCGGCCGCCGAGAGCTTGCGGCCCTTCTTCAAGACCTCGCCCGCGACGTTGACCGAGTGGCCCAGCGTTGCGCCCACTGCCTCCTCGACTCCCACGAGGCCGAACCTCACGTGCGGCCCCCGCGCCCGCGCAGCACGGCCGTCACCTCGGCCAGGATCGAGAGCGCGATTTCGACCGGGCCGACTGCGCCGATGTCGAGGCCGATGGGGGCGTGGATCTTCGCGAGCGCCGCGTCGTCGAAGCCTTCCGCCTGCATGCGCTCGATGCGCTTGGCATGCGTGCGCGGGCTGCCGAGCGCGCCGATGTAGAAGGCATCGGACTTGAGCGCGAGCTTCAGCGCCGGATCGTCGATCTTGGGATCGTGCGTCAGCAGGATGACCGCCGTGCGCCGGTCGAGGCCGAGCTTGCCCATCACCTCGTCCGGCCACTCCGCGATGAGCTTGACGCCCGCGAAACGCTCGGGCGTCGCGAAGGCGGTACGGGGATCGATCACCGTCACGTCATAGCCGGCGCGTTCGGCCAGCGGGATCAGCGCTTGCGAGATGTGCACGGCGCCGATCATGATCATGCGGAGCGGCGGATTGAAGACGTTGACGAAAATTTCTCCCCTCTCCGTCTTCACGGTGCGGCTCTTGTCGGTGCGCAGCGCTTCACGCAACTCGGGCTCGAGCGCGCCCTCACGGCTGACATCCTCGGAGCGGATCAGGCGCGCCTCGCCGGTCGCCAAATCGCTCACCGTCAGCGCCGGGCGGCGGTGCTTGATGCAGTCCATCAGCTCGGCGAGAACCGCTTGGCGCATCGGAGATCAATCCACTCGCTCGACATGGACGCGGATCTTGCCACCGCAGGCGAGCCCGACGCGCCAGGCGGTCTCGTCCGCCACGCCGAACTCGAGTGTTCTCGGCTTGCCCGAGCCGATAACATCGATCGCCTCGGTGATAACAGCGCCTTCGACGCACCCGCCCGACACCGACCCCTCGAAGTTGCCTTCAGAGTCGATGACGAGCTGCGAGCCCACTGGTGTCGGCGCCGAGCCCCAGGTCTCGATGACTGTCGCGAGCGCCACCCGGCGGCCGGAGGCCACCCAGTCGAGTGCGGTCGGAAGGACGTTGTGGTCGGGGCGCATGGGCGGGTCTCCGGAAAATCGGTGAGGCCACGAGTATGCCTCAGTCACCACAGGATCGCCAATGACGACGAACCCAACTTCCGGGAGCCTAGCGCAGAATAGCAGAAGTAGCGTCACGCTCCAAGAAGATCAGATGGTTAACATTTGAAACAATCGAATGTGGTTATCGCCGCGGGCCCGCACCAACTCGCCGCCCTCGGCGTTGAAACTGCCGCCGCCTGACGCTTGCAACACCCTCCCCGCTTGCGTCCCCGGCCGTTGCGTGGCCGGCTTCGCCGGACGCGCTGAGAGCCGGGGTCTTCACCCGGAACTGATGGGCGCCGTGTACACGACGGTGAGGGGTGATGATCCCGGATAGCCACGCCTATGCGCGGCTTCCGGGAAAGCAAGTGGAGGGGGATGCGCCCGACCGCGCGCCGCCGGCCTTGGCGTTGTGCGTGTCCGGGCTGAGCGAGGGCAGGTAGGACTTCTGTGTTCGCAGCGGCTGGGCATCAGTCCTGCCAACAGGTGCTGGCCACTAATGCGCCAACGCCTTCGCGATCTCTTCCGTCATCTTCTTGGCATCGCCCAGCACCATGACGGTGTTGTCGCGGTAGAAGACCGGGTTGTCGATGCCGGCATAGCCCGAGGCGAGGCTGCGCTTGTTGAAGAGCACGGTGCCGGCCTTCCAGACCTGCAGCACCGGCATACCGTAGATCGGCGAGGTTTTGTCGTCCTCGGCCGCCGGATTGACGACGTCGTTGGCGCCGATGACGTAGACGGCATCCGTCTGGCTGAACTCGGAGTTGATGTCCTCGAGTTCGAAGACCTCGTCATAGGGAACGTTCGCCTCGGCCAACAGCACGTTCATGTGGCCGGGCATGCGGCCGGCCACCGGATGAATCGCGTACTTCACCTCGACGCCCGCTTTCTTGAGGCCGTCCGCCATCTCGCGCAGCGCATGCTGGGCCTGCGCCACCGCCATGCCGTATCCCGGCACGATGATGACGCGGGAGGAGTTCTTCAGGATGTAGGCCGCATCGTCGGCGGCGCCGAGCTTCACCGGCTTCTGCTCTCCCGCCGGGCCTGCTGGGCCTGCCGTCTCGCCGCCGAAGCCGCCGGCGATCACCGACAGGAAGGCGCGGTTCATGCCCTTGCACATGATGTAGGAGAGGATCGCGCCCGACGAGCCGACGAGTGCGCCCGTGATGATGAGCGCGATGTTGCCGAGCGTGAAACCGATGCCGGCGGCCGCCCAGCCCGAATAGGAGTTTAGCATCGACACGACCACCGGCATGTCGGCGCCGCCGATCGGAATGATGAGGAGAATGCCGAAGGCGAGCGAGGCGAGCACGATCAACCAGAACAGCCAGGCCGAGCCGCCCGACCGGCAGAACCAATAGACGAGCAGGATGATGAAGAGGCCGAGGGCCAGATTGATGAGGTGGCGCGCGGGAAGCAGGATGGGCTTCCCCGACATGCGGCCGGAGAGCTTGGCGAAGGCGATGACGGAGTCCGGTGAAGGTCACGGCGCCGATGCCGACGCCGAGCGCCATCTCGATCAGCGAGGCCGTCTTGATGCCATCGAGCCCGTTGATGCCGAAGGCGTCGGGCGCATAGAGCGCGCCGGCCGCGACGAACACGGCGGCGAGGCCGACGAGCGAATGAAACGCCGCGACCAGCTCCGGCATCATGGTCATCGGGATGGTGCGCGCGGTGTAGCCGCCGATGACGCCGCCGATGCCGATGCCGGCGATGATGAGGATCCAGGTGAGCACGCTGTCGGGGGCGCCGATGAGCGTCAGCGTCGTGCCGATGGCGAGCGCCATGCCGATCATGCCGAACGTGTTGCCCTGCCGCGACGTCGCCGGGCTCGACAGGCCGCGGAGCGCCAGGATGAACAGCACGCCCGAGGCGAGGTAGATCAGAGCGGCGAGATTGGCGGACATCGGTGAGATCTCTCGATGGCTTCAGGCGCTCGGCTTGGACGGCGTGGCGACGAGATAGGCGACTATTCTGCGAACGAGCGGTGCAACAACGAGGACGATCGGGAAAGGCAACGGCCCACGAGGACAGCCAGGACATCATCCAGGCGTGAACCGTGCCCGTTGCAAAGCCGAGCACTCGAAGCGTGGCTATCCCGGAGACGATGAACGACATGAACGCAGACAACAGGAACCCGAACACGTAAGGCGCGCTGGCCGATGGCAAGCTGCCGCGCATCACTTCTCTTTCTTCTTGTACATCGCCAGCATCCGCTGGGTGACCAGGAAGCCGCCGAAGATGTTGACCGAGGCCATCACCAGCGCGAGGAAGCCGAAGATCTTGGCGAGGATGGAGCCCGACGCCGCGAGGCTGACGCCGACCGCAAGCAGCGCGCCGACCACGATCACCGAGGAGATCGCGTTGGTGACGCTCATCAGCGGCGTGTGCAGCGCCGGCGTCACGCTCCACACCACGAAATAGCCGACGAAAATCGCGATGACGAAGACCATCAGCTGGTAGATGAAGGGATCGACGGCGTTGCGCGCCTTCGGCCGCGAAGGCCGGACCCGCCGCAAGCGCAACATGCCAGCCGCGCCGGAAACGATCCTCATGCTGGGGCCGAATTCACGCGCCGCCCTCCTTGGGTTGCAGCGACGGATGCACGATCTTGCCATCCCTGGCGACGAGCGTGCCTTTGACGATCTCGTCCTCCCAGTCGATCTTCATCGCCTGCCCGCCCTTCTCGATCAGCGGATCGAGGAAGTTGAGCAGGTTCTTGGCGTAGAGGCTCGAGGCGTTGACGGGAACCGTGCCCGGTAGATTGAGCGGGCCGACGATGCGGACGCCGCTCGTCTCGACCGTCTCGCCGGCCTTCGTCAGCTCGCAATTGCCGCCGCGCTCGGCGGCGAGATCGATGATGATGGCGCCGGGCTTCATCGAGCGCACCATGTCGGCGGTGATGAGACGGGGCGCCGGCCGGCCCGGGATCAGCGCCGTCGTGATGACGATGTCCTGGCTCTTGATGTGATTGGCGACGAGCTCGTCCTGTTTGGCCTGATAGTCCTCCGACATCGGCTTGGCGTAGCCCGCCGCCGTCTGCGCCTGCTTGAACTCCTCGTCCTCGACCGCGATGAACTTGGCGCCGAGCGACGCGACCTGCTCCTTGGTGGCGGGGCGCACGTCCGTCGCCGAGACGATGGCGCCCATCCGCCGGGCGGTGGCGATCGCCTGCAGGCCCGCGACGCCGACGCCCATGATGAAGACCTTGGCCGCCGGCACCGTGCCCGCCGCCGTCATCATCATCGGCATGGCCATGCTCGAACATCGAGGCCGCATCGACGACGGCCTTGTAGCCGGCGAGGTTGGCCTGGCTCGACAGCACGTCCATCGATTGCGCGCGCGAGATGCGCGGCATCAGCTCCATCGAGAAGACGGTCAGAACCTGCCGAGGCCATCGCCTCGAGCCCGGCGCGATCGCCATAGGGCTCGACCATGGCGGCGACGATGGCGCCGGTCTTGAGCTTGCCTGCCTCCTCGGCACTCGGGCGTCGGACTTTCAGTAGGATGTCGGCAGCCGACAGAGCCTCGGCGGCAGTTCCGACGATCTCGGCCCCAGCCTGTTTCAGCACCTCGTCGGAGAACCTCGAGCCGAGCCCTGCTCCGCTCTCCACCACCACCCGGCAGCCCTTGCCGGCGAACTTCTTCACCGTCTCCGGCGACAGGGCCGTGCGCGGCTCTCCGGCCGTTTCACGAACGGTCGCGATCGTGACCATGGTTGAAGGCTCCGGTGTCGGGCAGGCAGGCGGGTGAAGCTAGAGTGCTTTACGGCAAGGTGCGAAGCGGTTTTCCGATGTGAAGCACGGAAAACCAGGGATCTAGGGTGTTGGATTGATTGAGATCAACCACGCAAACGTCCTAGACGAGGAAGATCACCATCAGGATGAGCAGGATGACGAGCAGGCCACCCAAGATCTGTGAGCCGCGCAGGAACCCGGCATAGGTATCGTTGTGGGCCCGATAGTCCATCGCCGGATGCCCCTTGGATGTGTCGATGCTCATTCCTCGTCTCCTCGAATCGGTCTTGGCAAGCAATCCCCTGTCTGGCTTGCGGATGTAGACAATTCCGCCGGGCGCGGCAATCGGGCAGCCAGTCACGGGGGCGGCAACGCGCTCACTTTCCAAGCCCCAGGCCGGGCGCTAGAAGAAGCCTGACCCGGCCTCCACCCTCAAAAGACGATTGGTGACAACATGACAGTAGAGAGCAAGTGCCCCTTTTCCGGCGGATCGCGCGGCCCCTCGATCAAAGATTGGTGGCCGAACCAGCTCAATCTCAACATTCTGCATCAGCATTCCGCCGTCTCCAATCCAATGGGGGGGGACTTCGACTACGCCACGGCGTTCAAGAGCCTCGATCTGGAGGCTGTCAGTAAGGACCTCCGTGCCCTGATGACGGACTCGCAAGATTGGTGGCCGGCCGATTTCGGTCACTACGGCCCCCTCTTCGTCCGCATGGCCTGGCACAGTGCCGGCACCTACCGCGTGGCCGACGGCCGAGGCGGCGCGGGCGATGGCCAACAGCGCTTCGCCCCCCTCAACAGCTGGCCGGATAACGGCAATCTCGACAAGGCGCGCCGCCTGCTCTGGCCGATCAAGCAGAAGTACGGCAACAAGATTTCCTGGGCGGATCTGATGATCCTGACGGGTAATGTCGCCCTCGAAATCGATGGGCTTCAAGACCTTCGGCTTCGCGGGCGGCCGCGCCGATGTCTGGGAGCCGGCCGAGGACGTCTACTGGGGCCCGGAAGGCAAGTGGCTGGCGGACGAGCGCTACTCCGGCGACCGCGATCTGCAGAACCCCCTCGGCGCCGTGCAGATGGGCCTCATCTACGTGAACCCGCAGGGACCGAACGGCAATCCTGATCCGGTCGCGGCCGCCCGCGACATCCGCGAGACTTTCGCCCGCATGGCCATGAACGACGAGGAGACGGTCGCCCTGATCGCCGGTGGCCATACCTTCGGCAAGACGCATGGCGCGGGTCCGGAATCCCATGTCGGGCCGGAGCCCGAGGCCGCCAGCATCGAGGCGCAGGGCTTCGGCTGGTTGAGCAGCCATGGCTCGGGCAAGGCCGGCGATGCGATCACCAGCGGCCTCGAGGTCACCTGGACGACGACGCCGACGAAGTGGAGCAACAATTTCTTCGACAACCTGTTCGCGTTCGAGTGGGAGCTGACGAAGAGCCCGGCGGGTGCCCACCAGTGGCGGCCGAAGGACGGCGCGGGCGCCGGCACGGTACCGGATGCTCACGACAAGTCGAAGCGTCACGCGCCGCAAATGTTGACGACCGATCTGTCACTTCGCTTCGATCCTGCTTACGAGAAGATCTCGCGGCGCTTCCACGAGCATCCGGAGCAGTTCGCCGACGCCTTCGCCCGCGCCTGGTACAAGCTGACCCACCGCGATATGGGCCCGCGCGCGCGCTATCTCGGGCCGCAGGTGCCCAAGGAGGTTCTCTCCTGGCAGGATCCGATCCCGGCCGTCGACCACAAGCTGGTCGATGACACGGACGTTTCTACATTGAAGGCGAAGGTCCTCGGCTCGGGCCTCTCTGTGTCCGAGCTCGTCGCCACCGCTTGGGCCTCCGCCTCGACCTTCCGCGGCACCGATAAGCGCGGCGGCGCCAATGGCGCGCGCATCCGCCTTGCTCCGCAGAAAGATTGGGCGGTCAATGATCCGGCGCAGCTTTCCAAGGTCATCGGCAAGCTCGAAGCCATTCAGAAAGAGTTCAACGGATCGGCATCCGGCGGCAAGAAGGTCTCACTGGCGGACCTCATTGTGCTTGGTGGCGCGGCGGCCGTCGAGAAGGCCGCCAAGGACGGCGGAACCGACGTGAAGGTGCCGTTCACGCCCGGCCGCATGGATGCGTCCCAGGCGCAAACCGACGTCGAGTCCTTCGCAGCCCTCGAGCCGGTCATCGATGGCTTCCGCAACTACAGTCGCGGCAAGCAGCGCCTCTCGGTCGAGGAGATGCTCGTCGATCGCGCGCAGCTGATGAGACTGAACGCTCCGGAGCTGACGGCACTGGTCGGCGGCCTGCGCGTGCTCGGCGTCAACGCCGGCGGCTCCAAGCACGGCGTCTTCACCGACAAGCCCGGCACCCTCTCGAACGACTTCTTCATCAACCTGCTCGATATGGCCAACGAGTGGAAGCCAACCGACACGTCCGGCAGCCAATTCGAAGGCCGCTGCCGCAAGACCGGCAAGGTCAAATGGACCGGCACGCGGGCCGATCTCATCTTCGGCTCGCACTCCCAGCTCCGGGCGCTGGCCGAGGTCTATGGCTCATCGGACGCCAAGGCCAAATTCGCCAAGGATTTCGTGGCGGCCTGGACGAAGGTTATGAATGCCGACCGGTTCGACCTCGCCTGACGGCCGGTCGATTCAACGCCAAAATGAAGGGCGGCGGCCAGCCGGCGGACCGCCCTTCGTCATTTGTTAGTGTAAATCCACACCTCACCATGACAGTTGCGCGGTTTTGACGCAATCTCCTGTCATCCGATTCAACCCAGGGTGCGTATAGATATTGCCCCAGAGGGTGACGGTCATTGCGAGACGCAGTGGCCCTCGCGCGCGACACGACCGCCGCGCACTTGCCAATCCGTGGCGCCCTCCAACATCAACGAAAGAACGCTCACCTGACCATGACTTTTTCCGAGCTGGGCCTCAGCGCCAAAGTGCTCGCGGCCATCGAGGCCTCCGGCTACACCACGCCCACCCCCATCCAGGCCAAGGCGATCCCGATCGCGGTCACCGGCCGCGATGTCCTCGGCATCGCCCAGACCGGCACGGGCAAGACCGCGGCCTTCGTGCTGCCGATGCTGACGCGGCTCGAGACCGGCCGGGCGCGCGCCCGCATGCCGCGCTCGCTGATCCTGGCGCCGACCCGCGAGCTCGCCGCCCAGGTCGCGGAAAGCTTCGAAAGCTACGGGGTCAACCACAAGCTGAACCTGGCGCTGCTGATCGGTGGCGTCTCCTTCGACGACCAGAACAAGAAGCTCGACCGCGGCGTCGATGTGCTGATCGCCACGCCCGGCCGGCTGCTCGATCATTTCCAGCGCGGCCGCCTGCTGATGACGGGCGTCGAGATACTCGTCATCGACGAGGCGGATCGCATGCTCGACATGGGATTCATTCCCGACATCGAGAAAATCTGCTCGCTCTTGCCGCCCCGGCGCCAAACCCTGTTCTTCTCGGCCACCATGCCGCCGGAGATCCAGCGGCTCGTCGCGCGCTTTCTCAATTCCCCGGAGCGCGTCGAGGTGGCCCCGCAATCGACGGCGGCCTCGACCATCACCCAGCGCTTCCAGTTCGCCTCGCCGGACCCTAAGCTGAAGCGCGAGGCGCTGCGCCAGTGGATCCGGTCCGAGCCGGTCAAGAATGCCATCATCTTCTGCAATCGCAAACGCGACGTCGACATCGTCTACAAGTCGCTGTCGAAGCACGGCTTCAATGTCGGTTGCCTGCATGGCGACATGGACCAGCATCACCGCACGGCGACGCTCGAATCCTTCCGCAATGGCGAGCTGATGCTGCTGGCTGCCAGCGATGTCGCGGCCCGCGGCCTCGACATTCCCGAGGTGAGCCACGTCTTCAACTACGACACGCCCATCGTGGCCGAGGATTACGTCCACCGCATCGGCCGCACGGGCCGCGCCGGCCGGGAGGGCTACTCGGCGACGCTGGTCACCGACGACGACATGCGCACGCTCCGCGAGATCGAGAAGATGCTGAAGGCGGAGGTCGAATGGGTCGGCACGCCGCCGCCCGAGGATGCGGGCACAAAGGCCGGCAAGAGAAAACGCATGGCCGAGGCCGGCACCGGGCGCGACGATCGCCGTGGCGGAGCGAGGCCCGATGGGCGTCGCGGCGGACGCGGTGAGCGTGGCGGCCGCGGCGAGGGCCGTGGACCCAGGCGCGAGGAGCGCCGGGACGAGTTTGCGGCAAGTCCGGCGATCCTCGCGGATCCACAACCCGCCGCCGAATTGCCGCCCGAGATGCCCCAGCCGCTCGCCGAGGTACAGCCCGTGGTCGAGGCATGGCCCGCTGCCGAGGCCGAGCTTCAGCGCCCGGAAGCGCCGCGTCGCGAGCGATCTGAGCGCCGCCCAAGCCGCCCGCGCGGCGACCGTCCCCGCCGTGGCGAGCGCCAGGGTGCCGAGGGCGAAGGCAACCGGCCGCCTCGTGAGGCCGCGCCAGAAGGCGCGGAGCGCGAGGGCCGGCGTGAGCGCACCCGCGAGCGCGGCCCAGAGGATCGGCCCCGCGACGATCGCCGCGGCCGCCCCGCGAAGGAGTCCCACTCACCCGAGCCGCAGCGCGACCGCGTCGTCGGCATGGGCGATCACGTGCCCGCCTTCATGCGCCGCACGCCGCGCGGCGGCGGCACGCCGGGGCAGGAAGGGTAGAACCTACCCCGCCCGCGCCGCGATGAAGACGCCCGCCAGCACCAACACCGCCGCGATGGCGAGTGGCAGCGTGAGCTGCTCGCCCAAGAGTACGGCGGCGAGCAGCAAGCCCGAAATCGGCTGCAGGAACTGCATCAGGCCGACGCGGGCGATGCCGCCTTGGCCGAGCGCCCAGTACCACAGGATGTAGCCGACGATGGTGACGGCGACGGCGAGGTAGAGGACACCGGCCCAGGCATCAGCCGGCGCGGCTTCGAGCCCGAGGCCCATGAGCCAGGGAACGGCCGGCAACAGCAGGATGGCGCTGCCCGCCGCGCCCCAGAAGGTCGTCGCCGTCGCCGGATAGCCCATGCTGCTTCAGGCGGCCGCCCGCCACATAGCCCATGGCCGCGAACAGCGTCGAGGCGACGACGAGGAGATCGCCGCCGAGCGTCGCGACCGATGCGCCGCGGTCGCGGCGGCCGGTTCGCGCCAGAGGATCAGCAGCACCTCGCCGGCGAGCGCGATGGCGCAACCGATCCACCAGAGCGGCGCGGGCAGCCGGCGCTCGAGCGCATGCGCATAGGCGCCCGTCAGCACCGGCATGGCTGGCGAGGATGATCGAGGCGTGATTGGCGGTGGTCGCCGCCATGCCGAGCGTGAAGAGCATCGGAAAGGCGATGAAGCCGCCGATGCCCGAGAGCGCGAGCGTGCCGCGCTGGCCCGGCGTCGACGGCAGCGGCAGGCGCATGACCAGCGCAATGACGAGCGCGGCCAAGCCGCCGATGAGGGTTCTGAGGATCGCCACGGCCACCGGCGGCATGCCTGTCACCGCGACCTTGGTCGCGACCGGCGAGGCGCCCCAGAGCACGACCGCGAGAAATGCTGCCGCCAGCACGGGAAACGTGAGCTTCGTCTCGACCGAAGCGCCGGCCATCCCTACTTCACCGCCCCCGCCGTCAGCCCCTTGACGATGTACTTCTCAAGGAACACGCCGATGACGATGAGCGGCGCGATCGCCGCCGTCGAGAGCGCGGCCATCGACCACCAGGAGATTCCCTGTGAGCCCGTCTGGCTCGCGACCATCACAGGCAGCGTCTTGGCATGCGATGACGTCAGCAGCGCCGCGAAGAAATACTCGTTCCAGCACAGGATCACCGCCAGGATGAAGGCGGCGACGAGGCCAGGCAGCGCCAGCGGCAGGATGATCTTCAGGAACGCGCCCCAGATCGTGCAGCCGTCGACCATGGCGGCTTCGCCGAGCTCGGCGGGAATGGTGTCGAACTGATCGCGCAGGATCCAGATGACGATCGGCAGCACGGAAAGCGTGTAGATGAGGATGAGGCCGATCTGCGAGTCGAGCAAGGCCAGCTGCTTGTAGAGTACGAGAAACGGCATCGCGAGCACGACAGGTGGTAAAATGAGCTGTGACAAGAAGAAGAAGGAGATATCGTTGTTCTTCCAGGGTCCGAACTTGTACTGAAACCGCGACAGGCCATAGGCCGCCGGCGCGCCGATCAGCACGGCGAGGAGGCCTGCGCCGACGGAGGCGACGATTGAGTTCATGAAGCGCTTCATGAACTCCTCGCGCACCGTCGAAACCTCGAACAGCGTATCGGGCGAAAGACCGAGCGAGCGCCAGCCTTTCCAGTCCGGATTGAAGTCGCCGAAGGGCACGAGCCGGCCCTGCATGACGTCGGGCGCCGCCTTGAAGGAAGTCGAGAGCGTCCAGTAGATCGGGAACAGGCAGACGAAGGCCCAGAAGATCAGCACGGCATAGATGGCGATCTTGCCAAGCACGCGCCGCCCTCGTCCCTCATCACCCACGTGCTCCATCGTCGCGACCGTCATGTCATCCTCCGGATGAAGCGGCTCGAGGCCCACAGCAGCAACGAGACGAAGATGATGATGAGCACGAGATAGAGTTCTGCCAGCATGGTGCCGTAGCCGACATTCGAGCGATCGCGATACTCGCGGAAGATGAAGCTCGAGACCGTGTCGGTGGCACCGCCCGGCCCGCCCGAGGTCACGTTGATGACGATGTCGGCGAGTTTCAACTGAAAGATGATGCGCAAAATCACGGCCGTGATCGAGATCGGCAGCATCAGCGGGAAGGTGATCTCCCAGAAGGATTGCCAGCCCGTTGCGCCGTCGACCTTGGCCGCCTCCTGCACCTCCTTCGGCAGCGCCTGCAGGCCCGCCAGCAGCAGCACCATCATGAAGGGTATCCAGACCCAGGAGTCCATGGCGGTGATCGAGAGGCGCGCGATCCAGGGATTGGTGAAGAAGGCCGGTGTCTCCCAACCGAGGAAGCGCGCGAAGTTGGCCGCCGGCCCGAAGCGGAACTCCATCAGCGACTTGCCGACCATCCAGGAGACCGCGACCGGCGAGAGCATGAAGGGCAGCAGGAAGGCGACACGGAAAAACTTGCGGGCCCGGATCTCGGCGTTGAGAAGCAGCGCCAGCCCGAAGGCGATGGCGTATTGCACGAGCACGGTCGCCACGTAGTAGACCATGTTGCCAAGCGCGTTCCAGTAGAAGGGATCCGCCCAGGCCGAGCGCAGGTTGTCGAGGCCGTTGAACTTCGCGCCGTCGATCGAGGAGAGGTTCCACTCCGTGAAGGCGATGCCAAGACCGAACACCGTCGGGAAGATCGCCATGGCGGCGGTGAAGAGGATGGCTGGCAGCACGAACAGCGCTTCGAGCCCGGCGTCCCCTCGGATCATCACGCGCGAAACGCAGAGCGCGACGGACCACAGCAGGAAGGCGTAGAGCACCGGCCGCCAGCTCGTGAAGCCGATGGCGGTCAGGCCGAGGGCGTCGAGGGATTGCAGGAGGGCAGTCCCGGCGAGAAGGATCGAGGCGAGGTTGAAGATCCAACGGCCGAGGGATGCGCGATTTTGCAAGAACGTGTGCGGGGCGACCTCGCCCGCAATGCTGTTCGACGGTTGAGCCACAGCCATGGATGCAACCCAATCGAAGGCGGCGCCGGCTTGGGGTCAGACCCTGCGGGTCTGACCCCATTGCTGAAGTGTCCGGACCAGGGTCAGACCCGCAGGGTCTGACCCCAAAGTGACTCACATTCCCAAGCTCGCCTTATACAGCTTGATCTGGCTGTCGCGGCCGATCTGGTCGGTGATCTTCTCCCAGGCGGCGGCGATGGCATCGCCGATCTCTTGCGCCGATTTGTACTGACCGGCATAGCCCTTCGCCAGCTCGTCCTCGGCGACCGAATAATACTGGAAGATGCCGGGGATGCGTGGTTCGATGGCGGCGTTCTTGTGGTTGTAGCTGTCGGCGTTGGAGCCGAGATAGTCGGCGATGAAATCCTTGTCGTAGCCGGCCGCGACCCACTCGTCGTAGTTGAAGTGCGAGTTGCGGTAAGGCTGGAAGCCCGAAGGGTAGGCCGCCGTCCACAGCGACAGGTCCTTGCCGCCGAGATGGGCAGCCGCCGACCAGGCGGCCTTCCGCTTCTTCTCGTCGGCCGAGACGCGGTTCGTCACGTAGATGCCCCAGCCGATATAAGCCATGTTGGGCGCCTCGTTGTAGGTCTCCTCCCAGGCGCCCGACTTGGCGTTGTAGACCTTGTCGGAACCTGGATTGATGCCGAAGCCGACGACGTTGCCGACGACCGAGGTGTCGGACGTCCGCGCGTTCGAGCCGATATCGCCCCACCACATCAGCATCGAGCCGGTGCCGGCGAGGAACTGCTGGAAGCCCGTCGTCCCCGGATCGGCGTTGATCTGATCCGGCGGATAGGCGTCCTTCGTCGCGATGAGATCGAGCACGTCTTGGATCGCCTGCACCCAGGCCGGATTGTTGACGCGCGGCTTCATGGTGTCGGGATCGAACAACCAGGCCGGATCGCCCGGATACTTGGCGTAGGCCGCCGCTCGGTTCTCGAGGAAGTAGAAGCCGAAGCCGCCCCAACCTTTGAGCGGATCGAGATAGCCGTAGGCCGGCTGGCCGGTGAGCGGATCCTTTTTGCCGGCGAGCGACTTGGAAATGGCATTGACCTGCTGCCAGGTTTTCGGCGGCTCGGCGCTGCCCGAGATCGAGTCGGCGCCGAAATAGTCCTTGCGATAGGCGAAGGTGTGGCAATCACCGTCGATGGTGACGCGATAGGTCTTGCCGCCCCAGGTGCCGACCGGCGGCTTCAGATAGCCGACGATGTCGTCGGCCTCGATCTGGGTCTTGACCCAGTCGGGCATCTCGTCGAGCAGGCCTTTGCCGGCGGTGTCGCCCTCGAAGGGCGCGCCCATCTCGACGATGTCGAAGTCGACGGTGCCGGTGGCGATCGCCTGCTGCAGCCGTGGATTATAGTCGGCCTGGGCGAGGTCAACCCAGTTGATCTTGGCCCCCGTGTAGGCCTCCCACGACTTCAGGAAGCCGCGGAACAGGAAGTTGTGCAGGTTCTGGTTGTTGAGACCCATGAAGGTGAGCTCGACGCCGGCAAACTCGCCCTGGGCGACGTTGGCCTTGGTGGCGCCCAAGCACATCTCGCCGACCTTCTGCCAATCGGCGTCCGTGGGCGAGCCCTTGCCGACGCCCGGGATCTTGAGGATCTCGGCCCGCACATCCTGCGCGAAAGCCGGCGGGGCGAAGGCGGTGACACCGGCGCCGCCGGTGACCGCCAAGGCCGAGGCGGCAACCGTGCCCTTGAGCACGTCGCGGCGGCTCATGCGTGTTGCATAATTGTAGAGATCGACTTTCACGCTGGCTCCTCCCTTGGAGATTGACTTCTTATCGTCTCACCCACCGTCGGCACGGCCACACGAACCTTTTTCGCACCCAAACGAAAGCGCGGCCCCATCGGGGATTTGCGAGTATGCATCGGCCTTGGTAGGTGTCAATTGAGGCGGCGGCCCGGCCGGTCGCCGGTTTTGGAACCTGTCAGGAGGTCGATTTGGCGGCGCCCCAGCAGTTTGCAACGCGCCTGAATTCTTTCCGGACGGGCCGGATGGCGGGGACCTCGATTGCCGATGCGATCCGTGCGGTGGCGAAGGTCGATGGCGTCGGGGCGATCGAGCTCAACTATCCGCAACATTTCGGCACGGACGGCTCGACCGACGTTCTGGACCAGGCACGCGATGCCGGTCTTTCCATTACTGCGCTCAACATGCGCTATGACGGGCCGGGCTATGCGATGGGGGCGTTCACACACCCGGACCCAGCGCAGCGGGCGGCCGCGATCCGCCTGACGCAGGACGCCGTCGACGTGGCGGCCAAGCACGGCATCGATCACGTCATCCTCTGGATGGGACCGGACGGGTTCGACCAACCCTTTCAGGCCGACTACGCGCGCCTCTGGGAAATGGAGATCGACGGCTTCCGGCAGGTTGCGGCGCACAACCCGGCGATCCGCGTCAGCGTCGAGGCAAAACCCAGCGATCCGAGACGCGTGTCGATTATCCGCTCGATCTCGGACAGCCTGCTCGCGGCGCATGAAGTGGGATTGCCGAATTTCGGCGTGACGCTCGACTGGTGCCATGTGCTGATGGCGGGCGAGCATCCGGCGGCGGCAGCTGCCTTGGCATTGCGCGCGGGAAAACTGTACGGCGTGCATCTCAACGACGGGAATGGCCCCGCCGACGACGGATTGCCGGTGGGTTCCGTGCATCTCCTGCCGCTGCTCGAGTTGCTGCTCGTGCTGCAGCGCGGCGGCTTCACCGGCACGATCTACTTCGACACCTTCCCCGACCGTGCCGACCCGGCGGCTGAGTGTGCGGCGAATGTGCGTACGATCCGGCGGCTTCAGCGGGTGGTCGACCGGATACCCGAGGCCGAGCTGCGAAAGCTCCAGGCCGCGCAAGATGCCATCGGTGCGATGCGGCTTGTCAATGATGTCCTTCTTGGCCAGTTCGATGCCTAGGCATCCGCGCATCGTCGTCCTCGGCAGCGCGCATATGGATTTGATCGCTTCGGCCGATCGTTTTCCGGGACTGGGCTTATCGGTCGTCGGCGCGTTCGACATGGCACCGGGAGGCAAGGGCGGCAACCAGGCCTGTCAGTGCTCGCTCGCTGGCGCCGGGACGAAGTTCCTGACCCGCCTCGGCGACGACGACTTCGGGCGCGCACTGCGATCGGCGCTTGCCACCAAGGGCGTCGATACCTCACTGATCGTGACAGACACTGCCCGAGCGACCGGCGCCAGCACCGTGCTCTCCGCCCAGGGCGAGTACGCCTCGATCATCGCACCGGGCGCGGCTTCGCATCTTGCCATCGCCGACATCGAGCGCGCCCGCCCGGCCATTGAGGCCGCCGATGCCTTGATCCTCCAGCTCGAGCTGCCAGCGTCTATCTCGGCGCATGCCGCCATGATCGCCGCCAAGGCCCGCAAACGCGTCATCCTCAACGCCTCGCCCGCGCCCGCGCGCTGGGCCGATGTGCCCGGCGCGCTCTGGCAATCGATGACGATCCTCGTCGTCAATGCGGTGGAGGCCGGTGGCATCCTCGGGCGCGAAGTCGATGACGCGACGGCTGCCGTGGCCGCGGCGGCACTCGCCCGGGAGAATGCTGTCGCCACCGTTGTCATCACGCTCGGCGCGAAAGGCAGCGTCGCCTGGCACGATGGAGAAACCTTCACGCAACCTGCCCTCCCCGCCGAGGTCGTCGATACCGTCGGCGCGGGCGATGCGTTCCTCGGCACCTTCGCCGTGGCCCACCTCGAAGGCCTGCCTCTGGAGGCCGCCCTCCTCCGCGCCGCCGCCGCCGGGGCGCTCGCCGTCACGCGGCGCGGAGCTCATGCCGCGCTACCGGTGCGGGCTGAGGTGGATGCGCGCGTTGCTGCGCAGCCGGTATGATCGAAATCGCCGATCACCTCGGCGAGAGCGTGCCGGGGCTGCTGATGGTGCGGCCGCTCGAGTGATGACCGGCTACCGCAGGTCCTCGAAAAAGTCGACAATATTGATGCTGACCCCCGGCGGGTCGAGCGCGAGCGCACCCTCTCTGATGACACGCGTTTCAATGACCTCGCCAATGGTCCGGCGATGGTGGACTACGGTCCGATCCTCGGGCGCGACGATGAGATAGTGCTGGATCGATGGGAGTAAGAAATAGCTCGAAAGTTTGGAACTCGCGTCGGCACTTGCCGTGCTCGGCGAAAGCACTTCGACAACAATGACGGGCTTGCTGATCTCGATGCTCTCTCCGGCAAGACTCTCCTCGCAGTGGAGCACGACATCCGGCACAAAGGCCTTATGCGGATCGATCCTGACCGTCATGCCGTCAGTCAGCGCTTCACAGTTCAGTTTTGCGCGCCGAACCGCTAGCCTCAACGCCAGCCACACCGACGCTTTGACACGGACATGATCAGCCCTTTCAGGCGACATCTGCTGCACGACGCCTCCGAAAAGCTCGTACTTCCCTGGCCGCCCTTCGGCCCAGGCCAGGAACTCGTCGACGGTCATCTTTGGCGTCGCCATCACGTTCATGGCACGATCCTATCACAAACACCGCCAAACCAACACTCACACCCCCACCTTGAACGGCGAGAAATCAGTATCACGGTCGTAGTAGTCCTCCTGCTCGGCGGCCTTGAGCCGGCCGACGACGGCGTAGGTGACGGGCGTCAGTGCCGCCTCGATCAAAACCTTCAACACCAGCTCCGTCACCGCCACCGCGAGGATCGCCTCGTTGGGTAGGATGCCGGAGTTGTAGAAGGCGAGCGGAAAGAAGATGGCGCTGTCGACCGTCTGGCCGGCGAGCGTCGAGCCGATGGTGCGGCCCCACAGATGCTTGCCTCCCTGCCAGACCTTCATTCGGGCGAGCACATAGGAGTTGACGAACTCGCCACAGAGATAGGCCGTGATGGAGGCAACCACGATCCGCCAGGTGTTGCCGAACACCGTCTCGTAGGCCGCCTGCTGGTCCCAGAACGAGGCCGGCGGCAACGCGAGCATCATCAAGCTCATGAGGGCCGCGAAGATCAGCGCCGTGAAGCCCACCCAGATCACCCGGCGGGCGCGGGCGAAACCATAAACCTCGGTCAGGATGTCGCCGAAGACGTAGGAGAGCGGGAAGAATATGACCGCCGCCGAGAAGGCGATCGGCCCCCAGAGCGGCAGGTCGACCTCCGTGATCTTGGCCGGGCCGATCAGGCTCGATGAGAGCAGAACGGCGACGAATGCCGCCATGACGAGCGGGTAGTAGTTGTAGTTGCGCATGTGATCTCCGGATCGCACTTAGTGTCCCGATCCCGACGTTCGTCAGATCAAGCTGCAATCTCGGCGCGAACTTCGGGATCGATAAGGACACTCGACGAAGTCAAAGGCTTAGTGTGGCGTCATGTTCAGAAGTTCGCCTGCGGAGTTCGCCGCGATGATGGGGCGAACTTCTGAACCGCCACACTAGGAAACGAAAAGGCGGGTCAACCTTCTGTTGGCACGTTGGCCCTTAGATTGCCACAGCCGGCGTGAGACTATGGGTTCATCCCAGTTGAGTCGCGTTCAAACATTGTTCGAGCCCTGCGCCGGTTCTTGCCCGCTCCGGGGGCATCGCGGCGCATTCGATTGCTTGCGTGAGGGGGACTTCGAGAATGACTCAGCCGCTTGCCGTCACTTCATCCGACCAGGCCGCCGGCTGCCTCAGGCGCGCTGGCGTCACCGACGACGTGCTTGCCTGGTTCGACCCCCTGCACATCGGCCCGGTGCCGGCTCGCGAGGACTTGGAAACGCTGTCCAAGCACCGTGCCTCCTTCTTCCAACTTCAAAGCTTCGGCTTCAGCCGCGTCGGCCACGACTATTTCGAGGCGCGCAATTCGCGGCTCGCCGAAGCCGCCGCGTCGACAGACATCGTCCTCTTCTTCCAGGATACCCTGCTCGACCAGCTGCATCAGCTGCAGGTTCTGGACACCCTCGGCGGCATCAAGGACCGGCCGGGCCAACTCCTCGCCGTCCACGTCAAAGGCTTCATCGACGAGTTGAGCGACCGAGAGGCACTCGCCCTTGCAGATGAGGCGGTTGATGTGGCGCCCGAGGCCCTCGAGCTTGCCCGCGTCGCCTGGGACGCCTACCGCCAGCCGACGCCCGAAGCCTGGGCGGATCTCGGCGCTCTACGACACCTCCGCGCTGCCCTTGCTCGGCAAAACCATCAAGCGGGCGCTCGATGAGCTGCCGGCGATGGCCTCGGGATTGTCGCGCTCCCAGAAACAGATGCTGGAACTCCTGCGCCGGCAGACGATGACACCGCGCGACCTTTTCGGCGCCTACTACAGTGTCGAACGCAATTCGCATCTGGAGGATTGGGTTATGTATGCCATGCTCGACGGCATGGCCGACGGCGCCTATCCGCTGATCGAGGGCAAGGCCGAAGTCGCGTTTAATCCCAACATGGCCCTCATCGACTGGCAGCGCTACATCCGGGGCGAGCTCAAGCTGACGAGCTACGGCCAGGCGGTTCTGCGCGGCGAGACCGACGACCGCAAGCACAATGGCACGGATCACTGGTGGGGGGGTACGCGCCTGACCGACGGCCGGCTCTGGCGCTGGGATGCAAAGGCGGGCCAGCTGGTGCCTCCGGGAGCGAGCGCTTCAATGCCCGCAAAAGCACCGACCGAGATCGTCGAGGAACCTTCAGTCGAAGCCGTCGCGGAGCCCGAGCCGAGCGAAAGCGCGGCCTGACCCGGCGTCTTGCCTCGCGCCCGAGCACCATGCTCTATGGGTGTTTCCAGCCACCGCGAGCAAGCCCATGCGCCCCCTCGACCTCGACTTCATTCGCAGCCAGTTCCCGGCCTTCTCCCACCCCGAAACCGGCCAGTGGGTGATGGCTGAAAACGCGGGTGGCGCCTATGCGCCTTCACAGGTCGTCGACAAGCTCTATCGCTTCATGACGGCGACGAAGGTACAGCCCTACTGGGTCTCTGCAGCATCCGCGGAAGCCGGGCGCGCCATGGACCGCTCACAGGCGATGCTGGCGGCGGCCTTCAACGCCGAGCCGGACGAGATCATGTTCGGCCCCTCGACCTCGATGAACACCTATGTGCTGGCGCACGCGCTCCGCGCCGAGCTGTCGACGGGCGACGAGGTCATCGTCACCAACCAGGATCACGAGGCAAATGTCGGCGCCTGGCGTCGGCTCGCCGACGGAAATTCCGGCATCGTCGTGCGTGAGTGGGGCGTCGATCCCGAGACAGGCCGCCTTGATGCCGAAGAACCTGGAAAAGCTCCTCAGCAAGCGCACCAAGCTCGTTTGCGTCACCCACTGCTCCAACATTGCCGGCGAGATCCACGACGTCGCGGCGCTGGCCAAGCTCGTGCACAAGGCCGGAGCCCGCATTGCCGTCGATGCGGTGTCCTACGCCCCGCATATGATCGCGGACATGAAGGCGCTCGGCGTCGATTTCTATTACTGTTCGCTCTACAAGGTGTTCGGGCCGCACCAGGGTCTCATGTTCGCCAAGCGCGAGCATCTGGAGCGGATCGCCAACCAGGGGCATTTCTTCAATGCGGGCAAGCTCGGCAAACGCCTGACGCCGGCCGGTCCCCAGCACGGCGAGATCGCCTGTGCGTCCGGGATCATCGACTATCTGGAGGATGTCGGGCGCCATCAAGGTGTCAAGGGCGCGACACTCGGCGATCGTGTGCGCTCAACGATGGAAGCCTTCCACGCGCACGAATGCCGGATGGCCAACCGGGTGCTCGATCTCTTGAAGACCAAGCGCGCCCGCATCATCGGGCCCGAGAAGGCCGAGCCGCACCAGCGGGCCGCGACCATCGCCTTCGTACCCAAGAAGACGAAACCCGAGGCGGTCATGTAGGAGCTGGCGAAGGCCCGCATCGCCATCGGCGGTGGCGCCGACTTCTATGCCCGGCGGTTGATCGAGGCGGTCGGTCGTCGATCCCGAGGTGGGCGTCGCCCGCATCTCGCTCGTGCACTATAATGACGATAAGGACGTCGACCGGCTGCTCGAGGCGCTCGATCCGCTGCTCTGATCACCCTCCATTGCGCACCGGAAACATGAAATCCCCAATCCAGCAATTGTCCAACCCGCGGGACATCGACGGTCCTGTCCGGCGCGCTCTTCGCCGTGGTTGGCTCGGGGCCTGCCCGCACCCTCCCCTACCTCCGATCGAGCTTCGTCGAGAGAATAATCGCCGACTTCCGTCTCCTCCACTCCGGTCGTCTCGCCGATGCGGTCGAGCACCTCGTCGAGGTCTTCCGCGCTTTCGGCGGCCAGCATGGCGATGAGATCGAACTTGCCGCTGACGCTGTAGAGCGTCTCGACCTCGGGGATCTTCTTCAAGGTCGTGATCACATCGGCGATGCGGCGCGGCTCCACCTCGATGATGACGAAGGCCTTCACGCCTTTGGTCGCCCCGCCTTTCAGCTTCAGCGAGTAGCCCTCGATCGTGCCGTCGCGCTCGAGCTTTTTCAAGCGATCCTGCACGGTCGTGCGCGAGACGCCGAGCTTTCGCGCAAGGGACGCCGTCGACTTCGCGGGCGTTGAGTCGAAGCAGTGCGATCAGTTGTCTGTCTTTGTCGGTCGCCATTTCGTCCTTCTGACGGGCCAGCCGTCGATTCGCAGCCCCCAGCCGTCATATGACTCAGTTCCACGGATATCAACCGTCACATGAAACCATCATCTTCCCGCTCACTGAGATTCGCTTTCACAAACCCGGAGGGCCCTTGAATGAACAAGCCGCAGATCACTGGTGCTGGTGGAACCGTCGCTCGCGTCGGGCGTTCGCGTCTTCCGGCGGCATATGCCGACGCCATGGACGTGGCGCGCCGGCTGATGCCCGACAAGCCGGTGTTCTGTTTCGACCGGTCGGCGCTCGCCGATCGCGTCGCGGCTTTCATCACGGGCTTTCCCGGCGACGTCTCCTATGCCGTCAAGTCCAATCCGGACCCCGAGGTGCTGCTCACCATGGCCGGCGCGGGCTTGAAGATTTTCGACGTCGCCTCGATCAAGGAGATCGAGACGGTACGCCGTGTCGCGCCCCGGGCGCGCCTGCACTACCACAACCCCATCAAGGCCCGTGCCGAGATCGCAAAGGCCTATGGGACCTATGGCGTCCGCCGCTTCTCCGCCGACAGCGTGCCCGAGATCGAGAAAATCCTGGCCGTGACCGGCGGCGATACGTCGGTCGAGATCGCCGTGCGTTTCTGCCTGGCGACGGCCGGCAGCGCCGTGCACGAGTTCTCCTCCAAGTTCGGCGCCCGCCCGGCACTCGCCGTCGAGCTCTTGCGGATGGTGGTAGCCGCCGGCCTCAAGCCCGTCATGACCTTCCATCCGGGCTCACAGTGCACGGATCCCGAGGCATATCGGAAGCATATCGCGACGGCTGCCGAAATCGCCCGCGAGGCAGGCGTGCACTTGCAGACGCTCAATGTCGGCGGCGGCTTCGCGGCGGACTATGTGCCCTCGCGCGCGCCAGCGCTGCCTGAGTATTTCCGCGTCATCAAGGAAGCCGTTCGCGAGGCCTTCGGCGAGGTCAACCCGCCCCGGCTCGAGTGCGAACCCGGCCGTGGCATGGTTGCAGCCTCGATGTCTCTCCTCACCCGCGTCAAACTGGTGAAGCCCGAGCTCGGCCAGGCCTTCATCAACGACGGCATCTACGGCGGCCTCATGGAGTGCTACCAGGCCCCGTCGCTGCAGCCGTTCGTCCGCGTCATCCGCAACGGCAAGCAGCTGGAAGGCGAGACCAAGCCCTTCGTCATCTTCGGCCCCACCTGCGACTCGCTCGACCGGCTTCCGAACCCAGCCGACCTCCCGGCCGGCGTCACCGAGGACGACTACCTCGAGTTCGCGACCACGGGCGCCTATGGCGCGGCAACGTCGACGCTGTTCAACGGCTTTGGCGGCGCCGAGGTGGTGTCGGTGAGAAGGGTATACAGCGCATAGCGGCTCCCGCGTTTCCAGCGCATTGACTTGATCTCCATCCCCCGGCTTTGTCACGAACAAAGCCGGGGGATTTTGCATGCGCATCGATGAGCCGCGGCCATGACGGACGATGCGGCAGCGCCGGCGCGCACCCCCCTCTTCGGCATCCTGCTGAAACTCGCGTCCACCCTCGTTTTCACGGCCATGATCGCTTGCGTGAAGGCGGCCTCCGAGACGGTGCCGACGGGTGAGGTGATGTTCGCGCGCGCCTTTCTCGGCCTCGCCCCGGTGCTCGTTTATCTCGCCATCCAGGGCGAGCTGTCTCAGGCCTTCAAGACCCAACGTCTCGGCGGACACATCCTGCGATCCAGCGTCGGCGTCTCCTCGATGGCGCTATGGTTCTCGTGCCTGGCCCTCATTCCGCTGCCGGAGGCGCTGGCCATCGGCTATGCCTCGCCGCTCGTCACGGTGGTTTTCGCGGCCCTGTTTCTCGGCGAGACGGTGCCGCATTTACCGCTGGTCGGCGGTGCTCGTCGGCTTCATCGGCATTCTCATTATCCTAGCGCCACGTCTCTCCTTGGACGCGCTGGCCGGAGCGGGCACAAACGAGACCATCGGCGCGCTCGCAGCTCTCGGCTCCGCTTTCACGGCGGCGGCCGCCATGGTGCTGATCCGACGCCTCATCACCACCGAGAGCACGCCCTCGATCGTCGTCTACTTCTCGCTCATCGCGTCGGGCTTCTCCCTCCTCACACTGCCCTGGGGCTGGGTGTGGCCGAATGCCTGGGAAGCCTGGATGCTGATCCTTTCGGGCCTCCTCGGCGGTGTCGGGCAGATCCTCATGACCGAGAGCTACCGGCATGCGGACGCCTCGACGATCGCCACCTTCGACTACTCCGGCATGATCTGGGGGCTGCTCGTCGGCTATCTGCTCTTCGCCGAGACGGCCGAGCCCATCGTTTTAATCGGCACGGCCATCGTCATCGCCGCCGGTCTCTTCATCATCTGGCGCGAACGCCAGATCGGCCTTGCCCGTCCCAAAGCCGGCAAGCACTCGCCACCGGCGCTCTAACCCGTGCTATGAATCGGCGACGGCCGACTCGGAGTTGCATCTCCCATGCGGGCACGCCTCGCCTATATCCTGATCGTGCTCGGCATCCTGGCCGCTGCCGTCCTGCTTCGCATATCCGATCCGTTGCCAGTGGCGGGCCTTCGCAATCTCGTCTTCGACGGCTACCAGCGCATGTCGCCGCGTCCTTACGACCCGGCACTGCCGATCCGTATCGCCGACATCGACGAAGAGTCGCTGCGCCGCCTCGGCCAGTGGCCCTGGCCGCGCACGGTGCTGGCCGATCTCGTCCGGAAGCTGCAGGCGCAGGGCGCGGCCGTCATCGCCTTCGACATGGTGCTGCCCGAGCCCGACCGGCTCTCGCCCGAAGCCATGCTGTTGCGGCTTCCCCCCGGCGTCGCCGACGAGCGGCTCAAGTCCGAGATCGCCAAGCTGCCGAGCAACGACAGCCTCCTCGCCGAGGCCATTGCCGGAGCTCCGGTTGTCATCGGTTTCGCCGGTACCGAGAATTCAACCGCACCGCTCGCCGCCGCGAAGGCGGGCTTCGCCTTCGCTGGCGATGATCCCGGCCCTTTCGTCCCGGCTTATGCCGGCGCGTCGCAGAGCCTCGCCCCCTTCGGCCAGAACGCCAGCGGCTTGGGCTCGCTCAACTGGGTGCCGGAGGTCGACCAGACCGTCCGCCGGCTGCCCCTCGTCGTCACCGTCGCCGGCAAGCTCTATCCGAGCCTCGCCGCCGAGACGCTCCGGGCCGCCTTCGGCGCATCGAGCATCCTCATCAAGACGGCCGGCGCCAGCGGCGAGGAGAGCTTCGGTGCCTCGACCGGCATCGCCGCCATCCGCATCGGCGAGATCGAGGTGCCGACCGATGCCAACGGCCAACTCTGGCCGCGCTTCACGCCGTCGGACCGCCGCCGCTTCGTGCCGGTGTGGCGCATCCTTGCGGGCGAGGTTCCGGATGCCGAGATCACCGGCCGCATCATTCTGGTCGGCGCGAGCGCCGCGGGCCTGCTCGATCTGCGCTCGACGCCGGTCGATGCGGCGGTGCCGGGCGTCGAGGTGCATGCCCAGGCAATCGAGCAGATGCTGACGGGAGCCGCGCTCAGCCGGCCGGATTTCATGACCGGCGCGGAAGTGCTCTATCTGGTCGCCGTCGGTGGGCTGATGGCCTTCCTCATCTATCGCGCCGGCGCCGCGATCGGCGCCACCCTCGGCGCGCTGACCATCGTCGGCGTGGGCCTAGCCTCTTGGCTCGCCTACGCCAAGCTCAACTGGCTCGTCGATCCCGTCTACCCGACGCTTGCCGTAACGGTGCTCTACATCGCCGGAACGGTCTATCTGTATCTGCGAACCGAAGGCGAGCGCCGCCGTGTCCGCCACGCCTTTTCACGCTACATGTCGCCCGACATGGTGGCCGAGCTCGCCGCCAATCCGGCACGATTGAAACTCGGCGGCGAGATCCGCGATATGTCGCTGCTGTTCGCCGACGTGCGCGGCTTCACGACGATCTCCGAAGGCCTCGATGCCGAGCGCCTCACCCGCCTCGTCAACCGCTTCCTCACGCCCTTGAGCGATGTCGTGCTCGCCCATCGCGGCACCATCGACAAATACATGGGCGATGCCGTCATGGCCTTCTGGAACGCGCCGCTGGACGATGCCGAGCATGCCAGGAACGCGGCCGAAGCCGCACTCGCCATGCTCTCTTCGCTCGATGGCCTCAATCGCGAGCTCATTGCCGAAGCCGCCGCCGCGGGCGAGCCGGCCAAGCCAATTCGCATCGGCGTCGGCCTCAACACAGGGTCATGCTGTGTCGGCAATCTCGGCTCCGAGCAGCGCTTCGACTATTCGGTCATCGGCGACGACGTGAACGTTGCCTCTCGCCTGCAGGATTTGACGAAGACATACGGCGTGTCGATCATCGCCGGCGAGGCCACGCAAAAGGCCTCACCCGATCTCGCCTATCTGCCGCTCGGCGCCATCAGCGTTCGCGGCAAACTGACCGCAACGGCGATCTACGCCCTCGTGGGCGATGCCGATCGGGCGAATGACCCCACGTTTGGCATGTTCCACACCCTCCACGCTGATCTCCTCTCGGCCATGGCCGCCGGTGACCTCGACCGTGCAAAATCCCTCATGCCGGAGCTGCGGGGGCTTGCGCTCGACGACCTCTCCGGGCACTTAGATTACCTATCGAAGCGTCTCGAGACGATGGAAGCGGGATGGGGCGCGGCCGATGCGACCGGCAGCTCTGCCGGCATGGCCCCGCCGAGCCGAGGCTGAGGAGAGCGATGCCCGTCAGCGCCGAGACCATCCTCCTCGCGATGACCGTGCTTCTCGTCAAGCATTGGGTCGCCGATTTTCTGCTGCAGACCATCTATCAGGTCCACAACAAAGGCCGCTATGGGCACCCCGGCGGCTTGCTGCATTGTGCCATTCACGTCGTCTGCACACTCCCTGTCTTCGCTGTTCTGCCGCCGCCCACAGCCTCTTTCGCCGCGGGCCTCCTCGCCGGTGAGTATGTCTTTCACTACCACGTCGATTGGCTGAAAGATCAGCTCAATCGCGGTATCGGCCTCAAGCCCGACATGTCCGGCTTTTGGTATCTGCTCGGCCTCGACCAGCTCGTGCACGGGCTGACTTATGTCGTGATCGTGTGGATGTTGCTGCCGGGCTGACGCGTTAATCGGAAGTGACGCTCTCGCCGCCGCCTACGCCGTGAGAGTCCCGGCAAGCTTCCCTGCAAGGCTTGTTATGGCCTGCAGCGCCCTATCACTCGAGCGTCTTCAGAACCTCGGCATTTCCTTTGTCGCTGACGAGCGTCAGGATCAACCGCTTGCCCTTGAGCGCTTTCGCCTCATCCGGTTTCAACATGGCCCGGAAGCGCGCGAGGCCGCCGCTGGCTTCGCCTGGCCTCTCGGGCAGCGGCACGTAACTGCCGTCCTCCGCTTCCGCGAAGACGCTCATCGTGGCCGCCGCCGGATCGAAACGCGCATCGATCAACAGCTCGGCCGCTTCGCCTGCTTTCGTGACCGTCATCGCCTCGACCGACGGCAGCGCGCCCTCGGCGAGCTTCCGCGGCACGGCGGCAAGAGCCGCCTCCAGGCTCGTGACGATCTGCGAATCGGCCGCGCCGCCCGGCGCGAGCTTCAGCGTCAACTCGGCTTCGGCCGGAATGCAGATCTCCCGGCACACACCATAGAAGGCGCCAAGCACCAGCTCGACCGGCGCACTCCCTGCGGCCGTCACCTCGATCGGGAACACGACGTGCTTCTTGTAGCCGGCGGAGGCGCCTTCCGGATCATCGAAGCGCATCGGAGCCGGATAGAGCAGCTGGGCTTTCCCGAGATTCCTCGATTGATCCCAATCGAACACCGGCGGAATGCCGCCTGAATCCCCCGGCGAGCGCCAATAGGTCTTGTAGCCGTCCCTGAGCTCGATCTCGACGCCGGCAACCAGCCTCGCACCACCGCCGGAACTCGTGAACTCGGCCCCGATCATACGCACGCGCGAGCCATTGCCCTGCACCCAATCCGTCGCAACGGTCCAGCTGGCGTCCGGGCGGGCCGGGCCAATCTGGTGTCCGAGGGCTGCAAACAGCCCGAGCATGGCCACAATCGACAGGCGCGAAAGACGCCGCATGTTCTCCAGGCTCCGTTGTTAGGGCGCCGACTTCTGCAAGGAAATCTGATCGAAGTGACGGTGCGGCACAAGTCAAGCCTCGGTGACCAAGCCGACGGTCCATGGGCCCTTCCCATCCGCCTGCGCCTCCGGCTAGTCTTATCGCATGCCGACGAAACGCACAGCTAAAGTCGCCGACAGCCCCTATCTCGACGGGCAGCTGCTCATTGCCATGCCATCGATGACGGATCGACGCTTCCATCGCTCGGTCATCTTCATGTGCGCGCATTCGAGCGACGGCGCCATGGGAATCATCATCAACCAGCGGGCCAAGAACATCGGCTTCACCGATCTGCTGAACCAGCTGGACCTCTTGCCCGATGCAAAGGACGAGGACATCGAGGAGCGGCTCGATCGAATGGTGGTGCATGTGGGCGGACCCGTCGATTCCGGCCGTGGCTTCGTGCTTCATTCCGCCGACTACTTCGTGAAGGATTTCGACCCTTTCCATCGGCAAGGACATGTGCTTGACCGCGACGATGGACATTCTGCGCGCCATCGCCAACGGCAAAGGTCCCAAGCAGGCGATCTTGGCGCTCGGCTATTCGGGATGGGCGGCGGGTCAACTCGAGAGCGAGATCCAGTCCAATGGCTGGCTCAACGGCCCCTCCGACCCCGAGCTCGTGTTCGATCTCGACCTCAATCAGAAATACGAGCAGGCGTTGTCGAAGATCGGGGTCAACCCATCGCACCTGGTGGCCGACTCCGGCCACGCCTGAACCGGCTTCTCACGCCTTGTCCTTCGACCCAGCGCTGATGATCCGCGGTAGCGCGCCGGAGGCGTTGCTCGCGGCGGGCTCGCCGCCGAGCGCGGTATCCCGGAAGATGCTGCGGATGCGCTGCTCGAGTGCGGGATCGAGCGCCGGCAGAGCCTCGGCGATGGGCGAGGCTGGAGCAGGCTCGGGCGCAGGCCCAGGCCGCCGCTCGAATTCGGCGAGACCCGGCCCCGGTGCCGACGGTGGTGCGGTCCGCGGCGAACCCGGCGGCGGACCACTGTCCGGGCGCCGCTCGAAGCTGGCCAGCGCAGGCCGCCCGATCGCGGGCGGCGCTACCCCGGGTCCGGACTGCGGCCGGCCTGTCGGGGGCACCCGCCCATTTGCGGCGGCCGGTGGCGGTCCCGCGGCCCGCATCGTTGGCGGCCCGCCGGGTTGCGGGCGTTGTGGAGGTGGGGTGTTGGCGATGCTGCCATTCCCGCGTGGCGCCTCGGCCGGGCGCGCCGGCGACGGTTTCACCGGCTCGATCAGCTGGACCTCCTCGTCCTCGTCGTCCCTGCGTCCCATGACATTGCCGATGACCCGGCCGAAGAAGCCGCCCCCGACGCCGCGCGTCTCATCCTTGCGGATGCCGCGCAGCACCTCGATGGCCTGTTTGTCGGTCAGCGGCTCGCTCAGCAGAAAGCCCTGGCCGAGCTCGCAGCCGACGGTGCGCAGGAATACGAGATCGTCCTCCGTCTCGACACCCTCGGCGATGATCTCGCGGCCGAGGACATGCGCCAGGCTTACGATCGAGCGCACGACCAGCGAGGCGTCAGGGTTGGCCTTCACGTCCTGCAGGAAGGAACGGTCGATCTTGATGGTGTCGAAGTTGAAACGCGAGAGATAGGACAACGCCGAATAGCCGGTCCCGAAGTCGTCGATAGCGATGCTGGCACCGGCTTTGTGCAGCCACTCCAACAGTTCGGCCGCCTGCTCAGGATTTTCCATCACGAGCTGCTCGGTCACCTCCAGCTTGAGAGTGCCTCTGGGCACCGACTCGCGGCCGAGCAGATTCCGGAGCTCGCCGACGAAATCGGAATTGAACAACTCGCGAGTTCGAGATGTTGACGCTGACGAACAGCTGATTGTCGGGACGCGGCAGCTCCTTATGCCAGTGTGCGGCCTCCTTGACCGCGCGGTCGAGCACATAGCGACCGAGATCGACTCCCAGCCCTGCCTCTTGGGCCACCGGCAGGAAATCCGCCGGCGTCAGCTCGCCCATCCGCGGATGCTGCCAGCGCATGAGTGCCTCGAAGCCGACGAGTTCCTGATTGGCGAGGCGGAAAATCGGCTGATAGAGGATCGTGATCTGCTTACGCTCGATGGCGCGGCGCAGCTCGCTCTCGAGCACGACGCGCTGAGCGGCGGCCGGCCGCGCGCCGGGCTTGTAGATTTCGACGCGATCAGCGCCACTGCGCTTGGCGGTGTACATGGCCTGCTCGGCATGCCGCAGCAGGTCCTCCGGCACGAGTGCCGGCTCACCGGCAAAAGTCGTGTGCCCGATCGAACCGGTCAGCACGATGTCCTTGCCCTGGAACTTGATCGGCGCACGCAGCGAGCGGCGCACGCGCTCGGCCAGCATCGCGATCTCCTGCGCGGGCTTGTCGGTCGACACCAGCATGACGAATTGGTCGCTGCCCAGACGCGCCAGCGTATCCTGAGGCTCCAGATGCCGCTGCAGGCGGCGGGCCAGCGTCTTCAGGAGACTGTCGCCGGCGATGATGCCGTAGTCGTTGTTGACGTTCTTGAAGCGGTCGATGTCGATGAAGAGCACGGTCGGCTTCGGCCCGTTCGCCTGGCGGGCGCGGATCAGCGACATACCCAACCGGTCGATGAAGAGCTGGCGATTCGGCAATCCCGTCAGATAGTCGTGCACGGCGTCGTGGACCAGATTCTGATGGGCGCGCTTGGCGCTGGTGACGTCGCGGATGAGGCCGATGCAGCGCAGTGTGCGCTGATCGACCTGTGGCACCGTCTGGCACTTCAGCTCGAACCAGCGATCGCTGCCGTCGCTCCGGCGCATGCGAAAGTCCGTGCTGATGCTGCCACCGTTGCGTTCCTGGATCGACTGCAGCATCAGCTTGAACCGTTCGCGATCGCTCGCATGCAGATGCGCGATCCAGTCGTCGGTTCGGCAAGACAGCTGACCGGCCTGCAGCCCCAGCACATCCTCGACGAGTGGAGAGGTCATGATCTCGTCGCGCCGTGAGTTCCACTCCCAGGTGGCGGCACCGGCCGCATCGACGGCGAGCGCGCGCGCTTGCTGGTCGCCGATGGGACCGTGATAGGCGTGATCCGGCAGGCGGAAGGCGTACTGGGTCGCCGCGAAGCTCAGCATGACGAGGATCAGCACCAGCCCGCCGACGAGCGCGGCGACCGCGAGATCGTTGTTGAGCTTGCCGTAGATGGCAAGCGCTGCCCCCAGCAGCCAGACGAGGAACAGAATCCAGGCCGGGGCGAGACTGAGACCCCGATCGTTGAGGCGCAACGTCTGGAACAACACGAGCAGCGAGCCGACGGCGGCCAGGATCACGAATGAGCCGCGCGCGAAGGTCGCCGCCAGCCTCGGATCGATGGCCGCTCCGAACACGAGGCCCACTTGCGCCAAAAGCCAGAGCCCGAAGAACGCCTTGAACCAGCCTGGCCAACTGCCGAGCCTGAGGAAAGTATAGAGGAAGGCTACGAGGCTCGCGACGATGGCCGCCTCCGCCGCCGCCCGGTAGAGCGCGTTGTCCTCGGCCGAGAGCTGGAACAGCTTGTGCCAGAATCCGAAGTCGATGCAGAGATAAGCGAGCACCGACCAGGCAACCATGGCCGTGACCGGGAAGATCGCACGATGGTTGGCGGCATAGAGCCCCGTCATGAACAGCGCCAAGACAACCGTGATGCCGAGCATGATGCCGTTGAAGAGCGTGCGATCGCGCAACCGCTTCTCATAGACGTTGGACTTCCACAGATAGAGCTGCGGAATGCTGTCGGAGGCGAGCTCGACGACATAGGTGACGGTCTCGCCAGGCTCGAGCGTGATACGAAAGAGGTCGACGGCGTCGTTGGGCACGCGCTCCGGCACGAAGCCGAGCGAGGGCGTGACCCGGGTCACCCGCGCCGCATCGAGATCGGGGAGGACGAGACCGGAGCCGACGAGTGTGTAGCGCTCGGCCGTGAGCCAGCGCTCGATCGCCCGGTCGCTCGGATTGCGCAGCGCGAAGATGAGCCAGCCGGGATTGGTGCCGGAGGTCTGCGCGTTGACCTCCATGCGGCCGGCGACGTCGTTGGGACCCGCCGCCGTTTCCACCTGCAGGCGGTCGCCGCGGCCCTCATAGTAGTCGCCCTGGTTGGAGATATCGATCCGGTCCTGGTCGGGGCCGATAACGATGGGCTCCAGAGCCGACGCCGGCGTGATGACCCCACAGACGAGAGCGAAGAGCGCAACGAGCTGCACGACCGGAAGCGCAAGCCTCCAGCCCCAAACCCGCGCACGCCCTGACGGCCTCTCTCTCATGCCCTCCCATTCCCGCAGCGAACCGACTTCAGCGCTGCATATCCTCGGCCAGCGCCGCATAGAGGTAGTGGTCCTGCCAGACGCCATTGATTTGCAGATACCGGCGCGCCAGACCCTCGCGCTCGAAACCACATTTTTCGAGCACGCGGATCGACGACTGGTTCGACGGCAGGCAGGCTGCCTCGATTCGATGCAGCCACAGGGTCCCGAACACGAAGGGCAGAACTGTGTCCACAGCCTCGGACATGTAGCCCCGGTTGTGGAAGGGCGCGCCCATCCAGTAGCCGAGCGTTACGGCAAGCGTAACGCCGCGACGGACATTCGAGAGCGAAACACCGCCGACCATGCGGTTGTCCTCCCGGCGGAACATGAACAGGGCATAGCCGGTCTCGTCCCGGAGATCGCGCTGATAGTGCCGGAGCCGCCGGCGGAAAGCGCTGCGCGTCAGCTCGTCGCGCGACCAGGCAGGTTCCCAGGGCACCAGGCGCTCGCGGCTGACGGCGCGCAACTCAGCCCAGGGGACATAGTCCGAGGCAACCGGTGTCCGCAAATAGAGCCGCCGGCTGTCGATGACCGGCCCGGCTTCCTGGCTGACGGATCTGAGAAACGCCATGCCCCCTCCCCTACACCGCGACCCGCCGCGCGCGGCTCAGCAACTCCTCGACGCGCTCATGGCTAAGCCCGTGCGCCTTCGGCCCGACCTCGGCCCAGGTCGGCGTCGCGCCGGCGATCGTCTGGGCGGCGAGGGCGCGGACATCCTCGAGCTCGACGGCGTCGATCCGTTCAACCATCTCGCTCATGCCGATCGCGCGCCCGTAGGCAAGCATCTGCCGGCCGATCTGTTCGGCGCGCGCGCCCGAGCTTTCAAGCGCCATCAGCAGACCGGCGCGAAGCTGTGTCTTGACGCGCTTCAACTCCGCCTCCGTCGGGCCGTGCTCGGCCAGCGCCACCAGCTCCTTCACCATGACCTCCTGGAGCTTGCGCACATCCTTGGGGCCGGTCGAGGCATGGATGCCGAGGAGCCCGGCATCGGCAAAGCCGCTCGTGAAGGCGTAGATGGAATAGCAAAGGCCGCGCTTCTCGCGCGCTTCCTGGAAGAGCCGCGAGGAGGCCCCGCCACCCAGAATGGCGGCGAGAATTTGGCTCGCGACGAAGCCCGGATCAAGGTAGGACGGGGCCTGAAAGCCGAGCACCACATGCGTCTGCTCGAACGGTCCATCATGCGTGCCGGTTCCCCCACGGTAGGCCGCCGCGGCGGGGTCCGGCCTTAGCCCCGGATTGAGCCTTCCAAATTGGGCCTCAGCGTGGCGGACGAGTTCCTCGTGATCGATGGAGCCGGCAGCCGCCACCACCATCCGGGCTGGCCGGTAGTGCGTCGAAAGATGGGTCCGGAGCGCCTGACTGCTGATCCCCCCGACGCTCTCCTCGGTGCCCAGGATCGGCCGTCCCAGCGGCTGATCGGGAAAGGCGGTCGCCTCGAAGAGATCGAAGACCAGATCTTCGGGCTGATCGCGCGAGGCGCGGATCTCCTGCACGATGACATCTTTCTCGAGCGCGAGGTCCGCTTCGGAGAAGTTCGGGTTGAGGATGATGTCGCCGAGCACGTCCATGGCGAGACCGGCATCGCCCTTGAGCATGCGGGCGTAGTAGGCCGTCACCTCGACGCCGGTCGCCGCATTGGTCTCGCCACCCACCGCCTCGATCTCCTCGGCGATCGCCTGAGCGCTACGGCGGGCCGTGCCCTTGAAGGCCATATGCTCGAGGAGATGGGAGATGCCGTGTTCCCCGACCCGCTCGTGGCGCGAGCCCGATGCGACGTAGATGCCGAGTGAGAAAGTCTCCAGATGCGGCATCGGATCGGACATGACCGTCAATCCGTTGGCGAGCTTGGACACCTCGATGCTCATGAGGTGCTCCTGGCGGCGCGCGAGCGCGAGGTGACGAAATCGGCGATGGCGTGGACATCGTTCGGGAGCACGGCGAAACGTTCCTCCGCCGTCATGACACGGCGCAGGCTCTCGGGCGTTTCGGGCGCATGGCCGGTCGCCTTGCGGACTGCATCGGGAAACTTCGCCGGGTGGGCGGTGGCGAGTGCTACGACCGGAGTCCGGGGATCGAGTTTCAACGCCTCGGCGACGCCTATGCCGACGGCGGTGTGGGGATCGACGACGACGCCGGTTTCGCTCTTCACGCGCGCCATCACCTCGGTTGTGCCCGCTTCGTGGAGGCGACCGGCGGCAAACTCGCGGCGGAAGGCGGCGAGTTCAGCCTCGGGCAACGTGAAGGCTCCTGACTGCCTCAGCCCCTCCATCTGTCCGACCACGCGAGAAGCGTTGCGGCCCGAAAGCTCGAACAGCAGCCGCTCGAAATTGCTCGACACCTGGATGTCCATGCTGGGGCTCTGCGTTGCCACCATCGACTTCGGCTCGTAGCGGCCGGTAGCATGGGTCCGCGCGAGAATGTCGTTGGTGTTGGTGGCGACGATCAGCTGCTCGACCGGCAACCCCATGCGCTTCGCCACATAACCGGCGAAGACGTCACCGAAATTTCCGGTGGGCACGGCAAAGCTCACGGCGCGGCGCGGCGCGCCCATCGCCACAGCGGCTGTGACGTAATAAACGGCTTGCGCAACGATCCGGCCCCAGTTGATGGAATTGACGCCGGAGAGGTTGAGGCTGTCATTCAGCGCATGATCATTGAACAGCGCCTTGACGATCGCCTGGCAATCGTCGAACGAGCCTTTGAGCGCGATGTTGTGGACGCTGGCGTCGAGCACGGTCGTCATCTGCCGGCGCTGCACCTCGCTGGTCCGCCCCTCTGGGTGCAGGATAAAAATGTCGGCACTGACGAGGCCCTTGAAGGCCTCGATGGCGGCGCTCCCGGTATCGCCCGAGGTTGCGCCGACGATGGTGATGCGCCTGCCGCTTCGCTTCAGCGAGCGCTGCATCAGGCGCGACAGCACTTGCATGGCGACGTCCTTGAAGGCGAAGGTCGGCCCATGGAACAGCTCGAGCGCGAAGAGATTGGGTTTGAGCTGGACGAGTGGCGCGACCGCCGCGTGCCGGAAAGTTGCATAAGCGTCGTGCGTGATCTCCGAAAGCTCGTCCCGGCCGATCCAATCCGCCATGAACGGATGCAGCACATGGGCTGCGACCTCCGCATAGGGCCGACCGGCGAAGGCGGCGATCCCGGCGTGATCCAGCCGGGGCCAGTGCGCCGGCACGTAGAGCCCGCCATCGCGCGCCAAACCGGCCAGAAGCACGCCCTCGAAGCCGAGCGCCGGCGCGCTGCCGCGTGTGCTGACATACTGCAAGGTGGTCGCCTCTGGGACAGGGTCGGAAGAGCGTCACCGTAGTGGCCCCGTCGAGGCCCGGCAAGCACCGCCCGGCCCCTCATCCACCCCGGCGCCGGGACGCCAGGAAAAACCCGGTTACGACAGCGAGCGTGGCGGCAAGGCCGTACCAGGTGAGGGCGTATTCGAGGTGGCGATTGGGGAGGGTGAGGCGGGTGGTGCCGCCCCGGGGATAGGCATCGGGATTGGCGGCATCGCGCTCGATGTCGAGGAAGAACGGCACCATCAGTTTGGGCGAAACCACATCCGGGATGTGAGCGACCGAGGCCATGCCGGAGAGGCTGCGGAAGAGCCAGGGGCCGTTGCGGCCCTCGGGCGGGGGTTCACCATCGAACAGGCCAGCTTCCTCGCTCGCCCGGACGAGGCCAGTAATCGCGACGTTGCCGCTAGGCCTCGGCAGGGTCGCATCAGCCGCCTTGGGCAACATCGCCTCCGGGATGTAGCCGCGATTGACCAAGAGCGTCCGCCCAGTCTGGGACCGTAAGGGCGCATAGACCTGATAGCCAGGCCCGCCCGGCCCTGTCGTGAAATAGTAATTGTCGCGACCCTCGATGTAGCGGCCCGCCACACCAACGCGCAGGTACTCGATGTCCTCGCCGGCTGCCCAGCGCCGCTCTGCCTCCGCGAGATCGACGGGCGTTTGCGTTGTGCGCGCCGTGATCTGCTCGATGAGCCCTTCTTTCCAGGCGCGCCGCTGCATTTGCCAGGTGCCGAGACCGATGAGCAAAGCCAGGCCCAAGGCGGTCGCAACAAGCACCGGCCAAACGCGCTGTGCGCGAGCATCGGGAGTGCCGTTCATGACGACAACCGGCCCTCCCGCGCGCCTCTCGCATACTGCTGCGCGATCATTAGGCCCTTGAGTGGTCTGAGGCAGCCCAATGCCAAGCCGAGCGTCAGCGGAATCCAAATCGCCATATGCACCCACATCGGCGGCCGGTAGAGGATCTCGACCGCGAGCGCGCCGCCCACGACGATGAAGCCGACGAGCATCATGATGAAGATGGCCGGGCCGTCGCCTGAATCGGCGAAGGCGAAATCGAGGTCACAGATTTCACAGCGCGGACGGACCTCGAGGTAGCCTTTGAAAAGCCGCCCCTGCCCGCAGCGCGGGCACCTTCCAGCGAGTCCGGCCGCGACAGGAGCGGCGGGTGGTCCGCTGTAGCCGCTGTTCATGGCCTCTCCTTCTCCGGCGTCGCAAAAGAAAACGGCGGCGATCACTCGACCGCCGCCGTCATCACTACACTTTTTCCGGCGTCAACGTCAGTGCGCGCCGGCGCCCGAACCCGCGCCCCAGACATAGATGCAGGCGAACAGGAACAGCCAGACCACGTCGACGAAGTGCCAATACCAGGCGGCGGCCTCGAAGCCGAAATGCTGCTTCGGCGTGAAGTGACCGGCGAGCGCCCGGAACAGGCAGACCAGCAGGAACAGCGTACCGATCAGGACGTGCGCGCCGTGAAAGCCGGTCGCCATGAAAAAGGTCGCACCGTAGATGTGACCCGCATAGTTGAAGCCGGCCTCGGCATACTCGATCGCCTGCAAGGTCGTGAAGGAGATGCCGAGGATCACCGTCAGCACGAGGCCCCAGATGAGGCCCGAGCGGTTGTTCTCCAGCAGCGCGTGGTGCGCCCAGGTCACGGTCGCGCCCGACGTCAGCAGGATCAGCGTGTTGACGAGCGGCAGGCCCCAGGGATCGAAAGTGTGCTTGAAGTTCTCGGACGCTACAGGCGGCCAGACGCCGCCGGTCAGCGCCGTCCGGTCGACCAGATCGGCTTGGCCCGCGTAGAACGCCGCGTCGAAGTAGCCCCAGAACCAGGCGACGAAGAACATCACCTCGGAGGCGATGAACAGCAGCATGCCGTAGCGCAGGTGCAGCTGCACGACCGGCGTGTGATCGCCCTTGTGTGCCTCTTTGATGACGTCCCGCCACCAGAAGAACATCGTAAAGAGCACGCCAATGACGCCGGCATAAAAGAGGTAGGGCCCGGATAGCACGACATTGCCGATGGCGACGCCGCCCGCCGCCGTCTTCATCCAGGCAACGGCGCCGACCGCCAGCGCGAAGGCGGACAACGAGCCGACGATCGGCCAGGGGCTCGGATCGACGAGGTGGTAGTCGTGATGCTTGGCGTGGGCGTCAGCCATGTCGGTTCAGTCCCCTGTCTTATGAGCCCTGCCCGGGCGCGGGTGCTCCGGCCGGGTGGAAAGTGTAGGAAAGCGTGATCTCTTGGATGTCCTTGGCGCCTGGCTCGTCGAGGATCGCCGGGTCGACGAAGAAACTCACCGGCATCTCGACCGTCTCGCCGGCTTTCAATGTCTGCTCGGTGAAGCAAAAGCACGCGATCTTGTTGAAGTAGGCGCCGGCGATTTCGGGCGTGACGTTGAAGGTCGCGGTGCCCGTCACGGGTTTGGCGTCCGGGTTGAACGCCTTGAAGAAAGCGAGCTTGTTCTCGCCAAGCTTGACCGAAACGCTGGTCAGCTCCGGCTTGAAGCTCCACCCGAGGCCGTTGGCGACGTTGGCGTCGAAACGAACGACGATGGTACGCTCGGACGTCGTGGCAGGCGCTGAATCCGCGCGCTGGGTCGTACCGCCGAATCCAGTCACCTGGCAGACCAGCCGGTAGATCGGGACCGCGGCATAGGCGGCGCCCAGCATGCCGATGGCGACGAGGCATAGCGTCAGCGCCAGCCGGCGATGCCGCTTTCCGAGTTCCGTGCCAATGCCGCCTTCCGTCTCCATCCGCCTCATTCCACCCGGCCTACATCGGCCGATTGAACACATTGCCGCCGAGCTTGACGATCGTCAGCACGTAGAACAGCACCGCGAGTCCGACGAGACCTAGCGCGATCGCCCAAGACCGGCGCCGCTTCTGCCGCTTCGCTTCTTCGCTCTCGTCCGCCATCCCGTCACCAGAGCCGCGCGACGGCATGCTCAGCGAGCAGGCCCGCGAAGATCAGGAACAGATAGAGGATCGAGAAGAGGAAAAGCCGTCTGGCGCGGCCGTCGGCACCTTCCGCATCACCCTGGCGCCAGACGTCGAAGGCGAGCCAGAGGAAACGCGCACCGAGCGCCGCCGCGGTTGCCCCGTAGGCGAGGCCACCCAGCCCCGTCGCGACCGGCGCCAGCGCCAGCGGCACGAGGATCAGGCTGTAGATCAGGATTTGCTTGCGGGTCTCGGCCGCACCGGCGACCACCGGCAGCATCGGCACGCCGACGCGCTCGTAGTCGCGGCAGCGGTAGAGGGCGAGCGCCCAGAAATGCGGCGGCGTCCACATGAAGATGATGAGGAACAACAGGCAGGAGTTGAGGCTCACTCCGCCCGTCACGCAAGCCCAGCCGATCATCGGAGGGAACGCGCCGGCGGCACCTCCGATGACGATATTCTGCGGCGTCCGCCGCTTCAGCCACATCGTGTAGACGAAGAGGTAGAAACCGATGGTGAGGGCCAGTAGCGAGGCGGCGACCCAGCCGACCGCCAAGCCCAGCGTCATCACCGAAAAGAGCGACAGGAACGTCCCGAAGGCCAGCGCCTCGTCGGCCGAGATTTTGCCGCGCGGAATGGGCCGCGCGGCGGTGCGCTGCATGCGCGCGTCGATATCGGCGTCGTACCACATGTTGAGCGCGCCCGAGGCACCAGCCCCGACCGCGATCGCCAGCAGCGCCACGAAGGCCAGCACCGGATGTATCGTCCCCGGCGCCGCCGCCATGCCGGTCAGCGCCGTGAACACGACGAGGGCCATGACGCGCGGCTTCAGGAGCGCGATGTAGTCGCCGATCCCGGCAAGGCCGCTCGCGGCGGCCGCCGGTGGGACCAATTGTGCTCCAACCTCGCTCATAACCTATCCCGTCCGATGCCTAGAGCGCTATTCGATCTGATGGAATCAGATCGGCGCTCTAGTTTGTTGGTTTTGAGCACTTTCTTTCGACCAACCGGTTTCCACTTGGTCGGAAAGCGCTCTAGCTGATGCGCGGCAGCTTCTCGAAGGAGTGGAACTCGGGCGGCGAGGGCAATGTCCACTCGAGCGTCGTGGCACCCACGCCCCATGGATTGTCGGCTGCCCGTTGCTTGCGCATGAAGGCGCCGATGATGCAGATGAGGAACACGGCCACACCGGCAACCGAGATGTAGGAGCCGACCGAGGAGACGTAGTTCCAGCCCGCATAGGCATCTGGATAGTCGACATAGCGGCGCGGCATGCCAGCAAGTCCGAGGAAATGCTGCGGGAAGAAGGTCAGGTTGGCGCCGATGAACATCAGCCAGAAGTGCAGATGCGCCAGGAAGTGCGAATAAGTGTAGCCCGACATCTTCGGGAACCAGTAGTAGAAGCCCGCGAAGATCGAGAACACCGCGCCAAGCGACAGCACGTAGTGGAAATGGGCGACGACATAGTAGGTGTCGTGCATCTCCCGATCGACGCCGGCATTGGCGAGCACGACGCCGGTGACGCCACCGACCGTGAACAGGAAGATGAATCCGATCGCCCACACCATCGGCGGTTTGAACTCGATCGAGCCGCCCCACATGGTGGCGATCCAGGAGAACACCTTCACGCCCGTCGGCACGGCGATGACCATGGTCGCGGCGATGAAGTAGGCTTGCGTGTTCACCGACATGCCCGAGGTGTACATGTGGTGCGCCCAGACGATGAACCCGACGCCGCCGATGGCGACCATGGCATAGGCCATGCCGAGATAGCCGAACACCGGCTTTTTCGAGAAGGTCGAGACGATCTGGCTGATCATGCCGAAGCCGGGCAGGATCAGAATGTAGACTTCCGGGTGACCGAAGAACCAGAACAGATGCTGGTAGAGCACGGGGTCGCCGCCGCCGGCCGCATCGAAGAAGGTCGTGCCGAAATTGCGATCCGTCAGCAGCATGGTGATGGCGCCGGCGAGCACCGGCAGCGACAACAGCAGCAGGAAGGCGGTCACCAGCACCGACCAGACGAACAGCGGCATCTTATGCAGCGTCATGCCCGGCGCGCGCATGTTGAAGATGGTGGTGATGAAGTTGATGGCGCCCAGGATCGATGATGCGCCGGCGATGTGCAGCGACAGGATCGCGAAGTCCATCGCCGGACCCGGATGGCCCGAGGTCGAGAGCGGCGCATAGATTGTCCAGCCCGCGCCGACACCGTTGGCGCCGGACGGCCCCTCGACGAACATCGAGAGAACGAGCAGCGAGATCGAGACCGGCAGCAGCCAGAAGGAAATGTTGTTCATGCGCGGGAACGCCATGTCGGGCGCTCCGATCATCAGCGGCACGAACCAGTTGCCGAAGCCGCCGATCATTGCCGGCATCACCATGAAGAATACCATGATGAGACCGTGGCCGGTCACGAAGACGTTGAAGACATGTGGATCGGCGAAGATCTGCATGCCGGGCTCTTGCAGCTCCATGCGCATACCGATCGACAGGAACCCGCCGACCAACCCCGCCAGAATGGCGAAGAGCAGGTACATCGTGCCGATGTCCTTGTGGTTGGTCGAGTAGAGCCACCGCGTCATCCCGTAGGGATTGTGATGACCGTGATCGGCGTGTGCAGGCGTCGCCATCGTCCGTTACCTCACGTCGTGCCGGCTCAGCCGGCCTGTTCGAAGTTCCCCGCCGCCACTGCGGCGCAACCCGTCAAAGTCTCAGTCCGCCGAGGCGACCTTCGCCGACGATGCGTTCGAGGCCGAGGCGCTGCGAACGAGCGCGCGGGCCTTCTCGTCGACATCGGCACCGCCAGCTTTGCGCAACGCCACCCATTGGTCGAAGACCGCCCTGTCGACGACCCGAACGGCGATCGGCATGAAGGCGTGATCCTTGCCGCAGAGTTCCGAGCACTGGCCGTAATAGACGCCCTTTTCGCGAACCTTGAACCAAGTCGAGGTGACCCGGCCCGGCACCGCGTCGACCTTTGAGCCGAAAGGTTGGACCGTCCAGTTGTGGATCACGTCACGCGCCGTCACCAGCACGTGCACGACCGCATCGACTGGCACGACGACCTCGTTGTCGACCGCGAGTAGCCGTGGCAACAGCTCGCCACCGGCCTTGCGCTTCTCGATATCGGCGTCGCTGAGCATGAAGCTGTCGAAAGCTAGCCCTTCCTGGTCCGGATACTCGTAGGACCAGTACCACTGATTGCCGATCGCCTTGATGGTGAGATCGGGCTTCGGGAAGTCGTACTGGTTGTAGAGGATCCGGAAGGATGGAATGGCGACAATTACCAGGATGATGATCGGCACCACCGTCCAGAGAACCTCAATCAGCGTGTTGTGATGGGTGTGGGAAGGCGTCGGATTGCGGCGGCTGTTGAAGCGCCACATGACATAGATCAGCAAAATCGCCACAAACACCGAAATCGCCGTGATGAGCCACAACAACCAGTTGTGGAAATCGTAGATCTGCTCGGAAATCTCCGTCGCGGGGAGCGGTAGGTTGAGCTGATAGTCGATCGCCATGCCTTGGCTGGCCAGTGCGAGCCCCGTCCACCCCACGAGACCGGCCGCTGCGGCTAGAACCGCGCCCCAGACCCTCCACCGGATCGCCACCGCCAGGTTCAATGCCGTCATGTCTGCCTCTGCCCCAGAGCCTGACCCGCGCGGCGTCCATCTTGGACGCTTCACGCCGGGCCGGCGAAAGACACCGATTCGCTCGCCATGCTAGCATAGCCGGAAGATAGGACCGGGCGCGTGCGACCGACGCGCCCACACAGCCAACAACGCGCGCTCATGGCGGAGAATGCTGGCGCGGAGGGAACACCAAGCGCCCTCCCCTCACAAGGCCCGCGCGCTGCGGCATAACTTCGCGAGGATGGGAAAGGTCCGCTCTCATGGCGGCGCCTGGACCCCGTCCTACTCTTGCCCTATTGCTCGCCGAGCACATTGGCCGGCGAATGTGTGGTGTGCGAAGGGAAAACGACCGTGCTCACAAACATCCTCGGGACAAGGACGCGCAGGTGGTGGTCGAGTGCCGCGCTCCTCGGTGTCTTGGTCTTGGGGGGATCGCCTGCCAGCGCCGCAGAGGATGCCGCCGTCAAGGCTCAGCATGGGGATTGGCAGCTGGTCTGCAAACGTCCCGAGGGCGCCAAGAGCGACCTCTGCGCGCTGGTGCAGGACGTGACCAGTGAGAGCAACCCAAACATCGGTCTTTCGGTGCAGTTCCAGAAGGGTGCCGATGGCGAGACGGTGCTCAGGGTGTTTGCCCCGCTCGGTGTTCTCTTGCCGCCGGGCCTCGGGCTTCAGATCGACGACGACAAAGTGGGACATGCCCCCTTCGTGCGCTGCCAGGTCGTCGGTTGCGTCGCCCAAGTGACACTCGGCAAGGATCTCATAGGCAAGTTCGCGAAGGGCAAGACGGCCTGGTTCATCGTCTTCCAGACCAAGGAGGCCGGCATCGGCATCCCGGTCTCACTCGACGGCTTCCCGAAGGCGCTGAAAAGCTTGCCGTAGGACGCAACAGCGGTGTCGCGTTGTAAGGGCGACCGGCGGTCGCTCGGCCAGCTGCACGCGATGCGGTTGCGGTGAGTGATACCGAACCCGGTTGATCGGCTCACGGCCGTAGGGCGCAATAGGCCCCTCCTTCGGGGCCGTATCGCGCCGCCACGGGTTCGGCAATCGTCGTCGAAGGCGGAGCGCGCCTGCGCCCGCGGCCGGCGCAATACGGCCTGTCAGAGCACTACTGTCCGGCTAATTGTCAAACAGGTTCAATTGGTTATCAGTCGGGTGCGGCTGATGGTGCGGTGGGGCTTCGGCAAGTAGTTGATCGAGCGGTGTTTTCTCGAAGATCGTGACGCTCAGCATTTGCAGGATTGTGTAAAGGCTGGCCTCGAGCCGCAAGCGTTTCTTGAGGATCGCTACCAGCACGTAGACCGAAACCGCGATCCATATCTGCGTTTTGACGGCATTCTGGCTCGCGCCGAAGAACGACTTGATGCGCAGGTGCTGCTTGATCCACTTGAAGAAGAGTTCGATCTGCCAACGGCGCTTGTAAAGTTCGGCGATGGCAAGCGGGGTTGCTAGAAAATTGTTGGTCAGGAATTGGAGGGACTTGCCGCTTTCGGGATCTCTATAGCGCACACGCCGGAGCCTTTCGGGATATTTGGCGCGCGTCGCCCTGACTGTGAGCCGCACATCCTGGTCGCAGATGACCCCGCTGCTGCGATCGACCGGCCGGGAGCGCGTGCGTTTGAGCTTCTGCCGCTCCTTGGCGCGCACGACGAAGAAGGCGCCGGCCCCGGCCAACCTGTGAAGGCGAGAAAAATCGAGAAAGCCTCGATCCATCACGTAGATTGCGCCGGGCTCCGGCAGCAGGACATCGAGGATCTCGGTGTCATAGGTCTTGCCGTGGTCGATATGGACGAGAGCCGGAATATTGCCGCGCAAATCCAGCATCGTGTGCAACTTCACGGCGGCCTTGGTGCCTTGGGATGGGGTCCACGGGAACAGCGACAAGCAAAGGTCGATGGTGGTGGTGTCGAGGGCGTAGGCCGCGCTGGCGATATCGGGCAAAAGGGCATCGCCCGCGTACAGCTGGCGCGCCTGAACGATCAGAGCCTGCGCAAAGGTCGCGTAGATGCGCCAATCTCGTTGCTCGTTGGCGTCCGCCAGAGTGGAGCGCGCGACAGCGGCTCGAATGCCCATGTGATAGAGTTTGGGACGCTGAGCGTTCAGGCATGTAATCGTATCGCGCAAACTGTCGCGGTAGGTGAGCTGCGCAAAAGCCATGCAGCGGAACTGATCTTGACAGCTGAAATCCTTGACCGCGTGGTCGCCGTCGAAACGCGCGATGCACCGCCGCAGCGTATGCAGAGGCAAGTGTTCCATCAGCTGCGCAAACACGAGCTTGCCCTCGAACATCCTCCGGCACTCCCAAACACCGCGACCAAGTGGCGGCAGCATCGAAGCCGAGAGAGGCGGAGTTCAAGTCGGTGACAGCCGGGAAAAGACCCGCAAGGCCGCGAAAACGGCATGTTCGGCAAGGTTGACCGTGTGCGGATTCCGGACAGTAGTGCCTGAAGAGGCCTATTGCGCCCTACAGGCTACGCCGGATTTCGGATCCGATCCGCCGGAGACGGTATGACAGTAGTGGGCGGCCGCCGGTCGCCCCTACGAGTTGTGTCGCAGTTCCCGCTCTCGGCTCAGAACTGGATCTCGAGCCGGAAGCCGCGGAATAGCGAGCAACTCTGGACAGCCTTGCGGCGCGCCTGCTGCATCTCCTGGCGGATCGCCGGCTTGGCCCGCATGCAGAAGTCGTAATGCTCGCGGCTGTTCGTGCTCCACATCCGCCGGTCGCGGTTGCCGCAGTTCCTGTCCTCGTTGACACGTGTCAACTTCACCGCCCGATCGGCATAGGTCTCGCACTCCTGATTGCGGGCGTTGTTCTCGGCAAGGCAGCTCTCGATCTCACCCTGCCGGTCGTCGGCCTGCCGGCGGGCGGCCTTCTCGCCTTCGGCCATGCAGAACTCGACATGGTCGTCCTTGTACTTGCTCCATGCCGCACCGCGCAGCCCGCAGCGCTCGTTTTCGTTGAGCGTCGCCTGCTCGATGGCATTCTCGGCGAAGTCGTCGCAGGCCTTGCGCTGCGAGGCGAGGCGGCGGCACTCGGCGATCTCGTCGTCGCGCTCGAAGCTCAAATCCTCGCGCTCTTTCTGCGAGGCGTCCAGACACCAGACATAGTGACGGGCCTTAGAGCTGTTCCACTTGCGCGATTCATCAAAACCACACTGCGCCTCCACGGCCTTGTCGTACTGGGCCGAGGCCTCATCGGCGAAGGCGGTGCAAGCTTCCTCTTCCTTGCCGGCGCGCTCGAAGCAGGTCGCGAGTTGGCGTTGGCGGCCTTCGAACTCCGTCGTGGGAACACGCTGCGGCGCCCCCTCGCAGGTCCGTGTCTGGATCGCCGGATCATCGACCCAACGATTGTTCTTGCCGAGATCGAACGCGCAGTTGCCCTTCTTTCCGGCGGCGATCATGAGCAACGCCATCCGTGAGTAATGATCGCACAACGGCCGCGAGGCGCGGTCCGCGCGCTTCTCGCAGCGGACGATCTCGGCGCTTCTCAGCTCAGTCTCCTGGGCCGCCTCTTCCTTGTCGACACGCACGCACCACGAAAAATGCGTCCGGTAGTCGGCCGACCACCGCGCGCCCGTCAAGCGGCAATCCTGAGCCAGGTTGGCATCATTGGCGCTGACGGCCCGGCTCGCGTAGTCGGCACAGAACGTTTGCCGGCTATCGGTGGTCTTGGAGCGCTCCTTGATACCGGAGATGCAGCAGTTGTTCTCGACCGCGACGCCGACCTCGAACTTCAGGCGGCATTGCTCCACGGGCTTGACATAGGTCCAGGCCCGGCAGCGCGGATCGCGCTCGCAGGCTTGCGCGCATGCGCCGGGGCCGCGATTGCCGGGGATCTTGAAGCTGTCGTAGTCGCCCGACTGGAACATGATGCCCCGCTGCTGCTCGGGCTTGTCAATCTGGGCGTAAGCGACGCCGCTGCCGAACGACGTCACGGCCATGAACGCCGCTACGAGAACCCAGAACCGCATGAGAACGCCTCCCCGGACCCGCGCCGCTTCCGGCCGCGCTGTCCCCAAACCCGTGATCACTGCCGCCTGCCGCATCGTCATTTCCCCCAGGGCGTCAGAATTTCAGAATAAACTTGGTGCCCTTGCGCCGCTCCGCCTCGCAATCGTCGAGCTGTTGCTGGCGGCGTGAGACCCACCGGTCGCGCTCGGCCTTGGGGGCCTCCCGGCACCACTGAAAATGGTCATCGGCATTGGCATGCCAGAACAGGCCCGAGAACGAGCCCCCGCAGCGCATCTGCTGAGCCCGCCGGTACTGCGTCACGCTCCGGCTCGCGTAGGAATCGCAGTCCTTGTCGGACACCCCGCCGCGCGAGAGACACGTGGTCAACTGCGACTCGCGGCGGTAGAGCAGGTCCCAACGAAGCGAGCGATCCGCATTGGTGCAGTTCTTGACGTAGCGGGATTCCTCGCTGTGCCAGTTCGCCGGATTGAAGCCGCATTTGTTGTCGGTCTGGGTCTTGGCCTGTTGGACGGCCAGCTTGGCGATGGTCTCGCACTCGACCTTGGTCGACCGGCTGGCGAGCTTGCGGCAATCCTCGATCGCCTCCGAGCGCTGCTGCGACTCTTGAGTCCGCCGGTCGGGCGAGACGTCGAGGCAGCGGTTGAAGGTCTCGCTGAAGCTCGCCGACCAGAGCGGGCCGCGGTAGCCGCAGCGGTTCGACAGGTTGGCGTTGTTGTCGCGCAGCGCCGACACCGCGTAATCCGAGCACAGCACCTCATCGGCGCGGCGATCCTTGGGTTTATCGCGCTTCAGGTCTGACACGCAGCAGGAGTTGTCAAACTTGGGCGCTTCCGAGTGTTTCAACCGGCACTGGCCGAGATTGGTCAGAAAGGTCCAGGATTTGCAGCGTGCGTCCTCGGTGCAGGCCTTTTCGCAGGCTCGATAGTCGTTGCCGCCGGTCTGGAAAATATCGTAGTCGGAGCCGAGCCGGATCTGGCCTTCCTCGACGGCGTGTGCACTCCCGCCGGCAATCGCCAGCGCCAAGCCCAGCGCCAGCCCCATGACATGGCGCAACAGTCGACTGCGGCTCACGGCTTCCTCCCCCCGGCAATTCATGCCGACTTCACTTGGCCTTACGTGGCATTTGACATCAATGGTTTGGCCTTTGCAACCACATCGCGCCCCGACCGGCCCGCTCGATGTTCCGTTGTCACTCAATCGCGCCAACGTGACAAAACCGTGACGCTGCCAAAGCGCCGTGAATTGCGACCTAGGCAGACGATTTCCTTTGCATGGCTGTGGATAAGGTGCTTATCTCTGTTCGGAGCGCTTCGGTGTTGTGTGTTGCGTAGTTGAGGGCGCCGGGATGGGGCTGTTCGATATCGTTGCCGCCGCTCAAGGTGGCCGGTGTTTCTATAATTTGGGCCGGCGTTTGCAGATCGACGAGGTCCGCGCTGCCGCCTTAACACGTCATCTCATGCGGGCCCTGCGCCCCTCGATCGAGAGTTGGCTGGCGCGTCCAGGCGGCGGATATCTTCTGCTCGATCACCTGAGCCGCGAGCCTCACGATCAGCTGCTTGTGGAAACCGCCAGTTTCACCGACGGCCGCATCCGTGACCGGGGCTACCGTCTGGTCTCCGACTGGATCGCCTCGGCCCCGCTCGATGCCCGTGAGCTCGACAATGCGGCGGCGGCGAGCGGTCTGTCCCGCGAAACGCTCATGCGCGTGTTGCCCTGGATCGCCGCCCTCGAGATGGGCGCCTTGCAGCGCGCCGCCGACAAACCGCTTCGCGCCGTCCTCGCGCGCCTGCGCGGCAAGCAGTTTGCCGAGCATGTGCCTTCGCCGGCGCTGGCTCTGTTGTCGGAGCTTTCGCAAGCCGGCTCCAAGCGCTCCAGCTCCGGGATCGGACGCTCATTCGACGGATTGGTCAGCCGATTGACAGGCGCCATGGGCGAGACAGCACGGGCCTAACCCGCTTGCGAGCCGTCGTCCCGGGTCAGACCCGCCGCTCGTCGAAAACCCGGCGGACGTCGCCGCCCCAGTCCTTCCGGCATAATTCGAGAAGGATGTCGGCATCGGTCATGCCGCTTTCCACGATAAGCCTGAAACCGTCGAGATAGCCCGCCTCGTCGCGACCTCCCGCATCGAGGCGGGCGCGGCGCTTCAGGCCGCTGTCCGCGACCTCGAGAACCTGCCGCGCGATCTCACGCACCGTCGTCTTTCGGAACGGCGTCATAAGCGCCGTTTTCGGCACACCGTCTCGCAACGCCTGCCGCTCGGCGGCGCTCCAGTCCTTGATGAGATCGAACGCCGCATCTAGCGCGGTCTGGTCATAAAGCAAACCGACCCACACGGCCGGCACCCCGACCACCCGGTCGCGCCCGCCCATATCGGCGCCGCGCATTTCCAGGAAGCGCTTGAGGCGGACCTCCGGAAAGGCGGTGGAGACGTGATCGGCCCAATCGGCCATGTCGGGTTTTTCACCGGGCAGAGCCGGCAACTTGCCGGCGAGAAAATCCCGGAACGACTGACCGGACGCATCGACGTATTTGCCGTCACGATAGACGAAATACATCGGCACATCGAGCACGTAGTCGGTGTAGCGCTCGTAGCCCATGCCGTCCTCGAAGGCGAAGGGCAGCATGCCCGTGCGAAATGCATCGGTGTCGCGCCAGACCTCGCTTCGGAAGGTCGCGAAGCCGTTGGGCTTGCCTTCGGTGAAGGGTGAGTTCGCGGCCATCGCGGCGATGACCGGCTGAAGAGCCAGCCCGACGCGGAGCTTCTTGACCATGTCGGCTTCGCTCTGGAAGTCGAGGTTCACCTGCACGGTGCAGGAGCGGTACATCATGTCGAGGCCGAGCTTGCCGACCTTCGGCATGTGCGCGGTCATGATCTTGTAGCGGCCCTTGGGCATGCCCGGCGTCTCGGCGCGGCTCCAGATGGGCGAAAAGCCCAAGCCTAGAAAGCCGACGCCGAGGTCGTCACCGACGGCTTTCACCTGCTCCAGATGCCGGTCGATCTCGGCGGCCGTCTCATGCAGCGTATAGAGTGGCGCGCCCGACAGCTCGAGCTGCCCTCCCGGCTCCAGAGAAACGCTGCCCTGATCGATCCCCGGCGGTGAGCCGAGCGCAATGATGTTCTCGCCCTCGATGACCGGCACATGTCCAAAGCGTGCGATCAAGCCTTCGAGGATTGCGCGAATGCCCTTGGAGCCTGTGTAGGGGAGCGGTTTCAGCGTACCGAGTTCGAAGCCGAATTTCTCGTGCTCGGTGCCGATACGCCAACGCTCCGGCGGCTTGGCGCCCGCCTCGAAGTAGCCAACGAGGTCGTTGCGGGAGCTGATGGGCGGGCTCTCGGGTCCGTCCTGACGCGTCGACATGTCTATCCTTCAGTGAGCTTCCGGAAAAGCTTGTCCCGGCGAAGGCCGGGATCCGAAGCGGTTTCCGACAAGAAGCACGATAAGCCAAGAAACGTGGGCAAGGGCGGCCCGGCCGCCGTTATGTCCGGGCGCAGTGTGGAACTCAAGGGGGGCGGGACCCTACCCCCAATCCCCCAACACCGCGTTCACTAACGCCAGCACGGCCACCGCCGCCGTATCCGCACGCATGATACGGGGCCCAAGTGAGATCGCCGTCACAAAGGGGAGCGCGCGAAGCTGCAGCCGCTCGGCTTCCGAGAAGCCGCCTTCGGGGCCGACCAGGACGCCGAGCGATCCACGGGTGAGTGCAGACAGCGTGGTGATTGGATTGTCGCCATCAGAGGCCTCATCCGCGAAGATCAGGCGCCGCGCCGCGTCCCAGCCCGCCAGCACCTCCTCCAGCGACCCCGGCGCCAGCACCTCCGGCACCCACAGCACGCCGCACTGCTCGGCGGCCTCGGTCGCGTTGGCACGCATGCGCTCCAGATTGATCCGCTCGACCTGTGTGCGCTCAGTGGTGACTGGCCTCAGGCGCCGGACGCCGAGCTCGGTCGCTTTCTGCACCATGTAGTCGAGGCGGGAGCGCTTGAGCGGCGCGAAGAGATAGTCGATGTCGGGACCGGTCTCCTGCGCGCGGAGCCGGCGGCCGACGCTGAGCGTGCAGCGCCGCTTGCCGGCTACCGCGATTGCCGACGCGTGCTCGCCGTCGCGTCCGTTGAAGACCGCGATCTCCTCGCCGGGGCCGAGCCGTAGCACGCGGATCAGATAGTTGGTCTGCTCCTCGCCGAGCGCGATGTCTGCGCCTTCGGCGAGCGGCGCATCGACGAACAAGCGGACGAGGGGGCGAGACAATGGGGCGGCTCCTAACGCGGTCGTCGCAGCACTCTTGAATGGGCCGCCGCCCGAGGGCAAGCTCCGCCCGTTCGCTTCTAGAGCGGGTTCAGTCCAACCGGAATCAAGAACCCGCTCCAGAAACTTGGCTTTGAGCACGTTCTGACGGCGAACCGGTGTCCACTTCGCCTGAACGTGCTCTAATCCGCGAGCCCTGACGCAGAGCCCCGCCACATGCCGTCGCCCAGTGAAACCGTCGCCGACGCGCCCAACGGCAACTGGGTCGACCGCTTTGCGCCGGACTGGGCGCGGCCGTTTCTCCAGCTCGCCCGCGCCGACCGTCCGATCGGCGGGTGGCTGCTCATGTGGCCCTGCTGGTGGTCGGCGGCGCTGGCGGCGACCGCGGACGGAGTGCCCTACCCCAACCCTTGGCATCTCGCGCTGTTTCTGGTCGGCGCCCATGTCATGCGCGGGGCGGGATGCGTCTGGAACGATCTCCTCGACGCCAAGATCGATGCCCAAGTCGAGCGCACACGCTCGCGGCCGCTGCCCTCAGGGCGTGTGAGCATGAAGGCCGCTGTCGTCTTCATGGTGGTGCTCGCGCTCATCGGACTTCTGGTGCTCCTCCAATTCAACCGCTTCACGATCTTCTTGGGACTAGCCTCGCTCGGCATTGTCGCAGTCTATCCGCTGATGAAGCGGGTGATGAACTGGCCGCAGGCCGTGCTCGGCCTCGCCTTCGGCTGGGGCGCATTGATGGGGTGGGCGGCGCAATTTGGCTCCCTCGCGCCAGCCCCGCTCCTCCTCTACGCCGCGACGATCCTCTGGATCATCGGCTACGACACGATCTATGCACACCAGGACAAAGAGGACGATGCGCTCATCGGCATGAAGTCGACGGCGCTGCGGTTGGGATCGCAAACGAAGTCCTGGCTCGTGGGGCTTTACGGCGGCGCCTGGGCCCTTACGGCCCTCGCCGGCCATGTCGCGGGAGCCGGCTGGATTTTTTGGGCGATGATCCTCGCCGCCGCCGGTCATCTCGCCTGGCAGATCGCCACCCTCGACACGAACGACGGAGCCAACTGCCTCAACCGCTTCCGTGCCAACCACGCCTATGGTGCGATCGTCTTCCTGGCCCTGCTGGCCGGTGCGGCGCTCGGATAGGACTCCCGAGCCCTAAAAACGGCAAACCCGCCCGCGACCTCTACCGCGAACGGGTTTGCTCTTGACGCCTCGATGTCAACTCTCGAACGGTCGACTTGAACTTTATGGTGGCGACCCTACCCCATCCGAGTTGTATGCGTCTTAACCGGCATGGTTAAGCAACCCTTGCCAAGTGTCCGGACGAACTGTCTTTCCCCGGCGGAATTGCGGGCGTCCCTTGCCTCATCCGCAAGGGTGATGCAGGAAACGGGGAGCACAGGGGAAAAACTCCATGGCCGCCAAGCCGAAACCCGCAAAGAAACAAAACCTCCATCTCGTCTTCGGCGGTGAGCTCGCACGTCTCGACGGGGTCGATTTCCGCGATGTGGCGGGCCTCGACATCGTGGGCATCTACCCCTCCCGCGCCCAGGCCGAGGCCGCCTGGAAGGGCGCGGCCCAACGCACCGTCGACAACGCTCTGATGCGCTATTTCATCGTCGACCTCCGCGATCTCATCGATCCGGCGGCCAAGGGCGGTGCGTCGCGGCGCGGCTAGTGGCCCGTCGCGCCTAAATCGCATCATGGCCGCGAGCGCTTTCGATTTAGGCGCGACATAAGGGCCACTAGCGGTATCATTGGCTTAGTGTGGCGTTCAACGTGCCTTAGTTGACACGAACCTCGCCGCGGTACTGGTCAACTAAGGCGCGACGGGCCACTAGGCCGCGAAACGGCTATGCTGGGAATCAGCCGGAGCATTTTCAGACGAAGTGGGTTTCCGGTTCGTCGTTGAAAATGCGACCAAGCCAAAATAGTCGACTCAGCCTGGATCGGATACGTGCAGGAACCCTCGACCCCACCGCAACAACCGGGCGTCATTCCCTCGATCGACGAGAGGAGCTGGTCGCTGTTGAAGCGCACCTGGCGCGAGTGGGTGCGCGGCCATTGGAAGGCGATGATCGTCTCCTCGCTGCTCACCGGCGGCATTGCCGCCTCCTCGGGCGCCTACCCGATCATCATCAAATATGCCTTCGGCTCGCTCGGCCCGGGCAAGATGGAACTCCTCTGGCTCATCGTCGCCGCCATCATCGGCGTAACGTTCATCCGCAGCCTGCTCTCCTATCTCCAGACCGTGCTCTCGAGCCGGACCGTCTACTCCCTGACCGTCGGCATGCAGAAGGCGATCTATGCGCACTTGCTGCGCGCCGACTTCGCCCGGCTCGCGAAGGAGACACCAGGCCATCTCGTCTCGCGCCTGACCAACGACATCGGCGCCATCCAGACGGCGGCGCTCGCCCTCCTCAACACCACTTTCCGCGATGTCTTCACGGTCTTGGCCGTCGTCGGCACCATGTTCTGGCTCGACTGGCAATTGGCCCTCATCGTGCTCTGCGTCTATCCGATCGCCGCCTGGCCGATCACCAAGATCGGGCAGAAGCTCCGCCGCGTCGCCAAGCGCACGCAATCGGAACTCGGCGGCATGACCTCGGGGCTGACGGAGAGCCTGTCGAGCGTGCGCCTCATCAAAAGCTTCCGTCTGGAAGGCTATGCGGCCAAACGCACGAACCAGAGCTTCGATGAGGTTTTCAAACTGCGCATGAAGGCGGTCAGGAGCCGTGCCGCGCTCGATCCGCTGTTGGAGGTCTTGGGCGGCCTCGCCATCGCGGGCGTGTTGGCGCTGGCCGGCTACCGCATCGCATCGGGCATCTCGACCGTCGGCGATTTCATGGGGTTTCTGACGGCGCTTGCGCTCGCGGCCCAGCCTATGCGCGCCTTCGGCAATCTCAACGCCAAGCTGCAGGAGGGGCTTGCGGCGGTGGCACGCGTCTACGAGCTGCTCGACGAGAAGCCCGCGATCGTCGATCGCCCCGGCGCGCCAGCGATTTCGGTCAGCACCGGCGAGATCGATTTTGCGAACGTCACCTTCGCCTATGAGGGCAATGTGCCGGCGGTGCGCGACTTCACGCTGCGCATCGAGGGGGGCTCGACGGTGGCGCTCGTCGGGCGATCAGGCGCCGGCAAGACAACCATCCTCAATCTCGTGCCGCGCTTCTTCGAGTCTCAAACCGGCCGCATCCGGATCGACGGCCAAGACATTCGCGACGTCACCATCCCGAGCCTGCGCGATGCCATCTCGATCGTCAGCCAGGACATCACGCTGTTCAACGACACGGTGCGCGCCAACATCCTGCTCGGGCGGCTGGACGCGAGCGAGACCGAGGTTTTGGCCGCCGCCGACGCCGCCGCCGCGACCGAATTCATCGCCGAGCTGCCGCAAGGCTTCGACACGGTGATCGGGGATCGCGGCATGCGGCTCTCGGGTGGCCAGCGCCAACGCCTCGCGCTCGCCCGTGCAATCCTCAAGAATGCGCCGATCCTGCTCCTGGACGAAGCAACCAGCGCGCTCGACACGCAGTCGGAGCGGTTGGTGCAGGAAGCACTGGCCCGCTTCTCGAAAGACCGGACGACACTCGTCATCGCGCACCGGCTCTCGACGGTGCAGGACGCCGATGTCATCTGCGTCATGGAAGACGGCCGGATCGTCGAGACCGGGCCGCACGCCGAGCTCGTTGCGCGGGACGGCATCTATGCGCAGCTTAGCCGGCTGCAGGTACTGGCGGCGCCGTGAGCGGACCAACGATCATCGTGTGGGCCTGGCTGAAGGCGGCGCATGCCGCTTGAAGCCCAGCATGACAGGCTCCGCGTTCACCACGCTGGGCTTCGCGGCGCTCAGCACCAGCCGACCGAAACCTACCAGATCGAATCCCGGATCAGCGGTGTCGTCGAGCAGTGCAGTCCGCCGCCGTTGAGTTGCACCGACTCGTAGGGCAAATGCAGCACCTCGACGCCGGCCTTGACGATCCGGTCCATGGTCCGGTTGGACGCCCCGCCCGACATGATGATGCGCCCGGGGCTGATGGCAAGGCTGTTGATGATCCAGCTTGAATCCGCCGGGGTGATCTCAATGGTGCGGATTTTCAGCGCTTTCAGCTTTTCCAAGAACCAGAACGGCAGCTGGCTCGGATCGACGATCGCGAGATCCCGGTCGATCATCAGGAACGCGCCGTCGATATGGATCTGGTAGCCCGTCATGTCGACGACAAGCAGTTCCACGCCCTGCTTCTCCAGCACCTCGCGCACCTGCGTGATGCCCTCATCGTTGCAGCGGATCGAGCGGCAGACGACGGCGGTTTTCTGGTTGAGCCAGGCAAAGCCCCCGCCCTCGAGCATGGCGGTGCCGTTGAGCGTGCGCAAAATCGGCATGCCGAGGCGGGCGAGCGTGCGCGTGATGTTGAGCTCTTCCCCGCGCCGGGCACGCGGCGCCATCCGCAGCACGATCGCCCCGCCCTTCACCGCGATCAGCGGATCGCGCGTGTAGCAGCTCTTCAGGCGATTGCCGACGTCGCCATCGACATAGACGACCTCGCAGCCTTCCTTTCGGAGCAGCGCCGAATAGGCGTCGTGCTGCGTCTGCATCTCCTCGACCGGCGGAATGGTGTCCGACTGCCAGTACCAGCCGGCCTCGATGTCGCCAAAGGAGCCGATGCTCTCGATGCGCTTCTTGGGATCGACGACATTCATCTCGTTCCCCGGCCGGTGCATCAGCACGACGCGGATCCGCCCGACGTCGTTGTCGACGCCCCAATTGCGGCCCCACACCCGCTCCATCTCGGCTTGCGTCTCGAAGCCTGGCTCCGGCACCGAGCCGAACAGCTTGATGGTCTCGTTATAGATCCAGACGGCGTCTTCGTTGGCGGTGGACATGGGGCGGCTCCGGGGTGGCTCTGGCCAGAAGTTAGACCACATCGCCGCGATTTTCATCACACCTGCGGACGGGTCAGCAATGCACGGCCTCGCCCTGCCCTCTTCCCGTACGCTTCGCTACGGGGAGAGGAAGACGGACGTTGTGCTGTGTTGCCGGAGATAGGCCGCCCTACAGCAGCCCGTCCTTCCTCAACGTCACCGCCGTCTCATCCAGCGTCTTCTTCGCCTTCTCGAGGAGATCGTCGACCTCGCTCTCGGTGATCGAGAGCGGCGGGGAGATGACCATGCGGTCCCAGCAGGCACGCATGACGAGGTTGTTGTCGACCGAGATGTTGCGGCAGATGCCGCCAACCTTGCCCTCCTCCGCGAAGCGCTTGCGGCTCTTCTTGTCGGGCACCAGCTCCAGCGCGCCGATCATGCCGACGATGCGAGCTTCGCCGACGATCTCGTGCTCGCCCAGCGCCTTCCAGCCCTTCTGCAGGCGTTTGGCGGCCTTGCCGCTCTTGGCGCCCTCGACGAGCCCCTCCTCCTCCATGATGGCGATGTTTTCCAACGCCGCCGCGCAGCAAGCCGGATGACCAGAGTAGGTGTAGCCGTGATAGAACTCGCCCGCCTTCTCGACGAAGGTCTCGGCGACCTTGCCCGACAGCGCGACGGCGCCGATCGGCAGGTAGCCCGACGACAGGCCCTTCGCCATCGCCATGATGTCGGGCACGACGCCGAAATGATCGGCGCCGAACCAATGACCGGTGCGGCCGAAGCCGCAGATGACCTCGTCCGAGACCATGAGGATGTTGCGCTCGGTGCAGACGCGGCGGACTTCCTTCCAGTAGTTGTCCGGCGGCACCAGTACGCCGGCCGCCCCCATGATCGGCTCGCCGATGAAGGCCGCGACATTGTCCTCGCCCAGCCAATCGATCATGCGCTCGAGCTGGCGGACGCGGTCCTTACATAGCTCGTCGGGCGTCATGTCGCCCTCGTGGCCGAACCAGTAGGGCGGATCGATGTGGTGGATGCCCGGGATCGGCAGGCCGCCCTGGCGATGCATGCCGGTCATGCCGCCCAAGCTCGCCGAGCCCATGGACGAGCCGTGATAGCCGAGCTTGCGGGAGATGATGTTGGTCTTCGTGGGCTTGCCCTGGGCGGCCCAATAGTGGCGGACGAGCCGGATGATCGTCTCGTTGCTCTCGCTCCCCGAGTTCGTGAAGAAAATGTGATCGAGATCACCCGGCGTATGCTCGGCGATCTTCTCGGCGAGCGCGGTCGCCGCCGGATGCGTGCACTGGAAGAAGATGTTGTAGTAGGCGAGCTGGCTCATCTGCCGGTGCACCGCCTCGTTGATGCGCTGGCGGCCGTAGCCGACGTTGACGCACCACAGGCCCGCCATGGCGTCGAGCAGCTTGCGGCCGTCCGCCTCGTAGATATGGACGCCGTCGGCGCGGGAGACGACGCGCGTTTTCTGGGCGCGGATCTGCTTGGAATCCGTGAAGGGATGGATGTGGTGGGCTGCGTCGCTCGCCTGGATGTCCTCGGTCGGCGGCAGATTGGCCAGAAAGTTCATCGTTTCCTCCAAGATACTCGCTACACCCTGACACGCTGAGCAGCAAATGCTCGCGCTCCCAGGGGCTGATGACGCGCATGAAGTTGTCGAACTCGGCGATCTTGAGGTGGCGGTAGAGGGCCGAGAAACCCGTACCGAGGATTTCGCAGAGCTCGGCGCAATCCTGGAACTCGGCGACCGCATCGAGCAGGCCTTGCGGCAAGCGATCAGCCGACGAATAGGCGCTCCCCGTCATCGGATCGCGCGGCTTCAGGTTCTGCTTCATGCCGAGATAGCCGCAGGCCAAACTGACGGCGAGCACGAGATAGGGGTTGGTGTCGGCGCCGGGAAGGCGGTTCTCGACGCGGCGGGCTTCCGGCGAGGAGACCGGAACGCGCAAGCCTGTCGTGCGGTTGTCGTAGCCCCACTCGACGTTGACGGGCGCCGAGCCGACGGCACCAGCCGGCGGTAGGAGTTCACATAGGGCGCCAAGAGGCAGGTCGCTTTGGGAAGGAACTTTTGCTGGCCGCCGAGGAAGCCGTAGAAAAGCGCGGTCGGCTTGCCGTCGGCGTCGGAGAAGATGTTCCGCTTCGACTTGCGGTCGACGACGCTCTGGTGGATGTGCATGGCGCTGCCCGGCTCGTCCTCCATGGGCTTGGCCATGAAGGTCGCGTAGTTGCCGTGCTTGAGAGCCGCCTCGCGCAGCGTCCGCTTGAAGTAAAAAACCTGATCGGCGAGGCCGAGCGGCTCGCCGTGGATGAGGTTGATCTCGAGCTGTGAGGTACCGCCCTCCTGGATGATGGTGTCGATTTCCAAGTTCTGGGCTTCCGCGAAATCATAGAGGTCGTCGACGATTTCGGTGTATTCGTCGACACCTGACAGCGCGTAGCTCTGCAACGCGGTGCCGGCACGACCCGTGCGGCCGACCGGGGGCTCCAGCGGATAATCGGGATCGGGATTGGGCTTCGTCAGGTAGAACTCGATTTCGGGCGCCACGACCGGCTGCCAGCCTTCCGCCTCGTAGAGGCGGAGCACGCGCTTCAAGACGTTGCGGGGCGAGTACTCGACCTCAGTCCCGTTCTGCCAGAGCGTGTCGTGGATCACCTGGGCCGTCGGGCTCTTGGCCCAGGGAGCCTCCCGCATGGTGGCGAGATCCGGCACCAGCACCATGTCGCCTTCCGTGTAGTCCTGGTCGCCCTCGAAATCGACGTAGTCGCCGGTAACGCCCTGGAAGAAGATCGACACCGGCAGATGCATCGGCTTTAGCTCGGCGAATTTGGAGGCAGGCATCGCCTTGCCACGCGCGACGCCCGCGATATCGGGGACCGCGCATTCGACTTCGTCGATCGCGCGGGCCTTTAGCCAGCGGCGAACATCCTCGGGTGACTTGGGCGGGGCGAAGTCGAGCTCGCTCGTATCGGTTGGAACGCGGGTCTTGCTGCCGGCGGCGGGAGTGCGGGGGGCCATGGGGGCTCTTGAGGGTGTTAACCTAGCCGGCAACAGGTGCCGGAGGGGGTCTCAGGGCATAATGTGATCACAAATCGGACTTGTCAAATCGGCGGCAAGCCGCCGGCCTCAACGCCGGAACGCCGTTTCACCGATGAAACGCATGCCCTGCATGATGTCCTCCGAGATGGCGGACTTGAGCCCCTCGCCGTCCTGCCGTCTGATGGCGGAGATGGCCTTCTGGTGCTGGTCCTCGAGGTTGGTTGTGCCGACCCGGCCGTAGACGGTCCGCATGAACGGTCCGAACTGCAGCCAGACACTGTCGACAAGCGCCCCCAGCGTCTCGCTCGCCGCGAGGTTGTAGATGGTCGCGTGGAAAGCATGGTTGGACCGCATGTAGCCTTCCGGATCGCCGCGCTCCATGGCGACCTCGATGCCGTCGTCGATCTGCTCGATCCGGGCAAGCTCAACCTCGCCGATCCGCGGCGCCGCACGCACCGCGAGCTCGGGCTCCAGCGCCAGACGGGCAAAGACGATTTCGTCGAATTTTCGCGCGGTCATCGCGGGCACCGAGACGCGACGGTTGTCGTGCAACTCAAGCGCGCGCTGCGCGATGAGCCGCCGCACCGCCTCGCGCACTGGCATCGGGCTGACACCGAGTGACTCCGCCAAGCCCCGCAGCGTCACTGGCCGGCCGGGCTGGAAACCACCAAACAGGATGCGCTCCCGCAAGGCGAGATACACACGCTCGTGCGCCGGGGCTTCTCCAGCCCCCGGCAGGTGCTCGCTCTCCACGAGCGCGACGCCATCGTTACCCGTACTCACACGCGTCCTCAATTCCAATACTAGTGTGGCGTCGCGCCATAATTGACCAGTCGCGCTGCACAGTCGGAGTCAACTATGGCGCGATTAGCGCCACACCAAGTTCATGATATTGCTAGTGGCCCTGATGTCGCGCCAGAATCGGACGGACGCCCGGCGAGCATGCGATTTTGGCGCGACGGGCCACTAGTGGATCACCCTATCCCAACTCGCCTTGTCTCTGCCAACAATTTGTGATCACACTAGGTTCAGTTTACGGCTGCTGATCGGCCACGATGGCTGCCGGCATGTGGCTTATGAAGGGAGTGCACAACGTGAAACGCGTGTTGAGGGGGCTCACAGGTATCGCTCTTCTGGCAGCGGCTGCATGGCCTGCGATCGCCGAAGAGAAGACGGTCCATGTCTACAATTGGTCCGACTATATCGATGAATCGATCCTCGCCGATTTCACCAAGGAAACGGGCATCAAGGTGCAGTACGACGTCTTCGACTCCAACGAGATCCTGGAGACGAAGCTGCTCGCCGGCAAGACCGGCTACGATATCGTCGTGCCGTCCGGCGCCTTCCTCGCCCGTCAGATCAATGCCGGCGTCTTCCAGAAGCTCGACAAATCGAAGCTGACGAACCTCGGCAACATGTGGCCCGAGATCTCCGAGCGCCTCGCCAAATTCGATCCCGGCAACGAGCACGCCGTGAACTACATGTGGGGCACGACCGGCATCGGCTACAACGTCAAGAAGGTGAAGGAGGCGATGCCGAATGCGCCGCTCGATAGCTGGGCGCTCGTGCTCGATCCCGAGGTCGTCAAGAACTTCAAGGCCTGCGGCGTCATGATGCTCGACGCGCCCGACGAGATCGTGCCGGCGACCATGAACTATCTCGGCCTCAATCCGAACTCGAAAGACCCGGCCGATTTCAAGAAGGCGGCCGACCACTTCAAGAAAATCCGTCCCTACGTCCGCAAGTTCCACTCCTCCGAATACATCAACGCGCTCGCCAACGGCGATGTCTGCATTGTCGTCGGCTGGTCGGGCGACGTCATCCAGGCCAGGACGCGCGCCGTGGAAAAGAACGCCTCGATCACGGACGAGGCGAAGAAAACGGAGATCGCCTTCACGATTCCGAAGGAAGGCGCCCTGATGTGGTTCGACAATCTGGCGATTCCTTCCGATGCGCCGAACACGGAGGCCGCTCACACCCTCATCAACTACCTGATGAAGCCGGAGGTCATCGCCAAGGCCACGAACTACGTCGCCTACGCCAACGGCAATCTCGCGTCGCAGAAGCTCGTCAACAAGGAGATCCTCGAGGATCCCCAGATCTACCCCGGCGCCGAAACGATCAAACGGCTCTACACGACCTCGCCCTTCGACCAGAAGGCGCAGCGGGCGCTGACGGCCGTCTGGCGCAAGATGAAACGGAAATAACCTCACAACGAAATGAAAGCCCGGCCCCTCGGCCGGGCTTTCCACTTGGCTCGATTCACTTTTCTCACCTCAGTCAGCGAGACGTGTGATGGCATCGAAAACGCTCGGGCCGGTACGCCGGAAGTTCGCTCCCTGGACCGATCCCGCCGTCAAGCCGCTCATCCAATACGACAACATCGTCAAGCGGTTTGGTGATTTCACCGCTGTCGACGGCGTCTCGCTCGACATCTACGAGCGCGAGTTCTTCGCCCTCCTCGGCCCATCGGGCTGCGGTAAGACGACATTGATGCGTATGCTCGCCGGCTTCGAGAAACCGACATCCGGCGAGGTGCGTCTCGGCGGCGAGAACATCGCGGACCTGCCGCCCTACCAGCGCTCCGTCAATATGATGTTCCAGTCCTACGCGCTGTTTCCCCATATGACGGTCGAGCAGAACATCGCCTTCGGTCCGAAGCAGGACGGATTGGCCAAGGGTGAGATCGAGGCGCGCGTGCAGGAGATGCTGAAGCTCGTCAACCTGGAACAATTCGGCAAGCGCAAGCCCCACCAGCTCTCGGGCGGCCAGCGCCAACGCGTGGCGCTCGCCCGTGCGCTCGCCAAGCGGCCGAAGGTGCTGCTCCTCGACGAGCCGCTCTCGGCCCTCGACAAGAAGCTCCGCGAGGAGACACAGTATGAGCTGATGGACCTCCAACAGAATGTCGGCCTCACCTTCCTGATCGTCACCCACGACCAGGAAGAGGCCATGACGGTCGCCGACCGCATCGCCGTCATGGATCACGGCAAGCTCATCCAGGTGGCGACACCGTCGGAAATCTACGAACAGCCGAACTCGAAGTATGTCGCCGACTTCATCGGCGATATCAATCTGATCGAGGGCAAAGTGCGTTCGGTCGATGCCGCCACGAAGACAGTGAGCGTCGCCGCCAACGGCCTCGACAAACCGGTCGTGATCGAGAGCGATGCCGTGGTCAAGGCTGGCGACCAGGTCTGGGTCGCGGTCAGGCCGGAGAAGGTGCGGATCTCGCTCGATGAACCCAAAACGAGTGATGCCAATGTCCTTCCCGGCAGCGTCTACGACATCGGCTACCTGGGCGATGCCTCCGTCTATCACGTGAAAATCCCGACCGGTCAGAACATCCGCACCGTCGTCGCCAACGTCACGCGCCTCGTCGAGCGGCCGATCAGCTGGGAGGACAAGGTCTGGCTGTGGTGGCCACGGGACGCCGGCGTGCTGTTGACGCGATAGGAGGCGGCTGTGGCGGAACGAGAGAATCAGAGCTGGAAGCGTTGGATCCCCGTCTGGATCCCCTATGCGTGGATGCTCGTCTTCTTCCTCATTCCCTTCCTGATCGTCTTCAAGATCTCGATCTCGACGCCCGAGATCGCGCAGCCGCCCTATGTGCCCGTGTTCGACGTCGGCAAGGACGGAATTGCCGGCACCTGGGAGAAAACGAAGGAGTGGACGCTCGACAACTACCGGCGCGTCTTCGGCCTCATCGACGAGTTCGGCACCGAGGACGAGGAAGAGCCTGCGGCCGAGGAAGATGCCGCGGCGACCGAAGGCAGGCCGCCCCGGCGGATGACACCGCCGCTGGAACTGGAGAACCGGCAACCGAGGTTCCAGCCGAAGAGGCCCCCGCGGCCGAAGCCCCCGCCGAGGACGACGACTACAATATCTACGTCGCCTCCTATCTCTCGAGCCTGTGGATTGCCTTCGTCTCGACGGCGCTGACGCTGTTGATCGGCTATCCGATCGCCTACGCCATGGCGCGTGCGCCAGCCCATTGGCGTCCGACATTGCTCATGCTCGTGATACTGCCCTTCTGGACGAGCTTGCTCATCCGCGTCTACGCATGGATCGGCATTCTTTCGACCGAGGGCTTGCTCAATCAGTTCCTGATGAGCTTGGGCCTCATTTCCGAGCCGCTCGTCATCCTGCAGACGAACACGGCCGTCTACATCGGCATCGTCTACTCATATCTGCCCTTCATGATCCTGCCGCTCTACTCGGCGCTGGAAAAGATGGACGACACGCTGCTCGAGGCCGCTTCCGATTTGGGCTGCCCGCCGCTGAAGTCCTTCTGGCAGATCACTTTCCCGCTGTCGCTGCCGGGCGTCATCGCCGGCTGCTTCCTCGTGTTCATTCCGGCGGTCGGCGAGTTCGTCATCCCGGATCTGCTGGGCGGCTCCGACACGCTGATGATCGGCAAAGTGTTGTGGGAGGAGTTCTTCTCCAACCGCGACTGGCCGGCGGCCTCAGCCGTCGCCGTAGTCCTGCTGCTGATCCTCGTGGTGCCCATCGTGCTGTTCCAGAACCAGCAGCAGAAGAGCCAAGGGAGCGTCAGATGAGAAAGCTCTCGCCCTTCAACTTGGTCTCGATCGTTCTGGGATTTGCCTTCCTCTACATCCCGATCATCCTGCTCGTGATCTACTCGTTCAACGCGGGCAAAAGCGTCGCCGTCTGGGCCGGCTGGTCGACGAAGTGGTATGCCTCGGTGTTCCAGAACGAGCAGCTGATGAATGCGGCCTGGGTGACGCTGCGCGTGGCCATTCTTTCGGCGACGGTGGCGACCGTCCTCGGGGTGCTGGCGGCCATCGTGCTGACCCGCTACGGCCGCTACAAAGGCTCGACGATGTTCAACGGAATGATTTATGCGCCGCTCGTCATGCCCGAAATCATCCTCGGACTTTCGCTGCTCCTGCTGTTCGTCGCCATCGATTTCGAGCGCGGGTTCTGGACCATCACGCTCGCCCACATCACCTTCACGATGTGCTTTGCGACCGTCGTGATCCAATCGCGCCTCGTCACCTTCGACAAGAATCTCGAGGAGGCCGCCTGGGATTTGGGCTGCCCGCCGATGAAGACATTCCTCGTGGTGACCCTGCCGATCATCCTGCCGGCCGTCGTCTCGGCCTGGATGCTGGCCTTCACGCTTTCGCTCGACGATCTCGTCATCTCGAGCTTCACGACGGGGCCGGGCGCCACCACGCTGCCGATGAAGATCTATTCGGATGTGCGCTTGGGCGTGAAACCCGAGATCAACGCCATCTCGACGATCCTGATCGCCATCGTCGCGCTCTTCGTCATCGGCGCCTCGATCGCGACCAAGCTCAGCGAGCAGCGCAAAGAGCGCGAGCGGCGGATGGCGGCGGCCGCGCCGTAGGCTGGGTTGAGCCTCTTGTAGGGACGACCGGCGGTAGCCCGCTGTTCATGACAATGACGGCCGGCGCACTTTATATGACCGGGCGACCGCAGGTCGCCCATACGATCGCCTCGCTGTCCTCAGCGTCAGCCTACGGTACTTGCTCCGCCGGAGGAGCAGGACCCGCCGGCGCCGGCCGGAAGATCAGACGCTGGTAGAGGATACCGATGCCGATCAGCACGGCGCCCAGGCAGAGGAAAGACAGCGCCCGCCAGATGCCGCCGACATCCGCCAGATCGAACACGGCGATCTTGACGGCCGCCAGCGCCACCAGTAGCGCCGAGGCGATCCGCGCCTCGATGGCACCGCGCCAGAGCCCGTAGAGCAGAAGCGCAACACCCAGGGCGAGCCAGGCGGCGGAATGGGCCCAGTGCTCGGGCTGGGTGGTGGGGTTCCAGATCGAGATACCGGCCCCCTGGAAGGCGTGCCGGACGCTCAACGAGACATAGAGCAGGATGAGCACGAGGCCCAAGGTGGCGGTCGCGATCGTCATCCAGTCCGGACGCAAGCCACGGATCTGCCGCGCCACGTAGAGCGCCATGAGGCCCGGCACGAGATAGCCGAGCAGCAGCGCGGATAGGAACGGCCGGCCCTCCACGGCATCGCCGGTGAACAACGGATTGCCGATGACGCCGAGGCCAAAGACCGCGAAGAGAAGCCCGATCCCGCCAATCGCAATCGACGCCCAGTGTAAGACCGGATTGGCCCGTGCGAGGTCGAGCTTCGTCAGGACGAGTGCCAGGGCGAGCGCGGTGACAACATGCAGACCAAGCTCCACATGCGTGATCCGGCCCGAGAACGGGTCGCCCGCATTCATGAGATGTCGCACCTGGAAGAAGGCCAGCAGCGCCACGAACAGCACCGTCAGTCCATCGGCTAGTCTGACCGCCATGTCCTCGCCCCGCGGCCGGAGCAGCCGAGCCGCCTGCCAGAAGGCGATCGCCGGTACGCCGTAGCCCACGAGCAGCCAGTTGAGGATCGGCATAGACCCCACGTGCTCGCCCATGATGGTGGGATCGTAGATCATCCGTCCGAGGACTACGAAACCCAGCGCCGCCACGGCGTAGCGAAGCAGCGGAATCTCACGCACCGAGGCGACATAGGCCGCGCCCAGCGCCGCCAACGCAAAGGCAACCGTCAAGTAGCCGCGCTCGAAGACCGAGAAGAGCGCGAAACTCAAGGCGGCGATTGCCGCGGCGGCAAAAGCTCCCGTAGCGAGCCGCATGCCGTCGTCGCCTTCTCCCGTCTCGGCCCGCTGGAAGCGGTCGGTCGCGAGGGTGAAGAGGCCGGCGAGGACGATCGCGGCGGCAGCGAAAGGGACCGAGGCTTGGAACTGCGTCACGCGCAAATATGTGATGACAAGGGCCAGCAGCGGCGGCGTCGTCGCGGCGGCGGCGTACAGGGCTGCGATCTCGAGGCTAAACTCGCGGCCGCGCCACAAGCGAAGGGCCGCCGCAGCCGCGACGCCCAGCGCCGAGAGTGCCGCATAGGTGAGATAGGTCGAGATCGTCTCCGGCAGCCGGAACGTCTCGCGGAATCCCGGCATCAGGCGGCTGGCATCGGGCCCGGCGTCGACGCCCGGCCAGAGCAGGAGGACGCACAAGGCGACAAAGCCCGCGAAGAGTGCGGTGAAGCCGGCCGGCGCGCTCATCCAGGCCGCGATGGCCAGCATGATGATTGCAATCGTCGCCAGCGGCAGCCAGGCAGGAGCCTCGAACGGCACACCGGCGAGGCTGGTTACGACGAGGAAGGTCATGGCACCGAGCGCGGCGGCGGCGATCCAATCGAGCTTGGCGTGGCGATCAGATGTGCCCAGATGCGGCTCGACGGCCATGAAGACCGCGGCCAACCCGAGTTGCATCAGAATGTGCACGGCGGCTGGCCAATAGGCATCGGCGCCGCCGGCCAGCGTCAGCACGAAGCCCCAAGCGACCGCGCCGGCAACGGCGATCACCGCCAGCCAGAGCCAGCGCCGGGCCCGCGCCAACATGAAGCCCGAGGCGGCGACCACGGCGAGGAACAGCACCACTGGCCAATAGTTGGCTGTGTTCGACGAAACCAAAAGCGGCGTCACGTAGGAGGCGGCGAGGCCAAGTCCGGCGAGCGCGGGTCCGTGACGCAACGCGCCGAGCATGGAAAGCAGCCCTGTCGCGCCGAGCAGCACGAAGGCCGACGCGGGCCCGAGGAATCCGTAGAGCGCATGGGCCGCATAGATCGTGCCGAAGGCGACGACGATCGCCGCCGCCGTCAACACGCCCGGAATGTAGGCGGAAGGGATTGCGACGCCGAGCTTCACCTCGCGCCGCATCGACCATTCGCCTGCGAGCGCGAGCACTGCTGCAAGCAAGCCGCCGAGTAACACGCGAACGCCTGGACCAAGCAGCCCCGCCTCGATCGTATAGCGAACGAGGAAGAGGCCGCCGAGTGCCAGCGCTATGCCGCCGAGCCAGACCGCCCATTTCGTGCCGAGCGCCTGCTCGACGCCGCCATACGGACCGCTTTGCGCCACGGGCGCTGCCGGTGCGGGGAGCGGCGTCTCGATGGGCGAGAAGGTGGGCTCCTCGCCGGCCTCCATCGCCACGTCGCCCGGTAATGTATCGGGTTCCGGCACCGCCGCCTCGCGAGGTGCTGTCGCCGGCTCTGCAACGATTACTTCCCGTCGCGGCGCGGCAGCTCCCGCGGCCACTTTGCGCTCCAGATCGCCGATGCGCTTCGACAGCCGCTCGATCTCGCCCCCGAGGCGTCCGAAATAGATGCCCATGCCGGCGAGGACGACGGTCAGGATGATCAATAGGATCGTCACGCCTCGGCTCCCTCAGCGGGCCGGACACTCCGGCGACGACTCATCGTGGGCCAGCCGACGCTAACACGGCAGCGTGGAGTCGTGACAGGATCGCTATTGTGCCGGCACCACAACCTCGACGGTCCGCGCTACCCCGGGCTGCACCTCGAAGACCTCCGCATACTTCTCGCCACCGCGCGATGCCTCGACGCTGTAGCGGCCGGGAGCGAGGATGTGGGTCGGCAACGCGCCGACGCTCTCGCGCACGAGCGATCCCTCGGTGGTGAGGAGCCGCCACTGCGTGTCGGCGAGCGCCTCGCCGCCGCTCTCCGTCACGAGTTTCAACGTCACATTCGCCGCCTCGTGCGTCAGTGTCAGCTCCGTCAGCCGCCCGGCCTCGATGCTGATGTCGCCCTGGACGACCCCGTTCGCATCGCCGTATGTGCTCTTCACATGATAGAGTCCGGCGTTCAGACGGAGAATGACGCCGGGCTTGATGCCGGTTGCAACCAGGGCGCGGTTGCCCGCCTGATCGCGCTCCTCGGAATAGATTTCGTTGACGACAGCGCCGGCGGCAATCGGCTGGCCCGCCGCCGTCTGCGCATTGATCCTGAGCCCGCCGGCGTTGAGCACGAACAGCTCGCGGGCCGGCCGGCCCACCTCGACCTTGATGGCGCGCGTCAGATAGGCTCGCCCGTACGCCACATTGACGAGGTAGTCCCCTGGCGGCAGTGGCAGCTTCGGCGCCGCATCCTCCGAGGAGGCCACCAGCTTGTGCAGGCCGTCGTCGCCGGCCTTTCGCTCGAAGACGCGCCATGTCAGGCTCGAACTGATGGGCGCACCCGGGTCCGTCAGCAGCGCCGCGAACTGCATTGGTATCTTGCCGTCTGCCGTGATGGCGTTCTCAGGATCTTCGGCGGGCAGCAGCGCGGTCGTGGCGGTTGTCTCCCCGCCTGCCTCATTGAGGCCGCCGGGATCGAGCGTCAGCTCGGTGCCGCCGTATGCGGCCTCGGTCCCGGTGGTGGATCCGTCAGCCGCCTCCAGCGAGGGCGCTGCCGACTGTCCCAGCACCTTGTCGAGCGCCGCCACGAGCTTGCCCGTGTTGCCCACCTCGTAGTACGCGCCACCCGACAGCTTAGCGATGCACCGCAGACCCTTCAGATCGTCGCCCTCGCCGCGCACGGCCAAGACATCAATTCTGACCCCATGTTGCTCCTTCGCAAGCTTGGCCGATTGACATGGATCGGCCTCGCAGGTGTCCAGTCCACCGGTCAAGAGCACGATGCGGTCGAGCAGGCCGGCCGCTCCCAGCGCCGTCGCGGCCTCGGCGATCGCCTGGCCGAGCGGCGCCGAGCCGACCGGCTTCAGCGATGCGATCTGGCGGGCGAGGCGCTTCGCCTTGATGGGTCCGGGTGGCGAGAGGAGCTGGACATCGGCGCAGGCCCTGGCTTTGCGTGCGCCATACGCCGCCAGCCCGAGGGAAAGCCGGCCATCATACTGTTCGATGAGGGCGCCGAGCGATGTCTTGACGGCCTCGAGCTTCGTCTCGTTGCCCAGCGCGCTCTGCATGGCGAGCGAGGAATTGAGAACGACCAGCACACGGCCGCCAGGCTCCTGGGCGGCAGCCGGTGAGAGAGCCCCGGAAAACCCGAAGAAGACCCAGGCGAGCAGCCCGAAGGCGGCGCCGTTCTGCAACATTCGCGACACGGGCATTGACCATCCTCTGTGCGAATCGCCCAGCAGCGGGACGACGCAACTCTCCCGCGAGCAAGCACGACCTTGCGGCATCATTCGGGCTTTACCTCGACGGTCTTGACCTCACCCGGCGCGACATTGAAGCGCTCCATCAGCACGCGTGCGCCGAGCCGCACCTCGACCGCATAGTCGCCTGCCGCGAGTGGCACCTCGGGCGTCGGATCGGCCGAAACCCAAACCGTTGCGCCGTCCGGAGTTTTGATCGTCCACTGTGCATTGCGCGGTTGCTTCTGGCCCGCAATGCCGAGCGCCACGACCCCAGCGTCGTGTTCGATCACGAGCGCCTGATCGCTCCCGGCCTCGACGAGCACCTCGCGCTGGGCCCTAGCATTGCCAGAACCATACTGGCTGGTGACACGGTAGCGGCCGGCCGCCAGCGTCACCGCCGCCTGCGGGCCATTGACCCGCATCGTTCCCTTGACCGCGGCGTCCAACCCCTCGACGCTGTAGACCAGCAGGCTCCCGATCACCTCGGGACTGCCCGAGATGCGGCTCGACAGCTCGAGCCGGCCCGACGGCACGATCACCTCGTGGGTCATCTCCTCGCCGCCGCGCACGGTCGCCTCGGATGTGATGGCGGCCCGTCCGTGCTCGACCTTCAAATGATAGAGTCCGGCCCGCAGTGTAAACACCGGCTCGGCGGCGGCCGACGTCGCCACCTCGCGCCGGCCGCCGGCCGCCTCGGGGTCGTCCTCGGCAACGGTGATGTAGACATTCTCGAGCAGCGGTCCGCCCTCGACGGCACGCGCCGAGACTTTCAATGCGCCGATGTCCAGGGCGATCTCGGAGGTGTACTCGCGACCCGACTCGACATTGAGCGCGCGCTCGATCCTAGCCAATCCTTGCTCGAAAACGGCGCGATAGCTTCCGGCGGGCAACAGCAACGGCGGCGGCGAACCGCGACCGACGGCAACCGTGGTCCGCCCGGCGGCGGCATCTGCGGTTCGATAGATCGTGTAGTAGGCATCGGAGATCTCGCCGGCACCCGTGCCTGCCCGCAGCGCGATGCGCACGATCCCGGCGCCAAGATCGAGCACGGCGGTGGTCGGGCCGTCGCCGCCGGCCTCGATGGTCTGCTCGGCTTTGATGCCGCCGCTGGTGACCGTGACCAGATAGCTGCCGGGCGGCAGATCGAGCGCAGGCCGGGGCGTCGAGCCTTGGTAGACCTCGCTGCCGTCGCGGGTGACGACCCAGACAACATCATCGATCACGTCGGCGCCGCCGGGGCCCAATCGAAGCGAGAGGCGCAGGCCCGGAGGTCCCTCGGCAACCGCATCGCCGTTTCCGCCCGGCACGGCGGTGCCTGTGATCGCCGCCATGATGCGGTCGAGCGCCGGCTCGAGATCGGCGGGTTTGCCCACGGTCTCGACAAGTCCCTTGCCCGCCTCGGCGATGCAGCGGGTCTTGTCCAGGTCCTCGTCCGTGGTACCGAGGATAATCGCATGCATGCGCAGGCTGGAATTGGCGGCCGCGAGCCCGGACGCCACCGCGCACGGATCGGCACGGCAGTTGTCGGCGCCATCCGTGACGACGATGATGTGACCGCCCTTGCCCCCCTCCGCCAAGGCCGCTCCGGCCGCCGAGAGCGCCGCAGCCATCGGCGTCTTGCCGCGCGGGCTGAACTTGCCGAGCCATGCCTTGGCCGCCGTCGTGTCGATGCGGCCCGGCGGAAAGGCAAGATCGATGTCCTTGCAATCGGACTTGCGCCTTGCCCCGTAGCCCAACAGGCCGAGATCGGCCCGGCCTTCGAGCATGTCGACCAAGCGAGACAGGCCTGCCTGGACCGCCTCGATCTTGGGCGTCCCCTCGATCTCGCCCCACATCGAGCCCGAGCCGTCGAGAATGATGATGGCACGCGGTCGCACATCCTGGGCGTGGACACCGTCCGCAAGAAGTATTCCCATAAGGGCGGTAACGCCTAGCGCGCCGGAGAAGCCGTGCCGCCACGTCGATGTCATTTCTTGGTCTCGCCAGCAATTCGGGTCCGCCCGTGACGGGCCGCGACGCAACCTGTATAGCCTGTCCGTCTGCCCAGCAGAACAGGGCTTGCAAAGGCTATCGACATGACGAGAGACGCCCTCGATCTCCTCCTCACGCGCCGCTCGGTCTCGGCCAACCAAATGCGCGGGCCGGGTCCTTCCACCGAGCAACTCGAGCGCATCCTGACGGCTGCCACGCGGGTTCCCGATCACAAGAAGCTTAGCCCCTGGCGCTTTATCCTCTTCGAGGGCGAGGCGCGGGAGCGGATAGGCCAGGTGCTGGCCCAGGTCTGCGCCCGGGAAGAAAAGGAACCGCCGAGCGCCATGCGTTTGGAGCTCGAGGCGAAACGGTTCATGCGGGCGCCTGTTGTCGTTGGCGTCGTCTCGCGCGTGACGCACAATCCGGCGGCGCCCGAATGGGAGCAGATCCTCTCGGCCGGCGCGCTCTGCCAGACTTTGACGCTCGCCGCCAATGCCATGGGCTTTGCGACGAACTGGATTACCGAATGGTGCGCCTATTCGCCTGGTGTCCAGGCGGCGCTGGGGCTCGCCCGCAACGAACGCATCGCCGGCTTCATCTACATCGGTTCGGGCGACACGCCGCCCGACCGCGACCGCCCGAAGCTCGCTGACCTCATCACGCGATGGTAGGCCCATGCTGTACGATGCTGTAAAGCGGGACCACGGGCTCCCCATCGATCCCTTCAAGTCGATCGTCATGCCGCGCCCGATCGGCTGGATTTCGACAATCTCGAAAGACGGCATCGCCAACCTCGCGCCCTACAGTTTTTTCAACGCGGTGTCCGACAACCCGCCTTTCGTCATGTTCGCTTCCGGACCGCGCAAGGACAATCAGACGAACGCCGAGGAGACCGGCGAGTTCGTTTGCTCGATCGTCTCCTGGGATTTGCGCGAGGCGATGAACTCAACCTCCGCAACAGTGGCGCCCGAGGTGGACGAGTTCGAGCTCGCCGGCCTCGAGAAGGAGCCGTCGCGCTTCGTCAAACCGCCACGTGTGAAGGGCGCACCGGCCGCGCTCGAGTGCACGTATTGGAAGAGCGTCGAGCTTCCCGGTGGCCCTCAGAACGGCACGCTCGTCATCGGCGCGGTTGTGGGCATCTACATCGACGACCGCTTCATCAAGGACGGCCGCGTCGACAGCGGCGCCATGCGCCCGATCGCGCGTCTGGGCTACTCGGAATACACGGTCGCCGATACCGTATTCCGCATGCGCCGGCCGGGCTAACCAACGAGGTCAGCCGCGGCTCACCTTGCCGTGCGCTGCCGATGATCGCCCCGCACCTCGTCACGGTGTAGACTGCGAATGCGCACGCGCCGCTTGACCCGCCTGACCTTGTGGCGGGCGAGGCGGCCGGCGCGTTTCGCCTTCTGCTTGGCGAGCCGCCCGACGCCGCGCGCTTTGCGACGGACACGCCGGCCCGCGTTGCCGATCCGAGAGGTCTCGGCTTGCGGGTCGGGGTCTGCCAGGCCGTGGACAAGCTGATGTAGCTCCTCCGTCATCGCCTTGCGATCATTCCCGCTCTTGAGATCCTCATAGGGCACGACATCGCCGATCCGCACACCCAGCGTCGAGCCAGCGAATTTCCGGAACTCGGAAACCAGCAGCGACAGGCGAAGGGTGAGCGAGAAGCGGCTGACGAGTTGGAACAGCGGACCGTTCTGCCCCTCGAAGTAGACCGGCAGCACGGAGGCCTTCGCCGACTGGATGAGCTTTGCCGTAAAGAGCTTCCACGGCAGATCCTCGGCCTTGCCGAAGGGTTGCCTGGCGGTCGCGACGCCGCCTGCGGGAAACACCACGATGGTCGTGCCGTCGGCGAGCGCCGCCAGGGCCTCCTTGCGGGTCTGGAGGTTGAGCTTCTGGGCTTCGCGCGTCTCCTCGAAGTCGATCGGCAATGAGTAGGGCCGGATTTCCGGAATGCGCAAAAGCTGATTGTTGATCAACACCTTGAACGGACGGCCCAGCGCTTCGGCCAGCGCCAGACTCGCGATGCCGTCGCCGATGCCGAATGGGTGGTTGGCGATCATGACGAGCGGGGTCTTGGCTTCGAGCGGTGGCGGCCAGTGGCGTGACTTGATCTCGAGGTTGACCTCGATCAAGCGCAGCATATCGGTAAAGGCCTGCGCGGAGCGGGGCACGATGTGCTCACGCCAAATCTTGTAGAGCGGCAGGAAGCGCTGGCGGCCGGACAGCCGCTCAATGCTGTGAATGATCCAGCGCTTGAGCTTTGGATCGTTCGGCGAGGCATAGGTGAGCTCGGGAAAGTTCCCCCTCATGCCACGTAGGCCCTCCGCATGATCCAGTGATTCCGGTATTCTAACGCCGGTGCGCGACAGTCTTACGTCATCCCTCGCCACCTCGCTAGCGTCGCATGAGCGCAATCCAAAGCCCGCCGGCGATCAGGAATGTCCCGGAGACGCGCTCGATGAGACGCACGTGACCCCGGCTCATCCAGTGGCCGGCCTTGCCGGCGGCGAGCGCATAGGCGCCATCGAAGATGCTGCCGACGACCATGAAGGTCGCACCGAGCAGCGCGATCTGCGGCAGAGCAGGCCGGGCGGCGTCGATGAACTGTGGGATGAAGGCGCCGATGAACAGCAGCGCCTTGGGATTGGCGAGGATCACAAGGAGGCCTTGCCCGATGAACCCGCCCTTGGGTGGCGCCTCGCCCGCCATCCGCGCGCCCAGCGCGCCGTCCGAGCGCCAGAGCTTGATGCCGAGCCAGATGAGATATGCGGCGCCCGCCAGGCGCACCCAATCGAAGACGGTTGCCGCGTTTTGCACCAGCGTTGTCAGGCCGAGGGCAAGGACCGCCAGCAACACCACGAGACCGATCTGCGTGCCCAGCACATTGAGGAGCCCGGCGCGCGTGCCATGCTTCAGGGAGTTGGCGATGATGAGGGTGACGGTCGGCCCGGGCACGATGATGACAGCGATGCAGGCGGCGACATAGGCCAGATAAGTTGCAAATCCCACGCATGCCCTCCCCGACTACCGCGCAGCTTATGACGATTTTAGCGCCCGATCCAATCTGGCACGGCCGATGCATCTGAGCCGGCAGCCCATCAGGGGCGGCCCCCTATTCTCCTGGAGCAACGGCGCATGTTTCAAAACAAAGGTAATGGGCCGGTACTGGACACGAAAGTGACCGGACCCGGCATCGAGCTGGCGGAGGCCAACGCGCCGTCCGTCATCGGCAAGGACCTCACCATCGTCGGCAATGCCTTCTCCGACGGACATATCCAGATCAGCGGCGACTTCCAGGGCGACATTCAGTGCGCCCATCTGAAGATCGGTGAGCGCGCCCGCATCACTGGCAACTGCGTCGCCGACGAGATCGTCGTCAGCGGCCATGTGAAGGGCACGCTGCGCGGCCGCCGCATCACGCTGGAAGCCAAATCCCGCATCGACGGCGACATCTACCACCGCTCGCTCTCGATCGAGGAAGGCGCGGTGTTCGCCGGCCGCTCGCAGCAGACGTCGAGCGGCGAGATGCCGATCAAAGGCACGGCGAAGCCCGCCGAGCTGTCGCTGCCGAAAACCGCCTGAGCGAGGAGAGCAATTCCATGAAACCCGCAGAAATGACGGCCAGCAATGGCGGCACGATGAAAACCCAAGTCGCCGACGGCGACACCAAGACGATCGATGAGCTCGCCGAGCACGCGACGCCCCGTCAGATCCAGCAGTGGATTGCCCGGCTCGAAGGCCTCTACGAGCAGAAAAAGGTGCGCGTCCGCAAGGATCTCCAGGACCGCGTCAACGACATGATCGCCTTGAACGGCTACACGCTGGAGGAGCTGTTTTCCGCCCGCGTACTGCCCTCGACCTCCGAACTCGCCGACACCGCCCGCAAGGCCGGCGCCCTGCAGCGCGAGAAGGCCGACAAGCTGATCGAGACCGCCATCCGCAATTGAGCGGTGGCGGACGGATTGCGCTATCGAGCCGGTTGCTCTTGCGAGTGGCCCAGGGAAATCGCATCTGGCGATCTCATTCATCCTGAGAGGTCGCGGCACCTATTCCTCCCCCTTTTTATGGGGGAGGACAGTTCGCCTTGGGTTTGGCGTCAGCCAAACCCTTAGGCGAACATAGGTGGGGGTGCTCGTTCGGCGAACTCGATGCTGTCGTCAGCCCGATGGCCAACATCCGCGTAGAAATTTTGCCGATGTCTTGCGCGAGCGCTGCTCGCCAATTTAAGTCTCGCGCCGCCGCACCAACACCCCCACCTTGGCGCGCCTAAGGACTTACGTGCTTCGCACGTAAGCCCAAGGCGCGCGGTCCTCCCCCATAAAAAGGGGGAGGAAAGAAAGCTGTGAGTCATTTCCTGTCAACAACTGATGTCGGCAACAGCGCATGCATCGCCCTGCCGGGCGGCCGAATCGAAGTCCCGACCATCTTTTCAAACAAATTGCATAAAACTCAATCCGTTAACCTTTCCGGTTAAGGCGGTCTTAGGGTCCCCCGGCCTATGACTGGCCGGCTGTAGGCCGAGGCAGGACCAGTATCCGCGTGAGCACTGTCATCGAGAGACGCCCGTCGGAAGCGACGGCGATGGACGGGCGCGTCTCCCCATCCACGCAGGGATCGGGCCCCGGCCGCGCGCGGGTTGCCGATACGCCGGCCCGTTCTGGCCTACCTCCCGCCAAGGGTTTTTCGCTGGTGGCGCTCGCCGCCGGTTGCGCGCTCATCGTCGCCGGGCTCGTCTTCAGTGCGGGTCCAATGACCTTTGCCGCGCTCGCCGCTGTCGTCGGCACGCTGCTCATTTTCACGGCCGGCGTCGCGCTCGTGCTCTACCGGCCGGCCGCCGATAGTCCCTCCCCGCCCACGGAAATCGCGCCCATCGCGCATCTGGGCGATCGTCTCGAGCGCTCGATCGAGAGCCTCAAGGACATGCAGTGGGAGCTGAAGGAGAACGAGGCCCGCTACCGCGACCTGCTCGACAGCCAGCAGGACGTTATCTTGAGGCGCGATGCCGAAGGCCGCCTCCTCTTCGTCAACCAAGCCTTCTGCCGGGTGTTCGGCATCGAAGCAGCCAACGTCCTCGGCCGCAATTTCCGCCCCCGCAAGCTCGAAGGCGCCGATGCGGCGGCCGAGTTCCCGGCCGGCCCCGAGCGCCGCCGTCACTACACCCAGCGCGTCGAGACCTCTCAAGGCCCGCGCTGGTTCGCCTGGGACGACTATCAGGTGCCGGGCGACCAGACGGGTGCATTCGAGATCCAGACCGTCGGCCGCGACATCACCGAGCAGCGGGAGGCGGAAGCCGAGCTTCAGGAGGCCCGTGACCAGGCCGAAGCCGCCAACCGCGCCAAGTCGCGTTTCCTCGCCGTCATGAGCCACGAGATCAGAACCCCCATGAACGGCATCATGGGCATGACCAATCTCATCCTCGACACCGAGCTTGCGCCGGACCAGAGCACCTATGCGCGCGCCATCAAGCAGTCGTCGAAGACGCTGCTCTCGCTCATCGACGAGATCCTCGATTTCTCCAAGATCGAGGCGGGCCGCGTCGACCTCGACGCGCAACCCTTCGCCATCGACGATGTCGTGCAGGGCGTCGTCGAGCTGCTGGCGCCGCGCGCCCACGACAAGGGCCTGGAGATCGGCTGGCACATCGATCTCGACCTGCCTCGGCGCCTCGTCGGCGACGAGGGCCGCGTGCGCCAGATCCTGACGAACTTGGTCGGCAACGCCGTCAAGTTCACCGAAGCCGGCGGCATCAGCGTCACCGTCGGTGGCCGCGAGCTCGAAGGCGGCGACGCAGGCGGGCGCCGTCTGCAACTGAAAATCGACGTGGCCGACACCGGCATCGGCCTCAGCAGCGACGCACAGGAGAAAGTCTTCCGCGAGTTCGTCCAGGCGGATACGACACGGGCTCGCAAGTTCGGCGGCACCGGCCTCGGCCTCGCCATCTCGCGACGTCTCGCCAAGGCGATGAGCGGCGACATCACGGTCACGAGCGCGCCCGGCGCCGGCTCGACCTTCTCGATGGCAATCGATGTGGGTGTCGCACCGGAAACACTGGCTCTCAAGTCCGATTGGCAGGCTGAGACAGAACGTCAGCGCATTCTCATCCTGGCGAGCCGCCCGATCGAGGTCCGCCAGATCGCACGCACCCTCGAAAGCGCAGGACACCAGGTCGATGTCGTCGCTCCCCACGACCCGATCAGCTGTCTTCGAGACGGCGTCTCCACGCCCTACGACACCCTGATCGCCGATGGGTCGGTCGACCCTCAGGCTATCGCCGCCTGGCGCCAAGCCGGGCCGAGCGGTCAAGCCCCGGCCATCCAAGGCATCGTCCTCATCGATACGTCCCAGCGCGAGGCACTCCGCGCCTACCGCAGAGTGGGTTTCGAGCGCTATCTCGTCCGCCCCGTGCGGCCGTCCTCGCTGCTGTCGCAGATTAGGCCGCGGCGCAGCCCGGGACCGGTCGCGGCCGAGGCGGTTCAAGGCGGGGCTACGGTATTTGGCCAGCGTCCAAGCCGCCAGGCGCGGGTGCTCCTCGCCGAGGACAACGACATCAATGCCTTGCTGGCCACCAAGATGGTCGAATCGACCGGCGCTCAGATCGTCCGGGTCGAGAACGGCCGGGAGGCGGTCGATGCCGTCCTCAGACAACCGGATGGGCAAATGTTCGACCTCGTGCTCATGGACGTCCACATGCCCGAGATGGATGGTCTTTCGGCCGCGGATGCCATCAAGTCCTTGCCCCGCTGGGAGGAATCGGGCCGAACCGCCCCCGCGATCGTGGCCCTGACCGCCAATGCCTTCGCCGAGGACCGCCAGAAGTGCCTGGCGGCCGGCATGGACGACTACCTCGCCAAGCCCTTTGAGCGCTCGGAGATCGACGAGATCATCGAGAAATGGGTGGGCGAACGCACCCGGGCCCACCCGGCCTGACCCGGCGTCACAGGCCCGTCGCAGTTCAAGTGCATTGCCACGATGATGATTTTGTGGCCTGATTCCGTAGATTGACTGGGGAATTGGGATTCGTCCGCGGGCTAGAGCGCTATTCGATCTGACGGAATCAGATCGGCGCTCTAGGTTATTGGTTTCGAGCACTTTCTTTCGACCAACCGGTATCCACTTGGCCGGAAAGTGCTCTAGGCCTGCGGACGCGCCGCGTGATGGCTGGGAGGAGTCGCATGCCGACGAGATCGCTCGGCCCCAAGGGGCTGGTGCGCAAGTTGACGGTGCGACGGCCTTTCTCGGGGCTGCCTGTCAGGCTGCTGAAGCGCCACACGCCACGCGCCCTGACGGCGCCCTTTCTCGCGCACCGCAAGCCGATCAAGACCTACGGCAGCATCGGCGACCTCGAGGTCAGGCTCGCCCGCACCTCGCGCGACATCCGGCGTTCTCAGCGATTGCGCTACAAGGTGTTCTACGAGGAAATGACGGCGGTGCCCGATCCCGTCGCCGCCTTCAAGCGCCGCGACGAGGACGACTTCGACCCGATCTGCGATCACCTGCTGGTGCTCGAGCGGCAGTCGCCCGGGCAGCGGGCGCAAGGGCTGGCGCCGCAGACGGCCGCGTGTCGTCGGCACCTATCGGGTGCTTCGCCAGGAGGTGGCGGAAGCCCATGACGGTTTCTACACCCAGGGCGAATACGACATCGCGCCCCTGATCGCCGCCAAGAGCCCGGACTACAGCTTCGTGGAGCTCGGCCGCTCCTGCGTGCTGAAGCCTTATCGCAACAAGCGCACCATCGAGCTGCTCTGGCACGGGCTGTGGACCTATGTGCGCGAGCACGGCATCGACGTCATGATCGGCTGCGCGTCCTTCGAGGGCATCGATCCGAAGGAGCACGCCAACGCGCTGAGCTTCCTCCACCACCACGCGCTCGCGCCGCCCGAATGGCGCGTCAAGGCGCACGCCCATCTCTACACGAAGATGGATCTCATCCCCAAGGATAAGCTCGACATGAAGGCCGCGCTGAAGGCGCTGCCGCCTTTGATCAAGGGTTACCTCAGGCTCGGCGCTTTCGTCGGCGATGGTGCGGTGATCGACAAACAGTTCGGCACGGTCGATGTCTGCATCATTCTTCCCATCGAGCGGATCGATCCCCGTTACTTCGCCCATTTCGGCGCGCCCGACGAGCAGACGTCCCGCATCGCGCCCGAGGCCAAGGGCGTCATGTGAGGTCATGCCGGGCAGGATAGAGTTCTATTTCGATTTCATCTCGCCCTACGCCTATCTCGGCTCCGTCGGCATCGAGCGGATCGCGGCCAAGCACGGACTTGAGATCGACTGGCGGCCGATGCTGCTCGGCATCAGCGTGTTGAAGGTGATGGGCCTGAAGCCGGTGCCGGACACGCCGCTGAAAGGCGACTATCTCGATCAGGATGTGCCGCGCTTTGCGCGCTATCTCGGCATCCCCTACTCGACGGCGGCGAAAACGCAGTTCCCACCGCTTCCCTCCGCCCGCGCTTTCACCTGGCTGAAAGATCGCGATCCGGCAGTGGCGAAGCGTTTTGGGAAGGCGATCTTTCATGCGCATTGGGGCGAGGGGCGGGATATGGGGACGGCGGCGGCCGTCGCCACCGAGGCGGAAAGATTGGGAGTTGCGCGCTCCGAGCTTATCGCCGCGATCGAGGACGAGGCCGTCAAGCAGCGGCTCCGCGCCCATGTCGACGCCTCGCTGGCCAAGGGCGTGTTCGGGGCACCCACCTTCATCGTCGACGGCGAAATGTTCTGGGGTGCCGATAGGCTCGATCAGGTCGAGCGGTGGGTTGTGACCGGCGGGTGGTAGGCACCTCGCCCGGTTAACCAGAAGTATGAAAGTAATCCCCGCGATCCCGGATGGCCTGACAATCGGCCTCGGTTCCCGCGAGGTCCGGCGTCGCTCGAGAGGCGCCGTTCCTGGCGGAAGCCGCATCCGGGCCCGGATGCCGCTCTTTGAAAAGTGAATAACCGACCGCGGGCGACTCGCGTCATAGCGAGCGCGCTCTCCCCGCATTGCTGCCTCAGCCTGTGCCGCGATAGACTGCCCGAACGCTTTCACGGAGACACTCAATGGCATCGAAGCTTCCCCCCGGCGCCGTCACCCAAGACATGGCCGCCCAATTCCAGCGCGACGGCGCGGTTCCGATCCGGGGTGCGTTCAAGGATTGGGTCGAAACGCTTCGCGCCGGCATCGAAAAGAGCCTCGCCGAGCCGAGCAGCGACGCCCGCATCTACGACAGTCCGGGCGGCGGCCGCTTCGTCAACGACTACTGCCGCTGGAGCGTATTCCCGGAGCTGAAGGACTTCGTGCTCAACTCGCCGGCGGCTGCCATCGCCGCCGAGCTGATGGGCGCGAAGACGGTGCGCCTCTTCCACGACCACATCCTCGTCAAGGAGCCCGGCGCCGACACACCCACGCCCTGGCACCAGGATCAGCCCTACTACTCGGTCGAGGGCCCGCAGACCTGCAGCCTCTGGATCCCGCTGGACCGCATCCCGGTGGAGCGCACCGTCGAGTTCGTGGCGGGCTCGCACAAATGGGGCAAGCTCTACAAGCCCATGCGCTTCAACAAGACGGCGTTGAACGAGAATGACGGGCTCGACGTGCTGCCCGACATCGAAGCGGACCGGTCGAAATACACGATCCTCGCCTGGCCGCTGGAACCCGGCGACGCGGTCGCCTTCGACTACAAGACCATCCACGGCGCCGCCGCCAACCTCTCCAAGGCCGAGCGCCGCCGCGCCTTCTCGCTCCGCGTCGTCGGCGACAACCCGCGCTACCGGCGGGTCGACGGCGTCGTCACCTCCCCGCCGATGCGCGACGTGACGCTGTTGCACGGCGCGGCGCTGGAGGGTCCGCAGTTCCCGGTATTGTTTGGGGTTTAGCCCCGTGATCGAACGCGGGGACGGTCGGACTGACTTTTCGGACCCGCGAGAGATCAACTCTCCATTCCGTCATTCCCGCGAAGGCGGGAATCCCTCCGACCCACGATTAGAACTGACACTCTGTCGCACGGCAAGGCCGGGGATCCATCGGACTTGGATGGATGCCAGCCGTTGCTGGCATGACGAAGTTGGGGAATTGACGGGAAGTAGACGTCAACCCCGCGCAAGCCCCTTCGCCGCAAGCTCGGCCTCGTAGGCTTGCCAGTGCAGTTGCTCGTTGCGCCCGAGCTCGGCGAGGTAGCTCCAGCGGTAGAAGCCGGTCGAATGACCGTCGTCGAAGATGAGCTGCACGGCGTAGTTTCCGACCGGCACGACCTCGCGGATCGTGACGTTGCGCTTGCCCGGCACGGTGACGCGTTGCGCTGCCGTATGCCCTTGCACCTCCGCGCTCGGGCTCATGACGCGCAACAGCTCGGCGGCGAGCGTGAAGGACTCGCCGGTGTCGAAAGCGACCGTCAAATTGCGCTTCTCGCGATCGAGGCGAAGCTCGGTCGGCCAGGGGTCGGGGGAGGTCATTGCCCCTACTCCACTACAATTCGCGGCGCCGCCTTCTGGGCTCCGCCTAAAAGCGCCGCCGCCACCTTCTCCGCGATGCCTCGATAGACCCGTGCATGCGGGCCGTCCGGCTCGATCGCCGTCACCGGCTCGCCGCGGTCGCTCGACTCGCGGATGCGCATATGTAGCGGCACGGCCCCCAGGAACGGCACGTTGAGCTTCCTAGCCTCCAGCTCCGCCCCACCATGGCCGAAGATGTCGGAGCGCGCACCGCAAGAAGGGCACAGGAAATAGCTCATGTTCTCGACGATGCCCAATACCGGCACCTCGACCTGGCGGAACATGTTGAGGCCCTTGCGGGCGTCGATCAGCGCCAGATCCTGCGGCGTCGAGACGATGACGGCGCCCTTCATGGCGACCTGCTGCGCCATGGTGAGCTGGGCGTCGCCCGTCCCCGGCGGCATGTCGACGACGAGCACGTCGAGCGGCGCCCAATCGACCTCGCGCAACATCTGCGTCAGCGCCGACATCACCATCGGCGCACGCCAGACGACGGGCGTCCCTTCGTCCACCAGGAAGCCCATCGACATCACCTTGAGGCCATAGGCCTGCATCGGCTGAAGGCGGTTATCCTTCACTTGCGGACGGCCCGTCAGGCCCATGAGCCTGGGTATCGAGGGCCCGTAGACGTCGGCATCGAGGATGCCGGCCTTGAGGCCCAGCGCCTTCAAGCCGAGCGCCAGATTGACCGCCGTGGTCGACTTGCCGACGCCGCCTTTACCGGAGGCGACCGCGATGATGCTCGCCACGCCGGGTACGGCGATCGGCTCGCGCCGCCCCGCCTTTTGTTGCGGTGGAGGCGCGCTTGCCGATGGCCGCGCCGGAGGTTGAGCCCGCGACGGTGCCCGCTCCGCTGTCAGGGCCGCGTTCACGCTCTCGACGCCGGGGATGGCCTTCACCGCCGCTTCCGCCGCCTTGCGCATTGGCTCGAGGGACGCCGCCTTATCGACCGCAACGGTGATCGAGAAATAGACCTTGGCATTCGCCAGCACGACCTCGGAGACCAGCCCCTGGTCGACGATGTTGCTCTGGCCACCGGGCGCGGGAACGGCGCGAAGCGCTTCCAGAACCGCGTCCTTCGTCAGCGCGCGCGACATGGGTTTTCCTCGGGTTGGATTTTGGGCGGGACTGTAGCGATCGACCCGAGGGGGTCAAGCCGAGGACAAGCGCACCGCGGACGTCAGAAGCGGGTTGCGCCACGCCCCGATCCGTCTAACCTTTGCAAGCGCAGCAGGCAGCACCAAGACTGCCATGCCGCCAGGAGGGAAACATATGCGGGCTCTGCTCGGCCTCAGCCGATCGATCGACCACATCACGGCGTTCATCGGCCGCCATGTCTCCTGGCTCATACTCGCGGCAGTCCTGGTCTCGGCCGGCAACGCCATCATCCGCAAGGCCTTCGACAGCTCCTCCAATGCCTGGCTCGAGTTGCAGTGGTACCTGTTCGGCGCCGTCTTCATGCTGGCCGCCGCCTACACGCTGCAGAGGAACGAGCACATTCGCATCGACATCGTCTCGAACCTGTTCTCCAAGCGCACGCGCGACTGGATCGATGTCGTGGGCCATGTGCTGATGCTGCTGCCGCTCGCCATCCTCATGAGTTTCTACTGCTGGACCTTCTTCTGGAAGGCCATCACATCGGGCGAAGTGTCCGGCTCGGCGGGCGGATTGCTGCTGTGGCCGGCGCGGCTCGCGATCTTCCTGGGCTTCGTGATGCTGATCGCCCAAGGGGTCTCCGAGCTCATCAAACGCATTGCGGTGATCCAGGGCCTCATCGAGGACCCCTATCCGCAACACGGCGCCCATGCGCCGCCGGCAGAGCCCGCACCATGATTGATTTCCTGATCCACAACATGGCGCCGATCATGTTCCTGGCGCTGGTCGTGTTTCTGCTGCTTGGCTATCCCGTCGCCTTCTCGCTCGCTTTCGTGGGCCTATCCTTCGCTGTCATTGGCATCTGGCTCGGCCTCTTCGAGACCTCGTTCCTGCAGCTGCTGCCGGAACGGGTCTGGCAGATCATGTCGAACGAGACGCTGCTCGCCATTCCCTTCTTCACCTTCATGGGGTTGATCCTCGAGCGAACGGGCATGGCAGAGGAGTTGCTCGATACGGCCGGCAAGATGTTCGGACCCGTGCGCGGCGGCGTCGCTTACGCGGTCATCGTCGTCGGCGCGCTGCTCGCCGCGACGACCGGCGTGGTCGCCGCCTCCGTCATCGCCATGGGGCTCATCTCGCTCCCCATCATGCTGCGCTATGGCTACGATCGGCGGTTGTCTTCGGGAGTCATTGCTGCGTCCGGCACGCTCGCGCAGATCATCCCGCCCTCACTCGTGCTCATCATCATGGCCGATCAGCTCGGACGCTCGGTCGGCGACATGTACAAGGGCGCCATCATCCCGGGCCTCGTGCTGACGGGGCTCTACATGGGCTATGTACTACTGACGACGATCGTCCGCCCGAACTCGGCCCCTGCCTTGCCGGCCGAGGTCCGCTCGTTCGGCGCGGGTGCGGACTATCCTCGCGTGATGCGCGCGGTGCTGCTGCCGATCGCGCTCGTGGTGCTCGTCATGCTGGCGCTTTTCGCGCCGCAGCTGGCACTCGACACACTGCATGCGCTGTCGAGCCGGCTCGGCGATCTCGCGGCGGCAAACCTGAAATCTTCGACCTCGATCATGTTCGGGATCATCGGGGCGGCGCTCGCCGTTTATCTGATTTACATCGCGGCGCTCATGTGGCTGCCGGCGGCGGTGTCGCGCGTTGCCGGCATTGCCGTGGCGGCGCTTGCCGTCCTCCTCCTCTACGGCCTCCTCGATCATCTGATGGGGACCTGGACAACGGTAATGACGACCACGGAGTGGGGCTGGATGGTCCTGATCGACCTGCTGCTGTGGATCGCGAGCGGCTGGCACTTTTGCTTCGCCATCGCTGCCCTGCTCGGCGCGGCAGCGTCCCTCTGGCAGGCGCCGGCCGCGCCGGTTGGGCGCGCCGTCAACAAGATCATCTCCGACCTGCTACCGCCGCTGATCCTGATCTTCCTCGTGCTCGGCACGATCTTCCAGGGCATCGCGACGCCGACCGAAGGCGGTGCCATGGGGGCGGTCGGCGCGCTGGTGCTGGCGTTGATCAAGCGCCGCCTCACATTCGACCTGACGCGGCAGGCTCTCGATCAGACCGCCAAGCTCGCGGCCTTCGTCATCTTCATACTGATCGGCGCGCGCGTCTTCTCGCTGACGTTTTACGGCGTCGACGGCCACAAATGGGTCGAGGACTTGCTGCTCGACCTGCCGGGCGGCCAGATCGGCTTCCTCATCTTCGTCAACCTGCTCGTTTTCGTGTTGGCCTTCTTCCTCGATTTCTTCGAGCTGGCCTTCATCGTGGTGCCGCTGCTCGGGCCGGTCGCGGAAAAACTCGGCATCGATCTCATCTGGTTCGGCGTGTTGCTCGGCATCAACATGCAGACGAGCTTCATGCACCCGCCCTTCGGTTTCGCATTGTTCTATCTGCGATCGGTCGCGCCGCGCGGCGAGTATCTCGACAAGGTGACCGGCCTGAAGATGGCTCCCGTGACGACAGCGCAGATCTACTGGGGCGCGGTGCCCTTCGTGATCATCCAGCTCATCATGGTCGGTCTCGCCATCGCTTTCCCGGAGATGATCATGCACTACAAGGGCACGACCACCGTCGATCCGTCCTCGATCGAGATCATCGTGCCGGACTCGGGCGGAGACAATTTCGCGCCACCCGACCTTTCGACCGCGCCGCCGTCGTTCGATTGAGGGGGCGATGGCGGCCTTTGCTTGGGGTCAGACCCTGCGGGTCTGACCCCAGTTCGAGATCTGTGTGTAGGGTCAGACCCGCGGGGTCTGACCCTCAGCTGCGCCCTCGAGCCGGGCAAGCGTCTTTACGGCGCTCGCCTCGGGCGGATCGACGGGATAGAGGCGATCGGCGAGCGCGCCGTCCTCGATGATCAGCGTCAGCCGCCTGAGATAGGTCACACCGCCCGTTTCGAATGTCGGGAGCCGTAGAGCGCGCTGAAACGCGAAATCCCGGTCGCTCAGCATCGCAAACGGGAGACCGAGCCGCGCGACGAGCTCGCACTGATAGTCCGAGTTCTGCGTGCTGAGACCATACACGGTGACACCCAGCGCCTCAAACTCGGTGTAGCGATCGCGGAACCCCACCGCCTGCGGCGTCGAGCCATGGGCGCCGGGAATGTCGTCCCAGCGGGGCGGATTGGGGAGGCCCGGACGGCCGGTCCAGGGATAGCAGAAGACGACCGATCGGCCGGGGCGCTTCGAGAAGTCGACGGCCTCGCCAGACGTCGCGGCGAACGGGATCGATGGCATGCGAAGTCCGGCGACCAAATATTCCACGCGCCCATCATCGCTAGGTGATGCTGCCATTGGAGCTACCGGCCCGCGCCCAATGCCGCCTCGACCATCAAGAGATCGCGCCACGCCTGCTTCTTCGCGTTGGGCGTCCTGAGCAGATAGGCCGGATGCAGCGTTGCGATTGCGCGATACGTCTTGCCGCCCTTTTCGAGGTCGCGCCACTTGCCGCGCAACCGCATGATGCCGTCCTGACTGTCGAGCACCTGCTTCGCCGCAGCACCTCCGAGCAGCAAAATGATCTCCGGCTCGACGAGCGCGATCTGCCGTTCGAGAAAGGGCTCGCAGACCTGCACCTCCTGAGGCGTCGGTGTGCGATTTCCGGGCGGCCGCCAGTACACCACATTCGTAATGTGCACGGTGCTTTCATCGAGCCCGATCGCGCCGAGCATCCTGTCGAGGAGCTGACCCGCAGGTCCGACGAAAGGTTTGCCGGCCAAGTCCTCATCACGCCCCGGCGCCTCGCCGATCAGCATGATGCGCGATTTTTCGACACCCCGGTAAAAGCAGAGGCTCTTCGCGGTCGCCTTGAGGCCGCAACCGTCGAAGCGCTCGAGGATCGCGCGAAGCTCGGCAAGCGACTGGGCCTTCGCCGCCTCGGTGCGTGCCGTCATGACGGCCTGATCGGGCGCGGCCGGGGGCGGCCTGCGGATGGCGGGCGGCGCGATGGGTTGCTGGCGCATAGCCGGGGCGGGCTGGGCCCCTGATGGACGCGGCGTCTCGGGACGGCGATCGATCAGTGGAGGCCTAGCCGGTGGCAGCACCGGACGCGCGACCGGCTTTGCCGCCACCGGCCGAACCTTCGCAGCCTCCCGCCGCGCCTGGATCTCGCGCTCCAGACCGAACCAGTCCGTCGGCGCGTCGGCCGTGAATTCTCCAACGCCCATCGCCCGGTACCAGGCGTAGGTCGCGTCGATGTCGCGGGCGGTGACGGGCTCGGCCATGGCGGGTCGGGACCTAGAGTGCTTCCGGAAAAGTGCGAAGCGGTTTTCCGAAAAGAAGCACGACAAACCAAAGAACTAGGGTGTTGAAGTGATTCAACGAAAAAAGGAAACACCCTGAAGGCTTCGCGGCCGAATCGGACAACACCCTGTCGCAGGGAGAAGGGCGTCGGGACGCAAGTTGCGCGGATCAGAGACCTTGACGGGCGAAATGGCAAGCGCCATCGAGGGACTGCAAGCTTTCAAGGGGAAATGACCATCATGGCGAGCGCGAGCGATCTCCCGGAGCGGGAGGCGATGGAGGTGGATGTCGTCATCGTCGGCGGGGGGCCGGCGGGGCTCGCGGCCGGCATCCGGCTGATGCAGCTCGCGGCCGCGCAAGGCAAGGAACTCTCCGTCGTCCTCCTCGAGAAGGGCGCGGAAGTCGGCGCACACATCCTCTCCGGCGCCGTCATCGATCCGATCGGGCTCGACCGCCTCATCCCCGACTGGCGCGACAAGGGCGCGCCGCTCTCGACCCAGGTGACCGACGACCGGTTCCTCTATCTTGGCCCGGCGGGCAAGCTGTCGCTGCCGAACTTCGCCATGCCGCCCTTCATGAACAATCACGGCAACTATATCGGTAGCCTCGGCCAGGTCTGCAAATGGCTTTCCGAGCAGGCGGAAGGCCTCGGGCTGCAGATCTTCCCGGGCTTCGCCGCGGCCGAGCTGCTCTATGACGACAAAGGCAACGTCGTCGGCGTCGCGACCGGTGACATGGGCATCGGCAAGGACGGCGAGCCGACCGACAATTTCACGCGCGGCATGGAGCTGCGGGCGAAGTACACACTACTCGCCGAGGGCGCGCGCGGCTCGCTCGCCAAACAGGCGATCCGCCGCTTCGAGCTCTCGAAGGGCCGCGACCCGCAGAAATTCGGCCTCGGCATGAAGGAGTTGTGGGAGGTCCGCCCCGAGAAGCACCGGCCGGGCCTCGTCCAGCACACCATGGGCTGGCCGCTCGACAACCGGACCGGCGGCGGCTCGTTCCTCTACCACTACGGCGTGAACCTCGTCTCCGTCGGCTTCGTTGTGCATCTGAACTACCAGAACCCCTATCTCCACCCCTACGAGGAGTTCCAGCGCTTCAAGACGCATCCCGCGATCCGCGATCTCTTCGAAGGCGGAAAGCGCATCGCCTACGGTGCCCGCGCGATCACCGAGGGTGGCTGGCAGTCGATCCCCAAGCTCGCCTTTCCGGGCGGCGCGCTCATCGGCTGCTCGGCGGGCTTCGTCAACGTGCCGAGGATCAAGGGCTCGCACAACGCGATCCTCTCCGGCATGCTCGCCGCCGAAGCCGCCTTCGAGGCGCTGGGCGAGGGCCGCGCCCACGACACGCTCGACGCCTATCAGTCGCGCTTCTGGGACAGCGATATCGCCCGCGACTTGAAGCGGGTGCGCAACGTCAAGCCGCTCTGGTCGCGCTTCGGAACGGCCGTGGGTGTCGCCTTGGGCGGCCTCGACATGTGGCTCAATACGATCATTCCGGGTATCGGCCTCGGCTACACCCTGAAGCACGGCAAGGCCGACTATCAGACGTTGAAGCCGGCGTCCCAGTATCACCCGATCGCCTACCCCAAGGCCGACGGCGTATTGACCTTCGATCGCCTGACCAATGTCGCCTTCTCCGCCACCAACCACGAGGAAGGCCAGCCCGCGCATCTGAAGGTCGCCGACCTCGGGTTGCAGAAGGCCTCCGAGCTCGGGGCCTTCGCCGGACCCTCGAACCGCTACTGCCCGGCCGGCGTCTATGAATGGGTCGACGACGGCGAGGGGGCTAAGAAGTTCCAGATCAACTTCCAGAACTGCGTCCACTGCAAGACCTGCGATATCAAGGACCCGAACCAGAACATCACCTGGACGGTGCCGGAAGGCGGCGGCGGGCCGGTTTATCCGGGGATGTAGCGCCACACCACAATTGAGGAGTTTGACATGCGCACGCTGCCGGTGACCGCCAAGTTGTATCTGAAGGTCGCCGGCTTACGGCGGCGGCTTATGATCCGCTACGCGGCGCAGCGCCTGGCGCTCGGCGTACTGGCGGCGATCGTGCTGCTGGTGGGCCTGGGGCTCCTCAACGTCGCGCTCTTCCTGTGGCTCCGAGAGTCGATGAGCGATCTCGGCGCCGTGCTCGTCGTGGCAGCGCTGCATGCGATCGGCGGCGGCATACTGGCGATGCTGGCGCTGCGCGGCCCGAACTCGCGCGAGATGGCGGCTCTCGAGGAGGCCGAGGCCGCCGCCTTCGATGCGGTTTCGGCGGAGATCGAGGGGATCTCCCAGAAGCTGAATGCCTTCGAGCAGCGGCTCGAAACCATCGGCAGCCACTTGGCCCTGGTTCCGGCGGCCCTTTCCGCGGCTTCGGGGCTGCTAGGGCGGTCGAAGCCAGATGCCGACAAGGCCTGATCCGGCGCGCCCTTCCCAATTCCTGCCAAACCCCCTACAACCGCCGCCAACACCACGGAGACACACACCATGAAACGCCTCTCGGAGAAGGCCCGCGTAAAGCGGGAGAAGCGCAACACCAAGCACGGCAAGCACAATCAGAAGCGCCGGGCCAAGCGGAAGGCCGCATTGAAGGCGGCGTAGAGCACGCTCCGGCGAAGTGGGAACCGGGTCGCCGAAAGAACGTGCTCCAAGCCTAGCCAAAGCCAGATTCAGGCCCCGATTGCGCCCAGCTTCTGGGCCGGGTTTGGGATAAGCTGCGGCATTGCCGCCCCGTGCTTGCGGGAGGCCCGGAAAGCGGTCATCTTTCTCCGATCGCGAACGAGAAAGGCCGAATCGCCCATGGCTCGGACCCCTGCCCGCTGCAAACCGCAGCGTTACGCCGCCGCGCTCATTGTAGCTGCAGGCGTTGGACTGAGCGGCATGGCCGCGGCCGAGCAGGCGCAAAGAGGACGTCAAGATCGAGCCGGTGGGCTCGCTGCTCGGCAGCTATCTCGCCGGCCGCATCGCCCAGGATGAGCGCGATCCGGCGGCCGCCTCCGCTTATTATCGCGACGCGCTCAAACAGCAGCCCGACGATCCGCTGCTGCTGCGTCAGGCCTTCCTCGCGGAAGCCGAGCTCGGCGCCTGGGACAGCGCCTCCGATCTCGCCGACCGTGTCGTCAAGGTCGAGACGGGCGATCGGTGGGCGCGCATCTTCCTCGGCGTCAAAGCCTTCAAGGCCGGCAACTTCGTCGAGGCCGACAAGCATTTCGAGCTGGCGAGCGCCGGCTCCATCGCCGAGCTGACCGGAGCACTGTCGCGCGCCTGGGTGAAAGCGGCGGAGAAGGACCTTCCCGGCGCGGCCCTCAAGCTCGAAGCGCTCAAGAGCGCCGACTGGGCCCGCTACTACCGCACCTATCACGAGGCCCTGGTTGCCGACTTCCTCGGCGACGACAAACTGGCGCGCGCCGCCTATCAGGATCTCTTCCAGACCGAGCCGCGCGTCGTCAGCGTGGCACTCGCCTACGCGCGCTTCGAAAGTAGCCGCGGCGACAATGCCAAGGCGCAGCAGATCGTCAAGGATCACCTCGCCGGCGACGACCAGCCCCATGCGATGATCCAGGAACTCCTGGCCGCACTCCGGCGCGGCGAGAAGCAGACACCGGTCATCGGCTCGATCGACGAGGGCCTAGCCGAGGTCTTCTATGGCATCGGCGAGCAGCTCGCGAGCGAGAACGCCCACGACACCGGCGTCATCTTCCTCCAGCTTGCGCTCTATCTCCGGCCCAAGTCCTCACTGACCTTGATCGCGCTCTCTGGCGTCCAGGAGCAGATCGGGCGCTCCGACATGGCGATCGAGACGCTCGACCGCATTCCGGCCGATACCGCGCTCGGCTTCTCATCCGCGATCCGCAAAGCCTACAACCTCAATCAGCTCGAGCGGGTGGACGAAGCCAGAAAGGCACTGACCGATCTGCTCGATCCCAAGCGCCTCGCCATCGTCGCCGACACTGAAATTGACGACCCGCTTCCAGATGCCGCCCGCCTCGACAAGATCGGCAAGATTGGGTCTGGCGCCCGCGGTGAGCAGGTAAGCGAACTGCAGCGCATTCTCGCGGCAATCGGCCACGACCCCGGCTCGACCGATGGCATCTACGGCAAGGCGACAGTCGACGCCGTCAAAGCCTTCCAGAAGGCCGCCGGGCTCGAGACGACCGGGCGCATCGGCCCGCAGACCAAGCAGGCCATGGCCAAGCGCATCGCCGATCTCTCGGCCGAGCGCGCCAAGGTGCCCGCCCGCATCTGGCAGCTGCGCATCAACACGGCGCTCGGCAGCATCCTCTCCAACCGCAAGCTCTACGAGGAGGCGGCGAAGAACTATACGGCCGCCATCGATCTCGTGCCCAATCCGGGCAAGGAGGATTGGAACCAGTACTTCCAGCGCGCCATCTGCTACGAACGGCTGAAACTGTGGGACAAGGCCGAGCTCGATTTCCTGAAAGCCATGGAGCTCGACCCCGAGCAGCCCTCGCTTTTGAACTACCTCGGCTATTCCTGGGTCGACCAGGGAAAGAACCTCGCCCAGGCGATGGATCACATCCGCAAGGCCGTGAAGCTCAAGCCCGACGACGGCTTCTACGTCGATAGCCTCGGCTGGGCGCACTATCGGATCGCCGAGTACGCCGAGGCCGCGCGCCAGCTCGAGCGGGCCGTCGAGCTGGAGCCGAACGATCCCATCATCAATGATCATCTGGGCGATGCCTACTGGCAGGTCGGCCGGCGCAACGAGGCGAAGTTCCAGTGGTCGCAAGCGCTGACGCTGAAGCCCGAGCCCGAGGACCAGGCGCGCATCGCCAAGAAGCTCGAGAAGGGCCTCGAGGACGTGAAGGGCGCAACTGCGGAAGGCACGTCGACGACCCAGCCGGTGCAGTAGGCCGTATACTGCCATGGCGGTCATCGCCGAGACGGCGCGCGCGAAGGTCAATCTGACGTTGCGGGTGCTCGGCCGGCGGGCGGACGGATACCACGCGCTCGAAAGTCTCGTCGTTTTCGCCGACGTGGCCGATCGGGTGACGCTCGATCCCGATTCTGCGGATGGCTTGGCGATGGCCGGGCCGACGGCTAGCGCCGTCGAGGGCGAAAATCTCGTGGCGCGCGTGCTGGCGCTCGCCCGCGAGGCGGCACCCGAGCTTGCCTTCGGCCATCTGCATCTGGAGAAACACCTTCCCGTCGCTGCCGGCATCGGTGGGGGCTCGGCGGATGCCGCCGCCGCGATCCGAGCCATTCTCCGGCGGCACCCCGGTGCCCTGCCGTTGGTGCGGCTGGTTGCCTCCGCGTCCCGCCTTGGCGCCGATTTGCCGGCCTGCCTCCTCTCGCGCGCACTCGTCATGCGCGGCATCGGCGAGGAGGTGATGCCACTGCGGAGCTTCGCACCGGTTCATGCCCTGCTGGTCAATCCGGGGGTGCCGCTTGCGACGGCAGAGGTTTTCAGGGCGCTCGCGTCGCCACCCTTGCCCTTGGAAACCGTACCGCTCGACTGGCCCGAGGCGATTGCGAGCCGCGACGATCTGATCCGCCTCATCGCCGATCGCCCGAACGATCTCGAGGCACCGGCTCGCATGCTGCTACCCGCCATCGGCGACATGCTCGATGCGCTGAACACCCTCCCCGGCTGCCGCCTCGCCCGGATGTCCGGCAGCGGGCCGACGTGTTTCGGATTGTTCGATGGGGCCCAGGACGCGGAATCCGCCGCAGCACAACTCCGCAAGACAGCTCCCGGCTGGTGGGTCACGGCGACGACGCTCGCCTGAGCGTGCTCCGACCCCATCAAGCCTTTCGTGCCCGCGCCACTTCGTACAACGCCAGCGCTGCCGCGAGATCCTCATGCCCACCGCCGCCGGATTTGAAGACGGTGATGTCGTCCTCGGCGAGCCTGCCGGCGGCCTTGCCTTGGGCCAGCTCGAAGAGATCGATGACCCTTGCTTCCGTCAGTACGCCTTCCGCAATCGGCCCAAGACAATCGCCGCAGACGCCGACGGTTGACTGCCTCGAGTCCACGTAGAGCCGACCTGAGCGCCTGACGGCCTCGCCGTCCGCCTCGCGGAATTGCGGCGCGTAGCCGCCGACGAGATCGACATGGACGCCGGGCTTGAGCCACGCCCCTTTGACGATCGGCTCGGTCGCGAAAGTCGCGGCGCTGACGATATCTGCTTCGGCCGCCGCCTCCGCCGGATCAGCAACAGCCGTGGCGCGGAAGCCTGCCGCCGTCAACTCCGCCGCGAGCTTCTCGGCATTCACCTGCGTCCGGTTCCAGACGAGCACGCGTTCGATCGGGCGCACCGCCGCATGCGCCTTGACGAGATGCGGCGCGAGCTTGCCGGCGCCGAACATGGCGAGCACGCGCGCATCCTTCCGCGCGAGCAGATTGCTTGCCACCGCCGAATTGCTCGCGGTCTTGAAGAAGGTCTCGGCGACGCCGTCGATGGTCGCCAGCGGCTCGCCGGTCGTCCCGTCGAACAGCACATAAAGCCCGACGACTGAGGGAATGCCTTTCGCCAGATTGTCCGGAAACACGTTGGCGATCTTCATGCCGAAGGCCTTGTCGCGCATCCAGGCCGACTGGATGAGGCAGTCGGCCTCAGCACCCGAAGGCGTCGGCTGCGAGAGCATCGAGCGCTCCAGCACATCGACGCCGGTGCGGTACATGTCGGTCAAGTGCGGCGACGAGCTTGCCGTAATCGGCGATTGCGTAAACGGTCTCACGGTCGATGACGAGCATGGGTATCTCCTCGCATTGGGCCCGTGCGCTACTGACTACGGGCAAGAATAGGTCAGCGGCGGACCCCAAAACACCAGAATACGGCTACGCTCCAAGTTTCCAAAATCCAGCCAAGTGTAACCAAGCTTGCCGTCCGGCAGAACGACCTCGACCTCGATGTAGGACTTCGTGTCGATGCAGCGATTGACGGTGGGACGCTGACCGGGTGGCAGTATCATTGCGATTGGAGGCGGATTCTTGGCTCGATGGCAGCACAGCGTAGATCTCGACCGGCTGCGACGACACGAGCCACTGCCGTTTGCCTGCCAACGCCGTCACCATAAGCCAAGCCGCGACAGGCACGCCCACGATCCAAAGCGCGGCTTTCCGGGACAAAATGGCCATGGGCCAAGGCTAGCCCTCCGGGTCACACCCGTCTATACAGGCTCACGGCCCCCGGATTCTCTCCTGGGGCCGTTCGCGTGCCGGCTTCACGGCGCGACAAGGAACCTGAGACATGGCCAATGTCGTGGTCGTCGGCGCGCAATGGGGCGACGAGGGCAAGGGCAAGATCGTCGACTGGCTCTCCGAGCGCGCCGATTGCGTCGTGCGCTTCCAGGGCGGCCACAACGCCGGCCATACGCTCGTCATCGGCGACAAGACCTACAAGCTCTCGCTGCTGCCATCAGGCATCGTGCGCCCCGGCAAGCTCTCGATCATCGGCAATGGCGTGGTCGTCGATCCCTGGGCACTCAAGAAAGAGATCGAGACGCTGCGCAACATGGGAGTCGCCATCTCGCGCGACAACCTGCGCATCGCCGAGAACGCGACGCTGATCCTGCCGTTGCATGGCGAGCTCGACCGGCTGCGCGAGGAGGCCGCGGGTGCCCAATCTATCGGCACCACCAAACGCGGCATTGGACCTGCCTACGAGGACAAGGTCGGCCGCCGCGCCATCCGCGCGCAGGACCTCGCCAATCTCGACACGCTGCCGGCCAAGATCGAGCGGCTGCTCGCCCATCACAATGCGCTGCGGCGGGGCTTGAGCGTCGCCGAGGTGGACCCCGCCGAGCTGTTCGCGGCCCTCAAGGGCATCCGTGACGCGGTGCTGCCCTATGTCGACACTGTCTGGGCGCTGCTCGATGCCAAGCGAAAGGCTGGCGATCGCATCCTGTTCGAAGGCGCGCAAGGCGCCCTGCTCGACAACGACCACGGCACCTATCCTTTCGTCACCTCCTCCAACACCGTCGCCGCGCAGGCCGCGACCGGCTCCGGCATAGGGCCGAGCGCACTCCACTATGTGCTCGGTATCACCAAGGCCTATACGACGCGCGTCGGCGCCGGGCCGTTTCCGACCGAGCTTCTCGACGCCACCGGCGAGCTCATCGGCCAGAAGGGCCACGAGTTCGGAACGGTGACCGGCCGCAAGCGCCGCTGCGGCTGGTTCGATGCCTGCCTTGTCCGGCAGACCATCAAGGTCGCCGGCATCACCGGCATCGCCTTGACCAAGCTCGACGTACTCGACGGCTTCGAGGAGCTGAAGGTGTGCGTGCGCTATGAGCTTGATGGCCGCGAGATCGAGCACTTGCCCGCCGGCCAGTTCGCGCAAGCCCGCGTCAAGCCGATCTACGAGACCATGCCAGGTTGGCCCGAGACGACGCGCGGCGCACGCAGCTGGGCCGATCTGCCCGCCCAATGCATCAAATACGTGAAACGCATCGAGGAGCTGATCGAGGCCCCGGTCGCGCTGCTGTCGACCAGCCCCGAGCGCGAGGATACGATTTTGGTGCGCGATCCGTTCGAAGGGTAGCAAATGGGCGACCCGCAGATCACCCGCACGACGCTCGTCGTCTGGGCGATGCCTATCCTCGTCACCACACGATCGAGCCACAATCCCTCGATCTGACCGAAGTTGATCGCGTTGCGTGGCAAGTCCGTGCTGTCTGGGGTGTTGCCGTTTTTCGTTGGATCACTTCAACACCCTAATTCCTTGGTTTGTCGTGCTTCTTTTCGGAAAACCGCTTCGCACTTTTCCGGAAGCACTCTAATTCTCCTCAATTCCGAGAACGCGGGCCGCAGCGGTCAGCCTGGCATTTGCGGCGTCGTCGCCGTCGAACGCCTCGCGGGCTCGCGTCAGCGCGGCACTCGCGGCATCCAACTCGCCGAGGATCATGCGCGAGCGCATGAGCAGCACCCATCCATTCTCGTCCTTCGGCGTGGTCTTAAGCCGCTTGTCGAGCTGGTCGACCATGTCGCGGATCATCTCCTTCGACTGGTCGCCGGATTGCCCTGCAGCTGCGGTCATCTCTTCCAGAGGCGACGAGGTTGCAGGATCGAGCGCCGCGGTCGATGAGGTTGTCATCGGTGCGGCCTGCGCAGACTTCACCGCTTCGAGCGCTTCGATGATCTCGTTGTCGCCGGGAGCAAGCTTGAGGGCGGCCTCATAGGCCTGTGTCGCCTCCTCCAGTCTGCCCGTGCTCATGTACGACCAGCCCAGCATTTTCCAGCCCTTCAGATCGTCCGGTTGTTTCTCGAGGCGTGCGACGAGTTTCGCGATCATTGTATTGACGTCCGCTAACTCAGCTGGGCCGGGGGCAGGCGTGGTTTGGGCTGCCATCTGAGGCTCGGAGCCAGGACTGTTTGCGTAAGCCCGCAAAGCCGCCAGCTCGGGGTCTTCGTCTGAGCCGATGGCTGGCGTGTTGTTCGCGCTCTCCGCTGCTTCAGGGATTGAGGTGCTCCGAGCGTCGTGCTGCGCGCCGGTGGGAACGAAGGCGAACGCATACACGGCGATTGCGGCAAGCAGAGCCACGAGCAGAGCCGATGTGCGGCTGTCCGTTGCGACCCATTGCCGGGTGAGGGCCAGGGCCAGCCGGCGGCCTCGGATTTCCGTGCGCAGCAACAGGAGAAGGACCGCCAGCAATGCGGCGGCCGTTCCAACGGAGATCGATGCGTAAAGTAAAGTCATGTCCATCCCTTCCGAACGTGTTTGACGGGCGGCTTGGCTATTGCGTTGAAAGCTTGGTGTTCATGATCGGCGTGATCACGTCATTCACATGATATTCGTGGCACAGCAGGCAATCCTGACGCGCCCTGCCAGCGGTGTGACAGGTCTGGCAAAGATCCTTCTTCACACCCGAGAAACCGGAGGTGAAGTCCTGCGGACGGCCGTGCTCGTAGCTTTTCAGGTAGCCGCCGCCCGCGGTCTCGGCTTTCGGACTTGCCGCCGCGGCCTCTGTGGATTCGGCGTCCCTGGCCGCAGCACTCTCGGCGCTGGATTGCCCTGGCTGACCCTGTGCAAGCGCATGGCAGGTCAAGCAACCGCGATTGTCCTGAATGCTCAAATGCGGTTCGTGAACGAAGTTCGTGAAGCGGCCTTGCTTCGTTTTGGCCTCGAGGGGCGCAAAGTTGACCAGCCGCGCCTTGTCCCCGATCTCGTCGACGCTATGGCATTTCGTGCACGACCCCTGGGCATCCTTGTTCGTCAAATAGTCGAAGACGGCTGCCGCTGGGCTTGCACTGGCCTTCGCTGCCCGGGGACCGGTCAGCACGAGCCAGGAATAAATGAACTTGTCCTTGTGGCCGACGGGCCGGTAGTAGATCGCGTAGTCCTGCCGGTACCAGCCGCCATAGTCGGCCCAGCTCTCCGGATCGACGTCGCTTTCGATGCCCGACGCATCTTCGACCCCTGCCTGAGGCACAGCACCCGCATCCTCGCCGGCGCTCGAGCTTTCGGACTCCCCGGCCACGCCTTTTGGCCTCGCCGTTTGTCCCGCGCCCTTGTGGTGCTCGTTGATCTCGCGAAGCTCGTCTTCCGTTGGAAAGAGCAACTCGTCCTTTTTGCCACCGCCACCTGCTGAGGGCTGCGCGCCGGTGTTGGCGGCAAGCGCGATAGGCTCGGTTGCCCTCGCGGTGTCTGCGTTGTTGGGCGCCGCGGCCGGCAAATCAGCGACCGTTGCTTCAGCGCTGTTCTTCTGTTCCTCGACCACCAGACACTGCCCGAGAATGCTCAGGGAACAGGGCGGCGGATCGAGCGTGTTGTCTGGCGCACTGCCGTCGGCCTCTCCATTGAGACCAAGTTCTGTCTCTGGTTCATCGGCCTGGGAGGGCTCGTCGGAAGACCCTGCGTCGTCCGTGCTGTCCTCGGAGTCTGCGCTCGTGTCCGGGACTTCCGAGCCAGTCTCCTCTCCGGCGGGCTCCACATTGGCCTGTTCGGCCTCGACAGCTGCGGCCTCCGAGTCGTCCTGCCTTGGCGGCGCCGGCTGCCCGGGGTTTGCCATCTCGGCCGCCAGATTGGGGAGCCACTGCTGCTGCGCGCCGAGGATCACATCGCGTGGTATGCTAGCGGTCAGATCGGTAACTTGCGACGCACTGAGCTTCGTACCCCCGCCGATGTCGAGCTTGCCGAGCACGTCGGCGGCGTTGTTCGTGATCAGCGCGTGGTAGAGCCCCTTGATCTCCCAGGCCAGCTCCGTCACCGCCTTGATCTCGCCGTCGCTGGCCTTGGCCAGATCCTGGAGATTGAGTTTGTCCACGGTCTTGAGCAGGCCGCGTCCACGCTCGTTGCCGCTGAGCATCACTTTCATGAACGGGGTGAGTGGGGCTTCGGAGGCTCCTGGCCACTCGCCGACGCGCGCTTTCTTCGCCTTCAGCGTCTCGAGGTCGAGGCCGGGGAGCGACAGAAAGGCAATGCCCTTGGGGCCGCTCGCCCGCTCCTCGCCGAGAATCTGGTCGAGATGACAGCTGGTGCAGGTCTGATCGAACGGCACCACGGCCATGATGCGCCGGTCCTCGGTGCTGGTGTGGCAACTCGCGCAGGTCTCGGGAATGCGTCTGGTCGCATCCTTCTTCGTCACCTCCGGGTAGTGCTTGTCGAAATGACCAGCGTGGTCGAAGATGATCCGCGAGCGCCGCTGAAACGGAAAGTTCTCGAACTGCGGGTGATTGCCGTCGAAGCTGTCGAACTGCACGACGTGACAGGAACGGCATTGCTCGTTTGAGATCTTGCTCAGGTTGAAACCAACGCCCTGATGCTCTTGGTGGCAGGTCGCGCAGTAGAGTTCGCGTTCAAGAACGGCCGCCGCAGGAAATGCAGCGTTCTGCAAGCGTGCCGACTGTGGTGCGGAGATCTTTCTGGCGACTTTCGTCAACCGCTTCGTGCTCTCTCTCAGAACCTCCTTTGAGGCGCTGTGTGCGTTGAAGGCGGTTTGCGGCATTTGGTGACAGGTGAGGCACGCCTGACTGTCGGCGAACGGATCGCCGGCGACGAGACCGTGTGTCCAGGTCAACTTCCCGCTGCCGCTCTTGGTGTGGCAGGAGCTACACTTCTCGATCGCGCCATGAGCACTGGCCAATGGCCCGGGCATTAGAAACTGCGTGCCCTTGGAAAAAAACGAGGTCGAGCCGAGGCAGGCGGCGGTGACGACCGCAAGCAGTGTCGCGATGAGGTTGCGCCAGGCGCTTGGCGACATTCGCTTTTCGGGCGGGCGCGGCTGGACGACGCTGAGCTCGTCGGGACGCCGCATCACCAGGCCCCCGATGAGAAGGCGTAGACGACCAGGATGTGGACGACCGAAAGCACGATCAGCGCATAGGTGACGGGGACATGCACGAGCAGCCAGGCTCTGTTGAGCCAGAGATAGACACTCAAGAAATCGAGCCGGTCCTTCTCGATTACGAGGCTCTTTATGTCAGCAAGCTTGTCGCGGCCGTTCTGGTCGACATAGGCGGTCAGGCTGTCGATCTCGTCGGTCAGACGTCCGAGAGGGCGCTGCGAGCCGAAGACGTGGGCACTTGCGTTGCGTGGGCCCTCGAAGAAACCCTTGAGGCGCGTCGCATAGAGATCCGCGATCCAGGCGTCGTGGGGCAGGCCGGGCAAAGCGAGCTGCGGCGCGTTCGGATTAATTCTTGCAACGACCGCCTCGACTTCGTTCGAGAGCTCGGCGCGGAGGCTTGGAAGACGGTCGTAGGAAACCTCCTCGTCGTTTCGCCGCCGGGCCTTGATGAACCAAGCGAGATAGGTGCCCCATAAACCGCTGAGGGTCACGGCCATGAAACCCGACCACAGTGCCCATTCAAATCCGGTGTCCGGTAAGGCGAAATCCGAGTGTGATACGAAGGCTGCGATCAGCAGGTATCCCACATAGATGTGGATCCGCTTCCAGCGCATGGCGGATTTCGGCGCGAGACGGCCAGTTGCCACGGCGATGTGGAACCCGAGCTGTAAGCCCATGGCGCCCGCCAGCACCCAGCCGTCGAGATAGCGCGGGTCGCGCAGCCCGCTGCCATAGATCCAGACGAGCCAGAAAAGGCCGCCGGAAACCGTCGCAATAAGCAGAATCGGAACGGTTCGCCCGATGAGACGCCGACCCGAGCCGGGACTGCGTCTGCCCGTGGTGCCGACAAACGCGCTTTGCGCCGCCGATCGCATGATCGTCCCCCAAGTTGCCTGTCGTGGTGGACCTTGCCCCCGAGCCCACTTGCTGCCGTAAAGGTCAATTGGTCCCGCTGGGCTTCCTTGCCTTGCCTTTGAACTTGTCTGGTCCGGGAATGAGGCTATCGAGCCCGGCCATGGTGCCGCCGTCGTACTTTGCCGAAATGCTTTCGAGCAGCTTGGCAATGCTATTGGCTGCTTCCGTCAGCTCGCCTTCGTTCTTCAGCTTCAGCCCGGCCAAGTGACTAAGCTCAACCAGCTTGGCAATTTCCGGAACATCGGGGGCTGCTTTGGCCGCTGCCGCGAGCTTCTTGCGGGCACGGTCGGCGCGCAGCGCCATCTCGAAGGCGTAGACCTTTCTCGCCGTCGCCTTGCCGACCGCCCGCAAGGCTGTCTCGAGCTCCACACCGATGCCGATGAGATAGAGCATCCGCTTGCGGGCGGCGTTGGCCGCCACGTTGTCCTTGCCCTTGGAGTGCCAGGTGTTGTGACGTACCTCGCCCTGCGACCAGGCCACCAGATCGAAGGCACTGCCGGAGCGATGACCGCCAACGTTCACGAGCTTCTCTTGCGGCACGACGTGACAGCTGAAGCAATTCTTCGCCAGCCGGTAGAGCGAGCCGGGCCTGATCATCCCCTTGGACTCGGCGAGCTTCCAGCGCGCCTTCGCCTCGGCCTTGGACTCGGTCTCGGCCTTCTTGCCGCTGTAGCTGCTGTGGACCTTGATCCAGTCCTTCCCGGCGCTGTGGCAGGATTCGCAGGAGATGCCGGCAATCGGCTCGCTGTCGCTGCCTTTCTGTTGCACCGTGAAATGGCAGGTCAGGCATAGGCCTTCCGACTTCACACGCCGGATGCCAAGTCGGTCTGCGATCTTCTTTCCCCGCTTGTTGCGCGGCATCTCCCGGAAAGTCTTGAAGTGATGCGAGCCCTTCCAGGCCTCGACCTCCTGCTTGTGACATTCGGCACAGGCATTGGGACCGACCGTCTCGGCCGGATCAGGCGCAGCACGACCCTCCGCGACCAAGCCGAACATCGCCAGCACGCCGCAGAGACAAAATATCGAAGACAGGAGGGAGGCCCTTCCCCCAAGCCCGCATAACCGCGGTTTATACGTTGTGAAAGAGATAATGACTTCTCACCCCTGCTTCATCCGTCCGGTTTGCCGGCACCGGCTGCTTGCGATGGTTCTGGTGGGATCGGCCCGGCTCGCGCAGGGCCGGTTGCCGGCTCGTAGGCACGGAGAGCCATCCCATCGCGCGACTGAGAACGCCTTCCTCTGACGTATCGCTCTTGGTCGGCAGGAACGGATCCGCGTAGCAAACCACGCCGGCTTGCGCGGCAATCGACTTGAGTGAGTCGACCATGGGCGGCGCACCGCAGGCATAGAGCACATCGCTCGGATGCAGCCGTGGCAGAAAGTCCGTCGGCCGGCCAAGCCTCACGGCATCGGTCACGTTCTGAGGCGAGCTGCAAACGGGCACGACATGGACATTGGGGAAGCGGGTGAGCTGCATGAGGGCCGGGCTCATGTAAAGCGACTCGATGCTGCGGCCGCCGGCGATCACCACCATGCTGCGCTGCGGGTTCTCGCGAAGTGCCGCGATGGCAATCGACCAGATCGGCGCGAAGCCCGTGTTGGTGGCGACCAGGATGAGGCGGCCATTGTGGTCAGGCCGGAAATAGGCCGATCCAAAGGGTCCGCTGAGCTTCACCCGATGGCCTGGCTTGATGCGCTTGCCGAGCGAAGAGGTGACTCGCCCGCCCTGCATGCGCCGGACGTGGAATGAGAGCGTCCGGCTACCCGGCGTCCCGCGCAAGGGATGCGTGATGCTGAAGGGGCGGCTCGGGTAGCCGGCGAACTGCACCTGCGCATACTGCCCCGCATGATAGTGCAGTGCCTGATCCGTCTTGATGCGGACTTCCACGGCCTCGGACGATAGCGGGACGAGCGAGCTCAACACACCATCGACAGTGCGAACAGCCGGCGCCTGGCCCTTCTCGATCACGACGTCGCCGACGATCCGGCACTGGCAGGCATGAACGACTCCCGGCTCGGAGCCTTCGCCGCCCTGCACTTCGCCGGATACCAGTCGCACGCAGCAGGTGCCGCAATGGCCAGAACGGCAGTCAAAGGGAAGATCGATTCCACTGCTCAAAGCCGCGTCCAGCAGCAGTTCGCCGCGCTCTGCGGAAAAGCTCGTTCCATTGATGGTGACGTGGTGACGTCGTGACATTATCTGCCCCCGGAGGAACTCATTGATGATTTGCTTTCGGCTGTCGCTTGCGACCCATTGCAGCCGTGCATTCCGGGACGCTCAGGTGGTCAATCGTCTTCGATCGGGGATGTCCACGCTCATCGCTCGACTGAAGAATGATTGACGTCAATTCTGGCTCGTTGCCTCGATCCTCCTCGTTCCCTTCCAGAGCCGCACTTCGGAGTTTGGTTCCGCGTTGATCTCCTAATCTCCACAAAGATTGACGGATTAATGGCTTCGTCGATTGGCGATGCGAATGTGGAAAACACTAAGATTGTTAGCGAGCAAAACCAATAGACGCATCGGATGGCGGCGTGTGCACTGGCTTTTCTCCGGCACGTGGAACCCGCGTCGGGCAAGCATCAACAGCGGCGATGATCCGAGATCGGCTGTTGTGATCACTTCGCCGCACATAGTCCGATATCGCGGATAATGCATTGCCTGCCGCGTAAGATTTCGTCGATAGAGTCACATGTCGACAAGCTTGTTATCTGATTTATTTCAATAGTCTGCGCCACATCGTGGCCTTTTTCTGCCACGTTAATGCTGCGTTAAGGAATGAGAAACGGCGTCGGGCTGCGCCGTCGGCACGCCGCTCTTTTTCCCTTGAGCGATGGGGGCAGAACAATGAAGCGAGTGACCGGCATTCTATTGCTTGCCTGTATTTCCATGGGTGGCGCACTAATACACGCGGTATTCAATAGTCCGGCTTCAATCAGCACCGCCAGGGCCGAGCAATCCAACGCGGGCGCCTATTCCGCAGGGTCTGACACCCAGAACAAGGCCTACATCATCGGTGACGAGCATGGCTGGTCCGCCGACGTCGACACGGACGGCGAAGGAGAAGCGCCTGCACTCAACACCGAGAAAAGTGCTCCGGAAGGTGAGGCCGCTCCAATTCCAGCGGTCGGCAATGATGCCCTCGCGCTCTATCCGACCGCGGCACAGTGCGGCGAATGCCATCGTCAGATCTACGAGGAGTGGTCCTCCTCGCAGCACGCCTACGCGTCGATTTCGCCCATGTTCCACAAATTCGAGCAGAAATTCCAAGAACTGACCCAAGGCACCGTCGGCACCTTCTGTGTCCGCTGCCACCAGCAGGTCGGCACGCAGCTCGGCGAGGCACGCGACGCGCCGCTCTGGCAACGCAGCCAGATTTCCCGCGAGGGCGTGAGCTGCATCACCTGTCACCGGGTCAAGGAACAGTACGGCAAGGTCAATGGCGAGCGCCGGGTCGAGCCAGGCACGATCAATGAGCCGGTCTTCGGCAGCGGCGAGACGAGCGTGATCAACGATGTCCTGGCGGACAAGGATACCTACTCCGTCAAGACCGACGCGGACGGCCGGGGGAACGATATCCATGAGGGGATGATAACCAACGATCAGATCACGAAGTCGGAATTCTGCGTCAGCTGTCACCAGGTGGCCGTGAACCTCGGCATCAAACTCGAGATCGTCTGGGATCAGTATCGCGACAGCCCCGCACGTGAGGCCGGCATCACCTGCCAGGATTGCCACATGGGCAAGGTTCCCGGCAAGCCCGACGGCTATGCGACCGCGCCGTCGGCGATCGTCGGCGGCAAGGAGATCAACCCGGGTCGCCGGCACGCCAACCACCGTTTCATCGGACCGGGCTACTCGATCGCCCATCCCGGCATCTTCCCTCACAATCCGAGGGCGCTGGCCATCAGCGTCAAGGACTGGCTCCAATTCGACTGGCGGGCCGGGTGGGGCACCGTCGCGTTCGAGGACAAGGTTGCGGCGGGCAAGCTCGACACCGAGTTCCCGAAGCGCTGGGCCGACGCGCTCGACCGGGAGGAGGCACGCGCCATCCTCGATGAGAACATTGCCAAGCTCGACGAGCGAGACGAGATCCGCAAGGACCTCATGGAGAACTCCAGCCACGTCGACGGTCCCGTCATCGATGGCACGCCGGCGGTTGGAGAAGATCTCAACTTCGCCTACCAGATCACGAACACCAACTCGGGACACAACCTGCCGTCCGGCTCGCTTGGAGCACAACCGCAGCTCTGGGTGAACGTCGCGCTCGTCGATCCCGACGGCCAGAACGTCTGGGAGTCCGGCTACGTCGACAGCAACGGCGACATCGCCGACCTGCACAGCCTCGATGTCGCGGCCGGCAAGATCGAGACCGACCAGCAGCTGATGCACTTCCAGACTAAATTCCTGACCACCAACGTCAAGGGCACGGATCGTGAGATGTACCTGCCCGTCAACTTCGACGTCGACCCGCTGCCGCATCTGAGGCCGCCGGGCGTGCCGACTTCGGTTCTCAATCATCCGCCGCTGGTGCGCATGGAGAATCGCTCACTGCCGCCGCTCGGCTCGAAACTGGCCAAGTATCAAGTGCCAGGCGGGCTCATCACGCGGCCGGGCAAGTATCGCCTCGCCTTCCGCCTCAGGAGCCGGGCCGAACCGATCTACTTCATGCGCTTCGTGCGCGCCACGAAGGCCATGGAGCAGAGCATGAACGAGCGGATCATGGATTTCCACGAGTTCGAGGTGGAGGTCGACGTCAAGGGCTAGCCGCAACTAGCCGTTAGTCTTGAACTTGGGTCCCGCTGGGGGGTGTCAGCGTGCGGGTCCCGGCATCGAGCTGCAAGTCGAAGCCGTTGCGTGGGGGACTTTACATATGACTTCGAAAGCAGAGGGCCATTTTCCGTGCGGGGCCCGGAGGACACTCCTCAATACCGCACTGATCGGTATCGCAGGTGTGCTCGCTCTCGGCACGACGGCGCCACCCGCCGCTGGCGAGAGCGCAGTCAAGGCCTATCAGCAGGGCGATTCCTTATCGACGGTGCCGGGCCCGCAATACGAGGCGCAGTATCAAGCGCCGGCCAAAGTGTGGGTAAACCCGGATGCTGCCGTGAGCAATACTCCGGACGAGGAGGCCGCCGATCCGGCGCCAGAACCGCCTGAGCCGAAGGAAGAGGCGACGGCTGCGGAAGAGTCCGACGGGTACGGTGACGAGTTTGCGGATTCCGGCGACGGCGAGGCTACCGCGGATCAGTCCGCGGATGCGGTCGCCAGCAGCGCCGCATACTCGAAGAAGGGCAAGAAAGCCAAGAAATCCAAGAACGGCAGCAGCGCCTTCAAGGCCGATCCCATGTACGAGGAGTACTACGAGACCGAGGAGCAGGTGAACATCTACGGTGGCAAGATGGCGGTCGAGCCGCCGCGCCCGCCGCTCGAGATCGGCCGCCAGCAATACACCTCCGGCATCTACGACGAGAGCAGCACGCCGTTTGGCGAACTCAACCCTCTCGTGCCCGGTCTTGCCGTCTATGGCGATTGGCGGACCGCCATCGCCTACAATCAGAACAACGGCAAGGATATCGCCCAGGTCGCGACGCGACTGAACCTCGACGTCGACCTCAAGATCACCGGCACCGAGCGCATTCATGCCTTCTTCACGCCGATCCAAGAGGACAACGTCTTTACCCGTTATGAATTCGGCGCCGGCGACGGTCTCGACGATTTCGATTTCCAATTCGACGGCGACGCACAGACACTGTTCTTCGAGGGTGACGCCGGTTCGATCTACTCTGGGTTCTCGGGCACCGAAGCGACCTTCGACTTGCCGTTTACAGCCGGCCTCTTTCCGCTGTTCCTGCAGAACGGCATCTGGGCGAACGATGCGATCCTGGGTGGCGCGTTCACTATTCCCGCGCAGAACTCGGCGATGCTCGGCCTCGCCAACTTTGATGTTACTTTCTTTGGTGCGTTCGACAATGTGGACAATGCGGCTCTCGTCGGAGCAGACGGCAAGGTCGACAACAACAGTGCAAATCTGTTCGGTGCGACGGCCTTCATCGATGCTTTCGACGGTTACATCGAAACGGGCTACGCTCTGGTTCAAGGTCTCGATGAGCAGGACGATGTTCTCGACCATTATCTGACCGCTGCCTACAGCCGCCGCTACTACAACACCTTGTCGAACACGACTCGCGTATTCGCGAACTTCAGAGCCGATGGTGACGAGGACAGCGATGGCTTTGCCATTATTTCCGAGAACAGCCTGATATCCGGCCTGCCGAGCACATTGGTGCCCTACGCGAACTTCTTCGTCGGGTTCGGAAGTCCAAAACCACTCGTCGACGGGAACGGCGCAGGCATTCTGAAGAACGTCGGCATCAACTTCGAAACCGATGCACTCACGGGCTACCCCAAGCTCGACGACACCGGCTCCAATGCGTTCGGCGGTGCCATCGGCCTGCAATACCTCTTCGATCTCGATCAGCAGTTGGTCTTCGAGGTGGCGTTTGTCGAGCCGTTCGAGGACGACGGTCTCGGCGCCAACGACACGCAGATCGGCTTTGGCCTGCGCTATCAGGTCCCCATCAACCGGGCCTGGCTGTTCCGCGCCGATGCGACCTATCAGATCACGCAAGGCGTGGAAGAGGACAATTTCGGAGTTCGCGCCGAGATCCGCCGAAAGTTCTGATGGACGTCGTGTGTCGGGTACGGATGACAAAGGGAGAGGGGCGTCATGAGACTCTGTTCCGCGAGGATTTGGACTCCAGCGAAGTCGACAACTATTGTTTGTTTGCTAGCGGTTGGTCTGGCCGGTGGTGCAGCGTTGCCAGTGGCCGCCGCGCCGGCCTCTGGACTTGTGCCCAATCTCGGGAGAAGTGCCGAGACAGTCTTGATTGACATCAAGAACCGTCGACGCGGCCCATCGGTCCGGCCGCCACCGATCGCGCCCAGCTATCTCTACTACGACTTTCCCTACTATTACGCCCGCGGTCACTACCCCACCCACATCCGTCCGGGCTTCATCTATTTTGGTGTTCCCTACTCATACAACAGCCGTAGTTCTGATCCGGAGTACGGCGATCGTTGCTCCAAGCGACATCGCAGTTGCGTTGCCGGTTGGAGCCACCGATTACCTCGCCGCCCAAAAGCGCGCTAGAGCGCACTTCGATCTGATGGAATCAGATCGGCGCTCTAGGTTATTGGCTTTGAGCACTTTCTTTCGACCAACCGGTATCCACTTGGTCGGAAAGTGCTCTAACATTGGAGTTTGCAGATGTCGGAAACGTTGGTGCGCACCCGAGTGCGGAGCAAGCATGAAAACAGCAGCAGGAACGAGCTTCAGCGGAAGTCGGGCAGCCCCGATGTCGTCCTCGCAGGCATCGCAACGGCGGTTCCCGGCAATGTGATTGCCCAGGACGAGTTCCTGGAGCGGACGCTCGAGCTTGCGCCCGAGTTCGGCAGCTTCCGGCAACTCTTCGCCAACACCGGCATCGTGCAGCGTCATGCCGCTGTGCCGCTCGACTGGATCATGCGGCAGCATGGCTGGGTCGAGCGCAACGAGGTGTTCTCGGTGGTCGCGCCGCGCCTCGTCGAGGATGTGGCGCTCAAGCTCATGCAGCAAACCGGGACGACGGCCGGCGAGATCGACGCGGTGGTCATCGCCTGCACCACCGGCATCGCCGTGCCTAGTCTCGACGCGGGCTTGGCCAATCGCCTGGGCATGAGATCCGATATCGAGCGGCTGCCGCTGTTCGGTCTGGGATGCGCGGGCGGCGTGACGGGGCTCGCCCGGGCGGCAAGTTTCGCCAGGGCGCGGCCCGGCAGCAACGTTCTGTTCATTGCGGTCGAGCTCTGCACCATCAACGGGCGGATCACCGACCGGCGCATGGCCAACTTCATCTCCGCGGCGCTCTTCGGGGACGGCGCCGCGGGAGTCTTGCTCCGCAGCTTGGCGCCAGGCGAGTCCGCCGGCGGCCGGCCGTTACTGCGTGCAACCGGCGAGCATATGTGGCCCGAGACCGAGCATGTCATGGGCTGGTCGATCGAGGATGACGGGTTCGGTGTTGTCATCAGCCCGGAAATCCCGCGGATCGCGCGCGACCGGTTCAAGCCCGCGCTCGATGAGTTCCTGGCCCGCGCGGGCGTCAACGCATCCGATCTGGACGGCATCGTTCTGCATCCCGGCGGACGCAAGGTGCTCGAGGCGGCCGAGATCGCGCTCGACGTCCCCCGCGAAACCTTCCGGCATTCCTGGCAGGTGCTCTCCGACTTCGGCAACATGAGCTCGCCGACCGTGTTGTTCGTGCTCGAGGAGACCATGCGGGACCGGCCGAAGGGACAGCATGCCATGGCCGCTTTCGGGCCTGGCTTCACCGTGTCGCTCGCGCTTCTGGACTTCGGTTGATGGCGCTCGATTGGCTGGGCGCTCCCCAGATCGCAGCACTCCTCGTGCTCACCCAGCGCGGACTCGAGGAGCTCTACTCCATGCGCAACACGCGCCGCCTCATGGCCGAAGGCGCGCATGAGGAAGGTGGCGAACTCTATCCGATGGTCGCCGCAATCCATCTGGGCTGGATCGCGGCGATCGGACTCCTGGTAGCGCCGGATGCGCCGATCGTCTGGCCCATCCTTGCGGGTTATCTCGTGCTGCAGGCCGTGCGCTATTGGGTCATCGGGAGCCTCGGGCGGTACTGGACGCACCGGATCATCACGCTGCCGGGAGCGCCCGTCGTGCGACGCGGACCCTATGCGTTCGTCCGTCACCCCAACTATGCCGTGACCATCGCCGAAACGGCCCTGTTGCCGTTGGTGTTCGGCGCCGTCGCGATCAGTCTCATCTTCACGGTGCTCTGGATCGTCGTGATCCGCGCCAAGGTCGCCGCCGAGGATCGGGCGCTCTCCTCCCGGCAGCACGTCAAGACGGCCTACGCCGAGGGAGTGATGGCTTCGGCACGGTGACGGACGGTAGGTTTTGCTGCGGGTGAGCGGAGCAGGAGACCCAACATCCACAAGCGCATGCTGGGACTTCGCGTGCGCACGACCCAACCGACGTGGACCCACTCACGCCTCCGCCGCCGGGATCGCCAGCCACCGCCGCTCGATCGCATCGGCCTTGCCCTTATAAGGCGGCTCGCCGGCCCGACGCTCGCGCGGCCGCGTGATGCCGACCGGTCTGCCCGCCATGCACGAGGATGCGGGCATCTAGGCGCCGGAAGAGCTGGCATTGGAACCACCGGGCCTTACCGAGATCCCGGTAGGTCTTCTTGAGGAGAATCTGGCCATAGGCCAAGTGGACAGACATCATCCGGCGCTCGAATTTCTCGCGGCTCGTCCGCTTGCGCCGCGCGGGTTTCCCGGAGGTCTGCGGGGTCGTCATAAGTTTCTCCTTTCCGAAGTGGGCATCGGGCACCAGTCATCAGGCTTCAGTCTTCATTGTCTTGATGCCCGACGCCCGATGCCTGCCGCCCAGCTAGCCAACGCTCCGCTCTCCCCCGGCGCGCCACTGCGAGCCGGGCATGGGCAGTCGAGGGGGCGCGGGGCGATCTATTGCCGCGAGCCAAATTTTATGGGCGGCAAAGAACCGCCCCGCGACGACGTTTTCGGTGCTGGCCGATGCGACTGGTTAGGTGACTGCTCCCCGGCCGGGAATTTCACCCCGGCCGCACATCGGTGCACCCTGCGTTCGGGGCAGCGTTTCCCCGACCGGCAGGCGCCGTGTCAGCCCGCGCTTCCAAAGACGCCTCTGCAGAAGCGCCCCTCGCCGGGTGACCGGGCATGAGTATGCGGGTGGTGCAGAGTGCGGGGATTAGTTTTGGGGGTTTTTCGTGGGAGATGGTGAATCGGAGAGAGCCTTTCCATCAAGGCCGTTTGTACCGTCGAACGTCCCACCCACCGTCACGCCCGCGGAGGCGGGCGCCCAGACAAGCGGATGGAACTCTTAGACTTTATCACTCGGGTAGTCCGGAATCGCCCCAGCCAACGGTCGGCGATTTGGCAGACACGCCGCGCCAAGCCCAACATGGCTGGGCGGCCGCCTGCGCGACCGTGACCGTGGGGGGAAAGACAGTGCACAACAATGTGCTCCGTGGCCCTTTCTGGGTGCCCCCTACCCCGGCACCACCAGCTTCAGCACCCGGTTCCCCCGCCGGATATCGACCCGCCACAAATTTCGCGGCTGATCCAGCGCGCGCGAGAGCTCGTCCAGGCTGTCGATCCGGCTGGAGCCGACGCGCAGGACCACGTCGCCGGGGCGCAGGCCCAACCCTTGCGCGATCGAGCCTGAGCGGATCGCCGTGATGACGACGCCGGCAAGATCGTCGAGTCCGATCTCCTCGGCCAACGCCCCCGACAGCAGCGCGACGCGCGTGCCGTCGAAGGGATGGGCACCGGTGAGGTCGCGTTGGGCGGCTTGATCCAGGCTCGGCGCCTCGGCAAGTGCGATGTCGAGCGTCTGCTCCGTGCCATTGCGGAGCACGCGGAGCTTCGCCGTCGCGCCGACGCCGATCGTGCTCATGCGATAGGTGAGCGCGCGCGGGTCTTCCACCTCGTGCGTGTCGATGCCGACGATGACATCCTTCTCCAACAAACCCGCACTGCGCGCCGGACCCACCTCGTAGACTTTCGCGACGAACGCGCCCGTCACGCGCGGCAGGCCCAGTGCATCGGCGATCTCGCGCGTCACCGGCTCGAGCTTGGCGCCGAGCCACGGGCGCTTCAGCTCGCGACCTGTCACGGCGCTTTCGACGAACGGCTTCACGAGGTTAGCGGGAATGGCGAAGCCGACGCCCTGCGAGCCGCCCGAGCGCGAGAAGATCGCCGTGTTGATGCCAACGAGCCGGCCGGCCATGTCGACGAGCGCGCCGCCGGAGTTGCCCGGATTGATGGCGGCATCCGTCTGGATGAAATACTGCGCGTCCGAATTGCCGACGGCGGTGCGGGCCAGCGCCGAGATGATGCCGGTCGTCACCGTCTGCCCGACGCCGAAGGGGTTGCCGATGGCGAGCACGATGTCGCCGACCTCGACGGTGTCGCTGTCGACGAATTCCAGATGCGGGAAGGTCTCCTTCGAGTCGACGCGAAGCACCGCCAGATCCGCCCGCTCGTCCATCAGGATGAGCTTGGCGTCGAGTTCGCGCTTGTCCGCGAGCGCCACCTTGATCTCGGCCTCGCCCGACCCCTTGATGACATGCGCGTTCGTCACGACGAGCCCGTCGGCGCTGACGATGACGCCGGAGCCGAGCGAGTTCTGCATGCGCTCGCGCGGCACGCCCTGGTCGTCGCCGAAGAACTGGCGGAAGAAGGGATCATCGAACGGCGAGACGAACCGCTTCACACGGCGGGTGACGTAGACGTTGACCACGGCCGGCGCCGTCTGCTTGACGATCGGGGAGAAGGAGAGTTTCAGCTCGGCGAGGCTCTCGGGCGGACGGGACTCCTCGGCCCGAAGCGGCACGCCGAACGCCAAGAGAACGAGCAACGCCAATCCAAACCGCACCCACCGCATTTCAGCCCCCAAAATACATCCCCACGCGCGGGCGTAACCTACTGCCGGGCCTCAGGGATCGCAATCGAGGAGCGGGGCCGCAGCGTCGCATGCGCATTCCCTTCCCTTTGCAGGTCTGCTGCCTCCAACGGCTGATTGACTCCGCCCCCCAGCCCCTCCCACAATACCTCCGGCCAGCGCGACAACATGAGATCGTAGCGTGTCGGGACCAGTCGTCGGCATCATCGCCAATCCGGTTTCGGCGCGAGATATCCGCCGTGTCATCGCCAACGCGACCAATCTGCAGATCACCGACCGCGCCAACATCGTGCTGCGCGTGCTCTCCTGCCTCAAATCGCTCGGTGTCGAGAGCGTGCTGATGATGCCGGAGCGCGGGGGCATCCGGGCGCATATCGGGCGCTGGATGCATCGCTCGGAGAACACGGGCGACGCCAAGTTTCCCAAGCTCGACATGGTCGAGATGCCGATCTCGGGGACGGTCGAGGATACGGTCATGGCGGCCTCGGCCATGAAACACGCCGGCGTCTCCGCGATCGTCGTGCTGGGTGGCGACGGGACGCACCGGGCGGTGGCGAGCGCTTGTGGCGATATCCCGATCGCCGGCATTTCGTCGGGTACCAATAATGCCTTTCCGGAGCACCGCGAGCCGAGCCTGACCGGCATCGCCGTGGCACTTGCGGTGACGGGCAAGGTGCCGCCGAACGTAGCCTATCAGCCCAACAAGCGGCTCACCGTCACCTCCTCCTCGGTGAAGCGGCCGGAGATCGCCATCGTCGACGTGGCGGTGGTCTCGGATCGGTATGTCGGCGCCCGCGCGCTCTGGCGCGTCGAGAGCTTCGAGGACCTGATCGTCACGTTCGCCGACCCGGAGGTGATCGGCATGTCGGCGATTGCCGGCCTCTTGGAGCCGGTGGGGCGCAACGAGCCCGGCGGCGTGCATGTCGAGATCTGCCCGATTGAAGAAGCCAGCGTCGTCGTCGAAGCGCCGATCGCGCCGGGCATGGTGCGCCCCGTGGGTATCCGCCGTGTGACGCGCATCAAGGCCGGTAAGCCCATTACCATCACGCAACGTGGCGGGTCCATCGCGCTCGATGGCGAGCGGGAGTTCTCCTTCGCCGAGGACAACACCGTCTCGATCACGCTCGACGAGCAGGCCTTCCGCACCGTCGATACCGGCGCGATCTTGCGATACGCCGCCAAGCATGGCCTCATGCGCCTGAAGCCCGATCAAGCCCGGTAACGCTCAAGGAGGACCCGCCCGATGGCCAAGAACCCCTTCCCGCTCTCAAAGGAAGAGCTGCTCGAAGCCTACCGGATCATGCGGACGATCCGCGAGTTTGAGGAGCGGCTGCATATGGAGTTCGCCAATGGGGATATCCCGGGCTTCGTGCATCTGTATGCGGGCGAGGAGGCCTCCGCCACCGGCATCATGATGCACTTGAACGATCGCGACCGCATCGCCTCGACCCATCGCGGCCATGGTCACTGCATCGCCAAGGGCGTCGATGTGAAGAGCATGATGGCGGAGATCTACGGTAAGGTGACCGGCGCCTGCCGCGGCAAAGGCGGCTCCATGCATATCGCCGATCTCGACAAGGGCATGATGGGCGCGAACGGCATTCTGGGCGCCGGCGCGCCCTTGGCGTGCGGCGCGGCACTCGCCGCCAAGACCTTGAAGCACGACGGCGTCGGCATCACCTTCGTCGGCGACGGCGCCTCCAACCAGGGCATGTTCCTGGAGAGCTTGAACCTCGCCGCCGTCTGGCATCTGCCGGCCATCTTCGTCGTCGAGAACAACGGCTATGCGGAGAGTACCGCCATGGAATGGGCGGTGTCGTGCGACTCCTACGTCGATCGTGCGTCGGGCTTTGGCATGCCGGGCATCACCGTCGACGGCACGGACTTCTTCGCGGTCTATGAGGCCGCCGGCGAGATCATCAGCAAAGCGCGCCAGGGCGGCGGGCCCTCGCTGCTCGAATGCAAGATGATCCGCTTCCACGGCCATTTCGAGGGCGATGCGCAAACCTACCGGGCGCCGGGCGAGATCGACGACATCCGCGCCAAGCGCGATTGCATCAAGCTGTTCTCGAGCCGCGTCATCGAGGCCGGCGTCATCAGCCAAGCCGACCTCGACAGAATAGACAAGGCGGCCTTGAAGCTCGTCGACGAAGCGGTGGCGGAAGCCAAAGCCGCGCCCCTCCCGACCGCGAAGGATCTGCTGACGGATGTGTATGTGAGCTACTGAGGGAGAAGGAGAGGGAGTAGGGAGTGGGGAATAGGGAGTAGGGGAAGAACTTAAGGTCAGCCGCTCTTCCTACTCCCTACTCCCAATTCCCTTCTCCCTAGGGCCCAACCCACTCCCGCCCCGAGAACCGAACAATCGACCCACACCCAAGGAACCCCCTCATGGCCCGCATCCTCTCGATGAAAGACGCCATCAACGAAGCCATCGACCAGGAAATGACGCGCGATCCGACTGTCATCATCATGGGCGAGGACATATCAGGCGGCACCGGCGCGCCCGGCGAGCAGGACGCCTGGGGCGGCCCGATGGGCGTGACGAAGGGCTTGTCGAAGAAATTCGGCGGCCGCGTCATGGATACGCCGCTCTCGGAAAGCGCTTTCGTCGGCGCGGCGGTGGGTGCGGCCACTTGCGGCCTTCGCCCCATCGCCGAGCTGATGTTCGTCGACTTCATGGGCGTCTGCTTCGACGAGATCTACAATCAGGCGGCGAAGTTCAAATACATGTTTGGTGGCAAGGCCGAAACGCCTGTCGTCATCCGCACCATGTGCGGGGCGGGCGTTCGCGCGGCGGCCCAGCATTCGCAGATGCTCACCCCCCTCTTCGCCCATATTCCCGGCTTGAAGGTCGTCTGCCCGTCGAATGCCTATGACGCGAAGGGGCTGCTCATCCAGTCGATCCGCGACAACGATCCCGTGATCTTCATGGAGCACAAGAGCCTCTACCCGAGTGAGACCGACGTGCCGACGGAGTCCTATGCCATCCCCTTTGGCGAGGCGAACATCGTGCGTGACGGCAAGCATGTCTCGATTGTCACTTACGGCCTGATGGTGTCCCGCGCGCAAGAAGCGGCGGCAGACCTCGCCCGGAGCGGCGTCGATTGCGAGATCATCGATTTGCGAACCATCTCGCCGATGGATTGGGACACGGTGCTCGAGAGCGTCGAGAAGACCGGCCGTCTCGTCGCGGTCGACGAGGCGCATCCGCGCTGCTCGATTGCCTCCGACATCTCGGCTCACGTCTCGCAGGAGGCGTTCGGGTCGCTGAAGGCCGGCATCCAGATGGTGACGGCCCCGCACACGCCTGTGCCCTTCTCGCCGGCACTCGAGGACCTTTACATTCCGAGCGCCGAACGGATCGCGCAGGCCGTGCGCAAGACGATGGCGAATTGAGACACTGTCGCCGGCTGGCGAAGAAGATCGCGCATTGGATCGTCGGGGCGACCGGCGGTCGCCCCTCTTTGATCGCATTGCAGTGTGACGAGACGGGCGACCGCCGGTCGCCCCTGCAAGTCGGTCGACCTCATTTTCATGACGCACACCAATGAGTTCTCCGCGACCATGCCCACCCGCCGCCAAGTCCTGACAGGCCTCCTTGGATCGGCCACCGCGTTCTTCGGCCTCGGCGGCTATGCGCTGGGCATCGAGCCGATCCTGCGCTGCAATGTCACGCGCTACGCCATCACGCCTCCGCGCTGGCCCGGTGCGCTGAAGCTTCGCGCCGTCGTGCTTGCCGATCTCCACGCCTGCGATCCGGGCATGTCTCTGAGCCGGATCGAAGCGCTGGCCGAACGCGCCAACGGGCTCGGCGGCGATGTGATCCTACTGCTCGGCGACTATCTCGGTCAGTCATCCTTTTCACACCGGCAAGATTCCGCACGCCGATATCGCCAAGGCGCTGAGTGCGCTCAAGGCGCCGCTCGGCGTCCATACAATCCTCGGCAATCACGACTGGTGGGACGACCTGGAAGCGCAGCGTCTGCGCCGTGGCCCGATCCTCACCCGGCGGAGCCTCGAGCGAGCCGGCCTTCCCGTCTACGAGAACGATGCCGTGCGCCTGACCAAGGACGGCCAACCGTTCTGGCTCGCAGGCCTCGGCGATCAGTGGGCGTTCCGCACGCCGGGGGGCCGCAGCTTCGAAGGCGTCGACGATCTCGTCGGCACGCTCGACAAGGTCTCCGATGATGCACCTGTTATCCTGATGGCGCACGAACCCGACATCTTCCCCTCGGTGGCGGGCCGGGTCGCACTGACGCTTTCCGGCCATACGCATGGTGGCCAGGTCAATCTCCTCGGCTGGACGCCGGTCGTGCCCTCGAAATTCGGCAGCCGCTATGCCTATGGGCACATCGTCGAGGCAGACAATCACCTGATCGTGTCGGGCGGGCTCGGCTGCTCGATCCTGCCGATCCGGTTCGGCATGCCGCCGGAGATCGTGGTGATCGATATCGGTACATAGAGCACGTTCAGGCGAAGTGGGAACCGGTTCGCCGTGGAACGTGCTCAGAGCCCAGAGAGCACGTTCAGGCTAAGTGGACGCCGGTTCGCCGTCAGAACGTGCTCAAGGCCGAGACCCACGGCGGGCTTGCCGGACGGGCGAGCGCGTGGTGGAGTTGCAGAAGCTACGAAGGATGCGCGACCATGCCCGGAAAAATCACGCCGATCGTCATGCCGAAATGGGGCCTCGCCATGAAGGAGGGCAAGCTCGCGGGCTGGCTCGTCCAGGAGGGCGCCTCGATCGCACCGGGCGCGGCCATCATGGAGGTCGAGACTGACAAGATCGCCAATGTGGTCGAGGCACAAGAGACGGGCACGCTGCGCCGTCGCGTCGGCGAGGCCGACAAGGTCTATCCGGTGAAAACCCTGCTCGGTGTTATCGCCGATGCGGATGTGCCGGATGCCGAGATCGACGCGTTCGTCGCGGGCTTCCCAGTTCCCGCGGCGACGGGCGATGGTTCCAGCGAGGGGCCGGAGTATCATTTCGTCGACGTGGGCGGTGCTCGCATCCGCTACGCCAAGCGCGGCGAGAGTGGGCCGAATGTCGTGCTGATCCACGGCTTCGGCGGCGATCTCGACAATTGGCTGTTCAACATCGATGCGTTGGGTGAGCAGGCAAACGTCTACGCGCTTGATTTGCCGGGGCATGGTCAGTCGACGAAGGCCATCGCCGAGCCGAGCCTGCAAGGCATGGCCAAGGTCGTCATCGGCTTCATGGATGCGTTGGGGATCGACACGGCGCATCTCGCCGGTCACTCGATGGGGGCTGCGATCGCGGTGAAGGTATCCGAGATGGCGAAGGGCCGCGTGCTCTCGCTCGGGCTCGTGGCACCCGCCGGCCTCGGGAGCGATATCAACGGCGACTACATCACCGGCTTCGTCAAGGGCACCTCACGCCGTGACATGAAGCCGGTGCTGGAATTGCTGTTCGCCGACACCGGGCTGGTCAGCCGCCAGCTCATCGACGACGTGCTCAAGTTCAAGCGCATCGACGGCGTCGAGAAAGCGTTGGGGACACTCGGCGACGCGCTTTTCGGCGGGGCTAAGCAAGCCGACAGCGTCGCCGCCGCCGCGAAGGCCGCCGGCGTGCCTGTCACCGTCATCTTCGGCAAGCAGGATCGCATCATTCCGCCCGCCCACGCCGATGCGCTCAAAGGCGCGGCCAGGATCGAGATCATCGACGGCGCCGGCCACATGCCGATGATGGAAGCGGCGAAGCGCGTGAATGAGCTGCTGACGGGGACCGTCGGGAACGGCTGAAGGCCAGCTCTCTCCAGTCATCGATGCGTATCAACCCGCTGCGCCAGCAATACTACCGTCTTCTCCCATGGTGATACGGTGGTCCGGTCCATGCGGAGCATGGCTTCGCCATGACGGGCCGGACTATGGGGTATGATGTCTTCTATGGGAAAGGTTCAACCTCACGGCCCAGCGGGCGGACCGTTTTCCTTTCGTGAGTGCTTACCCCCTCTCCCGGCTATCACCACCCTCCCCCCGTTGGGCAGGGCAATCGCATATGGCGATCTCATGTGGTCCGAGAAGTCACCGCTCCATTTCCTCCCCCTTCGGGCCGAAGGCGCACCTTCGGCACGAAGATGGGGGAGGACCGCGCGCCTTGGACTTGAGCGCGCAGCCGGTAAGTCCTTAGGCGCGCCATGGTGGGGGTGCAGTTGCGGCTTCGCGAGACGCGGCGAGCCGACGGTCGCTCACAATAGGTATCGGTGATCTCGCCGGCGAGCCAACACAGCTTATATTGTGGCGAAGCTTGCGCGCGGATATTTGGCATCGGACAGAGGATGACATCGAGCTTGCCGGACGAGCACCCCCACCTATGTTCGCCTAAGGGTTTAGCTGACGCCAAACCCAAGGCGAACAGTCCTCCCCCATAAGAAGGGGGAGGAAGGTACGCGATGAGCCTATGGTCACTACAACAACATCATATGCGTTTGCCCTGCCGTACGGGGGGCATGGCAGCGGTCACGCTACTCCGCCGCGCTTGCCACCGCCGCGCCTGCCTCCAGCACATCGCCGAGCGCGAGCTCGAACTGCTTGAGGGTATCGGCGAAACAGCCGTCTTTCGCATGGGCCTCGCAGAGGAACCAGGGCTCGCGGCTGTCCGGCTCGACCAGCACGCCACGCTCGATGAGGCGGGCGGCCAGCGCATCGTAGAACGTGTAGTCCGAGAGCTTCCAGTCGCGATAGGTCTTCGGCGGAGTCGCCGAGAAGAACAGGCCAGACAGCGCCGGGGTCCCTGAGAAGGAATGCGCGATGCCGCGCCGGCCGAGGGATTCCGAGATGCCGAGCCGCAGCGCCGTCCCCGCCTCGTTGATGGTTGCGAGCGCGTCCGTCTCGTCGAGGATTTCCAGCGTCTTCGCGGCGGCTGCGAGCGATACGGCATGCCCCGTATAGGTGCCGCCGTGGGCGACACCGCGGCCGATCTTCTCCATGACATCCGCGCGCCCTGCCAATGCGGAGATCGGATAGCCATTGGCCATGGCCTTCGCGAAGGTCATCAGATCGGCGGTGACGCCATAGAGCTGTTGGGCGCCGCCCTTGGCGACGCGGAAGCCCGTCTTCACCTCATCAATAATGAGGAGCACGCCGTAGCGTTCCGTTAGCTCGCGCACTGCCTTCATATAGGCGGCGTCGGCCATGACCGCGCAGCAATTGCCCTGGATCGGCTCGATGAGCACCGCGGCGATCTCGTGGCCGTGTTTCTTGAGTGTGTCTTCGAGCTTGTCCGCATCGTTCATCGGCACCTGGTGCAACAACGGGCGCAACGCGCTTGGGATTCCCTCGCCATAGGGCACCACCTCGGGCGTGCCGTGACCAGACCAGTTGTCCATATCGGCGTACCACATCGCCGCGTCGAACAGCCCGTGATAGCCGCCCTCGACGAGTACATAGCCGTCGCGGCCGGTGAAGCCGCGCGCGACCCTGAGCGCCGCCATGACGGCTTCCGTGCCGGAGACAGAGAAGCGCACGCGCTCGGCGCCCTTGACCATGCGGGCAATGCGGTCGGCGACCTCGTATTCTTTCTCGGTGGCCAGCGCGAAGACGCCGCCCCGCGCCATCCCCTCGCGCGCCGCCTCGTCCACCCGCTCGTCGCAATAGCCGAGGATCGCGGGGCCGTAGCCGAGGCGGTAGTCGACATAGGCGTTGCCGTCGAGATCCCAGATGCGGCCGCCCTTGGCGTGATCGACATAGATGGTCCGCTCGTCGCCCCAGTAGCGGAAGTTCGAGGCGACCCCGAGCGGCAGGCGGGTGCGGGCCCGCTCGAAATGCGCGCGCGAGCGGGTGAGATCGCGGGCGAAGGGGGTGCGGGGCGTTTGACGCGGGTCCATGGCGGGCCTCATTGATTGAATGTTTGTTCAGCGTATCGCGCCGGCGGCCGCTGCGTCAAGTTATTGGCTGAACGTTCGTTCGATGAAACACGAGTGACACAAAGAGGGGTCGATTGCGCGCGGGGAGACATGCCGCACGTGGCTCGCTCCGCCGCCGCCCCTTACCCTCCCCTCTCCCCGCAAGCGGGGAGAGGCGGAAGGACGGTGCGTCCCTGACGTCAGGTGAGCACACTGCTGGCCTGCCTCTCCCCGTAGCGAAGCGTACGGGGAGAGGGGAGGGTGAGGGGCGGCCACAAAGCCAATCGTTGCCACATTAATCAGAAAGGGCGACCTGCCGGCCGACCTACGGCACAAGCGCTGTGCGTCCCTCACCCCAACACCACGCGCTCGCGCCGCGCCTCCTCCCCGCCCGCAATCGCCCGCGCCGCTTTGTGGCCGTCGTAGACGGCGTGCGCGATGAGGCCCGGGGCCTTGCAGTCGCCGATGGGTTGCAATGACATGATGCCGGCGGCTCGGTTGGCTTGCGGGTCCGCAGCCAGCGTGCGCCAAAGCGCATCCTCGGGCTCGCGAGAGGTGACGCTCACGAGACCGCCGCAGTGTATGACGTGCTCGCGGGCGCTGAAGACGCAGGACAGGCGCGCGCCATCTGCCTCGAGCCCTGTGAGTGCATGACTGACGATGATCCCAACCCCTTTCTCGATGAGCCGCACATGCCCGCGTTCCTGCTCGGCCGTGTAGCGCGTCCAGGCCGCGACCGTGCTGGCCGTCGTCACATAGGTGACGGCCAAACCTTCCGACGCCAGCAACTCGGCGATGCAGGCCGCCGTGACGTAGAGATCGTCATCGAAGACGACGACGGGACCCGCCGGGCGCTTGCCCTCGAGCACGTCATCCGGCGTCAGCACGCGCGGGCCCGGAAAACCCGCCATGGCCATCCGATGTGTCCGCCCCCGCCCGTCGGCGCGCCAGCGGCTGCCCGTTGCGATCAGCACATGCGCCGCGCCGAAGCCGCGCACATCCTCCGCCACCATCGCGCCACCGCGATAGACCTCGACATTGGCGAGCTTCGCCAACTGCCCGACGCGATATTCGGCGACGCGCCGCCACTCCGACAATCCCGGCAGCCGGCTTTCGGCCAGCACACGCCCGCCGAGTTCGCCCGAAGCCTCGGCCAGCGTCACCTCGAAACCACGCTTGCCGGCGATGTGGGCAGCCTCGAGGCCCGCCGGCCCCGCGCCGACGACCAGCACCTTCTCGCGGCTCTGCACCACATTCACCCGCTCGGGATGCCAGCCGCGCCGGTGCTCCTCGCCCATCGCGGGGTTCTGCGTGCAGCGGATCGGCACGCCGAGGCCGTCGCAGGCGTAGCAGATGTTGCAGCCGATGCATTCGCGGATGTCGTCGAGCCGGCCCTCGCGGATCTTGGCAGGCAGGAAGGGATCGGCGATCGAGGGGCGCGCCGCGCCGATCAGATCGATGACGCCGCGCTTCACTTGGCTGAGCATCGTCTCCGGGCTCGTGAAGCGTCCGACGGAGACGACGGGCTTTCCCGTCACCGCGCGCACATGCGCGATGAAGGGCTCGAGCGACGCCTCCTTCACGAAGCGCGAGACGCCCATTTCGTGGCTGTAGTCGGAGACCGTCACGTCGAAGAGATCGACGTAGGGCGCGAGCGTCGCCAGCATCTCGCGCCGCTCGGCTTCGGCCGCTGCATCGGTGCGCACCTCGTCGTTGACCTCGATCCGGATGGCGACCGCGGCCTTGCCGCGCGCGGCCTCCTGGGTTTCCTCGGCCACCTCGCGGACAAGGCGCAGCCGATTGGCGAGGCTACCGCCGTACTCATCCGTTCTCTGGTTGAGGCTGGGATCGAGGAACTGGGCCAGCAGATAGGTGTGGGCGGCGTAGACATAGACGAGGTCGAAGCTCGCTTCGAGCGCGCGGGCGGCCGCCGCCTTGTGGGCGGCGCGAAATCCGCGGATGTCGGAAAGGTCCATCGCTTTCGCCTGCCAGGGTGCCAGTGCCGTCGGCAGGCTCACCGGGCCAATCGATGCCTCGCGTGTGTGGAAATTGGCGGAGCGCAGGCCGCCGTGCCAGAGTTCGACGCCGGCGAGTGCGCCATGCGCGTGTACGCCGTCCGCCATCGCCGCCATGTTGCGGACGTCGCCCTCGTCCCACAGCGAGCAATGCGGATAGGGCGTGTCGTCGGAGGTGGGCGCGACCGAGCAGTACTCCGTGTTGACAACGCCCCAGCCGCCCTCGGCCTTTACCGCCCGCATGGCAGAGAGCGTCCCCGGCCATTGGTTGCCCATGCCGGAGCAATGCGGCACCTGGTAGAAACGGTTGGGCGCGGTGACGGGGCCGAGGCGGATGGGCTCGAACAGAAGGTCGAAGCGGGGATCGCGAGGCATGGAGCTCTCCAGGGATGGCCATGCGGAGTGTGACAGGGACGCGGTTAAGGTCAAACGGGCCAAGGGCTAAGGCGCGGCAGAGCCCGCCTGGACTGCATCGCCCTGGTGGCTCTCTGCCGCCTGACCCTCGACCTCCGTATCCGCCTCCGCCGCATCGAGCGCCGTCGCCGTCCACGGGCGCCGTCCACGATGGGCGGCGACGGTTTCGATGGCGATGGTGCCGTTGCGTTTGAGATAGAGCCGATGCCCGCCGTCACGTTGCAAACGGGCGAGATCGAGCACGAGACGCGGCCCGGTGCATGCCCGCTCCAGCGCAAAGCGAACGACCAGGATCGCGGCACGGCGGCAGTCCTCGTCGAGTGCGGCCGCCGTTTCGGCCACCGACAGACTCGCTCCCTTGATGGCAAACGTGCAGCCCGCATCGTCGCAGGCGAAGGCCTTGGATTTCGCGACCTCCTTGGGGTCCCGCGCGTCACCGTCGGCGGCGAGCCAGTCCTCGAGTTCGAAGCTGTTACCACGCACCGGCAGCGCGGCGAGGAGCCCGTCGCTCCCGCGTGCCGCGATCACCTTGGCATCCGAGGCGATGAGCACATCGGGGCGCCCGCCCACAACGGTCAGAACCAGTCCGGCAGCGATCCCCGCAAGGCCCAGCAAGCGCCAAGGCCTGAGCCACAGCGCCATCCACAGGCCCCCGAGCACGATGAGCGCGATCGCCAGCGCCGGCGTCTCCGGCACGCTCAGCGCCTGGCCCGTCAGGCCGGCCGCCCAATGCGCAACCGCAAGCATGGCCGCAACGCCCTTCTCGAGCAGCAGCAGCGGCAGCGTCTCGATGCCGAAGGGCAGCGCCACCAGCGTCACCACGACGAGCGGCATGATGTAGAAGGCGAAGAGAGGCGCCACCAGCATATTGGCGATGAGGCCGAGCTGAGCCAGCTTGTGGAAGTGGAACACGGCGAGCGGGGCGACGGCGAGGCTTGCGACAATGGTCGAGAAGAAGGTGACGGCGAGGAAGCGGCCGGTGAAGCGCGAGGCCGTTTGCACGGCGCCTTCAGGTGTCGGCAGGCCCGGCTTGTCCCTTCGCCAATGCACGACCCATTCAAACACGGCGACGAGCGCCACCACCGCCGCGAACGACATCTGGAATCCGACATCGAGCAGCACCTCAGGCTGCAGCGACATGAGGACAAGCGCGGCGAGCGCGAGGTTTCGCAGCGACACCGCCGGCCGGTCGAGCAGGATCGCCAGCAGCATCAGCGCGATCATCACGAAGGCGCGGGCGGCCGGGCTGTCGGCCCCGGAGAGGATCAAGCAGAACAGCGCGCCGACGAACCCCGCGAACGCCGCCCATTTCTTGATCGGGAAGCGCAGCACCAGCACCGGAAACAGCGCCAGCACCGCGCGTACGAAACCGAACAGCGCGCCCGCCATGATGGCCATGTTGGCACCCGAGATGGCGAGCACGTGGGAGAGCCCTGAGTCACGCAGCGCCTGGTTGGTCGTCTCGGGGATGCGCCCGCGCTCGCCGGTGACGATGGCGTCCGTCACGGCACCGGTCTCGCCCGGCAGCACGGCGCGGATACGCTCGCTGACGTGCAGGCGGAGCCGCTCGACGGCCAAATACGGCGCGCGATACCAGGGCGGGGCGTCGAGTGTGGCGGGCGCTGGTGGCTCGATGAGGAATCCAGTCGCCCCGATGCCCTCGAACCAGGCGAGCCGCGCGAAGTCGTAACCGCCGGGGCGTTCGGGGCCGGGCGGGGGAAAGAGTTTCCCCTTCACGGTCACGGCATCTCCCGGCTTGATATCGAGCGTGTCGAAGGCGGCACGGACGCGAACGCGCTCGGGCGTTTTCTCGGCAGCGAGACCCTCGATGGCGGCGACGCGGAGCACGATGCGGAATCCCTTGGGCTGGCGTGCCTCGACGCGTTCCACCCAACCGGTGATCGGAACCACGCGGGTCGGCTCGGCGAGGACGGGCGCCGCGACGAGGAACGTGCGCACTTTCGCGGCGGCAAATCCGAGGGTCAGGCAGAGCAGCGCGCCGGTCGCCGCAACCGTGATGGCGCCCTTGGTGACGAGGAGCCGCAACGCCAGGGCCGCCAGCACGAGGCCGATGACGAGCGCCAGCGCCGGCTCGCGCGGGAGTGCGAAATAGAGGCCGATGCCGAGCCCGAACAGAACCGGCACCCAGAGCATCTGCCGGTCGCGCTCGGCATCGAGGAGGGTCGCGAAGCGGTTGACAAGCGCCACGGCCCGGTCGAGCCCGCTGGGGGCGGTGTCACCAGCGCCCTCCGCCGTGACGTCATCCTCCGGCCGACGAGGCCGCGCCACCTCGACCTCGTCGAGCCTGCCGCCAATGAGAAGATCGGTCACCGCGCGTGCCTCCCGCAGGCCAGCATATCCGAGCGCGGGTCGCCGGGCGAGAACTGGACGAGCCGAGTTCTACCCCTTCCGCGCCCGCCAATGCCCCGGCCCGAGCTCGGCCGTGTCGAGCACGGCCGCGAGCTGGCGCCAGACGTCGAGTTCGTGCTCGAGGAAATCGCGGCCGACCTTCTGCTCGAGCTCTGGCCGCAGAGGGCCATCGAGCGCGGCAAGCTCCTCCTTGGTCCGGTCGCGATACCAGGCCGTGCGATCGCGGTAGAACACCTCGACGAAGCCGGCGGCGCGGAAGGCCGGGAAATACGTGTCGGGAGAGGCCGCCCCGAAGCCGAGCCCCTCGGCCTCGATGTAGCTGCGGAGCCGATCGGACATCGGACCATCCGCACCGAGCATCCAGTCACTCGCCGCGAACTGGCCGCCCGGCTTCATCACGCGGAAGATCTCGGCCGCGATCGCACGTTTGTCTTCGACATGGATGAGCGCGTCCTTGGAGAAGACGGCATCGAAAGTAGCCTCGCCATAGGGGAGCGGTCCCGGCGTGATGACCTCGAAGCGCGCGCTCTTCGACAGACCCCGCTCGGCCGCCGCCGTCGCTGCCTTGGCGATGACGCCCGCCTCGACATCGACGCCGAGCACATCCGCGCCGTAGCGCTCGGCGATGAAGAGCGTCGCGCCGCCGGTGCCGCAGCCGATGTCGAGCACGTAGCTGCCCTTGAGGTCGAGCCCCTCCAGCACCATCGCCGTCTCGGCATCGCCGCCGGGCGACAGATACCCCTTCCCCCAAAGCGCCTCGAGCAGCCCCACCAGCTGATCGTCATAGGCCTGCGTTTGCTCGAACGACATGGGCGCCTCCCGATGAGCGACGGCGACGAGTTTAGCTGGCCGATCGGGCGGATGCACCTTGGCAACGACGCGAGCGGTGCTGGTGTCTCGGAAACGATGGGAATATTTGGCGCACCCGACAGGATAGAACTGGGCACTGCCATGTCATTGCTGGAGCAATGAGGCGAGGGAGATGATGATCACAACCATAATCACGAGATAACCGCGCAACTTGCCGGTCAAAACATCCTCACTGAGTTCGCGCATACGTGACGCTTGAGCCCGACCGACATAAATGGCGAAGGGCACGGCGGAAGCAGCAATCAGTAAGGGCAGCAAGAAATCCAAAAGGCTCATATCATCGCGTTCCATTCGATACGATTGAACACCCGACCTTGCTCGCGAATGATGATGCTCAGCGCGCCAATGATGAAATATTATAGAACGTTTAAGGCCTGGCTAACGACCACCGCATGGCTCCCAAAATGCCAGACGTACGCTCGTTGCGCCGAAGCAGAAGCGCGCGTTCGAGCTGCCCCACATTCTCGAAGCTCATGCTCCGTCAGGGCTCGCCTAAATTTGGTCAATTGGGTGTTTCCGTTTTTCGTTGGATCACTTCAACACCCTAATTCCTTGGTTTGTCGTGCTTCTTTTCGGAAGACCGCTTCGCATCCCGGCCTTCGCCGGGACAGGCTTTTTCCGGAAGCACTCTAGCGGCCCGAAGTGCCCAGTATTGTTCCGGAATCGTCATCGGCAACGGCAGTCGTAACGATTGCGGGAGGTCCTATCGCAACTGGCGGAGGACCGGCAGCTCATACTGACGGTCGCGCGACGATGATTGCCGCAACAGCCGAGCGGGCCTGACGCTGTCGACCGATCGCCGCGGACACCGAACAGAAAGAGGCCTCGTCATCGCGACGGGGCCTTTACCGTATGCGCTCACCCCACCGTGCTCCGAGCGACGGTTCAACCGAGCCGGACCTTGACCTGGTGCGTCGCGCCGTCATCGAGAAGTGGGATGAGAAGCGGACGGGCGTCGATCGGTTGCCCATCGACCTTCGCTTCGGCGATGCCGCTGCTCACTCCGCTGGGATTTTCGACAGCGATGACGTACCGGGCCGAACGATGGCGGATCGAGACTTCGAAGCCGGGCCAAGCCTTTCGGAATGCATGGCGCGAGGTGCAGGACGTCCGCTTTGATCGTTACACCGAGAATGCTCTCGACGCCGGCCCGCTGCATCCAGGCGGCCGAGCCGGTGTACCAGGTCCAGCCGCCACGTCCGACATGGGCTGGAGCCGAATAGACATCGGCGGCGATGACGTAGGGCTCGACCTTGTAGCGCAAGAGGTCAGCGCGTGTGCGGGCATGGTTGATGGGGTTCAGCAGCGAGAATAGCGCCGCCGCTTTGTCACCATTCGCCGAGCGCCGCCAATGCCATCACGGACCACAGGGCAGCATGCGTGTACTGCCCGCCATTCTCGCGGATGCCGGGCGGATAGCCCTTGATGTAACCCGGCTCCATTCTCGTCTTGTCGAAAGGCGGCGTGAACAGCACAGCGACACCGTCCCGAGGCCGGATCAGCTCGCGCTCGACGGCCGCCATCGCGGTTGCCGCCCGGTCTGGATCGCCAGCGCCCGACAGCACGGCCCAAGATTGCGCGATCTGATCGATCCGGCATTCATCACTCTCACGGGAGCCAAGCGGCGTCCCGTCATCGTACCAGCCCCGCCGATACCACTCGCCATCCCAAGCCTCACGCTCGAGGGAGGCCTTGAGCGCGGCGGCATGGGCTCGCCAGGTCTCGGCGCGCGCCGTCTCCCCGCGGGCCACCGCCAACGGCGCGAAGGCTTGTAGAGCGGCGTACAGCAACCAACCCAGCCAGACGCTTTCACCCTTACCGTGCTCGCCGACCCGGCTCATGCCGTCGTTCCAGTCCCCGGACCCGAACAAGGGCAATCCGTGGCCTCCGGTCGGAAGGCTGTTGTCGAGGCCGCGCGCACCATGCTCGAAGAGGCTCGCCGTGTCGTCCGAGACCGTCGGCTGGAAGAAACTGTCGTGCTCGCCAGCGCCGAGCTGGGGCCCCTCGATGAACGGGATCACCTCGTCGAGCACGGCGGCGTCGCCCGTCGAGTCGATGTAGTGAGCGATGGCCGTGGCGAGCCAGGCACGGTCGTCGGAGATGCGCGAGCGCACCCCCTGACCGGAATGCGGCAGCCACCAATGTTGCACGTCGCCCTCGGCGAACTGGCGTCCGGCAGCGCGCAACAGATGCTCGCGGGTCATGGCGGGGCGTGCGTGGATCAGTGCCATCCCGTCCTGCAATTGATCACGGAAGCCGTAGGCGCCGCTGGCCTGATAGAAGCCGGAGCGCGCCCAGATGCGGGCGGCGATCGTCTGGTAGAGCAGCCAGCCGTTGAGCATGATGTCGAGCGGCCGGTCCGGCGTCTTCACCTTGATGGCGCCAAGAGTGTCCTCCCAGAACGCGGTGACTTCGGACATCATCCCCGTGAGGTCGGCAGCGCGCGTGCTGGAAACGAGCCGTCTTGCGTCCTGCGTGCTTGCCGCCTGGCCCAGAAGGAAAACGAGCTCGACGGTGCCGTTCGGCGGCAACGTCACCACGGTCCGCAGCGCCGCGCATGGATCGAGGCCAGCGCCGACGGTGTTGGAGAGCGGCGTGTCGCGCATGAGCGCGGCGGGGTTCGCCAGCGCGCCGTTGCGGCCGATGAACTCGCGCCGGTCGCCGGTCCAGTCGGTCTGGCGTCCGCCGAAGTCAGCGAAGGCGACACGCTCACCGAACGCCGGATTCCAGGCATTGCGAGCGAACAGGGCGCCGGTCTCGGGATCAACCTCGGTTGCGACAAACGGTGACGACGCGGTGCGCGAGGGGCCCAGCACCCATTCGACATAGCCGGTGACCGACAGATGCCGGGTGCGGCCGGACGTGTTGCGCAGCTCGAGGCGGGATATCTTGATCGGGTCGGCGAGCGGCACGAACTGCAGCAGGTTGACGGCGATGCCATGCGCTTCGCGTTCGAACCGGCTATAGCCGTGGCCATGGCGGGAGATGGACGTCAAAGTCTCGTCGCGGATCGGCAGCGCCGTCGCGCTCCACACTTCGCCGCTGACCTCGTCACGCAAGTAGAAGGCTTCGCCCGAGCGGTCGGAGACGGGATCGTTCGACCATGGCGTCAGCAGGTTCTCGCGCGAATTGACGGCCCAGGTCGAGCCGCCGCCCTCGGCCGCCACCTGGAAGCCGAACGATGGATTGGCGACCACGTTCATCCAGGGTGCCGGAGTTGACTGGCCAGGACCGAGGATTGTCACATATTCGCGTCCTTCATCGGCGAACCCACCGAGGCCATTGAAGAACTCCAGCTCCGGCAACGCCGGCTTCGCCGGCAATGGTGGAACGGCCGAATTGGTGCGCCGCAGCGGCGGCGTGAGCGGTGCTCGCTCGATATGCCCGCGGTCAAGCTGGTCGGCGAGGCGGCCGCGCTGTCCGACCAGGACGACCCGGGCCACCGAGGCGAGCAGGCCACGGGTTTCGGCTGCCATCAGATCGGCCCGGAGCACGAAGACGCGACCCGCCGATCCCCGGACTCCGATCTGTGGCCGCGACTGGCTGGTTCGCACGAGGTCCTCGAGCGCATTCTGCAGGTCCTGGACGTATGAGGACGGGCGTTCGTTGATGATCACGAGATCGACGGCAAGCTGCTTCAGCCGCCAATACTCGTGCGCTCGCAGCACTTGCCGCGCGAGTGCGAGATGCTCGACTTCGGTAACCCGCAGCAGGACGATCGGCAGATCGCCGGATATGCCTTGCGACCATAGTCCCGGCTGCCCGCCGCTGCCCCGCCGAATGGTGTCCGACGACGGCCGCAGGGCCGGACCGGCATGAATGATCCGGCCGGCAAGGCGCTGAAAGAGAGCAGCTTCGCTCGCATCGATCCCAAGGTGGTGAAGCTGGACTTGTGCCTGTGTCCAGGCGAGCGTCACGGCACGCTCGAAGGCGGAGACGTCGCGATGCTTGTCGATGAGATCGAGGATCGCCGGCCGGCTCGACGCGACAAGCGTCCAGAAGTCGATGTGCACGGTGGCGCCGGGCGCGATCTTGACGCGCTTCCTTAGTGCAAAGACCGGATCGAGCACAGTGCCGACGGTGTTCGACAGTGGCCGGTCCTCGATCATGGCGATCGGTGATCGGATGCCGCGCCCGCGTCCGAGGAAACGCGCCCGGTCCGTCTCGAACTCGGGTTTGCTTGCGATGTCGCCATCAACGACGGCGAGGTGCGCCGCCCAGATCTCCGGCTCGCCCGCCGCGCGCCGCCGGCGTGTCGCGAGAAGGGCGCCGAGGCTCGCCTCGTATTGGGTCTCGACAAACATCTTCGAGAAGGCGGGATGGGCGATGTCGGCTGCGGCCGGCGCCAACACCAGCTCACTGTAGGAGGTGACATCGATCATTCGTGCCTCGCGGCCGCCATTGATGATCGAGACGCGGCGCACCTCGCCATCGTCCTGCCCCGAAATCAGCACCTCCATGGTCGTCGTGAGTGCGCCGTCGCGACGCTCGAACCTTGCCCGTCCTTCGGCAAAGGTCACGTCGGTCAGGTCCGTCTCGCTGCCGCTGGGTTGGTAGCCTGCCGACCAAACGGCGCCGCTCCCGGCGTCCTTGAGGAACACATAGGAGCCCCAATCGTCGCAGGTCGGATCCTCGCGCCAGCGCGTGACAGCCAGGTCCTGCCACCGGCTGTAACCCGATCCGGCGGCGGTCAGCATCACCGAATAGCTTCCGTTCGATAGAAGATGGGTGGCCGGGGTCGCGCCATGGACCGACGTGATCCGGCGATCACCGGGAGGCTCCTGATCGCGTACTTTCGCCGCCGAGTTCGCTTCGGTCGCCCACGGCCGCACCACCGCTACGTCGCGCGGCGTGCGCTCCTGGAGGAGCAGCTCGGTCGCTTGCACGATCGGCTCGGCGTGAAACCGTGCCCGCATCTGCCCGTCGAGAAAGGGTATTGGCGATCGCGACGATCATCATCCCCTGATGATGAGCCATGAAGGCCCTCACGACTGCCATGGATTCGCCCGCCGGTACCCGCGCTGGCGTGTAGTCGAGTGCCTCGTAGAAGCCGTAACGACCGCGTCCGCCAACCGCATTCAGCATTTCGAAGTTGGCCGCCGCCGCGGCCGGCTCGACCATCGCCGCCAGCGCTGTCGCGTACGGAGCGATGACGAGGTTGTCGGCAAGGCCGCGCTTCAGGCCGAGATCCGGCACGCCGAAGCTCGAGTACTGGTAGGTGAGCTCGAAGTCGCGCGCGTTGTAGGCTGACTCGGATATGCCCCACGGCACACCCTGCTTGCCGCCGCGCTTGATCTGATGGCGCACGATGAGGTGACTTGTTCGCTCGAGCAAGCTTCCGGCAGGCGCGCGCATCACCAACGCCGGCATCAAGTATTCGAACATCGATCCCGACCATGAGATCAATGCGGCCCCACCGCCGGTCGCGGTCACCGAACGCCCGAGGCGGAACCAATGCCTCGCCGGGATATCCCCCTTGGCGATGGCGATAAAACTGGCGAGCCGGGCCTCCGAGGCCAGGAGATCATAGCAGCTGGGATCGAGCGAACCCTCCGATATGCGGTAGCCGATCGACAGCAGCTTGCGGTCGGGATCGAGCAGGAAGGCGAACTCCATCGCCGAGGGCCAGGGCTCGCGCGGAAGCTGCCAACGCCCCGATCCTTGCATGCAGTTGCTCGACTTCCGGCGCTCCCTGATCGAGGTCGCGGCGATGCGATGCGATGGCGGCGAGGGTAGCCTCGGCCCAGAACACCGTGTCGCCGCCAGCACTGTCGCCACGCTCGTAGGCGAGTGCACGCGTGATGTCGACGAGCGCCTCGGCCTCACTGGCTAGAGCCGACAGCTCGCGGGCCGTTGCCGCGCCTTCTCGAACGGATTCGCGCGTCGCCCGTTCCAGATTGTCGACCAACGCGGCGTGCAACTCGTCGAACTGCTGCCAAGTGACCGTCTGGCCCTGCTGTCCGGCGCGCAATGCTGTCGCTTCGACGCGCAAGATCTTCATTGCATCGCCGATACCTGCGAAGCAATCGCTCCGTCGTCACAGATCTGCTCTTGCCACTCCAGACAGGCGTTTGCGAGTGCGATGAGATGGCCGGCGAGATTGCCGCTGTCGACCGTCGAAACATAGGCCGGTTCTAAGAGTCGTAAGTCGCGCGTGTCGTACCAATTGTAGAAATGACCCCGGAAACACTCCAAACGCTGCATCGTTCCCAGCGTCGCTTCCAATTTTTCCACCGCCTCAGCGGTGCCGATCCACCCGAAATCCCGAGCGCTCACAATCGAAAGCAGATAGAGGCCGATATTGGTTGGCGAGGTGCGATGTGCCAGTGCCGCGCCGGGTCCTTCCTGAATATTGTCCGGTGGCAGCATATTGTCGTCAGGCGTGACGAAGCACTCGAAGAACCGCCAAGTGCGGCGCGCTGTCAGCCGCAGCGTCCATCCGTCACTTTCGGTCACCGGCAGCCTGGCGCCTTCGACCGGTGAGCGACTGATCAGCCGGGCAATCGCCGGCGAGACGATCCACAGCGCGGCAATAGGGAGCACGACTGGCCAGGACGTCGCGTCGCTGATCCAGGCAAGCGCAATCGCGGCGGCCCCGAGGGCCGGCGCGACTTGCCATGAAACGCGTGATCCCGAGCCAGCCGAGCCGCTGCCCACTCGACGTTTGCGCCGCCGTGACCCATTCGAGCAGATTTCGTTGGCTGACGAACAGCCGAAACAGGGTCCGCAGGATTGCATCCGTCATCAATGCAGCGTGATGGGCGAGAAACGAGATCTGCAGCACCGTCTGGGTGAGAGCAAGCCACACATCGGCGCTAGAGCGCGCTCAAATGGCTGCGCAGCGTGATGCCGGAGCGTTGCGGCAGGATAGCGCTGATGACCGGCAGAACGGCCGGCAGGGCGATGGTTGCGATGACGAACAGCGTCCAGGGCAACGCGGCTTCGATCGGCAAGGTCCAACCGGCGAACAGGGCGGCGACGCCTGCCGGCGCAGTCAGTGTCCGGCGCAGATTGTCGAGCATCTTCCAGTAAGCCGACTGCCGGGATCCGTTGCCGCTGGCCGCCGGGCCCTGCAATCGATCTCAGTCCGAACAACCACGGCAGCAGTTGCCAGTCGCCGCGAGCCCAGCGATGACCGCGCAACGCCGCAACGTCGTATCGCGCCGGAAACTCCTCGACCACCTCGACGTCGGAGGCGAGAGCCGCGCGGGCATAATATGCCCTCGAACAGGTCGTGACTAAGCATCGTCTGGTCCGGGAACCCGGCCGGCCAGTGCCGCCACGAACGCATCGACATCGTAAATGCCCTTGCCGGTGAACGAGCCTTCCCCATAGAGGTCCTGGTAGACATCGGACGCGGCAGCGGCATAGGGGTCGATGCCGTTCATGCTGGAGAAGACACGTTGGAACAGCGAGCCCTCGCGCCCGATCGGCAACGACGGGGTGACGCGAGGTTGCATGATGCCATAGCCCTCGACGACCCGCCCCTCGCTGGCGTCGAACCGCGGTCGATTGAGCGGGTGGGCCATCTTGCCGATCAGGCGCCGGACAGTATCGCGTGGCAGGCGCGTGTCCGCGTCGAGCACGATGACGTAGCGAACATTCGACGGCACAGCCGGCAGCCTCATCGTCGTGGCCGACGAAGCTCGTGTCCGTGGCTCCGCGCAGCAGCCGGTTCAGCTCGTGGAGCTTGCCGCGCTTCCTCTCCCAGCCAATCCACTTGCCCTCACCGGCATTCCATTGCCGGCGGCGATGCAGCAACAGGAACCGTGGACCTCCGGGTGCGGGGCCATGCCGTTGATTGAGGCGATCGATGCCTGCGCGGGCGGCGGCCAGCAGATCCTCGTCCTCCTCCATCTTCTCGCTCGCGCTGTCCACCCAATCCGACAGCAATGCGAACGCGATATCGCCCTCGAGAGATGCCAGATAATGTATTTCCAGGCGCTCGATCTGCTCTGCGATCCCCAGCCTCGGTCGTCAGCATGTCGGCACCGCGATCAACGTTCGCAACTCCGTGGGGATGCCATCTCGCAGCGCCAACGCCGGCAAGAGTGTCGCTCCGAAATCCTGGGTGATGCCGCGATTGACCACGGCGACGGCCGCATCAATGGCCGGAATGAAACCAAGCAATCCCAGCAACAGCAAAACCGGCAAAGCCACTCCGCTGGCCGATAGGACCATGAGCGGCGGCGCCATCAGCGCCGCAGCTACAATTATGATGGGCACGACATAGCCGCCGACGCCGAAGCCTCGTCCACAGCGGCGGACCCAATTGCGTAGCGACGGCCGGAAGCGAATCTCGGACTCGAATGCTCGACGGCCACCCGCCAACAGGTGATAGCCCGTATCGCGCTGCCGATCGGCTTCGACGCCGGTGGTTGTCGGCCGATCTCTCTTGGCCGCTGCAACGGCGAGACGCGCGACCTCGATTTCGCTGTGGGGGGAGTGGCGCGCGAGGGCTTCGACGGCACTGCGGTAGAGGTTGCGGGTTGCGAAGTCCATCGCCGAGAAGCCTGGGTCCTCCGCCAGGGCGATGTCGACTTCACTCATCCGCTCGAACAACAGGGTCCAGTCGGCGTCCGAGATCGAACGCATGCTTGTGATGATGTTGCGGACGGTAACGGTGGCCGCACCCTGGCGCTGATGCTCGTCGGCGACGACCGCTTCCACTGTCGTATCCTGCTTCGCCAACTGTGCGTCGAGCCAACTCAGTGCCGGAAGGATGCGCGGATCAGGATCGTGCAGCCGCTGCGCGAGCTGGACGACAAGCGATCGCGGCAGCGGCCGGCCTTCAAGACCAGCAAACACCGTCCTCGCAAGTCTCCGGCTCGCGGCCCTTGGCACCGAGCAGCCGGTCAGCCAGCCTGTCGGCGACTTGCCGTGCGTCGCTGCTGTCGGCGATGCGCTCGGCGATGCGCCGCAAGTTCTCGACAAGGACGACCCGCAAGGTGATCGCGACCGCCCACAGCTCGCCGATGGTCAGCGGCTCTACCGCTGGTAGGCGGCAACGAAGCGGCGAAGCATCTCGGCATCGAAGCGACTGTCGGTGTGAGCCACGAAGGCCCAGGCAACGCCCAGGACACGCGGATAGCCGGAGAACGGACCAGTGGTCAGCTTTGGGAGCTGGCGATAGAATCCGGCCGGCAGGTCCGAGCGGATGGCACGGATCTGCCGCTCGACCAGATGGTAATTGTCGACGAGCCACTCAGCTGCCGGTGTGATCGCCTGATCAGCCGCGATCGATGCCGCAATGGTTTGATGGGCTCTGAAAAGGACATCCGCATTGTCAGTAAGCCGGCGGGAAAGGGAATGCCCACGGGTTACCTTGCGACTGACCGCTTGCGCCGCAGCGAGACTTCGGCCGTGCTCCTCGAGACGTTCGACGCCAAACAGCTCCTCGCGGATCGCTTCGCGGTTGTCCCACGGCGCGGAAGGCGCACGATTGAGGACACGACGCAGGAAGCTGAGCAGGTGAACCTTTCTGCCTCGCTGCGGTCCGATCGAGCATCAGTGGCTCAGTGGACAGTCGACCGCCTCGGGCGGCGGCCGATTGTGGCGGGCTGATCGCGACACTAGCACAGTTCTGCTGAATTGCATGCGTGGTGCCGCACGGCGGTTGCGTTAAGTGGGCGCAGTCTCTTTAAAATGAGAGTTCTGACGCGGTGACTCCGGCGCCAGCCCCGAGCTTCAGCGCTCGGAGTATGACGGCGGTCTTGAACCGCGGACTTGGCAGCGTCTGGGCGGCAGCGCGTGGTTAAATTATGATGACTGAAGCGCAGTGAGAACATTTGTTCTCTTCGTATCCGTCTGATCTTGTGAGATAAACGATGGCGCGCCGGGAAGGATTCGAACCCACGACCCCCAGATTCGTAGTCTGGTGCTCTATCCAACTGAGCTACCGGCGCCCGGTGCGGGCCTTGATGCGCGCACGCTCAAGGGTCGGCCGACAGCCGGCCCCTGATTGGAGCGGCACATCTAATGGGTCGGCGGGGCTAAGGCAAGGGCTGTCGCGAAATCGCGCGGGCCCGGCGGCGGCTCGGGACGCCATCCGGCGCGGTCATCGCGCGCCCGGTTCAGCCGGACATCACCGCGTAGAGCGCTCGACGGCCTCCCGATCGGGCAGGCGCACGCGGAAGGTGGTGCCTGTCCCGGTTTCGACGAGTTCCACCTCGCCGCCATGCGCTCTCACAAGCTCCGCGACAATAGCGAGCCCGAGCCCGGTGCCCCCGGCCCTGGCGCTGCCTTGAAATGCCTCGAAGAGATGGCTGCGGGCACGCTCCGGAATGCCCGGCCCATTGTCCGAAACATCGATCACGACCACCCGCCCATTGCGCCGGGCCATGATGGCGATACGCCGCTCGCCGGCACCCGCTTCCGCCTCGAGCACCTGGGCCGCATTGACCACGAGATTCGACAGCACGCGGTAGAGCTGGTCGGGATCGGCGTCGATCTCGAGACCTGCCGGCACATCGATCGAGACCTTGATCGCCCCCTTGGCGATTGGTCCCTGCTCCTCGACCAGGCCCTGCACCAGGGGCAGAAGCGCCAGACGCCGCCGCTCGGGCGCAGGTTCCTTCGCCTGGCCGTAGCGCAGCGTATCGGCGCACAGCCGGATCGCCCGGTCGAGGGAGGCGATGAGGCGGGGCGTGACGCGCTGGACGGTCGGGTCCTGGACGGTGCCCAGGCGGTCCGAGATGAGCTGGGCGGTGGCGAGCAAATTGCGCAGATCGTGATTGATCTTGCTGACCGCTAGTCCCAGCGCCGCGAGCCGCGTTTTCTGTTGCAACGTCGAAGCGAGCTCGGACTGCATCGCCGAGAGCTCCTGCTCGGCGGTGCCGATCTCGTCACGCCGCCCCGAAGGCCGGATGATCCGGTCGGCGATCTCGGGGCGTTCGCTGAAGGCCACCATGCTCTCGGTCAACCGCCGCATGGGGCGAACCAGCAGGCGATGCAGCGCAAGATAGACGAGCGCCGCGGTCACCAGCGAGATGACGATCGACAGCCAGAGAATGTTGAGCGCGAAGCCGATCATCGCCGCCTTCAGAGGCGCTTCCGACATGATGATCTCGATGAAGTCGCCGGCGTTCATACCGGGCTCGCCGACGATGCGGATCGTGCGGCCGGCGGGCGTGATGAAAACGCGAAGTCCATCCCAGATTTTCTTGATGACGCTGTCGGTTCTGAGATCATAGTGCTCGTCGATATCGGGAGGCATCTCCTCGGCCAGAATCAGTAGGCGCTGATCATTCGTCTTCATGGCGACACCGCGCACGGAGGCCGACCGCAAGAGCTCCTCGCGCAGCATTTCCGGCAGCACACCATTGGGGGCGGCCTTGGCGGCGATCGAGGCGATTTGCGCGGCCTCCAGACGGTCCATCAGCCAGTTGATGCGGAAATTGGCGATCGAGGGGACGAAGATCAGCACCTCCGCCAGCATGACGAATAGCGACGTCAGCAGCAGGAGCTTGGCCGACAGGCCGAGCCCGGATCGCGCGTATTGCTGAGGAGCGCTCATTGATGGTCTACGCGCCGCGTATCCCGCCCAAGAGGCGCAACGCCGTCTTGACCCAGGGGTTACCGATCTTGGAGGCGAAGAAGGTCGTGGCCGCCCGGCGGTTGATTTCCGCCAGCGTCGGATAGGGCGCAACATACTGCGCCATGGCCTTGATGTTGAGGCCGGCCGAAATCGCAAGCGACCAGGTGTGGATGAGCTCGCCGGCCTCCGCGCCCAGGATGCTCGCGCCCAAGATGCGGCCGTCGCGCGTGGTGATGACCTTCACGAAGCCCTCGGTCTGATGTTCGGCCTGGGCGCGATCGTTCTCGGCATAGGGCCAGCGCAGCACGCTCAACCGGTTTCCATACTGCTTGCGCGCCGCCTCCTCGCTCAAGCCCACATGGGCGAGCTCAGGGTCGGTGTAGGTGACCCAGGGGATGACGCCGCTGTCGACTTTCGCCGGCAGGCGGAATAGCGCTCGCCGAATGACGATGCCGGCATGGTAGTTTGCGACATGGGTGAACTGCGGGCCCCCCGTCACGTCACCGATCGCATAGACGGATTTGTTCGAGGTGACCAGGCCGCTCGAGACCTTGATACCGGTCCGATCGTGCTTGATGCCGGCCTCGTCGAGCCCGAGCCCCTCCGTGTTGGGACGCCGGCCCGTCGCGATCAGCAGATGACTGGCATCGAGCACGTCGCTTTCGCCGCCGGCTGAGACAGAAACGCGGATGCCACCGCCCTCGCGCGGCGTGATGCCGTCGATCTTGACGCCCTGGCCGATGACGAGGCCCTCCTGCCGGAGCCGCTCGATCAGCGGCTCGGTCAGCTCGGGATCGTCCTTGCCGAGCATCTTCATGGCCTCGAGCACGGTCACGCGCGAACCCAGCCTCAGATAGGCTTGCGCGATCTCGACGCCGATCGGGCCGCCGCCGATGACAATCAGGTGCTCGATGCGCTCACCCTGCTCGAAGATCGTCTCGTTGGTGAAGTAGGGCACGGAGTCGAGACCGGGAATTGGGGGAATGACGGGTGAGGAGCCCGTCGCGACGACGAAGCGGCGCGCCTTGATCGCGTAGTCGCCGGCCTCGACAGTTTTGGGATCGAGGAACCGGCCGGGCGCCAGGATGACCTTGACGCCGAGGCCGGTGAAGCGCTCGACGAAGTCGTTGGGCTCGATGGCCCGGATGACGCCCTGGATGTGCGCCGCGACCGCCTTCGGATTGACGGCGGGGGTCGCCGGATTGATTCCGAACGGTCGGGTCGTGCGCATGCGATGAGCGCTTTTGGCAGCCGCTATCAGAGACTTGGATGGAACGCAGCCGGACCAGAGGCAGTCGCCGCCCATGCGCGCCTTCTCGATCAGCACCACCTTGGCACCGAGCTGGGCGGCCGCGGCCGCGACACTCAAGCCCCCGGAGCCCGCGCCGATGATGCAGAGATCCACAGACAGCCGCTCGCTCATGAGTCTCCTCCCCCGGTGACGCCCTCACCGGTGACGACACGCTTCTAACCCAAGTTGGACGGAAACTCGAATGCGGTCTTGGCCGCTAACCTGCCTTGCCGGGCCACCAGCGCTTCAGAGCGATCGGCAGCAAGGCGATCAGGGCCAAGGCGGCAAAGGCGACGGTGAGCCGGCCGAGCGGCAGCGCGCTTGTATCGATGCCGAGACCGCACGCGAGGGTGAACTCGTTGGCTTGCCGGGCCAGACATGCAAGGCGCGCCGCATGTTGCGCTTCGATGGCGAGGCCCAGCCCAGAGCCAAAATAGGAGAACGCATAAGTCGCGGGCAAGATGCCAACGAGCGTTCCGATCAGATAGGTCCGAAAGCGAACGCCCAGCAAGGCCGGCACGACGTTGACGACGAAGAAGGGAAAGGCCGGCACGAGCCGGAGGAAGAGCATGTAGCTCAGCGCATTCTGCTCGAACCCGTCCCTGAGGCGCTGCAGCCAGGGCCCGGCACGCTCGGCCAGGAGCCGGCCGAGCGACGTCTGCACGATCCAGAACACGATCGAAGCGCCGATGGTGGCGGCGATGACGGTCGCGCTGCCACCCCAGAGCCAGCCGAAGAGAACGCCGCCGGCCAGTGTCGCAATCGCCCCGCCCGGCAGCGACAGGGCGATAACCGCGATGTAGATGAGCATGTACAGCAACAACGATGCCCAAAAGTTCGCCGCGATCGTTGTCCGCAGGTGGTCATAGTGCGCGGCCAGATGCTCGAGCGACAGATAGCGATGCCAGCCCATGGCGTAGCCGAAGAGCGCCGCCGCGATCATGAGGCCAAGCGGGAGATGGCGCGCCAGTCCGCCCGGTTTGTCCGCACTCGCCATCGTTCGCCCCGCCTCAGACATCGTTCAAGGACCAATCATAGGCATATCCAGCAATTGACGACACGCCGGAAAGTGCGGCCGCAAGGGTTGCATCGGCATTCGCGCGCAGATGCTTCAGGACACCACGCTTGCTGCCTCCGAAATCATCCTGGAACCAATCGTAGATACTCGAGACCGTCAGCCTATTGGTGGCCACTGACACACCACGCGGGTGATTGATGTAAGCCCGCGCCGCCCGGTCAAGGGATGCTTCGAGCGTATCGGGCTCGAAGGGTTTCACCTGCAGATCGGGACAGCCAATCGAGGCGCAGTTGACGGCATAGTGATTGCGGGGATCACGGAAGACCGGGCGGAGGATCTCGTGCTCGATGTCGTCGAGGCTGAGCTCGATCCCGGCGACCCGGACGACCTTGGCCGACCAGGGCCCGCCCGTGAAGGCCGACAACAGGCTGCCGCCGAGATCGATGTCCTTGATCGAGCGGATCGGATAGTGCGCGAGCACGATGTCGATTGTCTTGGCATTGTAGAGGTTGGCCCAGAAGGCGATCTGGCCCTGCCGGCCGAGGGTGTACGGATCGGCGGCCTGCAGCATCGCCAGATACTCCGCGAGCTCCGGCCGGCCCGAAGCCTTGAATGCGGCGTAGCCGACCCGGGCGACACCATCTCCGCCGGGCCTCACATAGCGCTCGAGAAGACTGCCCCACGGGCCGTGATCCAGCCGCACGGAAGCCTCGCCGTCCGCGGTACCAAATCTTTGTCGCAGGTTCGCGGCATGCGCCGGTTGATCCCCCAGTACAGCGGCAAACGTCCCACAGCCGAGGCCCGCAAGGACGGATCGCCGGGTCGTCAGACCGCCCTGGGGCACATGCGCCATGTCGATTTCCCAATGCTGCAGACGGGAGCGATCCCCGCTTCAATAAGTGAAGATAGGCGCCAGGGCACGCCGAGCCGCCGTTTTCTCAAGCACTCGTGATGGGCCGTCAGAATCGTTGACTGGGCCCCATGTTCCCAGTCACCTCACCCGCTGTTTGACTTTCCCGAGGCCTCCCCCTTATAAGCAGCGCCATCACTTTTGCATGGGAGGCCCGCCCGGCCCGGCACGCTGCCGAGGGACCGGGTTGCATTGGCCCCGATTGCCGTCACGGGAGATTTCGGTCGTGAAGAGGACTTATCAGCCGAGCAAGCTCGTCCGCAAACGCCGGCACGGCTTCCGCCAACGCATGTCGACCCGGGGTGGCAGGCTCGTCCTGGCGCGCCGCCGGTCCAAGGGGCGCAAGCGCCTGTCGGCCTAAGTGCCGGAGCGGGCTCAATCTTCTCTCGTCACGCTGCGCAAGAGGGCCGAGTTTCTGGCCGTGCGTGGCGGCGCCAAATGGGCGACGCCAGCATTCGTGCTCGAGGCGAAATCGCGCCCAGCCACACCTGGGATCGACCCCTCGCCGCGTTTCGGGTTGACCGTCACGAAGAAGCTCGGGCCGGCAGTCGTGCGCAATCGGATCCGCCGGCGGCTCAGAGAGGCTCTGCGTGCGGGAGCGCTCGACGAAGCCTGCCAGGGATACGACTACGTCGTGATCGGTCGTCCGGCTGCGCTGAAGCGGCCGTTCGACCAGCTCGTCGCGGACGTCCGGATGGCGCTGGGGAAGGTCCACGGCAAGCCGCGGGGCCCGGATTGAGCCCGCTGCGCGCACGTGGCCGTGGCAATTTCCGGCAACTTCGGTTATTGCGGCGACCAACCATCGCGCCTTAACCAAGGCCGCCACACCTCACCAAGGCGCTCCAGGGCTCATGCAGCAACCTGAAAACAATCGCAACTTCATCCTCGCCATCGTGCTCTCGATGCTGGTGCTCGTTGGCTGGCAGGTGTTTTACGCCGGGCCGAAGATCGAGGAGGATCAGAAGCGGCGCGAGCAACTCGAGCAGGCCCAAAAGCAACCGGGCGCCTCCACCGATGCGAGCACGGCACCCGACGCGCCGGGATCGGCGGCGATGAGCCCGGCCACCGATGTCCTCAAACCGCGGGCGGAAATTCTTGCCGCGGCGCCGCGTGTCGCCATCGACAACCCGGAGCTCACGGGCTCGATTTCCCTGAAGGGTGGGCGGATCGACGACCTCGTGCTGCGCAAGTACCGGGAAACCACCAACCCGGCCAGCGCCAACGTCGTCCTGTTCTCCCCCTCGGGCACGGAGGGCGCTTTCTACGCCGAGTTCGGCTGGACGAGCGCCACGCCCGGGCTGAAGCTGCCGGGCCACGAGACGCCCTGGTCGCGCGAGGGAGAAGGTCCGCTGACGGCGGCCAAACCCGTCACGCTCACCTGGGACAATGGCGAGGGCCTCGTGTTCCGCCGGACCATCGCGGTCGACGAGCAGTACATGTTCACGGTGCGCGACGAGGTGCGCAACACCGGCAGCGCGCCCGTGTCCCTGGTTCCCTACGGCCTAATTTCCCGCCACGGCGAGCCCAAGGTCGCAGGCTTTTTCGTGCTCCACGAGGGCATGGTCGGCGTGCTGACCGACGGCAAGCTGCAGGAGTATAAATATTCCGATCTCGCGGAGGACGGAGCCGCCGCCTTCAAGAGCACGGGCGGCTGGCTCGGCATCACGGACAAGTATTGGGCTGCCGCACTTGTTCCCAACCAGCAGAAGCCGATCTCGGCAAACTTCAAACGCTTCCAGGACAAGAAGGTCGCCTATCAGGCCGACTATGCCCTCGAGGCCGTAACCGTGGCGCCCGGCGCCACCGAAAGCGTCGAGGCGCGACTGTTCGCCGGGGCCAAGGAGGTTCGGCCAATCGATGCCTATGAGGAGAAGCTCGGCATCCACAATTTCAACAAGCTCATCGACTGGGGCTGGTTCCACTACCTGACGCGGCCGCTCTTCTACGTCATCGACTGGATCTACAAGCTCGTCGGCAATTTTGGTCTCGCCATCCTCGGCGTCACCGTGCTCGTGAAGCTGCTGTTCTTCCCGCTGGCCAACAAGAGCTACGCGTCGATGAGCAAGATGAAGCTGCTCCAACCGGAGATGCAGAAAATCCAGGAGCGCTTCAAGGACGATCGCATGAAGCAGCAGCAGGCGATCATGGAGCTCTACAAGAAGGAGAAGGTGAGCCCGCTCTCCGGCTGCCTGCCGATCATCATCCAGATCCCCGTCTTCTTCGCGCTCTATAAGGTGCTGTTCATCACCATCGAGATGCGGCACGCGCCCTTCTTCGGCTGGATCAGGGATCTCTCGGCACCCGATCCAACGACCATTTTCAATCTCTTCGGCCTCATCCCCTGGCAGCCGCCGCAGATGCTGATGCTCGGCATCTGGCCGCTCATCATGGGCGTCACCATGTGGCTGCAGATGAAGCTCAACCCGCCCCCGCCGGACCCGGTCCAGGCGCGCATCTTCGCCTGGATGCCGGTCATTTTCACCTTCATGCTGGGCACCTTCCCGGCCGGCCTCGTCATCTACTGGGCGTGGAACAACACGTTGTCGATCCTGCAGCAGAGCTACATCATGAGCCGGCACGGCGTGAAGATTAAGCTCTGGGAAAACCTCATGGACGACATCGGCTGGATCTGGGGCCGCAACAGCAACGAGAAAAAAAAAGCGTGACGCTGCCACCCGTCGAGCCTTCGAGCGCGGCCGAGCCTGAGTTCCCGCCACTCGCCACGTTCGAGAAGGATGCGCTGCTGCGCGGTGAAGCGCTGTTCCGGCGTGAGTGGACGTTTCTGAAGGGCGCCCCCTCGCTCGCTCATCTGCCGCCCGAGACCGAGGCGGAGATCGCCTTTGCCGGTCGCTCGAACGTCGGCAAGTCGAGCCTCCTCAATGCGTTGACCGGCAGGAACAGCCTTGCCCGCACGTCCAACACGCCCGGCCGCACGCAGGAGCTCAATTACTTCACGACGAAGGACGTCCCGCTCCTGATGGTCGACATGCCCGGCTACGGCTTCGCTTCGGCACCCAAGGACAAGGTCGAGGCCTGGAACGAGCTGATCCGAGAGTACCTCAGGGGCCGCTCCTCGCTGCGCCGCGTGTTCCTGCTGATCGACAGCCGCCACGGCATCAAGGAGATCGACCTCGAGATCATGGCGATGCTGGACGAGAGCGCCGTCTCCTACCAGATCGTGTTGACGAAGCTCGACAAGATCGCGACGGGCGAGCCCAGCGGGCTCATCGCGCGGACGGCGGCGGCCATTGCCCGGCGCCCGGCGGCGTTTCCGCTGCTCGTGGCGACCTCATCCGAGACGGGCGAGGGCATCGATCGATTGCGTGCCGCGATCGCGGAGATCACGCTGCAGGGCTGACAGCGCAGCTCTCGCCAACCGCACATCCCCAGGTTGCGCGTGCGTAAATGACTCGTTAATACACTACTTCTAGTTTTATCTCCGCTCACTCGCGATTCGCGCAGCATCTGCGGGGAGCGGGCCTGCCTTTGGCGTGCGATACAATCCACTGCTGGACCGGCCCGCCACTTGGGCCTAGTCTTGCAACTGGTCAGATGCCTTAGGTGCTGTTTTCAGTAGGGTTTATCATGGCTACATACACCGCAACGACGTTCGCTGGCGCGTATGACCCGTGGTTCACTGAGACCGACTGGAATGTGGTACCCGGATCGGTCGGCGCGACCTCAATCAGGCTCGACAACACCGACGCCACCTTCACGATCCTAGTCGGCACGGATTTCGCCCTCAACGGCTCGAACGTGCCAACCGCCGGCACGGTGACTGCCATGCAGCGCGTGGACGCTGCCGGCAACCTCATCGAGACCGTCACCGGCCTCAACCTCAGCCTGCCGACAGCCTGGGCGTTCCCCAACCTGTTCCCGGACCGGCTGCTCGAGACGGCTTTCGCCGGCAACGACACGATGACCGGCAGTAACGCCACCGACCGCTTTTACGGCGGCGCCGGCAACGACACCATGACCGGGCTCGGCGGGTTCAACCTTTTCGTCGGCGGCATTGCTGGTGCGGGCAACGACACCTTCAACGGGGCCGCGAGTGCCGCCAACGCCGCCTTCGACTCGGCCAACTACTCCGGGGCCACCACCGGCGTCATCGTTACGATCCGCAACACCGGCGGCACGGCCGTCGCCGCCGACACTACGAACACCACGATCGGCACCGACACGCTCAACTGGATCGACGCCTTCACCGGTTCGAGCAACAACGACACGATCACCATCGCCAGCTCGTTCACGGGCGCGTTTGGCGGCTTCTTCCAAGTCGAGGGCGCGGACGGCAACGACACCATCAATGGCAACGGCAAAACGGCGCTCATATTCTCCTCGGCCGAGGCCGGCGTCTTCGTCGACTTGAGCGCCGGCACCAGCCGATCGATGGATGGTGCGACCGCCGATGGCGCCAAGGTGGGCGTCGATACGCTCTCAGGAATCAATCAGGTGGTCGGCACAAAATTCGCCGACGATCTGCGCGGCTCGAACGGTGTACTCCGAGAATCCTTCGACGGCGGACGCGGCGCCGATGCCATCAACGGCCGTGGCGGCACCGACATCGCCAACTACGCCCCCTCCGCCGCCGGCATCGTCGTCACCATGTCGCAGTCGGTGGCGGGCACGGGCACGGTCCGGGACGGCTTCGGCTCGACCGACAGGCTCACCGGCATCGAGGAGATCGACGGTTCCAAGTTCGCCGACCGCTTCATCATGGGCAAGGGCAAGGACATCGCCGTCGCCGGCGCCGGTAATGACAGACTCGAAGGCCGCTTCGCCAACGACACCCTCTACGGCGGCGACGGCAACGATCTCGTCATCGGTGGCCTCGGCGGCGACATCATGAGTGGTGGCGCAGGCCGCGACATCTTCGATTTCGACAGTAAGCTCGAAAGCCAAGAGAAGCTCGGCAGCCGCGATTTCATTCTCGATTTCCAGCATCTCGTCGACGATATCGACCTTTCGACCATCGACGCCACGAGCACGGTGGGCGGCAACCAGGCCTTCAAGTTCATCGGCACGGCGCTGTTCACAGGCGAAGCGGGCGAGCTCCGCTACCAGAAGTCGAGCGGCCACACCTTCGTCATGGCCGATATCACCGGCGATGGCGTGCCCGACCTCATGATCGAGCTCAACAAGCTGATCAATCTGACGAAGAACGATTTCATTCTGTAGGGGACGGCCACAGCCGGCTTCTTGACACCGCGCGCGGGCGGCCGCACTATTCGTGTGCAAACGATCCCCTCGGCGCACGCATGAGCGAAGTTCCCGCAGATACGGCTCCTGGCGACGGCAAGATCCGCTGTGATGCGTGTCCCGTGCTTTGCTACATCCGCGACGGGATGACGGGGGCTTGCGACCGCTACGCCAATCACGCGGGCAGGCTCGTGCGCACCGATCCGCATGTGGTCCTCGACCGCGCGCTGACAGCCGGAAATCCCGTCGTCCCCTTCCACTCGCCCGGCGCCTGGGACGGCACCATTGTGCGCGGGCAAGACACCTTCGTCACCGCCATCGGCGCCGGCACCACCTATCCCGACTACAAGCCCGCCCCCTTCATCGTCTCCTCGAGGGTCGAAGGCGTCGATATGGTGACGGTCGTCACCGAGGGCATCTTCAGCTACTGCGGCGTCAAGGTGAAGATCGATACCGATCGGCATCTGGGCCCCGAACGCAATCTCGTTCGCGCCGAGGGCGAGCCGGTCGGGCATGTGACGACGGGCGAGTACGGCTCGCAGATGCTGTCCCTCGGCGGCGTCCACCACCTGACGGGTGGCTCGAAGAAGGAGGGCCGCGTCACCTGCGACACGCTGCTGACGCTCTCCAACGGCGGCGCGGTGGAGCTCAGCGTGGACGAGGGCGCGAGCGTCGTCGTGCAGGCGGGCCAGCCTCCCATCGTCAACGGCGCCAGGGAAGAGCGCATGCGCGTCGGCTGCGGCTCGGCGACCATCGGCATGTTCGCCCAGCAGTGGCACGGCAAAATCGACGATGTCGTCGTCGTCGATGATCACATCACCGGCGTCTTGTCCGAACATCAGGCCGGCAAATTCCTCGGCATTCCCGGTACAGGCATCAAGATCAAGGGCCGCCGCTCGACGCCCGGCCGCTACTTCCGCGTCGCCAATCCGGGCACCGGCTGGGGCGGCACCGACATCTCCGATCCACTGACGATCCTCGGACCTTGGAATCCGAAGGAGGCTTGGCCGGGATTGAGACTCTTGATGGTCTCGACCACCGGCGAGCAACATGCCTATTTCGAGTTGGACGACTCACTGCAACCGGTGGTGCGCGATCTACCTCCCGAACTCCGGGTTTCCGTCGATCGCATCAAGGAGAATTGCGAGCCGGCGCTGTGCTCGGTGCTGTTCATGGGCGGTGCGGGCGGCTCGCTGCGCGCTGGCGTCACGGAGAACCCCGTACACCTTACGCGCTCGGTGAAAGAGGCTCTGACGACCGTCACCTCGGGTGGAGCGCCCGTCTACATCTGGCCAGGCGGCGGTATCACCTTCATGGTCGACGTGACGCGGCTGCCCGCCAACGCCTTCGGCTATGTGCCGACGCCGGCGCTCGTCGCGCCCATCGAGTTCACCATGCGGCGCGAGGATTACATCGCGCTCGGCGGTTATGCGGATCGCATTCGGGATGTCGGCGAGCTGACGTTTAGCGACGGCGTACGCCCCGTTGCCAACCACGCCGATAACCCGTGGCCGGTCGTGAAATCCAATGGATCACGTCGCCATGATTGAGGCCGCGACCGAAATCCGTCCGCGCTGGCCGCCGCCGCAGGCCGCGCGGCTCACTGACGGCCGGTTGCATCTCCAGGATGGACCAATCGATCTCGTCATCGAGGCTTGGGGTGCGAGAGCTGCTGTCGAAACGGCCTATCGGGCGGCGGCGCGGCGGTTCGACGGAATGCTCGCGGGGCTTTGCGCGGAGCTGCCTGAGTTGCGCCGCCAAGTGAGTACCGAAGCTTGCCGCCTCCAAACCCCGATCGCGCGGCGTATGCGCGCGGCGGTAGCGCCCTATGCCAGCGAGATCTTCATCACGCCGATGGCCGCTGTTGCCGGGGCCGTCGCCGAGGCGGTGCTGGCCGCCATGGCGAGTGCTGCGATGCTCGATCGCGCCTACGTCAACAACGGCGGCGACATCGCGCTGCATCTGGCGCCGGGGCAATCGTTCGAGATCGGTCTGGTCGATCGGCCGGATAGGCCTTCGCTGTTTGCCCACGCCCGCATTGCCGCGGAGCAGCCAGTGCGCGGCATCGCCACCAGCGGTTGGCGGGGACGAAGCTTCTCGCTCGGCGTCGCCGACGCTGTGACCGTGCTGGCCGCACGTGCCGCCGATGCCGACGCGGCGGCGACCATCATCGCCAATGCGGTCGATCTTGGCGATCATCCGGGCATCCGGCGCGTACCCGCATCTCAGCTGCTTCCCGAGTCCGATCTCCGTGATCTGCTGGTCACGCGCGATGTCCCGTCGTTCAACCGGGGCGAGAAAGCCCGCGCGCTCGATCTCGGTTCGTCCGTCGCCGAAAGTCTCGTTTCGCACGGCCGCATTCACGCCGCTGCCTTGCATCTGCAGGGTGAAACCCGCATCGTCGGAACCCAATCGGCATTGCTCGAGGACCATGTCCATGCCTGAGGTGAAGATCCGCAAGATTGTCGTCACCGTCGAAGAAACGCGGCACGAGGGCGGTCCGGCCCCTGCGATGCCAAACCTTCGCGGTGCCGTGCTCGCGGTCATCGAGAACCCGTTCGCCGGCCGCTATGTCGAGGACATCCAGCCGTTCATGAAGGATCTGGAACCGTTGGGTCTCGAAATGGCCAAGCGCCTCATTGCGGCGCTCGGCGGCAGCCCGTCGGCCATCGAGGCCTATGGCAAGGGCGCGATCGTGGGCGAAGCCGGCGAATTGGAACACGGCGCGCTCTGGCATGCGCCGGGCGGCTACGGCATGCGCCAGCTGCTCGGCGACAGCAAGGCCATCGTACCTTCGACAAAGAAAGTCGGCGGTCCGGGAACGCGGCTCGACGTGCCGCTCGCCCATGTGAACGCGGCTTATGTCCGCAGCCACTTCGATGCCATGGAAGTCGGGCTCGCCGATGCGCCGCGCGCCAGCGAGATCGTCTATGCGCTGACCATGTCGACGGGTCCGCGCGTGCACGACCGCGCCGGCGGCTTGGCGGCCAAGGACATCACCGGAAAGGATGGCTTGAGATGAGCGCCAAAATTCGCAAGCTCGTCACTTTCGTCGAGGAGACGCGCGAGGAAGGCGGCAAGTCCGTCACGCCGGCGACGCGCCGGGCAGCCGCCGTCGCCGTCATCGAAAACCCCTTCGCTGGCCGCTATGTCGACGACCTCACGCCACTCATCGACATCGGCGAGGAGCTGGGCAAGCTGCTCGCCGAGAAGGCGGTTGCGGCGCTGGGCATAGACGGCGGAGAGATCGAGAGTTACGGCAAGGCGGCCGCCGTCGGCGAGAATGGTGAGCTTGAGCATGCGGCTGCCCTCCTCCACCCCAAGCTCGGCGCCCCCTTCCGCAAGGTGCTCGGCAAGGGTGCGGCGCTCATTCCCTCCTCCAAGAAGCGCGGCGGGCCAGGCGTCGCCCTCGACGTGCCGCTCGGCCACAAGGACGCGGCCTTCGTCAGGAGCCATTTCGACGGCATGGAGGTGAGGATCAACGACGCTCCGCGTGCCAACGAGATCATCGTCGCCGTCGCCGTGACCGACAGCGGCCGGCCGCATCCGCGCGTCGGCGGCCTCACCAAGCACGAGATCAAGGGCGAGGATGGGTTGCGGTAGGAGATATGACCCTGACGCGCGACGAGACGATTGAGAAGCGCCCGCGGCGGCGGCCCTCGCGACCGGCCTACGCGCTGGACGCGCAGGTTGGCTTCGTGCTGCGCAAGGTCAGCCAGCGCCACACCGGTCTGTTCGCCGGCCTGATCGGCGAGGACATCACGCCCATGCAATGGGCGGTGATGGCGAAGCTGGCTGAGCGCGGGCCGCTGTCGCAGAACCTGCTTGGCCGCGAGACCGCGATGGATGCGGCAACCGTCAAAGGGGTCGTAGGCCGGCTGACCAAACGAGGCATTCTGTCCTCCGCGGCCGATCCGGATGACCAACGCTTGCTCATCGTTTCGCTGTCATCCACGGGCCAAGCACTCGTGCAACGGCTCGTCCCGAAAGCGCGGGCCATCACGGAAGCGACACTCGCGCCACTCGAAGCGACCGAGCGGCAGCAGCTCCTCTCACTGCTCGCCAAACTCTGCTGAGACCCCGATGTATATGCGCCCCGCCACGCTCGACGACGCGCTCGCTCTCCTGGCGCAACCGACCTGCCGGGTACTCGCCGGGGGCACCGATGTGTTCCCGGCGCTGGGCGACAAGCCGGTGACGGGGCCATTCGTCGACGTCTCGCGGATTGACGCGCTCAAAACCATGGTCATCGGCGCGAAGGACATTCGCATCGGCGCTGGCGTCACATGGAGCGAGATCATTCGCTATCCCTTGCCCTGCGCCTTCGACGGCCTCAAGGCCGCTGCCCGCGAAGTCGGCTCGATACAGATCCAGAATACGGGAACGATTGCCGGCAATCTCTGCAATGCCTCCCCGGCGGCCGATGGCGTACCGCCGCTGCTGACACTCGATGCCGAGATCGAGATCGCGTCCAAAGCCGGTGGGCTGCGCCGGCTGCCCCTCTCCCAATTCATCACCGGCTACCGAAAAACGGCGCTCGCTCCGGGCGAGATCGTCACCGCCGTGATCGTGCCGCGCACGATTGATGGCCCCTCTTGTTTCGTGAAACTCGGCGCCCGGCGCTATCTCGTCATCTCCATTGCCATGGTCGCAGCCATTCTCGCGAAGAGCTCAGATGGCCGGATCGCCAAAGCGCGGATTGCGGTCGGCGCCTGCTCGCCCGTCGCCCAGCGCCAACCCGAGATGGAAGCAACGCTGATCGGCGCGCCCTGGTCCGCCGAAGCGGTGTCGCGGGTTCACGAGGGCCAACTCACCGGCCTCTCTCCCATCGACGATGTCCGTGCCACCGGCGCTTATCGCCGCGAGGCCGCGCTAACGCTCGTGCGGCGCGCCATCGCTCAACTCACGACTGAGAGCTGAGCGATGCAGGATCTTGCGCCCGGGCCTTCGCAAGCGCTCTCCTTCCGCCTCAACGGCCGGGCCGTCACGACCGATGCACGGTTCTCTGACCGACTGTCGCTGGTTCTGCGCGAGAGGTTGAACCTGCGCGGCACGAAAGTCGGATGCGATGCGGGCGATTGCGGGGCCTGCACCGTCCTCCTCGATGGCGTGTCGGTGTGCGCCTGCCTTGTCGCGGCGGGCCAGGTCGCCGGCCGCGAAGTCGTGACTGTGGAGGGCCTCGGCGACGGCACGACACATGGTGCGGCCCTGCAAGCGAGCTTCCTCCGCCACGGCGCCGCCCAATGCGGTATCTGTACGCCGGGCATGCTCGTCGCCGGCGCGGAGCTTTTGGAGCGCGACCCACGCCCCAGCGAGCAGGAGACCTGCGATGCGCTCGGCGGAGTGCTCTGCCGCTGCACGGGTTACCGCAAGATCATCGATGCGGTGATGACGGCGACCATGGCCAACGCGGCGCCGGAGCTGCCGGAGGCTGGCTCGGCGGTTGGCGCTCGCATTGAGCGCCTCGACGGACGGGTGAAGGTGACGGGCAGTGAGATATTCGGCGCCGATCATTGGCCGGACGGTTCGCTTCTGGCCCGCGCGATCCGCAGCCCGCATCATCGTGCGAAGTTCCGTCTCGGCGATCTTGCCGCGTTCGTTGCCCGCCACAAGGGCATCGTGCGCGTCTTCACCGCCGCCGACATTCCCGGCGAGAACCGCTTCGGCGTCATCCCGCCGCTCGCCGATCAGCCAGCGCTTGCCGAAATCGAAGCGCGCTTCAAGGGCGAGGCGGTGGCGCTCATCGTGGGCGATGCGGATGTTGTCCGCGATCTCGACCTCGCCCAATTCCCCATCGCCTGGGAGCCGCTGCCGCCGCTACTCGACATCGACGCCGCCACCGCCGAGGGCGCGCCGCTCGTCCATGCCAACCGGCCGGGCAACATCCTCGTCCGGGGCAGGGTCGTGCGCGGCGATGTCGACGCCCATATCGGCGCGGCGGCCGTCACCGCCGAGGCAACCTTCGAGACCGGTTTCGTCGAACACGCCTATATCGAACCGGAAGCCGGATATGCCGAGCGCCATGGCGATCGCATCACGGTCGCCGCCTGCACGCAGTCTCCCTATCTCGACCGCGACGACACGGCGCGCATTCTGGGACTTCGGCCCGAGCAGGTACGCATCGTGCCGACCGCGGTCGGCGGCGGTTTCGGCTCCAAGCTCGATCTTTCGGTGCAACCCTACATCGCGCTCGCCGCCTGGCTGCTCGATCGTCCCGTGCGGATGGTCTACACGCGGCCCGAGTTCGATCCTCTCGACGACGAAGCGGCATCCCTCGCGGATTGCCATCAAGGCTGGCGCCACCACCGATGGGAAACTCCTCGCGCTCGACGTCCAGGGCGACTTCAATACGGGCGCCTATGCCTCCTGGGGCCCGACGGTCGCCAATCGCGTGCCCGTGCATGCCTCGGGTCCCTACCATGTCCCGCACTATCGCGCGCTGACGCGAGCCATCCACACCCACATCGTGCCGGCCGGCGCCTTCCGCGGCTTCGGCGTCCCGCAGGTGTCACTGGCGCAGGAGCAGGTCTACGACATGCTCGCGGACAAGCTCGGCATGGATCGGCTCGAGTTCCGCATCTTGAATGCTCTGAGGCCCGATCAACCGACGGTGACGGGCCAAGTGATCGGCGAGGGCGTCGGCATCCGTCAGTGTCTGGAGTCGCTGCGGCCGCATTGGCGGCGCGCGCTCGATGTGGCGTCCCGCGCCAACGAGAGCGAGCATGGACCGATCCGGCGCGGCGCCGGCGTCGCGGGCATGTGGTATGGCTGCGGCAACACCTCGCTTGCGAACCCTTCAACCATCCGTATCGGCTTGAAGCCGGATGGCCGCGTGGCACTGCACCAAGGCGCGGTCGATATCGGCCAGGGCTCGAACACGGTCATCACCCAGATTGCGGCGGATGCCCTCGGACTTTCCATCGGGCTCTTCGATCTGGTCTCGGCCGATACCGACCTCACGCCCGACTGCGGCAAGACCTCGGCCTCGCGCCAGACATTTGTCACCGGCAAGGCGGCCGAGCTTGCCGCGCGCACGCTCCGCCAGAAGATGCTCCGCCTCGCCAATGCGGGCGACACCGCACGGATTGCAATCGATGGCGCCGCGCTCCTCGTCACCGACGGTGACCACCAGCGCCGGATCGATCTCTCTTCGCTCCCTACCGAACACTTCGGTTATGCCCTCATGGCCGAAGAAACCTTTGATCCGCCGACCTCCCCGCTTAACGCCGACGGCCAGGGCATTCCCTATGCCGTCTATGGCTTCGGCGCGCACATGGCGGAGGTCGCCGTCGACACCGAGCTGGGCACGGTCAAGGTTCTGAAGATCACCGCCGCCCACGATGTCGGCCGCGCCATCAACCCCCTCCTCCTGGAAGGCCAGATCGAGGGCGGCATCGCACAGGGGCTTGGCCTCGCGCTCATGGAGGAGTTCACGCCCGGACGCGGCGAGAACCTTCACGACTACTTGATCCCGACCATCGGCGACATGCCGCCCGTCCTATCGATCCTGATCGAGGATGCCTCGCCGGTCGGCCCCTATGGTGCCAAGGGCATCGGCGAGCAGGCGCTCATCCCGACGGCGCCGGCCATCATGAATGCGATCCACCACGCGACCGGTGTGCGCACCTTAGTAGCACCCGCAACCCCCGACCGGCTCCGGGCTGCCATCAGGCGGTCGCGGCAGCGAAGCTGACAGGCTATAAGCGTCTCGTGGGGCCAGGAGATCGCCGTCATGACCGCCGAGAGAAGCGACGACTTCTACGCTGGGCTGAAGCCTTTCGCCCGTTTCTCGGACGTCCTCGACCTCTCCCGCTACCGGCCACTTCCCCCCGACTGGCACATCGGCACGGCCGATGTCGTCAACTCGACGGGGGCGATCGCGGAAGGGCGTTACAAAGCCGTCAACATGGTCGGCGCCAGCGTCATCTCGGCGGCGCTCAATGACCTCGAAGGCCTGTCGTTCCCCTTCGTCTTCGGCGGCGACGGGGCGGCGCTCGCCGTCCCAGCCTCCGCGCTCGATAAGCTCCGGCAGGCCATGGCCGCCGTGCAGACCTGGGCCGAGGCCGAAACCGGCCTGACGCTCCGGGCGGCGACGGTGCCGCTCAGCGACATTCGCAGCGCCGGTATGGACGTCTCGGTCGCCCGCTTCGAAGCGAGCCCCCATGTGAGCTACGCCATGTTCGCGGGCGGCGGCATGGCCTGGGCGGAGAAGCAGATGAAGGCCGGCCGCTTCGCCGTGCCACCCGCCGCACCTGGCACAATTCCCAATCTCGAGGGCCTGTCCTGCCGCTGGCAGCCGATCCCTTCCCGTCAGGGTGTCATCGTCTCGCTGCTCGTGACGCCAGCCAAGGGGGCCGACCATCCGGGATTCGTGCAGGCCGTCGGCGAGATCACGCGGCTGCTTTCCTCCGAAGGCCGCGGGGGACATCCGGTTCCAGCCGAAGGCCCCGGCTTCCGCTGGCCTCCGCCTGGCCTCGAGCTCGAGGCAAAAGCCTCGCGTGGCGAAACACCGCTCGCCAAGCAGCGCCGCAAGCTCAAGATTCAAACCTTCATCGCCCGCCTCTTCGACATGACCGGCATCAGGATCGGTGGCTTCGATCCCAAGCGCTACAAGACGACGACATCGGCGAACACGGATTTCCGCAAATTCGACGACGGGCTGAAATTGACGATCGATTGCAGCGAGGCACTGGCCACGAAAATCGAACAGCGCCTGGATGTGGCCCGCCAATCGGGCGCCGTCTTCTACGGGTTGCACCGCCAGCCCGAGGCGCAGATGACCTGCATCGTTCCGTCCTTCATGACGGACGATCATTTCCACTTTGTCGATGGATCATCCGGCGGCTACGCGCGCGCGGCTGAAGGCATGAAAGCTCAGATGCCTAGCAAGGCCTGATACTAGAGCATCGTGCGATTAATCGTGCTCGAACACGATGCTCTAGGTTATTGGTTTTTCGCGGCGTTTCGCGCAAAACCGCTTCACACTTTTGCGCACGCCGCTCTAGCAGGCTGTTGAAATTCTCGACAACTCCGCTCCAGGTGAGAACGAAAACGCCGTCTGTGATCGAGCTGAGCGTACCCGAACACGTCGGTCGAGATTTTGCTCGACATAGGAGAGCATCAAATTCCCTCGAAATTTGCATTTCAACAGCCTTTGCTAGAGCATGCTGCCGGCGACGCTTGTCCCGGCCTGGCTCGCCGGCCGGCTGTTCGCACGGAGTTCATGATCATGTCATCGCAGGGCGAACTCAGCGGGACTGAGCTCTTGCTGACCCGGGTTCTATTCGTGGCGGCCGCGCTCTGGAACTTCGCTGGCGCCATACCGGGCTATTTCGATAGCGCTGGCGCCTACACGCGCATGTTCGGCGGCACGCTTGACCACCCGACCATGCTGGCGATCTATAGGGGCGGCTGGGCCGCGGCCTTGGTGTTCGGGATCGGCTATCTGACCGTCGCGCTCCGCCCGATCCGCCACACCGGCATCGTGCTCATTGGCATCCTCGGTAAGCTGCTCTTCGCCGCCGACTATCTCACCATGTATCAGGCCGGGCTGACGACCTCGCTTGCGCTCACCATTGTCGCCGGCGATCTCATGTTCACCGCGCTTTTCGCCCTTTTCCTTTTCCGCGTGAAGCGCCTTGAATTGCCGATCCTGTGACGCTCTAATCTAAGAGGCGGGCACATCGGACAAAGTAAAACGCGCCGGAGATTGCTCCCCGGCGCGTTAATAGTCTTCAGCTGAAGTCCGCTCAGTGTGCCGTCAGCCCACCCGGCTGGCCGGCGTCGGTCACCGGCGGCGGCGTTTCCGCCGCCTCGGTCCACACCACCGGCTCGGGCATGCGCACCAGCGCCACCTTGATCACGTCATCGAGGCGGGCGACCGGAACGATCTCGAGCGCGGCCTTCACCTCGTCCGGTATTTCGGCCAGATCCTTGACGTTCTCGTCCGGGATTAGCACCGTCTTCATACCGCCGCGCAGCGCCGCCAGCAGCTTCTCCTTCAAGCCACCGATCGGCAGCACCCGGCCGCGCAACGTGATCTCTCCCGTCATCGCCACGTCCCGGCGGACCGGGATGCCGGTCATCACCGAGATGATGGCGGTGGCCATGGCGACACCAGCCGAGGGTCCGTCTTTCGGCGTTGCGCCCTCCGGCACGTGCACGTGGATGTCGCGCTTCTCGAACAACGGCGGGATGATGCCCCAGTCGAGCGAGCGGGAGCGCACATAGGCGTTGGCCGCCTGGATGCTCTCCTTCATGACGTCGCGGAGATTGCCCGTCACCGTCATCTTGCCCTTGCCGGGCATCAAAACGCCTTCGATGGTGAGCAACTCGCCGCCGACTTCGGTCCAGGCGAGGCCGGTGACGACGCCCACCTGGTCCTCACGCTCCATCTCGCCGTAGCGGTACTTCGGCACGCCGAGATAGCTCTCGATGTTGTCCTTGGTGATCTCGACCTTGGTCTTGCCAGAGACAAGGATCTCCTTCACCGACTTGCGGGCGAGCTTGGAGATCTCACGCTCGAGCGAGCGCACGCCCGCCTCCCGCGTGTAGCGGCGGATGAGCTCCTTCAGGCCATCGTCGTCGAGCGACCACTCGTGCGGCTCGAGACCATGCGAGGCGAGCGCCTCCTTGATCAAATGCCGCCGCGCGATCTCGATCTTCTCAAGCTCCGTGTAGCCGGCGAGGCGGATGATCTCCATGCGGTCCATGAGGGCCGGCGGGATGTTCAGCGTATTCGCCGTCGTCACGAACATGACACCCGACAGATCGTAATCGACCTCGAGGTAATGATCGTTGAACGTCGAGTTCTGCTCGGGATCGAGCACCTCGAGCAGGGCTGCCGCCGGATCGCCGCGGAAGTCCTGGCCCATCTTGTCCACCTCATCGAGGAGGAAGAGCGGGTTCGGCTTCTTGGCCTTTCGCATCGACTGGACGACCTTGCCGGGCATCGAGCCGATGTAGGTGCGCCGGTGGCCGCGGATTTCCGCCTCATCGCGAACGCCGCCCAAGGACATTCGCACGAACTCGCGGCCCGTGGCCTTGGCGATCGACTTGCCGAGCGACGTCTTGCCGACGCCGGGCGGGCCGACGAGGCAGAGGATCGGCCCCTTCAGGCGGTTGGTCCGCTGCTGGACAGCCAGATACTCGAGGATGCGCTCCTTCACCTTCTCCAAGCCGTAGTGCTCTTCCTCGAGAACTTGCTCGGCTTCGATAAGATCGCGCTTGATCTTGGGCGCCTTGCCCCACGGGATCGACAACAGCCAGTCGAGATAGTTGCGGACGACGGTCGCCTCCGCCGACATCGGGCTCATCTGGCGAAGCTTCTTTACCTCGCCCTGCGCCTTCTCGCGCGCTTCCTTGGTGAGCTTCGTGTTCTCGATCTTCTCCTCGAACTCGGCGATGTCGTCGCGCTCGTCGCCGTCGCCCAACTCCTTCTGAATCGCCTTCATCTGCTCGTTCAGATAGTACTCGCGTTGGGTCTTCTCCATCTGCCGCTTGACGCGGGAACGGATCTTCTTCTCGACCTGGAGGACGGAGATCTCGCTCTCCATCAGCCCGAACACGCGCTCGAGCCGATCGGTGATAGTCGGCAGCTCAAGGATCTCCTGCTTGTCGGAGATCTTGATGGCCAGATGCGAGGCGATCGTGTCGGCGAGCTTGGAATGGTCGTCGATCTGCGAAACCGTCGCGAAGACCTCCTGCGAGATCTTCTTGTTGAGCTTCACATAGGAATCGAACTGGCTGACGGCCGAGCGCGCCAGCGCCTCGACCTCCTCCTCGGTGCCAACCTTGTCGGGCACGCGCTCGACCTCGGCTTCGAAATAGTTGGCGTTCTCCGTGTAGCGGACGACCTTGGCGCGCGCCGTGCCTTCGACCAGCACCTTCACGGTGCCGTCCGGGAGTTTCAGGAGCTGCAGCACGGAGGCCAGTGTTCCGACCGGATAAATGGCATTGGTCGCCGGCTCATCGTCGCTCGCATTTTTCTGGGCGACGAGCAGGATGAGCTTGTCGGAGCGCATCACCTCTTCCAGCGCGTTGATCGACTTCTCGCGCCCGACGAAGAGAGGGACGATCATGTAGGGAAAGACGACGATGTCGCGCAGCGGCAGCACCGGGAACTTCTCGGAGCCCTGACCCTTGCGGACGTTTGAACTCGTCAGCCATTGGATTTCCTTCCAGGTCTGTGAAGGCCCCGGCGGCTCGCGGAATGCAACACGGCCAGGCACCTCTTAGGTCCGTCAGCTGGACGGTCGGCTGGGCCTCCCATGAGCACCCCGCCTTGGTCCAGCCCTACGGCTCGATCAAAACAAGTATGCCATGATTTGGTCTTTTCAAGCACGCCGGGCGCAGGCTTGCGTGCCTTTCGGTGAGATTTTCGCAGACCTGTGTCCCGGAATGCGACTGCGGCACGTTTGCGCCCGCGAGCGAGCGCTAGATCAGCAGATGACCGAGCGCACGATCACGCGCTCGTGCCCGCCACGTCATCTGCCCGATCCGAGTAGATCCGCAGCGGCTTGGCCCCACCATCGACCACCTCGGGGCTGATGACGACTTCCTCGACGCCCTTGAGCATGGGCAAGTCGAACATCGTGTCCAGCAGGATGCTTTCCATGATCGAGCGAAGGCCGCGGGCGCCCGTCTTGCGTTCGATGGCACGCTTGGCGACGCTCTTGAGAACTCTCCTCGGAGAAGGTGAGGTTGACGCCTTCCATCTCGAACAGCCGGCCATATTGCTTGACGAGCGCATTCTTGGGCTCGGTCAGGATCTTGATGAGGGCCGCCTCGTCCAGATCCTCGAGTGTCGCCACCACCGGCACGCGGCCGATGAACTCGGGGATCAAGCCGAACTTCAACAGATCCTCGGGCTCCACCTCGCGCAGCACCTCGCCTTGGCGACGATCATCGATTGAACGCACCTTGGCGCCGAAGCCGATCGAGGTGGCGCGGCCCCGCTGCGAGATGATCTTTTCAAGCCCCGAGAAGGCGCCACCGCAGATAAAGAGGATGTTCGTCGTGTCGACCTGCAGGAACTCCTGCTGGGGATGCTTGCGGCCGCCTTGCGGGGGTACACTGGCAACCGTACCCTCCATGATCTTCAACAGCGCCTGCTGCACACCCTCGCCCGAGACGTCGCGCGTGATCGAGGGATTGTCGGACTTGCGGCTGATCTTGTCGACCTCGTCGATATAGACGATGCCGCGCTGCGCCCGCTCGACGTTGTAGTCGGCGTTCTGCAGGAGTTTCAGAATGATGTTTTCAACGTCCTCGCCGACATAGCCTGCTTCCGTCAGCGTTGTCGCATCGGCCATCGTGAACGGCACATCGAGGATGCGCGCGAGCGTCTGGGCGAGCAGGGTCTTGCCACAACCCGTCGGGCCGAGCAGCAGGATGTTCGATTTCGCGAGTTCGACATCGTTGTTCTTGGCGGCGTGGCTGATGCGCTTGTAGTGATTGTGGACCGCCACCGACAGCACGCGCTTGGCGTGCGGCTGGCCGATCACATAATCATCGAGCACGGCGCAGATCTCGTGCGGGGTTGGAACGCCGTCGCGCGAGCGGACGAGCGAGGTTTTGTTTTCCTCGCGGATGATGTCCATGCACAGCTCGACGCATTCATCGCAGATGAACACGGTCGGACCGGCGATGAGTTTCCTCACCTCATGCTGGCTCTTGCCGCAGAACGAACAGTAGAGGGTATTTTTGTCTGCCATTTCCTTGCCTTGCTTGGCCCGCTAGGGGGCGCTGAGCAGCCTATCGTCCGATCACTCTGGCCGACACCCTAAGTCCGTCGCAGGGTCGCTTCGCCGAAACGAAGCATTCCACCGCAACTCCTTCAATCTGAGCATGTCGGGAAGGTGAAGATCAAGGGTGCTCGAACGCTCCTTGCGGCGGCCTTTCGACCGTCGCGACCCAATTACCACAGACCTGTGCAATGGTGCCACTTGACACCAATCGCAAGGCCACTCTTGTCCGGTCACCATAGAGGACGGCCGGACGAGACAAAATCTTGCACTCAATTCGGTCGGAACGGCGGCCCGCGGGGGTTCAAATGTGGCTGGCCTAGCCCTTCTTCGCCTCGGCCGTCTCACCCTCGGCCCGCTTGCTCAGCACGGAATCGACGATGCCGAACTTCTGGGCTTCCTCGGAGGTCATGAAGTGGTCGCGGTCGAGCGTCTTCTCGATCATCTCGTAAGTTTGACCGGTATGCTTGACGTAAACCTCGTTGAGCCGCCGCTTCATCTTGATGATGTCCTCGGCGTGCCGCTCGATGTCGCTCGCCTGACCCTGGAAGCCGCCGGACGGCTGGTGGACCATGATGCGGGCATTGGGGAGTGCGAAGCGCATGCCCTTGGTGCCGGCGCTCAACAGCAGCGAGCCCATCGAGGCGGCCTGGCCGACGCAAAGCGTCGACACCGGCGGCTGGATGTACTGCATCGTGTCGTAGATCGACATGCCGGAGGTGACGATGCCGCCCGGTGAGTTGATGTACATCGAAATCTCTTTCTTCGGGTTCTCGGCCTCCAGAAAGAGCAGCTGCATGCAGACCGATGCCGCCATATGGTCCTCGATCGGACCGGTGACGAAGATGATCCGCTCCTTGAGGAGCCGCGACGGCAGGTCGAACACCTGCATGCCGCGGTTCGTCTGCTCGACGACGTTGGGCCAGAAGGTCGAGGTCAGTTGGGCGATCGGATCTTTCATGCTCGCTCTTTCCTTTGTTCGCTGACCGGCGGCACGCCATGCCGCCGGACTTATCGGATCGTTACGCCCTGAAACCTGAATTCAGTCGTGCTTATGGCCGTGATGATGGTCATGACCGTGGTGGTGATGATCGTGGTCATGATCGTGATCATGGTCGTGAGCGTGTCCGCCGATCATATCGCCATCGTCCTCCTCGGCCTTGAGGAGCTCTTCGGCTGGCACGGTCTTGTCGGTGACTTTTGCGAGTTCGAGGATGTAGCTCACCACCTTCTCCTCGTAGAGGGGCGCACGGATCTGGGCGAGCGCGCCCGGCGTCTTGCGGAAATAGTCGTAGGCCTTGCGCTCCTGGCCCGGGAAGCGGCGGACATGCTCCGCCAGCGCCCGTGCCATCTCCTCATCCGTCACTTTGATCGCGTTCTTGTCGCCGATTTCCGAGAGTACGAGGCCTAGGCGCACACGCCGCTCGGCGAGCTTCTGATACTCAGCGCGCTCACTCTCCTCGGTCTTGCCTTCGTCCGCGAAGGTGCGGCCCGCCTGCTCGAGACTGCGCGTCAGCTGGCCCCAGATCTCCTTGAACTCGTTTTCGACGAGGGTCGGCGGCAGATCGAAGGAGTGGTTCTTGTCGAGGGCATCGAGCAGCGCCCGTTTTGCCTTGGCCCGTGAGGCCGCGCCGTATTCCTGCTCGATCCGCTTGCTCATGGCCTCCCGGAGCTTGGCGAGATCGTCCATGCCGAAATTCTTTGCGAAGTCGTCGTCGACAGCGGGGCGCTTGGGCATCGCCACCTCTTTCACCTCGACCTCGAACTGCGCCTTCTTGCCGGCGAGCGCGGGCACCGGATAGGCCTCGGGGAAGGTTGCCTCGACGACTCGCTCATCGCCAGCCTTGGCACCCTTGAGGCCATCCTCGAAGCCCGGGATGAAACCGCCCTGGCCGATGACAATCGGCGCATCCTCGGCCTTGCCGCCCTCGAAGGGCTCGCCGTCGATCTTGCCGAGGAAGTCGATGGTGACGCGATCCCCCGTGTCGGCTGCGCGGCCCTCGGCGGTCTCGAAGGACAGATTGCTATCGACGAGGCGCTCCAGCGCCTTGTCGATGTCGGCGTCGCCGACGGACGCCACCGGCCGCTCGACCTCGACGCTCCGCAAGTCCGCCAGGGCGATCTCGGGCAGCACCTCGAAATTCATGGTGAATGCGAGATCGGCCTCGCCGCCGATCACCTTCTCGATCTCCTTCTCGTCCTCGGAGAATTTGATCTCGGGCTGGAAGGCAGGGCGCTCCTTGCGGGCCTCGAGCGCCTCACGGCTACGCTCCGTGACGGCGCTCTGCACTACCTCCGCCATCAGCGAGCGGCCGTACACCTTCTTCAGATGCGACGTCGGCACCTTGCCCGGCCGGAAGCCCTTGAGCTGGACGCGGTCCTTGACCTCGTCGACCCGCTTGGAGAACAGCTGCCCGAGCTCGTTGCGATCGATGACGACCTTGAGCTCCCTCTTCAAACCTTCGTTACGCGCTTCTGTAACTTGCATCGTGTCCCTGCGCTCAATCTCGACCCGGCGGCGTGCCGGAAGTCGTCAACAACCCTTGCGGAAATCGGCGGCCGTCGCCGGTTGGTGCGGGCGGAGGGACTTGAACCCCCACGGCCGAAGCCACCAGAACCTAAATCTGGCGTGTCTGCCAATTCCACCACGCCCGCGGTACTGGCTCGTCCCGCCTTGCGAGCGGGGTCTATATCATGGCTTTCGGGTCAGGTGCCAGTAGGCTTCCAAGGCCAGCAGCCGCGTAAGTTTCACTTAACTCATTTCGTATCTGCCCCTGGTTGCCGGTTTGTGGCACCCTATATCTGGCACGGCGGGTGAATCGTCCTCGTCCGATGTAACAGGCCGTTGAAACAAAAAGAGAAAACCAATGATGAGATCGTCGCTATACAGGCTGGCGGTCCCGGCCTTCGTGGTTTCGGGGCTGCTAAGCCTTGTCACTTCAGCGTCGGCGGCTGAGACCGTCGGCAAAGTCAGCCGCCTCAGGGGAGAGTGCGTTGTCGTGCGTGGAGAGACCCGCGTGACGCTCGCCGAAGGCACGGTCATCGAACTCGACGACCGGCTCGAAACAGGTGGCGAAGCTCGCCTCGAGGTCACCCTCCTCGACGATACCAAGCTGACGTTGGGCGAGAAGGCTCATGTCGTCGTCGACACTTTCGTCTTCGACCCCAATGCCGGCAAGGGCGAAGCCCTGCTGCAGGTGGTAAAGGGCGCCATGCGCTTCACCACCGGCAAGATCGGCGCGATGGCGAACAAGAAGGTCGAGGTCAAGACCAAGTTCGCGACGCTCGCCGTGCGCGGCACTGATTTCTGGGCTGGGCCGATCGATGGCTCGAATGGCGTGCTGGTCCTAACCGGCAAGGTCGAGGTCAAGACCAGGCGCGGCAAGGTTCTGCTCGACGATCCGCGCGAGGGTACGGTGGTGGCGAGCATCAATCGCCGGCCGGTCAAGCCCAAGGCGTGGGGTGATCAAAAGATCACCCGCGCCTTGGACCAGACGGCGTTCTGATCACTAGTGGCCCGTCGCACCTAAATCGCATCATGGCCGCGAGCGCGTTCGATTTAGGCGCGACATAAGGGCCACTAGCAAGTCCATAGGCTTAGTGTGGCGTTCATCGCGCCTTAGTTGACACGAGCTTAGCCGCAGCACTGGTCAACTAAGGCGCGACGCCACACTAGGGTGTTTCCGTTTTTCGTTGAATCACTTCAACACCCGAATTCCTTGGTTTGTCGTGCTTCTTTTCGGAAAAACTGCTTCGGATCCTGGCCTTCGCCGGGACAAGCTTTTTCCGGAAGCACTCTAAGCTTACTTGCCGTTGAGGGCGTCCTTCAACGTCTTCGACGGCTGGAACTTGGGCGCCCGGCTCGCCGCGATCTTGATGGTCTCGCCGGTTGACGGGTTGCGGCCATCGCGCGCCTTTCGATCGGCCGTCTTGAACTTGCCGAGCGGCGGGATCGACACCTCGCCGCCGGATTTGAGCGTCTGCTCGATGTAATCGAGCGCCGCGTCGAGAGCGACGGTGGCCTTTTCCTTCGTGATCTCGGCACGATCGGCCATGGCGTCGATCATCTCCTTCTTGCTCATGCGGGAGGATTCCTTCGATTGGGGGATATGAAACTGGGGTTAGCCTCGGCTTTCAAAGCCGTAATTGCGGCCCTTTGCGGGCGCGCATGGGTAGGGCTATACGCTCGCCAGATGGAGTTGCATAGCCCCGTATTTGCGGCATTTCGCGCCGACCGAGCCGCGACGGCCGTCCACGTCATGGGCTTGCATGTGGCCCAAGCGCGGCCGCCGGCCGTCTCGACAGCCTCTCGGCAACCTCTCAATCAGGCCGCCGCGGCGATACCGTCCTGGGACGTTGCCCGCTCGGCAATCCGTACATGCGCCTTGAGCTGTTTCTCGGCGGCCCTGACGTTGGCCGCCGCCCCGGAAGCCGGGTGGTCGGCGATGTAGCACCGCCACGCGACCCCATCTTCAGCCAAGGGCTGCAGACTACCGACGGCCAGGAATGGTTCCGCGGCGCTGTAGTAGTTCAAGATCCCCGTATGGGGGCAACTTCTGCTCGTAAGCATCACGCTTCCTCCGCAGTTAGATTGGCCCTCCCCCGTCCCCGCATCTGGACCCTAGCACCTGGGCCAGACGATGGCACGATCGAAGTTGGGGTTTCGCACAGTATTTCTTGAACATCGCCGGCGCGTTGCTTTAGCAAGTAAGATTCGCCCCCAGATCTCCAAGCATTGCATTGCACCATAAGGATGTGCGTTGCAGCAAAATCCAGAGAGAATCTAGCGACAGGCATCGTCAAGCCCCTCTGAGGTCTCACAGATTCACGCCAACTGCATCCGCATCCGCCGCTCCATGTGCTATGTCCCCGGCCATGACCTCCAGGAGCCTCGATCCCATGCCCGAGACGGTTCTGCTCTACTGGCACGACGCAGTGATGACACACGACACGGGCGAAGGCGTTTTCGACGCGCCGCCGTCCGACTTGCTCGTCGAGCAAACGCCACACCCCGAGAATGCGCTCCGCATCGCGAATATGAAGCGCGTGCTCGAGCAAGGGCCCGGCGGCGAAGCTGCTCGACTGGCGATCCGGCACGGCTTGCGAGCGATCACGGAGATCCTGCGCTTCCACTCGCCTGACATACCTTGCAGGACCTCGAGGCAGCCAACGCGAACGGCCGTGAGTTCTCCCGCACCACCCGCATGGCGGCCGGCGGCATGACCGCGATCCGCGCCGCGGCCGGAACCGCCATTGCGGCTATCGAGAGCGTCCTCGATGGCCGCACGCGCAAAGCCCACGCCCTCGTCCGCCCGCCCGGCCATCATGCGGCCCCGGCGATGGTCGACGGCTACTGCTTCCTCAACAACACGGCGCTCGCTGCCGAGACGGCCATCGCGCGGGGCATGAAGCGCATCGCCGTCCTCGATTGGGATGTCCACCACGGCAATGGCACGCAGACTGGCTTCTACGGCCGCGACGACGTGCTGACGGTCTCGCTGCACATGGATCACGGCTCTTGGGGCCTCTCGCATCCCGAGACCGGCGGCACCGAGGAACAAGGAGCGGGCAAAGGGAAAGGCTACAACGTCAACATCCCCTTCCCCATGGGCGCCGGCGATTTCGCCTACCGCCATGCCATGGAGCGGATCGCCATCCCTCGCATCCGCGCCTTCAAGCCGGATCTCCTCATTGTCGCCAACGGTCAGGACGCCAATCAATACGACCCCAATGGACGTGCCTGCCTCTCGGTCAAGGGTTTCTACGACCTCGCCGTGATGGCGCGCGCGCTCAGCGAGGAGCTGTGCGGTGGCAAGCTGCTTTCGGTTCAGGAGGGCGGATACCACCCGGCCTATTGCGCCTTCTGTGCGAGTGCGACGCTTGAAGGTTTCGCGGGAGCGCCCTTGCAGACGCCGGATCCTATTGGGTTCCTACCGGAAGACCTGGACCGGGCCAGGGCAACAGTCGAGGAAATCGCCCGCCGGCTCGGCGCATGAGAACTCGAGTGAGCATTGACTTGGGGATGGCTCAATCCTAGCGTTTCCGCGGACTGGAAGGGAGATTCCCGTGCGATATCACCACCATCTGGGTGCTGCCGCCCTGCTGTTGATGCTCGCCGGCTGCTCGTCTTCGGGCGGCTCCGGCTTCTTCTCCACCGGATCGACCGCGCCGCCGGCCAAGCCCTTCTTCAACGATCCCGACACGCGCACGACCCAGGTTGCCTGGAATTCCGTGCGCGCCCAGAAATGCGGATTCCAGCTCGACACGGCCAAGCTCAAGGCGAGCTATCTCGCCTGGGAAACCGGGCTCGGCACCGATCCGGCGGTGATCGCCAAGCTCGACGGCGACTACGAGAAGTCACGCCAGCTGATCGCCGCCCGCGTCGCGCCGAAGCCGGTCGCCGAATACTGCACCGACGCCCAGGTGACCGAGACCCGCCGCTTCATCCAGCGCTACATGGCCGGCGACTTCTCGGCGACGCCGGTTGCCAAGCGCATCGTCGAGGAAGGATAGAGCACGTTCGGGCGAAGTGGGAACCGGTTCGCCGCAGAACGTGCTCAAAACCAAGACGAGCCCCGCAAGTGCAGCGTTACCGTCTGACGAGTGACGACATCCCCTTCGCCGCCGAATTCCTGGCGAACCCCATCGGCTACAAGAGCCCCGGGCTTCAACGCGTGCTGAACCTCATGCGGGGGAGTGGGCCAGCTGGCAAATACGTGCTCCTCTGCAAAGTGCCGCACCGGCTCTGGGCGCTTGGGCGGTTGCCCGCGCGACGCGGGCAACCCATCGGGGAAATCGTTGACGTAACCTACACCAGCCTTCTCGACGCCGAGCGCGACGTGTTCGTGCGCCGCTGGCACGATCTCGGTGGGCCGCCGCTCGAAGGGCACGACTGATGGTGATGATCGCGGCCTATCTCGATCGCATGAGCGCCGCACCCGGCGAGGAGGTGGCGGTCAAAGTCGGTAGCTTCGGCGCGCAGACCTACCGTGCGGAACTCCGCCGCATCATCCAGGGCGACACGCATCCGGAGGGGCCTGGCTATCGCGACGAGCTGATCGTTGCCGATCTCTGCGGCAAGCGGCCGGCGCTGCGGAAGGAGATCTATGGTGGGTCACACGGCCGCGTACCTGACAAGGGTGGCGTGCTCGCTAGTTTGCAGAGCTTCACGTTTGCCGTCCCGATTGCACCGACGCGTGTCGGACCGGATGGCTCCATCATTCTTCTGTTCGCCGGCGCGAACGGGTTTTTCCAACTCGGGCTGACGCCTGACGGCGTTGCCTTTGCGAGCTTCGACGACGGTTTTACGGCCCTCAAAGACGTGGCCACGCGGCTTGTCACACCGATTCCGTTCAAGGCCTGGACCGTGCTCGTCGCGAGCTACGACAGCGCCAGCCAGACAATGAGCCTTTCCGCGATCGACGGGCTGAGGATCGGACAGTCGGTGTCATCCATAGTGCAGCCTTACCCTTCTGACGGCGGCAGCCTTTTCATTGCCGGACTGTATGGAACGCGCCCATTCGACGGCAAGATCGACAGCCCGGCCCTTTTCGATCGCGTGCTCGATCCCCTCGAAGCCTGCCGCCTCCTCGCCGAGCCCCTGCGCCTCATCAAAGACCCGCGCCTCGTCGCTTACTGGGACTTTTCGCGAAACATAGACACGCCGGTCATCGACGATTCCTCCCCACATCATCTCGACGGCATGCTCTACCAGACACCGGCCCGCGCGATGACCGGCTGGCGCTGGCGCGGCGAGGCGCTCGACTGGCGCCAGCGGCCCGACCTCTACTCCGCCATCCACTTCCATTCGAGCGACATGACGGACGCCGATTGGGAGACGGACTTCACGTTCACCGTGCCGCCGACGGCCCGCAGTGGAGTTTATGCCGTCCGCCTCATCCCTGACGGCGACGAGACCCAGGAGACCTTCGCCGTCTTCGCCGTACGCCCCGCGCTCGACCAGCCGACCAAGAACACCGTCTGCTTCCTGATGCCGACGGCGAGCTATCTCGCCTACGCCAATCATCGCCTCGGCTTGGACGTGCCGGGCACCGAGACCGGCATGGGCCGGCTCGTCGAGATCGACAGGCATCACGCCTTCCTGCAGGAGCATCCCGAGCTCGGCTACTCTTTCTACGAGGTGCACGACGACGGCTCGGGTGTGTTCTACTCCTCGCGCAACCGGCCGATCCTCGACCTGCAGCCGAAGGTGAAGGGCTTCCTCGGGGGTTGGGGCTCCAATGTCTGGCAGTTCAATGCCGACACCCACATCACCGGCTGGCTCGAGCATGAAGGCATCGGCTACGACGTCATCACGGACGAAGACCTGCACAACGACGGCCTCGCTTTGCTGCGCCGTTACCGCACCGTCATCACCGGCACGCATCCCGAGTATCACTCCACCGAGATGCTCGATGCGATCCAAGGCTTCCTCGATCGCGGCGGGCGGCTCATGTATCTGGGCGGCAACGGCTTCTACTGGCGCATCTCCTCCAGCCAGCAACATCCGGGCGTCATCGAATGCCGCCGATCGGAAGCCGGCATCCGCCCCTGGGAGCCAGGCCCCGGCCAGTTCCACCACGCCTTCACGGGTGAATATGGCGGCCTCTGGCGGCGCAACGGACGATCTTCGGCTGAGCTTGTCGGCGTCGTCATGTCGAGCCAGGGGTTTGATATCAGCGAGCCCTATGTGCTGAGCGAGGCCGTCCGCGATCCTCGCATCGCCTTCATGTTCGATGGACTCGATGTGATGCCGGGGCAAAAGTTCGGCGCGTTCGGGCTTTCGGGCGGCGGCGCCGCCGGTCTCGAGATTGATCGCGCTGATGCCGCGCTCGGCACGCCCTCGCACGCGCTCGTGCTCGGCTCGTCTGAGAAGCACACCGACATCTATCTGATGACGCCCGAGGACCTGCTCGATCCGACACCCGACTGGACCGGCACGCAGACCGATCTCGTCCGCGCCGACTTGACCTTCATGGAGACGACAGGCGGCGGCGCGGTTTTGTCCGTCGGCTCGATTGCCTGGGGTGGCGCCATGGCGTGGAACGGCTACGACAACGAGGTCGCACGCTTCACCCGCAACGTGCTCCGCCGTTTCGACAATCCTGCTCCGTTCAAGATGCCGTGACCGACGCCCGGCTATGTCGGCTAGGATTGGCCCGACACAGCAATCCGAGGACAAGACATGGCCAGCATCAACAACATCTTCGGCGGCACGCCCGCGACGACCTTCATGGGATTGCCGGCGGGCGATCCCAATAAATTCCAAGCCGGGATCGGCGTGCTCGGCATTCCCGTCTCGACACCCTACGCGGTGACCGGTCCTTACGCCGCCGGCATGACGCAAGCCGTGCGCAAGGCCGTTGCCGGCTATGGCAGCGCGCTGGACAATATGGACTTCGATCTGGGCGGCCGCATCCGCGGCGATGGCCAGAAGACGATGCTCGACTACGGCGATCTCGCCTGGGACGCGAAGGACTTCGAGAAGAACCGCTCAGATATCCGCGCGACGATCTCCGCGATGCTGAAAGCAGGCACGACGCCGGTCGTGATCGGCGGCGATGACTCCATTCCCATTCCCGTCTACCAGGCTTTCGAAGGCCACGGGCCGCTCGACATTCTCCTGATCGATGCCCACACGGATTTCCGCGACGAGGTCAACGGCGAGAAACTCGGCCTCTCATCGACCATGCGCCGCGCCTCCGAGATGGGTCATGTCGGCAAGCTGGTGATGGCCGGCCAACGTTCGATCGGCTCCGCCAAGGTCGCCGACTACGAGGAAGCCCTCAAGCGCAATGTCAGCATCATCACCGCGCGCAAGCTCCACGCCGAAGGCTTGCAATCGACGCTCGATGCGATCCCCAGGGGAAGGAAACTCTGGATCAATCTCGATGTTGATGCGATGGACCCTTCCATCATACCGGCTGTCATCGGCCCGGCGCCGGGTGGCTTGAATTTCTGGCAGGTCGTCGAGCTGATCGCGGGCGCCGCCGAACGCACCACCCTCGCCGGCTTCTCGATGGTCGAGTTCGTCGCCGAGAAGGACACGAGCGGATTGGCCGCGCTCAACCTCGCGCGGATACTGTGCAATGTGCTGGGGATTTTGGCTCGGGCAAAGTGACCGCCCGCCTTCTTTTGGCCAGCGACGGCTAGGATTCCTCATGGGGCGCCGTCAGAATGCGGCCGGGCACATCCCTTTCCACTTGCGTTCCCGGAAGCCGCGAAGAAGCGCGGTTATCCGGGATCTTCACCCCGCTCCGGCTGATGTCCGGTGTTTTGCCATGACCTTGCGAAGACCCCGGCTCTACGCGTGCCCGGAGAGGCCGGCCACGCTACGGCCGGGGACGCAAGTGGGGGGATTGGTGCAAGTTCAAGTCGCAGCGAACGTGCGGGCCGGAGACGGCGCGCTTTGGCATGTTAAACGATCCGCGCGCCAAATAGCCTGGCAAAGCGGCTCACGCCGGCGGGATGTACACTTGGCTGATCTCTTGAAACACCGGCAGCGCCTCGCAGCGGTCTGAGTGCGCCTTCAGCGCCGGTGCACGCGCCCAATCGATGAGATCGTGATGGGCGGCCGTCACGAAGCGGAGAGCGCAGGCGGCGGCGATATCGGCATGGCCGATACGGTCACCGAACCAATAGAGTTGGGCTGCGTTGGCCCGCTCGGCCTCGAGCAGATGGAGCGCACCCAGCGCCTGTCCCCGGCAGCGCTCCTCCCACACCTTCGACGTCGTCTCGTGCAGGCGCCTTTCGTAGAAGAGACTCACCGCCTTTTCGGCCAGCCCCGTCGCGAGCGTTGCGATCCTGAGCGCCTTGTGCCGCGCGGGCTCGGCGACGGGCAGCAAGCGCTCGCCCTCCGGCACGCGATGATCGAGATAGTCGAGCATGCTGGCGCTGTCGAACAGCACCGTTCCATCATCCGTCACGAAAGTCGGCACGCGCACGAGTGGGTTGAGCGGCCGGATCTTCTCCCCATCACCGAAAACCGACCACGGCCGGTGCTCGAAGGGCAAGCCGTAAAGCCGGAGCGTGATGCCGACGCGGCGGACGAAGGGTGAATCGAATTGACCGATGAGGATCATGCTAGGCGCACCGTCAATTCTTCACTGCGCCTGCGCACCCCTGTGCCGCCTCGACCTCTTTGATGGTCGCGACGTTCGCCTTCTCGGTCTTGTTCAAAATTCCGGCGTCCGACGTCGAGCAATCGGCGTTGTCGAAAAAGGATTGCCCCCGCCCCGAGGTGAAGCAGTAGCCATGCCGGTCGAACATCTCGTTTCGGGCGACCCAGAGCTGGTCGCAGGACAGGCCGTAGAGTTCGTCGGCGGAGAGTTTCCGCTTTCCCGAATTGGGAAACAGCCGCGCGATCTTGCGGGCGGGCTGCGCTTGCTGCTGGACCTGCTGGGCATCCTGTGCGGCCGTCGCCTCGGCCTCGAGTGCCGCTTGCTTCTGCGCCTTTACCTCTTCCGCTGCCGCAAGCCGCTTTTTGGCTTCGTCGGCAAAGCGGCCATTCGGGAACTCTTCCAGATAGGCGCGGTAGGCAGCTTCGTTGCCGGAAGCTTCAATCGCCACCCAGACGGCGTAGTCCTTGGCGGCGTCATTGGCACTTGTGGCACCGGCTGCCGGCGCGGGCATGTTGGCGATGTTCGGCTCGTCCGTGGCCTTACTGATTTCGGCCGCTGTAACGTCCGCTGGCGCCAGCATGAAATCGCCGGTGATCGAGGAGAGGTCCCACGGCGTCTGCAGGCCTTCGGTGGTTTCGAGCACGGCGACACGCGCTTGCCGGAACACGAGCTCGATGGGTTTGCCGGTCTCAGATTTCATGGCCGCCGCGAGGGAAAGCGCATAGGGACTATTGTCGGCGGTGCCATCGAGTGCCACCTCTCCGGGCGAGGTCGAATAGGCGATGAGCGTGCCGGTCGGCGCGCGCACAATGGCAAGCCCGCGCGTGCCTGAGCGGCTCGTCGCCGGAAACGGGTTGTTGCGGCAGGCATCGAGCACCACGATCTTGATGCGGCTTTGGGCCTGGTTCATCGTCGCCAGAAAATCGTTCACATCGACGCCCTCGATGCCGATCTCGGTCTCGTCCTGCAAATTGGCGTCGACCGGAATGAGATAGTTCTCGCCCGCAACCTGGATGGCGTGGCCGGCGTAGTAGAAGAGCCCGACCGAGTCGGAGGCGCGCAACGTCCGGCCGAACTCGAGCATCGCCTTTTTCATGGCTTTGCCGTCAAGGTCGGTGGCGAGCGTCACCTTGAAGCCCATGGCTTCCAGGGTTGCGGCCATCAGCTTGCCGTCATTGACCGGGTTCTTCAGCGGCGAGGTGTTCTGGTAGGCCGCATTGGCGACGATGAGCGCGACGCGGCTTTCGGCGATGGCGGGCCAGACGCCGGCTACGAGAAAGATCATGAGTAGGAACGCTCTTGGTAGAGCACGTGGCATGCTGCGATCTCCCTTGGGCCGTAGAGGCCCGCTGCCTGGGCGGCTCGAGCCGGTCAACATTCAAGCCCATTTCCGTGTATCATTGAAGTCCCCGCCTGTCCCGGTCCTTTCCGAATCCGATCTCATCCATAGGTTTGAAATGCGATTTACGATACTGACCCTCGCCGGATCTTGTGCTTGCGGCCCCATGGAGCATTGTAGGACACTCCGCCGAGCCCGATCCCAACATCGCCGCGCTGATCGCCGCCTATCCGGACCACATCGCGGCCCAGGAGGGCAATGAGCTCGTCATGAAGGACGGCACGCGGTTTGCGATCGATGACGGCAAGGGCGAGAAGCCGTTCGAGACCCTCCTCAACGAGCCCGACATCGGCGATCAATTCTATGTGCCCTACAAGCTCGGGAACGCCGGATTTCCGCCGGGTGTGGATGAAGACCCCGGCCGTGTGCGTTTCGAGCCGCTGTTCCGGAAGATGTATGGCGACTGCCAGAAGGGCGAGGTCGAGGGCAGGCTCGTCACGGTGAAGTGGCTACCCAAGAACAAGGGCGGCAGCGTCAAGGTGACGAGCGTCAATGGCGTCGCCAAGGCGCTCGAAGCCGTGTCGGCGGAACTCGACGAGCTACCCCAGAACTTCATGCGCTATCTGAAGCCGTCCGCCGGCACCTACAATTGCCGCGTCATCGCCGGCACGAAGCGCATGAGCATGCATTCCTACGCGGCCTCCATCGACATCAACACCAAGGTGTCCGACTACTGGCGCTGGGCGAAGGCGGACAAGGACGGCAAGTACCCCTATAAGAACCAGGTGCCCATCGAGATCGTCGAGATTTTCGAGAAGCACGGCTTCATCTGGGGCGGCAAGTGGTATCACTATGACACCATGCATTTCGAGTACCGGCCGGAGTTGATCGCGCTGGGCAGAGCACGTTCAGGCGAAGTGGGAACCGGTTCGCCGTAGAACGTGCTCGAAGCCAAGAATCGGCAGGTTCAGGCGAAGTACATACCGGTTCGCCGTAGAACGTGCTCGAAGCCATCACTTAATCCCAATAGGCACATCATGACCGATCTCGCTGACCTATCCGCCGTCGAGCTGCGCCGCCTGATCGGGGCGAAGCAGGTCTCTCCCGTCGAGATCATGAAGGCCTCGCTTGCGCGGATCGAAAAGGTGAACCACGCCGTCAACGCCGTGGTGACGCTGGATGCAGAAGCCGGCCTTGCGGGCGCCAAGCGCGCCGAGGAGGCGGTGATGGCGGGCGAGGAACTCGATATCCTGCACGGGCTCCCCGTCGCTTCCAAGGATCTCGACGAGACGGCCGGCATGCGCACCACCCACGGCTCGCTGCTCTTCGAACATCACGTACCGCAGGACGACGACGCCATGATCGCCAATGTCCGCCAAGCGGGCGGCATCGTCTTTTGCAAAACCAACACTCCGGAGTTCGGCGCGGGCGCCAATACGACGAACCGGGTGTTCGGCGCCACCGGCAATCCGTTCAATCCGGTGCTGACATCCGCCGGTTCCTCCGGCGGTTCGGCCGTGGCGCTCGCCACCGGCATGACACCGCTCGCGACCGGCTCCGACATGGGCGGCAGCTTGCGCACGCCCGCGGCCTTCTGCGGTGTCGTGGGCTTCCGTCCCTCGCCCGGCATGGTGCCGGATGCCTCCTCGACGACCTCGCTCTCACCCTTCGCCGTGCTCGGACCTATGGGGCGGACGGTGGAGGACGCCTATCTGCTGCTGCGCGCCCAGCTCGATCACGATGCGCGCGATCCCTGGTCGAGCCCCGCCGCGCTCGGTGCGCCCGAGCGGCTGATGCCCGCTGACTTGTCGTCGATCCGCGCCGCCTTCTCGACCGATCTCGGCACGGCGCCAGTCGACAACAGCATTCGGGACGTGTTTCTGAAACGTACGAAGGTCTTCAGCCACGTCTTCCGCTCGGCCGATTGGCATCATCCCGAGCTGCTCGACCTGCACGAGACCTTCGAGGTCTTGCGGGCCATCGGCTTTGTCGCCGCCTTCGAGACGCCGCTTGCGACGAAGCGCGATCTCTTGAACCGCTTCGTCATCGACGGCACCGAGCGCGGTCTCAAATACACGATGGCCGACGTGGCGCGCGCCAATGCAAAGCAAACAGTGATCTACCGCAACTTCATCTCGTTCTTCGACGATGCCGACGTGCTGATCTGCCCCGCGGCGACCGTCTCGCCCTTCCCGCATGCTGAGCCTTATGTGTCGGAGATCAACGGAGAGAAGCTCGCCACCTACACGAGTTGGCTCGCCCTCGCCTACGGCCCGACCATGGCGCTGGCGGCGAGCTGCTGCATTCCCTGCGGCTTGGATCACAAGGGACTGCCCTTCGGCATCCAGGTCGTCGGCCCCAAAGGCAGCGATCTCCTCGTGCTCGAGGTGGCACATGCGCTGGAGCAGGTGCTGGCGGGGAACGCGGAAACGCGGCGGCCGGTGCCGGAATTGGGGAGGCTTGGGAAGGCGCCCCCGTTGCGGCTGCCACCAGCGCACAATTCTAACTGAGGGCTCTCGCCGCTTCAGGAAAGGCCTCAACGAAACGTACATTCTCATTGCTAACGGAGATCGCGGTTGGCTGATACGTTTCCAGGTAGCGGATCGCATCAGCGGTGAAATTGCCTGCCTCTCGGCACTCCTTGAATAGCGAATGAATTTCATCGGCGAACGCCACCAACGTCGCCCTTTCAGCGGACGTCAAAATGCTATACCTGCAATGAGGTCCATGCAGAAGGCCTTCAGAGTATCGAGCGCCTCGCTTCCGAAGGCATTCTTGGGCCAATTTAACAGGGCCTGAATTCGCCTGCTTCATCTAACAGCTCCTTCCAGCGAACATATTTCGGACTGCTTGTATCAATCGATGAATTGCCAAGAATGGAGTCTCGCTCGCGAGCCAGACTCGCCTCTTTGCCTCCATGAGCGTTCTGCAGACACTGAAGTAGATGTGGGCGAGATCATGTGCGATTGCGCGGAGAAACACTGTCTTCGCTTCTGCGATCTCTTTCGGTGAAACTCCAGAGCGTGAAGCATGCAGTCAGCTGACTTGCACGTCCTGCTTTGAGGAGGCTAGTGCCGCCCCATCTCCCAGCGATGCGGTCTGTGCAAATATTGTTTCGCAGACTCCGAGGCGATGCGCTTCAACTTGACAATGATCGCGTCTGCCTCATTGACGCGCTCCCGAAGTTCACTTGTAGGCCAGTCAACGTTAGGTATTCTACGAAAGGAAGTTGATTGAAGAACCGGCGAGTAGCGGCTGCGATGCAATTCCTGCCGCAGCCACCTTGTCCTGGTAGCCAAATGAGGGCCAGAACGAAAGTTCCAATACTTAGACAGTGCAACGATGCCGTCGAGGTAATCTGCAATCGCTGACTTGGTCGACAGCTGCATTGGAGTCTGAACGACCGCTGTCTTGCTAAGCCACTGTGAGATTTTATGCTGCCACGCCGATAAATCGCAATCTCTCTCCCGACCGTCACGGCCGCGCAGGCGGCCGCCTAGCCATGTACGGCTTGCGAGGAATCGCCGGCTGACTCTCGGCCGGTGCCCCGGTTCTCTGAAGCCACCCGAGGTACCAAGGCTCGACTATTCCACATACCTGTCTGCGGTGCCCGCCATCCATGCGAAGCATGGCTCCGCCATGACCGCGGGCATGACGGCGGTGGGTGTTGTCTTCGCGGCGCCCTACACCATCCTGCACTGCTCCACCGCCGCCCCGATAACGCTCCGGAACAGCGGATGCGGATCGAACGGGCGGCTCTTCAACTCGGGATGGAACTGCACGCCGATGAACCACGGGTGATCCGGATACTCGACCGTCTCCGGTAGCAACCCATCCGGCGACATGCCGGAGAACAGAAGCCCGGCCTGCTCCAGCCGCTCGCGATAGCCAGTGTTGACCTCGTAGCGGTGGCGATGGCGCTCGGAAATCTCAGTTGAGCCGTAGATCGCCGCGATCTTGGCATTGCCGGAGAGCTTCGCCTCGAAGGCGCCCAACCGCATGGTGCCACCCAGATCGCCGCCCGCGCGCCGCTGCTCGAGCTGGTCGCCGCGCATCCATTCGCGCATCTCGCCCACCACCGGCTCCTTCGCCGGACCGAACTCAGTCGATGATGCGTCGGTGATGCCCACGAGATTGCGGGCCGCCTCGATGCAGGCCATCTGCATGCCAAAGCAGATGCCGAAATAGGGAACCTTGCGCTCGCGCGCGAATTTGGCGGCGAGAATCTTGCCCTCGGTGCCCCGCTCACCGAAGCCACCGGGGACGAGGATGCCGTGCACATGCTCGAGCGCCGGCGCCGGATCGTTCTGGTCGAACACTTCCGAATCGATCCAGTCGAGCTTCACCTTCACATTGTTGGCGATGCCGCCGTGAACCAGCGCCTCGATCAACGATTTGTAGGCGTCCTTCAGACTCGTGTACTTGCCGACGACGGCGATCGTCACCTCGCCCTCGGGGTGCTTGATGCGATGGCCGATCTCCTCCCAGCGTGAGAGGTCGGGCGCCGGCGCATCCTTGATTCCGAAAGCGGCGAGAACTTCCTTGTCGAGGCCCTCTTTGTGATAGGCGACCGGCACGTCGTAGATCGAGGAGACGTCGAGCGCCTGGATCACCGCGCTCTCGCGCACATTGCAGAACAACGCGATCTTGCGTCGCTCGGATTTCGGCACCTGCCGGTCGCACCGGCAGAGCAGGACATCCGGCTGGATGCCGATCGAGCGCAGCTCTTTCACGGAATGCTGAGTGGGCTTCGTCTTCAGCTCGCCCGCCGCCGGGATGAAGGGGATGAGCGTCAAATGGATGAAGATCGAGTCGCCGCGCGGCAGGTCGTTGTGCAGCTGGCGCACCGCCTCGAAGAAGGGCAGGCCCTCGATATCGCCGACCGTGCCGCCGATCTCGACCAGCACGAAATCGGCGTCCTCGTTGCCGGAGCGTACGAAAGTCTTGATGTGGTCGGTAACGTGAGGGATGACCTGGACGGTCGCGCCGAGATAGTCACCCCGCCGCTCCCTAGCGAGGATCTCCTGGTAGATGCGCCCCGTCGTGATGTTGTCGGCCTTGCGCGCCGAGACGCCCGTGAAGCGCTCGTAGTGGCCGAGGTCGAGATCGGTCTCGGCCCCGTCGTCGGTGACGAACACCTCGCCGTGCTGATAGGGGCTCATGGTCCCCGGATCGACGTTGAGGTAGGGGTCGAGCTTCTTCAGGCGCACGGCATAGCCGCGCGCTTGCAGGAGAGCGCCCAGAGCCGCTGAGGCTAGGCCTTTTCCAAGGGAGGAGACCACGCCGCCGGTGATGAAGATGTACCGCGCCATGGGCTTTGAGCCTACATCAGATCCGCTCGATTCGTGGACTCGATTTCAGGCGCGGCGCGAAGGCGCACCCCGAGCATGCGTTTTACGTGAAAATCAAGGGGATAAGTGGCTCAGGCTTATTGCGATTGCGGTACGGTTGGTGTCGTGCCGCCACCGGTTGTCGAGCTGCCGCCGGTTGTGGTCGAACCACCGGCTGCGCCGCCATCGGTGCCGGTCGCCGTGCCGCTCGTCGCGGGCGCGCTCGTGGTCGCGCCCGAACCGCCGAGCTGATCGAGGATGGACGCGGGCTTGCGTCCGGTCGAGGCCAGGATCGACAGCAGCAGGCTCGTCGTGAAAAAGCCGACAGCCAGGCCCGCGGTGATGCGTGTCAGCAGGTTGGCCGTGCCGCGGCCGGTCATGAAGTTGCCACCCCCACCGCCGCCGATGCCGAGCGCCCCGCCTTCGGAGCGCTGGATCAGTACGACGCCGACGAGCGCGGCGGCGATCATCAGGTGAATGACAAGTAGAACGGTCGTCATGGCGGTCCTTTGGGCGTTGGGAGGCGCCCTCTCTTACACAAAGTCTCCGGCAGAGGCCAGAGCCCCTGCAACCGTGCTTCCGGAAAAGGCCTGTCCCGGCGCGGGCCGGGTTTCAAAGCGGTTTTCCGACAAAAAGCACGGTAAAGCAGGAATCTACTGCGTCGCGGTCGCCTTCGGGGCGGGCAAGGGCACCGACCCAGCCGCCGACTTCTTGCGCTTCTTGTCTTTCTTCTTGGACTTGACCGCCGCCTTCTCCTTCGCCTTGGCGTCGGCCGCCGGATGCTGGGCCTCGGGCTCGGCAAGCTCGGGCACGGAGACAACGATCAGGCTCGGACAGCGGAACGCCACCTGCTCCTTGATGTAGATGTACTGCTTGACCAGCACGATCCGAGCGGCGCTCAGATTGGCCTTCGCCCAATCGGCGCCCTTGGACACGTCCACCTCGAGGCCCTGGGACTCCAGGATCTTCTGCTGGGCGTCGTAGGTCTTGCAGGTCGCCTCGTCGAGCGGCGCGGCGGCCACTGGTTGTGTTGCGGCGTGCAACGTCACCAAACCCAAACAGCCTGCCAAAATCAGCGAACGCACCTTACGCACTCCAATTCTCCTCGGGGCCGCGAGCCTCGATTGTCTATCTCAAGCTGCCCCCGACGCCATCGCGGATCGTTACCGTCTTACGCTTCAACCGGCGTTTGGGTTTCGCCACGGCAGGTTTCGGTGGTGTCGTCGCCTCGCTCTGCGGCGCGGCGGCCGGCTTCGGCTTGACCGTTGTCTTCTTGGACCTCTTGGCGGGCTCGGTCGCCCCCGGAATGGTTTCCGCGGGCTGCGGCTCCGGCACCGCCGCCATGGCCTCGTCGGCGGGAAGGGGGGCGATCCGATCGGCATCCGGAGCGAGGCTCGTGTCCTCACGAGGTAGCGCATCCGGCCATAGCCCTTGCAGCTCCTCCTCGCCTCCGATCAGTCGGCGCGCCAAGAGTTCGCGCTCCAATGCCTCGACATCAGCTTCGGCGGCAAGCGTTCTCAATTCCGCAAGAGGACCGGCATAGACGATCGTCACGGAAGGTAGCGGTGCCTTGAGCGGCGCTTGTGCTTTCGGCGCGATCGTCCAATCGCTCTCGATCTGCAGACTGTCGAGATCGAGCTTGCCTTTCAAGCGGACGGTCGATTGTGCGGCGGTGATCTCGACCTGCTCGGCTCTGAGCGTCCCGTCGATCACCGACAGCTTGGTCTCAAAAGCGCCCATCGGAAAGTCGGCACCCTGACGGCTCGAGCCAATGGCCTCCCCGATCGTCTCCTGCGTGATCTTGGTATCGCCGGCCAAAAGCACGCGCGCCGCCTGATCGACAGTCACCGGGGACAGGCCGATGATTTGCCCGCCCTCGATTTGTAACTCGCCCCCGCCCTCGAGCACGGCGATCATGCCGCGCGGCGTGAGCCCGCTGGCCGTCAAGGCAAGGCGTGCCCTGGTTCTGCCCTTCGCCTTCGAGCGTCCGGTTACGTCGACGAAAATTTCCTCGAGCTCGGCGCCCTCGATGCTCGCCTCGAGATCGAGACTGGCCCCGGCCGGCTCCCGGCGAAGCGCGCCGCTCGCCTTGACCGCGCCGCCGAGTGCGTTGCCATCCATGTTTTCGAGCACCACGCCGCCGCTACCGAAGGATGCTTTCAAGTGGGCGTCTTCGAGAGACAGCCCGTTGAGAACCTCGATCTGGTCGGCCGCCAGGCGCAAGCGGGCCCTGACCCCGTCGAGAATAGCCAACCGGAACGGCCGGTCCGACCAGACGGTCCCGGCCTCAGGCTCGCCGGCTTCATCGTTGCCAGCCGGCACCGTAATGGCCTCGGACGCCTCTGCGATTTCTACCGTCTCGGCCGCGAGCGGCCCAGCGGCCAGCAACGGCACCAGCAGACCAGGCAGCCGAACGCGCGCGGCCTTGAGGACAATGTCGATATCGGGCGCCGGGCCGGCATAGGCGACGCGCGCACTACCGCTCACGGGATCGCCGTCGATGCGGGCCTCGATGCCGTCGAAGGCGGCCTCCGAACCGGCGGCCGTGATCCGCGCGGTCAGGTCGACGGCACTCGAGAGCTCCTCCGACGCGACAATGCCGAACGTCTCGAGCAGCGGAGCAGCGGAGGCGACGGCGATGGCAATTTTGCCATCGATCCTCTCAGTCTCGCCAGCAAAGGAAACGTTGCCATCGAAGCTTGCCGAGAGCCCATCCGAGGTCAACTTGGCGACCGTTGCGAGCTCGGTGCGCGGGATGCCGCTGGCTCGGATCGTCAGCGTTCCAGCGACGGTCGGCTCCAAGCTCGCGGCCTCGGCCACCGGCGACTTAGCCGCCCGGCCCGCCAGCCGCGCCAGCAGCCGGCCACCATCCTTGCCGGCCATCGTCACGACAATGTCCGCTTGCGCACCGGCAATGTCGAAGAGACCGGCATCGCCGCGCAAGGCGAACGTTATGCGCTCACCAGCCGCACTGCCGTCGATGGCGATCTCGCAGGTCCGCCGCCCGCCTTCCGCATCTTGCCTGATCGTCCCCGCGAGCCGGAGTGGAGCAGAGAGCGCATAGCGCAGCGCTGGCGCCCTGACCGCCTCGGGCAAGGCAAGGAACCGGTCGAGCGTTGCCACCGCGGCGGCGGATGGAGCCTCGAGGCGGAACCGGATCAGACCGTCGGCCGTCTCCGCGCCGCTCGCTGCCGATCCTGTCGCCTCGACGCTGAGGGCGCTTCCTGTCGTGAAGGCGAGCGTCTCGAGGTCAACGCGGCCAGCGGCACGGCGCATCTTGAGGTCGAGATTTTCAAGACGCCCCGCGGCGGTCTCGAGGTCGCCGATGCGCAATGTAATGTCGGAATCGGCCGCCTGCACGAGTGCGCCCGCGAGGCCGATCAGGCTCACTGCGCCCGCACCAACCGGCTTCGCGTCGGGCATCCAGCCGCCAAGCAATGCCGCCAGATCGGGAGCCTCGGCGATGACCTCGCTCAGATTCAGCCGGTCGCCGTCGAGCGCGAGGGCAAGCGATTTCTGCGTGCCGCCGGCGTAGCGAAGGCTGCCAGTGATGCGCGAACGATCGATCTCCAGCGTCAAGCGATCGAGCGCAACGGTTTCGGCTCCGATGTCCGCATCGGCCCCGATCATGTAAAATCCGCCGGTCGCCTTGCTGTCGAAGGCCAACGCGGGAACTGCCCATTTGAGCAGCTTGGCGAGGCTCGCGCCCGATAGGCGGATTGGACCAGTGAACCGATTGCTGCCCTGCGCCTGCGCCAGCAGGCCGGTGACATCGAGAGTGGTTGCTCCTGGAAGTTGGGCCGAGAGGGCCGCGATCTCGATGCCGGCCGCGGTCCGGCGGGCGTCGAGAGCGATATTGCCGATGAGGTCGCCGCCCAGATTGGCCTGTTCGATCCGCGCGACGACGCGCGTCTCGGCATTGGCGGCGAAAGCCCCGAGAAAGCGTCCCACATACCCTTGGAGCGCCGGCCCTGGCCCCTCGGTCGACGGCTTGGCCGCGATCCGGTCGAGATCGAGCCATCGCGCGGCCAGACGCGCCGAGATCGATGGCCTTTGCTTCCACTCGATGCCGACGTCGCCGGTCACCAGCTGAGGCCGCCCGTCGCTGTCGAAAGTGATGTTGAGATCGGTGAGGGAAGCCCGCTCGATATCCGACTCGATCCGGCCCACGAGGCGCATGGTGCTCGCCACTGGCTTGGCGTCCGCCTCACCTTCCACGACCTCGGCGAAGGCAGCAGCCGAGAGCCCGAACTGGGCTTCGAGCGCTCCGGCGAGCCGCGGCAGCTGATCGAGCGCCAAAACATCGCCATCAAACGAATAGGTGTTGGCGGTGTCGGGCACACGAACGACTGCCTTGATCTTGAGGCTATGCCCGGCACCCAGCGCCGCCGTCGAGACCCTGACTTCGCGCACAGCGCCATCGTAGCTGAGGCGGCCCTTGAACCGGTAGGGGCCGTCGAGTTCGGCGGCCGAGAGCTCCCCGTCGATGGCCTCGACCGCGAACAGTGCCGCACCTGCCCCCTTCAAGAGCGAGAGCTTTCCGTTCCTGATCTTCACCGAGGCGAGCGACACCTCCGTCGGCATGAAAGGCAGATCGACGTTGCCCGGCGCCAGCCCTTGCCAATTGGCCTTGCCCGCCTCGTCGACCGAAAGACGGATATCCGGCCCGTCGAGCTCGATCTCGCGCGCCTCGATAGCGCCCCGGAGCAACGGCGGTACCGACAGCCAGATCGTGAACCCTTCCACACGAAGTAAGGGATTATCGAAGCGGCCCGTCTGGTCGGCGATCCGGACATTGTCGAAATGCATGTAGGGCGCGGGAAGCAGGCGCAGGCTCGCATTGCCGCCGACCCGCACCTCACGCCCAAGCAGGGCGCTCGCCTGCTTCTCGAACGTGCCGCGATAGGCGTTCCAGTCGACCAGAACTGGCCCGGCGAACAGCGCCGAGAGCGCCACCACCATCAACAGGCCGAGGATGAGCAAAAAGGCGCGCAACGCATCAATTCCTTGGGTGGGCCGGCCACTGAGCCATGCTCCACGATCCTGTGGGCGAGTTTATGGTGGGGCTGTACCCCGATTGGTGATCCGGACAGTCGGCAATTCGGCCTGCCAGCCGCAGGCCGCACACGGAACTTACCCACAGCAAGTTTATGCCACGAAGCCTGGTCGAATGGCAGTGAATTCGGCGCGATCTCGGGGACATCGGTAAATGCCTAAGGCTCCAAACCCTTCCACTGGAGAGGATCGAGTTCTCGATTTGTGCCGCGAAGGCGGATGGTATAGTCAAACCGATGCCGGATTTGCCTGCTGGACGCCAGAGGCACGTCCAAGTTGCAGCGGCGCCCCTCAGCCAACGAGTGATTGCCCGATGTCCTCGCCCGCCCGCCCGGCTCAAAGCTCCATCTCCGAGCGGGCGATGGCGCGCACTGTCTCGGCCCCCTATCTAGAGGGTCTCAATCCTGGCCAGCTCGAGGCCGTCGAGACGCTGGACGGCCCGGTGCTGGTGCTGGCGGGCGCCGGCACAGGCAAGACCCGTGTGCTCACCACCCGCATCGCCCATATTGTCGCGACCGGCCGTGCCCGCCATTTCGAGATCCTCGCCGTCACCTTCACGAACAAGGCGGCGCGCGAGATGCGCGATCGGGTGGGCAAGCTCGTCGGCGGCGACGCCGAGGGCATGCCCTGGCTCGGCACCTTCCACGCCATCTGCGTCAAAATCCTGCGCCGTCACGCCGAGCTGGTGGGCTTGAAGTCGAGCTTCACGATCCTCGACGTCGACGATCAGATCCGGCTCTTGAAACAGCTGATCGAGGCCGAGCAGATCGACGCCAAGCGCTGGCCCGCGCGTCAGCTCGCCGGATTGATCGACAGCTGGAAGAACCGCGGGCTGCTCCCCGACAAAGTGCCGGCGGGTGAGGCCTATGCCTATGCGAACGGCAAGGGCGCGGAGTTATATGCGGCCTACCAGAAACGCCTGAAGGAGCTCAACGCCGTCGACTTCGGCGATCTGCTGATCGAATGCTTGAGGCTCTTCCGCGAGAACGCGGACGTGCTCGAAATCTACCAGAAGCGTTTCCGCTACATGCTGGTGGACGAGTACCAGGACACCAATGTCGCGCAGTATCTCTGGCTGAGGTTGTTGGCTCAGGGCCCGTCCAACATCTGTTGCGTCGGCGACGACGACCAGTCGATCTACGGCTGGCGGGGCGCCGAGGTCGACAACATCCTGCGCTTCGACAAGGACTTTCCCGGCGCCAAGGTGATCCGCCTGGAGCAGAACTACCGCTCGACCTCGCACATCCTGTCCGCAGCCTCGGGCCTCATTGGCCACAACAAGGGCCGGCTCGGCAAGACGCTCGTCACCGACCGGGGCGAAGGCGCCAAGCTCGAGGTCGCCTGCTATTGGGACGATGCGGAGGAAGCGCGCTCGGTCGGCGAGGCGATCGAGGAGCTGCAGCGCGGCGGCGCGGCGCTCGCCTCCATGGCCATCCTCGTCCGCGCCTCCTTCCAGATGCGCGCCTTCGAGGACCGCTTCATCACCATGGGGCTGCCTTATCGCGTGATTGGCGGCCCGCGCTTCTACGAGCGCCAGGAAATCAAGGACGCGATTGCCTATCTCGAATTGGCGCAGAACCCGGCGCACGATTTGAAGTTCGAGCGCGTGATCAACGTGCCCAAGCGCGGGCTTGGCGATCAGACGCTGGCGGAGATCACGCGCCATTCCAGAAGCCGCGAGGTCGCCCTCATGCAGGCGGCGCGCGAGCTATCGGAAACCGAGGAGCTGAAGCCAAAGGCGCGCAATGCGCTGCGCGGTTTCATCCAGCAGATGGATCGTTGGCGGGGCCTCGTCCCCACCATGGCGCACACCGAGCTCGCCGAGTTGATCCTGGATGAGAGTGGCTACACGGCGATGTGGCAGAACGACAAGAACCCGCAGTCCGAGAGCCGGCTGGAAAACCTGAAAGAGCTCGTGCGCTTCATGGGCTCGTTCGAAACCTTGGCGGGCTTCCTCGAGCACGTCTCCCTCGTCATGGACATCGACCAGGACGAGGCCGGCGATCGGGTGAGCCTGATGACGCTGCACGCCGCCAAGGGGCTCGAGTTCGACACGGTGTTCCTGACCGGCTGGGAGGAAGGGCTGTTTCCGCATCAGCGTAGCCTCGAGGAGAACGGCGAGGCTGGGTTGGAGGAAGAGCGGCGCTTGGCCTATGTCGGCATTACGCGCGCGAAGAAATTGGCAAAAATTTCCTTCACGCAGAACCGGCGCGTCCACGCGCTCTGGCAATCGCAGTTGCCGTCGCGCTTCGTCGACGAGTTGCCGGAGGCGCATGTGGATGTGCGGGAGACGACCGGCCCCTACTCGGGCTTCGGCGGCTATGGCGGTCATGTGAAGAGCCGGTTCGACGAGCCGGCCGCGGGGTTTGCGTCTCCAGTACTCGACGCCCGGCTGGCAGCGGGCGAAGGAGAGCTATGCGAGGCAATCGCCCGCAGGAGCGTGCCGATGCGAGACGCCGCGCGCAACCGATGCTGATCGAAGGCGAGATCGTCGCGTCATCGTCGAAGGGGTCGGGCGCGTTCGCCGTAGGAGATCGCGTGTTCCATTCGAAGTTCGGCTATGGCGCGGTTCTGGTGGTCGACGGCAACAAGCTGACGGTGGCGTTCGACAAGGCGGGGGAAAAGAAGGTGGTGGAGAGTTTTCTGGAGAGGGGGTAGGGGCAATTTCTACTCGGACATGTCAATGACGCACCCAACGATTAGCGTTTTCGTGGACACAAACGTTTTTATTCATCTGCACGATCTGAAGGATTTGCCTTGGCACGAGACGCCACCAAGCCACGATTGGATAGAAATCGTGGTTGCTTTGCCTGTAATCGAAGAACTCGATCTGAAGAAAGTTGACCGCAACAACCGCGCGCCCGAGATCGATCTCGAATGGCTCTACGGCTCGTGAAGGACGCAACGAGAGAGCCGGATCACCGACTGCGGTCGAGATGCAAGCCTTTGCTCACAGTTCGCCCGGACAATTCTCACGTTCCTGATTGGTCTGCGTTCCCGATGTTCGACCGAACCAGCCGAGATGACCGGCTTGTAGTAGCGGCACTCTGCCACCCGGGGCCAAAACTGCTTTTGACCTTCGAGGTGGCCCCTCGATCCGCGCTCGCATGATCTGGACTGGACGCCCGAGAACCGCCGAGCAGTTGGCTTTTGCCTGAACAAGAGGATGATGCGAAGAAGGAGATCCTGAAGCTTCGGCGCGATCTGCTAGAGAACAGATGAAGCGGCCAAGGTTATGGCCACATTCATGGATGATCGAAGCACTCCCATTGACTATCGCTCAATCGAAGTTCCTGAATTTGATACCCCTCACAGACGAGCAGTGCCAGAGGCTTGCCCAAATGCATGCGGCAAGACATCCCCGCAAGCAACTAGGCACAGCAATCGGAACGCCAGCTATGATGGCAGCGATGGCGAAGCAGTTCGGATACACGCAGGATCAGACAGATCAATACAATGCTGATTATGATGCATAACTGCAAACAATTAGCGAGCTATTTCCAAACACTCCATGACCGCGTCTTTACGCGAATGACTGTAAAAGCAGCACCCTTGAGGCTCGCAAACGAGTTGGCACAGACAGCTTTCAGCGTCATCGTGGATGTGTCGGCCTCGGAGGAGATCAAATTCATTGATGATCAAGACTGGCCCGTCGCAAACGGGCCATTGGACCTGCCTGCGCCTCCAGATGCGCCAACTTTCTTTGCCGGAGGATACACCTGGGTGGATCGTGAGTACGACGCCCTCTCCAAGATAACATCGTCACGCGATCCAAAGCATTCATCTGGCAATACGGCGCAGCTGGTGACGAGCACAATTGTCGACTGTTCTGCGAAGAGATGAGGGCCCGCGACATAGCGTGCCTCGATTTCTTGATGCATCTACAGTCGACATCAGGCAGCTTCAAGATTGAGCTGAACGTTAGTGCTAGCAATCTCGGAGAGCCCGCCAGAACGCTACTTGCGCTCGACGTGAAAAAGCAGGGATCCGCTGCGTGGAAGGATCGTGCTGTTCTGCAGCTATTGAATCTGAACATCGCTAGCGACATCTGCGCAGTCGTTACTGTTTAGCCAGCCGCCTGCTCGCCGTCTTCGCTTTCGCCTTCCCCCTCGCCCGCCTCGCCGCCTTCGGATCGAACACCATGCCCTCGAGCTTCAGGCCGTCGGGATCGAGGAAGAACACGGCGTAGTAGCCCTCGCCGTAGGCCGGATAGTCGGCGGGTGGGTCGACGACCTCGGCGCCGATCTTGACGAGGAACGCATAGAGATCATCGACGTCCTTCCGTTTGCCGAGCTTGAAGGCGTAGTGGTGGAAGCCGATGTTGCCTTCGCGATGTTTGTGGCGCTTGCCCGCTTTGTCCGCTTCCCCGATCCAGAACAGCGTCTTGCCGTTCGCCCAGCCGGCCGCGCCCGGATACTCCTCCGCCAACTCGAAATCGAGAAAGCCCAGGACTTGATTGTAGAAGTCCTTCGAGCGCGCAAAGTCGCTCACGCGGATGACGAGATGGTCGATGCCTTTGACGGATGGCCATGGCTGCTCTCTTGCGCTGTGGTCCCTCAGACTGCGTGTGCCCCTCCCCCCTTGAGGGGGGCAGGGTAGGGGGGGGTATGTGGCAAGCCCAGTGTTCGCCTCTATCCCCCCATCCCAAGCGCCTAAGGACTTGAGCTGCTGCGCACCTAAGCCCAAGGCGCTTGGCCTTCCCCCTCATGGGGGGAAGCAAGGCTCCCTCAATTCTCCCTAACCACCGCCCGCCCCGCAATGTACCCGCTCGTCAGGCACGGCCCGATCGTCGTGCCGGCGCCGATGGCCTTCGAGCCGATCGGGCTCGCGGCCGCCATGCCGCCGCATAGAGGCCGCCGATGCGGCTGCCGTCGGGGCGGAGCACCTCGCCCAAAGGGCTCGTGCGCGGGCCGCCCTTGGTGATGATGAGCGCGTGATGGTAGCGCGTCGCATAGAAGGGCGGCGTCGCGATGCGGCCGAGCGAATTGTTTCTCTCGGGGTGGTCCGGGTCTTTCGTGTAGTAACGCTCCCACACCGTCTCGCCGCGATGGAAATCCTCATCCTTGCCCTGATCGACGAAGCGGTTGAAACGCGCGACCGTCTCGGACAAAACTCGCGGATCGACGATCGATCAAACCGCCAAGCTCTTCGATGCTGCGGGCGATCTTGAAATCCTCGCCATCGCGCTTCCACATCCGCATGGCCATGGCGTTTTTCTTCGTGAACGACTGATCGAACACCTTCCAGGCTGGTGAATGCATGATCCGGCCGGTCTTGGGATCACGCTCGTTCATCACGACGCCAACATTGGGATCGCCCTCGTTGACGAAGCGGCGGCCGTCCGGGCCGACGAGGATGCAGTGCGGGTTGTAGATCTCGGTCAGCGGAAAGCCGTGGCGCTTGCCCTCATAAACGGTCGGCACGATCGGAAAGATGTTGGCCTGATCCATATGATCGAGATGCGCGCCCGCGGCCTCGGCCATTAGCTGCCCGTCGCCCGTGTTGGTGCGCGGCGAGGAGATGAGGGTCGCGCCACCCGGGAAATACTTCTCGCGCAAGGCTTCGTTCCACTCGAAGCCGCCCGTGGCGATGATGACGCCGCGCGAGGCCGCGATCGTCCGCCCCTTGCCATCCGTCTCGACGACGACGCCAGTGATCCGGCCCGTCGCCTTGTCGCTCGTTAGTTCCACCGCGCGTGTTGAGGTGACGAGCGCAACACCCGCGTCGAGGCAGCCCTTGAGCAACCCCGTGATCAGCGCATTGCCCTGCCCAACCTCGCGGCGCATCGCCCGCCAAACGACGCGCGGGGAGAAGGCCAGGATCTCCCTGATGGACCCGCCCTGCTTCCAGCCATCGATCAGCTCCTGATAGGTGGCATGAATCGGCATGGTCGAGCGGCGGATGTGGCGGCGCCACCGCTTCGGCAGGACGTTCTTCGAAATGATCGCGGGCGAGACCATGCGGCCGTGCTCGCGCCCGCCCGGCGCCTCGCAATACATGTCCGGGTGATAAGCGAGCTCGAAGCGGAGTGGTGTGTTCTCCTCGAGAAATTTCAGCATCGGCGCAGACTGCTCGGCGAGCGCGCGCCAGCGATCGTCCTCTTTCTCGCGCCAACCGGATGGCGCGGTCGCGCGCATATAGGTCAGCGCATCCTCCGGAGAGTCCGGCATGCCGGCGGCGAGCATGTGATGATTGGCCGGAATCCAGGTGCCCGCTCCCGACATGGCGGACGTGCCGCCGACAAGTTCCGACTTCTCGATGACGAGCACCTTGGCGCCGCTCTTCGCCGCGGCGAGTGCCGCCGCGAGCCCCGAGGAGCCTGAGCCGAGCACGATGACATCGTAAGATTTCTGCATAGGTCGCTCCGCGCCGGCCGGCGTCAGCCCTCTCGCATCTCACTCAGCATGTGCTGGACGATGGCATCGATGTGCGCGCGCGCGCAGTCGATTGCCGGGAAGCCTGCATTGCTTTCGTCGAAGATCAAGTTGAGGTCCGTGCCGGCAAGCAGGATCGCTTCCACGCCATCGCGACGGCAGAGCGTATGCGCGATCTCGCGAAGTTTGGCTTCGTCCTCGCGAGAGCATTTGCCTATCGTTGCGAGCTCGAGATAGATGCGGTGGATGTCGTCGATTTCGGCTGGCTGAGGCGTCACGATGCCGAACCCTTCGAGCGCGCCGAACATCCGGCTTTCGATGGTGTAGCGCGTCCCAAACAGCGCCACCCGCCCGGCGCCACGGCCCACGAGATGCGCGCGCGTGACGTCCAGAATGTCGATCAGCGGCAGCGAAATGCGCGCCTTCAGCTCCGCCCTGCAGATGTGCGGCGTGATCGCGGGTATGGCGATGAAGGAGGCGCCGGCCGCCTGCAACTCATGGGCAAATCCGGCGAGGTAACCGGCGAAGGCGTCGATCCGGCCCGCCTGCACATGCGCGAGTGCTGTCGGCGCATGAGCGTGCGCGATCGTCATCCGCGGCACGACTCCATTGGCCGAGCAGGCGGCCGTGATCGCCTCGTAGTAGAGCACTGTTGCGCCCACGCCGAGACCACCAATCAGGCCGAAGTTCTTGCTCAGACTCATGGTCGACCTCTCCGGGCCATCAGAACCTGTCCGCCGAGAACGGCATCAGATCGATCGAAGTTTGTTTCTGTGTCACCAGCTCGGCCGCGAGATCGGCCGAGACCGCCGATTGCGTCAGGCCGTGATGGGAATGGCCGAAGGCGTAGACGATGTTGGGCGAGGCCTTCGAGCGCGAGATGACGGGCAGGCTATCGGGAAGCGAGGGACGGAAGCCCATCCACCGCTCCCCCACATCGGTCTTGGCGTCCGGGATGAGCCGCTTCAATCGCCCGATGATGGCATCCACTCGGCTGTAGTTGGGCGCGAGCTCGGTGCCCGCGAACTCGACCGAGCCGCCGGCACGATCGCAATCATCGAAGGCCGACACGGCGATGCCCGCACCGTCGAACACCATGCCGCGCGTGATACCGAGCGAGCCCTTGGGCAGCGTGATGTTGTAGCCGCGTTCTGTGTCGACCGGGATTTTGTCACCGAGCTGGCGGGCGAGTTCCCGCGACCAAACGCCAGCCGCGATGACGGCCGAGTTCGGCATCGAGAACTCGATCCGTCGTCGAGCACGACGCGAACGCCACGCTCGGTGGGCGCGATCGTCTTGACCGCCCGCTGCACGAGCTTCGCCCCGCGCTTCAGCGCCGCCTGCCCAACTGCATCGGCAATTGCCTTCGGGTTGGAGACGGTGACGCCCGAATGGTAGAGCACGCCGCCGACGCAGCCCGGCCCGAGTGCGGGCTCGAGGCGCCTGAGCCCCGCATTGTCCAGTACCTCGAGGGGAATGCCGAGGCTCTCCTGGCGGCGGATCGAGGGCAGTGCGGCGCGGTGCCCGGCCTCGCTGGTGTGGATGTAGAAATAGCCGCGCGGCCGGAAATGCGCGGCCTTGAGCCCGAGCTTGTCGAGCCGGCGCTCCCAGGCGGCGAGCGCGCCGCCGTTCAACGCAATGATCGCCTTGGTGGAGGCTTCGACACGCGCTGGCGTGGAGGCGGCGACGAACCGCGCCATCCAGGGAAGGATCTGCGGCAGGTAGGAGAGGCGGATCGACATCGGTCCCATGGGATCGAGCAGCCAGCCGGGCAGATTGCGCCAGATCTTGGGACTCGCCAGCGGCGTGATGTCGGTGTGCGCGATCATGCCGGCATTGCCGCGCGAGGTGCGTTCGGCGATGCCATCGGGATCGATGAGCGTCACCTGATGGCCCTGGTCCATCAGCGCGTGCGCCGCGTTCACGCCAACGATGCCTGCCCCGATCACCAGACTATGCATGCAACCACCCTCACCTATGTCGCCCCGACCGCTTGACGGCATGCCTTATCGCACGTTCATTCGTTGACCAGAAGGCGATCGGGAGGACAAGCAGGTGCTCAAGAAAATCATGCACGACTGGCACATTCCAGCCAGGACCGGAAAGAGCTTCACGGTGAAGCGCGGCGATTTCATGCGCATCACCGACCTCGGCGGCGCGCAACCGTGCGATTTCTGGGCCTTCAACAAAAGAGACATCACCGAGCATCTCTCCTGTGAGCACACCAAACCCTCGATCGAGAAGCTCTTCCCGCACGTGGGGGATGCGGCCTACACCAACCACCGGCGGCCGATCGTGCGACTCGTCGAGGACACGACGCCCGGCCAGCACGACATGCAGTACGCGGCTTGCGATCAGTGGCGCTACAAGGAGCTCGGCTACAAGGGCAAGAAGCACGCGAGCTGCCAGGACAATCTGCATATTGGATTGAAGTCGCTCGGGCTCTCGCTCCCCCACACGCCCCAGCCCTGGAACCTCATCACCAACTTCTTCATCAACAAGGATGGCACCTTCACCGTGAAGGCGCCGAAGTCGAAGCCGGGCGACTATGTGGTGCTGCAGGCGGAGATGGATGCCTATGTGGTGATCTCCGCCTGCCCGCAGGATATGAACGACACCTGTGGGGGCAACCCGACGGATTTGCAGGTTGGAGGTGGGGCGGTAGGGCGAGACAAGTTCATGCCCGACAACTCTCGCTGCCGGAGTATCTCATGGCTATCAAAGAGGACAAGCGCGCCGAGTGCTGGGATTGGTTCCAGCTCAATGCTGAACGCTTGAGGCAGGGCTTTGCCGAGGCAAACTCACAGGAAATGCTTACGCCCCTAATGGATGAAATCTTCGAACGTCTCCAACGATATGATCAGCGATTGTATCCGCTGATTGGTTCCGGCCCGAATGGGCTCCACGAGTTCATCATTTCGGCCGAAGGCGATGTTGACGCATTCAACAGTGTCTTCGAACTTATCAAATCGGCGCCCGAAATCGATGGCTGGAAATTGATTCCGTTCAAGCCGCGCTTCGGTGAATTCGATCTCGTCAAGACAACGGAACACGACGGACACGTGCTCTCCCTCGACGACACCCGGTTCGCCCTCGCCAAGAATGGCGATCAAGTCGATCTCGCCATAATTGTTGTCGATCACGACGAGAACGATACAGATGCCTACCGGTTCATGGCAATTCAGATGATCGAGATTCTTCTCGGCGAATATGACTTAGCAACGCGGGTTGCTGCGCTCGACGTCATTGCCCTCTCCGACTTCCAGGATTCAGCCGGTCACATGGGGCGGCCGCTGGCCGAAATTCTCGATGCTATCCCCCCGTCGCAGCCGCACTGACCGGGTCGTCCAACAAGTACGCCCCCTCACCCGAAATTGCTCACCCCCGTGAAAAAATATCCCCCGAGCCCTACCGTGAAAACGAGGTTGCCGTAGAGCGCGTGCTCGAGGGCCACCGCCCAGAAGGAGTTCGTCCGCAGATAGCGCCAGGCGAAGATCAGTCCGCCGAAGAAGGTCAGCAAGATCGACGGCCAGTTCCAGAACATGATGTGGCCGAAGGAAAAGAGCAGCGCGTTGACGAGGATGCCGAGCCACGGCGCGCCCTCGAACAGTCCCCGATAGCGGTGGAAGAAGAACACGCGGTAGATGATCTCCTGCGTCACCACCGAGATGATCGGATAGGCGACCATGACGAACATCCAGAGCCGCGGCCGGGCGAGCGGCAGGGAGAGAAAGCGGGCCGGGTCCTGGCTGTAGACCCAATAGGCAAGGCCGCCGCCGAGCACCGACGAACATGCCGAGGATCAGGCACAAGCTCGCTCAGGCCGAAACCGCGATTGAGCGCGCGTGCGCATCGAGAAGCTCCGGTCGGCCAGCATCAGGATGACCATGAGCCCAAGTACCGGCATGAGCGCCATGAAGAGCGGCACGTGGCCCTTATAGATGACCCCCGCCAGGGCGAGCGGCAGGCCGAGGAACAGCACGAGCATTTCCAGCCAGCGGCGGAAGCGCTGGCCGGAGGTGAGAGCGTTCGTAGTGATGGTCTGGGTCATTGCGCTCGCTCGGGAGCTTCCGATGCGTGGTGTCGATTCGTGAGTCCGCGGCTTGCCGCGCTATCTACGCACCGGCCGAACACCTGTCACCACGCCGGCGCGAAACCCTCGTGGCATGCGATGCTGACGGGAGTGCGGCGTCTGGCAGAAGTCTCAGTCGATCACCGGTGTCGCGCGGAAGAGACACAGATATCCCTCGCCGTCCCGCTCGAGCCGATAGCTGCGGAAACGCGCCTTGGCGAGATCGGCCGCGTCCACGCCATGCACCTGCTCGACCAGCGCCAGCCAGCGCACACGCGCCTTCATGACGGCCAGCTCCCGGTCGCGGTCGACGGCAATGCCGGTGACCGGGGCGAGACCAGCGACCGGCTCGGCCTCGGCGTCGACGAGGCGGAAATCCGTCTTGACCGTGCGGCCCATCTCCATCCCCGCCAGCACGGCGCGGTTGAGGAGGACCTCGAAACGGGTCGGGGCTCTTTCGGTCTGGGTGCGCATGGTCGTCTCCCTGAGCTTCGCGCGCCCGATCGTGGCGGCTGCCGGGCGTGGTGCTCAGGAGGGAATCTAGCTGATGCGCCGATCCCGCGCGGTTCCGCAGGTAACAGACGGCAAGAAAATCAGCCTGTGCCGTTGGTTAATCTTTGGGGAAATCGAGCCCCAAGGCCTCGTAATGCTCCCGGGAGTCGCCCCAGCGCTCTTTGACCTTCACGAACAGGAAGAGATGCACCTTCCGCTCGAGGACGGCCTGGATGTCCTTCCGCGCCTCCATGGAAATCGCCTTGATGGTCCCCCCCTTGTGACCGAGCACGATCTGGCGCTGGCTGTCGCGCTCGACATAGATCGTCTGCTCGATGCGGACGCTGCCGTCCTTCAGCTCCTTCCAGGCCGAGGTCTCGACGGTGGAGGCATAGGGGAGTTCCTCGTGCAGGCGCAAGTAGAGCTTCTCGCGCGTGAGCTCGGCGGCCGTGAGCCTCAGCGGCGCGTCGGCGATCTGGTCCTCCGGAAACATCCAAGGGCCCTTCGGCATGGCGGCAGCGAGCCAATCGCTGAGATCCTCGACGCCCGAACCGCCCAGCGCCGAAATCATGAAGGTCTGCTCGAAGGGCACGCGGGCATTGATCGCCTGGACCAGCGCCAACAGCTTCGGCTTTTCGACCTTGTCGACCTTGTTGATGACGAGGATGCGGCGACGTCCAAACGTCTCGAGCTTCGCCAGGATCGGATCGTCCGTCACGTCGATTGGCCTGGCCGCGTCGACGAGCAGCGCCGTCACGTCGGCATCGCCTGCTTCCGTCCAGGCGGCCTCGACCATCGCCCGGTCGAGACGGCGGCGGGGCGCGAAGATGCCGGGCGTGTCGACGAGGACGACCTGGGTCGCCCCCTTCATCAGGATGCCGCGGAGCCGCGCGCGCGTCGTCTGCACCTTGTGGGTGACGATCGAGATCTTGGCGCCGACCAGCGCGTTGACGAGCGTGGATTTCCCCGCGTTCGGCGCACCGATGATGGCAACGAAACCCGCGCGGCGCTCTTCTTCACTCATGTTTGGCATCCCACATACCGAGCCGCGTCAGCATCGCCTTGGCGGCGGCCTGCTCGGCTTGGCGCTTGTTGGGGCCGGTGCCACTCGCGGGCTCCTGCCCCTTGATCTTCACCTCGGAGGTGAAATTCGGCGCATGTTGCGGCCCGGCGCGCTTGACTTCCTTGTACTGCGGCAGATCGGGGCCGAGCGACTGCGCCCATTCCTGCAGCGCGGTCTTCGGATCGGCACGGACGGCGGTGGCGCCATCCACCTGATCGCTCCACAGCGCGCGGATGACATCGCGCGTCTTCTCGAAGCCGGCATCGATGTAGAGCGCGCCGAGCAGCGCTTCGCAGGCATCCGCCAGGATGTTGCTCTTGGCGCGCCCGCCCGAGCCCTGCTCGCTGACGCTCATGATGAGTTGGGGCCCAAGGCCGAGCTCATTGGCGACCGCGGCGCAGGTCTCACGCCGCACAAGCCGGTTGAAGCGGCGCGCGAGATCGCCCTCGGAGGCGCGCGGAAACTGCTCGCAGATCACCTCGGCGATGACGAGGCCGAGCACGCGATCGCCCAGGAATTCGAGCCTCTCGTTGTCGCTCGCCGCGCTGTTGCCGTCGCGCGCGCTCGAATGCGTCAAGGCCTGCTCGAGCAGCGCCTTGCGCTTGAAGCGATGGCCCAGGGCCTGTTCGAGATCACGGCGACTCTTGGTCTTCAAGGCTGCATCACCGCGTAACCTTCCCCAACCGTGCCCAGCGCGTGGCAAACGGCCATTTCCAGACTTCCCACCAGTTGGCCGAGCCATCTGTCGAGAAGAAGATGATCTCGGCGCGGCCGATGAAGTTTTGCAACGGCACGTAACCGACCTCGTCGGGACCCTGGAACCGGGAATCGGAGGAGTTGTCGCGGTTGTCGCCCATCATGAAGTAGTGACCTGGTGGAACCACATACTCGGACGTATTGTCGCCGGAACGATCGGGCGACCGGTCGAGCACGAAGTATTTCAAACCGTTCGGCAGCGTCTCCTCGAAACGGGGAATCCTGCGGATGTTGCCGGCGCTGCCCGGCTCCTCGTAGTCCTCGACCCGCGACTTGGGTATGGCTTTGCCGTTGATGTAGAGCACGCCGTCCTTCATCTGCACCCGATCTCCCGGCAGGCCGATCACCCGTTTGATGAAGTCCTCCTCGACATTGGTCGGCTTGCGGAAGACCGCGATGTCGCCACGCTCGGGCGTGCCCTCCCAGACGCGGCCTTGGAAGGACATGACATTCAAGGGCCAGGAGAACGAATACTGGCTGTAGCCGTACTTGTACTTCGACACGAACAGGTAGTCGCCGACCAGCAGCGTGTTCTCCATCGAGCCCGAGGGGATGTTGAAGGGCTGATACAAGAAGACGCGCACGAGGATGGCGAGCGCCAGCGCCTGTAGCACGACCTTGATGATGTCCCAGGCTTCCGCGCCCGCGGATTTTTCGGTCGCGGCGCTGGTCTTCGTCAGGGGCTCGGTCAAGGGGACCTCTGGAATGGCTCGTGTCCGGGAAGAAGCAGGCCTCGCGGGCCCCGCCCCTATACCCTTTGCCGGGGCAAGGTGGCAAACGAAGGGCTGGTAGTCACGCCGCTTAACGCGGATCCTCTTTCGTTCTTATGCCCGAAATGATGACAATGGCCTGGGCGAGGGGAAAATCGTCGGTGATCGTCAAGTCGATGCGGGCCACGTAGCCCTCCGGCGTGATTGCTTCAAGCCGGGCAAGTGCTCCCCCAGTCAGGGCGAAGGTTGGCCGGCCGGTTGGCAGGTTCACGACGCCCATATCCCGCCAGAACACGCCTTGGCTGAGCCCCGTCCCCAGCGCCTTCGAGCAGGCCTCCTTGGCGGCGAAGCGCTTGGCGTAGGACGCGGCGCGGGCGGCCCGCCGATCGGACTTGGCGCGCTCAATGGGGGTGAAGATGCGGTCGAGGAAGCGCTCGCCATAGCGCTCGATCGCCTTTTCGATACGGCGAATGTCGATGAGGTCGTTACCGAGGCCGATGATCATGGCGACGCCTTCGTCCGCCCCCGGTCCATGGCGGCGCGCATCTGACGGATGGTTTCGGCGAAACCGACGAAGATCGCCTCGCCGACCAGGAAATGGCCGATGTTGAGCTCGGCAAGCTCGGGGAAGGCCGAAATGCGCTCGGCCGTCGCGTAGTCTAGGCCGTGACCGGCATGGGGCTCGAGGCCGAGGGAGGCCGCCTGCGCCGAACCGCGCTTCAAACGCTCGAACGCTTGCTCCGCCTTTTCGGCATGCCCCTCGGCGACCGCCTCGCACCAGGAGCCGGCGTGCAGCTCGACGACGGGTGCCTTGAGACGCGCCGACGCCTCGATCGCCTTGGCATCCGCCTCGATGAACAGCGAGACGCGGATGCCGGCATCGCTCAGCTTGGCGATGTAGGGTGCAAGATGATTGTGGCCGCCCACGACATCGAGCCCGCCCTCGGTCGTGCGCTCCTCGCGCTTTTCCGGCACCAGGCAGACGGCGTGCGGCTTGATGCGCAGCGCGATCTTCAGCATCTCTTCCGTCGCCGCCATCTCGAAGTTGAGGGGCTTGGAAATTTCCGCCTTGATCCGCTCCATGTCGGCATCGCGGATATGGCGGCGGTCTTCCCGCAGATGCGCCGTGATGCCGTCGGCACCCGCCTCGATGGCAAGGTGAGCGGCCCGCACGGGATCGGGCAGCGCCCCACCGCGGGCGTTCCTGACGGTCGCCACGTGGTCGATGTTGATGCCGAGGCGGAGGGGGCGGAGGGAGAATTTGGGTTGTGCGGGCATGTTTGTGGACGGGCTCAAATCACAGATACTCGAAGGCTAGCACGATCAGCCGCGTTAACGCCAAGCGGGACAGCGCGAGGGTGTGCCGGCTCCTATCTGCTCCAACATCTCGGCGAACCCGTAGGGCGCAATAGCGTTTCAGCGTATTGCGCCGGGGTTGGGCAACGTCCTATCGAACGTCGTCAACGGCCGGACCTCGGCGCGGCGCAATACGCCCGAAGTGGGCTATTGCGCCCTACGCCTCACCGCCCTCGCCCGGCTCCCCCTCGCCCTCCTCCCCGCCCGTCTCCTCCGGGATGTGCTCGACCGAGACGACGTGCTCGCCTTCGGCGGCGCGGAAGATCGTCACGCCCTGGGTGTTGCGGCCGGCAAGCCTAATGTCGTGCACGGGGCAGCGGATGAGCTGGCCACCGTCCGAGACGAGCATGATCTGGTCGTTCTCCTCGACCGGGAAGGAGGCGACGAGCCGTCCGTTCCGGTCGTTCACGATCATGGCGACGATGCCCTTGCCGCCGCGCCCGGTGGTGCGGAACTCGAAGGAGCTGGAGCGCTTGCCGAAGCCGTTCGTAGAGACCGTCAACACCTGCTGCTCGACGGCGCTCATCTCGATATAGCGGGCGTCGCCGAGCGTTGCATCGCCGGACGCCTCCTCGTCGCTTAGCCCTTCCTCCTCGCCGGCCTCTCCACTGATCGCCTTGCGCATCTTGAGATATGCGGCGCGCTCATCGCCACTGGCCTCGAAGTGGGTGAGGATGCTCATGGAGATCACCTGATCGCCCTCGGGCAGCGCAATGCCGCGCACCCCGGTCGAATCGCGACCCTTGAACACGCGCACCTCGGTGACGGCAAAGCGGATCGCCTGCCCCGCCGCCGTCGTCAGCAGCACGTCGTCGTTCTCCGAGCAGATGCTGACGCCGATGATCTGATCGCCCTCGTCGAGCTTCATGGCGATCTTGCCATTTCGGTTGATCTCGACGAAATCGGAGAGCTTGTTGCGGCGGACATAGCCCGACTTCGTCGCGAACATGACGTCGAGCTTCTCCCAGCTCGCCTCGTCTTCGGGTAGCGGCAGGATGGTGGTGATGCGCTCGTCCTGGGCGAGCGGCAGCAGGTTGACCAGCGCCTTGCCGATCGCCTGCGGCGTCGCCAGCGGCAGCCGCCAGACCTTCATCTTGTAGGCCATGCCGCGCGAGGAAATGTAGACGACGGGCGTATGCGTGTTGACGACGAACAGGCGGGTGACGAAATCCTCTTCCCGCGTCGACATGCCGGAGCGGCCCTTGCCGCCGCGCCGCTGCGCCCGATAGGCCGAGAGCGGTACGCGCTTGACGTAGCCCTTGTGGCTGACGGTGACGACCATGTCCTCGCGCTGGATCAGATCCTCGTCGTCGACCTCGCCATCGATCTCCATGATTTCGGTTTTGCGCGGGGTGCCGAACTCTTCCTTGATGGAATTCAGCTCGCCTTTGATGATGTCCTGCACGCGGGCGCGCGACGACAGGATGGCGAGATAGTCGGCGATCTGGTTGCCGATGGTCTGCAGCTCGCCTGCGATCTCCTCGCGGCCGAGGCCGGTGAGCCGCTGCAAGCGCAGATCGAGGATGGCCTGCGCCTGCTCTTCCGAAAGCCGGCAGGTGCCCTGGTCGGAAACTCTGTGGCGCGGATCGGCGATGAGGGCGACCAGCGGCGCGACGTCCTTGGCCGGCCAGTCGCGCGCCATCAGGCCATCGCGCGCCGCCGCCGGATTGGGCGCATGTCGGATGAGGCGGATGATCTCGTCGATATTGGCGACCGCGATGGCGAGGCCGACGAGCACATGCGCGCGATCGCGTGCCTTCTTCAAGAGGTGCTTCGTTCGCCGGGAAACGACCTCCTCGCGGAAGGTGATGAAGGCGACGATCATGTCGCGCAGCGTCATCGTTTCCGGCCGGCCGCCGGTCAACGCCACCATGTTGGCGCCGAAGGTGTTCTGCAGTTGGGAGAAGCGGTAGAGCTGGTTGAGCACGACGTCCGCCATGGCGTCGCGCTTCAGCTCGATGACGATGCGCATGCCCTCGCGGTTGCTCTCGTCCCAGATGTTGGAGATGCCCTCGATCTTCTTTTCGCGGACCAGGTCAGCAATTTTCTCGATCAGGTTCTCCTTGTTCACCTGATAGGGAATTTCCGTGACGATGATCGCCTCGCGGTCCTTGCGGATCTCCTCGATGACGACGCGGCCGCGCAGCAGGATCGAGCCGCGGCCCTTCAAGTAGGCCGATCGGATGCCGGCGCGGCCGAGAATGATGCCGCCGGTCGGGAAGTCAGGCCCCGGCACGATCGAGAGCAGCTCTTCGTCGGCAAGCTCCGGATTGTCCATGAGCGCCACGCACGCATCGATCACCTCGACGAGATTGTGCGGCGGGATGTTCGTCGCCATGCCGACGGCGATGCCGCCGGCGCCGTTGGCAAGGAGGTTCGGGAAACGCGCCGGTAGCACCTTCGGCTCACGCTCGGAGCCGTCGTAGTTGTCCTGAAAGTCGACCGTGTCGGCGTCGATGTCCTCGAGCAGCGAATGGGCGATCTTGGCGAGGCGGCACTCGGTGTAGCGCATGGCCGCCGGCGGGTCGCCGTCGACGGAGCCGAAGTTCCCCTGCCCGTCGACCAGCGGCAGGCGCATGGAGAAGTCCTGCGCCATGCGCACGAGCGCCTCGTAGACCGGGCTGTCGCCGTGCGGGTGGTACTTGCCGATGACGTCGCCGACGACGCGAGCGGATTTCTTGTAGGGCCGGTTCGAGTGCAGGCCGAGCTCGTTCATGCCGTGGAGGATGCGCCGGTGCACGGGCTTCAGCCCGTCGCGGACATCGGGCAGCGCCCGGCTCACGATCACGCTCATGGCGTAGCCGAGATAGGACTGCTTCATCTCGTCGACGATGGAGATGGGACGGATATCGGCGGGCGTCTCGCCCGTGCCGTCGCCGCCCGGGGGGCTCGGTTTCTTCGCCAAATTCTGCCTCGTTTCCCGCGGCCGTGAGCAGTCGCTCAAACGGCACTTTCTGAAGGTCTGGGGTGGGTTCGACTTGTAGATCGGCTTATAGCCGATTCAGCGGCCCACCGATAGCCACCGGACCCGCGACTTTTCGCTTATTGCACAGGCGTTTGGGCTCAGGCGGTAAGGCGGCTAAGGCGGCAGGAAGGGCACATGTTCGCGCTGGGGCGGATAGCATCGCACGGGCGTTCATCGTGATCGGCCGGTTGCCGCGTATCGCCGATTCGGGCCCTTCAGGCCGAGACAACCGGATAACAGAGACGTCTTGCGGCCTAGCCGCTCTTCGAGCCCGCCAGCAGATCGTAAATGGGTAGGTGTCTCTGTCTAAATTTCTGCCAAGAGCCATTAGGGTGCATCAGCGCGAGTGCCATCAGTCGGTTTTGATTTTGTCCGCTCGATGATACGTTTTCAACATGGCAAAGCTTGCAACAACACTCTACGACCTCAGCGTTCCGACGGTCCTGCAGACAGTAAGAGCGGTCGGAGGATTCCTCGACCGCACAACCAGACATTACGCCGAGACCGGGGCCGACCTGGAAGAGGTCGTAAAGGCCCGCCTCGTCCCCGACATGGCACCTTTTCATTTCCAGATCGAAGCCCTGACGCATCATGCCGTTTGGGGGATAGAAGCTGTGAAGACCGGCGTGTTCGCCCCGCCGCCTCTGGTGGGCGCGATGCCTTTCGCCGACCTACGGGCCATGGTCGGCGATGCAACAACGGTGTTGGAGGCATTCACCCCCGATGAGGTCAATAGCTGGTCTGGCAGGAATTTGGATATTGTAATCTATCAGCCGCTCGACGAGGAAAATGCCACAACGTCGAGCTGGGTCCCTCGGACATTGGCCTTCACGCCAGAGACATTTCTACTCTCGTACTCGCTACCCAACTTCTATTTCCATTCTGTGACCGCGTACAACATCCTGCGCACACGGGGCGTGCCGCTCGGAAAACACCATTACCAGGGCCAGCTGCGCACCAGACCAGTCTAGGTTCTGTTGACATTCACTTGAGCCAGATGATGGCGCTGACGACGGATAGCATGGATGCGAAGGACAGCGCGGTCTTTTCATAGCGCGTGGCGATGCGCCTGAAATGCTTGATCTTGTTGAAGAACCGCTCGACCAGATTGCGATCCTTGTAGATATCCTCGTCGTAGGGGATGGCCTGCGAGCGCGAGCGGTTGGAGGGCATGACCGCCTCGCCTCCGGTGGCCGCGATCACGCCACGCAAGCGGTTGGAGTCATAGCCCGTGTCGGCGATGAGCTTGTCGAAATCGAAGCCGGCGATCAGCGCCTCGGCCTGATTGATGTCGTGGACCTGGCCGGCCGTCAGGATGAAGCGGAGCGGGTTGCCGAGCGCGTCGACGACGGCGTTGATCTTCGTGCTGGGGCCGCCGCGTGAACGTCCGATCGCCTGCGCATCGCCCCCCCTTTGGCGCCCGCAGCATGCTGGTGAGCGCGCACGATCGAGGCATCGATGATCAGGTATTCGAAATCTGGATCGACGGCCAATGCCTTGAAAAGCCTTTCCCATACGCCCTTCTTGGCCCAGCGCCGAAAGCGCTGGAATTGGCTGTTCCAATGCCCGAGCTCGGGCGGCAGATCGCGCCATGGCGCCCCTGTCCGCGCGATCCAGAGCACCGCGTCGACGAACCGCCGATTGTCGGTCCCATGCCTGCCCCGGTCGCCAGTTTTGCCCGGCACCAGCTTCTCGATACGCGACCACTGCGTGTCCTTCAGTTCCCGCCGAATCAAGATCGCCTCCCTCAGTTGCGATCTTGAATTACAATTGCCAATCGAGGGGAATCCCCTAATGTCAACACAACCTAGCAGGCTGTTGAAATTCTCGACAACTCCGCTCCAGGTGAGAACGAAAACGCCGTCTGTGATCGAGCTGAGCGTACCCGAACACGTCGGTCGAGATTCTGCTCGACATAGGAGAGCATCAAATTCCCTCGAAATTTGCATTTCAACAGCCTGCTAGAGCATTTTCCGATCTGACGGAATCGTAGGGGATTCCCAAAGTTCACGAACGGTGATTTATGCTTGAGACCGGCGAGGGAGGCCGGTCGGCATGACGAAACCTCTTTCGAGCGACCTTCGTGAGCGGCTTGTTGCAGCAGTCGAGGACGGCATGAGTTGCCGGGAGGCGGCCGAGCAGTTCGGCGTGGCCCCGTCGTCGGCGGTGAAAGTCGTCGGCGGCTGGCGCCGGACCGGAAGCTACGAGCCGCGACCGCAAGGCGGCGACCGCCGGTCGGGGCGGATCGAGGCGTTTGCCGTGGAGATCATCGGCTGGATCCGCGCCGAGGTGGACATGACACTCGCCGAGATGGCTGAGCGCCTGGCCGAACGTCACGGCGAGAGGTTCTCCCAAAGTACCATCTGGCGGCTGCTCGCGCGTCACGACGAGACGTATAAAAAAAAGCTCGTGTGCCAGCGAGCGGGAACGCCCCGACGTCGCCCTATCGCGCCAGGTGTGGTCGGCCGGACAGGCGAGTTCTGAGACCAAGCGCCTTGTCTTCGTGGACGAGACAGGTGCCTCGACCAAGATGGCCCGGCTCTACGGGCGCTCGCCCAAAGGCACGCGCTGTGAAGCCAGCATTCCGCACGGCCACTGGAAGACGAGAACCTTCGTCGGCGGCTTGCGCGAAGGCGGCATGACGGCACCGATGGTGCTCGACGGGGCCATGGATGGCGTGGCCTTCCACGCCTGGATCGAACAAGCCTTGGCGCCGACGTTGGCGTTTGGCGACATCGTCGTCATGGACAATCTGCCGGCACACAAGCCCGAGCATGTGCGACGAGCCATCGAGGCGGCGGGTGCCGAGCTGCGCTACCTGCCGGCCTATTCCCCCGATCTCAACCCGATCGAGAATGCCTTCGCCCAGCTCAAGGCGTTTCTCAAGAAAGCTGCCGCGCGCACTATTCCCGCGCTCGACCAGGCGATCGCCGACGCACTTTCCAAGATCACCGCCCAAGACTGCAAAGGCTACTTCAAAAACGCAGGCTATGATCGCGTATGATCGGAAAGTGCTCTAGATCACCGCCGCATGCAGTGCACCAGGTGCGCGCGCAGATGAGTTTGACAGTGGCGGGGTAGTTCAGCATCTAGCGGGCAAGCGGCAGAACCTGATAGACGCGATTGGGCAGCTGGCAGACCAGCCTTTCTGCCAGCCGCACGCACCTATAGATGTCCGAGTTGGGTCAACAGCCGAAACGCACGAGCGGAAACTTAAGCTGAAACGCGACCCGTGAAAGCCCTGACGGCATGCTGTCAGGAGAACCGTGCGACACCCGGCCCCGCATCCCGCCCCGTCATCGATTTCTCCAACCCCCCGGAGCCGCCGCCCTTGACCGACACCACCGAACCCGGCCGCGACAACCTCAAGCTCGCCATTGGCGCCATTCTGGCGACCTCCTGCGCTCTCGCCCTCGGCGATGCCATCATCAAGCAGATCAGCACCGGATTTCCGCTCTGGCAGATCTTCGTGCTGCGGTCGCTCATCGCGATACCGGTGCTGATCGGCCTCGCCGTGCTGCGAGGCCGGGGCGTGTCCCTGCTGCCGGCGTCGGTCGGCTGGACCGCGCTCAGAAGCCTCATGCTGGCGGTGATGTGGATCGCCTATTACGCGGCCTTGCCGCACGTTCCCTTGTCGGCCGCCGCCGCGGTCTACTACACGCTGCCGCTCTTCATCACGCTGTTCGCGGCCCTCTTCATCGGCGAGCGGGTGGGCGCATCGGGCTGGGTGGCTGTAGTGCTCGGGTTCATCGGCGTGCTGGCGATCCTGAAACCGCAGGGTGCCGACTTCAACACCTATGCGCTACTCCCCCTCATCTCAGCCGTGCTCTATGCCTTCGCCATGATCCTGACACGCACCAAGTGCCGCGAGGAGAGCCCGCTAGCGCTATCTCTGTCGCTCAATGTGGCCTTCATCGTCATCGGATTGCTGGCAACGGGCATGATGGCGGTGCTCCAGCCGTCCGCACCGGCCATCGAGGCCAACGCCTTCCTCTTCGGCCCCTGGACAACCATGGCCGCGCGGGAGTGGCTGGTGATGGGGCTGCTCGCGACCGCGACGCTCATCGGCAGTGTCGGCGCGGCGATCGCCTATCAGTCGGGACCATCCTCGATCGTGTCGACCTATGACTTCGCCTATCTCGCCTTCGCAGCCCTGTGGGGCTTCGTCTTCTTTGCCGAGCAGCCCGACGCCCTCTCGGCTATCGGCATTCTCCTGATCGCCACGGCGGGCATTCTCGCGGTCAGGCGGTGAGTGCAAGGCGGATGGCTGTAGCTCGTACTGTCGAAGTTCTTCCGTGCGCCGCCGGATTGGCTTAGAGAGTGACGCTGGGAGACTGACAAGCTGGGGGATTTGCATGTCCGCAGGTGGCTCGACGAAGGTCGTCATCGCAGCTCTTATCGGCAACGCGGCGATCGCGGTGACGAAGTTCGGCGCCGCCTTGTTCACAGGCTCCTCCGCCATGCTGTCGGAGGCCGTGCACTCGCTCGCCGATACCGGCAACCAGGGTCTGCTGCTCTACGGCATGAAGCGGGCCGCACGCCCGGCCGATCGCCGCCACCCCTTCGGCTACTCACGGGAAATCTACTTCTGGAGCTTCATCGTCGCCATCGTGCTGTTCTCGCTGGGCGCGGGCGTTGCCATCTACGAGGGTATCGACAAGATCCGGCATCCCCACGCCATGACCGACGCCTATGTGAACTACATCGTGCTGATCGCGGCAATGCTGTTCGAGGCGGGTTCGTTCTATGTCGCGATCACCGAGTTCAACAAGGTGCGCGGCGGCAAGCGCGTGCTGCCGGCGATCGTGGAGAGCAAGGATGCGGCGCTCTACACGGTGCTGCTCGAGGACATGGCGGCGATGGCGGGCCTCGTCATCGCGCTCGTCGGCGTTGTCGCTGCCGACATGGGCGGCATCGTCGAGGCCGATGGCCTCGCCTCGGTCGCCATCGGCTTGCTGCTGGCGGGGGTTGCGATCTTCCTCACCTGGCAGACCAAGGGCCTCATCATCGGCGAGGCGGCGTCCGACGAGCTGACGCAAGGTGTCGAGGCACTGGTCCGCGGCAACGATCACGTCGAGGCGATCAACGAGTTGCGCACCATGCACCTCGGCCCCGACGATGTGCTGCTCGCTCTCTCGGTCGACTTCAAGAATTCGCACCAGGCCGAGACGATCGAGCAGGCGGTGACCGAGATCGAGAGCCAGATCAAATCGCGCTGGCCTTCGGTCCGTCGCGTTTTCCTCGAAGTGCAGTCGGCCTCGGGGCATGCCGCCCTCGAGGGACGGCCGATCGTCAAGGTGCCGGCGGATCACTGACGCTGCCGACGGCCGTCTGGCCGAGCAGCGCCGGGTCGTTGCGGATGGCTTGCGCGATGGCTTTGCCGGCGAGGATGTTGCCGCGCACGTTCCAATGCCAATCGAAGTCGAACTCGAAGCGCTTCTTGCTGGTGGCGTAGTCGTCCGCGAAGGTCTGCTGCAGGTCCAGGAAGGGAAGGCCCAGCTCCTGCGCCGTCTGCTGGGCGAGATCATTGAGCTCAGCCACTTTGTAAGCCGAGCGCGGCTTGCCATCGTAGACCGCCTCGCGCACGCCATCCATGACGAACAGCAGGCGAAAGCCGTTTTGATCGGCGAGCTGCTTCATCTCGTGCATGACGTAGCGGGTGACGAAACGGATCTTGTCCATCTCTTCCAGATTGCGGATGTCGACGGCGGACGAGATGAACTCGGGCGAGAACAGCACCTCGTCGCCCCAGACATATTTCGACACGAGGCTCTTCACCTTCAGATAGGCGTTGGTCTCGTAGTAGAGGTAGCGGAAGGTCTTCAGTTCGCGAAGGAGATCGGGCCAGCCGGGCTCGAAGGGCTGGGGTTCGACCTCGGCGAAGCGGCCCGCCTCGTCGATGCTGATCTTGAGGAAGCTCGAGGAGTAGCGGGTGCCGACGAAACGGTAGCTCTCATCGAAATCGTTGTGAATGAGCGGCACGACGACGATGTCGGGCTTGAAGGGCAGCACCTCGTGGCGGAGCATCTGGAGGTATTGGCTCAACGGCGCGCCGTCCATGCCGAAGCGGAACACCTCGCTGGTGACGCCCGAGCCGTTCAGCTCGTGCTCGACGATCTCCGGGAAACCGTCCTTGGTGTCGATGAAAGCACCGTGCACATAGGAGTCGCCGATGACGGCGACGCGCAGCTTGCCCGGCTGCTTGTCGAGCTCGTAGTAGGGCTTGGTCGAATTCCAGCCGTCGGCATTGATGGTGACGCTCGTCTGGCTGCCGTCGGGGTGGCGGAAGGTCGCCTCCGCTCCCGGCTCGTAGCGCACGACGCCGTTGATGGTGACGTTGTGCAGCACGTCGTCGGGCTTCAGGATGTAGCTGAACACGACGAATTCGAGCACCAGCAGCGTCGCCACGAGCGATCCCGCCAGCAATCCGAGCTTACCCGAGAGGGCCTTGAGCCTTGCCATTGTCCTTAACCTTCAACCCGCGTGGAGACGCATGTTTCCGTCGCGGACGAAGCAAGGGCCGTGCCAGGATTAACGGGTGTCAGGGCTTCACGATCATTAACCAATAGATGGCGATGACGCCGGCGAAGGCCGGCCAGCCGAGCCAGAACCAGACGCGCATCAGCCGATGGTAGCGCTCAGGGAGCGCCGAGCCGGTCTCGACGGCAATTGCCGCCATGTCGCGGAGCTGGAGCTGGATCCACACCACCGGCAGCCAGCAGACGCCGACGAGCACATAAAGCCCGAGGCTCTTGGCGATCCAACCTTCGGTCATGCTGTAGCCGAGCGTGTGGGCGAGGAGCGCACCGGTCAGCGGCTGGGCGATGACGGCGGTTGCGGTGAAAAGGAGATCGGCGAGAACGACCATGCTGGCGACGCGGTGGATGACGACCGGTTCGCCCGTCCGATCCGCCATCAGCATGAAGAAGGCGATGCCGGCACCGGTGCCGAACAGCACGGCGGCGCCGATGATGTGGGCGAGTTTCAGAAGCGGGTAGAACTCCATGATCAGCGCTCCTCGGCCAGCGCCATGACGGCAAGCGTCAGGGCGGCAATGGGTACGATCTTCATGAGGGGCCCGAGTGGATCGGCCCAGAGCGAGGGTTGCAGCAGCGTGCCCATGATGAGATAGAGGCCGATCAGACCGAGTTGCATGAGACCGGCTGGCCGCGTCCACCGCGCGTTCAGCATCAGCGCTCCGGCAACGATATCCGCGATGGCACCGCCGGTGACGGCGAGGCCCGCCATCGCACTCGAAAGCCCCGCGGCGCTCGCCATGGCGATCGCGGCGGCGCGCGGTCCGGGCAGCAGCGTCACGAGGCCTGTCGCGATCCAGAACAGCGCCAGCACGCCCTGCATGAGGGGGCGAAGGAAATAGAGGCGCGCATGCAAGCGGTCCTGCACGGACGCGGCGCCGGCAGGCAGTATCTCCGCGAGCGCCGTCAACGGCCGGCCGAGCGCGGCTTCGAAGGGCCTCGGATCGAAGGTCCCGGCGTAGCTCATCTGCTCGAGCGAGGCGGTGCGCAGAGCCGAGGGGCTGCCGAGGCGGGCGGCGAGATCACCAGCCCAAAGCGCCGGCCGCATGAGCGCGAGCGGTACTTTCAGTACGGGCCGTTCCGGGAAGCCGAGCCAGCCGCGATAAGCCCGCGCCAGGCCGCCGACATCCATGGGCTCGGGCCCGGCGGCGTAGAGGGTGACGCGGGACGGCACAGGCGAAAGTGCCAGCCGCGCAATCCCCTCCGCAACATCCCGCATGGCGATCGGTTGAAACCGCCCAGCCCCGGCATCGGGCACGGGCGTCACCAGCGGCAGGCCCGCCACGCCGCGCAGCAGCGAGGTGCCGCCATAGCTCCCCTCGCCGATGACGAGCGAGGGCTTGACGATGACCCAGTCGAGATCGAGTTCGCGAAGGCGGGCCTCGGCGGCAACGCGGGTTCGCGCATAGTCGGTTGCGACCTCCGGCTCCGCGCTGATCGCCGAAACGTGGACGACGCGCCGGATGCCGGCGGCAGCCGCCGCCTCGAACAGCGCCGAGGTCGCCGTCACCTGGATGCGATGAGCATCGTCTTTCGCGGTCGACTGCAGGATGCCGACGAGATTGACGATGGCTTCGACGCCGTCGAGCACCGGCCGCCAGTCCGCCGCTGTCAGCAGCCGGTTGAAATCAGCGAACCGCCATTCGGTGCCGGGAAGCAGGCGCTGCCCCAGATCGAGATCGCGGCCGGCACCCAAGACCTCGGCGCCTGCCGCGCGCAAAGCCTGCACCACATGGCGGCCGATGAACCCGTAAGCTCCGGTCACCAGCACGCGCATGCAGGGCTTGCTCTAGAAGGGGTTCAGTTTGAGCGGAAGCAAGACCCCGCTCTCGCTTCCTTGTTTTGAGCACGTTCCACGGCGAACCGGCATCCACTTCGCCTGAACGTGCTCAGTCTTTGTTTTGAGCACGTCCGACGGCGAACCGGCATCCACTTCGCCTGAACGTGCTCAGTCTTTGTTTTGAGCACGTTCCTACGGCGAACCACCGGCATCCACTTCGCCTGAACATACTCATATCGCTCGATCAATCGGCGCTCGCACCTCGGAGTTTGTGGACGAAGGAGCTCAGAACGGAATCTCGTCGTCGAGCTCTTTCTCGAAGGAGCCGCCGCCACTGGCCGGCGCGCTGCGCCCGCCACCGCCGCCACTCTTGCTGCCACCACCGCCGCCGCTACGTGCCGGCGGCGCGTCGTCGTAGCTCGCCTGCCCGCCCTCTTGCATGCCGGCGCCCGCGCCGCCACCGGGCCGGCCGTCGAGCATGGTCAGCGTCGAGTTGAAGCCCTGCAGCACCACCTCGGTCGAATACTTCTCCTGACCGCCCTGGTCGGTCCACTTGCGGGTCTGGAGCTGGCCCTCGATGTAAACCTTGGAGCCCTTCTTCAGATAGTTCTCGGCGACCTTGCAGAGGCCATCGTTGAAGATGACGACGCGGTGCCACTCCGTCTTTTCCTTGCGCTCGCCCGACGCCTTGTCGCGCCAGCTCTCGGAGGTGGCCACACTCAAGTTACAGATCGGCCGGCCGTCCTGGGTGTGACGGATCTCGGGATCTTTGCCGAGATTGCCAATGAGAATGACTTTGTTAACGGACCCGGCCATGCCCTGCTCCTTTTGCTTGCTCAGCCAGCGGGCGCTCAATCGCCCCGCCAGCGCTTCCGAATCAAACGCCCGAACACTTTATCGCGCCCATTTCGGCCCTGGTCGCCTTCGCCCCGGTTCTCCACAAGTTGGAGACACAAGACATCCGCGAGCACCCTGAAACGCCGAATGTTCGTCTTATGTTCTAATATAGTTCCAGCATGTTTCGGGTGCAAGGGGAAAATTGCCGTCGTGCTTCCGGAAAAGTGTTAAGCGGTTTTCCTATAAGAAGCACGACAGATCGATGACGTAAGAGCTTCCGGAACGGCCTGTCCCGGCGAGAGCCGGGATCCGAAGCGGTGGCGTGTACCGACCTCCCCACTTGCGTCCCCGGCCGTAGCGTGGCCGGCTGCGCCGGACACGCCCAGAGCCGGGGTCTTCATCTCGATGTGACGATCGCCGGGCACCTCGATGGCGAGGGGTGATGATCCCGGATAGCCGCGCGCGGCGCGGCTTCCGGGAGCGCAAGGGGAGAGGTTCGCGCCCGGCCACACGCCGGTGGTCGCCCTCTTTGCCGGTGCAGGCCGTTACGGAGCCGGCACAGTCGTCGTGCCCGTCACGGCCGGCGACTCCAACACCTCGGCCGCTTCTGCCGCCGTCGCGAGCTTCAGCACCAACTCACCCGTCAGCACTTTGCCGCCATGACACCCGGCATCGGCAAGCCGCCGATTGAGGACCACCACATCGCCGCGGAAATTCGTCGCCAGCGCCCGCCGGACAACGCCGGTTGCCACCGACCCGTCCGCGTAGCGAGCAAGACAGGCGAAATCCGATAGGAATTCGGTTAGTTGATGGCGATAGACGTCCGACGGCGCGACACCGCCCGTCTTCAACGCTTGCCAGGCGCTGCCCTCCGGGCCCTCGAGCCAGTCGTCCGTGCCGCTGACGTCCTTGAGGGCGGCGAGGCTTTTGTCGACGCGCTCACGAACCTTGCGGGCACGGATGCCATCGATGGCGGCGCCGATGGCCGCGAGCTCGGCGGTCTCCGGCCGCTTGATCTTGAGACCCTGCAGATCGGCGGCGAGCATCTTCCCTGGCGGCGGGGAGTTGCTTGCCCAGATGACGGCATTCGTCAGATCGGTGCCCCGCATCGAGGCGTTGGAGAAATCCGCCCCCTGGAGCTTGGCGAAGTTCATGAGCGCGGCATCGAGGTCGGCGCCCTCGAAATTGGCGCCGAACGCCTGTACGAAGGAGAGCTGGGCACCCTGCAGCCCAGCGCCGTAGAAATCGGCCGCGTAGAGCTTGGCACCGGTCAAGTCCGCACCCTGCATGGAGGCGCCGAGGAAGTTGGCCCCGATCAGCACCGCGCCGCCCGAAAGTGCTGCCCGCCGCATCTCGGCGCCCGAGAAGTCCGCACCCGTGAGATCGGAGTAGCGCAAATCCGCATCATCGAGATTGGCGCCTTCAAAACGCGTGTCCGAGAGCAGCGCCAACCTCAGATCCGCGTCGGCGAGCTTGGCGCGGCTCAAATCGACATTCTCGAGCCTCGTGCAGTCGTCCTGCCGGTCGATCTGCTGCGTCAGCACACCGTCGATGTCGGCGCATGACAGGCGCGCGCGCCGCAGATCCGTTCCGGCGAGGCTTGCGCCCTCCAGATTGGCCCCGGTCAGATCGGCGCGATGCAGGTCGGAGCGGTCGAGGACCGCGTTCGTCAGATCGCGGTCCCGCAGGTTGATCGAGACCTCGCCCTTGTCGTCCTCGGCATTGGCGACGAGATCCTGGTCGGTGACGACGAGGTTGCGGCGGAATAGGGCGTGGCCGTTCTTGCCGCCCTCGAACAGCCAAGCGGTCAGTCCGAACACCGAGCGTCCCGTCGCATCGCCGGCGGCCTTCGCCGTCCGCTCGACGGTGGTGCCGGAAACGCGCGCGGCCATCCGGTCGAGGCCCTCGCCCGGGACGGTTGCGACGAACAGCGAGAAGAAAGTCAGCAGCGCGAAGAACAGACCCGTCAGCAGCACATTGAGTGGCTGATGGCGGACGGTGCGCGTGAAAGCCCTGAGGAAGTTCGTCTCGCGGCGCCGCAAGAACACGCCGATGCCGAGGATCACGAGCATGTCGACGATGAGCGCGATCCGGTGCGACCAGGTGGTGGCCGCGTCGTGATAGGGCAGGAACGTGATCTGGATGTAGACGATTAGGAGCAGCGGCAGGAAGACGATCGAGAGCCAGATCAACAGATGCAGGAACATGCCGAAGAGCGGGCTGCGCTCGGGGCCAGCCAGCGTCTGCGTGAAGAAATAGGAGTGCAGCTCGAGGCGCAGCGGATGCGAGCGCCGGTCGCTCGGCTCGAGCGGGCGCAAGGCCGCGTGGAACTCGAGCACCTTGCGGGCGAGCATCACGTGTTGCATCAGCAGGCCGAAATGCATGAAGGCCATGACGATCGGCACGAACAGGAAGAAGCGGGTAAGCTCGATCTTGACCTGGAGCACGGGAAGCTCGACGGCCGTGTTCATGAGGAGATCGGCGTGGGTGACGCCAGCGACCGCGACCGTCACGTAGGCGGTTACCGAAAGGAAAATCAGCCAGCCCGTGTGCGCGATCTCGCTCGCGTCGTTGACGGCTTCGAGCAGACTGTAGGGGTTTACGGGAACCTCACCGGTATCGCCGGCCGGCGAGAGCGCTAGCCCATCGCCGTAGCCGTAGTCCTGCTGCGCATCGCTCATACTGCCCCAACGCCCCTGCCGGCCTAGCCCCTCTGGCCGTCCCCAAGGCGCGGACCTTAGCCCAGATCGCCGCAAGGGTTAACTGCCTTGGCGCAACCTGGCGCAGGAGTGTGGCGGCGGGGCGTCGGGCGTGTTTCGGTCAGTAACGCTCAGACGGCATGGGCTGACGCTCGGGCGGTGTGAGGCCGGCTGGTGCCGAGAAGAAAACGGCGAGCGAGAAAACCTCTCCGAGGAACTTGATCAAGGGGAACATGGCGGCCTCCATTGGTGGGACGATTTACCGTTTCGATGGACTAGAAGATGCCCGCCGAAGTGGTCTGGGACAAACGGCGATTGGCTGTGCTATGCGTAACCTGCCGTTACATCCGGGAGCCGCCCCTTGAACCGCCGCCTGCCGTCTTTGACAGCGCTCCGCGCCTTCGAGGCCGCCGCCCGCCACGAGAGCTTCTCGAAGGCGGCCGCGGAGTTGCATGTCACCCACGCGGCGATCTCCCGCCAGATCCGCGAGCTCGAGACCGATCTGAAACTAAAGCTCTTCCGCCGCACCGGCCGCGGCGTGAAGCTCAGCGAGGCGGGGGACGCCTATGCACGCAAGATCACCCGGGCCTTCGACCGCATCAGCGAGGCAACGCGGGAGCTGGCCACCGCGCGCGGCCGCCGCGATCTTCTGATCAGCGTCGAGGTCGGTCTCGCCTCGGCCTGGCTGGTTCCGCGTCTTGGACGATTTCAGGCGCGGCATCCCGACATCGACATCGTGCTCGATGCGACCGACGCCTTGATCGACTTCCGCAGCTCCCAGGCCGAGATCGGCATTCGCTGCGGTACCGGGCGCTATCCGGGGCTTGCCGCTGACGAGATCGTGAAGCTCGTGGCCTTCCCAGTCGCCGCGCCCGCGCTCATCAAGACGGCCGCGCTCCATCAGCCAGAGGATCTGGCGCGCGTAACGCTCCTGCATCAGGACTCCAAACGCTGGTGGGGGCACTACCTCACCCATCTCGGCGTCTCGCCTGCCCTCGCGGACGCCGGACCGATGATGCCAAGCTACAATGCCGTCGAGGCGGCGATCGGCGGGCAAGGTGTCGCGCTTGCCGACAATGTCACCGCGGCCGCCGCTCTCCTCGACGGGCGGCTGGTTCGCCCCTTTCCCACCAAGGATGCCGAAGTTGCCTACTACTTCGTCAGGCCCGATGGCCGAAAGGAGAGTGCGACCGCCCGCAACTTCAAGGAATGGCTCTACGAGGAGATGGTGGAAACCCAGGAGCGGCTCTTACCGCTCCTGACGTCGACACCGGAATAGCCAGATCCATGGCGTCCACTCGGCCCGCTCCCTAGTGTCCTGTCTCCGAAATGCCTTTACCGTTGCCGCGAGCTCATCAAGGCATTTCGGAGACGAAAGGACACTAGAAAGCTTAGGTTTCTCGTGTGGTTTTGTCCCGCGAATACCTTGGAGCGCCTGCCGCGAAGTCTGAAGGTGTTTGCGGGACACCACACGAGTGTGGCGGTTCAGAAGTTCGCCCCATCATTGCGGCGAGCACCGAAGGCGAACTTCTGAACATAACGCCACACGAAGCCATTGACCCGTCTAGTGTCCTTATCGATCCCGAAGTTCGCGCAGTGCCCGCTGCTTGATCTGACAAACTTCGGGATCGGGACACTTAGGGGCCTGAAAGCCGCGATCAGCACCACATCCGCATAGGCAAGAGCCAGAAAGCGCATGGCTCAGCCTCCTCTTTCCCACGCTGTCCGTACGGGACACGTGGTAGCGGTGGAGCCGATGATCGAGGGATGATTGCGTTGCGGATGGTATCGCCTTCGCGCAGCACGCCCGTTACCCTGCAATTGATGTGACCGATCGTGACGGAGATAGGCCTATGAGCAAGACCCTCCACTTCAAAGCAGCCGAAATGAAGTTCGACAATTTCGGCGGTCCGCCCGGCAAGGCCTCGATCGCCCGGCTGGTGTCGGACACGAACTCGACGACCATGGGCGCGGGCGTCGCCATATTTGACGGCTGCTCGATCGAATGGACGGTGCTTTACGACGAGGCCGTCGTCGTGCTCGAGGGTACGTTTCGCTTGCGCATCGGCAAGGACTACAAAACGGTGATCGAGGCGAAGCCTGGCGATGTCATCTGGATTCCGGAGAACACGCCGCTCAAATACGAGGGCGAAGCCGCGAAAATCTTCTACACCGTCTATCCCGTCGACTGGAAAAAGCTGCACGGGATGTAATCGCGCAGATGCTGAGGCCCCTCGCCTTTGCCTTTTTCGCCGCGATCGGCAACGCGCTCTTCGTCTGGGCCCAACGCGGCGCGGAGAAGAGCGCCAACCCGTTCCTCTTCACATTGGCGGCGGTCGTCGCCTGCGCCATTCTCTTCCTGCCGGCCGCCCTCCTCTATCGTACGCCCGCCGATGGCAGCTACGTCGCCGGCGAGTGGTTCAACATCGCCGCCGCCGGCCTCGGCTTCTTCATGACGTTCGTCGGCTTCTTCCTGCTCTACTCGACCTATGGCGCGTCATCCTACGTGCTCTACGCCACGCTCTCGATTCTCACGACCACCTTCGTCGTCGGCGTCTTGATCTATCGCGAGCCTTTCAACGCCTATCAGGCCGCGTCGCTGATCCTGGCGCTCGCGGCCATCGCGCTCTACACCTACGGGCGGTCGAAAAACTAGGGTGTTTCCGTTTTTCGTTGAATCACTGCAACACCCTGATTCGATGGTTTGTCGTGTTTCTTTCGGAAAACCGCTGCGCATTTTTCTGGAAGTATTCTAGTGGCCTGCATCACCGAAAGCGAGGAGTGCTGGGTCGTTAGCTTGACACGGGCATCGGTTCGCATGCCACGGCTCACCGTCCGAGGCCTTCATGCTTGCTGCCACCTGTGGCTTGCACCAACCTTCCCACTTGCGTCCCCGGCCGCGGCGTGGCCGGCATCGCCGGACGCGCGCAGAGCCGGGGTCTTCACCGGGAACTGGTTAGGGCCGAACAGACAGACTTCGAAAGGTGATGATCCCGGATAGCCGCGCCCGTGCGCGGCTTCCGGGAACGCAAGAGGAGAGGGACGCGCCCAACCGCGCGCAGGCAGTCGTGACGTGCCATTTGGCCTTGGCGTCGTGAGTTTTACGGCGTTTGCGCCAGGCCTCGATCCGTGTTGATCGGATTGCTCCGTCGGCTGAACGAGACCAGGCCGGACCGGTTGCTCGCGGTGGCTGAGCATGAGGCATGTTGGCAGGTGCTGGCCACTAGAAAAGGGCGGACTCTTTCGAGCCCGCCCTTCGCATTTTGGTTCGTCGACCGGTGTCAGAACGAGATGTAGACACCGATATGCGGCCGGTGATGCCGGCGGTAGTAATGCCGGCGATAGGGCCGGTAGACGTAGTAGGTCGGGTAGCCGTCGTAGTAGTAGTACGGCTGATAGCTGTAGTACCGGCTATGGCGATAGCGGCTGCTGTAATAGCGGCCGAGCCGCGCGTGGCGGCGATGCTTGTGCCATTTCTTCCAGCGCTTGCGGTGAACCGGCATGACGGTTTCAGCCGCCTTCGATGCGAGAGTTTTGCCTGCCTGCGGAAGGGACGCCGCTGAGGCGCCGCCGGGCAATGCAAGCATCAGCGCGCCCGCCAGTGCGGCGGCCAAGCCAAACTTGCCAATCATGATATGCTCCTCTTTTGGTAACCTGATGGCATGATCCTTCCCCTAGGATGCATGTTACGCTCGACGTTACGCTCTGTCACCCTTTTCTCTCCCCTCGCCATGCCGCGTTTGCCCCTTCGTGAGAACAGTTGAACGGTTTCGCCCATGAAAAGCTTTGACCCAAATCAGGCCCAACTAAACTCCCCGAGCTACAAGCTCGCGGTGGAGGACTTGGATTTCCTCCTCAGCGAGGAAATGCGGGCCATCCGTTTTGCTCTCGAGTATCAGAAGGCCGAGTGATATCTGCGCGCTTGGGGCGTGCGCTCGACCGTCGTCGTGTTCGGCTCGGCGCGCATTGCCTCGCCCGAAGCCGCCGCCGAGTTGAGGGCCAAGGCCAGCGGCAAGGCGGCGATCGCCAAGGCCGACAGTCTCGTGCGCCGCTCGAAGTGGTATGCCGAGGCGCGCCAATTCGCGCGCATCGTGTCGGAGCGCGGCGGGGCGCTGGCAACCGACCACAAGCTGCGCGACAACGTGATTGCCACCGGTGGTGGACCCGGCATCATGGAGGCGGCCAATCGCGGCGCGAGCGACGCCGGCGCGCCGTCGATCGGCTTCAACATCACGCTGCCGCACGAGCAATTCCCCAACCCGCATTCAACGCCCGAGCTCACCTTCCGGTTCCACTACTTCGCGATGCGCAAGATGCATCTCGCCATGCGCGCCAATGCCCTCGCCGTGTTTCCGGGCGGTTTCGGCACGCTGGACGAGCTGTTCGAGATCCTGACGCTGCAGCAGACGGGCAAGGCCCCGCCGATGCCCGTCGTGCTCTTCGGCCGCGACTACTGGAGCCGCCTCATCAACTTCGAGGCGATGGTGGAGGAAGGCGTCGTCTCCGAGCGTGATCTCAACCTGTTCGAGATCGTCGATACGGCGGAGGAGGCCTGGCGCGTCGTCATGCGGCGCGGTCTCGTCGCCCATGGCCAGGCCGCGCCGGGGGCCTAGTGGCCCGTCACGCCTAAATCGAAAGCGCTCGCGGACATGATGCGATTTAGGCGCGACGGGCCACTTAGAGCATGCTGCGATTAAGTGGAATCCGGTTAATCGCGAAAGCATGCGACCAAACAAAGACCTGGAGCGGGCTGGTGCTTCCGACTAAACGCAGCCCGCTCTAGCGCCGCAAAGTCACCCTGACGGGGTCGCAATGCGCATGTCAGTGTTGCGCGTCCTCGAATAGTCTCGGCGGCTTCCTTCCCCCGGCTGTAGTCTGCACACAATGACCCAGTCCCAGATCATGATGGCGGCATGACCGCGCCTCAGACCCAACGCTCCGGCTATGCGGCCGGCGTCGTCATGCTGCTGCTCGCCGGCACTGTCTGGTCGATGATGGGGCTCGGGGTTCGCTTCATCGAGAACGCCTCGCCCCTGCAGATCCTGCTCTACCGCTCGCTCGGCATGATCCCGGCGCTGGCGATCTTCATCGCCATACGCCATGGCGGGCGGCTCGACCGGGCGCTTGGTCAGGTGGGCACGCCGACCATCCTCGGCAGCCTCGCCCTCGTCTTCGCCTTCGGCGGCAGCATCGTCTCGCTGAAGGAGACGACGGTCGCCAATGCGGTGTTCCTGCTCGCGACCGCCCCCTTCTTCGCGGCGATCCTCGGCCGCATCGTGCTCGGCGAGAAAGTGCGCCTCGCAACCTGGATCACCATCTTCGTCGGCTCCTTCGGCGTCGCCATCATGGTCTATGACGGGCTGTCGGCGGGTAAGCTCGTCGGCAATGTGGCGGGGCTCGTCTGCGCCCTGTTCTTCGCGATCTTCACCATCGCCATGCGATCGGAGAAGAACGGTGATTCGGTGGTGGCGGTGCTGCTCGGGGGCATCTATGCCTCGGTCGCCGCGGGCATCGCGACCTATGTTGCCGGTCAGCCTCTCGTCCTCTCGCTGCACGACATGGCGGTCGCGGTGGCGCTGGGGATCGGCGCGCTGGGGCTCGGCCTCGTGCTCTACACGCTCGGCTCCCGTCACGTGCCGGCGGCGGAAAGCACGCTGCTGGCGATGACCGAGGTGGTGCTGAGCCCGATCTGGGTCTGGCTACTCTTCGGCGAGACGGCGGGCGGATTGATGCTCGTGGGCGGCGGCATCCTGCTGGCCGCGCTTCTCGGCAATGCGATCACCGGCGTCATCCGCGAGCGGCGGGCGAGACGGCAGCCCGAGCCAGTGCCAGCACCGCGGGCCGGCAGCGGCCACGCGGCGACCCCGCATGCCGCGTGGCCCCCGCTTGGCAGGCCGTCCGGGCCGCGCTATGCGACTCCGGCGCAACAACCGATCGACAGGGGTTATCGCCGGTGACCAGCTTTCTCGACGCCAAGCTCGCCAAGGGCGAGACGATCATCCTCGACGGCGGCACCGGCACCGAGATCGAGCGGCGCGGGGCCAAGATGAGCGACGAGATCTGGTGCGCGGCGGCGACGCTCACCGACCAGTCCATCATCCGTGCCGTGCATCGCGACTATATCCTGGCCGGCGCCGATATCATCGCGGCCAACACCTTCGCCTCCAGCGTCTTCTCGCTCGACTATCACAACAAGCTCGACGAGCTGGAAGCGATCGATCGGATGGCGGTGAAACTCGCGCGAGAGGCGGTGGCCGAGGCGAATGTCGAGCGGCCCGTGGCGGTCGCGGGCTCCTTCTCCGTCATGCGCCCTGTGATCCTCGGCTCCGACCGCTCGATGCCGCCGGATGCCTGGACCGAGGACAAGGCGCGCCCCCTGCTCGCGCGCAAGGCCAAGGTGCTCAAGGAGGCCGGCGTCGATCTCATCCTGATGGAGATGATGCGGGACGCCGATCATTCGCTCTGGGCGACGCAAGCGGCGATCGAGACGGGACTGCCGGTCTGGGTCGGCGTCAGCGTCGAGAAGCGAGAAGACGGCAAGCTCGCTGGCTTCGGGCGCAACGATTGTGCCCTCGAGGATTTCATTTCCCCGTTGATGCAGACGGGTGCCAAGGTTGCATCCGTCATGCATTGCAGCGTCAACGACGTGACGCCCGCGATCGAAATCATCAAGCGGCATTGGCACGGCCCGCTCGGCGCCTATCCAGAATCCGGCTTCTTCCAGATGCCGAGCTGGCAGTTCGTCGACATCATCGCGCCCGATACGCTCGTCGCCGAGGCGAAGGCCTGGCTCGCCCAGGGCGTGACACTTCTCGGCGGCTGCTGCGGCATGGGGCCAGAGCATATCGCCGCGCTGAGCGGAGCGTTTGGCGGCTTGCGTACGGATAGCGGCGCGCGACCGGGGTGACGGCTGGGAGGGAGTGCGAGCAATTGCTGACGCGAGCGCGAGGCTCAGGATGATGCTTTCTGTACGACTGTCGCCCACCTCAACACCCCATACCCGAGCACCGCCGACGCGATCGACCCCGCCAGCACGCCGAGCCGCACCTGATCGCCCAGCGCTGGATCATCGAAAGCGAGCGTGCCGATGAAGAGGCTCATGGTGAAGCCGATGCCGGCCAGCACCGCGACGCCGTAAAGCTGGCGCCAGTTGACGCCCTCGGGTAGCGCGGCAAGACCGAGCTTGATGGCGAGGGCTGAAAAGGCGAACACACCCGCCTGCTTGCCGAGAAACAGTCCCAACGCAATTCCCAAAGTCAACGGCGCGGCGAGATCGGCCCAGGCTAGTCCGGCGAGCGACACGCCCGCATTCGCGAAAGCGAAGAGCGGGAGCACCGCGAAAGTCACCCAGGGTGCAAGATTGTGTTCGAGACTCTTCAGGGGTGACGCAGACCCGCCCTCGCTACCCTTGAGCGGAATCGCCATCGCCACCATCACGCCTGCGAGCGTCGCGTGCACGCCCGACTTCAAGACGGCGATCCACATGACGATGCCGATGAGAACGTATGGCGCAATTCGTGTCACGCCTTTGAGGTTGAGCGCGATCAGAGCCGCGCCCGCGAGGGCCGCGATGCCGAGCGCGGCCGGCGAGAGCTTCGCCGTGTAGAACAGCGCGATGATCACGATGGCACCGAGGTCGTCGATGATGGCGAGCGCCAGCAGGAAGATATGCAAGGCTGCCGGCACGCGTTTACCCAGCAGCGCCAGCACCCCCAGCGCAAAGGCGATGTCGGTCGCGGTCGGGATGGCCCAGCCGCGCTGGAAGGCGGGAATGTCGCGGTTCATGAGCAGGAAGATCGAGGCGGGCACCAGCATGCCGCCGATCGCGGCGATCAAGGGCAGCGCCGCCTTCCGAAAGCTCGACAACTCGCCTGCGAGCACGGCCTTCTTGATCTCCAGGCCGACGAAGAGGAAGAAGATCGCCATCAGCCCGTCGTTGATCCACAGCACCAGAGGCTTGTCGAGGCGGAGTGGGCCGATCTGCACGATGCCCGGCGCGTCGCGGAAGCCGTCGTAGAGCCACGACAGGGCCGAGTTGTCGAGCAGGAGGGCGAGCGCCGCCGCCGCCATCAGCACGAGCCCGCCCGACATCTCGTGCGCGAGGAAATCGGAAATTCGCTGGCCGAGGCGAGTGCCCTGGCTCTTCGGCAATGCGGACGGCTTGCGGGTCATCTCGTGCCGGTCTCCCATATGGCGGTGTTAACCAAGGCGCGCGCGCCCGAGGTTTGCGTCCCTGTTACCAAGTCGCGGCCGGGCGTTACCAGAAAGATCGTGACGGAGGCGCGGCGATCATGTGCCGTTCATGAGGCGGCGGTGACATTAGCCAAAGCAAAATAAGTTATCCCCGCAATCCGCAGCCGTGAGAGACTGCGGGATGGCTTGCTGGCCCTGGGCTTTTGCCCTAGGCCCGGTTGGTGGACGTATCCGAGCTTTGTTGCCGTGGGCGGACGGGCTCGGATAAGGTGGATGACCGGATCGGCTTGGAGCAGACGATGAATAGGTTGCTGGACCTCGAGACGGCACGCTGGGGCCGCCTGCTGCGTTCCCTGGCGCTCGGCATCGCTCTGGCCGGGGCCGGTCTCGCACCTGCGGCATTCGCCCAGAGTTCCGAAGGCAATGAAAGCTCCGAGACTGTCGAGGAGACGGTCGAGAGCCAGGACAGCCAAGACAGCCAGGGCGTCGAGAACACCGAAGTCACGACCGAGGCCGCGGCGACCCAAGACACCGAGGCGAACCCCAACGCATCGAAGTCCCTCCTCGATCCGGGCCAGGTCGTCGTCACCGGCTTCTCGGGCTCGCTTCTCTCCGACAGCGAAGCGGCGGCCGGCAACGATGCCACCAAGGTCGACGAGACTTTCGTCAACGTCGATGGCGCGGTCGCCCGTATCGTCGATATCTCGGGCGTGTCTCCGGGCAACACGGTCGCCGGCAACCGGGCGGCCGAGGCCTTCGAGGTTACCGCCCGCGACATCGGCCAGGTTTTCGGCATCGCGCTCGATCGCGCGCACCAACCCCGATACGGCCAAGCCCGCGCCCAACATCTATCTCTCGGCCACGTCCGCCTATGGCCTGCACGCCGTCGTGCCCGATCGCGATGGCGACGGCTGGCCCAAGCGCGTCACGACGGGCGATCCGGAAGCAGATTGGATGGAGGGCCTATTCGGCACCGACAAGGGCGGCGGTCCCGGCACTATCTGGAAGATCGACGGCGTCACCGGCGAGGTCACGAAGTTCGCCGACATCACGGACAAAGGCGAAGCCAACAGCGGCGCCTCCCTCGGCAACCTCTCGTACGATATCGAGCACGATCTCCTCTACGTCTCCGACATGGAGACCGGCCACATCTACCGCATCAACATGCAGGGCGAGGTGCTCGACCGCTTCGACCACGGTGTCGAAGGCCGCGAGGCGGAAGGGCTGCCCGCCTTCGAGGACGATCCGAGCGACCGGGCGGATATCACTTCCCCGCAGTTCAAGTCGGACGACCCGGCGACCTGGGGCTATGCCCAGCCCTCGCGGCGCGTCTGGGGCCTGAAGGTCTATGCCGGCCGGCTCTACTACGCGGTCGCCGAAGGTCCCGAAATCTGGTCGATCGCGCTCGGCGCCGGGGGCGAGTTCGACGGCGCCCGACGCGAGATCGGGCTTCCCGCCGATATCGAGCCCTACGAGATCGCCGATGTCTCCTTCACCTCCGACGGCATCATGATCCTGGCCCAGCGTCCGCCGGTGACGGGCGCCTACGACTACGTGACGGCGGTGGCGACCGGTCCCGCTCGCGTCATGCGCTACAAGCCCGGCCCCTCCGATACGGAGCGCTGGGTCGCGGTGCCGGAAGAATATTCCATCGGCGAGCGCGGCGAGTACCGCAACACATCCGGCGGCGTGGCCTTGGGCTACGCCTTCAAGGCGGAGGGTGGCCTCGACTACGGGCGTTGCGAACAGACACTGTGGACGACGGGCGAGAGCCTGCTGCAGGAGCAGACGCGCGCCATCAAGGTCGAGAAGGTGCCAGGCTTCGCGACCAGCGCCGTCGACGGCCTGCAGGGCAATTCCATCGAGGGAATTCGCGAAGGCGATTCCGCGCCGCCGGAGGATGCACGCTACGTCGACTACGACGGAGCCTATGTCGACAACGGCAGCCGCGGGCATCTGGGCGACGTTGAAATTCCCTATCACTGCGCCGGTGATGCCGCTGACGCCGGGGAGACCTGGACTCCGGAATACGAGGTCGCCTGGTGGAGCGGCGACTACGCCTCCGATGGCGGCGTCTATCAGGATCTCGACATCGCGGTGACGAAACGCGCCGTCGGCACTTGCAAGCCCGGCGGCATCTGCCGCTGGGAGATCACCTTCGCCAACGAAGGCGAGACGGTCTACTACGGCCCGGCGGTACTGACCGACACGCTATCGACGGAAGCCATGGCGCTCGTCAGCGCCGGGCCCGCGCCCTGGGGCTGCGCGCAATATGGCGCGTCCCTCAACTGTCATCGCCCGGCCGTCTACCTCAAGCCCGGACGGCATCTGACGCTCTCGGTCTCCTTCCGGCTGTCGTCGAGCTACGGTAAGCCGACGATCCGCAATTGCGCCAAGACCAATTGGCTCGCCGGCGACAACGGCAAAGACGCCGTGCGCGCCGTGCAGATGGAGCTGGCGCTGCGCGGCTACTACTCGGGCGAGGTCGACGGCGTCGCCGGCCCGCAAACGGTCGATGCCGTCGAGACCTTCGAGGCCGATGCCGGAATGAATCCGACCGGCGAGGTCACCAAGGAGCTCGTCATCGCGCTGTTCGGCCGCGGCGGCTATCGCGGCGGCGACGCCAATCCGGATAACGACGAAGGTTGCGCCGAGCACGCGGTGGACGGCGCCTACAAGCCCAAGAAGCTCTACGAGCCCAAGCTGGTCGCCTCGGCGGCCTACATCCCGCCGGTCTACTATCCCAAGAGCTTCGTCTGCGAGCCCGGCTACTCCAAGCGCGGCAGCGATTGCGTCCGCATCTGCCCGCCCGGCACCTGGCGCTCGGGCAACCGCTGCATCTACGACGCGCCCGAGGTCGATGTCATCGTCTGCCATGGCGGCCGTGTGCCGACCTCGGACGGTGATTGCGCCTGCCCTGCCGGAATGAGCGAAGTCTATACCGGCTACCGCACGCGCTGCGTGTGGCCCGAGCGCATCCGCTGCTACGGCGGCCGCGTCATCGACGGCGACTGCTTCTGCCCGAACGGTACGGAAGCCTCCAAGACCGGCCGGCGCTCCTATGTCTGCCTGGCCGTCCGCGATATCACCTGCATCGACGGCGCCTGGCGGAACGGGCGCTGCGACTGCTCGCTCAACCGCTATCTCGTCAAGCTCGACTCGAGCACCTACCAGTGCGTCCGCCGCTCGAACGAGCCGACCTGCTACGGCGGCTACGCCGATGATGGCCGCTGCTACTGCCCTGATCGCACCGATCCCGTGCGGCTCGCCCCTGGCGTCTTTCAGTGCGCCCGCAAGGACACCGACAAGATCACCTGCATCGGCGGGTACGCAAGCGGTGGCGAATGCGTTTGCAACCGCGACTACTACCATCCCGTGCGGTTGAGCCGGAAAGTCTACGAGTGCCGGCGCCAGGGCGGCCACGGCGACGACCTCACCTGCATCAACGGCCGCAGCTCGCGATGGCGCCTGTTATTGCCGCGGCGACGACAAGCTCGTGAAGGTTTCCTCGCGCATCTACCGCTGCGAGGGCGGCGGAGGCGGCGGTGGCGTCGTCTGCCGGGGCGGCGATGTCGTCTCGGGCCGTTGCGTGTGTCCGAGTGGCACCAGGCGCTCGGCGATCGGCGACAACGCCTATCAGTGCACCAAGACGGGCGGCGGCGGCACGAATGTCACCTGCCTCGGCGGCCAGGCTTCGGGGAACAAGTGCGCTTGCCCGGCCAATTCCGTGCCGGTCAAGTATGGGCAGAACGCTTATCGCTGTAAGCTGCGCCAATACGGGCGGCCAGGACATCGTCTGCAAGGGCGGCACGTTCAACGGCAGCCGCTGCCAGTGCCCGGCGGGTAGCCGCGCGGTCATGGTCTCGCGGACCTACTACCGCTGTGTGACGAGCACCGGCGACGACGTGGGCGGCTCGAACACGGGCGGTGTTACCACGACGCGGATCGGCTGCGCCGGTGGCGAAGTCAACGGCAATACCTGCGTTTGTCCGCAAGGGACGACGCGCCAGAAGCTCGCGGCGAACCGGTTCCGTTGCCTGCCGAAGGCGGGCGACGGCGGCGGCACGACGACGCGCATCACCTGCGCCGGCGGCAAGCTCGATGGGAAGACCTGCATCTGCCCCTCGGGCTCCAAGCGGGTGCAGACCGATACCGGCTATCGCTGCTTTGCGGCCGGCGGCAGCGACAACGCGAATGACGGGGCGACGCAAGGCGGCTCGACGAGCGGCGGCGGCACCACGACGCGCATCGGCTGTGCCGGCGGCGAGGTCGACGGCAATGTCTGTGTCTGCCCGCCAAATACGACGCGCCAGAAGCTCGCGGCGAACCGGTTCCGCTGTGCGCCGAAGGCCGGTGGCAACGATGGCGGCGATCAGCAGCAAGGCGCCAAGGTCGTCTGCCAGGGCGGCAATCTCGATGGCAACACCTGCAACTGTCCGGCCGGCACCGATCGGCAGCGGCTTGCCGCGAACCGCTTCCGTTGCGTTGCGAAGAAGGCCTCGGGCAACGGCGATGGCGGCACGCAGGCGAAGATCGTCTGCCAGGGCGGCGATGCCCAGGGCAAGCGCTGCGTCTGTCCGCAGGGCAGCCGCGCCCAGCAGACCGGCACCAATGCCTATCGCTGCGTGACCAAGGGCGGCGATAATGCCCAGCAGAAGAAGCAGAATGACGAGTCCGAGCAGGCGAAGGTCAAGAAGCGCCAGCAGCAGCTCGAACAGCAGCAGCAGAAACAGCAGCAGCAACAGCAGAAGAACAAACAACAGCAGCAGAAAAAGAAGCAGCAGCAGGACGAGTCCGCGCAGCAGCAGGCGAAAAAGCGCCAGCAGCAGCTCGAGCTGCAACAGCAACAACAGTTGAAGAAGCAGCAGCAGCAAAAAAAGAAGGGCGACGATGTCCAGCAGCAGCAAGCGAAGAAAAAGCAGCAGCAGCTGAAGGAGCTGCAGCAGCAGGAGCAGCAGGCCAAAAAGAAACAGCAGCAGCTTCAGAAACAACAACAGCAGCAGAAAAAGAAGCAACAGCAACAGCAGGACGGCCAGCAGCAGGGCGGCAACCAGCAGCAAAAGAAGAAAAAGAACAATCAGCAGGGCGGCGGCGGTGGCGGCGTCCAGTGCATCGGCGGCACGCCCGCCGGCAATCGCTGTAAGTGTCCGCAGGGCCAGCGCGCCGTGCCGGCCGGACCCAAGGTGTTCGCCTGCCAG
>CAVUIW010000023.1:0-26394 GCA_963741525.1 uncultured Alphaproteobacteria bacterium
CCGCAAACCGCCCAGCGCCGAGACCCTCGCGCGCTTCGCCGCGATCGTCGGCGAGAAGCATGCCATTGCCGATCCCCTGGCGCAGGCCACTTATCTCACGGAGTGGCGTGGAACTTTTCAAAGGTGTGACGCCGCTGGTGCTCAGGCCGGGCTCGGTCGAGGAGGTGGCGGCGATCCTCAAGCTCGCCAGCGAGACCAACACGCCCATCGTGCCCCAGGGTGGCAACACCGGGCTCGTCGGCGGGCAAATCCCCTTCGAGGACGGCGCCGAGATCGTCGTCAGCCTCGGCCGGATGGATAAAATCAGAAATGTCGACGCTGAAGGCAATACACTGATTGCGGAAGCCGGCGTCACGCTGCAGCGCGTCCAGGAGGCGGCCGAAAATGTTGGCCGGCTCTTCCCGCTGAGCCTCGCCTCGGAGGGCACCTGCACGATCGGTGGCAATCTCTCGACCAATGCCGGCGGCGTCGCGGTGCTCGCCTACGGCAACGCACGCGACATGGTGCTCGGGCTCGAGGTGGTGCTGGCCAGCGGCGAGGTCTGGAACGGCTTGCGCGCGCTGCGCAAGGACAATACGGGCTACGACCTGAAGCATCTCTTCATCGGGGCTGAGGGCACGCTTGGCCTCATCACGGCGGCGGTGCTGAAGCTCTGGCCGAAGCCGGCGGAGACAACGACGGCCTTTGTGGGTTTTTCGAGCATCGAGGCGGTTGGCACTTTCTTCCGGGACGCGCGCCAGCGATCGGGGCCCGCGCTCACGGCCTTCGAGGCGCTGCCGACGCTCGCCATGACCTTCCTCGAGCGGCACGTGCAAGGGGCCCGCAATCCGCTCGGCCGGCCGCACGCCTGGTATGTGTTGATGGACGTCGCCGGCTACCAGGGCGAGGGCGACAGCTTCGCGCTCGCCGAGCAGATCATCGGCGGCGCGCTGGAGAGCGGGCTCGCCGAGGACGCGGTGATTGCCCAATCGCTCGACCAGCAGGCCGCGCTCTGGCGCCTGCGGGAGTCGCTGCCCGATACGCAGCGGCTCGAGGGTGGCTCCCTCAAGCACGACGTGTCCGTGCCGGTCGCCGTGATCCCTGAGATGATCGAGCGCGGCAATGTGCTAATCGAGCAATCGATGCCAGGTGCCCGGCCGCTCTCCTTCGGCCATTTCGGCGACGGCAATCTCCACTACAACGTCAGCCAGCCCGCCGGCATGGACCAGGCCGAGTTCATGCGCCGCTGGTGGGATATTTCAGGGCCGCTCTACGATCTGGTGCTGGAGCTCGGCGGCTCGATCTCGGCCGAACACGGTATGGGCGCTTGAAGCGCGAGCAGCTTGTGAAGGTGAAGAGCGCAACCGAGATCGAGATGATGCGGTCGATAAAGCGTGCGCTCGATCCAGGGAACATCCTCAACCCCGGCAAGATGCTGTGAGCGAGCCATATCTCACGATCCGCTCAATCGCCGATGGCGAGGAGGAGGCGGTCATCGCGCTCTGGCACGCCTGCGGCTTGACGCGGCCGTGGAACGATCCGGCGCGCGATCTCGCCTTCGCACGGAGCGGGCCGGCGTCCGATGTGCTTGTGGGGGTTCTCGATGGCCGGGTCACCGCGAGCCTGATGGTCGGCCACGACGGTCATCGCGGCATCGTCTACTATCTCTCCGTCGATCCCGCCCTGAAGCGCCAGGGCCTCGGCCGCGAGATGATGCAGGCCGCCGAGCGCTGGCTGCTCGATCGCGGCGTCTGGAAGGTCAATCTGTTCGTGCGCCACGGCAACGAGCCCGTGCTCGCCTTCTACGATGCACTCGGCTACGAGCCGCAAGCGGTCCAGCTGCTCGGCAAGTGGATTGATCCGTCGAAGAAGGGCCCTTGAAGGGCGCCCTATTCGGCCCCGCGCGCACCCTTCACCACCGACGCCTTCACATGCGCCAGCTCGGCGACAAGCCGCTCTTTCTCGGCCGGCACGACATCGGCTAGCAGCGCGCGGATCCAGGACTCATGCGCCTTGGCGAGCGGCGGAACCTTGCTCGCCCCTCGGGCGTCAGCCGCGCGAAGGTCACGCGGCGGTCCGCGAGCAAAGTCTCGCGCTCGACCAGGCCATCGGCCTCGAGCCGGTCGAGCACACCCGTGATGTTCCCGTTCGTCACCATCATGCGCTTCGACAGCTCGCCGAGCCTCAAGCCCTCCGGCTCGCGTTCGAGCTGCGCCAGCAGATCGAACTGCGGCAGCGTGATGTCGAAGTCTTCGCGCAGGCGGCTGCGCACCTCTGCTGTGATGAGCGTCACCGTCGAGAGCATGCGGAGCCAAAGTCTCAGATCGATCTTGCCGCCGCCCGCATCGCGACCGGCGATGATTTCCAGATCGACGGGCATGGATTCGACGTCGTCCTGCAGCGATCCAGGCAAATTCACCATGTGCCGGTAATGTATCGGAAATCGCTTCAAGTTTCAATCAACACCGCCGGCGATGCGTCGACTTCGTCAATGCGCCGGCGTCATGTTGAGGATGAGCGAGATTGCCCCCACAGCCACGAAGCTGCCGGCCCAAAGGGCGTCGAGGTTGAGCCAACTCCGCGAGAGATATTTGAGACCGAGATAGCGGTATACGGCCCAGGCCATGGCGCCGCTGGCCCCGATCATCGCCACCGTGTGGGCGAGTGAAACGAGCAGCGCGGTCCCGAAACCCGTCGCCATGAGGCTGTTGGCGGCAACGTGACCTGCATTGCCGTCACTGGTTTTGCACAGCCCGAGGTAGATCGGCACCAGCATGAGCCCGGCGCCATGGGCCATCGCCATCGCAAAGGACCAAAGCGACAATTGCGTTGGCTTGATGCGCGCCAGCGCCCGGGTATGCCGCCGGGACAGCAGGAGAAAAACCCCGAAACCCATCACCAGGAGGCTCGCGCTCACTTGGATCTGATGCTGCCAAGTCAGAAGCACCAGCAGCAAGGTGAACGGCAACAGGATTGCCAGCATGGCGATGAGATGCCCCACGGCAAGGTATCCGAGCGCCACCACGAGGCTCGTCGCGCGCCGCTCCATCAAGCCTGCCGAAACCGCGAGCGGCCAGCCCATGCCGGGGTTGAGGCCATGAAAAATGCCGCTCGCGGCGACAGCCGCCCACAGACCGAGTGTGCTCCCCTCGACGCCGGTCAAGCTTCAAACCGAGGGATAGCAGAACGAATCCGTCGAGCAGTCACCCCCTTCAAGCCGGATTTGATGAGCCCGGTACCCCTTCGGGAATTCGACCCAGTAGTCCTCTGCGAGCTTGAGCCCGCCATTCGGCTTGGCGACCGCCATCACCTGCGCCCCCGGCATGCCTTCCGGATAGAACTGGTTGTCCCAGGTCGAGTAGAGGCTATTGGTCCAATAGACCCGCTTGCCGTCGCGGCTGATCTCGACCATCTGCGGTCCGCCCGCGAACGGCTTGCCGTTCGGATGCGGTGTCCGCCGCGCGATGCCGCCGATGTGCACGGAGCCCGTGAGCTTGGGCTTCCGCGGCTCGGACACATCGTACTGCCGCATCTCACCCGTCCCCCAGCAGGCGACGTAGAGGAATTTGTCATCCATCGACAAGTCGATATCGGTAACGAGCGGGGGCACCGCGCCGAAGCCTTGCAGGAGCGGCGGCAGCTGATCCTTGGCCGCGGGCTCGGGAGGGATCGTCGCGGTCTTCTCGATGTGGAATTTTCCCTTCTCGCGCCACCAGGTCCAGATCGAGCCTTCGAGATTCGTCGTGTCGACGACGACGCCGAGGAATCCATATTCCTTCACGGGGTCGTGCGCCGGGCGCACCTCGAGCGCCATTTGATGATTGGCGCCGAGATCGATCGTCTGCACGTTGCGCCGGGCTCTCAGGTCCCAGAAATGGATGTGATGGCCGTATTTATTGGCGAGCAGATCCTCCGGCACGATGCCGTTCTCGAACTGTGGCGGCAGCGCCCATTCACTCGACACCATGTAGTCGCGCGGCAAGTTCCACCAGAAGTCATAGTGCTTCGTCTGCGGACCGCGATCAATCTCCCAGCGTCCGAGGATCTCGAAGGTCTGGCAGTCGAGAATGAACACGCCGGGCGGGCCATCGGTGCCATCCTTGCCGCCGCCGCCGAGCGTGCTGACATAGATGCCTTCCGGCCCGCAGTGAATGGTGTGCGGACGCGAGTAGCCGGTCTTCTTGAACACCTCCTCGGGCTCGATGATCTTGTGGATCTTGGCTTCCGTCGGCGATGGCTTGGTGTCGATGATGTAGATGCGCGACGACCGAATGCCCGGAATGATCAGGTAGCGCCGCTCGAGAAAGGCATGACCGGTCAGCGGCGACAGCGACGAGGAGCAGGCGTTCCACCCGAAATGATGGAACTCGTCGCCCTTGTTCGGCATCGTGACCGTATGGACGACCTTGCTGTAGGTCGGCGAGCCGGGCTTGACGTCGACGACGGCCAGCGCATCGGGTTTCTTGAAGTCCGGGCTGAGCAGCAGGGTATAGGCGAAATTTTCCGGTGGCGCTTCCATTGCGAGTTTCGGCGAAGCGTGGAAGGTCGGGTCAGGACGCAGGTTCACAGCAAAGCCTCCTTGGTCACGCGACGCTCCATATGCGTTTCCTCGCTCGATCTTAGCGAGACGGCAGGTGTCGCCTATTGGGAATGCTACTGCCGCAGCCGCACGGGGTGCAAACGAATTCGCAAATGCAGGACCCCCGTGCACCAAGGGCTGCGCGTCCCGGTCTCCATGGCCGTCAGCACCGGCCGATCAAACGGTATCGGTGCCGCCGAGCTCCTTCAGATCCTGATAGCGGTCGCCGATGCGGTGATGCGGGCGGCCGCCGACGGAGGCGCCGAGCGCCACGACGATCTCTGCCGCCGCCGGCGCGTCGGGAATGGAGAACTGGATGGTGAGGTAGTGCGAGCGCTTGCCCTCGTCGAGCTTGTGCATCATCGGCAGCGCGATGGCGACGCCCGGCCCGCCGCGCACGTTCGTGAAACTCAAGTAGCTTTTCGCGCCGACGGCTTTGCGATAGCGGTTGCCGAAGCGGAGCGTGTGGATCAGCGCGGACGCGTGCTCAACCTCGCCATCGGCGCCGACGACGGCCGCCTTGCCGTAGCCTTCGATGTGATCGCCGCCGCCGGTGTGTTTCAGGATTTCATCGGTCAACACGTCGCCGAGGATGGGCGCGATGCGATGGATTTCGGGTTTCAGGTCCTCGACGAAGCCGCGCCCGGCCCAGGGATTGGCGAGACCGCCGCGACCGCCACCATGCGAAGCGGTGGCTCGGCGGCTTTGCCGCCCTCGATATGGGAGTCCTCGATGAAGGTCGCGATCTTGCGGATGCCGGCGTCGGTCAGAAGGGACATGGGGGCTCCTTGGGCTAGAGCGCTATTCGATCTGATGGAATCAGATCGGCGCTCTAGGATGTTGGTTTTGAGCACTTTCTTTCGACCAACCGGTATCCACTTGGTCGGAAAGTGCTCTACCACCGGATTTCTCAGGCAGCCTGGGCGCGAGGTCAATACGTCGGATCACATCGCGGTGTTTGCGGCAGCTGACTTGCGTTGCGGAAACCCCCGTGGATGCGGACTTTCGTCAGCACAACGGTGTGGGGAAGGTGACAGAACACAGCGTCAATGGTTGCGGCACGGCTACGCCCCCAACCCACCGTCATGCTTGCGGAAGCAAGCATCCACGGGCGTCCGACGAGCACCCGGATTGCGCCACTCGTCGCATACCATTCGCCGCACCTCTTCCGGTCGGGGCGGGAAACGCGCTACTCCTGCCAGTTATGCCCACCTCCACCGACCTCGACATCTTCCTCGTCGCAGCACCGGGTCTCGAATCCGTGCTCTGCGCGGAGGCGCGAGAGAAGCGCTTTCGCGAGGCGCGCACGATACCGGGCGGCGTGACGGTGAAGGGCGGATGGTCCGAGGTCTGGCGGGCCAATCTGGAGCTGAGGGGGCCGGCCCGCGTGCTGGCGCGCATCGCCGCCTTCCGGGCGGAGCAGTTCTCGGAGCTCGACAAGCGGTCGCGCAAGGTCGCGTGGGGCGAGGTGCTGCGCAAGGACCGCCCGTTCCGGGTGGAAGCAGCTTGCACGAAGTCGCGCCTCTATCATTCGGGCGGGGTGGCCGAGCGCGTCGCGCGGGCGATCCGGGAGGAGCTGGGCGCGCCCGAGAGCGATGACGCCGAGGTCGTCGTCAAGGCGCGGCTGGAACGCGACATCTGTACGATCGCCATCGACTCTTCGGGCGAGCCGCTGCACAAGCGCGGCCACAAACCGGCCGTCGCCAAGGCGCCGATGCGCGAGAATATGGCGGCGCTGTTTCTGCGCCAGTGTGGCTACACGGGCGGCGAGCCGGTCGTCGATCCGATGTGCGGCTCCGGCACCTTCGTCATCGAGGCGGCGGAGATCGCGTGTGGCTTGATGCCGGGACGGTCGCGGCGGTTCGCATTCGAGGAGCTGGCGAACTTCGATGCTGCGACGTGGGAGAAGATGCGGAGCGCGGCGAAACCGGTCAGGCCGTCGGCGCGCTTCCACGGCAGCGACCGCGATGGCGGCGCTATCCGGATGGCGAAGGAGAATGCCGAGCGCGCGGGTGTGGCTGCGTTCTGCACTTTCGAGCAACGAGACATCGCCGATCTCGCTCCGCCCGAAGGCCCGCCCGGCCTCGTCATCACCAACCCGCCCTATGGCAGCCGTATCGGCGAGCGACAGAAGTTGCAGGGGCTCTATCGGCAGCTCGGCGATGTGCTGGCCTCCCGCTTCACTGGCTGGCGCATTGGCCTAATCGCCAGCGAGCCATCGCTGGCAAAGGCGACGGGTCTGTCCTTCGAGCCGCCGGGCGCGCCGGTGCTGCATGGGGGGATCAGGGTGGGGGTGTATCGGGGAAGGGTGGGGTGAAGTGGACGACCAAAATCGGCAGCCCCACCCTCAGTTGTCATCCCGGGCCTTGTGCCCGGGACCCATTTCGACGCTGGTGACGGACGGTGCAGGGTCGGGCTGGGTTTCGAACAGCACAGGAAACAGATCCTGCCATTGCGGGTTGTCGCGTTCGATCAAGTTGATCTTCCAGGCGCGGGGCCATTCCTTCAGCGACTTCTCGCGCTGGATTGCATCGTTGATTTGTACGAACTCCTCGAAGTACATGAGCTTGGTCACGCGATACCTCTTCGTAAAGCCAGGCACGCGCCCGTCGCGATGCTCGAGCATCCGCCGATGTAGGTCGTTGGTCACGCCGATGTAGAGTGTGCCGTAGAGCCGGCTTGCCAGGATGTACACAAAATAGATGTGTTGCTGGGCCATTCCGATCCAACTCTCCAACGCATGGAGTTTGTGGCCCAATGGGTCCCGGGCACAAGGCCCGGGATGACATTGGAGGGTGAGGTTGGCGGCGTGTCCGATAGCGGCCACCGCTCACTCCCCCCGCGACGCAATCAGCCCCCGCGGACGCCCCTGCCCGACGGCGGCCATGCCGGCGATGACCTTGGGGCGCGCACCGATCTCATCCATCCAGCGACGGAGGTTCTTGAACCGCCGCAGCGCCGGCAGGTCTTCCAGGCCAAGCACGGCGGAAGGATAGCCGGCGATATCGGCGATCGAGAAGGTGTCGCCACCGGCATAGGGAGCTTCACCGAGCCAGGCATCGAAGGCAGCGTACTCCTTGATGGTTTGGTCCTCGAAATGGGCGGCGGCTTTCATGTTGGGCTCGTCGAGCCAGGTCATGAAGTAGACGGCGGCATAGGGCGGATAGACGTCGGTCGCGAGCATCATGGTCCATTCCAGGCACTTTGCCCGGGCGATCGGGTCGGCCGGCAGCAGCTTGCCAGACTTCTCCGCGAGGTAGAGCAGAATGGCGACCGACTGGGTGAGTGTCATCGGGCCGCCCGGGATATCGTGATCGACGATGGCCGGCGTCTTGCCGCGCGCGCCGGTCGCGACATAGTCGGGATCGGTCGAGCCGAAGGGCACGGGGATCGCCCGGTAGGGGAGGCCGCATTCCTCCAGCATTACCGTTGCGCGCTGTGTCAGTGTGGTCGGGCGGACGTAGACGTCGATCATGGTGTCGTCTCCTCTGACGCTCTCTCGTGCGACCCACGGCAATTGCCTCACCCACAGTTGTCATCCCGGGCCGCCGTGCCCGGGACCTATGGCGCCGCAGATTCCGGAAGATGTGGCATTCCACGATCCAACTCCGCAAAGAACACTGTCGCGTGTCGGCGCCGCGCTGACTGACACTACAACGACCAATCCCCCATCGAAATGGGTCCCGGGCACAAGGCCCGGGATGACAGATTTGGGTGGGGCGATCACCGCGCAAGCAACTCCGGCAGCTCCCGCAAGCTCTCGATCTTATGCATCGGCTCCCCGCCCTCCGCCGTCTTCGCGCCATCGTGGATGCCGCCAGGGCGGACGATCTGCACCGTCAGCCAGCCCATGGCGTTCGGGGAAATGAAATCCTTGGAGGGATTATCGCCGACGTAAACGAAGCGCCGGCCGTCCTTCGGCAAGACTGCCGCGACCGTCTCGAACGGTTTGCGATGCGGCTTCCAGAACTCGCGATTGGCTCCGAGCGCGCCGGTGATGACGAGACTTGCGAAGCGTGGCGCAATCCCCAATGCCGCGATCTTCTTGGACTGCAGATCCTCCTCGCCGTCGGTGACGAGGCCCAGCGCCATATGCGGCGCAAGGTGATCGAGCACCCATTGCGCATCGTCGAACAGCGTCAGCTCCGGAACATTCGCGCGATAGGCGTCGACCAGCGCCTTGACGGTGTCGGGCGGCGCGTCGCCGAGCCTTTCGCTCAGCACCATGTCGAAGATACGCCCGCGATGGCCCTCGTCGAGGAGCCGCGACATGTCGGCCGCCAACCCATCGAGCCCGAGCGCGCCCTTCGCCCAGCGCTCTGCCGCACGGAACCCCGACAACGCCCATTGCCGCTCCGGATAGAGCGTGTCGTCCAGATCGAAAACGACGGTGTAGCGGTTCATTGGAGCAGCTTCCCCTCGACGATCACCTCGTCGTCGTAGCGCAGCATGCCGAGATTGGCGCGAAACGCCTGACCTGACGCGAAGTCTGGCACGCGGCCCGCCGCCTCCTCGATCATCCAGCGCGGATAATCGGCGCCGGCATGCCAGGAGAGCGGATAGCCGCCGCCATAGCGCGCATTGATCTCGATGAAGACGAAGCCGCCATCGGCGATTTTGAAGGCCTGCAAGGCGAGACACCCGATGGCCCCGGGGAGCTTCTTCGCAACGTCGAGCGAAAGCGCGATCAGCGCCTCGTCGCGCACGGTGACGCCCTTGGAGATCTCGCCCGCGCGTGTCTCGAGCCGCAACCGCGGCACGGCGCAACGCGGTACGCCTTGGAAATCGACATAGACGTCGATGGTGTATTCCTCGCCCGCGACCCTCGCCATGACGACGAGACTAGGATCGGCGGCGGCGCGGATGCGTAGCTCTTCGGCATTCTGGATGACGCCCGCGCCGATCGAGGACGACCCCTCGGCCGGCTTGGCGAAGACAGGAAAGTCACTCGGAGCAAGCCGCGCGATCTCATCCTTCGAAAACACATGCGGCGTCCTGAAACCGTTCGCGCGAAAGAACTCACCCGTCGCGATCTTGTTGGCGCCGATGGCGATCGCCTCGGGCGACGACACCATGAGGCGGGTGCCCACGCCCGCAAACTCCGACGCCCGCGCGGCCAGCACCGGCAGCACCGGATCGATGAGCGGAACGAGGAGCGACACCTCGTGCTTGCGGCAGAGCCCGAGCAGCGCCTCGACGTAATCCGGCGCGCTAGCCCTCGGCACGATCTCGGCCACGTCCGCCACATAGAGTGCCGCCGCCCGCCGGTCGGAATTCGCGGCAACTGTCTTGCCCGGAATGCCCGTCGCCTGAAGCGCCCTCTGAAACGCCCGGACGAGCGACACGCGCCTTCCGGCGGCCTCGAACAGGATGTTGACCGGCTTCGACATCGGGCTCCCTTACCATGCGCTTCGCCCAGCTGGCGAGGTCGTCGGTTCGACAAATCCCCCCTTGCCGATGTAAGCGCTGCAGGCCGCAGAAAGTGACCCACCGCCCCTTGGCCTTCGAGACCCATCTGGCACTCGCCGTCTGCATGGCGCTCGGGGCCGCGCTCTGTAACTCCGTCGGCCATGCGGGTGTCTCGGCCTACATCGTGCTGATGGCGCTGTTCGATCGGCGATGACCCGTGGCCGCCTGCTCGCGCTCGTCCGGCATGAGGTGCTACACTTGCCGGGCAATTGTATGCGAACGACCATAAACCCATGTCCGCACGACTGACACTCCGCCTGAAGTTGTTGCTAGGTCCTGATATCGCCATCGGGCCGGGTAAGGCTGAGCTCCTGGAGGCGATTCGCGATACCGGCTCGATCTCGGCCGCCGGCCGGCTTCTCGGCATGAGCTACCGGCGGGCCTGGATGCTGATCGACACGATGAACTCCTGCTTCAAGTCACCTGTCGTGCGCACCAGCAAGGGCGGATCATCAGGCGGCACAGCGCGTTTGACGGAGGCTGGAGAGAACGTGCTTCGCCTATATCGTCAGATCGAAATGGGCGCCACCGCCGCGACCAGCCGGGAGCGCGCAGCCCTCGGGCGGCTTGCCAAAGAGAATTGACCAACCGATTGCCGCCCATGGACAAGCGTCGAGCCATCGATGTATACGAGCGAATACATCGAAGGCGAGGTTGTCGATCATGGAGCTATCGTTCGAGCTGCAGTTGGTGCTGGCGCTATGCATGCTACTCGGGGCCGCGCTCTATACCTCCGTCGGCCATGCGGGTGCCTCGGCCTACATCGCGCTGATGGCGCTGTTCGGGGTCGCGGCGCCGACCATGCGGCCGACGGCGCTGGTCCTCAACATTATCGCCGGGAGCCTCGCCTCGTTTCGCTACGTCAAGGCTGGGCAGTTTCGCTGGCGCACGCTCTGGCCCGTCCTGATAGGCGCGGTCCCCATGGCCTTTATCGGCGGCTCGATCCAGCTGCCCGCTCAATACTACCGGCCGCTCGTCGGCGTGGTGCTGCTCGCCTCCGCCGCGCGCTTCCTCTGGCCGGGAGAGTTCAAAGGCAATCTCGACCCGCGCGATCCGCCGATCCTGCCCGGCCTGCTCGCCGGAGCAGGTATCGGCCTGCTCTCGGGGCTCACCGGCACCGGCGGTGGAATCTTCCTGTCGCCGCTCCTGCTCTTCATGGCCTGGTCGACGACGCGCAATGCCACGGGCGTGGCGGCCGTGTTCATCCTCTGCAATTCGGCGGCGGGGCTGCTGGGCAACTACACAGCCGTGCGCGAGCTTCCCGCCGAGCTGCCGCTCTATGCCGGGGCGGTCTTGATCGGCGCGCTCGCTGGTACGACGTTCGGCGTCCGGATGCGCCCGGAATACATCCTGAAGGCGCTCGGCGTCGTGCTGGTCATCGCGGGACTAAAGCTGATCGGCCTCTATTGATGCGGCACGCTTGGGTTTTCGGCGGCTCGAGCCTCATCGACACTCACACGCCGACCGCAAGCCGGATCGACGGTCTCTCGACTGAGTGACATGCCAAGTCTCGAGGCAATTCGCTCCGACGCACCGTGACCAACCTGAATGATGCTCACGAGGCGATCGAGGCCGGACTTGTCAAACCCATACCGCAGCGCGGCTTGTGCGCCTTCTGTCGCCAATCCCTTGCGCCAGGCATCGCGCTGAAGCCGCCATCCGATCTCGACGGCCGGCATGACCTCCGGCAGGAAATCGGGAACGGACAATCCCACGAAGCCGATGAACTGGCGCGAGGCCAACAGCTCCGTGGCAAACAGACCAAAGCCGTCACGCTCCCGTCCCTGCTCGAAGCGTCGATGGATTCCGCACATTCCGGTCGCGTCCGCATCCTGCGTATGAACTCCTGACGTCGGACTGGCCCCTCTACCGTGTGTCTGATCAAGATCGCCGCATCTGGGCCCTACCGATCGGACCGCATCAACTGTTCACTGCAGTGTCGCACGAAAGGCTTTATCGCGACCTCCTCAGGACGAATCCCAACGACGTAGTTTCAAAGCTGAACGCGGAAGTGGTGTCGAAGGCTAGGCTCTATGTGTACGGCACGGATAGAACGCAGGTGCGCATTGTCATGAACCGCATGTCCACAGCAATGCAGGCACCGCCGTTCTTCCCGACTCTTGCCACGCCATAGCACTTGCTCACTTCGGAAACTCGGCATCGCGCCCAATACTAGCGACATCCCTTTGCTTCCCCCCATTTTCCGCTACACGCGCCCTCGGCGGACGAAGGAGACGGCAGATGGCGAAGCGCAAGGACAAGATCAGGGTCGCGGTGATCGGGGCCTCGGGTTACACGGGCGGCGATCTGATCCGCTTGGCCTACCGTCATCCCAACATCGCGCTGACGCAGCTGCTCGCCAAGAGCCATGCGGGCAAGCCCATGGACGAGGTGTTCCCGCATCTGGGTGGGCTTGGGCTGCCAAACCTCATCGCGGAAGAGGAGGCCGACTGGTCGACATGCGATGCCGTCATCTGCGGCCTGCCGCACGGCACCGCGCACGAGATCATCGCCAAGCTGCCGAAGGGAACGAAGGTCGTCGACATGTCGGCCGACTTCCGGTTGAAGGACCCGAAGGTCTATGCCGAGTGGTATGGGCTCGAGCACAAGGCGCCGCATCTCATCGGTGAGGCGGTGTACGGGCTCACAGAGCACTACCGCGACGAGATAGCCAAGGCACGCCTCGTCGCCTGTCCCGGCTGCTATCCGACGGCGACGCTGCTGGGGCTGTTGCCGCTCGTTTCCGCGAAACTCATCGAAGCGAGCGATCTCATTGTCGATGCCAAGTCCGGCATTTCAGGTGCCGGGCGTTCGTTGAAACAGAACACGCTGTTCTCGGAAGCGGGTGAAGGGCTCACTCCCTATTCCGTCGCCAAACATCGGCATGCGCCGGAGATCGAGCAGGAGTTGGGGCGGGCGGCGGGCGAAGCGGTCACCATCAATTTCACGCCACATCTGATCCCGATGAGCCGCGGCGAGCTCGTCACCTGCTATGTGCGGATGACGAAAGGCGTATCCGCCGACGATCTGCGCGCGGCGCTCGATAAAGCCTATCGCGACGCGCCGTTCGTGCGGGTGCTCGCGAAAGGCCAGGTTCCCGGCACGCAATTCGTGCGCGGCTCGAACTACACCCATATCGCTGTCTTCGCCGATCGCATCAAGGGACGCGCCATCGTCATCTCGACGCTGGACAATCTGGTTAAGGGCTCGGCGGGCCAAGCGCTGCAGAATTTCAATTTGATGCACGGGCTAGATGAGTCCACCGGCATCGAGCAACTGGCGCTGTTTCCGTGAGTCTGTGAAGGTTTAAGGGCACGATGTAATCGATGGCTCTCTGCCTCACTCAACCCCTCATCCAGCACGTCATGGCGATGCCATGCTCCGTATGGAGCGCGCCACCTTCTCCCCAAAGGAGAAGGCCCGCCCAAACGAATGCGTGCATGTGGTCAGGAACTTATAGGGCGGCATCGAAGCCGCCACGCATCTATCGGCCCTCTCCCTTGGGGAGAGGGTGCCGGCAGGCGGGAGAGGGGTTGAGTTAAGCAAAGGGGCGCAGACGAGCTTCTGATTCCTACCCAAACTCAATCACCGTCCTCAGTCCCTCGCCGCGCTCCATGCGGGCGACGCCTTCGCCGATGGCGTCTAGCGGTGAGCGGTGGCTGATGAGGTCGTCGAGGTTGTAGCGGCCGTCGAGATACAGGCGCACGAGGCGGGGCAGGTCGGTACGGAACTGATTGGAGCCCATGTCGGAGCCCATGACCTTGCGCTCGGCAATGAAGTGCCAGAAGGGCAACGACAAACGCGTCTCTAGCGGCATCAGCCCCATGAGCACGGCCGTGCCGCCCTTGCGCGTCATCAGGAACGCCTGCTCGGCGAGCTCGGGCTTGCCCACCACCTCGAAGGCCGCGTGCACGCCTTTGCCGCCGGTCAGCGCGCGGACGGCGGCGACCGGATCGCCGGACTTGGGATCGACAACGGCGGTGGCGCCAAATTTTTTCGCCATCTCACGGCGCGCGGGCAAGGGATCGACGGCGATGACGTCGACGGCGCCCGCGAGCCGGGCGCTCTGGATGGTGTTGATGCCGACGGCGCCGCAGCCGATGACGGCGACAGATTCGCCCGTCCTGACATTCGCAGTCCGCGTCACCGCGCCGTATCCCGTCATGGCTCCGCAGCCGAGCAGCGCCGCGCGATCGAGCGGCATGGCGGTGTCGATCTTCACCAGCGCATGCTCGTGCACCAGCATCATCTCGGCGAAACCGGAGAGATGCATGAACTGCGTCACCGGCTTGCCACCGAGCGATAGGCGGGGCTGCTCGTTCTTCTGACGCACCAATCCGCCCTGCCCCTCACAGATCGAGGGGCGGCCGGAGAGGCACAGCTCGCACGACCCGCAGAAGGCCGACAGGCAGCCGATGACATGGTCGCCGGGCTTCAGATAGCTGACGCCGAGGCCCACTTTGCGCACGATGCCCGCCGTCTCGTGGCCAAGGATCGCGGGCAGCTCCACCGGCAGATGGCCTTGGAGGAAGTGTAGATCAGAATGGCAGATGGCGGTCGCGGCGACCTCTACCAGCACCTCGCCGGGGCCGGGATCGGCGACGGTAATAGTCTCGATCGACAGCGGCTTGCCAACTTCGCGAAGCACGGCGGCGCGCATGGTGAGTCTCCTTGTATTGGACTGCGAAGCGATTCGTAGGGCAACCGCCGATCGTCCCTAAGAGCAACTCAGAAACGCCGCGAGCCGGTCGTTGACGGCTTTCGGGCTCTCCAGATTGGCGAGGTGGCCAGCGTCGGGCACGACGTAGATCTCGCCCTTAGGCACCCGGCTCGCAATCGCGTCGGCATAGGCCGGCGGCGTCTCTGCGTCGTCGGCGCCGGCCATGGCGAGCACGGGGCAGGTGATTTTCGGCAGGTCAGCCACGGCATCATGATCGGCGATGAGGCGGGTCGTCAGCATGAGGCCCGATCGTTGCGCGCGGGCCATCGAGGCCGTCGCTTCCTCGATGACGGCGGCCGGACACTTCGGTCCGACGATGGCCTTCACCATGCCGGCCGAGAACGCACCGATATCGACGCCTTCGCGGAGCGACTTGAGGATGGGATCGGCGAACTCCGCCGGTTTCATCGAGCCGCCGAAGCCGAACTTGGGCGAGGTGTCCATCAGCGTGAGCGAGCGGCAGAGCGTTGGGTGGCGGGTCGCAAAGCGCATCAGGATCATGGCGCCGACCGAGAGGCCGACGAAATGCGCTGACCTGAGCGTCAATGTCTTGCGCACGAGGAAGGCGAGCGTGTCGGCGACGGTATCGACGGTCGCGCCATCCGGCGGTGGGGAGGACGCCCCGAAGCCCGGCATGTCCCAGGCAATGCAGCGGTAGCGCGTCGATAGCGCTTCGAGCTGCGGCTCCCAGGCGGTCCGGGAGCCCGCCATGGCGTGCAGGAACACCACGGGATCGCCCGACCCAGCCTCTCGCCAAGCGACCGGTTTCGCGTCGCGATCGATCATGCGTGATCCTTCTCCACAGTCTTTTACACAAGCTAGCGCGACAGCGTTTTCTTGTATACAGTATTCAGTGCCGCCCACCGACAACGGCCGATTTCATTGAACAACTGAGGCGCCCCGATGAGCGATCGCTCCGGTATTTCCGTCGACTTGTCCAACCCTGATCTCTTCGACAAGGGCATCCCGCAAGCGGCCTTCGCGGAGCTTCGCGCAAAACCCGGCCTTGCCTGGAACGCCATCAATGGCAACGAGGCTGACGGCTTCTGGTCGGTCGGGCGGTTCGACGAGGTGGCGGCCGTCTCCCGCGATCCCGAAACCTATTCCTCCGCCGTCGGCCACATCCAGATCTACAACATCGACGAGGATGCGCTTCAAGCCCGCGCTTCCATGATCGACATGGACCCGCCCGAGCACACGCGGCTCCGCCGTCTCGTCAATCCGCACTTCCTGCCGCGCAACATCAAGGCTTACGTGCCCTTCATCAAGGCACGCGTGACGACGCTCCTCGATCGGATGCAGGAGACGGGCGGTGGCGACTGGGTCAAGGGCATGGCCAAGCCCATCCCGATCTCCGTCATCTGCGACATGCTCGGCGTGCCGGAGGAAGACCACGACTACATGATCGAGCTCACCGACTATCTCGTCGCCGGTACCTCCTCCAAGACGCTCGATCCCAACGCCTACGGGAACACGACGCCGCTGCGGCTCCTCCCCTTCAACAGCCCGGCGGCACATGGGTTGAGCCAATACGCGCTTGCCCTCGCCGAGAAGCGCCGCGCCGAACCCAAGGACGACCTCGTGACTAAACTCGTCAACGTCGAGATCGACGGCGAGAAGCTGACCGATGAGGAGATCGCAAACTTCTTTCGCTTGCTCATCTTCGCCGGCAACGAGACAACGCGCTCGGCGATGGCGCATCTGGCGCTCCAGCTCGCTCAGTTCCCGGATCAGTTCCAGAAGGCAAGGGGCCATCAGACGCTCACCGAGACGGCCGCCGAGGAGGTCGTCCGCTACGCCTCGCCCATCCTCTACTTCCGCCGCACCGCCACGCGCGACACCGAGCTTGCCGGTACGCTCCTCAAGAAGGGCGAGCGAGTCGTCATGTGGTACGCGAGCGCCAATTTCGACGATCGGCGCTTTCCCAATCCCTCGACCTTCGACATCACCCGTCCGCGCATTCCCAGCCACGCCGGCTATGGCGGCGGCGGCATCCACATCTGCCTCGGCGCTCAGCTTGCCCGGCTGGAACTGGCGATCCTCATCGAAGAGCTGCTCGAACGAAACATCCGGATCGAGGTGGTGGGCGCACCGGAGTATGTGCATTCGAACTTCGTCAACGGCCTCGAGCATCTCGAGGTGCGGCTCCACTCATGAGTATGGATGAGGTCCCCTGTAGGGGCGACCTGCGGTCGCCCGTCCATCGCCATAACGTGCGGCATGAGCGCGGGCGACCGCCGGTCGCCCTACAGGGGACCAAGATTTCCAAGTCGAGTAACGAGGGCTAGACTACATCACCTCTATATGAAGGACGTCCTCTCCCATGTCCTCCTCTCCCTCCGGCCCCCTCGACGGCCTCCGCATTCTGGATCTGACCCGCATCCTCGCCGGGCCGACCTGCACGCAGCTGCTCGGCGATCTCGGCGCTGACATCCTCAAGATCGAGAAGCCCGGCGAGGGCGACGACACCCGCGCCTGGGGCCCGCCCTATGTCACCGGCCACGACGGCAAGCCGACGAAGGAGAGCGCCTACTATCTCTGCGCCAATCGCAACAAACGCTCGGTCGCGGCCGACATCGCGACGCCGGACGGAGCGGCGCTCGTGAAGAAGCTCGCCGCGAAATGCGATGTGCTGATCGAAAACTTCAAGGCTGGCGGCCTCAAGAAATACGGGCTCGGCTATGATGACTTTAAAGACGATCACCCGCGCCTCGTCTATTGCTCGATCACCGGCTACGGCCAGACCGGCCCCAACAAGGACAAGCCGGGCTATGATCTGCTCGCCCAGGGCTATGGCGGCATCATGAGCCTGACGGGTGATCCGGATGGGCAACCCATGAAGGTCGGCGTCGGCATCGCCGATGTGATGTGCGGGATGTATGCCTCGACCGCCATCCTCGCCGCGCTCCGCCATCGCGACAGGACCGGCGAAGGCCAGCACATCGACATCGCGCTCGTCGACTCGCAGATCGCCTGGCTCATCAACGAAGGCACGAACTATCTGATGTCGGGCCAAGTGCCGAAACGGCGCGGCAACGGCCATCCCAACATCGTGCCCTACAATGTCTTCGAGACATCCGACGGCCACGCCATCGTCGCCGTCGGCAACGACACGCAGTTCCAGCGCTTCTGCGCGGTGATCGGCCTGCCAGAGCTGGCGAATGATCCGCGCTACGTCAAGAACACGGACCGGCTCGCCAACCGCGAAGCGCTCAACGCCATCGTTGCCGAGCGCGTGAAGCAGATGCCGCGCGACACCCTCATCGCCGGCATGGAGAAGGCCTCCGTTCCCGGCGGCCCGATCCACCGGCTCGATGACGTGTTCGCGAGCGATCAGGTTGAAGCACGCGGCATGCACATCAGGATGGAGCATCCGCTCGCCAAGTCCGGAACGGTCGATCTCATCGGCAATCCGATCAAGCTCTCGAAAACGCCCGTAACCTACCGCCGGGCGCCCCCCGCCTGCGGCGCCGACACCGATGAGGTGATCCGCGACGTGCTCGGCTCACCTGAAAAGCCCTGAGGACAAACCCCATGTTCCAACTGACGAAAGAGCAGCTGAAACTCCAGGCAGAGGCCCGCGCGCTCGCCGATGGCCCGATCCGCGCCCGCGCGGCGGAGGTCGATCGCACCGAGGCCTATCCGTGGGACAACGTGGAGGCGCTGACGAAAGCGGGCTTCATGGGGATGACGATCCCAAAGGCCTATGGCGGACGTGGCCTCACCTATCTCGACGCCGTCCTCGTCATCGAGCAGATGGCGCGGACCTGCGGCGTCACCGGCCGCATCGTGGTGGAAGCCAACATGGGCGCGATCGGCGCCATCATGGCCTATGGCAGCGAGGAGCAGAAGCAGCTTGCGCGCAGGCTTCGTGCTCGCCGGCGACAAGCCGGCCATCTGCATCACCGAGCCCGAGGCCGGGAGTGCCGCGACCGAGATGTCGACAGTCGCCGTCCGCCAAGGTGATCGCTATGTGCTCAACGGTACGAAATACTGGATCACCGGCGGCGGCGTCTCGAAGCTGCATCTGATTTTCGCACGCGTGATGGAGAAGGGCAGCCGATCAGGGCATCGGCGGCTTCATCGCCATTCGCGACGAGAGCAAGGGTTTGCGGATCGGCGAGCGCGAGCCGGCGATGGGTTTGCGCGGCATTCCCGAGACCTACGTCCATTTCGAGAACCTCGAAATCCCCGAGGACCGGGTCGTGCGCATGCCCGACGGCTTCAAGCGCGGCTTTGCCTCGCTGATGACGGCCTATAATGCGCAGCGCGTCGGCGCGGCGACGGTGGCGCTCGGCATCGGCACCGGCGCCTACGAGCTGGCGCTCGAACGCGCCAAGGAGCGCGAGCAGTTCGGCCGGCCGATCGCCGAATTCCAGGGGTTGCAATGGATGCTCGCGGACTGCTCGATCGGCTTCGCCTCGGCGCAAGCCCTCGTCTACAAGGCCGCCATCAATGCAGGCGCGGGCTTCCCAGATATCTGCGAGGCGGCGCAAGCGAAAATCCTCGCTTCCGACACGGCCATCAAAGTGACGAACGACGCACTCCAGATCCACGGCGCCATGGGCTATTCGCGCAACCTGCCGCTCGAGCGCATGGCACGCGATGCCCGCATGTTCACGATCGGCGGTGGCACCGCACAGCTCTTGCGCAATCAGGTGGCCGGAGCCATCCTCGGCATGAAGCTGCCGCAGACGCGCGACGGCTATCTGAAGCAGGCTCCTGTACATGGGAAGAGGAGTGCGGCCGGTGAGTGAGTATTTCGATCTCGGCGATTACAGCCTGAAGGTCACGACCGTCGTCCAGTGAAGCGCAAACATGGTTTGATCGCGGAATCGCCTGGTGCTACGGGTTCAATCACGACGAGGCGATCGCCTGTTTCACCAAGGCGCTCGCCGCCGATGCCGGCCTCGCCATGGCGCACTGGGGCATCGCCTATGCCGCCGGCCCGAATTACAACAAGCCCTGGGAGGCCTTCGACGCGGAGGACTTGGCCAAGTGCCACGCCATCACGCGGGCCGAGATCGAGAAGGCGCTGGCGCTCGCGCCAAATGCGAGCGCGCTTGAGCGGGCGCTGATCCGGGCGCTCGAGGCGCGCTGCCCCGCCAATCCTCCGCCCGATCTCGCCACGCTCAACGATGCCTACGCGGTCGCCATGCACGACGTCTATGCCGCCTTCCCCGGCCAGCCGGACGTGGCGACCTTCTATGCCGAAAGCATGATGAACCGGACGACCTGGAAGCTGTGGGATCTCAAGACCGGCAAACATGCCGAGGGCGCCGACACGGCGAAGATCCTGGAGGTTCTGGATCGCGGTCTGCGGGACAACGACGCGGAAGGACACAAGCCCCATGCCGGGCTGTTGCACATGTACATCCACACCATGGAGATGTCGCCGCATCCGGAGAAGGCGATCAAGGTCTGCGATCAGCTGCGCGGCCTCATCCCCGACAGCGGCCATCTCCAACACATGCCGACGCACATCGATGTGCTTTGTGGGAATTATCAGTCCGTCGTCGACTGGAACACGAAGGGCATCGCCGCCGACGAGAAGTTCGTGGCACGCGAGGGTGCTCTCAACTTCTATAGTTTCTACCGCTGCCACAACTATCACTTCAAGGCCTATGGCGGCATGTTCCTTGGACAATTCCGGATCGCCATGGAGGCTGCCGACGACATGGTGAGGAGCCTGCCCGAGGAGCTGATGCGCGTGCAGTCGCCGCCGATGGCGGACTGGCTGGAAGCCTTCGTGCCGACGGACTATCACGTGCTCATCCGCTTCGGGAAATGGGAGGAGATCCTCGCCAAGCCCTTGCCGAAGGATCAGCAGCTCTACTGCTTCACGACGGCGACCGCGCATTACGCGAAGGCGGTGGCCGCTGCCGCTACGGGCAAGCTCGACATCGCCGATAAGGAGGCCGCGCGGTTCGAGGCCGCGGCTGAGCGCGTGCCCGAGACGCGCAAGCTCATGAACAATTTCTGCAAGGAGGTGCTCGCCATTGCGCGCGAGATGATGAAGGGCGAGATCCCTATCGGCGGGGGAAGTTCGACGAGGCCTTCGCGCATTTGCGCAAGTCTGTCGATCTCGACGACAATCTCCTCTACGATGAGCCCTGGGGCTGGATGCAGCCGGCGCGGCATGCCCTGGGCGCGTTGCTCTTGGAGCAGAACCACGTCGAGGAAGCAGCGGCCACCTACCGCGCGGACTTAGGCTTCGACACCACGCTCTCGCGCGCCTGCCAGCATCCCGACAATGTCTGGAGCCTGCACGGCTACCACGAGTGCCTGACGCGGCTCGGCCGCACCGAAGAGGCGATCATCATCAAACAGCGCCTCGACCTCGCCCGCGCCCGCACCGACGTGCCCGTGAAGGCGTCGTGCTTCTGCAAGCAGGGTGCGCGCGCGGCGGCGTGATAGCGGACGGTCGGCCGGTCGCCCATCAGTTATCTGCTGCGGCAACGACCTCCCTTGTGGCCGCCCCTCACCCTCCCCTCTCCCCGCTAGCGGGGAGAGGCAGAAGCACGGTGCGTCCCTGACATGTGAGGCGGGCACGGCCTACGCCTTCCTCTCCCCGTAGCGAAGCGTACGGGGAGAGGGGAGGGTGAGGGGCGGCCACACAGCATGTCGCTCCCACGAACCAGAAGTGGACGACCGCAGGTCGTCCGTACGACCAATGGGCCGTGCCTTACGAACGTGAGGGACTCGCAGAAGGTGTTTCGTAGGGGTGACTGGCGGTCGCCCGTCCATCCGCCCCCCCAACCATTTCGCTTCCATTCACCATACCGCCAAAGAACTTATCCCCGCCCATTGCGGCCACGCACATAATCCGCCCAACCCCGTCCCCAGAGGACTGGAACGCGCGCTGGTGAGCCGGTGACGGGGAGCGTCGATGGGGCCGGTCATAAGCTAGCCGGCGTCACCCTGCCGCTTGGGATAGGGGAGAACCCACCCCAAGCTACTCTTGCCCCGGATGTAGGCGAGGGGTTTCCACATGCGACCTCGGTCGCGGAAACCCACGGCGGCGGCAAACCCTCGGCGACGACGGAGTGGTTGCGGCCACATCCGACTGAAACTTAGACACGGGCCGGCCACTCCGTCCCTCTGGACTCTCATGCTCTCGGGTTCGGAGACGGACCGCGGTGCGGGCGGAGCGTTGGCATGAAGAGTGGCTTTGGGCATTAGGCTTTTGGCATGAGGGAGAGAGGTCGTGCGGCGCGTTGGGATCACCAATGCCTAAAGCCCAGTACCTATTGTCCTACCGCCTCATTCGCCATTCGCCGGCGCGAAGCGCCTCTCGATCACCGGCGGCACGAACGCCGTCACCGGGGGCGGCTCGCCAGGAAATTTCTGGACCTCGACGAGGCAGGAATGCGCCGACGGCCCTTGGCCGAGGCTGGACGTGCCCTTGTCGCGCGTCAGCACGTTGGGGTTGCCGTGCTTGCAGAGGCTACCGATCTCGCCGGGCACCTCTGGGTCATACCAGGCGCCGGTGGAGAGCTGGATCGCGCCGGGCATGACGTCCTCGGAGAGTACCGCACCAGCGAGGCAAGCGCCGCGATCATTGAAGATGCGGACGACATCGCCAGCCGCGATACCACGCGCCGCCGCATCGCCCGGATGCATCATCGCCGGCTCGCGGCCCCTGATCTTGCTCGCTTGGCTGACGCCGCCGCAATCGAGCTGGCTATGCAGCCGCGTGCGCGGTTGGTTCGAGACGAGATGCAGCGGATACCGCTTGGCCGCCTCACCGCCGAGCCACTCGTAGGGCTCCATCCAAGCCGGATGACCGCCGATGTCCGCATAGCCGAATCCGGCGATCGCTTCCGAGAAAATCTCGATTTTACCGCTCGGTGTCTTGAGCGGGTGAGCCGCCGGATCGGCGCGGAAGTCCTCGAGCAGGATGCCGTCGCGCTCGGGCGCCGGACGACGCAGCGTACCCTGCTCGCGCATGGCCTCGAGATCGGGCAGCGCGAAGCCGGCGCGCTCGGCGCGTTCCCGCGCCCGCGTCCACATGAACTGCAACCAGTCCTCGGCGCCGCGGCCTTCGGTGAAAGCCTGCTCCACGCCCATCACCCGCGCGATCCCCGCAAGCACATCGTAATCACTACGCGCGCCGCCGACCGGAGGGATCGCCTGCCGCATGGCGACGATCAGCGGATCCCAACGGCACATCGAGAGATCGTCGCGCTCGAGCGGCGTCGTGACCGGAAAGACGATGTCGGCGTGGCGCGCCATCGGCGTCCACCAGATCTCGTTGACGATGATCGTCTCGGGCCTGCGCAAGGCCAGCATCAGCCGATTGATGTCCTGGTGATGATGGAACGGATTGCCGCCGGCCCAATAAACGAGTCGGATATCGGGATAAACGTGCCGCTCACCATTGAAGTCGTAAGGCACGCCCGGATTAAGCAGCAGATCGGAAATGCGCGCGACCGGAATGGCGTCGGGACGGGATTGCGCCCCTGCGGGAACGCCGGCCAGCGGATTTCACTCACCGAGTTGCCGACGCCGTTGGCGCAAGCCGTAGCCGAAACCGAAGCCGCCGCCCGGAAGGCCGATCTGGCCCAACATCGCCGCGAGCGTCACCGCCATCCAGCAGGGCTGCTCGCCATGATCGCCGCGCTGGATCGACCAGGAGACGGAGATCATCGTGCGCGTCGCCGCCATGCGGCGCGCGAGGTTGCGGACGCTCCCGGCACTCAGTCCGGTGAGACGCGCCGCCCACTCGGCATCCTTCGGCTGACCATCGGTCGCGCCCATGAGATAGGGCTCGAATTTCTCGTAACCCGTCGCATAGCGTGTGAGGAATTGCCGATCGTGCAGCTCTTCGGCAACAAGCGTATGCGCCAGCCCCAGCATCAGCGCCGTGTCGCTTCCTGGTCGCGCGGCGAACCACTCGGCTTGAAGCTCCGGCATCATGTCGGAGCGCAACGGCGAGATCGATACGAAATCGCACCCATTGGCCCTCGCTGCCCGCAACGCCTCCGGCATCGTATGACGCCCGACGCCGCCGGCATTGACCTGTGCATTCTTCGGCGCCAGCCCACCGAAACTCACGATGAGCTTCGTGTGCTTGGCGATCACCGGCCAGGTCGTCGCGCGATCGAGCACGAGGCCGGAGAAGTCGCCGACGATGTGCGGCATCAACGCGCTCACCGCCGCGTAGCTGTAGGTGTCGATGGAGGCCGTGTAGCCGCCTATGCCATTGAGGAACCGGTGCAGCTGGCTCTGCGCATGGTGGAACCGGCCGGCGCTCGCCCAGCCATAGGATCCGCCGAAGATGGCGCGATTGCCGTGTGCTTTCCGCACGCGATCGAGCCGGCGGCGGCCAGCGCGCTCGCCTCCTCCCAGGAGACGGCGACGAATGGCTCGCGGCCGCGCCCCGAGCGGTCGGAGCCGGGGCCATTCTCCAGATACCCTTTGCGCACCACGGGCTCGGCGATGCGCACCCGATGATGCACGGCTTCCACGATGCCCGGCCCGATCACCGCCGGATCGGGATCGCCGGCATAGTCCTTGACGCCGACCACGCGGCCGCCCTCGACCTCGGCGAAATAGGTGCCCCAATGCGTCGAGAAGGGCGCGAGAGTCCGCGGCTGCTCTGTCATTGTCCTGCCGATCCGGCTAAGCTTCGTATGCCCGCTGAGAAAACCACTGATCGCGCCAATGTCCTCGCTCCGCCGCATCAACGCAAGCAATCAGCGGCTCGCCGGCAAGATCTACCAGAGAGTCCTGACCGCGATCCAGGCCGGCACGATCGGACCAACCGAGCGGATCGTCCAGGAGAAGCTCGCCGAGAAATTGCGCGTCAGCCGGACGCCGGTGCGCGAGGCGCTGTTCCGTCTGGAGCAGGAGGGCGTGCTCGTCATCGCGGGGCGTGGCGGGTTTCGCATCCGCCATGTCTCCGATCGCGATGTGCGGGAAATCTATCAGGCGCGCAAGGCCATCGAGGGCTACGGCGCACGAACGCTGGCGGAGGCGCCCGACGAGCGGCGGATCGAGCGGCTCAAGTCCGTGATCGTCGCGCAGGAGAGGCAGTCATTCGCCTCGGTCGCCGACTATTACGACGCCAACCGCACCATCCACCGCGCCTTCATCGCGGAGACCGGCAACCGCTATCTGCTCGAAATGTTCGACAGCATGTGGAACCGCAGCCTCTCCTTCCACATTTTCTCGTCCATGAGCGATTCTACGTTGCGCCAATCGCTCACCGGCCACATGGCCTTGCTCGAAGCCATCCGTTTCGGCCCGCCCGATCGCGCGGCCGAAACCATGTTCCACCACATCGACGGCGGGCTCGCGATGCAGCTCGCGGCGCTGGAAGCCGCGCGCCAGGCCGGGCGAGTCGCCTGATCAACTTACGCAAACGCCGGTATGACCTCGTCGATGAAGAGCTGCAGCGAGCGCTTCTGCTCCTTCAAGCCGAGCCCCAAACTCGCATAGTAGGTGAACTGGTCGACCCCGAGCGCCTCGTAAGTCCGGAGCTTAGCGATCACCTCCCCGGGCGTGCCGAACATCAAATTCTCAGAAAGCATCTTGGGATCATACTCGGCGCGATTGCCGAGCTCTGCGAAGGGAATGGATTTCGGAAAGCCGTTGGCCACGTCGCCCAAATTCTTGAACAAATTCTCGAACTGCGAGAGCTGGCGCTGTGCCGCGCGCACCGGCACCTCCCATTCGTCCTTGCGATCATAGACGCAGGTGTGCCGCATCATCGCGAAGATCGGCCGCTTGGCACCCGGATGCTTCTGCATCGCCTCGTCCAGCCGGCTCTTGTAAAGCTCGGCCTCCGACATTGGCCGCGTCAGAGGCCAGGAGAGTATGTTGCAACCCTGTGCGACGGCGAAGTCGTAGGTGATGGGCGCGCGGGCCGCGATCCAGATCGGGGGATGGGGAAGCTGCACGGGCTTGGGCACGGAGGTCGAGAGTGGAAACTGCCAGAACTCGCCCTTGTGCTCGACGTCACCCGCCCACAGCGCCTTGATGACCGGCAGGGCCTCCTGCATGTAGCGCCAGCCGTCCGATTGCTTGAGGCCCGGATACATCCGGTCGAATTCGCGCTGGTAGGCACCGGAGCCAATTCCGAATTCGGAGCGGCCGTTCGAATAGAGATCGAAGAGCGCGGCGGCGCCGGCGAGTTTGATCGGATGCCAATAGGGCGCGACCGCCACCGCGACGCCGATGCGGATGCGGTTGGTGTGCGCGGCCCACCAGGCGCAGATCTGGAAAGGGTCGGGCGCGATCGTCATCTCGAGTGCGTGATGCTCGGCCGCCCAGGCGATGTGGAAGCCGCCCTGGTCCGCCATCTGCACCATCTCGAGCGTGTGTTTGGCGACGGCCGACATGTCGATGTCGGGGGTGATCCGCTCCATGTTGATGGCGAGCTGGAACTTCATGGTTTGTCGACCCTGTGCTTTTGGTGTGAGCAGTACACCTATCATACGGCATTGTGCGCTCAGCGAAACTGTGACGTTCTGCCGGAGTGCTAATCGGCCTCTCACTCGTGCATCGTCGCCCCGCCGTCGATGACGATGGTTTCGCCGGTCATGAACTTACCGGCGTCGGCGGCGAGGAAGACGGCCGCCGGGCCGATGTCGTCGGGCTCGCCGATGCGTTTCAAGGGCGTGACGCGCAGATACTCGTTGAG
>CAVUIW010000024.1:0-13372 GCA_963741525.1 uncultured Alphaproteobacteria bacterium
AGAGTTGGTCGAGGCCTCTCCACTCGGCACAGGGCCAACCACACCTCCGCCACGAAATGACCTCCGGTCCGCCGCGACGGATCGGCGGGTGGGCTTTCGTTCTTCGAGCATAGGCGGGCTGTACTCCCCCTCATAGCCCGGAACGAAAGGACAGATCATATGAACAAGAAAGCACGTATCGCCCTCGCCGGCGGCATCCTCGGCCTCGCGGGGCTGACGGGCGTGGCGCTCGCTACCGCCGGACAGGGCGGCTGGGGCCATGGCGGCCAGCACGGCATGGACATGGGTATGGGCGACGGGCCCGGCGGACATCGCGGTGGTGGCCGGATGATGCACATGCTGGAAAACCTCGACACCAACAAGGACAAGAAGCTGACCCAGGAGGAGATCGACGCCGCGCGGGCGGCCCTGCTCGCGATGGGCGATGCCGACAAGAATGGTGAGCTGACCCTGCAGGAGTTCGAGACTGTCTGGGTCGAGCAGATGCGGCCGATGCTGGTTCGCCAGTTCCAGCGGCTCGACAAGGACGGCAACGCGCAGGTGACCTCGGAGGAGTTCAACGGCCCCTTCGCCGGTATCGTTGCCCGCCTCGACCGAAACGACGACAAGGTGCTCGACGAGGCCGACCGCGGCCGTAAGCATGGCCGACGTCATCGCGACCGAGGCGAGCAAATGGAGCGCGCGCCCGAGGGTGAAACCACGCCAGAGGGCGAGACGCCTCCGGCCGAAGGCAGCCCGAACTAACAATCTGTCGCGAGGCGCCCCATCCTCCCAGGCGCTTCGGCCGGACGGCATAGGCTCTATGCCGTCCGGTGTCTTGCTTCGATCGTGCCTCAGACGATAGGTTCCCCGCATCCCACCACAGGATGCGCCGATGCCCTCTCCCTCACTCATCGACCTCTTTCAACTCGAGCCAGCCGGCCCCAGGCTCGAGGATCTCGAGACGCCGGTGCCGGTCATCGATCTCGACATTGTCGAGCGCAATCTTATCCGGTGGCAGGAGCGCTGCGACAAAGCGGGCTTCGCCAATCGGCCGCACATCAAGACCCACAAGCTCGTGCCGCTGGCGCTGCATCAGATGGCGCTCGGCGCCAAGGGCATCACGGTGCAGAAGGTCGGCGAGGCCGAGGTGATGGCGGCGGCGGGCATCCGTGACATGCTCTTGACCTTCAACATCCTCGGACGCTCCAAGCTCGCGCGGCTGGCCGAGCTCATTCGCACGACCGACATCAAAGTCGTCGCCAATTCCGAGGCGGTGCTCGCCGGCCTCGAGCAATCAGCCGAAGCTGCCGGCCGCAAGCTCGCCGTGCTCGTCGAATGCGATACGGGCGCGGGACGCAACGGCGTGCAGACGCCGGCAGAGGCGCAGACGCTCGCCCGCCGCATCGCAGCCTCGAAGCACCTCATCTTCGGCGGCCTCATGACCTATCCGAAGTCTGGCGGGCGGAAAGACATCGAAGTGTTCTTTGATGAGGCCAAGGCGTTACTCGGCAAGGACGGCCTGGAGGTGAAAACGGTTTCGAGCGGCGGCACACCCGATATGTGGAAGGATGAGGGAATGGCGCCGGTCACCGAGTATCGCGCCGGCACCTACATCTATCACGACCGCGCCACCATGGCGGCCGGCGCCGCCAAGCTCGAAGACTGCGCGCTCACCGTGCTCGCGACCGTCGTCAGCCGTCCGCATGTCGATCGCGCCATCGTCGACGCGGGCTCCAAGGCGTTGACAAGCGATCTCATGAGCCTCAAGGGCTTCGGCATCGTCGCCGATCTCAACGACGCGCCGATCTACAACGTCAACGAGGAGCACGGCTATCTCGATGTGTCGCGCACCAATCGCAAGCCCAAAGTCGGCGATCTCGTGCGCGTCGTGCCGAACCATGTCTGCCCGGTGAGCAATCTCTACGACAAGGTCGTGCTGATCTCCGGGGCTGAGGTGCTCGGTGCCGTCAAGGTCGATGCGCGCGGAACCGTGACGTGAAAGGCTGAGTTCATGAATCGTCTCGATGGCCAAGTCGCCATCGTCACCGGAGCGGCGCAGGGTATCGGCCTCGCCATCGCGGAGCGCTTCATCGCGGAGGGCGCGCGCGTCGTCATGGCCGACCGCAACGCGGAGGCGGGTCATGCCGAGGCGAAGCGGCTTGGCAAAGCCGCGCACTTCCATGCGGCCGATGTCGGTCAGGCGAATGTCGGGCCTGAGCTCGTCGGCGTGGCCACGAAGGCCTTCGGCCGTCCCTCGATCCTCGCCAACAATGCGGCTGTTATCGACAATGGCCACTTCCTCGATTTGGCGGTCGAGGAGTTCGATCGGATTATCGCCATCAATTTGCGCTCGTATTTCACCATCGGACAGGCGGTTGCCCGCGACATGGTCGAGGTGGTGGGGGCGGGCGGCAAGCCCGGGTCGATCATCAACATGAGTTCGGTCAACGAGCATTTCGGGTTGCCCGATCACGTCGCCTATACGGTCGCCAAGGGCGGTGTCCGGCAGTTGACGCGCGCCATGGCGATAGCGCTCGCCTCCTACGGCATCCGCGTCAACGCCATCGGGCCCGGCACTATCGAGACGCCGCTCATCAAGAATGTCGCGACCAATGCCGAGTTCAAGAAGCGGATGCTGTCGCGGACGCCAATCGGCCGTTTCGGCCAGCCCTCCGAAGTCGCTTCCATCGCAGCCTTCCTCGCCAGCGCTGACGCGAGCTACATTACGGGCGAGACCATCTATTGCGATGGGGGGCGCATTCCGCTCAACTACACGGTGCCGGTTGCGGATTAGGATAGGCCCGATCAGCAGCGATGTGTGTGCTGAGCAATCGCCAACGGCGCTCACATTTGATCTGCACGGTCGCCGCACCCATCCCCCGCTTCTTATGCAGGGCTGTCCGGGGAAAATCAGTCATAGCGAAAGGCGAGTTGGGAGGCATCGGCGGGGTTTGGCGGCCGGTTGGTTTGCGCGGTCTGGTGGACGTTCGAGCCTGGCGAGCGGTTTTCGCAGGAGGAGCATTCTGCCGACGAGAACGGCGAACCGGATGGGGCGTGAAATCGCCAATCAACAGCCTCGTTTCAAAATCCGCAAGGTTCATGCACGCGGAGCTCGCAGGCCCAGCAGATCGCGCAGCGTGCTCCCGGTGTATTCCCGTTTGAACAGGCCGCGCCGCTGCAGCTCGGGCACGATGAGGCTGCAGAAATCATCGGTGCCGCCTGGCATATAGTGCGGGAGTATGTTGAACCCGTCGGCGGCGCCCGTCGTGAACCATTCCTCGATCTCGTCGGAGATCGATTTGACTGTTCCGACCCGTGTCATGAACCACCATTCACCGATGGAGACGTCTTCGTAGGTCTGCCGGATCGTCCAGCCATTCGCGATCGCCCGATCGAACACTGCCTTCGCCGCTCCGCCGAGCTTGTCCGCCAGCGGCTCGACCGATCGCGGCAGCGGCTTGTCCAGATCGTACTGGGAGAGATCACCGAGCAGCGGTTGCAACATGCCTAGACCGTTCTTGGGATGGACGAGTGCTTTGATTTGATCGCGCTTGGCGATCGCCTCGCGCTCGGTCTCGCCCACGATCGGCATCAGGCCCGGCATGATCCAGAGATCGTCCGCGCTTCGTCCAAGCTCGACCACACGCGCTTTGGTTGCGCGATAGGCGGCCCGCGCCTTGGCGAGGTCACCGTCGGTCGCCGCATACTGGATGTTGGCGTAGCGCGCCGCCATTTCGCTGGCGGCCGGGGAATCTCCTGCCGCAACGATGACGGGCGATCCCTGCGGCGAAGGGGCGACATCGAGCGGTCCCTTCGAGGAAAAGTGCGGCCCCTCGTGATCGATCACGTTGATCTTGCCGCGATCGACGTAGACGCCGCTCGCTTTGTCCCGAACGAAGGCGCCCGCCTGCCAGCTTCGCCAAAGCCCGCTCACGACCTCGATCGCCTCCTGCGCGCGCCGATAGCGCTCATCGTGCTCTGGCCTCGTCTTGAGGCCGTAGTTCAACATCTCGTCCGGGCTGTAGGAGGTGACGACGTTCCAACCCGCCCGCCCACCGCTGATAATGTCGAGCGAGGCCATGGTGCGGGCGATCCTGTAGGGATGCGCATAAGTCGTCGAGATCGTGCTGATGAGGCCGATGTTGCTCGTCATGGCTGCGAGCGCCGACAGCACGACGATCGGATCGAGCTTCACCGCGAAATGCTCGTAGGCCATCTCGCGATTGGGGTTGTCGAAATTCTCGACACCCATGATGTCGGCAAAGAAGATGAAATCGAGCTTCGCCCGCTCCGCGTCGCGCGCGGCCTTCGCGTAGGGCTCGAGACTCATGAAGCTATCGGCGGGAAAGTCCGGCATCCGCCAGGCCCCCCGATGGTAGCCGAGCTTGTAGACGGAGAGCCCGAGCGCCATGTGTCGACGCGATGCCGTCATCGTCGCCTCTCGATCGCCGCCGGTCCATGGTCGAATTCAAGCGGACATTTGAACCCCAACTCGCGCTCGCGCGCAAAGCCATAAGGGCTCGATACGGATCGACTGTTGCATGCACGCGACAGCTGAGGCCGGACTTTTGCTGTATTCACATCGACTTAGCGGGGTCTCCTGGAGGCCCAAATGAGAGTTCCTAGTCTGTGCGCCGCCGCCGCCATCCTGGTTGCCGGCTGCAGTTATGATATCGCCACCGTCGATTGCAATCTGGTGTTGACGCCGACAGAGACGGCGGTCTGTGGCAGCTCGAAGCTCAGACGCCTCGATCGCGATCTGACGAAACTCTATCAGGTCGCCCTGTCGATCTCGGAGGACGACGAGCCCAATCTGCGCGCCGAGCAAGCCGACTGGATTAAATCGCGCAACGCCTGCGGCGGCGACGAGGCCTGCATCGCCACACGCTATCGCGAGCGAATCAACGTGCTGGCGGATTACGACTGAGGAGCTTGCGGTCGCCGGGTATCGATGCTATCATCATGATAGCAGAGGAGGACTGGAAAATGGGCCAGATCATCGTTCGCAATCTAGATGACGCTGTCATCGCCAAATTGAAAACGCTGGCGTCAGCCAACAACACGTCACTCGAGCAGACCGTCCGCGAAATACTCTCCGCAGTCATCGAAGACGATCGAGAAGCCGTCTGGGCGGCAATCGATGCCGCCCGTGAGGCACAGAAACCAAGCCCGATCAGCTCGACGGATTTCATTCGCGAGGACCGCGATAGGCGATGAAGCTCGTCGTCGACGCAAGCGTTGCCGTCAAGTGGATCCACTCCGAGCCCGGCAGCCGCGAGGCTAAGGCACTCGTCGATCCGGCGACGGAATTGATCGCGCCCGACTTCATGCCGGTCGAAGTCGCCAATGTGCTTTGGCGCCTAGTGCGAACAAAACAGATGAAAGCGCACGAGGTGCCCGCGCTCTTGGACTTGCTTTCCAGAGCCATGCCTCACCTCGAGAGCTCCGGCCGCCTGTTGCCGCGCGCATTGGCACTTGCGATCGCACTCGACCATCCCATCTATGATTGCCTCTACATTGCACTAGCGGAGCGAGAGGGCGCGATCCTGGTGACAGACGACCGGCGCCTCTTTGCGCTTGGCCCGAAACTTAAGGCCGCTAAGATCCGGCATTTGATGGCATGAGCCGGAAAGCTCGTCCGTAAGCGCAACATGAGAACGACCAAGGAGCCGCATGGTGGGTGAGCTGCAAATTTGCATTCGCAATGCACGACTTTCCTCTGGCGACCTCGCCGACATCGGTATTGTCAGTGGTCGTATCGCCAGTGATTGGTCCGAGGAAAGTGCGCGCGAAAATAGAGCCGACATCCTCGACGCCACCGGCTATGTCGCTCTTCCCGCCCTCGTCGAGCCGCATGTTCATCTCGACAAGACGCTCTGGGGCGAGCCATGGCGGCCGAACACGGCCGGGCCGACCATCCCCGAGTACATTGCCAACGAGCGCCAGCGTGCTGGCCGAGGTGGAGACGCCGATCGCGGTGCGCAGTGCGCGACTGCTCGAGCAGATGGTCGCGAACGGCGCGCTCACCATCCGCAGCCATGTCGATGTCGCGCCCGATATCGGTTTGCGGCACATCGAGGCCATGCTGGCGCTGAAGGCGCGCTACCGCGATCATCGTCGACCTGCAGCTCGTCGCCTTCCCGCAGATGGGAATGCTCGTCCGCCCCGGTACGGCCGAGCTCATGCAAGAGGCGTTGAAGCTCGGCGTCGAGACGGTCGGCGGGCTCGATCCGGCCGGCATCGACAACGATCCGATCGGGCAGCTCAAGGTGATTTTCGGCCTCGCCGAGCGCTACGGACGCGGCGTCGATATCCATCTGCACGATCCGGGCGAACTCGGCGTTTGGCAGATCGAGCGCATCGCCGATTTCACGGAAGCGTCGGGCTTGCGGGGAAAGGTGATGGTGAGCCACGCCTATTGCTTAGGGATGGTATCGCGCTCCCGCATCGAGCCGGTTGCCCGCCGGCTCGCCGATCTCGGCATTCGCTCATGAGCTCGGCGCCGGCCGACATCGCCGTGCCGCCGGTGGCATACTTACGCGAGATGGGCGTCACCGTCTGCGCCGGCTCCGACGGCATCCGCGATGCCTGGTCGCCGATGGGCAATGGCGATCCGCTCGAGCGCGCCTGGCTGATGGCCTATCGCTTCGACTGGAACAAGGACGAGCAGTTGCATGACGCGCTCGATGCCGTGACGGGATCGGCGGCGAAAGCGATCGGGCGGCCGGAGCCAACGCTCGTGGTGGCGCACCCGCCGACATCCTGCTCGTCAAGGCGGACAATGCCCATGACGCTCTGCTGCGCCGGCCGAAAGAGCGGATCGTCATCAAGGCGGGAAGGATCGTCGCCAGGGATGGCGTTTATCTCGGCGCATAGCTCGGCTACCAAATTTCTTCGTCCAGCGGAGCAGGCGTTTATCGCCTTCTCCCCTTGGGCGAAGGCGAAAGAACGAGAGGTCTTTTTTCAAGTGGGTCAGAGGTGGCGGGCCTGAGGTGTTAGAGTGCTTCCGGAAAAGTGCGAAGCGGTTTTCCGAGAAGAAGCACGATAAACCAAAGAGTTAGGGTGTTGACGTGATTCAACGAAAAACGGAAACACCAGCCGCTCAAATCTCCGGCGTCAGGTCCATCGGAAACACGTCGAGCTGCTCGATTCCGGTCTCGGTGAATACGACCTGGTTCTCGAGCTTGATGCCCTCGCCGCCTTCTACCGAGCAGACGAGGCTCTCGACGCACAGCACCATGCCCGGCTCGAACACGCCGTCATGCGCGGCTGTCTTGTTCTCCTTGTAGAGGATGGACGGATACTCATCGCATAGCCCGACGCCATGCATGACGACGCCGTAGCGGCGCTCGATGAATTCGGCCGGCAATTGGAAGCTCTTGTCGATGAAGTCGTGGAAGGTCATGCCGGGCTTCAGGATCGACTTGTTGTAGTCGATGTGCTCGCACGCCGAACGCATGGATCGACTTCTGGTGGTTCGTCGGCTTCTTGCCAGGGACGACCCAGCCGCGGCTGATGTCGGAGCAATAGCCGTAGGGGCCGATGAGATCGGTATCGAAGGAGACGATCTCGCCCGCCTCGATCACCTTGTCCGAGCATTCGCTGATCCACGGATTGGTGCGATAGCCCGATGCCAGCAGCCGCGTCTCGATCCATTCGCCGCCGCGCGCGATGTTGGCCTCATGCAGCTGCGCCCAGAGCTGGTTCTCGGTGACGCCGGGCTTCAGATAGCGCCACATCGCCGCCATGCCGGCCTCGCAGGAATTGACCGCGCGGCGCATGGCCTTGATCTCTTCCGGGTGCTTGATCTTGCGCGCCTCCTCGCAGAACTCCTGCGAGGAGATGCACTCGACACCTTCGGCCGAGAGCATGGTGATGCCCATCTGCTCGCACTTGTCGATGGCGAGCCGCATGTTGCCGCCGCCATGCTGCTTGACCAGATCGGCAAGCTCGCCCGCCCAGGCTTTCGACATGCGCCGCTCGGCTTCAGCCGAGCCCGCATACATGTAGAACCAGGACTTTCGCCGGCCGCGTCTCGTCGACGAGCGGGAAGTGCTTGGAAATGTGCACGGCCTGCTCGTAGTCGAACAGCACCACCGGGCCTTCGGTCGCGACGAACACGTAGCGCGTCGGATTGTGCGTGCACCAGAGCTGCATGTTCGAGACATCCGTCGCGTAGCGGATGTTGAGCGGGTCATAGAGCAGCGCGCCGGCGAAGTCGCGCTTCTTCAGCTCGGCGCGAAGCCGGTCGAGGCGGTACTGGCGGATGATGTCGAAGTCGGGCTCGTCGAGGCCCGCGGCCTTCCATTCAGGGATCGCCGGATTGGCCGGCCCGATATAGCTGAACCCCTTCGCCCCCTTGGCCTCGCGGGTCGTAGGATCGATCTTGCGGCGGTGACGTCCGAGATTGGTCATGGGAGGGCCCTTAGTCGGAGCGTGGATGAGGCAGCCAACTGCAAGCATGTTTCACCATGACATGGGAAGGCCCGCAATTCTTGTAGGCCGGCGACCGTGGCAAGGTCTAGCCTTTCACTCTGCCCCTCGCGCGCGAACGACGGAGAGGGGCGACCGCCGGTCGCCCCTACATCAGCGCCATTCGCGCCTCTACCCCGCCACGATCGACTTGATGTCCTTGAAGACGATCTCGGGCGCACGCTCGGCCGTGTAGCGCAGATTGAAGGCGGACTGCGCCAGGAACACCGGATCGCCGTCGCCATCGCGGGCGATCGAGATTTTGTTCTTCTCGATGAACTTTTCGAGCGCCGCCTTGTCGTCCGAGGAAATCCAGCGCGCGGTCTCAACCGAAGCGCTCTCGAAGCCGATCGGCAGGTTGTACTCGTTGATGAGGCGATCCGAGAGCACGTCCAATTGCAGCGCGCCGATGACGCCGACGATGGTGGGCGAGCCGTCGATCGGCGTGAAGACCTGGACCACGCCCTCCTCCGACATCTCGTCCAAGGCCTCGCGGAGCTTCTTGGCGCGGATGGCGTCCTGCAAGCGCACGCGGCGCAGGATCTCCGGCGCGAAGTTCGGAATGCCGAGGAAGACGACATCCTCGCCTTCGGTCAGAGCATCGCCAATCCGCAAAGTTCCGCGATTGGGAATGCCAACGACATCTCCCGCGAAGGCTTCCTCGGCGAGCGAGCGGTCTTGCGCGAAGAAGAATTGCGGCGCCTGACAAGCGCCATCGTCCGGCCGGTGCGCACATGCTTCACCTTCATGCCGCGCGTCAGCACGCCCGAGCAGACGCGCATGAAGGCCATGCGGTCGCGGTGGTTCGGGTCCATGTTCGCCTGGATCTTGAAGACGATCCCGGTCATCGCAGGCTCGTCCGGCTGGATTTCGCGGGCGGCCGACTTCTGCGGCCGGGGCGGCGGCGCATGGGCGATCAGAGCATCGAGCAGCGTGCGCACGCCGAAATTGCGCAGCGCGCTGCCGAAATAGACCGGCGTCAGCGCGCCATGGCGGAAGGCCTCGAGGTCGAATTTGCCGCCGGCCGCCTCGACGAGCTCGACATCGTCGCGCCAGCGCTTGGCGGTTTCGGGATGCATGAGGCCGAGCAGGTCGGGATCATCGGGTCCACTCACGACCGTGCCATCGCCCTCGTCGTCGAGCCGGCGGATGCGCTTTTCGGTGAGATCATAGGTGCCGCGGAAATCGATGGCCCTGGCCGATCGGCCAGACGATCGGCGCCGTGTCGAGCGCGAGCTGGTCGGAAATCTCCTGCAAGCAGATCGAGCGGGTCGCGGCTTTCCCGATCCATCTTGTTGACGAAGGTGATGATCGGAATGTCGCGCAGCCGGCAGATCTCGAACAGCTTGAGGGTTCGCGCCTCGATGCCCTTGGCGGCGTCGATCACCATGATGGCGCTGTCGACGGCGGTCAGCGTCCGATAGGTCTGATCGGAGAAGTCCTCGTGGCCCGGCGTGTCGAGCAGGTTCAGCACCGCGCCGCCATACTCGAAGGTCATGACGGAGGTGACGACCGAGATGCCGCGCGCCCGCTCGATCGCCATCCAGTCGGATCGCGTGTTGCGCTTGTCCTTCTTGGCCTTGACCTGGCCGGCGAGCTGGATGGCGCCGCCGAACAGCAGCAGCTTTTCCGTCAGCGTGGTCTTGCCGGCATCCGGATGCGAGATGATGGCAAAGGTGCGCCGGCGCGCGATCTCGGCGGCGATGCGGCTGGACGCCTTCGCGGGCGGGCGCCGCCGGTGCCGTGCTCGTCTGTGGTGCGGTCCTGCACGCTCATCTCGCTCGTTCGATCAGGGCGCCGTCATAGCACCGCCATGGCGGCCTAAGCCAGCCATCAGTGCCGGGCTAATCGCCGCTAAATCGCCAGCTCCACCACCACCGGCGAGTGATCGGACGCCTTCGGCCGGTCCCAGCCGACGCGGGGGTAGCGGGGGCCGTCGTAGCGGCGGGCGCGGTAGGGTTGGCCGCCGCGGATGATCTCGGGAATGGCTTTGGGGTTGGCTGCCGCCAGCGCCGGCGAGGCCAGGATGAAGTCGAGTTGCGATAGATGTCGCCCGGCGCGTAGTAGGTCGTCCAGCGATCCTTGGCCGGCCGGCGGGCCATGAGATTGACGGCGAATCCAGGATCGACGAGTGGGTCCGAGCGCATGCTCGAGCGGCTTGCCGTCTTCGTCGAGTCTCGGGCGCGCCATCGATCTCGATGTAGTCGTTGAAGTCGCCGCAAATGAGCCAGGGCGCGTCGCTCGTCCCGCTGCCGAAGCGCGCCTCGACCAGTCGCCGGACGCCCAGCGCCTCGGCCTGCCGCAGACGCCCGCGTTTTCTCGCGCGCCTGCGACATCGACTTCAGATGGCAGACGAAGATCGTCAGAGACTTTCGACCCGAGATCGATATCGACCTCGAGGCAATCGCGGCGGAACAGCTTGATCGGATTTCGTCGAGCAGCCGCTCCTTGCCGCCGACGAACTCGCGATATCCCTCGAGCGCGGGCGTCCACAGGCCGAGCTCGGCGAAGGTCCGGTTGGCATGGCTCGTGAATGCGGATCGGATACTTCGACATGATGCCGACATCGATGCCGCGCCCGTCATTACCCTCGATCACCTGACGCCAATCGAAATAGTGGCGACGGTCGATGGCGCCGATCTCCTCGATCGCCGGGCTCGGCCCTCGCCGCGAAGCCGCTACGCGCAGCGCCCGCTTCTCGATCGCGGCCGCCGTGTCGATCTGGGGTTTCAGGTAGCGCTCGTAGAAGACCTTCAGCGCATTGGCGTTGTCGACCTCCTGGAGGCAGACGACATCGGCGCGCGCCTCGTTGAGGGCGAGTGCGGTCAGCTGCCGCTTGTCGTCGCTCGCGACCGCCTCGGCGATGCGGCGCGCGAGCTTCAGCTCGTCGGGATCCTCGAAGCGGTAGAGGCCGACATGGTTCTCGCCCGGCGCCATATTGTCGGCATAGGCGACACGCGAGAACAGGTTCTCGACGTTGAAGGTGGCGATGCGGATGATCGGCACGATCAACCTCCCAAGCGGCAAGAGCACGCTAGCATCGAACATCAGGCGCGGCCAGCGGGAGATTGCGCGTGCGGGGGTGGCGCCACCATGCTATCGGACCAGCGCGACATTGTGGAACCCAGCATGCGTCTCCAAAACTCAAGCTTGACGAACTACACTACGCCCGACTGGCTCACCGGCTTGTGGCGCCGTCGATTGTTGGCGGTCGCGGGCGGAACCGAGGATCGCAGTACGCTCGTGTATTGGGGCCAGACCGCTGCTTTGTTTGTCGATCTGCGACTGCCGATATCCATAGCGCGCCGCAAGTCGGCCGGTTCGGCCCCTCCGGCCCATTTGCTTGCCCAGCAGGATGGATTCGCGGGCCGGACGCAGGTCGTTGACAACTATTCCGTGTGGCACCGGCACATCAATTTTCAACCGGAGAGCGAGACGCCCGATCATGCACTGCTGAGGCGAGAAGGCCGCCTGTTGCATGAGGATGGCATGCCGGATCAAGACGGGCGCGTGCCCTATCGGGAAGTCTGGCAGTTGATCGCTACCGGCAAAAAGCTATGCGCCAGCTTCGAGCTTGTTACCTCCGCGGAATCTCAGCTCGGGAGCGCTGAGCAATGCCGTGCTCGTGCTCATCGACAATTGGTTCATGCTGGCGCGGGCGCGTCCCTTCGGCCTACCGCGGGGCGCGACGTTGCCGGATCTCATGCAAGAGGCCGCCAACGATGAGGCCCGGGTTGCCGCTCTTCTCGATTGCGAAATCAGCATCGGCCACATTGACTCGGAGCACGGCCGCTGGCGCGTCACGCATTCAACGATTCCCAAGCGTCGCGGCGCGGGGCTCTTCGGCGATGACCGTGTGGAGGTGGGGAAGCTCGGCGATCTCACCGTTCGGTCATCTCATGGCCTTGCACAATGGGCGTGCCAAAGCTCGACGGTCACCACCGGCAACCTGCAGTCACTGTTTTCATGAGAGCAGCGTGCCCACCTCGCATTGAGCCACTCGTGTTCGACCCGCGACGAGCCGCTCGTCCATCAGGGTGTGCTGGTCGTCCGGAGGAAGAACAGTCTCATGCCAGAATTCCCGCCTGACACTTTCGGATCGACCAGGTTCGCACCTGCGCAAGCCGGGGCGGCAGTGCGCGACTTCGGCCAGGCGATAGGCGCCGATCGCTGCTTTCTCTATGTTCGGTATCCAGCGGGCAAATCAGGCCGGATCGCAGCCTGCTGGCGGCGCAGCGCCGAGACGCCCGATCTTCCGGAACATGACTACGAGGTGCTGTCGCCCGAGCCCGCCTATCTGCACGAGGGCGACCCGATGTTCACCGCGGCGCTCACGGGGCACCCGGCGACCTACATCGACGATATCGAGAAGGCCGATGGTCTCGTCGACGTCGCACTCGAGCGCTCGTACCGCCATCGTGCGCTCGTGCACATCAACTTGAGTGACAACGACGGGCTTTGGGGTATCCTGCAGTCGGCCATGAGCCATGTGCCGCGCGTCTGGTCGACAGACGACCGAGTGCTGGTGGAGGTCTGGCGGCGGAATCTGACGCCCCGGCTCAAGGCCGCGCTGCAGACAGGTCCATGGCCGCATGAGCCGGTGCGGAGTCTCGGTGGCTGAACAGTTCTGGCCGTCAGAGACCGTGAGCCACCAGCTTGGCGATGAGCAGCGCCGCGATCGCCAGATAGATCACAAGCGAGACCTTCAACCAGAGCTGCAGCGCAGCGTCGCCGATCGGCTGCCCCATGGCGAGCCGGACGAGTTGCGCCAAGACGACACCACCGCTGAAGAATGCGAGCGGGAAGAGGTTCAGCCCAGCGAACTTGGTCAGGGTGAGTGCCACGCCGCCGATCAGCCCACGCTGGGCCATGACCGCGTTCAGAGCATCGGCGAGACCCAGCGCTTCAAAGGGACGGG
>CAVUIW010000025.1:0-79602 GCA_963741525.1 uncultured Alphaproteobacteria bacterium
AGTCACCGAACGCAAATGGCGGGAAAAGATCCCGCGAGATCACATGTGAGGTCGATGATCATGGCCAAGCACGACAAGACGCCGGGCGATTTGTCGGCGCAGAACAAACGCTGGGCTGCAGCGCGCATCGACGAGGACCCGAACTATTTCGGCCGTCTCTCCGGCCTGCAATCGCCCCGCTTCCTGTGGATCGGTTGCGCCGACAGCCGGGTGCCGGCGAACGTCATCACCGGTCTCGATCCTGGAGAAGTGTTTGTCTCACCGCAACGTCGCCAACATGGTGTACCCCGCCGACCTAAACTGCATGTCGGTGCTGCAATTCGCCGTCGAGACGCTGCGGGTGCGGCACGTCATCCTGTGCGGCCATTACGGCTGCGGCGGCGTGCGCGCGGCGGTCGACGGCTCGCAGAACGGCCTCATCGACCACTGGCTGGAGCCGATCCGGGATTTGAACCGGACCCACAAGGACGTCCTACGCTCACTGCCCGGCGACGACGCACGGCACAACTTCCTGTGCGAGATGAATGTGCGCGAGCAGGTCAGGACCGTCGTCCATTCACCGATCGTGCAGCGCGCCTGGGATCGCGGGCGGGAGCTCTCGGTCGATGGCTGGATCTATGGCCTCGCCAATGGGCTCATCAACGACTTGGAATGCGGGCAGTCGCAGCCATGAGGCGTTCGGAAGCACTTGATCTGCCAAACATCCGGAGCCGTTGAACGATGAGGCCCTTCCGCATCGACGGCCCGCAATACTCCAACTGGTCGGAGACGATTTTCCGGCGAGATGCGCGGGCGGCGTCGACGCCGTGCACGTGACGATCGCCTATCACGAGGATTTCCGCGAGACGGTCGAGCGGATCATCGAGTGGAACCGCCGATTCGAGCGGCACCCCGACCTGATCTTCCCGGCCGCACGGCGGATGATGTGGAAGCGCGCGCGACCAGGCCGCACCGCGATCTTCTTCGGCCTGCAGAATGCCTCGCCCATCGAGGACGATATCGGCCTCGTCGAGGTGCTGCATCCGCTCGGCGTGCGCTTCATGCAGCTCACCTACAACAACCAGTCGCTGCTCGGCGCCGGCTGCTACGAGGCGAGGATGCCGGCATCACGCGCATGGGCCGCGAGGTGATCGCGGAGATGAACCGCGTCGGCATGGCGATCGACATGTCGCATTCGGCCGAGCGCTCGACGCTGGAGGCGATCGAGCTGTCGCCCGGCCGATCTGCATCTCGCACGCCAATCCCTCCTCCTGGCATCCGGTCGCGCGCAACAAATCGGACACGGTGCTGAAGGCGCTGGCCAAGTGCGGCGGCATGCTCGGCTTGTCGCTCTATCCGCAGCATCTGAAGGGCGGATCGGACTGCACACTCGATACCTTTACCGCAGATGGTGGCGCGGACGGCCGAACTCATGGGCTCGATCACATCGGCATGGGCTCCGACCTCTGCCAGGACCAGCCGGACAGCGTGGTCGCCTGGATGCGCAACGGCCGCTGGACGAAGTCGGGCGTGCAGACGCCCGGCCTCGGCAAGCCGGTGTTTCCACCGCCGCCGGCGTGGTTCAAGAGCAATCTCGACTGGGACGATATCGGGCGGCCCTTCTCAGGCGTGGCTTCGCTCATCCGGATGCGGGAAAAATCATGGGCGGTAACTGGCAGGGTTTTTCGAGCGATCCTTCGGTCCGCCGGCCACGCGGTAGAAAGACATGCAGCAAAAATTCTGAGAGGGACTGCGCTGGAGCTCTGGATAGCCCTGCGCCCGCCCGATGAGGTGATGCGGCTCGAGCGGCTCGGCGCCGCTTTCCCAACGCGTCTGTCCTTCATGCGGGGATCCTCACGCGGGCGCGGCCGACGGCTGGCGCTGCACGCGGCGCATTGGCGCTGGACGAGCAGGGTGTCGGCGTCGCAGTCTACGAAGCGGCCGGACCGGAGCATAGCTAGCGCTCGTCGCCTTCGGCCACGAACTCCCGGCGGACAAACGTACCGACCGCGTCATCGCCGAAGCCTGGGACGCGACCTTCGCGCTGTTCGACGGCGATCCGACCGAGGCCGATATCGCGCGGCTCGCCGCCAACGTGCCGAGCCAGGAAGCCGGCCGCGTCCGCGATACGCGAGATGTGTTGCTCCGCGCCAACCGAAGCGTGCGGCTGTTCGATCCCGTGGTGGCAGCCCTCGCCGAGGGCCACAGCCCGACGCGGCCGAGCTCGGCCGTCGGCTATCTGATGCGCACCACCGCCGTCTACGGCAGCGGCAAATTCGGCTTCGCCGATCGCGAGCGCATCGCCGGCCGGCCGGAATTCGCCGGGCCCTTCCAGGCCGAGATGCTGGCCGTCTGCCTGTGCGCGCAACTTCATGACCGATCTCGTCGAGCATTGGCGCGCGCGCGCAATCCGGCGCGGGCCGTTGCTCTCGATCGCGACTTCGGCGCCGGCTCGGCGTCGGCAACGCGACCGGGCTCGGCATGGCGCCCTTTCTCGTCAAGCATCCCGCGCTCCTCGACCGCTGGATCGAGGCGCGCGAAACGGCGCTCGCCCGCGTCCGCAGCGAAGCCCGCGCGACGCCGGACGCAACAACCCGCTTTCAGGAGCTGTTGGCCCGCGCGAAAAGGTCCGCCGCCCAGTGGCGGATCGATGATGCCGGGTCACGGAGCGCATCAGCAGATTGGAGCGCGATCTGGCGGCGCTCGAGTATTTGCCGCGACGGGCATTCTCGACGGACCTGACCCTTGGGATGTCCTCTATCATCAGCCGAAAACCATCTCGGCCTCGATGGCCAGGAATTTCTGGTCGCGCTTCTGATCGAGCCGCACGGCGCGCTGGTCGACGATCTCGCCGATCAAATGACAAGCGAAGAGTTCCGCTTCTTCACCATCGATGGCAGCATGCGCATCGCCGAGCTGCGCGAGCTCATCGGTCGCGACTACGCCTGGGCGCTCGGCGGGGACTACGACCAGCGCGAACAGCAGGCCCGCTTCTGGTACACGTCCGCCGAGAAGCTCGAGCCGAGGCTCGGCGAGCGCTTCGAGGAGCCGGGCGGCGAACTGGAGCAGCCGCTCGGCGTGGCGCGCGACGTCGCGAAACTTCACGGCGAGCTTGCGGGTGAGGTTGGAGAGGCCAGCATCGCGGGCTTCCTCGCCCGCCATCCCGAGCACCGTCACGCCGTTCGCCGCATCCAGGCGTCGAGCCGCCATCCCTATCACGAGATCCGCGACAACCTGATCGACGCGCGCATGCGCCCGATCGACATTCTGCGCTGCAAGCTCGCCTTCTTCGGTGCGCAACGCTTCGATCCGAAATCCGATCGCTGGCTGCGGATATCGCTGTTTCCTTTCGCGCCATTCCCGGACGAGATCGACACCGCGAACGCCGACGATTGGGCGCTGCCGCCCTTGCCCTCGACCTCCCGCCGACCATCACCGTCTCGCTCAACGAGATCGACGCCATGGCCAGGAAGGCGGCGCGCGGCGCGGGTTATCCTTGGGGGATCGCCGAGGAGGCGGGACGCACAGTGCGGTGGCTCGAAGCGCGGGGGCTGCCGGGTCTTGCCGCGCTTCTGCGACATCTCGAGGGCGGCGCAACATCGCAAACCTCACCGCTCGTCGCAGGCGCCGCCCTCTCGGACCGGGCTCATGCCATCGCTGGCGGCTTATCTTCAAGGCCTCCACCGTCGAGGAGCCGCTGCTCCTCCTGCCCTTTGCCGCCGCCGCCGCGATCTCCAACCGCGCCATCGACCTCGCATGGGGGCATATAAGGTTCCGGGCCGTAGCCGGCGGGGCAACCTTGAGCGGGAAAGTGGCGGCCATCGCCACACGGTCGGCGACCATCAGGGCCGGCGCCGCCTCGGGCTCGATCGATGGCCTCCCCCTCCACGAACGCATCGCTGGTATCGCCGCCGATCAGTGGCTCTGGGCTGGCCTCGCCCGCTTCGCCGTGAAACCTACGTTCCCGCCAGCGAGGTGTCACGCCAGAAGGGCGCCGGCGCGGGCGAAGGCAACATCGACAACGAGTGAGAGTGCGGCATGGCCAAGCAATAAAATGCCCAAACACGGATGCCCTTCAGAGGAATTCGCCCTTCGCCACGCCCGCGCCCGCAAGGCCATGGATGCCGCCGGCCTCGACGCGCTGGTCGTCACCACGCCCGCCAACATCCGCTATTTCACCGGCTTCGAAACGCAATTCTGGGAGAGCCCGACGCGGCCCTGGTATCTGATCGTGCCGCGTCAGGGCGAGCTGATCGCGGTCTTTCCGGAGGTCGGCAAACCGGCCGTGCTCGCAACCACCTCCGTGCACGACATCCGCACCTGGTCGGCGCCTTAGCCGAAAGATGACGGCGTCTCGCTGATGGCGGGGACGCTTTCGATCTGAAGCGCAAGCAGGCGCATCGGTTGGGAATTCGGCCGCGAGATGCTGGTGCGGGCGCCGCGCATCGACGTCGACCGGATGGCGAAGAAGGCGCGCGGCATCCAGTTCGTCGACGGCTCGCCGTCATCTGGGGCTTGCGCCACATCAAGTGGGCGGCCGAGATCGATCGCATCGGTGTCGCCTGCCCCATCGCCAGCGAAGCCTATGACGACGTACCGCGCATCTCCCACGCGGGCGACACGACGCGCCATGCCGAGTGCGTCTGCGAGCGAGCTCATGGAGAAAGGCGCTGACCACGTGCCCTTCATCGCGACCGCCACCGGGGCGGGCGGCTACGCAGATCATCGCCGGCCCGGGCGACCGCCAGTGAAAAAGGGCGACGTGCTCTTCCTCGATATCGGCTGCACTTATGACGGCTATTTCTGCGATTTCGACCGCAACTTCGCCGTCGGCAAGATCACCGATGAGGCCAAACGCACTCAGGAGGCGCGCTGGCACGCGACGGAAACCGGAATAAGGCCGCTCGGCCCGGCAGGACCGAGGCAACTTCACGTCAAGGCGATGTTCCTGGAGGATGCCGGCTCGATCGGCAACAATGTGGGGCGCATGGGCCATGGCCTCGGCATGCACCTGACCGAGCCGCCCTCCTTCATGGCGGGCGATCTGACCCGAGAGCATGGTGGTGACCATCGAGCCCGGCATGGAGTACGCCAAGGGAAAAATGCTCGTGCACGAGGAGAACATTGCTATTGGCGAGGGCGGCAATGAACTCTTGACCCGCCCGCGCCGCGCAGATGCCGGTGCTTGGATGACTTTGAGAATTGACGAGCTGACCGTCGACCGCGTGATGGATTGGAGCCTGCTTGTCCAGCACATGCAGGCGTGCCATCGCCGGCCGAAGCCCCAAAGTGGCGACACGCTCGTCCGCATCGGGCCCAATGCGATTTTCACACGAACCGCGGGCATCGAAGGCCTGGGCTTCGCCGTCAAGGCCGTCACGGTTTTTCCAGGCAACCCGCCGCCAGTGCCAAGCATCCAAGGCGACGTGCTGCTGTTCGACAAGGAGCAAGGCCAGATCATCGCGTCGATCGACGCCGCCGCGGAGACGCGCTGGAAGACGGCTGGCGATTCGGCGCTCGGCTCCAAGCTGCTGTCGCGGGAGGACAGCCGGTCGCACTGATGATCGGCGCAGGCACAATGTCCGAGCCCTTGATTCGCGCGCATGTGGCCGTCAGGCACGCCATCGAGCGCGTGACGATCTGGAACCGCACGCCCGCGAAGGCCGAAGCCGTCGCCAGGCGGCTCGGCGATCTGAAGCGCCCCGTCACTGTCGCACCCGATCTCGCAAAAGCCGTCGCCGAAGCCGACATCGTCGCTTGCGCCGTCATGTGCTCCGACCCCATCCTCGAAGGCCGCTGGCTGAAACCCGGCACCCATGTCGACCTCGTCGGCGCCTATCGCCTCGACATGCGGGAGGCGGACGACGAGGTCATGCGGCGGGGGCGGATCTTCGTGAATTTCCGCGGCACGACCGTCGGCCATATCGGTGAGATCGAAATCCCGCTGAAAACCGGGGTGATTCGCATCGAAGACATCCTCGCCGATCTTTACGATCTCGTGGGCGGGACGCCGGGGCGGCGTGCAAAAGACGAGATAACCGTCTACAAGAACGGCGGCGGCGCCCATCTCGACCTGATGACGGCGATCGCCATCGTCGAGGGTGTCAAGGCACACGGAGCAGGCTAGATGACGAAAACAAATCGCGACCTGCGCCCCCTGGCGATCTTCAATGCCGGCCCCTTCCGCAACAACAAGGATGGCTTCTACGGCTATGCAGGCGGCGACAACGAGGTGCTGTTTGCCGACACCATGCAATTCGCCCGCGAGGACGTCATCGAGGTCCGCGTGCAGGACGACGATTGCCGCTTCCCCGAGCTGGACGAGGTCGCAGGCGTCGTGGTTACGGGCTCGTCCTCGATGGTGACCGATCGCCACCCTTGGTCGGAGCGCACCGCCCAATGGATTGCCGACAATGACGGCAAGGTGCCGATACTCGGCGTCTGCTTTGGCCACCAGATCGTTGCCCACGGCTTGGGCGGCGAGGTGCACTGGCTGAAGGGGCAATCGGAGTATGGCACGGGCGATATCCACTTGGAGCCGGGCGCTCAGAGCGACCCGCTATTCAAGGACATTCCCCAAGTATTCCAAGCGCAGATCGCGCACTCGCAAACCGTGACCAGATTGCCCACAGGTGCCAAGCTCCTCGCCACGAACGCGTTCGGCGTCCAGGCGGCCCGCATGTCGGCGACCTCATGGGGCGTGCAGTTCCACCCGGAGTACGATGCCGGCATCATGCGCGTGCTGTTCGACGACTATACCGGCTACATCAAGGGCCGCGGCGTCGACGTCGAGGGCGAGCGCGCCGGCCTGAAAGAAACCCCGCTCGCACTTAAGGCGCTCAGGAATTTCGCGGACCTCGTCAAGGCGCGGATGAAGGAGAAGGTCGATGCGTAAGGTGCTGGGCGATCAACCCGGCATGCGCCTCGGCATGCAGCGCGAAGACATTCGCGCCGTTGAGGCGGTTGGCATTCTTTGCGCGTAAGCGCCGGCGGCGATCGTTGAACAACTGGTAGCCAGCCTTTTCGAGTAGCTCGAAAACTTGCACCTGATTGCGCTGTACCTCGACGAGAATGACCGGCTTTCGGCGAAGCAGCTCTGCCATGCCCTGCAGTACCTCGAGCTCGAAGCCCTCGACGTCGATCTTGACGAAATCCGGCATGGCCTGCGAGCGCGCAGCATAGAAATCGAGCGTCGTCACCTCGACGTCACGCGGCGTGACCTTGCCAGCCCCCGGATCGGCGAGCGCGGCATTGCGCGCGAGAACCTCGAAATCCCGGACGAGCGAATTGTTCTGTCCGGCGAGGCTCTCGACATACAGCGTCGCTCGGCCAGGTGCCGCACCAACGGCGGCGCGCACGAGCGTGATGTTGGCGAGACCGGAAATGTTGCGTTCGAGATAGGGCAGATTGTTCTCGCCCGGCTCGAAGACGTGGACCCTTCCCGCCGGTCCGGCTAGCTTGGCGAAGTACAGCGACAGATAGCCGATGTGCCCGCCGGCATCGTAGACCGTCCAGCCCGGTTGAATGATTTCCCGGCACAGGGCGAGCGTCGCGGCCTCCCGGCGCTTGCCGTGATACCAGTACCCCTTGTGCGTGTAGAGATTGAGCCGGACCAGCTCGCCGGTGTGGTGATGGCGAATGGTGATGTCGCGGGACACGCGCTTCAGCACGGCAAGTGCCAAGCGGCGCGGCCAATGTCTCCAACCCTGCACGACGAGGCGCTCCACGTGTCACCGGAAGCAAGCAATATGGGCTGGCGGCGCGCCTCGCAATCCCGCCATCCCGCCTGACGCGTCCGGCCGCTATTGCGGGAGCCGCCGCCCGGCCGGTAATCTCGGCCCATGAGCAAGAAACCGGCCTCCTCTCTCAGAATAGCACTTGCGCAGCTCAACCCGACCGTCGGCGATCTGGACGGCAATGCGGCGCTGGCGCGGAAAGCCCGCGCGGAAGCCGCTCGCCTCGGCGCCGATCTCCTCGTGCTGTCCGAGCTGTTCCTGACCGGCTATCCGCCGGAGGATCTGGTATTGAAACCGGCGTTCCGCGCCGAGGCCCGGCGCGTGGCGGAAGCCCTTGCCATCGAAACGGCCGATGGCGGGCCGGCCATCCTCGTCGGCAACGTGTGGGAATCGGACGGCAACGTCTACAACGCCGTGCTGCTGATGGAAGAGGGCCGCATCACCGCCGAACGCTTCAAGGCCGATCTGCCGAACTACGGCGTGTTCGACGAGAAGCGCGTGTTCGCGGCGGGGCCCATGCCGGGGCCGATCAGCTTCAAGGGCGTGCGCATCGGCGTGCCGATTTGCGAGGACATCTGGGGCGCGGACGTGGTCGAGTGCCTGGAGGAAACCGGCGCGGAGTTCCTCATCGTCCCCAACGGCTCCCCCTTCTCCGACGGCAAGCACGACACGCGCATGCAGATTGCCGTGGCGCGCGTGACAGAGTCCGGATTGCCGCTCGCCTATGTCAATCAGGTGGGCGGCCAGGACGAGCTCGTCTTCGAAGGCGCCTCCTTCGTTCTCAATGCCGATCGCTCGCTCGCCGTGCAGATGCCGGCCTGGGCGGAAGGTACTGTTCTCACCCAATGGCGACGCAAGGGAGAGAGTTGGCATTGCGAAACCGGCGAGCGCGTGCTCGTCGAGGAAGGCGAGCTCTCGTCCTATCTCGGCTGTGTGCTGGGCTTGCGCGACTATGTGCACAAGAACGGCTTCCCCGGCGTCGTGCTGGGCTTGTCGGGTGGCATCAATTCGGCGCTCGTTGCCGCCATGGCGGCCGATGCGTTGGGGCCTGAGCAGGTGCACGCGCTGATGCTGCCCTACCGCTACACCTCGAGCGACAGCCTCGACGACGCGGCCCGATGCGCCGAGGCGCTCGGCATCCGCTACGACGTGGTGCCGATCCACGAGCCGGTCGATGGCTTCATGGCGGCATTGGCGCCCCTCTTCGCGGGTTCCCCTCCGGGGACGGCCGAGGAAAACGTGCAGTCGCGTGTACGCGGCACCCTCTTGATGGCGGTCTCGAACAAGTTCGGCTCGATGCTGGTGACGACGGGCAACAAGTCCGAGGTTTCGGTCGGTTACGCGACGCTCTATGGCGACATGAACGGTGGCTACAATCCGATCAAGGACCTCTACAAAATGGAGGTCTACCGGCTGTCGCGGCTGCGCAATCGAGGCGTGCCGAAAGGTTGCCTCGGCTCCGGCGGCGAGGTGATCCCGGACCGTATTCTCACCAAGGCGCCGACCGCGGAGCTGAAGCCCAATCAGAAAGACCAGGACACGCTGCCGCCTTACGAGGTCTTGGACGACATTCTCGAATGCCTCGTCGAGCGCGAGTTGCCCGTGAAGGAAATCGCCCAGCGCGGCCATCCGCTCGAAACCGTCCGCCGGATCGAGCGGATGCTCAACATCGCCGAGTACAAGCGGCGGCAGGCGGCGCCCGGCGTAAAGATTTCGGAAAGGAATTTCGGGCGGGACAGGCGTTATCCGATCACTAACAAGTTCCGCGAGCGCGATGTCTGATCGTCTGCCTACGCAACGCATTCGCAACAATTCTAACTTAAGCCTCCTCTCCCCGCGGCGAGACCCACTTCTGTCGAACGCATGCAACCGATGACCGCCCGTCCCCGAATGCTCCTCGAAACGCCCGATGTGGTCATCACGATCGCCGAGGTGCGGCTCGGCCGCCATCGCATTCCCGCAGGCGCCATCCGCTCCGTCGGGACGGATGAAGCGTGCGAAGTGCGCGTGTCCGGATCGCTCATCTGCAGCGCCGGCTTCCTGGCTGCGGCTACGAGCCTGCTGCCATTCATCGGTATCGGCCTGCTCGGTGCCAAATGGATGATCGGTGTCGTGCTGCTCGCCGGCATCGGCCTCGCCGCCCTGCAGGATGCCTTCGCCCGCCATCGCACGACCCTCTACCGCCTCTGGCTCGACACGGGCCGCGGCTCAGAGCTCGCTTTCGTGACGACGAGCGAAGCCTTGCGCGATGCTGTCGTCAGGGCCATCGACCTCATCGGCACGCCGCGCGCCGCGATCGGACCGGTACTACAAGCCGCTTGATTCATCTCATCCAGAGCGGGTTCAGTCCAACCGGAATCAAGAACCCGCTCTGGTTTCTTGGTTTTGAGCACGTTCTACGGCGAACCGGTGTCCACTTCGCCTGAACGTGCTGTCTTGGCTTTGAGCACGTCCTACGGCGAACCGGTGTCCACTTCGCCTGAACGTGCTGACTCTTGGCTTTGAGCACGTTCTGCGGCGAACCGGTGTCCACTTCGCCTGAACGTGCCGAACTCTTGGCTTTGAGCACGTTCTGCGGCGAACCGGTGTCCACTTCGCCTGAACGTGCTCAGGGGCTTGCTCCCCGGGATGAACCGCTATTCTCCTTAGCGATTGCACATTGCGTGCGGGCTCAGGTCGCACGGAAACTTGGACCCATTGCAGAGTTCGAGTTTCGGCCGGTTTCCCCTTCGTCCGCCGGTGCATTGCCAAAAAGAGGATAATCCATGTCGTCGCGCTCGCACGGCCTCAGCGAGGCCTTCCACGCCTATGTGTTGCAGTACATGGTGTCTATGCCACCCGCGGTTGCCGCGCTCGCCGCCGAGGCCGACAAGCTGCCCGAGCGGAATATGCGCATGGCGGCCGAGCAGGGCCGTTTCATGGCATTCCTGATCGAACTCACGGGAGCGCGGCAGATCATCGAGGTTGGCACGTTCGTCGGTTACGGCACGCTGTGGATGGCATCCGCGCTGCCGGAAAATGGCCGCATCATCGCGCTCGATATCGAGGCGAGATTTGCGGACATCGGCCGCCCGTTCTGGCGCATGGCCGGTGTCGAAAGCCGGATCGACTTGAGGCTGGGGCCGGCCCTCGAATCCCTGGCATCGCTGCGCAAGGAGGGCGGTGCCGGCCTGTTCGACATGACGTTCATCGATGCCGACAAGAAGAACTATCCGACTTACTACGAGCAGTGCCTCGAGCTGCTCCGGCCCGGGGGACTGATGCTGATCGACAATGTTTTCTGGGGAGGCGACATCGCGAACCCGGAGGATACCTCCGCCGAAACCGCGGTCATCCGCGCGCTCAACACCAAGGTCGCCGCCGATCCGCGCGTTTCGGCGGCAACGATCCCGATCGGAGACGGGCTCACTCTGGTGCGAAAACTGTGAAATCGTAGCTAACCGGCTGCAGCCTCACGCTTTCCTTATCCAAACCTTGTTGTCGTGGAAGGGCGCGCCGCCATAGGGGGCGGCCTGGTCAGCCCCCGTAAGGGTATTGATGCCCTCACCGTCACGGAAATGGCTATTGGGCGCGATGCCTTCGACAATGACGACGCCGCGCTGCACGCCGTCGAAGCCTTCCGCCCACAAGCCGATCTCGCCGCGTGTGTTGCCCATGGAAATTGCGGTGCCATCGGCGATGTTTAGTCGCACGAGATCCTCCGGATGCATCAGCGCGCGCGGGCGGCCGTGCTTCTCGCGGCTCGAATCCGTCTCGTTGAAGCTCGAGTTGAGATAGGCGCGCGCGGGTGCCGTGACGAGGCGGAAGGGGTGCGCCGCGTCTGCATTCTCAGTCACGTTCCAATAGTCTGGCAATGACGGCAACTCGGCGTGCCGCCCCTTCGGCCCGTCGTTCTTGACCGGCACGCTCATCCATTGCGGCTTGAAGCGGAATTTGCCGTCCGGCCAGCCGAAGCCGTTCAGATAGTGCGAGTCCTCGAAGGAGGGCTGCACATCGCGCCAGCGGCCGCGCTCGAGCTCCTCGATCGTGCCGTGGCCGGAGTTCCGCAATGTCCAGTCGATGAGCTGGCGCGGGCTCATGTCGAAGCCCTCGTGCTCGGCGCCGACGCGCTTGGCCAAGGCCGACACGACATCGTGGTTCGACCAGCACTCGCCCGGCGGATCGATGAGCTTGGGCCCCAATTGCACATGGCCGTGGCCGGACGCCTGATAGACGTCGTCGTGCTCGAGAAACATGGTGGCCGGCAGCACGATGTCGGCGAGCTTCGCCGTCTCGGTCATCACCTGCTCGTGGACGGCGACGAAGAGATCATCGCGCATGAAGCCCTGGCGGACTTTCCGCTGCTCGGGCGCGACCTCCAGCGGGTTCGTACTCTGGATCAACATGGCGGTCACCGGCGGGCCGCCCTTGAGATCGTAAGGGTCACCAGTCAAGGCCGGGCCGATGCGCGACTGATCGATGACGCGCACCGATTTGTCGACCTTGTCGAGCCCTTCGATCAGCGTCTTGTTCCAGTGATAGATGCCGCCGAGCGAATGCATCGCGCCGCCGCCTTCATGCTTCCAGGCGCCCATGACGGTTGAGAGCGATAGCACGGTGTGCATAGCCTGAGCGCCGTTGCGCGAGCGGGTAAAGCCGAAGCCCAAGCGGAAATAGGTGCGCGGCGTCGCGCCGAGCATTGCGGCGAAGTTCTCGATCTCGGCAACGGACAAGCCGGTGATGGCGCTCGCCCATTCAGGTGTGCGGGTTTTCAGATGCGCTTCGAGATCGTCCGGACAATCGGCAAAACGCGCCATGTAGGCGCGGTCAGCCTTGCCGTCGCGGAATAGGCAATGCATCAGCGCGCACGCCAACGCGCCATCCGTGCCAGGCCGCAAGATCAGCCCCACATCTGCCTGCTCGACGGTGCCATTCCGGTAGACGTCTACCGCGATGATCTTGGCGCCGCGCTTCCGCCGTGCCTCGATCGCGTGCGTCATGACGTTGACCTGCGTCGCGACGGGATTGCCGCCCCAGATGACGACCTGGTCCGACTTCGCCATCTCGCGCGAGTCAGGCCCATAAAGCTTGCCCGTTCCGGCGACGAATCCAGGGTAGGAAGTGCCGACGCAGATGGTCGAATAGAATCGCGAGTAGCGCTTGGCATGCCGCAAGCGCTCGATGCTGTCGCGCATCACGAGGCCCATGGTGCCGGCATAGTAGTAGGGCCAGACGGCTTCCGGCCCGAGCTCGCGCTCGGCTTTCAGGAAGGCTTCCGCCGTGATGTCGAGGGCGTCGTCCCAGGAGATGCGCTCGAAATCGCCCGAGCCCTTCTCTCCCTTCCGGCGGAGCGGATAGAGCAGGCGGTCCTTGTGATGCACCCGCTCGGCATAGCGGGCGACCTTGGCGCAGACGACGCCCTTCGTGTAGCTATGATCCTTGGCGCCACGCACGCGGCCGATGCGGTTGTCGTCCAGGATTTCCACATCGAGCGCGCAGGTCGAGGGGCAGTCGTGCGGGCAAACCGTGTGGCCGATCGGTACCTTGGCGTCCATGGGAGCGATCCTTGATGATTTGCGTGTCGTTTTAGCCTATTCGAGTGGCGATTGCACCTTTGAGGAGAGACGCCATGAGCGCGAAAATCCGGCCTGTTCGGCCTGGGGAGAAAGCCCGCTGGGAGGAGATGTTCCGCGCCTACGGCAAGTTTTACAAGGTCGAGGTGACGCCCGAGGCGGTCGAAGGCGTGTGGGCCTGGATCAATGATCCAAATGAGCCCTTCTGGTGCGATGTCGCCGAGAACAGTGACGGCAAGCTGGCCGGCATGACGCAATATCAGATGATGCATCGTTCCCTCGGCGGGAGCCAGGTTGTCTATCTCTCCGATCTTTACGTCGATCCCGAGCTGCGCGGCGGCGGCATCGGCCGGGCGTTGATCGAGCATGTGCTGGCCTTCGCCAAGACCAAGGGCGCCCCCAGCGTCCGCTGGCTGACGCAGGAATTCAACTACAAGGGCCGGATGCTCTACGACAGCTTCGCTCCGAAGTCGGACTTCATTTTGTACAATGTGCCGGTGAAGTAGGCAGTAGGCAGTAGGCAGTAGGCAGTAGGCAGTAAGCAGTAAGCAGTAGGCAGTAAGCAGTAATCAGTAGGCAGTAGGCAGTAGGCAGTAAGAGCCGATGCCGCGCCTTTTGCCGAATTCACCACTGCCTCACTGCCTACTGCCTTACTGCCTCATCTTCGCAGCCAACGCTCCGCCCCACCGCGGCTCGTTCCCGAACCCGAGAGCATGAAAGTCCAGAGGGACGGAGTGGCCGGCCCGTGATCAAATTCAATCGGATGTGGCACGCGCACGATCGTCTCGGGTGGGATCGCCGATGCGATCCCACCCGAGACGTGAATCGTTCGCGCAAGCCAATGTGGCGCGAGAGATTCACGTCATCCACCGGCGCGAACGCGCCCGTGGATGACGATCTCGCGCGCAGCCACTCCGTCGCCGCCGAGGGTTTGCCGCCGCCTTGGGCTTTCGAAACCGAAGTTCCATGCGAAAGCCCCTCGCCTACATCCGGGACGAGAGTAGTTGCGGTCAGATTTCCCATCCGCAACGGCAGGAAGGCGCCGGATAGCTTATGTCCGGCCTCCTCGACGCTCCCCGCTACCGGCTCACCAGCGCGCGTTCCGGTCCTCTGGCGACGGGGTTGAGCGGAGTATGGGGGCGTGCGCAATGGGCGGGGATAAGTTCTTTGGCGGTATGGTTCGAGTGAGGGGAGCAACTCGCGAAATGCGTCCTAGTTGGTGGAGGAGGATGGTCGTAGGGGCGACCGGCAGGTCGCCCGCCTCGCGGCACGGCATGGCGGTCGTGGTGTGTGTCCGGACGAGCGGCCGTCCCTCATCCTGCCCTCTCGCCCTACGCTCTCGCTACGGGGAGAGGAAGGCGAAGACCGTGCTCACCTCACATGTCAGGGACGCACCGTGCTTCTGCCTCTCCCCGCTTGCGGGGAGAGGGGAGGGTGAGGGGCGGCCATAGGGGAGGTCGTTGCCAAGGCCACTCCAGACGGGCGACCGGCAGGCCGCCCGGCCAGACGCGATCACAGCATCCTGTAGGCCGGCAGCGTCAGGAACGCGTCCAACTGCTCAGCCGTCGAGAGGGAACGGAAGATCTCGATGGCTTCAGGAAATCGACCCTTGGCGAAGGCTTCGCCGATTTCGCCTTTGATGCGCTCGACCTCCTCGCCGATCAACTTGTCCGCCCAGGCCTTCGTCACTTTCGTACCGCCCTCGAGCGCCACGCCGAATTTCAGCCACTGCCAGTTCTGCGAGCGGCTGATCTCGGCGGTGGCCGCGTCCTCCATGAGGTTGTAGAGCGGAACGGCGCCACGGCCGCGCAGCCACGCCTCGATGTATTGGATGCCGACTCGAATGTTCTCTCGGAAGCAGCCTTCCGACTTCGTGCCTTCGTGCACTTGCAGCAGATCGGCTTGCGTCACGCTCACATCGTCGCGCGCCTTGCCGAGCTGGTTTGACTCGGGCATCAGCCGGTCGAATACCTCCATAGCGACAGGAACGAGATCAGGATGGGCAACCCACGTGCCGTCGTGGCCATCGCCCGCCTCGCGCTCCTTGTCAGCTTTGACTCGGGCGAAGGCCGCGGCATTCGCTTGCACGTCCTTGCGGTTGGGAATCTGCGCCGCCATTCCGCCCATCGCGAAGGCACCACGTTTGTGGCAGGTCTTGATGAGGAGGAGGGAATAGCTGCGAAGGAACGCCTTACCCATCACCACCTGCGAGCGATCCGGCAGGATGAACGCCTGATTGTTCCTGAGCGTCTTGATGAAGGAGAAGATGTAGTCCCAACGGCCGCAGTTGAGGCCGAGGATGTGATCGCGCAGCTCGAAGAGGATCTCGTCCATCTCGAAGGCGGCAGGCAGCGTCTCGATCAGCACCGTGGCGCGGATGGTGCCCTCGGCAAGCCCCAGCACGCTCTCGGCAGTGAGGAAGACGTTGCTCCACAGCCGCGCTTCCAAGTGACTCTCCAGCTTCGGCAGATAGAGGTAAGGACCGGAGCCTTGCGCCAGAGCGACTTTCGCGTTGTGGAAGACATAGAGCCCGCAATCGAACAGCGCGCCCGACATCGGCTGTCCGTCGACTTCGACATGCGCCTCCGGCAGATGCCAACCGCGGGGGCGGACAATAAGGACGGCAGGCTTGGGTCCGAGCTTGTAGGTCTTGCCCGTCGCCGTATCCGTGAACCCGAGCGTACCCTGCCAGCGCGCCATCATGTTCGCCTGGCCCTCGACCATGTTGGCGAAAGTGGGCGAGTTTGCGTCCTCGAAATCGGCCATGAAGACCTTGGCGCCGGAGTTCAGCGCGTTGATCACCATCTTCTGGTCGGTCGGGCCGGTGATCTCGACGCGGCGGTCGAGCAAATCGGCTGGAGCCGGCCGCACCCGCCAGCTGCCCTCGCGAATGTGGGCTGTCTCGGGCAGGAAACGCGGCAGCTCACCGGCATCGAACCGCTGCTGCCGCTCGACGCGCGCGGCGAGCCGCTTCTGCCGCTCGCCCTCGAAGGCGCGATGCAAATCGGCGAGGAAGGTCAGAGCCTCGGCGGTCAGCACATGCTCCGTCCCCGGCGGAATGGGAGCCTTGAGCACGAGACCTTCGGGCAGCTTCAATGCGTTCGGCATCGCGATCCTCGAGCTTGGGAAATTCGCTTGCGCCCCTGCTACACCAGAGCCCGGGCGTCCGTCGAGGGTGCTACTTGCCTTGTCCGGCGACGGTGTCGGTATCGCGCGTCAGATAGTAGGCGCCAAGGATCGGCAGGAAGGTGACCGCGATGACGAAGATGGCGACCACGTTGGTGACCGGCCGCTGGCGGGGCCGGATCAGCTCGTCCAGCATCCAGATCGGCAGCGTCTTGGAATCGACACCCGTGCCAGCCGTGAAGGTGGTGACGATGACCTCGTCGAAGGAAAGCGCGAAGGACAGCATGCCACCGGCCAAGAGTGCGGTCGCGATGTTGGGCAGGATGATGTGGCGGAAGGTCTGGAAGCCGTCGGCGCCGAGATCCATCGAGGCTTCGATCAGCGAGGATGACGTGCGACGGAACCGCGCCACCGCGTTGTTGTAGACGACGACGATGCAGAAGGTCGCGTGGCCGAGCACGATCGTCCAGAAGGAGAAGGGGATGTCGGCGGCGTTGAAGGCCGAGCGCAGCGCGATGCCGGTGATGATTCCCGGCAACGCGATCGGCAGGATGAAGAGCAGCGAGATCGCCTCGCGGCCGAAGAATTTCGTGCGCGCCATGGCGGCCGCCGCCATCGTGCCGAGGATCATGGCGAGGAGGGTCGCCAACAGCGCGATGCGTACCGAGAGCCAGACGGCGTTCCAGATGTCCTGCCGCTCCCAGACGACGCCGAACCATTTGAGCGTCAGTCCGGGCGGCGGGAAGGCGTAGGTCTTCTCCTCGGTGGTGAAGGCGTAGAGGAAGATCAGCAGCAGCGGCAGGTGCAGGAACAAGAGCCCGCCGATGGCGGCGATCTTCAAAGGCAGAGGGGCCCTCATCTCGGCAACGCTGCCTCTGCGGAGTTTGGCGACCTCACTCATTTGAGCCCCAACGCCAGTCGCAGCCCGAGGTCCAAACGCGGCCAAAGCTCGTCGGCCAAACGGCCGGCACGACGCTTGACGTCTCGTCTGTCGACTGTTGAAATCTGTGCAACCAAAACTACCGAGGGCTTTCGCAATCCCGATTGCCGCGCCAAAACGCGGAAATTGCCGGGGGCATGCTCCCATTTGAGATTGGTCGTCATGGAAGCGACGACGACGGTATTGAGTTCGCTCTCATTGTACTCGTTGGCCGAGACGACGACACAAGGGCGCTCGAAACCTGGCGCTGAACCCCTCGGCTCTCCGAAATCAACCCACCAGATATCTCCCCGCCGCACTCAATCCTCCCACTCGACGCGTGCCGCAGTCCTTCTCTGCGCGGCTTGCAATGCGGGATCGAGCGGCGGGCCGCCATCGGCGCACACGCGATTGAGGGCTTCAGTGATCCACTCACGCCCGTGCTGCTCGAGATATGCCTCGATCGCCAACCGGTATAGCTCGCTGCGTTTGAGGCCCCGCGCCTTGGCGAGGCGCTCGGCGGCCTCGAACGTCTCATCGGGAAGTGAAATTGCAGTCTTCATGAACGTAGTATAACAATAGTTATACTCATTTGCAAGCTCTCAGAGCGCATCGAAAGCCCCCATGCGCTTGGCGCCCCACAGATAGAATCCCATGATGACGATGGGGACGACGGTGAAAGCGGCCGCGAGCGGGATGTTGCCGGCGGTGCCCTGCAGCGTGTAGACGGCGAGCCCGATGTAGAAGCTCGAATTGCCGATGATCTGCGGGATGATGTAGTCGCCCATCGTCAGCGAGAAGGTGAAGATCGAGCCGGCGACGATGCCCGGGACGGCGAGCGGGAAAATCACGTGCCGGAAGGTTTTTGCTGGCACGGCGCCCAGATCCGACGACGCCTCGATGAGGCTCTTGGGCACGCGCTCGAGCGCCGCCTGGATCGGCAGCACCATGAAGGGCAGCCAGATGTAGACGAAGACGATGAAGGTGCCGAGATAGCTGATCGACAGCGACGGCCCGCCGATGACGGGGGTCGCCAGGATGAGATCGAGCAGCCAGGTCAGATGTAGCCGCTCGGCCGTCCAGGTAATGATACCCTCCTTGGCGAGAATGAGCTTCCAGGCATAGACCCGCACGAGATAACTCGACCAGAGCGGCAGCATCACCGCCAGATAGAACAGCGCCTTCCAGCCGCCCTTGGCGTAGCGCGCCGCATAGTAGGCGATGGGAAAGGCGATGGCCGCGCAAGCGAGCGTCACGGCCGCCGCCATGGAGAGACTGCGCAGGATCACGTCGATATTAGCCGGTTGCAGCAGCTCGCCGAAGGTCTTGAGCGTCGGCTCGTAGACGACCACGCCGGAGAACTCGTCGATGGAGAAGAAGCTGTAGACGAGCAGCGCCAGCAGCGAGCCGATGTAGACGACGCCGACCCAGGCGAGCGGCAGGCCGAGCAACGCGAGCAACAGCAAGCCCGGCCGCCGATAGAGGAGATCGGCCAAACGGCCGATCGGCCCACCATCGCCGCCATTGGCGGGCAATATCGCCGCCGCCGTCATGCGTCCGCGCCCATGACGTGAACGGCCTCTTTCGGCCAATGCAGCACGACGCGGTCGCCGGCTGTCTCCTGCGCCATGCCGGGCACCGCGGCGGTGATCTCGGCTCCCTCGGCGACGATCGTGATCCGCGTCACGGCACCCTGATACTGAACGGTCTCGATCACGCCCTCGACTGCGGAACGCCCCTGCGCCACTTCGGCCTTGGCGCGCGCGACGCCGATCCGCTCGGCCCGCAGGCTCCCCCAGCCCGTCTTGCCGGTGAGGCGCCCGGTCAGCTCCGGCGGCAGCAGGTTGGACGAGCCGACGAAATCGGCAACGAAACGATTGTCGGGCCTCTCGTAGACCTCCGAAGGCGTGCCGACTTGGACGATTTTGCCGTCGTTGAAGATTGCCACGCGATCCGCCATCGACAGCGCCTCGCCCTGGTCGTGCGTCACGAACACGAAGGTAATCCCGACCTCGCGCTGCAGCGACTTGAGCTCGACCTGCATCTGCTCGCGCAGCTTCAGGTCGAGCGCGCCGAGCGGCTCGTCGAGCAGCAGCACCTTGGGCTCATTGACGAGGGCGCGTGCAAGCGCCACGCGCTGGCGCTGGCCGCCCGAAAGTTGCGAGGGCTTGCGGGTCTCGAACCCCTCGAGCTTCATCAGGGCGAGCGCGCGCCGCGCCTTGTCGTGCCGCTCCTCGCGCCCCAGCCCACGGATCATCAAGCCATAGGCGACATTGTCGCCAACCGACATGTGGGGGAAGAGCGCGTAGTCCTGGAACACGGTGTTGACGTTGCGGCGATAGGGCGGCACGCCCTCGGCCGTCTCGCCGAAGATCTCGATATGGCCGGCATCGGGCTGCTCGAAGCCGGCGATGAGGCGAAGGCACGTCGTCTTGCCGGAGCCGGAGGGGCCGAGCATGGCGAAGAACTCGCCCTCGGGAATCTCGAGGCTGACATCGTCGACGGCGCGCACGGTGCCGAAGATGCGCGAGACGCGCTCGAATTTTACGGCGACAGCCATGCTGCCTCGCATCTTGATGACGTCCTTGAGGAGAAGGCTCGGCGCCTGCTTGGGTCAGACCCGCAGGGTCTGACCCCAATGCCTCGGCCTTCGTTTGATGGGGTCAGACCCGCAGGGTCTGACCCCTGGCGAGTTTAACGTCCGCCCAAGACCGCGATGTAGTCGGACACCCAGCGATAGTAGGGCACGCAGCCTTCCGCCTGGCTGGCGCACTTGGCGACCGGCGTCCGCCAGAAGTGGATCTTCTCGAAGTTGCCGATGCCGTTCGTCTCGCAACCGGCATCCGTCAACAGCGCATTGCCCTTGCAGGCCGCCGTCGCCGCCGGCACCGAGCCGAACCAGGCCGCGAGATCACCCTGCAGCTTCGGGTTGATCGAGTGCTCGAGCCACATGTAGGCGCAGTTCGGGTGGGGCGCATCGACGTGCATCATGGTGGTGTCGGCCCAGCCCGTGGCGCCCTCTTCCGGAATGGTCGAGGCCACCGGCGTCTTCTCCATCACGGCCTTGTCGGCCATCAGGATGTTGACCTGGAACGGCCATGACGAGGAGGCGACCATGCCCTCGCTCTTGAAGTCGTCCATCTGCACGAAGGCATCGTGCCAGTAGCGGGCGACGATCTGGCGCTGGCCACGCAGCAGCGTCAGGGCTTCCTTGTACTGCGCTTCGGTCAGCTCGTAGGGGTCCTTGATGCCGAGCTCGGGCTTCTTCTTCATGAGATAGAGCGCGGCGTCGGCGATGTAGATCGGGCCGTCGAAGGCCTGCACGCGGCCCTTGTTCGGCTTGCCGTCGGGGAGATCCATCGCCTCGAAGACGACGTTCCAGCTCTTGGGCGCCTCGGGGAACACCTTGGTGTTGTACATGAGGACGTTGGCGCCCCACTGATAGGGCACGCCGTAGTGCTTGCCGTCGACCGTGTGCCAGGGCGCGCTCTGCAGGCGCTCGTCGACCGTCGCCCAGCTCTTGACGAGGCCGGTGTTGATCTCCTGCACGCGCTTGCCGGAGATGAGGCGGAGCGAGGCGTCGCCCGAGGCGGTGACGAGGTCGAAGCCGCCCTCGTTCATGAGGGCCACCATCTCGTCCGAGGTGCCGGCCGTCTTGACGTTGACCTTGCAGCCGGATGGCTGTCTCGAAGTCGGTGACCCAGTTGAAGTTCTTGTCGGTCTCGCCGCGCTCGATGTAGCCCGCCCATGCCACGATATCGACCTGGCCTTCGCCGGCGCCGATCTCCGTCTTCATGTCGGCTGCGGCCGGCCAGGCGATGAGCGAGAGGGCGGCGGCGCCCGTCAGCGCCAGTAGTTTACGACTGAGCATCTCATTCCTCCCAATGTGCGGGCCAGCCCTCGTTGAACGCATGCCGGATGGCCCGGATTTGAAGGTTATGCCCGAGAGAGCGTGGGTGGGTAAAGGGGGTGGCGCGAGGCAGACCCGGCACCATTTGCCCGCCGGCGGCATCCCCATAAAGCAAATGGGCGCGGAACCTGTCCGCGCCCATCCACATTCAACGCCCGGGGGCGTCAGTATCGGTCTGATGGCTTTTCGCGCCTTATCGGCATCGAGATGACGCATCTTCTCGCGCATCTCGGCGTCCTCGCCCCGGATCTGGATGATGTGCCAGCCGATCCAGAAGACGAGGCCGATGATCACCATCGCCACCTCGTAACCCTGGAAGGGATAGATGGCGCCGACGTCCTTGAGATCGACGGCCCAACTCGTCAGTCCATTGGTCGACATGATGCTTTCTCCCTTCAACGTGCTGCGAGCGCACCGGCGGCTTCCCGCTCGGCGGCTTTCACTTCGGCGACGGCCGCCTCGTAGGCATCGTTACCGACGATATCGAGACCGGCGATCTCGATCTCGCGCGGAACTCTCAAGAGGCCGAAGGCCTTGAGTATCAGCGCGAGAATGTAGGTCGGAATGAAACCCAGAACGATGAACATGATGCAGGCCCCGAGGAAGTTGCCCAAGGGCGAGATCGTCGCAAAGTCGGCATAGGGCGAACTCGGCGTGCCCCAGAGGACGAAGCCAGCGACCACGACCCCCATGAAGCCGCCGTAGCCATGCACGGCCACCGCCCCGACCGCATCGTCGATCTTGAACGTGCGCTCGACCCAGTAGTGCAGCTTGTAGGCGATGCACGGCACGATGGCGCCGATCAGCATGGCCTGGATCGGATGATACAGATCGTTGCCGGCCGACGCCGCGATGATGCCGCACAGACCCAGCGAGTAGGTCCAGAAGGCATCACCCTTCGAGATGATGTAGCCGGCCATCATGCCGCCCGAGAGCGACATCAGGAAGTTGAAGGTGATAGCCGAGAGCGTGGTCGGCGCGAGGTAGATGTTCGTCGCCGTCCAGGTTTCCCCGGTGATCTGTCCGGCGATCGTGGCCGGCGAGATCATCGGGATGTTGCAGGCGGCGTAGAAGCCCCAGAAGCCCGTGTAGATGAGGAAAAGCCGATCGTCACCAGCCAGGGATTGTGCGGCGGGATATCGCGCGGCGTGCCGTCGGCGCGGAACTTGCCGATACGCGGCCCGAGCACGATCAGCATGGCTAGAGCTGCACCACCGGCGATCGCATGCACGACGCCCGAAGCATAGGCGTCATGATAGCCGAGATACTTGACCATCCAGCCCGTCGAACTCCAGCCCCAGGCCGCGTCGATGATCCAGGTGACCGAGCCGACCAGGACGGCGATGAGCCAGAAAGCGCCTGAGCGCATGCGCTCGATGACCGCGCCCGAGATGATCGAGGCAGTCGTGATCGAGAACAGCAGGAACGCCGCCCAGAAGACGCCGTTGAGGCGGTGCCAGACGGCCGGGCTGTTGAGCACGTCCGCCGCGGTGATGCCATTGGCGGTGTCGATGGCATTGACGCCCGATAGATGGGTCGCCATCAGCGGGCTGCAAGGCGCCGCGACCTTGTTCGGATCGTAGGGAATGGGATCGCTGACGAAATTGACCCAGTAAAGGCCGCTCGGGAACGCGAAATAGATCCACCAGCCGAAGAAGAAGAACGTGACGGTGACCAGCGGGATCGCCATCGTGTTCTTCATCAGCGTGTGCATGTGGTTGCGGCGGCGGCTGACGCCGACCTCGTACATGCAGAAGCCGACGTGGATGAGGAACATCATCACGACGGTGACCCAGTAGTAGAACTCCGTGAAGACGACGATCGTTGCGTCCAATGGTGTGCCCATGGAACTTTCCCCTTCGTTATGCCGGGCATCCGCGTGCCGATCGCTCGACGCCGCGCCGAATTCCGGCTTCTCCACCCCTTCGCACTTTCGTGCCGTCTAGCGCGCTCACGATGATGCGGCGTTCGACGCGCCGCTTTCCTAGACCGAAACAAGTTTTCCTACGCTTGCGTGACTGGTGCAAGCAGGCAACAGCGCGAGGCGGTGCGTTACCGCCTTGATCTGCCGCAAAGACAGTCGAGTGTGCGATTTCGGCAACGCTCTGGCGGCTGATCCCCGGACTGGCGTCCCATTCCGGACGGCCGCAGCACTCTGGGCAAGCGGCTGCAATTCGCTCCGGCGCCACGCTTTCACCCGTTCAGCCACTTCGCCCTTCCCTTCGGCCAAGCTTGCCGGTAGCTGATTGAAGCCTGCGCTTCACGCGCCCGCAACGCGATGGGACATGACCAACTTGCGCAAGGATCCGTCAGCAGCCGCGAGCCGGGCACGGCCCGCCGGCGGCGAGCAACCTCTGCCGCTCCGGCCAGGACCCGCATGCGACCGCCGCCGGCGCCATGGCGCTCGAGCAGGCGATCGGGCGGGCGGTCAGGAAGTTCCGCGAGCAGCTCGACATGACCATCATCGAGCTGGCGAAGGCCGCCGGCATGTCGGCCGGCATGCTGTCGAAGATCGAGAACGGCGCGACCTCGCCGTCGCTGTCCTCGTTGCAGTCGCTCTCGCAGGCGCTGCATGTTCCCGTGACCGCGCTCTTCAAGGGCTTCGAGGAGACTCGCGACGCGACTTACGTGAAGGCCGGCGCCGGCCTCACCATCGAGCGGCGCGGCACGCGGGCGGGCCATCAGTACCAACTGCTCGGACATACACCGCGCGGCCCCCTCATCGTCGAGCCCTATCTCATTACGCTCTCAGAAAAGAGCGATGTCTTCCCGATCTTCCAGCACGATGGGCTCGAGTTCATTTTCATGCTGGAGGGCGAGGTGGTCTACCGTCACGGCAACCGGACTTACACTCTGATGCCGGGCGATAGCCTCTACTTCGATTCCGACGCCCCCCACGGGCCGGAGGAACTGCGCAAGCTGCCGATCCGGTTCCTGTCGGTGATCACGTACATCCGGGCGGATTAGCTCCCGTCCGCGACACGATCGGACCTCGCGTTGGCCGGCCCTCCCCCTTGGGGGGAGGGTGCCGGTAGGCGGGGGAGGGGTTGAGCGACTTGCAGGCTTACCGGCTAGCGGCGGCTCCGGCAACGAAGTGGTTGACGGAGCGTGCCCGTCTCAACCCCTCTCCCGGCGCAGCCATGGCGGAGCCATGCTCCGCCATGGACCGCGCCACCCTCCCCCCGAAGGGGAGGGCCGGATACGGATGGATCGTTTTCCGCATGGGCACTTCTCTCAGGTCGCGCGAGAAGCGATCACGCCGTGAAATACGGCCTGTCCCCCTTGACCGTCACGCGATGCATGAGGCGGTGATGCGGTGAATAATCGTTCGCCGCGTAGTGCATGGTGCAGCGATTGTCCCACAAGGCGATCGAGCCCTTCTCCCAGCGGAAGCGCGCCTGGAAATTCGACTGCTCGCAATGCTCGAGGAGCATCCGAAGTAAATTCTGACTCTCGATCTTGTTGACGCCGAGGATGCGCGTCGTGAAGGAGCGGTTGACGAAGAGCGCGCGCCGGCCTGTCACGGGGTGCGTGCGCACGACCGGATGGACGACGGGAGGAAACCTGTCCTGCATCGCGCGCGCCTTGGCGAGACCGTCCTTGGTCGTCACGATATTGCCGAAACCCTCTGTGATGTCGTGGACGGCCGACAGTCCCTCGACGAGCCGTTTCATCGGTGCCGACAGCGCGTCGTATGCCACATACATGCTGGCGAACAGCGTATCGCCGCCGACCGGCGGAACGATCTTGGCGTAAAGGATGGAAGCGAGCGCCGGGGTCTCGCGGAAGGTCACATCCGTGTGCCACTCGTCATTGTAGATGCCCTTGTCGCCCTTCTGCTCGATGAGAGTGACCTCGGGACACTCTTTCACTTTGTCGAAGACGGGATGCGGCGGCTCGATGTCGCCGAAGCGGCGGGCGAAGGCCACCTGCTGCTCGGGCGTGATCTCCTGGTCGCGGAAGAAGATGACGAGGTGCTTCAGGAGCGCGTCCTGGACATCCCCGAAGGTTGCATCGTCAAGCGGACGGGAGAGGTCGACGCCTTCGATTTCGGCACCAATCAGCGGGGTCAGCGGTTTTACGGCGAGATTGGCCCGGGCCACGTCACACTCCGTTGTTCACATCGTGAAAACTTTATTCCTGCTGATTGAAGTGGCGGAGGCCAGCTGCTACATCACAGACATCGTGGCCGGTCGGCCGTCTCAGCGAGGATGCTCCCATGTGCGGCATTGTCGGTCTCTACCTTAAAGACAAACGGCTAGCAGACAAGCTCGGCCACCTGTTCACGCCGATGCTGATCGAGATGACGAACCGCGGGCCGGACTCGGCCGGCGTTGCCATCTATCGCGATCCCGTCGCCAAAGACGAACTCAAGGTGACGCTCGCTCACACTGATCCGGCTTACGACTGGGCCGCGCTCGCCGGCGCACTCACCGATCTCCACGGCAAGACGACCACCCGCAAGCTCGGCAATCACTGCGTCTTCGTGACCAAGGCCGCCGAGGACGAGGTGCGCGCTTATCTTTCGGCCGAGGCGCCGGATGTCCGCATCGTCGGCGTCGGCCATGTCATCGAGATCTTCAAGGAGGTTGGGCTGCCGAAGGACGTCGCCCGGATGTACGACCTCGAGCACGCCAAGGGCAGCCACATCATCGGCCACACCCGCATGGCGACCGAAAGCGCGGTGACGACGGCGGGCTCGCATCCCTTTGCGACGGGGCAAGATCTCTGCCTCGTGCACAATGGCTCGCTGTCGAACCACAATCGCCTGCGCGAGTGGCTCCGCAAGAATGCCGGCATGGAGTTCCAGACCGAGAACGACACCGAGGTGGCGGCGGCCTATCTCACCTGGAAGCTGAAGGAAGGCGCCACGCTCAAGCAAGCGCTCGAGTCCTCCCTCACCGACCTCGACGGCTTCTTTACTTTCGTCGCCGGCACGGCCGAAGGATTTGCCGTCCTGCGCGATCCGATCGCTTGCAAGCCTGCCGTTATGGCCGAGTCAGACGAATGGGTAGCATTCGGCTCGGAGTTCCGGGCGCTGAGGTCGTTGCCGGGAATCGATGACGCCAAGGTTTGGGAGCCCGAACCCGCGATTGTCTACTCTTGGGGCAAGCAATGACGATGTGAGTTGTGAGGTTGTGAGTTGTGAGGTTGTGAGTTGTGAGGTTGTGAGTTGTGAGGTTGTAGGCCGCTTTCGGCCGGTTCGAAACTGGTCACACCATCCGCGATGATACAATCTCACAAAGATCTCGATGTCTGGCAGAAGGCCATTGCGCTCGCCGAAATGGCGTATCGTCGAACGGCTGGCTTTCCGAAGGATGAAACCTATGGTCTCACCGCGCAAATGCGCCGCTCTGCCGTTTCGGTGGCAGCCAACATCGCGGAAGGCTTCGGTCGAGACCAAACGGGGTCTTTCATCCAGTTCCTCAGGATCGCACTCGGCTCGGTTCGCGAGTTCGACACCCACGTCACTATTGCCATTCGAGTCGGCCTGATGACAGCGTCCGACGCCAGCTCCATGATTCAAGAGTGTGACGATATCAGCAAGATGCTGCGATCGCTCATTCGCACGCTCGAAGCCAAGGCCCAGAGGAAATAGCCATGGGAACGTCGATGACGAACAAATCCACAACTCACGATCTCACAACCTCACAACCTCACAACTCCGTGCTGATTGACGTGCAGAAGACCGGCCTCACGAACGTTAATCAACGCCTACAGAAAATCCCAGCCGGCTCCAACGAGACCCACTTCACGCTCGCCCATCCCGAAGGCGAGCACGTGCTAGCCGTCGGTCTCTCCTCCCCCATCACGGTCGAGATCATGGGCACCGCCGGCTACTACTGCGCCGGCATGAACAAGGAAGCCTCCGTCATCGTGCACGGCAACGTCTCCACGGGCGTTGCCGAGAACATGATGTCCGGCTATGTGCGGGTGAAGGGGAACGCTAGCCAATCGGCAGGCGCGACGGCGCACGGCGGCATGCTCGTGATCGAGGGCGACGCGGCGGCGCGCTGCGGCATCTCGATGAAGGGCGTCAATATCGTCGTCGGCGGCAATGTTGGACACATGAGTGCCTTCATGGCGCAGTCGGGCGCCATGGTCGTGCTCGGGAACGCGGGCGATGCGTTGGGTGACTCACTCTACGAGGCCCGCCTCTACTTGCGCGGCAAGGTGAAGAGCCTCGGCGCCGACTGCATCGAGAAGGAGATGACGGCGCATCATCTGGAGAAGCTCGCACGCCTCCTCGACAAGGCCGAGATGAAGGCCAATCCAAAAGAGTTTCGCCGCTACGGCTCGGCGCGGAAGCTGTACAATTTCAATATCGACAATGTTGACGCCTATTGATTGGGCACGTGCGACCGCCGATCGGCCATACAATCCACTCACGACTTACGAGAGTCACATGGACCCCAAAGACGCCGCCCGCATCCCTCGCACGACGCCCCGCACCTCCGCGACGTTCGACGAGTATACCTTAAGCGAAATCCGCCGCGCGGCCGCCACCGGCATCTACGACATCCGCGGCGGCGGCGCGAAGCGCAAGGTGCCGCATTTCGACGATCTCCTTTTCCTCGGTGCGTCGATCTCGCGCTATCCGCTCGAGGGTTATCGCGAGAAATGCTCGACCGAAGTCGTGCTCGGCACCCGCTTCGCCAAGAAGCCGATCACGCTGAAGATCCCGATCACGGTTGCCGGCATGAGCTTCGGCTCGCTATCGGCGCAGGCGAAGGAAGCGCTCGGCCGCGGCGCGTCCATCGCCGGCACTTCGACGACGACGGGCGACGGCGGCATGACACCCGAGGAGCGCGGCCAGTCGAAGATGCTCGTCTATCAGTATCTCCCCTCGCGCTACGGCATGAACCCGGATGACCTCCGTAAGGCCGACGCCATCGAGGTGGTCGTGGGGCAAGGCGCCAAGCCCGGCGGTGGCGGCATGCTGCTGGGTCAGAAGATTTCCGATCGCGTGGCACAGATGCGCACGCTGCCGAAAGGCATCGACCAGCGCTCGGCCTGCCGGCATCCCGACTGGACCGGCCCGGATGATCTCGAGATCAAGATCCGGGAGCTCCGCGAAATCACCAATTGGGAGAAGCCGATCTACATCAAAATCGGTGGCGCCCGGCCTTATTACGACACCACGCTCAGCATCAAATCCGGCGCCGACGTCGTCGTGCTCGACGGCATGCAGGGTGGGACGGCCGCGACGCAGGAAGTGTTCATCGAGCATGTCGGCCAGCCGATCCTCGCGTGCATTCCGCTCGCCATCCAGGCGCTGAAGGACCTCAACATGCATCGCAAGGTGCAGCTCATCGTCTCGGGTGGCATCAGGAACGGCGCGGATGTCGCAAAGGCCCTGGCGCTCGGCGCCGATGCCGTCTCGATCGGCACGGCGGCGCTGGTCGCCTTGGGTGATAACGATCCGCAGTGGGAGGATGAATACCAGAAGCTCGGCACGACAGCCGGCAGCTATGACGACTGGCACGAGGGCTGCGATCCCGCAGGTATCACGACGCAGGACCCGGAGTTGGCCAAGCGCCTCGATCCGGTGAAGGCCGGGCGGCGGCTTGCCAACTATCTGAAAGTCATGACGCTCGAGTGCCAGACAATCGCGCGCGCCTGCGGCAAGAGCCATGTGCACAATCTGGAGCCGGAGGATCTTGTCGCGCTCACCGTCGAGGCCGCCGCCATGGCCCGGGTGCCGCTGGCAGGGACGAGCTGGATTCCGGGTGTCGCGAAGTAGCTTCCAATAAAGGCAGGCGCATTCCATGACCGAGCACACCGCCACCATCGCCTGGTCACGCGACGGCGCCGCCTTTTCCGACGGCAAGTTCAGCCGCCGGCACAGCTGGGCTTTCGATGGGGGTGCCGTGGTGATGGGCTCGCCGGCGCCCGCTGTTGTTCCGCCGCCGATGTCGGACCCGGCCGGAGTCGACCCCGAGGAAGCCTTTGTCGCCTCGCTCTCGAGTTGCCATATGCTGTTCTTCTTGGCGCTGGCCACGAAGAAGCGCTTCGTCGTCGATAGCTATGTGGACGAGGCCGTTGGCCTCCTGGGCAAGCGCGCCGATGGCAAGACCATGATGCAGCGCGTGACGCTGCGCCCGAAGGTCGTCTTCTCCGGCGACAAGCTGCCCAGTGCCGAGGATATCGCCGCCCTCCATCACCAGTCGCATGATCTGTGCTATATCGCCAACTCCGTGACGACCGAGGTGATCGTCGAGCCCCGCTGAACGCCTCGTCAACCCAAATCGGTGCCGCCCGGCATCGCACGACTTCAAGAACAATTCCACGGGAGGAAACCATGTCTGCCGACTTGACCGCCTATGCCAAAGAGCGCGGCATCAGATACTTTCTCATCAACTTCACCGATCTCTTCGGCATGCAGCGCGCCAAGCTCGTGCCGACGCAGGCGATGGCGGGCATGCAGAAATCGGGCGCGGGCTTTGCGGGCTTCGCCACCTGGCTCGACATGACGCCGGCGCATCCCGATATGTTCGCCATGCCCGACCCCGCTTCCGTCATCCAGCTGCCCTGGAAGAAGGACACCGCCTGGGTCGCCTCCGATCTCGTGATGGACGGGAAATTCGTCGAGCAGGCCCCGCGCGTGATTCTGAAGAAGCTGATCAAGCAGGCGGCCGACAAGGGTTATCGGCTGAAATCCGAAGTCGAATGCGAGTATCACTTGATCTCCGCCGACGGAAAGTCCATCGCCGACCACCGCGATACGCAGGAGAAGCCCTGCTACGACCAGCAGGCGCTGACGCGGCGGATGGATATCATCACCGAAATCTGCGATTGCATGCTCGAGCTCGGCTGGAACCCCTACCAGAACGACCATGAGGACGCGAACGGTCAGTTCGAGATGAACTGGGACTTCGACGATGCCCTCATCACCTCCGACCGGCACGCCTTCTTCAAATACATGACGCGGACGATCGCCGAGAAGCATGGGCTACGCGCGACCTTCATGCCAAAGCCCTTCTCCAATCTCACCGGCAACGGCTGCCACATGCATCTCTCTATATGGAGCATGGACGGCAAGACGAACCTGTTTGACGATCCCAAGGGCACGCTCGGCCTGACGCCGATGGCCTACAACTTCGTCGGCGGCATTCTGGCCAACGGCGAGTCGCTGTGCGCTATCACCAACCCGACCGTCAATTCTTACAAACGCATTAACGCGCCGCGCACGATCTCTGGCGCCACCTGGTCGCCCAATACACTCACCTTCGGCGGCAACAACCGCACGAACATGGTGCGCATCCCGGACGGCGGGCGCTGCGAGATCCGGCTGGCGGACGGCGCGGTCAATCCGTATCTCCACCACGCCGTATACTTGGCGGCCGGCATCGACGGCATCGAGCACAAGCGCGATCCCGGACCCCGGCACGACATCGATATGTATGCCGATGGCCACAAGGCGCCGGAGGCCAAGCGGCTTCCCCTCAACTTGCTCGATGCGCTGCGTGCCTTCGAGGGCAACAAGTTCTTGAGGGGCCAGCTCGGCGAAGAGTTCTCGAAAGCCTATCTGAAGCTCAAGACGGTGGAGTGGAATCAGTACGCGGCTCATTTGACCGAGTGGGAGCGCAACACGACGCTCGATTGCTGATAAACGGGCAAATTCAGAAGCAAGGCCGCGCCATCGAGCGCGGCCTTTGTCATTTCGCTCCCTGCCGGCTACGCCGCCAAGTGTTCCAACTTTCATAAAATTCGATCCATTCCGGGCACGTCTTTTTCATTAAAACTCCGAGCAAAGTGCGTGATCCGATTAAATTGTCGTTCTCACTTGAATGCTACAACGCTCGCAACGGTCTAGGTGGAGGCGTTGGGGCTTGTCATCGGAACGACCGGGTGTAGTCCTAATTTTACGGGGAATCCCTCACATGGCGACGATCAACGGCAACGGCCTCGGTAACAAGCTGCGGGGCACCACGCTCAACGACACCATCAACGGCCTCGCCGGCGCCGACTACCTCTACGGCGGCCTCGGAAATGACACTCTCAATGGCGGCACCGGCAACGACAAGCTCTACGGCGAAGTTGGCGACGACACGCTGAACGGCGATGCCAACAATGACGCGCTCTACGGTGGCGCCGGCGCCGACACGCTCAACGGCGGCCTAGGCAACGACCAGCTCTTCGGTAGCACGGGCATCGACACACTTAATGGCGGCGACAACACCGACACGCTCACGGGCGGCGCTGGCGCTGACGCCATCGACGGCGGCAACGGTTTTGACACTGTCTCGTACAATTTGTCGGACATCAAATCGGGCGTCATCGTCGACCTGGCGGCTGGCCTCGGCTCGGACGGCGACGCTCAGGGCGACACGTACACCAGCATCGAGAACGTAATGGGCTCGTTGTTCGATGACTACATCGACGGGAACGGCAGCGCCAACACCCTGAACGGCAACGGCGGCAACGACTTGATCCAGGACGGCGCCGGCGCTGATCTCGTCAATGGTGGCGAGGGCTCCGATGTGATCCTGGTCACGGTCGACGGCGATATCGACACGTATGACGGCGGAACCGGCTCAGGTGACATGCTCGATCTGTCGAACTTTGGCGTCGGCATGACGGTCATCCTGTCGACCACGACCGGCACCGCGTCCAACGGCACCGTCACCGACAAGGTCAAGGGCTTCGAAGCTGTCCAAGGCACCGCCCAGGCCAACTCGATCACCGGCAGCAACTTCGGTGAGAAGCTCTATGGCGGCGCCGGCAGCGACACCATCCGGTCGGTTGGCGGCCATGACCGGCTCTGGGGTGATGCGGATTCGGATCGGTTCGTTTTCCAGTCCACGGACGTGTTTAGCAACACGCTCGGCTGGCTGGGCCACGATCGCATCATGGACTTCGATGCGGCCGGTGCCGACGCCGATATCATCGACATTTCCGAGATGCTCGAGGGTATCGACGTGACGCTCGACGCCGACCTCGACTTGGCCGTGACGCTTGTCGAGTTCTGGCGGCAATACCTTCATCTCGTCGATGTACGCGATCGGCAGCGCCCAGGAGTACGTTTGCGTCCTCGTCGGCGTCACGGGCCTTGTCGATGCGTCCGACATGCGCACCGCCGGCCTGCTTGACACCACGATCTAATCGCTCAACTCGGAGCCGCTTCGGCGGCTCCGATGTCCGGCGACGATCTAGAAACGGCCCAGTGACCCTGTCGCTGGGCCGTTTCCGCTCCAGAGTCACCTGGCATGAAGTGGGGCAGCGGTGCCCTCTCCTCGACCGCAACAAAGATGTGTCAGACGTGTGTCTGACCGTCCGGCCCCAACGCCGAAGCAGCCAAGCTCGGGTGGGGACCTCCGAAAGGCTGCGTCAATCGCATCAACTTACCTTGTCAACTATCTGGTAAGCCTCCACAATTCTGCCCAGCTTGGGGACGAATCCTCATTGCTTCGTGCGTTGCCGGCCTAGCTCGGGCGCCAGTGCTCTCCTATTGTTCGCGGCCCCCTGCCGCCCGGTACCGCATGCCCATCGTCTTCCTCCAGGCCTCGACCCCCGACTGGCAACCCCTGCTCGACCGGCTGTCGCGCGAGCTGCCCAACCTCCTCGACCAGCTGCTTTCGCCCTGGATGCTGCCGCAGCTCATCGTCGTGCCGGCCTGCTACTACCTCGCGCGCTGGCTGACCCCGCGCGTCCGGCCGCACTTCGACCGCTGGCTGGCCCAACTGCAGTTGCCGGCGCCGATCCGGAGCTTTCTCGAGCTGCCGCTCCTCCAGCTCAAATGGATCCTCTTCGTCGCCCTCCTCTGGCTCTCGCTCGGCCTGATGCGGCAAGCAACATGGGCGAGCCGCAGCTATCTCGTGACGCTCGCCGCCAGCCTCGCCACCGCCTGGGTGACGGTCAACATCGTTTCCGCGCTGGTGAAGAACAAATCGCTGTCCAGGGCCTTCGCCATGGTCGCCTGGGCCATCGCGGCGCTTTACATCCTGGGCCTGCTGGATGACGTGCAGTCGACGCTCGACGCGCTGGCCGTCACCATCGGCGAGCTGAGGATCTCCGCCCTCGGCCTCATCAAGGGCGGTATTATCCTCGGCATCACGCTGTGGATCGCCACCGCCGTCAGCGCCTTCGCCGACCGGCGCCTGCACAAATCCTTCGAGCTCACCCCTTCCGTCGAGGTGCTGTTCGGCAAGATCATCAAGGCGGCGCTCGTCACGGCGGCGGTGGCGATCACGCTGTCCTCGATCGGCATCCAGCTGACCGCCTTGACCGTGTTCTCGGGCGCGCTCGGCCTCGGCATCGGCTTCGGCCTGCAGAAGGTCGCCTCAAACCTGATGAGCGGCATCATTATCCTCCTCGACCGCTCGGTGAAGCCGGGCGACGTCATCCAGCGGGGCGAGACCTTCGGCTGGATCACGGATTTGCGCGCCCGCTACGTCTCGGTCGCGACCCGCGACGGCGTCGAGTATCTGATCCCGAACGAAGACTTCGTCACCAGCCAGGTGATCAACTGGTCCTACTCGGATCCCAAGGTCAGGCTCGAGGTGAAGTTCGGCGTGGCGCCCGGTAACAACCCGCACAAAATCGCCGAACTCGCCTCTGCCTCGGCTGTCAAAGTGCCCCGCGTACTGGCGACGCCCGGGGCCGAATGCCATCTGATCTCGCTCAGCGCCAACTCGCTCGAATTCCTGCTCCGCTTCTGGATCCAGGACCCCATCGTCGGCACGACGAACATCCGCAGCGAGGTGTTGCTGGCGGTGTGGGACGGCCTCAAGGCCGAGGGCATCGAGCTGGTTTCGGCGACGAACAGCTGAGCTGATCCTCCTCCGAGTTGCATCGGCCCTTCGCGCTCCGCCACAACAGCCGTTCCCGAACGGAACAGCGGCTAACCCAGAATTAACCAACCCGGCCTAAGCTGCCATCACGCCGCAAAGGGCATTGCCTGATTGCGGAGGGGACAGTCATCGGCCCGCGGTCGCGGGTGCGTTAAATTATTGAGGAGTAAGAGAAATGCTCGCGTTCTGTAAGCGTCTAAGCCTGGTTCTTGGTGCCGTTGCGGGTCTGGCGTTCGCCTCTGGGTCGGCCAATGCCCAGACCACCGTCACCGACACATTCGACGTGTTGATCACCATCACCGCCGAGTGCGTTCTGACGAACCCGACGAACATGAACTTCGGTACCGAAGGTGTTCTCGACACGGCGGTCAACGCGTCTGCCACATTCGACGTGCAGTGCACCGATACCACTCCGTTCGACATGGGCCTCGACCAAGGTCTTCACACTACGCGCCGCATGAATGACGGCGGAACAAACTATGTCGACTACGAGCTGTATGCCGACGCCGGCCACACCGACGTCTGGGGCGAGACCATCGGCACCGATACCGAAACCGCCACCGGCGACGGCACGGCCATCACCTACACGGTCCACGGCCAGGTCCCGGTCCAGACGACGCCTGCTCCGGGCAACTACACCGACACTGTCGAAATCCAAGTCACCTACTGATCACCTCATCAACAAGGTCGCCGCCATGAGCCTTCGGTTTGCCGCCGTCGTTCTCTCTGGAATTCTTGCACTGTGTGGACCAGCCCTGGCCACCTCGCTGCAAGTCTCGCCGGTCCTGATCGACGTGCCAGCACCCGGAGCGGCGGCGACTGTCACAATCGCCAACCTGAGCGAGGACGCTGTCGTCGCTCAGGCCCGTGTTTTCAAATGGGTTCAAGAAAACGGCGCCGACAAGCTCGTCGAGACGAAAGACGTCGTCGTTAGCCCGCCCATCGTCAAACTGAAGCCAAACAGCAAGTCGGTGCTTCGCGTGGTCCGCCGCGCCAAGACCGCGCCGCAAGGCGAGGAAAGCTACCGGCTCGTCATCGACCAGGTGCCGGAGAAGAGGCGGCGTCCGGGCACCGGCATAACCTTCGCCGTCCGCTACTCGATCCCCGTCTTCTTCGGCGGCCTCGAGAACGAGAACGCGCCGCTCATCTGGGAGGTCGCGAGCAAGGGCGGCCGGACCATCGTCTCGGCGACCAACGCCGGCTCGCGCCGCGTCCGTCTCGCCGACCTCAAAATCAAAACCGGCTCGGGCTCGCATGACCATCGGCAAGGGGCTCGCCGGCTACGTGCTACCGCGTTCGACGATGACATGGACGGTCGACCGCGCGTTGAAGGGCAGCAAACAGGGAGGGACGGTCGCGATTACCGCACAGACCGAGCATGGACCGCTTCAAGCCACTGGAACCATCCAAGCGGCGCAATGAAGCTCTTGTCATAGTCTTACTGGTACTTGTTCTTATTGCCTCGCTGATGCCCTTCAGGGCAGCGCGGGCGGCCGACGAGCCGCTTTCGCTGCAGCTTGAAGTATTGCTTAACGGCCAACCCACCAAGCGTATCGGTACCTTCTCGGATCTGGGCCAAGGCCGCATCGCCGCCACCGGCGCCACCCTCACCGATCTCGGATTCAAGGCGGGTGTCTCGCTCGCGCCAGAAGAAAGCATCGCCCTCGACGAGTTGTCAGGCATCACCTACACCTACGACGAGGCTGCGCAGTCGATCGACATCGTCGTCGCCGACCAGGAGCGCGATGCGCATCGTGTCGACGCCGGCCGCCAGTCGAAGCCCGATGCCGAGCCCTCCGACGATCTCGGCGCGGCTCTCAACTACGCCATTCACGGCTCGACCAGCGACACCCTCGACGACGGGCTCGTCGAGTATGGCGGCGCCTCGCTGACGCTCGGAGGCCGCATCTTCGGCCCGCTCGGTCTGCTGACCACCGACGGCCTCCTCAAACACGCCACGAGCGGGGAAACCGACGCCCGCCGCCTCGCCACCACCTGGAGCTACTCGGACACCGAGAACCTCGTCACCTACCGTGCCGGCGACATCATCACCGGCGGCCTCGCCTGGACGCGGCCGGTGCGGCTCGGTGGCGCCCAGATCGACCGGAACTTCGGCCTGAAGCCCGGCCTCATCACCATGCCTCTCCCCTCCCTCGATGGCAGCGCCGTCGTGCCCTCGACCGTCGATGTCTACGTCAATTCGACGAAGGCCTATTCGGGCAATGTCGCCGGCGGACCCTTCGCGGTCGAGAACATTCCGGCCATCACCGGCTCGGGCACGGCGCGCATCGTCATCCGCGACGCAAGCGGGCGGGAGCAGGAGATCACGACCGACTTCTATGCCTCGCCGAGCCTTCTACGCGAAGGCCTGTTCGACTACTCGGCCGAGGCCGGCGTGTTGCGCTCGGGCTTCGGCAACGACGGCGACGAATACGGCAACACGGCTGCCGGCTCGGCGAGTCTGCGTTATGGACTCTATGACGAAGTGACGCTCGAGGCGCATGCGGAAGGCACAGGCGGGCTCGTCAATGGCGGCGTGGGCGCGGTCATCAACGCATGGGACAAGGCCATCGTCTCGCTCGCTGCCGCCGCCAGCAGCTCGGAAGAGGGCCAGGGCGTCAGCCTGCACGCGGCCGTCGAGACGGAAGTCTATGGCGTGTCGCTCCGCGGCTCGACGACCAGGACTTTCGGCGACTATGCCGACTTCGGCTCGCTCTCGGGCGAGGATGAGATTGAGGAGGATGAGGATCCGGCGATTGCCCACCTCGTCTCCCGCAAGGTGCCGCGCGCCATCGACCAGCTTTCGCTCGGCACGCCGCTCCCCTTCGAGTTCGGCACCATGGCGCTCTCCTACACCCACATCGATCGTGAGGACGATGCGCAGGTGCATCTCGTCAGCGCCTCCTACTCGCGCGGACTGATGTATGACATCTCGTTCTACACCAGCGCTTTCCACGACTTCGGCGAGGAGCCCTCGAGCGGCATCTACGCGGGCTTGAGCATGCCGCTCGGCGACTACGGCTCGCTCTCGACCGGCGTGAAGCACGACAAGGACGGCACGGGCGCCTCGGTCTCCAACTCGAAATCGCTCGAAGAGGCACCGGGCAGCGTCGGCTGGTATGCCTCGATCGACAGCGGCGAGGAGACGTCGGCGGCCGCCTCGCTCAGCTATCGGGCGGAGGTTGCGACCGGCACGGTCCGCGCGCGTTCCCACAAATCGGGCACGGCGGCGAGCGGCGAGATCACCGGCGCCATCGCGGCGACCGAAGATGGTGTCTTCTTCGCCAACCGCATCGACGATGGCTTCGCCGTGGTCGATGCCGGCGCCGAGGGTGTGCCCATCATGCTCGAGAACCGGAAGGTCGCGGTGACCGGCAGCAACGGCAAGGCGCTGATCACCGGATTGCGCGCCTACGAGCCGAACAAAATTTCCATTGATGCCGTCGACCTGCCGCTCGGTACCGAGATCACCGAGACAGAGCATATCGCCGTGCCGCGCGAGCGGGCCGGTGTGCGTGTGGCCTTCGACGCGAAGAGCACCGATGGCGCGGCGCTCGCCGTCATCAAGCTCGCCGACGGCAGCTTCCCGCCGGCAGGCTCCCATGTCGTGCTCGACGGCAGCGCGGCCGAGTATGTCATGGGCTACGACGGCCAAGTTTATCTCGAGGGCTTGACGGGCGTGCACGCGATCACAGTCACGCTCGACGGCGGCCAGTGCCGTGCCGAGCTCACCTATACGCCCTCCGACGACAACTTCACCACGCTCGACCCGGTGATCTGCAAATGATGCAACGGCTCTTCGGACTTCTGACGATCCTTCTCGCGGTGGCGAGCGCGCCTGCCGCTTTCGCCCAAAGCTGCAACTTCTCGTACACGCCCTCGTCATCTATGGACTTCGGCAATATCGACGTCACCGACAACACGGTTTTCGATACGACGATCACCCTCAACATTACCTGCACCGGCGGCAATAACCGGAACGTGCGCGTCTGCCCCAGCATCAGCAGCGGCACGGGCGGGGCCATCTCGACAACGCGCTACCTCCTCAACGGCGCCAACCAGATGACCTTCAACATCTATCAGGACAGCGGCCACGGGACGATCTGGGGCTCGTACTTCTGGGGCTTCGCACCACTCCCACCGACCATCGATCTGAGGCTACCGCCGGCCGGTACCGGCACAGCGACGGCGACGCTCTACGCCCGGATCAATGCCGGTCAGACGACCTTGCCGGCCGGAACCTATTCATCGGCCTTCAGCGGCAGTCACACGAGATTCGCCTATGCCTACAGAAACGTCGGCAACTGCAACGCGATCGGCAGCACGAATGCGACACAGGTTCCCTTCTCGGTCACGACGGCGAACGTCGCCTCCTGCAACGTCACGGCGACCAATCTCGACTTCGGACCCGTGAACAATCTATCCGGAAACCTCGATGTCAACGGCTCGGCCAGCGTCACCTGCACCAATCAATTGCCGTACAAGGTCTTGCTCGACGACGGCCTCACCGGCACCGGCCCGACGAGCCGGAGGATGACGCTCGGCGGCAACCACGTCACCTACGGCCTCTACCGCGATGCCGCGCGCACACTCGCCTGGGGCGACACCTCCGGCGTCAACTCGCTTTCGGGCACGGGCTCGGGCAATGCACAGACCATCGACATATACGGCCGTGTGCCGCCACAGACCATTCCGCCCGCCGGAACCTATTCCGACACCATCGTCATCACCGTCGAGTACTAGAATGCTTCCGGAAAAGTGCGAAGCGCTTTTCCGATAAGAAGCACGACAAACCAAAAAATTAGGGTGTTGAAGTGATTCAACGAAAAACGGAAACACCCTGACAGCCGAGTTGCGGAAGATTTCGCGGCGCGCCATTCTCCGGCTGCCGGCCATTCGTCCGGCTTACCCCGGAGCGTCCCATGGCTCGCGATCCCCGCTACGACATCCTGTTCGAGCCCGTCCGCATCGGGCCGGTAGTGGCGCGCAACCGCTTCTACCAGGTGCCGCATTGCTGCGGCATGGGCCACCGGTATCCCAAATCCATGGCCGCCATGCGGGGCATGAAGGCGGAAGGCGGTTGGGCGGTCGTGTCGACCGAGGAGGTCGAGCTTCACCCTTCCTCCGACATCTCGCCCTATCTGGAAGGCCGGCTCTGGGATGATCGCGACATCCCCTATCACACGGCCATGTGCGATGCCGTACACGCGCATGGGAGCTTGGCTGCCATCGAGCTCGCTCACAATGGCATCTCGGCGGTCAACCGCTACAGCCGCGAGGTGCCGATCGGCCCCTCGGATGGAGCGGCACTGCATCCGGACAACGCACACATCCGGGCAATGTCGAAGGCGGACATCAAGGAATTCCGCGGATGGCATCGCGCGGCAGCACTTAGGGCGAAGAAGGCGGGCTTCGACATCGTCTATGTCTACGCGGCGCACGACCTGACGCTCCTCCAGCACTTCCTTTCCCGCCGCTACAACCAACGGACCGACGAGTATGGCGGCAGCCTCGAGAACCGCGCGCGGCTGTTCCGCGAGGTCATCGAGGATACGAAGGATGCGGTCGGAGACAAATGCGCCGTCGCCGTGCGCTTCGCGGTCGACGAGCTGCTGGGTGAGGACGGGATCACCCATCAGGGCGAGGGCCACGACGTCATCGCCATGCTGGCCGAGCTCCCCGATCTGTGGGACGTCAACATCTCGCCCTGGGAGAACAATTCCCAGACCGCGCGCTTTTCGGAAGAAGGCTTCCAGGAGCCCTACATTTCCTTCGTCAAGAAGCTGACGACGAAACCGGTCGTCGGCGTCGGCCGCTACACCTCGCCCGACAGCATGGTACGCGCCATCCGCCAGGGTGTTCTGGATTTCATCGGCGCGGCGCGTCCCTCCATTGCCGATCCGTTCCTGCCGAAGAAGATCGAGCAGGGGCGGCCCGAGGACATCCGCGAGTGCATCGGCTGCAACATCTGCGTCAGCGGCGACTTCATGATGGTGCCGCTCCGCTGCACGCAGAACCCGACCATGGGCGAGGAATGGCGGCGCGGCTGGCACCCTGAGAAAGTGACAATCACGAAGAGCCGCAAGAAGATCCTCGTCGCCGGTGGTGGACCGGCCGGATTGGAAGCGGCGCGGACGCTGGGACAGCGCGGCTACGAGGTGATGCTGGCGGAAGCTCACGAGACGTTTGGCGGACGCGTCACGCGCGAGTCGAAGCTGCCGGGGCTTGCCACCTGGGCGCGCGTGCGCGACTGGCGGCTCGGGCAGATCGAGAAGCTGGCGAATGTCACGCTGTTTCCGGCAAGCCGCATGACGGCGGGGGATGCACTCGAGACGGGCGCAGAACACATCGTCGTTGCGACGGGGAGCAAGTGGCGCCGCGATGGCGTCGGCGCGACGGTGCGCCGTCCTGTTGAAGGCCTCTCAACCGGTCTTACGCTGACGCCCGACGACATCCTCGACATTGCACCCAAACTCCCGAAGCTCCCCGACGACCCCATCGTCATCTTCGACGATGATCCCTATTGCATGGGCGGCCTCATGGCCGAGGTTTTGGCGAAGGCCGGTCGCAAGGTGATCCTGCTGACGCCAGCGGCCGAGGTCTCGCCCTGGACGCACAACACGCTCGAGCACAGCCGGATCATGACGCGGTTGATCGAGCTCAACGTCGACATACGGCCAGGCCGCGTACTGACGCGGCGCACCGTCGACCGCATCGACAGCGATTGCGTCTTCACGGGTCGCAACGCCTCGATCGAGGCGGAGGCACTGCTGCTGGTGACGAGCCGCGCGCCGGTCAACGCGCTGGCGGCGGAGCTGGAGACCTTGCACGACCGCTGGGCGGGTGCGGGCCTCGAAGCCATAACCGTCATCGGCGACGCGCTGGCTCCCGCCACCATCGCCGCCGCCGTCTACGCCGGCCACCGCTTGGGCCGCGAGATCGACGCCGATCCCGAGCGGGATCGCTTCTGGTTCGAGCGGGAGGGGATCGAGGCGTGAGGTCCGGCCGGAGGATCAACTGAATGACAAGTGCGAAGAGCAAAGCCCCCCTGCATCTCGCGACTCTCCCTCGCAACTTCGCGACCATGATTTGCAATCATGTCTTCAGGCATGAGAGAGACGTCAACTATGTGATCCACGACAAGGATGGACGGCTTCTACTCCTATGTGGCGCAAGCGACCACGAGCAGAGCGCTTCGGAGCTCAAGATTGTGGGTTTCGGCCACCTTCTCGATAGAGACCACTTGCTGCGGGAGCTTCCGCCATTGCCGCCAGGCTGGTCGGTAGAGAGGAGCGACGGTGCTGACGACTGGCGCGTGTTCGAAGACCCCGAGAGCGACGATTGACGCACTGCTATTCAGCGTCCGCAATGCGCCAGCGATTTTCAACCCTCCACCCCACCGTCACGCCCGCGCAGGCGGGCGCCCAGACAGGTCGCGGCTTGCTCTCGGGTGCGGGCAGTGGCACTAAGCAAGCTTCTGGCGGATTGATGCGGATTGCCGTGCTGAGTCACTGCGCTTAATCTCTGGCTTGGCTGGGCGCCCGCCTGCGCGGGCGTGACGGAGTGGAGGGATGGGCTGCGGGCTCACGCGACAAGTGTTGGCAAAGCGCGGCATCCGTGTTTCGTCCGAGTGGAAGCAAACCCACGTTCTCCACATGAACGCGCGATGAGTAACGCCTTCAGGTTACACTCAACCGGCCCCCGCTAAACCCTCCGCCATCGATGCCCGCCGTTCTGGCTGGGCTCAAATCTGGAGGGCTTCCCTTGAAAACCATTCTGACCGCTGCGGCGATCGCGGCGCTGCTCGTCTCCTTTGCGCCCGTCGGCACCAGCCCGGCCTTCGCCGATGGCATCACGCTGAAGCGCGGCAGCTCGACCTCGACCCGCACCAGCCGCAACCGCGGCGAAGAGCCGGGTGAGACATCGAACGAGGAGCCGGCGGACAACGGCGATGCTGAAAACGATGGCGCCGGCGATGATGTCGCCGATGCTGGCGACGACAATGGCAGCGGCTGGAGCTGGGGTGGCGGCGGCAATGACGATGATGAGCCCGTCGTCCGCAATGACAACTCTCGCGAGACCATCGTGCTCTCCCGCGGCAGCTCGCGCCATCAGCGCCGTTGGAAGCGCCGCCACCACGAGCCCAAACGCACGATCTGGATCTTCAACTGGTAGTCACACGTGGGGTGTGGGCGCTGGAGAGGCTCGTCCTCTCCAGCGCTTTTTCTACTCGCAAGACGAGAACGGTGCCGGCCTGCCTCTCCCCACAAGCGAAGCGCAGCGGGGAGAGGGGAGGGGCAGCGGCAGGTCCGTAAGGTTGCCAAGTACATCTGTTGCCCCGGCGACAATCACAATATTCAGTGGATCTGAATGTCCCTCTGGCATGCGCCATCTCCGCGGCCGCCCCTCACCCTGCCCTCTCCCCATGGGCACGATGTGCCCATGGGGAGAGTAAGGAGAGACCGTGCCACACCAACGAAGAAGAAACATCGCGCGAATTGTGTTGCTGCGACCTACCCCGCCCCCCTACTGTATCCCCATCAGCTTCAGCGCCGCGGAGGATACCGCACCCGTCACCACGCAGGCACCGCCCACCTCGAGCTGGCCCATGGCGGTTGCCGCGACGCAGCCGAGCGCCAGCACCGTCTGGCCGGCCATCGCCGCATAGCTCACGTTGCGTTTGCTTTGTGGCCCCTTGACCTTCAGTTCCTCGATGGCAGCAAGCGCATCCTTGCGCAGCTTGCCGAACTCATAGGTCTCGGCCGCCTCGATCACCTCTCCAAGCGGCTCCTTCACCCCATCGGGGCGCATATCCCGCTCGGCATACAGCATCTTCAACAAGCTGTCGTCGCGCGCCGCATTGGAGGCGAGTGTCCATTTCGACATGCTGCCGATGGTGAGCTTCTCCAGCTCCTCGTCGTCATTGGCCCAGGCGAGCGCATCGACGATACGCTGCACCGGCTGGTATGAGCCGGTCGCGAGATACGTGCCCCAGAGGATGTCGAGCGTCATGCCCTGGTCGAGCGGCAGGTCGTAGAGCAGCGGCATCTCGCCATCGAGATAGCGATCGATGAGGACGCGGCGCGAGGGCGCGTTCTCGGCGGCGATCGCCATGAGATCGCGCCACTCCGGCAATCCCGAATAGGCGATCGCCTTGATGACGACCACCTGCCCGTCCGGGCTCAGCGGAAACATCTCATCGATGAGCTTGGCGGCCTTCAATTGATTGTCGGCCAGCACGCCGCCGATGAAGCCGATATAGATGCCTGATTGCTCGTGATCGTTGATGAGGCCGATGTCCTGCATGGCCTTGACGGCGGCGGGCAGGAGTTTCGGCTTCGGCTTCAGCCGGTAGGTATTGATCCAGCGCACGAGCGCGTCCTGGGTGCTGATGCTCGGGCTGGTCCCGGTCGACGCCGAGGCGATGCCGGCCGGCAGGAGAAGGAAACAGGCGAACGCGACGTTGAGGGCTGCGCGAAACACGGGGGACGCCTCCAATACAATACCGGCCGAAACCTCGACTAAGGCCCGCCGTTCCCGCTCGACTTGAAATTCGCCGCGCCCGTCCTTCGCCCCCGAAGCGAGCACGCCAGCCACAGAGAGCGTCGACCCCGCGCCGGACGAAATCATGGCGCTGATGGGGCGAGGGCGTGAAAATTTGCTGTGTTGGCCTACTGCAAAAAGGGATTGCTCTGCCGCTCCTCGCCGAGCGTGGAGGCGGGGCCATGGCCCGGCACGAAGACCACGTCATCCCCGAGCGGCAACAGCTTCGTCTTGATGGAACGGATCAGGAGATCGTGGTCGCCGTAAGGGAAATCGGTGCGCCCGATCGAGCCCTGGAACAGCACATCGCCCATCTGGATGAAGCGCGCGGCGCGGCAGAAGAGGACAACCGAGCCCGGCGAATGGCCGGGGCAATGGTACACCTCGAATGTCTCGCCCGCCATCTCGACCGTGTCGCCTTCGGAGAGCCAGCGATTGGGCGTCACCTTCTCGACGCCGGCGAACCCATACTTGGCACCGCTCGCCGGCAGGTCGTCGAGCAGAAACTTGTCGGCTTCGTGCGGCCCCTCGATCTCGAGGCCAAGTGACCGGGCCAACGCCGCCGCGCCCCCGGCATGGTCGATATGCCCGTGGGTGAGGACGATCTTCTCCGCATGCGCCTCGAGCTTCTTCAACGCAGCTTCGATCCGCTCGACGTCCCCGCCCGGATCGATGACGGCGGCCAGCCGCGTCGCCTCGTCGAAGAGGATCGTGCAGTTCTGCTCGAAGGCCGTGACCGGCACGATGGCCGCGCGGAGCTTGCTCATCGGGACCTCAAAACAGTTGCGCGGCCCGCGATGTTCCGCGGGCCGCGCAAAGTCATAGACGCGTTTTAGCGCGAGCCGCCCGTCATCGAGCGGATGAGACCAACGATCAGCATGAGGACGCCGCCGCCGACGCCGCCGCCGGCGATGCTCTGGATGATCGAGCCGATATCCATGCCGCTGCTCGCCACCGCTCCGGCCGCATCAGCCACCGCGCCGGCACCGCCGCCGAGGATACTGTTCAGGATCTGGCCGCCAACGCCGCCGCCGACGATGCCGGCAAGCGAATTTCCGACCGTACCCAGACTGAGATTTTTCGCCAGACCGCCGACGATGTTGCCACCGAGCGCGCCCGAGACGAGCTGAATGATAAGTGAGACGATATCCACGTTCCTGTCCTCCGTTGTCGCGAGGCGCACGACGCCCCAAACCCCCTCCCCAGCAGCTCCGCAATGACAGCTTCGCCATGCGGATAGTCCGAGGATTCGCGCCCGCTGATTCTCAGCGTGACCGTGAAACCAGCCGCTGACAAGCGAAGAGTATGGTGCCAAGCCCCCGGATTGCCGGAGGAAAGCGCGATTGTGCTCTATTTGTTCCATGCCCTCTGGAGATTCGCGGGTTCGCGGTTTGGCAAAGTGGCGCGACACGTGGCAACGATGCTCGCCGCCAACGGCGCTTGTGAGATTTCGCCGTGTACCAGGTGGAACGCCTCACCAGTGATAGTGTTGTATTCGCTGTCGCCGCCGGCCCCACCGCTCTCGACACGGGCCCCGCAAAGAGGAAAAAGGCCCGTAAATTGACTGCTACCGCAACTAACCCGGCTGCCAGCGCCGCCGTCTTCTCCAACGTACACACAGATTAAGCGGACCAGTTTCGCGACCGGCGGACACCGCACGATCTCTTTTCGGCAGGCGGGCTGCCGCCTCCACCGGGGCGACCCTGGCGATTCAAGCACCCGGCGCAACGCCGGCTGCGCGCCGGATCTCGCTTGCTGTGGGACGGACTCTGATTTCACCGCCACTGTCGCCCGCTGGCCACGGTGACGCCGTGTCTCGGAGCTAGGCATGGCTCGGGCCGCAGGCTATACCGGCGGCTCATCATGAACATAGATGAGGTCGTCATGCGTCTCGCCAACCGTTTCCTGCCGGTTCTCGCCATTGCGCTCGCGCTCGCCGTTGGCCCGGCTTCGGCACAAACGACGACCGAGGAGCCGGCGGCCGCCCCGACAACGACGACCGCCACGACCCCGACCACCGCCACGGCGACGACGATAGCAACCACCGCGCCGGAAACGACCGCAACCATTCCCGCCGCCACGCCCGCCAAGCCAAAGAAGAAGGCCAAAGGAACGTGCGTGACACTCGGCTTCGAGGTCAACGACTACGGCAAGGATGGACCGACAAAAGACGCCAAGGCGCTGCTCGACGCCTATGCCGTCAAATGGGCCGCCGCCAACAGCATCGAGAAGTACAAGATGGGCGAGAAGTCGGTCAGCTGCGAGCTGTTCCTCGACTTCGGCGTCTTCGACGAGCACACCTGCACGGCCTCCGCCAGCGTCTGCTGGCAGGGCGCACCCACGAAAGAGGCGCTCGTCTCGCCCGAGTGAGACGGCAGCCCGAACCGCACACCGCAAGGCTTTCCTGTCATGATGATCCTGCGCTCCTCGCCGCCTTCGCCGTTCGGGCGCAAGGTCAAGATCGCGGCCGCCGTCCTCGGCCTGTCCGATCGCATCAAGATCGAGCCGACCGACACCAATGACGGCACACTCAAGTCGCAGAACCCACTCGCCAAGATTCCGACGCTCGTGCTGGAAGACGGCTTCTGCCTCTACGACAGCCACGTCATCGCCGAGTATCTCGACAGCCTGCATGACGGGCCCAGAATCTTCCCCGAGGGCAAGGCGCGCTGGCCGGCGCTGCGCCTCGCGGCACTCGCCGATGGTCTGATGGAGGCGGCGCTGCTGCTGGTCTACGAGAAGCGTATCCGCCCCGAGGCCACGTGGAACGCCCAATGGATCGAGATGCAGCAGCAGAAGATCGATACGGGCCTCGATCATCTGGAAGAGGTACAGGCCAATCTCGGGTCCCGCCCCGACATCGGCGAGATCGGCCTGGCCTGCGCGCTCGGTTATCTCGATCTGCGCCACCAGGGCAAATGGCGCGAAAAACACCCTCGCCTCGTGGCGTGGCTCGACGCTTTCGCCGCCAGGGTGCCGGCCTTCGAGGCGACGCGCGTCAAAGCTTGAGACCGGTCACCAGTTGAACTTTTCCCTCCGCAGCGAGATTGTGCTTGCGCTCGACTTGCGGATAGAACATGATGAGAACATATAGGGGGTATAGATGGCACGCGCCATTGATCAGGTGTTGAGCCAGTTGGATCGCAACCGGGCGGGGGCGCTGGGCCGGCTGCTCGATCTCCTCGCCATCCCCAGCATCTCGACGGACCCAGCCTATAACGACGATTGTGCGCGTGCCGCCGATTGGCTGGCGCGAGAGCTCAACGCGGCGGGCTTCTCGGCCTCGGCCCGGCCGACGATTGGGCGGCCGATGGTCGTCGGGCATCGGAAGGCCGAGGGGCAGGACAAGCGTCGCCATGTGCTGTTCTACGGTCACTATGACGTGCAGCCGGTCGATCCCGTTTCACTCTGGTCGCATCCCCCGTTCGAGCCCAAGCTCGACGAGGATAAGGCCAACGGCCGGATCATCCGCGGGCGCGGTGCTTCCGACGACAAGGGCCAGCTCATGACCTTCATCGAGGCGGCGCGCGCCTGGATCGAGGTGGCGGGCGAGCTGCCCATCAACGTGACGGTGCTATTGGAAGGCGAGGAAGAAAGCGGATCGAAAAGCCTCGAGCCCTTCCTCAAGGCCAATGCGAAGGAGCTGACGGCCGGCCTCGCGCTCGTCTGCGATACGGGCCAGTGGGACAAGACGACGCCGGCCATCACCACCATGTTGCGCGGCATCGCCCATTGCGAGCTCGTCGTCAAAGGGCCGAGCCGGGACCTGCATTCCGGCATGTATGGCAGCGCGGCCATCAATCCGATCCGGGCGCTGACGAAGATCCTTGGCCTGATGCATGGCGAGGACGGGCGCGTGCAGATCCCCGGATTCTACGACGGCCTGATCGAGCCGCGCCCTGAGCAGCTCGCGGCCTGGCAGGGGCTCGGCTTCGATGAGGCCGAATTCCTGGGCGATATCGGCCTGAAGACGCCCGCCGGCGAAAAAGGCCGATCGGTGCTCGAACAGATCTGGGCCCGGCCGACGGCCGAGGTGAACGGCATCTATGGCGGCTACACGGGGGCTGGCTCGAAAACGGTCATCCCCGCCGAGGCGGCCGCCAAGCTCTCCTTCCGTCTGGTTCCCGGCATGGACCCCGATCATGTCTTGAGTTCTTTCGAGGCCTTCGTCGCGAAGCACCTGCATCCCGATTGCGACTATGAGATCCGTGATCCGCACGGCTCGCCGGCTATCGGCTTCGACACGACAGCGCCCTATCTCAAGTCCGCGGCAGCGGCGCTGGAAGAGGAGTGGGGCAAGCCCGCCGCCCTCATCGGCTCGGGCGGCTCGATCCCGATCGTGCGCTCGTTCAAGTCGCATCTTGGCATGGATACGCTGTTGGCGGGCTTTGCCCTCGACGACGACCGCATTCATTCCCCGAACGAAAAATACAATGTGACGAGCTTCGAGAAAGGGGCCCGCTCCTGGGCTCGCATCCTCGAGAAACTTTCTGAGACGTAGCGGAGGTTCACATGCGTAAGTTAGGGCTGTTGATTGGCATGATGTTCTGGCTGGCCGGCGTGCTTCCAGCCGCGGCGCAATCCGGCAAAGCCGGCGTGTTCGACTACTACACGCTCGTCCTCAGCTGGTCGCCGACCTTCTGCGAGGGCAAGAGTCAAGGCGAGGAGGGCGCCCAGTGTAACGGCAAGCGTGACTATGCCTTCGTGCTGCACGGGCTGTGGCCGCAGTACGAGAGGGGCTTTCCGGAGGCCTGCCGCATCGGCAAGAAACCCTGGGTGCCAGGGCCGTTGATCGACAGCATGCTCGACATCATGCCGAGCCCGAAGCTCGTCATCCACGAGTACAAGAAGCACGGCACCTGCTCGGGGCTAGACCCCAACGGCTACTATGCGCTGGCGAGGAAGCTCTATGGCAAGATCACGATCCCGCCGGCCTTCCAGGCGCCCACCAAGGCAATTGTCACCTCGGCAGGCGAGGTAGAGGCCGCGTTCCTGGCGGCCAATCCACAGATGTCGCCGGAGATGTTGTCGGTTGCTTGCGGCCGGCGCGACCGCGTGCGCGAGGTCCGCGTCTGCTTCACGCGCGAGGGCGAGCTCCGGAGCTGCGGCCGCAACGAGGCGCAGGAGCGGCTCTGCCGGGCGGAGAAGGTCACCATGCCGCCGGTGCGCGGCAAAGCCATCGGGGCATCAGGGACGCTCAACGATATCTGAGGCGTTCCGGCGGCCAGAATGGCTGTAGCGCCGCAGTAAGTCGCCAAGGAGGTCTTCGCCGGGCAGCGGCCTAAGCCGTTGTGGAACGGCAGCGGCAACCACTGGTCTCGGCTTGGCTGTCTTTTTGCGGCGGCGTCGCGCAACGAACCTGTCGGCAAGGTGTGGATAGGGCCCAGGTGTGCTCTCGCGTCCTTGCCGGGCGCACCGTCCTTGCGATCATGCCTGTCGTGATGCGAAGCGATTCGCGAACGGGGCACGGGCATGATGACGGGCAACTGGCGAGGCGAGGGACGGGGAATGTCTGCCGCGTGCGCTGGCCGGCACGCGGGACGTGGTCGCACCAGTCTATTTCTCGCCGGGCTCGTGCTCGGCAGTTTGGTCAGCCTGATCGTGGGCGATCGGTTGTCGGCGGCTCACCTCGACGCCTGGCTCGGTGCGGCATCCGCCAAAGAATTCCGAACGGCTCGCGGCAACGGCCGAGCATGAGGTGTCGCCGGACCTCGCCGGCACTTGCACGGCCCTCGTCCTCGACCGCTTCACGGGCCTGACGGCCGCACTGGCCTGCGCCGAGGCCCCGGCGTTGCCATTGCCGATTGCGCTGCGCCACGGCGAGATCGAGAGTTAGAGCACGTTCAGGCGAAGTGGAGACCGGTTCGCCGTAAGAACGTGCTCAAAATCAAGAATCGAGAGCGGGTTCTTGATTCCGGTCGGTCTGAACCCGCTCTAGATGTGAAGGGCGCCACCTCGACCTCGCTGCGCGCCTTGCTCGGAGATCGCCGCTCCCCCTCACGGCGCGGCCACCACGTCCACGCGCCAGATCACGCCCGCATGGTCGTCGCTGACGAAGATCGTGCCGTCCTCGCGCTCGATGATGTCGACCGGCCGGCCCATGACGTCGCCGCCGTTGTGGAAACCGCTCAGGAACGGTGTCACGAGCACCCCGTCCGTCGTGGGCTGGAGCGCCGCCACTTCGTAGCCCGCGAGCGACGAACGATTCCAGCTTCCGTGCTCCGCCACGAGCGCGGCGGGGCTAACGGTCGTTTGCGCGTTTGAACCCTGGTGCCGCAGGAAACGGATCGAAAGCGGCGCCACATGCGCGCCGAAGCTCGATCCACGGCGCATTGGGAGCTTTCTCCTTCGCTGACGCCCGATCGCCGACATCGGGATCAGACACATTTCGGCCGTTGAAGAACGGCCAGCCGTAGAACTTGCCCTCCTCGATGATGTTGACCTCATCCGGTGGAAAGTCGTCGCCAAGCCAGTCGCGGCCGTTGTCGACACCAACGATCTTTCCATTCGTCGGATCCCAATCGAAACCGACCGTGTTCCGCAATCCCGTCGCGAAAACCTCGGGCTTCTCGCCGGGCACAAACCGGATCATCATCGCCCGGAACGGCTGCCGCTCCTCACAGACATTGCAGCTCGACCCGATCGAGACGTAGAGCTTGCCGTCCGGTCCCTTCTTGATCGTGCGCGTCCAATGCCCGCCACCGCCCGGCAAGCCGTCGAGCACGACTTCGGGTTCGCCCGTCACCTTGCCCGCCGCCGCATCGTAGCCTACCGCCAGGATCCTCGTTTCCTCGGCGAGATAGAGCTTGTCGCCGTCGAGCAGGATGCCGTGCACGCGGCGGAGCCCGTCGATCAGCACCTCGGCACCATCCGATCCCCCGTCGCCATCCTTGTCCGCCAGCACCCGCAGCACCTTCCGCGGCGGCACGCTCAGCAGAATGTCGCCCTGAGGCGTCACCTGCATGAGCCGCGCCTTGCCGAGCCCCTGCGCGTAGATCGACACCTTGTAGCCCGGCAGAACCTTGAGCTTCGCGGCATCGGGCGCGGCGTGTGTTGGCGCGGTCGCCGTTGTGCTCAGCAGCGCGCAAGCTATCGCCGCAGCCCACATGCGAATCTTCTCGCGCGTATTCCTGATGACACCTGTCATGCTGCACTCCCTGTGCTGCGATCCGTGCTTTGCCGGCCTGCCCGGACATTGATCGATTTTGACGTCTGCATCCTCGCGGAGAGCGGGCAAAGCACCTGATGGGGGTCTGACCCAAGGCGGCCACCACCGCGCCTCAAATCCCCAACGCACGCCGCGCCGCCGAGATCCGTTTCAACCGCCACACCCCCGGCGCGCGCCCCAGATAGCCGAGGCCTGCTACCGCATCGCGCTTATCGATGGCCGTTGGATCGAAGCTCCATTCGCCCGCAAGCCTCACCACCAGCTCCTCACTCGGATAGCTATGCGTCTCCTGCCACGCCGATTTTGAGGCGGACTTGCCGGCCGGCGGCAATCTGAGGCCCACCTGCTTCTCGCCCTCGGTGAGTTTTCCTGAGTTCCAAAGCACGCCCTCGCCCCCCATGGCGAAAGCGCGGAGCAGCCGCCCGTCCTTCCAGCGCGCCCAGCCATAAAGGTCGAGCAGCGGATAGTTGAAATAGTACTGCACGTCAGGGAACTCACTTGCGAGCGCCTCGAGCAATTGCCCGGCGCGATCATAGTAGGCGATGCCCGCCGGCTGCGGCAGCGTCAGCCCGATGACGAAAGTCCATCCCGCGACTGGCGGTGCGACGAACACATGAGTATCCGCCGTCGCCTCGTCGTAGGTGGCGGCGATCCCGCCCTTCCAGCTGGCGCGCACCGGCTCCGTCAGGTCGAGCGCCTCGAGCACCCGGATCGTGTCGGCCGTCCGGATGGCGAGCCAGGCGGTCGCGTAGCCGAAGGGCACGGGACGGTCCGGCGCGCGGTCGACATCAGCCACGACCTGCTGCAGGCGCGAGGCATGCGCCATGAACAGCAGAACCACCGTCACCGCCATCAAGGCAGCCAAGCCGATGAGCACCCAGGTCATGGCCCCGCCGCCGTCAATCTCAACCCTTGCTCTCCGCAAACCATAGTCTCTGCCCGGAGCTTCGCCAAGCGGGTCGCGTCGCCTAGACCCGGCTGCCGCAGCTCGCTACTAAGGTTCACACAAACTCAGCTGCACGAGGTTTCCCCATGGCCATCTTCGGCTCCGTCCCACAGGTTACATCGGCCCATCACACCAGCACGGGCGGCACGGACGACATCGATTTCGAGATCAAGGGCGCCGAGATGCAGTTCGTCGAGATCGAGCTCGATCCCGGCGAAAGCGCCGTCGCGGAAGCGGGCTCGATGATGTTCAAGCACGCGGACGTCGCCATGGCGACGGTGTTCGGCGATGGCAGCCAGGCGCAGACGGGCGGCTTCTTCGGCAAGCTCGCCAACGCGGGAAAAAGGCTGCTCACCGGCGAGAGCCTGTTCATGACGGTCTATACGCACGAAGGCCGGGGGAAGGCGCGCGTCGCTTTCGCCGCCCCCTATCCCGGGCACATCCTCGCCATGCGGCTGTCCGAGCTCGGCGGACGGCTGATCTGCCAGAAGGATTCGTTTCTCGCCGCCGCCAAGGGCGTCTCCATCGGTATCCACTTCCAGAAAAAGATCATGACCGGCCTGTTCGGCGGCGAGGGCTTCATCATGCAGAAGCTGGAAGGCGATGGCTGGGTTTTCGTGCATGCGGGCGGCACCGTCGTCGAGAAGGAGCTGGCGCCGGGCGAAGTGCTGCATGTCGACACTGGCTGCGTCGTTGCCGTGATGCCGACGGTCGATTTCGATCTGGAGCGCGCCGGCAACATCAAGTCGATGATCTTTGGTGGCGAGGGCGTGTTTTTCGCCAAGCTCACCGGCCCCGGCAAGGTCTGGCTGCAGAGCCTGCCGTTCTCGCGGCTGGCCGGGCGCATGATGGCGGCGGCCGGGCCGCGCAATGTCGATCAGGGCTCGCTGCTCGGGCCGCTGGGTGGCATTCTCGACGGTGACAACAGCTAGGGGAGTGCTTCCGGAAAAGTGCAGAGCGGTTTTCCGATAAGAAGCACGACAAAACCAATGTCGAAGCTTGCTCAAGTCGCCCTCGTCACCGGCGCCGCCAAGCGCGTCGGCAAGGCGTTGGCGCTCGAGCTGGGCCGACAAGGCTATGCGGTCGGCGTCCACCACATGAGCTCGGGCGCGGAGGCCGAGGCGACGGCTGAGGAAATCCGGGCACTGGGTGTCCGCGCCGCGGTGCTTGCCGCCGACCTCTCCGAGACGGGCGCCGCTTCTGCGTTGATGGATGATTGCCGCGCAGCGCTCGGCCCCGTCACTTGCCTCGTCAACAACGCCTCGCTGTTTCTCTTCGACACCGCCGGCAGCCTCAGTGAGGCGCAGTGGCGGCAGAACCTCGCCGTCAATCTGGATGCCCCCGTCTTCCTCGCGCAGGCCTTCGCGCGCCAGCTTCCCGACGGCGCCGAGGGTCAGATCGTCAATCTCATCGACCAACGGGTGTGGCGGCCATCGCCCGACTTTTTCTCCTATGGCATCGCCAAGGCGGGGCTGTGGTCGGCGACGCGGATGCTTGCCCAGGCGCTGGCACCCCGCATCCGCGTCAATGCCATCGGCCCGGGTCCGGCGGTGCAGAGCATCCATCAGTCGGCGGAGGCCTTCGCCCGCCAACAGGCCGCGATGCCGCTCGGACGCGGCACGACGCCTGAGGAGATCGCGGCGGCGCTCCGCTACATCCTCCAAGCGCCCGCCATGACGGGGCAGATGATCGCGCTCGATGGCGGCCAGCATCTGGAATGGCGGATGGGCGATGAGGCGACGGCGCCGGAGATTGGCTCTCATGCTTGCGCGCCGCCGCCTCGCCAAACGCGTCCGCGCGCGCACGAGCCGGCCCCCGGCATCCGCCATATCTTCATCCGCGAACTCGCCGTCGACACCGTGATCGGCGTCCACCCGCACGAGAAGCTTAAGCCACAACGCATTTTCATCTCGCTCGATATCGCGGCCGAGGAAACGGGCGAGCCTGGTAGCGATCGCCTCGCCGATGTCGTTGACTACGACCAGATCGTCCAGACCGCGCGCGACCTGGCGCGCGAGGGGAATGTCAATCTGCTGGAGACTCTCGCCGAGCGAATAGCCCTAGCGACACTGCCGCTCGACGGCCGAATTCTTACCGTCCGCGTGAGCATTTCCAAACCAGAGATTTACGGCGATGCCAAAGCGGTTGGTATCGAAATCGAACGTTCCATAACGCGGCGCTAACCATACCTTGCGTCGACGCCCCGAAATGGGCCCACCCACGCCTCAATGGCGCCGGAAGTAACGGAAAAGTTAGCATAGTCGATCTTGTATCGATCCCGATCGGACGGGAGTACCGCGCACCCGCGTCCTCAGTAAGCCCGGGCTTGTCAGCCCAAGAGTTAATTCGGGTCGGAACATATGATGAAGCTTTCTTTCGCCGCCTCTGCCTTTGCCGTCATGCTGCTGAGCAGCACGGCCTTCGCCGCCGTCACACCGGCCATCCTCACCTCGGATGGCAACAGCGTGCCCGCCTGCGTCAAGCCCGACCGGCTGATGCAGTTCGTGAAGGCCCGCAACAAAACGCTCGACACGCGGCTCGACAACATCGCGGCCGACTACAAGACGCACGGCACCGCGCTCGGCGTCCGCTGGGACTACGCCTTCTTCCAGATGCTGGTCGAGACGAACTGGCTGTCTTACAAGGCGCCCAGCGGCAAATGGGGCGACGTGAAACCGGCGCAGAACAATTTCGCCGGCCTCGGCGCGACCGGCAACGGCACCCCCGGCGAGAGCTTCGCGGATGTCTCGACGGGCGTGCTCGGCCATCTCGGCCATATCCGCCTCTACTCCGGTAATCCGGTCGAGGAGCCTGCCGCCGAGCGCACCAAACTCGTTACCGATATCATCCTGCCCTGGGCGCAGGGCTTCGACCGGCCGGTGACCTTCACCGATCTGACCAAGCGCTGGTCGCCGACCGACAAGGGATATTCGGACGACATCGAGACCGTCGCCAAGTCCTATCGCGGCAAGTTCTGCACCGGCAACGAAGAGGAGGAGACGGTCGCCGAGGCCCCCGCCGCCGACGCGACGGCCTCGGTTGATACCGCGACGCACAAAGCCGACGAAAGCGGCGACCAATCCGAGAAAGACATCCTCGCCAACAAAAAGATGGCGCTCGGCGTCAATCCCGATGAAACCGCGCTGGCCACGAGCGAGACCAAGACCAAGGTCGCATCGCTGTCGGCTCCAGCTTTGCCTGCCGAGCCTGCCAACAGCGCCTGCAAGGTCTTCACCGCAAGCTACGGCGGCGCCAAGGCGTTGCTGATCGCCTCCAAAGGCGAAGGCCTCACGCGCTACACCGCGCTCTCCGTCCACGAGGGCAAGGAGAACGCCCAGGCCGAGGCCTTCATCAAGGTCTATGCCAAGGGCGGCGAGATGGTCGGCAGCTTTTCCTCCGAGGATGAAGCGCTCGCCAAGGCCTTCGAGCTCTGCCCGGAGAGCTGAGAGATTTGGGAGTCGGGAGCCGGGACCCTGCACCTTCGATGTGAGGACCGGCGCGATCTGAGCATTCCCCGACTCCCGCTTGTTTCAGAAATACTGTCTTGTGTTGCAGAGCGAAGGATAATCACCCTGTCGCCATGATCGGTCCCCATCTGCCAGCATCGAGCCTTGCTCGATAGGAGGATGGGTTCATGCGCGCTATCATTGCCAAGCTTGCCGCTGCTGCCTTCGCGTCCGTGTTATCGTTGCCAACCAGCGCCTCCGCCGCGGGCGAGCACCCGCCCGGTTGCTACTCGATGCTGCTCGTCAACGTCATCGACGGCGATACGGTGTATGGCTATGTCGACACCTCCGATCCTGAAGTGGCGATCCGCGTCAAGCTCCGCATCACCGGCATCGACACGCCGGAGACGGGCGGCCGGGCCCAGTGCGACGCCGAGCGCGCCAAGGCCGTCGAGGCGAAGAGCTTTCTCGTCAGCCAGCTTTCCGAAGGATTGTCCCGTCCCGTGCGCGGGCTCGCCCGCGTCTGCGAGATCGAGAGCGACAAGTATGGCGGCCGCCGCCTCGGCCGGCTCGAAGTCTATGCCAACCACAAGTGGCTCGACCTCGGCAGCCTGATGATCAAGAAGGGCCTCGCCTTCCCCTATGCCGGCGGCAAGCGCGGCGAGGCCTGGTGCACCTGCCTCGACGGCGGCCAGTGCCCGGAGGGATATCAGGGCTAGCGATGCTGACCAAGCCCCGAAGGGGCTGCGGATTATACTACGGGTGAGCGCAGCGAGCCCGTGGGGAACGTCTCGCCCGAAGCTCCGTCCCAAAGCGGCGGAGGATGGGTGGCGTGGTCCTCCTCTGCCCCTGCCGGGGCAGCATCGTTCAACCTTTTCTCCCACGGGTTCGCTGCGAGGCTGGGCCTTCGCCCGGCCTCGCGCTGAACCCGTGGCTACAGTCAATGGCCCCTCTGGGGCCATCGAACGGGTCGAGCATTCTGCGGTTTGGCATAGTCGGTCTTTTCAAAACAACAGGGCGGCTCGAGGGCCGCCCTGCGTGATCGTCCTGCCGTTCCCAGCAAAGACCTACTACTTGATATCCACGCCGTAGAACTCATGCCGGCCGAAGGGGCTGACCTTATAGCCATCGACTTCCTTGCGGATCGGCTCGAAGACGGTCGAGTGCGCGACCGTCAGCGAGGGCACGTTCTCGACCAGGATCGCCTGCATCTTCTGATAGAGTTCGGTGCGCTTGGCCGCGTCCGACATGTTGCGTGCCTCGACCATCATCTTGTTGAAGTCGTCATTGCACCACTTGGCGATGTTCTGACCGGCGGGCTTGCCGTCGGTGCAGCCGAGTAGGAAGTAGAAGTTGTCGGGATCGCCGTTGTCGCCGGTCCAGCCGAGCAAGCCCATCTGATGCTCGCCGGCCTGCAGACGCTTGCGATACTCGCCCCACTCGAAGCTCTTGAGTTCAGCCGTGATGCCGACCTTCGCGAGGTCAGCCTGCATCATCTCGGCCATGCGCTTCGCGTTGGGGTTGTAGGGACGCTGCACCGGCATCCACCACAGATCGGTCGTCAGCGTCTCGACGCCGGCGGCCTTCAGCATCTCCTTGGCCTTGTCCGGGCTGTACTCGATCTCGGCCGTGCCCTCATTGTAGGACCACATAGTCGGCGGGATGAAGTTCTTCGCCTTCTGCCCTGCGCCCTGATAGACCTCCTTCAGGATCGCATCGCGGTCGATGGCCATGGCGACGGCCTTGCGAACCTCGACCTTATCGAAGGGCGGCTTCTCGGCGTTCATGGCAAGATAGCCGATGTTGAGGCCGGCCTGCTCGAGGACGGTGACGGCCGCATCCGCCTTCATCGCCGGGAGATCCGCCGGGTTCGGCGCGATCATGACATGGCACTCGCCGGCCTTGATCTTGGCGTAGCGCGCCGTCGGATCGGGCGTGATGGCGAAGACGAGATCGTCGATCGCGGCCTTGCCGCCCCAATAGCCGTCGAAGGCTTTGAAGCGGATGACCGCGTCCTTTTGGTACGCGACGAAGGAGAACGGTCCCGTGCCGATCGGCTCTTGGTCGACCTTCTCGGGCGTGCCGGCCTTGAGCATGGCATCGCCGTACTCACCCGACAGGATGGTCGCGAAATCCATCGCCATGTTGGCGATGAAGGGGGCGTTGGGCTGCGAGAGCGTGAAGACGACGGTCAGGTCGTCCGTCTTCTCGATGTTGGCGATGATGCCCGGCATGTCCATGTCATTGAAGTAGTCGTAGGCGCCGCCGGAGACCTTATTGTAGGGGTGATCCGCCTTCCACATGCGGTTGAAGGAGAACAGCACGTCGTCGGCGTTGAAGTCGCGGGTTGGCGTGAAAGCGGCGTTCGATTGCACCTTGACGCCGGCGCGGAGCTTGAACGTCACGGTCTTGCCGTCGTCGCTGGTCGACCAGCTTTCGGCGAGGCCCGGAATGACCTTCGTCGAGCCGCGCTCGAACTCGACGAGCTGGTTGTACATCGGCCGGGCCGCATCGAGGCTGGTGCCGGTGGTGTTGATTTGCGGGTTGAAGTTCTCTGGCGACCCTTCCGAGCAGTAGACGAGGGTTTTGGCGTTTGCGCCGCTGGCGAGCAGCGTGCCCGCGAGCAGGCCGAGCGCCAGGGTTTTCGTGATGTGACGCATGCAGTTTCCTCCCATGGCTCCACCTGATGGGGATTGTGAAAGATGGTGGAGCGGATGGTGGCGACCTTAGCCCAGGTCGGTTGGCCGAGGCAAAGGGGGGCTGATCCGGTCAACACCGTGTTCCGGCCCGGCAAAATTTGTTCGTGAGGCGAAATCGTGACGGCCGGGCTCGTCCTCAAGGGCGCTTTTGCAGCTCGTGCCATCGGCGGCGCAAATGATCCGCCTCGCTATGGAAGCGCGCGCCCGTCGCGGTGCAGGACTGTAGTCGATCGACGCGGAAGTGACGGAAGCCGCCGCGCAGGTCGCACCATGCCACCAGTACCAGCGCCTCGATGTAGTAAACGACCGCGAGCGGCTTGACCTTCCGGACCGTCGTCTCGGATTTTGCATCGACATAGGTGATCGACAAGACTTCCGTCTCGCGGATGGCCCGCCGCAAGCGTTCAGGATCGATGAGCGAGGGGGGTATGGAGTGCCAGCCGGAGGCGTGCAGGTAAGGCGTATCGAAGTCGTCCTCGAGGTCCTCCGGCACCACATCCGCGATCTTGCGGCTTGCGCTTCGGGCCGCCTTCAGCAGGCTCCGGTCCCCCGTGCGGCCGAGCAACGCCAAGCCCACAGTGATCGCCTCCGCCTCCTCTGCCGTGAACATCACAGGCGGCAGATCGAAGCCCGGCCGCATGACATAGCCGATGCCGGCCTCGCCCGCGATCGGCACGCGCATGGACTGCAGAGTGGCGATATCGCGATAGACCGTGCGCTTGGTGACTTCGAGCGCCTCGGCGATCTCGGCCGCTGTCATCGGCGCCTCCGCCGAGCGCAGGATCTGGATCACCTCGAACATGCGGTCTGAGCGGCTCACGGGATGGTCTCCCTCGGGCATTGGGGGCTCGGTACCACATCACTGCTGACACCCTGTTGTCAGCAGGCTTTCGCTACGGTCGGCGCTTTCGAAACCGGAGGAAGCCCGATGATCGAGCCATTCATGACGCCATCCATCCGCATGGAGCGCCTCTATTCCGTTCGCGTGCTCGCCCCGGTCGAAGACGTCGAGCGCCTCATGGCGCACGTCGCGCGCATCGTGCCACTGACCCAGGGCGCCTACGACAACAACGCCTGGGTGGCGGCGCCGGGGATCGAGCGTTACCGCCCGCTCGACGGCGCGGCAGCCGGGCGCGAGACCGAGGTGCGGCAGCGCCCCGGCGTCGTCGAGATCAATTTCGAGATTCCGCCCGACCGGCGCATCCTAGAGGAGGTCGTCGAGGCCATCTATCAGGTCCACAGCTACCAGGAGCAGACCATCAAGGTCGAAGAGCTGCTGGTGAGCCGCACCAAGGGGCTCGACGACAAGGCCAATCCGCACCGTTGGTGGAACACGACGGGCGATTGGAAGACGAAGTCCGATGGCTGAGGCACCGGCAAGGACGAACCTCGGGTTTCCGCCCTACGCCACCCCTGCCCGCAGCAGATCGTGCACATGGATGATGCCGACGGGCTTGCCCTTCTCGACCACGAACACCGAGGTGATCTTGGACGAGTTGATCACCTCCAGCGCGGCGGAAGCGAGCATGTCGGGCGGCACGGATTTGGGCGCCCGCGTCATGATGTCGGCGGTCTTGAGCTTCAGCAGATTGCGCTGCATGTGGCGGCGCAGGTCGCCATCCGTGATGACGCCTGCGAGGCGGCCTTTACTGTCGACGACGCCGAGGCAGCCGAAGCTCTTCTCGGTCATGACGACGAGTGCCACGCTCATGGCGACGCGTAAGCCCGCGATAGGCAGGCGATCGCCGCGATGCATGACGTCGGCGACGAACTTCAGGCTTGCGCCCAGCTGGCCGCCGGGGTGGAAGGTCTTGAAGTCGGCGGCGGTGAAGCCCTTCCCCTCGAGCAGCGCCACCGCGAGGCTGTCGCCCAGCGCCAGCTGCATCGTCGTCGACGTGGTGGGCGCCAGGCCATGCGGGCAGGCCTCCGTCGATTTCGGCAGCACGAGCGAGATGGCCGCCGCCCGCGCCAGCGCACTCTCGGCCCGGCTGGTCACCGCGATGAGCGGCACACGGAAGCGGCCGGAATAGGTGATGAGGCTTTTCAGCTCGACCGTCTCGCCGGACCAGGACAGCGCCAAAATCACGTCGTCCGTCGTCACCATGCCGAGATCGCCATGGCCGGCCTCGGAGGGGTGGACGAAATAGGCGGGCGTGCCGGTCGAGGCCAGCGTCGCCGCGATCTTGCGCGCGACATGACCGCTCTTGCCCATGCCGGAGACGATGACCCGGCCGCGAGCCGAGGCGATGAGGCCGACGGCGTCGCGGAACGGGGTTGCGAGGTCGCCGCTCAGCGCGGCATGGAGGGCCGTCAAGCCCTCCGCCTCCAGGCGAACCGTGCGCAAGGCGGACTCGACGGCGGCTTCGGAAATCCGGCCCGGCTTCGAGCCGACGCGCGCAGCGGGCTTACGGACAAGGGCGCGCGCGCGTGCCTTCGTCTTGCCCGGACGCCTGCTAACGGCGGTTTTTCGCCCAAGGCGTTTCATTCTGGCCTCTCGTTCCCCTTCGCACCTCGGCCCTGGCCGCAGCCTTGAAGAGTTGAGGCCCCTTGTCCAGCATGCAGGGCGGCCTTTCAACGGACACGGCGTCTCACTCTAGGGTGTTTCCCATCTTGGTTGAATCACTCCAACACCCTAATTCCTTGGTTTGTCGTGCTTCTTATCGGAAAACCGCTTCGCATCCCGGCCTTCGCCGGGACAGGCTTTTTCCGGAAGCACTCAATTGGGTCTGGCAACCACTCCTTAACCGCTCCGAAGGCACTGTCGGGGCCAGTCCCGCGTAGAAACCGCTTTGTCCTCGAGATCTGCGTGGCGAGACTGTCTCAACTCATCCGGATCGTCGCCGGCGCGAGCCTCCTCGCGCTCGCCTGTGGCATGCCTGGAGCCTGGGCGCAGTCGAGCGCGACGGCCGCCGAGGAGGCGCTCGGCGATCTGCGCGGCACAGCCTCGGATGCAACGAGCCCCGGCGCTTCAGCGGATGAACTGGGCGATGCCGGGAGCTATGGCGAGCCAGCGCCGCTCGACGATCAGGAGGCCGAGCGTCCCGCCGTCCAGGACGGCGACATCAATGTCGATCTCGAGCCGCCGTCGGCAGATGCGGAACCGTTGGACCCCGACACCGAACAACCACTCGACGCCGACCTTGCCGCCGACGGCACGCCGGACGAGATCGCCGAAGCGCCCGCGGACGACCCTACTCCGGCGGTGTCGCAGAATACCGGCCGCGCCATCGAGATCGTCGACCCGGCGGACCTCGATCCCTCCGCCACATCGCCCGAGCCCGGCGCCGGGGAGACGGCCGATCCCGCTGCCGAGGCCACAGCCGAAGCGCCGCCAGACCCCGGCGGAGACGGTGGCGGGCTGCCGGCGGTCGGACCCAGCTTCCGGCCTACTTACGAGGAAGAGGACCCCTACGCGCCGATCGGCATCCGCGCCGGGAGCTTTATCCTCTATCCCTCCGTGACGCTCGAGCAGCGTTTCGACGACAACGTGCTCCGGACCGGATCCGGCGCCATCTCCGACCGTGCGCTCGCCATCCTCCCCGCGCTCAGGGTCGTCTCGGATTGGAGCCGGCATAGTCTGGAAGCCGATGTCTCGGGCATTGCGAGCACGTATCAGAAATTCGACAGCGAAGACGAGCGCTCCCTCGACGCCAAGTTGCGCGGGCGTGTCGACGTGACGAGCGACACCCTCATCGATGGCGCGCTCGGCTACCTGCTCTCGCAGGAAAGCCGCGGCACAATCGACTTCCCGGCCGGCGCGGCCGACCGGCCCGATGTCACCGCCAAGACCGCAAGCTTGGCGCTCACCCAGCGCTTCAACCGCCTGACCTTGCGGCTGCGCGGCGCCCTCGCCGATAGCGAACGCAGCGGCGACGGCCTCGATGCCTCCGAGGACTACATCGAGAAGGCGTTGGGCTTGCGCGCGGCCTACGAGGTTTCGCCGGGGCTGCACCTCTTCGTCGAGCACGAGGTATCGCGGCGGACCTATGGCGCGGCCTCCGCCGCCGACGGTCTGCTGCGCGATGCCGACGGCCACGTCACACGCGCGGGCGTTGCCGCCGAGATCACGGCGAAGCTCACCGGCGAGCTTTCGGCCGGCAAGCTCGTCGAGAGCCCCGATGCCGATGCGTTGGCCTCCATCGAGGGTCTCGTTGCCGACGGCAAGCTCACCTGGACACCCTCCGCGCTGACAACCATCAATCTCGGCTTCCGCTCCGCCATAGCGCCGACCTCCATCGCCGGCTCGGCTGGAGCCTTGGAGCGCAACGCCGATCTGGAAGTCCGCCACGAGTTCCGCCGCTGGTTCGCGGCCATCGCCGGCCTCGACTATACCGCCCGCGACTATGCCGGCACGGCGATCGAGGAGGACGCGCTCACCGGCCGCTTCGGCCTCGAATACCTCGTCGGCCGAGAGTGGGTGCTCGGCGCCGCCTATGAGCGCACGGAATTCTGGTCGAGCGAGGCGGGCGGGGATTATACGGACAATCTGTTCCGGGTGACGGGGACGTTGCGGCAGTAGGTGCCCTTCCTACCCCTTCATATGGGGAGGAAAGATGCGGCGAGCTTCGTGCTCCTACACCAGCTTCTTCAACTCCCGCCGCAAATCCGGACCGAGATCAGCGCGCTCGAGCGCGTAGGCGACATTGGCAATGAGGAAGCCGAGCTTGGAGCCGCTGTCGTAGATCTGGCCATCGAAGCGGACGGCGTGGAAGGCCTCAGATGCTGCGAGACGGATCATCGCGTCGGTCAGTTGTATCTCGCCGCCCGCCCCGCGCTCCTGGTCGCCGAGCAAATCGAAGATGCCGGGCTGCAGGATGTAGCGGCCGGTGATGTGCAGGTTGGACGGCGCCGTCCCCCGCGCCGGCTTCTCGACCATCTGGGTGATGCGCGAGACCTTGGCGGTGCGATCCTCGACGCCGACGATGCCGTATTTGTGCGCCTCCTCCTCCGGCACCGGCGCCACCGCGATGTGATTGCCGCCGGTCTGCCCGTAAGCCTCGATCATCTCCGCAAGGCACGGCTTCTCGCCATGATGCAGCATGTCCGGCAGCAACAGCGCGAACGGCTCCTCGCCGACGATGTCGCGCGCGCACCAGACGGCGTGGCCGAGCCCCAAGGGCTCCTGTTGGCGCGTGAAGCTCAGCGAGCCGGGCAGCGGCAATAGCTCGTCCAGCATGTCGAGCTCTTCTTTTTTGCCGCGCGCACGCAGCGTCGCCTCGAGCTCGATCTGCTTGTCGAAATGATCCTCGATCACCGCCTTGTTGCGCCCCGTGACGAAGATGAAGTGCTCGATGCCGGCGTCCCGCGCCTCCTCGACGACATGCTGGATCACCGGCTTGTCGACCACCGTCAGCATCTCCTTCGGGATCGCCTTGGTGGCGGGCAGAAAGCGCGTGCCGAGACCGGCGACCGGGAAAACGGCCTTGCGGATGCGGGGATTGCTCATGGGTCTCTCACTGCTCACGTTGCCTGGACAATGTGGCGCCATCAATCGTCTGTTTGCTCGCGAATGCAACCGGCATTCCGGCCCGCGCGGGCCGTACGAATATGGGTCTCCGGCATCCCGGCCGTGACGCATTTCGAGTTCGCCGTCTCACTTTCGCATGACGGAGTTAATCCTTCTTAACCAGCTTGCGAGGTCATCGCTGCGCTTTCACCTGAAAACTACCCGGCATGGTTCATGCAAACACGAGCAGAACGAAAAACCATCGACTGGGAGCGTCAGAGTGAGCGTATTGGTGACAGGCGGCGCCGGCTACATCGGCAGCCACATGGTGCACGAGCTGATCGACCGCGGCGAGGCGGTGACCGTGCTCGACAATCTCTCGACCGGCTTCCGCTCAGGCGTCGCTCCCGGCGCGCGGCTCGTCGTCGGTGATGTCGGCGACCAGGCGCTCGTCCAGACCCTCATCCGCAAGCACGACATCCGCGCCATCGTCCATTTCGCGGGCTCGATCGTCGTGCCTGAACTCGATGGTCGATCCACTCGGCTATTACAACAACAACACGGTCAAGTCGCGCGCCCTCATCGAGGCCGCCGTCTCGACAGGCGTGGAACACTTCATCTTCTCCTCGACGGCGGCCGTCTACGGCACGCCCGAAGTGTCGCCCGTTCCCGAGAGCGCCTCGCTGAAGCCGATCTCGCCCTATGGCGCCTCCAAGCTGATGACCGAGTTCATGCTTGCCGACACCGCGCGCGCGCATGACATGCGCTACGTGGCGCTGCGCTATTTCAACGTCGCCGGCGCGGATCCACAAGGCCGCACCGGCCAGTCGACGCCGCGCGCGACACATCTGATCAAGGCAGCGTGCCAGGTGGCGCTGGGCGACCGGCCGCATCTGGACGTCTTCGGCACCGACTATCCGACGCCCGACGGCACCTGTGTCCGCGACTACATCCACGTCACCGATCTCGTCCGCGCGCATGTGGCGGCGCTCGAGTATCTGTACGACGGCGGTAAGTCGGACGTGTTCAACTGCGGCTATGGCCGAGGCGCGTCCGTGCTTGACGTCATCGAAACGGTAAAGCGCGCCTCCGGCGTCGATTTTCCGGTGCATCTGGCCGCGCGCCGTGCGGGCGACCCGGCGGCGCTGGTCGCCGGTGCCGGCCGCATCCGCGAGGCGCTGGGTTGGGTGCCGGAGCATGCCAACTTGGATGAGATCGTCGCCCATGCGTTGGCGTGGGAGGGGCGGCTGGTGGCGGGCAAGCAGGTGGCGATGGCGGGGTAGGGGCGAGTTGCGGGTTGTCTCTCTGTCACTCATTCGAGTGGCCTGAGCCTCGCCAACCGGCGAGTGCATGGTCTTCCCGGCCGGCAGCGACTTCGACACGTGGTGAATCGGCGGCAATGCTTGACAACTCAATGGTCGCCAGCGTGGTCAACGATGTACCGCGCTCTGTGATAGAGTTCATCGAAGGTCATGATTGAATCGCCCCGAGTTTGCCGGAGGCTCCACCTCTTGAGAGATTGGAGCCATGACGAACGAATCAAATCGACAAAACTTTTCGCCGGAGATGCGTGAGCGCGCGGTGCGGTCGAAGGGTGTTGCGAGCAGGCGGCAAGCGAACCCACGACAGTCAGCGGCATCACCCATCGCCCGATCATCCCGCTCGCCCTCTCACATCGCTTCGGCCTTGGCCTTGAGGCTCTGAAGCCCCTTCTCGAACTCCGTGCCGACCATTGCATCCATGCCGAAAATTGCATCCATCACCTTGGCGAGGAAGGGCTGCGTGCCGCGCATCTCCCAGGTGACTTTCGTCGCGCCGCCCTCGGGCAGAAGCGTGAACGCGACCTCGTTGTGCGCCTCCATGGGCGAGACCATGTCGAGCCGCATGCCTACCCGGCCGGGCGCCTGGCTATCCACGATCTCGATGGAGCCCTTGCCGACGTCGCCGTTACCATCCCAGGTATGGATCGCGCCGTTACCGGCGGGCGGCCCCGCATAGGCAAACGTCGCCGCGGGGTCCTTGCCATAGAAAGGATTCCAGGTGTTGAACGCCTGGAGATCGTTGACCATCGGAAAGATTTTCTCGGGCGGCGCCTTGATCTCGATCGATCGCGCGATCTGGAAACTGTCGGGCTTGGTGGCTGCGTAACCAAGGAAACCTGCCAAGAGCAGTGCAAGCACGGCGAGTAGGCGTAAGACGAGCTTCATTGCTTTTCCTCCTGTTGCATCACATCTGATGTTACGTCACCGAGCCGATGGTCGATCGGCGAGACGCGGCTTTCCAGCGCACGCAGCGCCGCCATCGATCCTCATACGGCTGGGCGTAACGCCTCGATCATTGCGGCCCAACGCCTCTTCAGCGGCTCCGCATCGAGCTTTCGCGCCGAACCGTGAGCGAGAGAGATCAAGGCCTTGCCGCTCCCTTTTGACTCGAAACTGACGGTGATACTGGAGCCGTCGTCGAGCTTGCAGCGCCAGTAGAGACGTTTCTTTGTCCCGCTCGTCGACGGCCGATCGATCGGCTTGCGACCGGCGAGGCGCTTGCGTTGAGCGGCCGATGCCGCCCACGCATCGCGCAGAGTATCAGGCATTCCGGCCACTACCCGCGAAACCGAAACCTCATACCGGCCATTGCTCGTCTGGCCGGGAATGCGCCGGCCGATGTGCTGCTCGAAGGCGACCGCAATGGTTTGCGCCCACCATCCCGGAACATCCCATTTCTCCCCGAGGAGCGTGGCGATGTCCTTATGGCTGAGGTCCGCCGCGGACGCTTTCGTCAGGCGCTTCAGCCAATAGTCCCAGGGCTTGCCCGTGCCCTTCTCGATCGTCGCCGTTGCGATGGGTTTGACCATGTCTGCCTCCTCGTGAACGCCCGCCATGCCTCAAAGCTCAACCAGCATCTCGAACCCGCCATAGATCATGCGCCGGGCGTCGAAGAGATCCACATCGGGCCTTTTCATGCGCGGATCGGCCATGACGTTCTTTGTGCCTTCGTCGCGCGCGACCCGGGAGGGCCACACGATCCATGAGAAGACGACAGTTTCATCGTCCTGGCACTTCACGGCCATCGGGAACGACGTGACCTTGCCTTCAGGCACATCGTCGCCCCAGCACTCGACGACCTTGAGCGCGCCGTGATCCTTGAAAACCACTGCCGCATCGCCGGCCATTTCTCGATAGGCCTCGCGATTGGCACTGGGAACTGCGGCTACAAAGCCATCGACGTAGGTCATCGCGAACTTTCCTCGGTTTGGTTTTCTGCGGCTCAGCCGCCGAACGCCTTCTCGATTCCCGCGATGTCGATCTTGCGCATCGTGAGCATCGCTTTCATGGCGCGCCCGGCGGCGGCTTTGTCGGACGCCGTCAGGCAGCGCGGCAAGGCCTCCGGCACAATCTGCCAGGAGAGGCCGAAGCGATCCTTGCACCAGCCGCACATGCTTTCTGCACCGCCGTCGGCGATGAGCGCGGACCAGAGCCGGTCGGTCTCGGCTTGGTCCTTCGTCGAAACCACGATCGAGGCCGCCTCGCTGTGCGTGAACGCTGGCCCGCCATGGAAGGCCATGTAGGACGTACCGGCCAACGAAAACGCGACGATGGCGAGGTCACCCTCCTTGCCGGTCATCGGATGATCGAGGCGCGTAATGCTCTCGATGGCCGAGTTGGCGATCAGCGAAACGTAGAACGACGACGCCTCCTCGGCTTTGCCGTTGAACCACAGGCAAGTACGGACTTTGGCTGTCATGGAACGCTCCCTCTACTGCCGGATATCCGGCTCGACGAGCCGCGCCAACTGCACGAGCGACTGCTGCCAACCGAGATAGCAGGCCTCCAGCGGAATGACGGCCGGGATGTTCGCTTGCTCAATGTCGATCTCGGTGCCGACCGAGACTTTCTTGAGCTTGACCGTCACGACGATCTCGCCCGGCAAGTTCGGATCCTCGAATTTGTCGGTGTAGCGGAGACGCTCGTTCGGCACGAGCTCCAGGTATTCGCCACCAAAGGCGTGACTGTGGCCGGTCGTGAAATTCGTGAAGGACATGCGGAACGTGCCGCCGACTTTCGGCTCCAGGTGATGGACAGTGCACGTGAAACCGTAGGGCGGCAGCCACTTGGCAAAGGCGGGCCCATCGGTGAAGGCGCGATAGACTCTCTCGGGCGGCGCGGCGAGCACACGGTGCAGGCGGACGGTGCGATCGCCTGAGGTAGCGGGTTTCATGGACTTGGCTTGGGGGGTATTGCTCATGGCATCACTCCTTTTCGGAACGCCGTTTGTTGGTCTTCTCTAGGTTTCAACCGCAGCAGCTGCTGCGTCGTTCCTGGGTGGCCTCATACTTGTCGTGATGGCGCCACCAGTCGTAGGGAGGCGTTTGCGGCCAACCCTGGGGCGAGTCCTCCCAGGTTTCCTGCCGGCCGAAGGGTGTCAGATCCAGGTAGCTCCACACCGTGCCGAGCATTTCGTCTCCCCGGCCGCTCGTCACATAGGTACGATAGACGTCATTGCCATCGCGCAGGAAGATGCTCACCGCGGAGATTTCCTCGTCGTCCCTCGTGACATCGAAATCCGTGTTGAAGTCAGTGCCGTGCGACGAGTACCAGGGCACCGTCCATCCCATTCGCGTCTTGTAATCTCGAAGCTTGGGATAAGGTGCACGCGACACCAGTGCCACCGACGTGTCACGTGCGTTGAGGTGAGAAAGGTGACCCATCGAGTCGACCGTCATCGAGCAACCGGCGCACCCTTCGCTCCAGTCGGGACCGAACATGAAGTGAATGAGCACGAGCTGGCGGCGCCCCTCGAACAGATCGATGAGCTTGCGCTTTCCACCGGCACCGTCGAGGACATAGTCCTTCTCGATCCTCACCATCGGCAGTCGCCGGCGCTCGGCAGCCAGCGCATCGCGCGCCCGGGTGGCGGCCTTCTCCTTGACCATCAGCTGTTCGCGCGCGGCCTGCCATTGCGTCCGCGAGACAATCGGGGGAAGCGGGTGATGTTTCCTGGTCATTGTACCAACTCCTCGTGTTGAATGTTTGACGTCAAGCGTGCGACGCTTCGCGGCAAGCGGATCGCGCCTTCGTGAGGGCCTATTCCTCGGCGCGCAGCGCCCGGTGGGCGGTAAGCGCGTCCGATTTTCCGAGCATCGTTTGCTCGATCATGATCTCTAATCCTTTGACGAGGGGCGACGTGAGCGGGAGCCGCTGGTTCCCGCGAAGAGCATGGTGACATAGCGCTTCAGATGCTCGACGGACTGGGCGGCGATCCCGGGTCCGCCTTTCGCCTTGGCGAGTATGAAGGCGCCTTGCAGCACGGCTTGCGTATGGAGCGCGAGGCTTTTCGCCGTCCAGTCCGCTTCGATGCCGCGCGCTTGCATCGCGGCGGCAATGTCGGCCTCGAGGGTTTGCGCGTGGCCGCTGATCGAGGCATCGCACGCGGCGCGGATGGCCGGATGTGAGTCGTAGGTCTCCTGCAGCATCGTGCCGGCGAGGCAGGTGAACGCGGCGACCTCGCCCACGAGGATCAACTTCCGGAAATCGATATAGGCGAGCACGCGCGCGAGCGGATCGGCGTGTTGGTGATAGGGGGCGGCCGCGAAAAAAGCGCCGGTCGTCTCGCTCCAGTAGGCGGCGGCAGCAACCGCCAACGCCTCCTTGCTCGCGAAGTGATGGAAGAACGCGCCCTTAGTGACACCGGCCGCCGCGCAGAGGTCGTCGACGGTGGTCGCCGCATAGCCTTTGGCGCGGATCAGCATCAGCGCGGCGTCGAGCAGCTTGGTGCGGGCGTCCTTGGGGGGATTGGCGGACGCGACCTCGGTCTGATTCCGGCGCGTGGCCCGGCCCCGTCCCGCGCTTTTCGGTCCGCTCGGTCCCGTCCGCTTCTGGGCTGTCGACTTGCTCATGGGTTGCTACATACCAACCGGTTGGTATTCTGTCAAGTGGCAATGTTTTCCGGGGTCAAATGGTGAGGGGAAGTGGTGGGTCGATGCGGCGGCCGGGGCGGGGCTACAGTGAGTTCCAGTCACTCGCCTAGAACACTTGTCCACCCAAGTGGATGCCGGTTGGTCGAAAGGAAGTGCTCAAAGTAAACAACCTACTGGCCAGCACCTGCTCACATGCCTCATGCTCAGCCGCCGCGAGCAGTCGGTCCTGCAGGTCTCGTTCAGCCAACGGAGCAATCCGATCAAGGCAGATGGGGGGCTGGTGCAAACGCCGCGATACTCACAACCTCAAGGCCAAACGGCACGTCACGGCCGCTGGCGGGCGGCCGGGCGCGTCCCCCGCCTCTTGCGTTCCCGGAAGCCGCGCATGGGCGCGGCTATCCGGGATCATCACCCCTCGCCGTCGTGGACCCGGCGCTCGCCAGTTCTGGGTGAAGGCCCCGGCTCTGCGCGCGTCCGGCGATGCCGGCCACGCCGCGGCCGGGGACGCAAGTGGGAAGGCTGGTGCAAGCCTCGGGTGGCAGCAAGTGTGCAAACTGCGGGCGGCGCGAGCTGTGGCATGCGAACCGATGCCCGTGTCACGCCGAAGACCCGGCATTCCTCGCTTTGGGAGATGCATGCTACTACCCCCAATGCGTCTTCCGCTTCTGCCCATGCCTTCGCACATGCGCTTCCGCCAGCAGGCACACCACCTCGAAGCCGAGCGCCGCGCCGATATTGGCGGAGATGCCGTGGGGGTCGTAGGGCGGGCAGAGCTCGACGAGGTCGGCGCCGACGATGTCGAGCCCCCGCATGCCGCGGATGATCTGCACCACCTCGCGCGTCGTGAAGCCGAAGGGCTCCGGCAGCTCGGTGCCGGGAAGATAGGTCGCATCGATCCCGTCGGTGTCGAGCGTGAAGTAGAACGGGCCATCGCCGATGACGCGCTTGATCTCGGCGAGGATGCCGTGGACGCCGAGATCGTAGACCTCGTGCATCGGAATGTAGCGCATGCCGGCCTCGCGGGAGAAATCCCAGTAAGGGCTCAATGACCCGCGCATGCCGATCTGGATGCAGCGCTCCGGATCGATCGCCTCGTCGAGGATGGCGTTCAAGAACACCTTGCAATCGTTGAGCCGGTCACCCTGGAAGGTGCCGCGCGCGGTATCGGCATGCGCATCGATCTGCACGAGACCGATGGGTTCCCCCGCGGCCAGCCCCGAGAGGATCGGATGCGTCATGGTGTGGACGCCGCCGACCGAATAGGGCGTGATGCCCCGCTTGCGGAAGTCCGCGAAAGTCGCACGGATGGTCTCCACGCAATGCGGCACGCTGTGCGGGCTCTCGAAGGAAATGTCGCCAACATCGGCGACGCTGAGCAATTCGAAGGGGATGGTCTTCCAGACGTCGTGGACCGGCCCCCTCACTTTCGACCACTCGCGGAACGAGCGCGGCCCCAAGCGCGTGCCGCCTCTGACCGGCGCGCTCGCCTCGAAGGGAATTCCGATGACCGCGAGGTCCACCTCGTCGAGGTTGCTCTTCCGCGGCGCGTTGAAGAAATTCATCTCGCCCGCATAGACGTCGGCAAAGACGGGCGCCTTCTCGGCCTCCATGCGCTTGAGGAACGCGTCGACGGCGGGATCGCTGCTGGAGAGAAACTCGCCCTCGGCGAGCTTCCGGAGCCGATCCATCTTTTCCTTCGAGAGCCGCGCCATCGGTTACCTCCTGCGCCGTCCTTTCTTCTGGCTCGCGTTGCCCGCAAGCGCCTCCAGCACGAGCCGGACGGCGAGCCGGCTGGTGATGCCGTCATGATCCCAGGATGGCGACACTTCGACAAGGTCGAGGCCGGCGATCCCCATGCGGCCAAGCTCGTAAGCCATGGTCAGCGCCTCGCGCGAGCTCATGCCGCCGGGCGTCGGCACGCCGGTGCCAGGGGCGTAGGCCGCATCAATGGCATCGATGTCGTAGGTGAGGTAGACGCCGTCGGCGCCTTTCGATGCCACCGCCGCGGCCTTGCTTGCGCGATCGTCTTGGCGCCCTGCTCCCAGATGTCCTCGATGGTGAAGAGGGTGATGCCCTTCTTCTTGACGTAGGCGAGCTCGTTTCGCGGATTCATCCAGCCGCCCGGGCCGACGATGGCGATGCGCTTGGGATCGAAGCCCGCTTCCACCGCCCGCGTGATCGGGCAGCAATGCGAGAGGATCTCGCCGCCGACGTCCTGCGCCGTGTCGAAATGCGTGTCGACGAGGACGAGACCGGGCTTTTTGTACTTCTTCGCAAACGCCCGGACGCAGGCGATGGTGACCGAGTGATCGCCGCCGAAAGTGACGGGCATGGCGCCGCCGGCGAGAATATCCGAGACGATGGCCTCCGCGCGATCCATGGTTTTCCTAGGGCTTCCCGGAACAACGGGCACGTCGCCGCAATCGGCGAACTGATAGTGCTCGGTCAAGTCCATGCCGGTCGAAGCGTTGTAGAAGGAGAATTGGTCACCGGCCTCGCGGATGGCGCGGGGGCCGTAATTTGTGCCGGTCCGGCTGATGCACATGGAGTCCCAGGGGAAGCCGAGGAAGGCGGCGCTGACCTTCGCCTCCTTCAGCTTCTTGGCGTTCGGCGCGACGTAGGGCGTCCGCATGAAGGTGCCGCGCCCGCCTGCGTGCAGGATGCCGTTGAAGGCCGTGTCGTCGAAGGTACCGCTGAGATCGTTCATGGAGATGCCACCTGACTGTTGCCTGCGCCGCGCGCTGTGCGCCTGCCCGGGCGCGGAGAACTCCACCAATTCCGGCAAGATTGTTTTGCCTACAGGGAGTGGAGGCCAACAGCTAGAGGCAACGGTCATGCCATCTATGCGGAAAATCAGGAGGTTAGGAGGATTTGCGGCGCCGTGACGGACGAGCGCTCGATCTGGATTCGGCCAGTTTGCTCACAAAACGAGTAAAGCGCGCACGCCAAAGCGATGCGGCCGGGCGGCCTTGACCTTCTCCGAAATGCACAGGCGCAGCCCGCGCCCGGCAACGTGTCACACGCGCGCCACCCACGCCTTCGCCCGCGCCTTGCTCCGCGTCTCGCCGGTGACGGCCGAGGCTTCGGCGGGCTTGGCCTCCAGCATCCGGTCGAGATACTGGCGGAACTCGTCGACATAGACCTCGAGCGAGGAATGTAGATAGCCCGGTTCCGGTGCGCCGAAGTTGGCGCCCTCCTGCACGCGGGCGACCATCTCCTTGTCTTCCTCGAAAGCCGTGTCGAAGAGCTTCTTGATTTCGGCGGTGTACTTTTCCGGCTCCGTCATGCCCTTGATCGCATGCGGCGTGTAAGCGAGGCCCCAACGCGAGTTCGTGCGGTTGATCGCGTCGGGCTCGAGCATCAGATACCAGCAGAAGTTCGCATCGATGCCGATGAGCGTATTGGGATAGATGCCGATGACGAGGAACCAGCGGCGCTCGTCCTCTGTCAGCGCCGGGTTCCAGATTTCCGGCATGAGCTCAGGCGTGTAGGGGTTGTAGTGGATCGAGAAATGCTTGTGGCCCACGGGGCCGAGCTCGACGAGCCGCGTCGGATTGGACGGCCCGATCGAGCGCGGATGCGCATAGGTCAGGTGATAGCTCTCGACGAAGTTCTCGTAGACGAGCTTCCAGTTGCCGCCCCAGTGCTCGGTATCCTTGGCGTAGTCGTCATCGTAGTTGCCGAGATCGTAGTTCGCGAGTTGCGCTGTCAGGGGTGCGAGCCGGGAAGCAAGCGAGGGCAAATCGTGCCTGACCGACACGAAGACGAAGCCGAGCCAGACCTCGCAGGCAAGCTCCACCAGTTGAATGTCGGCCTTGCAGGTGGTCCCGAACCCTTGCGGGTCGGAGATGCCGATGAGCTGGCCGGTAATGTCGTAGGTCCAGGCGTGATAGGGGCACACGATCCGTCCCGTCTTGCCGCGGCCGTCCAGCAGGCTCGCGTAGCGGTGCATGCAGAAATTGCCGAAGGCCCTGATCGAGCCGTCCTTCTGACGGATGCAGACGACCGGCTTCTTGCCAGCCTTGCCCGTCATGTAGTCGCCGGGCTTGGGGATCGTGCCGTGCCGGCCGATCAACACCCAGTCCTCCGCGAACACGTGGTTCAGCTCCGCCTCGTAGGTCGCCGGGTCCGTGTAGACCTTCTGGCTGGCGATCCTGAGCGTGCCTGAGGGCCGGTGCTCCTTGAAGTGCAATCCCTTGGGAGCCATGCTCGTCATGCCTGAAGTTCCCTGGCTGAAGCCAGGGCCGGAAACTGATCCGGCCCCGGTCGTTGTGCGCAGCCCTTATTTCCTACTTGATCCAATCCGGGGCGATGAAGTCGGCGGCCTTTTTCGATCCGATCATGATCGGCGTCACCGTCTTGTTCTGCACCTGCAGCAGGAAGGTCGGCTGCGTTGCATCATTGGTCGGGATGAAGCGCTTCTCGTTGAAGGAAAGCGTGCCGGTCAGGCCTTTGTATGACGACTCCTGGATCGCCTTGTTGACGGCTGCGTGATCCTTGACATTGCCGACCTTGGCGACAGCGGCCGCCCAGGCCTGCACTTGGTCATAGAGGAGCGCCGCGATGGACTATGGCGGCAGCTCGTTGTAGGCCGCCTGCCATCTGGCGATGAAGGCCTCGCCCTCGGGGCCCGGCAGCTGGGCCGAGAGGGTCATGCCGAGGACGCCGTCGGCGGCTCCCGTCTTGATCACGTCGCCGAAGGCCGGCACGCTCTCGATGTATCCGGCGCTCAGCAGCGCTCCTTTGATCGGGTTCTCGCGGTACTGCTGGATGAAGGTATTGGTGAGTCCCGGATCGAGCAACTCGATATGGACGAGCGCGGGGGCCGCCTCGCGGATTTTTGCGAGGATGCCGGTCCACTGAGCGTTCTCGTAGGGAACCTCCTCCTTGACGACGACCTCCCAGCCGGCCTCGGTGGCGGCTTCGACCATCCCCTTCGCCAGACCAAACTCCCACTCGTATGGCCCATGCACGATGGCGATCTTCTTGTTCGCAAAGGCATGGCCGATGGATTGCATCTGGCCGAAAATCATACGGCCGTACACTGCTCGGCGTCGGAGGCGTTGAAGATGTTGGTGCAGTTCATGGAGTTCATCAGGTCGATGACACTCGTCACGCCGTCGGCGTGAACGAATGGCACGCCCTGCGGGCAGAAGGCTGGAATGTCCGGGCCAAAGCCACCGTAGCCGGTGACGATGAAGTCGGCCTTGCTACGATCGATGAGATTGGCTGCCGCCGCCTGCAGCTTGTCGGGCGTCAAGTCACCGATGTCGAACCAGAGCACCTCGATCTGCTGGCCGGTGAGACCGCCCGCCTTGTTGATATCATCGACCGCGAGTTGAATAGCTTTCTGCATGACTTGGCCGTCGGAAGCGAACGGCCCGGTCTGGGGTATGGGAGCACCGATCTTGATGGTATCGGCGGCGGCCGCCGGAACTGCGAGCATTGCCGCAAGTACGGCTGCGGCACCACCCATGAGTGTACGCCGTGACCAGTTGAAACCTGTCATCGAGAGCCTCCTCCTTCGCCATGTTCATTTGCTCGGCCACACGGGCCGATTGGACATCCCCAGGGCGCGCATATGATCATTCCCGGCCCAGCTCGGCAATGGCGAAACCATCGCCCAGCCCGACTGCCCTCGCCGGAGTTTGCCGTTAGCCTTACACAGTGAGGCCGGAAGGCACTAGGACGAGCCATGACACAGTTCATGAAATACCCGCGAACGCCGCATATCATAGGCTCGCGGCTGCAGCCGGGCGATGAGGATCTCGACCTGGTCGACCTGGGTGACCTCCGGGGCGGCACTCTCGTCTTCGAGGAGAAGATCGACGGCGCCAATGCCGCGCTGAGCTTTCGCGCCGATGGATCGTTGCAGCTGCAGTCGCGGGGGCATGTGCTCCGGGGCGGCGGGCGGGAGGCCCAGTTCGCCCTCTTCAAGGCCTGGGCCGAGGCGCACCGGCATCGTTTCCACACGGTGCTCGGCGCCCGCTACATCGTGTTCGGCGAGTGGTGCTATGCCAAGCACACCATCTTCTACGACCGGTTGCCGCACTACTTTCTCGAGTTCGATGTTTTCGATCGGGACGAGAAGCTGTTTCTCTCGACGCCGGCGCGGCGGCGATTGCTCGAGGGCTTACCGATCGTGCCGGTGCCGGTCGTGCACGAAGGGGCCGTGCACGATGGCGCGGGGTTGCGCAAGCTCGTCGGCTCCGCGCGGTTCAAGTCGCCGGCGTGGAAATCCGCGCTCGCCGCGGCGGCGGCCGCCGCCGGTCAATCGCCCGATCGCGTCGCCGCCGAGACCGATCCCAGCGATCTTGCCGAGGGGCTATACCTCAAGCACGAGGACGGCGACCGGGTGATCGGCCGCTACAAGTTCATCCGCGAGAGCTACTTGCAGGCGGTCGTCACCTCCGGCAGCCATTGGCAGGACCGGCCCATCGTGCCGAACCGCCTCGCGCCCGGCATCGATATCTTTGCCGGGGCGGGCGCATGAGCGGCCGCAGCTCAGGGTCAGCAGATAGCGCTTATTGGCTTGGCGTCGCGGACCGTCCGGTTTTCGACTGGGCCGAGCTTGCGACGCGCCTGCCGTTTGCCACCGGGATGGCCGCCTGCCTCCAAGACCCGATCCACCACGCCGAAGGGGACGTGTGGACGCACACCCGCATGGTGGTCGAGGCGCTCATCGCCCGGCGGAGCGCACTCAGTCTTGCGCCCGATCGCTGGCCGGGCCTCCTTCTCGCCGCCCTCCTCCACGACATCGCCAAGCCGGCGACGCGCACGGAGAGCGTCGACGAGAACGGCCGGACGCGCGTGCATCACCACGGCCATGCCAGGCGCGGAGCTCAGATGGCCTGGACCTTTCTTTGGCGCGAAGGCGTGCCGAGGGCGATCCGGGAGCAAGTGCATCATCTGATCGCCTGGCATCAGAGGCCATTCCACTTAGGCCTCTCGCGCCAGCTCGAGCCGCGCGCCATCGCCTTCTCGCAGATCGGCGTGTGGCGGGAGCTGATCGCCCATGCCGGGGCCGATATGCGTGGGCGCATCTCGGCCGATGCCGATGAGACGGCGATGCGTCTGGAGTTGCTAAGTGAAGAGATCGGGTCGCGCGACCTGCTTGACCGGCCCTGGCCTTTCGCCTCCGACCACGCGCGCATCTGGCATGGCCTCAAGTCTGGCCGCTCGCCCCACTACGATCCGCCGCCGCCGAAGGGCTCTCGCGTCATCGTGCTCTCTGGACTGCCCGGTGCCGGCAAGGACACCTACTGCCGGTCGGCGCTGGCCGGCTGGCCGCAGGTCTCGCTCGATGCACTGCGCGAGGAGCTCGATGTCGCGCCCGAAGACCGGCAGGGGCGCGTCGTCCACCAGGCGATCGAGGCGGCGCGACGGCACTTGCGGGCCAAAGAGCGTTCGTCTGGAACGCGACCAACATATCGCGCACCCTGCGCGACCGCATCATCGGCCTCGCCCTCGAGTACGATGCTTTTGTCGAGATCCACGCGTTCGATTCGCCGCCTGAGAAACTGTTCACGCAGAACCGATCCCGTGACCGCATCGTGCCCGCACCGTCGTCGAGAAGCTCATCCGCAAATGGGAACCGCCGAGCGTGCTGGAGGCACATCGGGTGGTGTGGGTCGGAGGGGACAGTTGACGTCACGCCGCCAACGGCCACCACTATCGCGTCGCCATCAAAATAGAATGAGACCACGCGCATCATGACCTCCACTCCGAAATCCGGCTCGGATTGTTTGCTCGCCGGCCGGACCGCCCTCGTCACCGGCGGCATGGGTTGGTGACGGAAGGGCGGCACTGAGGGCGAACTCAGGGCGAGACGCCTATCGCCCGTGGATGCTGACTTTCGTCGGCAGCACGGTGTGGGGAGGTTTGTGGACGTCATTGCCGTCATCGGGCGAGGCCCAACCTACGCCCCTCCGCTAACCTCCAGGCCGCGGATGGCGAAGCGCTTGGCGAGCGGGCCGACCTCGGCGGCGTTCTTGCCGGCCGCATTGCCCTTGGCGAACCGGTCGCGGATGCCGACGAAGATGACGGCAAATCGGAACAACGCAAAGGCGACGTGAAAGGGCCCGATCGGCGCGGTCGGCGCGGCGTGCTCATAGTAGTGCGCGGTAAATTCCGCTCGGAGGGAATGCCGAGCGCTTCGAGATCGAGGCCGAGCACGCCGCCATACTCGGAGGGGCTCGTGTGCCAAGGCATCGAGCAGAAGGCGAGGTCGGCCAAGGGATGACCGAGCGTCGACAACTCCCAATCGAGGATGGCGATGGCGCGGGCTCGGTCGGTGAATGAAGAAATTTCCAAGCCGCAGATCGCCGTGGGCGATCGAGACGCGGCCGTCGTCGGGCGGCAGGTGCTTTGGCAGCCACGCGACGAGCGCGTCGATTTCCGGGATCGGCTCGCCGTCGAACTCCTGCCACTGCTTCGTCCAGCGCGCGATCTGCCGCTCGAAGTAGTTGCCGGGCAGGCCGTAGTCGGCGAGGCCGATACTGGCAGGATCGACGGCATGCAGCTTCGCCATGGTCTCGGCCATGGAGAGATAGATGCCGCGGCGCTCCGGCGGCGTGAGGCCCGGCAGCGCCGCGTCGTGGAAGGCGCGCCCACCGAGCCGCTCCATCAGATAGAAGGGCGTGCCGATAATGCTCTCGTCCTCTGAGAGGAGATCGTTCGCGGCACCGGCACGTTTGTGGTGCTGAGGGCCTCGAGCACGCGAAACTCGCGCTCGACCGCGTGCGCACCCTTGAGGATCGGCCCGGCGGGCTTTTTCCGGAGTACATCCGCCGCTCGGCGTAGTCGACAAAGTAAGTCGGATTCGACTGCCCCGGCGATGCGCTCACAACGGAAATCGGAGGCCGCGCCGAAGCGCTGGCCAAGAAAGCGCTCGAGGCGGGGGAGTTCGAAGTCGGGGCCGAAGGCGGGCGTGTCGATTGAGGTCATGGCGATCTGGCTCGGGAAACACGGACGAGTGACTTACGGCTTCCAGCCCTCGCTGTCAGCCTCTTCCTCCTCGTCCTTGCCGGAGACGATCCTCGCCAGCCGGTTCAGCACGGGGTCAGGCCCTTGTCCGAGACCGCCGAGAGCAGGAACGGCGCCTTGCGGGCGGCCTTTTTCAGCTCGGCAGCCTTCGCGCGGCGACCTCTGGCATGACGGTGTCGGCTTTCGAAAGCGCGACGATCTCCTTCTTCTTCGCGAGACCGCCCCATAGGCCTTAAGCTCGCGTGCGGATCATCCTGTAGGCGGCGGCGACATCCTCCTCGTTGACGTCGACGAGATGGAGCAGCACCCGGCAGCGCTCGACATGGCCGAGGAAGCGGTCGCCGAGGCCCGAGCCCTCGTGCGCGCCTTCGATGAGGCCGGGAATGTCGGCGAGCACGAAATCGCCGGGCGCGCCCTGACGACGCCGAGACCTGGATGGAGCGTCGTGAAGGGATAGTCGGCGATCTTCGGCTTCGCCGCCGACGCCGCCGCGAGGAAGGTCGACTTGCCGGCATTGGGAAGGCCGATGGTGCCGGCGACGGCGATGAGCTTGAGGCGCAGCCAGATCGTGCGCTCCTCGCCCGGCAGGCCCGGATTGGCGTGGCGCGGCGCGCGGTTGGTCGAGGATTTGAAATGAGCGTTGCCGAAGCCGCCATTGCCGCCTTCGGCGATAACCTCGCGTCGCCTGGCCGCGTGAGATCGGCGATGGAGCGTCTCGTTGTCCTCGGCGAAGACCTGCGTGCCCGGCGGCACCTGCACGATGACGTCGGCGCCGTCTCGCCCTGGCGGTCGCTGGCCCATGCCCTCCTCGCCGTTCCCGGCCAAGAAATGCTGCTGGTAGCGGAAATCGATGAGGGTGTTGAGGTTCTGCACGCACTCGATGATCACCTCGCCACCCTGGCCGCCATCGCCGCCGTCCGGCCCACCGCGCTCGATGAACTTCTCGCGCCGGAAGGAGACGAGCCCGTTGCCGCCTTCGCCGGAGCGGATATAGACCTTCGCCTGGTCGAGGAATTCATGGTGGTCCCAAAAGTCAGCGGGCCGGCGGTCGCCCGTTGGCTGCCGCCGGCCCGGTGATGTCAGCAGAAATGACTACGCCGCGACGCCGGCCAGATCCTTCAAGAGCTTCTCGGCCAGCGCCCGCTTCTGGTCGCGGTCCATCTTCTTGATCTCGTTGTTGAGCATGCGCTCGTTGATGGACTTGTTCCAGTAGTCGAGATTTCTCGATGCCGAGCAGCGCGAAACGCCGACGAACTGGCGCAGCACCTCATTCATCAGGCCCGTAGCCAACCGGCCTTGCCGTCGCGCAAGTACCGCTCGATGCCCAGAGCGGCTTGTAGCCGGTACCACCGCAGGCGTGCAGCATCTTGTCGGTGACGTGAGCGACGTTCTTGGCGGCCGCGAACTTGATCTGCCAGAGCCAGTGCAGATAGACCGCG
>CAVUIW010000026.1:0-40735 GCA_963741525.1 uncultured Alphaproteobacteria bacterium
GTTGCGGGGGTAGGATTTGAACCTACGACCTTCAGGTTATGAGCCTGACGAGCTACCGGGCTGCTCCACCCCGCGTCACCAGCGAACATCCCCTTCCAGCGGCCAGGGCCGCGATCGACGTATCGATCTTCCGGAGGAGGACAGCCGGGGCCTGCACGCCGGACGGCGGTCCTTATAACAGCTTCCGCCCCGTTGTGAACCCCCCCCGCGGTTTGGCAACGCGGCATGGCTGGTACGACGGCCAGCAGGCATTGCAACCGTATGCGATGCCGCCGAAAATCGGTCAGAAACACGCTCGCCGTCCCAACTAGGGAGACCCAAATGGCCGGCCCGATCGTCTATCGAAGCGTTTCCGGCATTGTCACCGGCGAGGCCTACAACCACATCACGCTCGCCAACGGTTTTGCTTTCCTCGCCGGACAGGTCGCGACCGACGACATGGCCAAACGCACGCCCTCCGGTGAGATCGAGGACGAGACGAAAACGGCCATGGACAATCTTTCGCGCGTGCTGGCATCGGCGGGTCTCGGCTTCGAGGACGTGGTGCGCACGAATGTCTATATGGCAGACCTCGCCGAGTTCGAGCGCATGAACGCCGTGTACGTTTCCTACTTCGCGAAGGGCAAACTGCCGGCGCGCACGACGATCGGTGTCGCGCAGTTGATCGACGGCTGCCGCATCGAGATCGATTGCATCGCGAGATTGCGCTGAGCCGGCGCTTGGCATGCTGACGCTGCTCGCGGTACTGAAGTCTCGTCCACCAACCACGAAGGCATAATGAGCGAGACAGCTTCCCGCACACTCGACGATGCCGGCCGGGTGCGGGTCATCATCGGCGTGCTCATCGCCATGCTGCTCGCCGCCCTCGATCAGACGATCGTGACGCCGGCGGTCGCCACCATGGGCCGGAGCCTCGGCGGCGAGAGTTATCTGTTCTGGATCGTCTCGGCCTACTTCCTGACGGCCACCGCCGTGACACCGCTCTATGGCAAGCTCGCCGACATCCACGGGCGACGGCCCGTGCTGCTCGCCGGCATCGGCATTTTCGTGCTGGGCTCGATCCTTGCCGCGCTCGCGCCCACGATGTTCTGGCTGATCGTGGCGCGCGCCATCCAGGGGATCGGCGGTGGCGGGCTCATCGCCATGGCGCAGACCGTTATCGGCGATCTGGTGCCGGCCAAGGAGAGGGGCAAGTTCGCCGTCTACATCTCAGGCACCTGGGCGATCGCGAGCATTGCCGGGCCGATCCTCGGCGGGCTCATCGCCGAACATCTGCACTGGTCGGTGATCTTCTGGTTGAACCTGCCGCTCGCCGCACTCGCCGTGGCGATGACGAATGAGAGCTTGAAGCAAGCGCCCTGGCAGCGGCGCGAGCACCGGCTCGATATCCTCGGCGCCATGCTCGTCGTCGTCGCGACCGTCGCCTTGATGCTCGGGCTGACGCTTGGCGGCGCTGGGCACGGCTGGATGTCGCTGGCCGTCCTTGGGCCGCTCGTCTCGGCGGTTGTTCTGGGGTTGATCTTCGCGTGGCACCTGCAGCGAACGCCCGAGCCGCTTATTCCGCTCGAGGTGCTGAGCAACCCGGTAGTGCGGTACGCGACCACTAGCGTCTTCTTCGCCATGGCGTCCTTTATTGGGCTCGTCGTCTACATTCCGCTCTACCTCGAGCTGGTGCACGGCTTTTCTGCTTCGGAGGCGGGGCTGGCCCTCGTCGGTTACATGATCGGTACGGTCGCTGGCGCCAACTTCGCGGCTCGGACGATGCCGAAGGTCACCCACTATCGCCGCCTGCCGGTGCTGGGGCTTTGCCTTTCGATCGCGGCGCTTGTTGTACTCGCGGCATTTGCGGGCACGCTGCCGTTCTGGGCAATCGAGGGTCTCCTCATCGTCATCGGTCTCGGCAGCGGCGCGCAGTTCCCAGTCACGACGGTCGCAACGCAGAACGCCGTCGATCCGCGCGACATGGGGGCTGCGACCGGCGTGCTCGGGTTCCTGAGGGCGCTCGGCAGTGCGGTTGGCGTCGCTGTCATTGGCGCGGTCGGCAGTGCGGCCGGTATCGGCAATGCTTTGGTGATGCATGCGGTGGGTGGGGCGGCCAAGGCCGGGTCGGCGCTGCCCGATGGTATGGGTGCGGCCTTCGCGCCGGTATTCTGGGCCTGTGCGCTGTCGCTCTTGGCCTCCGTCGCACTGCTGTCGCGCATGCCGGAGCTGGCGTTGCGCGGGAGGGAGGAGCAGCGTCCGCAGGCTGCGATGGTAGAGGCACGTTAGCCCCGCCACTCCCAACTCCTCACCTTGCCGGCCTTCTTTGCAGCGAGACACGCCAACGCCTCGGCAGCGAGTCGTGCCGCGAGCATCGATGTCGTGCCGCTTTTCGAGTCGTAATCGGGCGAGACTTCGACGACATCGAAGCCGGAGAAACCCTGCTCGCAGGCGAGCCTGACGCCGGTGATGATCTCGCGGGAGGTGAAGCCGCCGGCCTCGATGCTGTTGGTCGCCGGTGCATAGGCCGGGTCGATCGCGTCGATGTCGACGCTGACATAGGGTGGCCGGCCGTCGGGCGCGGCGATCGACAATGCTTCCTCGGTCGCCGCCTCGATGCCACGCTTCTCGACCTCGCGAATACCCATGACGCGGATGCCGAGCTCTTTGGCGAGCGGCGTCCACTCAGGCAAATTGCGCGGCCCCTTGGCGCCGATGATAGCGATGCGCTTCGGATCGATTTCCGGGATTTCGGTGATGCGCAAATCGGCGAAGCGCGCGTCAAGCGGTCCTCGCGGAAGCTTTCGGACAGATCCATGTGCGTATCGAAGACGATGAGCCCCATGGGCCCGCCGCGATGCGCCGCCACGGCTCTGACCGCCGGATAAGTGACGCCATGGTCACCGCCGAACATGATGGGGACCGCGCCGGCCTTCTGGATTTCGGCGATGCGCCGCTCGAGCCGTGCGTAGCTCTCGGGCGTGTTGCCGGGCACGACATCGATATCTCCCGCGTCCGCTGCTTTGATGTGGGCGAAGACGTCGAGATCCCAGTCGAGATTGTAGTCGCCGAAGAGCAGCGAGTACTTGCGGATCTCCTGCGGCGCTCGGCGTGTCGCGCCGCCCCGATAGGTTGCGATGCCGTCATAGGGCATGCCGAGCACGATGGCGTCGGCCTTCACCTGCGAGAGGTCGGGCAGATAGGGCACCGCCATGAACGGCGGCACGTCGCCGAACATCTTTGGAATGTCGTGCGGGGAGAGGGCCATGCTTGCCTCCGGGCTGATCCGAGGGCTTCAGCGTTCCAGAAGCGCGCCGCGCTGACAATGAGGAGTGGCAGCCGCCCGTGTGCGATCTGCTATGCTAACCGCGGCTGTCCGTGACCGGCGGCGTAGTCTTCGCTGCGCATCTCCTCGAGGCGCGAAGCCGTGCGCTCGAACCATTGGGCGCCATCACCTGACACATAGAGCGCCTCCGGTTCCGCATCGGCCGAGACGATCAAGCGCGTATGGGCATCATACAACGTATCGATCAGGGTGATGAAGCGGCGGGCGGCGTTGCGTTGATCCGGCCCCATCTGAGGGATGCCTTCGATGATCAGCGTATGATAGGCGCGGGCGAGCGCCAGATAGTCGGCGGCGCCGAGTGGCTGCTCGCAGAGTTCCTTGAACTGCAGCCAGGCAACACCGGCCCAGGCCTCAGGGATAGCGAGTGTGCGGCCATTGACCTCGAGCGTGGCCGGCGGGCCCTGGTGCAAGCCCGTCAAGCGGCGGAACACGGAGCGCAGTCCGGCCCGAGCCTTGGCATTGGCGGGTGTGAAATAGACGCTCTGGCCCGCGAGCCGATCCTGCCGGTAGTCCCGCTCGGCCTCGAGCACCAGCAGATCCATCCGCTCCCCGATCACATTCACGAAGGGCAGGAAGAGGCTGCGGTTGAGGCCGTCTTTGTAAAGCTCGGCGGGAACGGCATTGGACGTCGCGACGACGACGATGCCGGCATCGAAGAGACCCGAGAACAACCGCCCGAGGATCATCGCGTCGGCGATGTCGGTGACGAACAGCTCGTCGAAGCATAGCAGCCGCGCTTCGGCGGCGATCTGTTCGACGACAGGCGCGATTGGATCGGGAGCGTTGGTCTTGCGGGCCGCATTCAGCCGCGCATGCGTCTCCTGCATGAAGGCATGGAAATGCACGCGCCGCTTGGGCTCGAATTCGGTTGTCTCGTAGAAGAGGTCCATGAGCATGGTCTTGCCGCGCCCGACCTCGCCGGCGATGTAGAGGCCCCTAGGCGGCGCGCCGCGCTTCTTGATAAAATACCCGAGGAGTCCGCCGTTCGCGCTGCCGGCCTCGGCGAGCCGGTTGGCGAGGATCTGCAGCTGCTCGACGGCCAGCGCCTGCGCCGCATCGGGCTCGATCTCGCCGGAAGCAAGCATGGCGCGGTAGTGGGCGAGGAGGGTGGTGTGAGCTGCGGGCTCGGGCATCGGGTTCGGAAGGGCCGTTGGCGGGTCGGTTGAGGCTTAGCCGCTTCGCCCGAGCGGCAATGCGGGCGAGTGCAACTCACGTCGGATCGCCCTCGACCTCTTTCTCCAGGCTCTCGATGTTCTGGATGGCGCCCTGGCTCAGGGGATAGACCTCGATGACCTTCCGGTACGCGTCGAGCGCCTTTTGCTTGTTGCCCTTGGTTGCCTCGATGAGGCCGATGCCGGAGAAGGCTCCGAAGTGGCGCGGCTCGAGTGTCAGCACCTTGCCGATATCGGCGAGCGAGCGGTCGAGATCGCCGACGATGTAAAGGACCGTCGCCCGCTTGTTCCACCCTTCCGCGTAGTCCGGCTGCTGGTCGACCACGACATCGAGCACGGCGAGCGCGTCTTGATACTTCTGCGCCTGCATGGCGAGGATCGCGAGGTTCATCAGCTTGTCGGTTTCGTCGCTGCCCGACTTGATCCAGGCATCCCAGATCTTCAGCTCGGTGACGCGCGCTTCCGTGCCGGTCTTAGCCGCCTTGAGGCCGGAAAACAGGCTTTCGAGTTCTGCCGGCGTCGGCTTCGGAATCGTTTGGGCCGTGGCGGCCACGAGCAGCCCCACGAGGCCGACGATGCCAGCGAGCATGGACAACGAGCGGGCGAGCGCGAGCTTCATGAGGCGAGGCTAGGACGGCGGCGCGGGTCCGTCAAAGCCGAACGCGGGCCGTGACCACAATTTTCAGTGAGTGGTGCCGGTGAAGGGCAACCAGCCGCGGTCCCTGTGGCCGAAATCGACCTCGCCCGGATGCAGGATCTCGGCAATGATCTCGGTGGTTTCGGCCAAGCCCGGGCCCGGCCGGTTGAAGTAGAGGTTACCGTCGCCAACGGCCACGCGGCCATTGCGGACGGCCGCGAGCTTGCTCCAGCCGGGCTGGCGGGTGAGCAGCGGCATCTCTTCCAGTGTCCGGGCGATGTCGAAGCCGCAGGGGCCGACGATGATGACGTCCGGGTCGGCGGCGGCGAGCTCCTCATATCGCATGTAGCCCGAATGCTTGCCGGCCTCGCCGAACAGGTTCTCGCCACCGGCCGCCGCGATCAGCTCCGGCATCCAGTTGCCGCCCGACATCATCGGCTCGATCCATTCGACGAAGGCGATGCGCGGTTTGCGGAGCTTGGCTGTGGCGTGGGTGACGGCCGTGATGGTCCCGCGCGTGCGCTCGACGAGCCGCTCACCGGCCGCCGGGTCGCCGAGGGCCGCGGCCACGCGGCGGATGTCGGCCTCGACATCGGCGAGGCAGTCGGGTTTGAGCGACACGATCTTCGCTTGCGCCCCCGCCCACTGGCAGACCGCCCGCTCGACATCGGCGAGCGAGACGGCGCAGACCTCGCACTGGTCCTGCGTGACGATGACGTCGGGCTTCAACCGTTCGAGCGCTTCCGGGTCGACGTGATAGACCGCGAGGCCGTCGGCGACAACTTGCTTCACCTGGGCGTCGATATCGCGGCTGTCGCCCGTCAGCTTGAACTTCGGCGAAGTGATCGCTGGCAGGGCCAGCACGTCCTTCGGATTGTCGCACTCGTGACTGCGAGCGACGAGGCAATGGCCATAGCCCAGCCCCGAGACGATTTCGGTGGCCGAGGCGATGAGCGAGACGATGCGCATGCTCTAGGGTGTTCCCGCTCTTGATCTCGTCGTTCCAAGACCCTAGCGCCTGGGTTTGTCGTGCTTCTTATCGGAAAACCGCTTCGGATCCCGGCCTTCGCCGGGACAGGCTTTTCCGGAAGCACTCTAACTCTTGGCCGGCAGTGGATGGCCCGGCATCAGGTCGTAAGGGTGCTTCCAGCCGGGCATTGCCTGGATGCGGTCACGCCAGGCCTTGATGTTCTTGTGGTTCGCCCAGTCGACACCGATCTCGTCGTCGAAGAACAGGTAGCCCACCACCGAGATGTCGGCGATGGTCGGCCGGCCGGGGATCGCGACAAACGGCTGCCGGGAGAGGCGCTGATCGAGGATCGAGAACGCCGTCGTCATGCGCGCCTTGAAGAAGTCGAGCACGGCCGGATCGGTCTTATCGGCCATGAAGGTTCTGAGGAACCGATAGGTCGCCGTATAGCTCGTGAACTTGTGATTGTCCCAGAACAGCCAGCGCAGGATCTCGCGCCGCTCCTCTTCGTTCTCCCAACCGAACTTGCCCAGCGTCGACGCGAGATAGTCCAGGATCATGGCGGACTGCGCGAGCTTCTGGCCCTTGTACTCGAGCACAGGCGCCTCGCCCATCTCGTTGATGTCGGCGCGGTAGGCGGGCGATCGCGTCTCGCCGTGGAAGAAGTCGACGAAGCGAGGCGTCCAATCCGCGCCGGCGAGGTTCAGCATCAGCGCCGGCTTATAGGCGTTGCCGGACTGCGCGAAGCAATAGAGCGTGTACTCGGCCATGAGCGCGCTGCTACTTGGTGAGAGTGCGATGCCGGGCGCGCGCGCCGCGCTCGATGGCGGCGACCACGAGCTTGGAGATTTCCAGGGTCTCGGCGAGCAGCTCGAGGAAGCGGCGCTCTTCCTTTTGGATCTGCAGATCGGCGGCGGCGACCTCGACGGCCAGCGCATAGGCCGTTTCGCGCAGCTGGGAGGGAAGCGTCCGCTTGACGAGGCCCAAGGCCGTGTTGAGGCCGTCGTCCTTGGCGAGAATCTCGCCGCAGGCCTGCGCCGTCTCGACGAGGCCGTTCTCGTCATAGTCCTGGAAGATCGGCAGGTTGCTGACGAGCTGCCCGATGCGCGACAGCTCCTCGTCGCTCATCGCCCGGTCGACGGCCGAGATGGTCACCATGACGTAGATGAGGGCTTCGTGGTGGCTCAGAACCGCGGGCATGGCCGATCTCCTATGGTCCGGCCTGTCGGGGGCGCCGGGATGCGGGCAAGCGATAGTGGATTTGGCGAGAGGGGGCAAGAAGAGGAACTTGGGTGCAGAGCTTACTCCGCCGCCGCCCGCAACCCAGGCGCAGCCGCCAGCACGTCCGCATCCACGTGCCCTGCGAACTTGTCGAAGTTCTTCTGGAACATGCCGACCAGCTTTCGCGCCTGCTCGTCATAGGCGCGCCCATCGGCCCAGGTCGAGCGCGGATCGAGGATGCGGGGGTCGACGCCTTCGACCGACAGCGGCACCTCGAAACCGAAGAACGCATCGCGACGCATCGGCGCCTTGCGGAGCGTGCCGTTCAGAGCCGCCGCCAACAGCGCCCGCGTCACGGCGATCGGCATGCGCCGGCCTTCGCCGTAGCGCCCGCCGGTCCAGCCGGTGTTGACAAGCCAGCAATCGGCGCGGTGCAGGGCGATCTTCTGCTTCAGGAGATTGCCGTAGACGCTCGGATGCCGCGGCATGAAGGGTGCGCCGAAGCAGGTCGAGAAGGTGGCCGAGGGCTCCGTCACGCCCTTCTCGGTGCCGGCGACCTTGGCGGTGTAGCCGGAGAGGAAGTGATACATCGCCTCGGAAGGGGTGAGGCGGGCGATGGGTGGCAGCACGCCGAAGGCATCCGCCGTCAACATGATGATGTTTTTGGGATGCCCCATCACGCCCGGGATCTTTGCATTGGCGATGAAGGCGACGGGATAGGCGCCGCGCGTGTTTTCGGTCTTCGACCCGTCGTCGAAGTCGGGCAGCCGCGTCACCGGGTCCATGCCGACATTCTCGAGGACGGCGCCGAAGCGGTTGACGGCCGCATAGATCTCGGGCTCGGCCTCCTTCGACAAGCGGATCGTCTTGGCGTAGCAGCCGCCCTCGAAATTGTAGACGCCTTGATCCGACCAGCCATGCTCGTCGTCGCCGATGAGCGCCCGGTTGGGATCGGCCGATAGCGTCGTCTTGCCGGTGCCGGAGAGGCCGAAGAACAGCGCGGCATCGCCGGCCTTGCCCTCGTTTGCCGAGCAATGCATCGGCATGATGCCGCGATCGGTAAGTACGTAGTTGAGATAGGTGAAGACCGATTTCTTGATTTCGCCCGCATAGGACGTGCCGCCGATGAGCACGAGGCGGTTGGCGAAGTCGACGGCGATGACGGTTTCGGTGCGGGTGCCGTGGCGCGCCGGATCGGCCTTGAAGCTCGGCAGGTCGATGATGGTGAGGTCCGGCGTGAAGTTTTCAAGTTCGGCGGCCGGCGGCACGATCAGCAGATTGCGGATGAAGAGCGCATGCCACGCGAACTCGCAATAGACGCGCACCTTGAGGCGCGTGCCGGTTTCGGCGCCCGCATAGAGGTCCTGGATGTAAAGCTCGCGGCTCTGGCCGAACGCTGTAAAATCCTGCCGCAAGGTCTCGAACTGGGCCGGTGACATCGGCTTGGCGTTGTCCCACCAGATCGGCTTTTCGGTGGAGGCGTCGCGGACGATGAACTTGTCGTTGGGCGAGCGGCCGGTGTGCTGACCGGTCTCGACCACGAGGGCACCCGTTTCAGCGATGCGACCGCTGCCGCGGCAAATCACATGCTCATAAAGCTCGGCGGTGCTGCCATTGCGGTTGACGGCGGCTTGGTCGAGGGAAGCAAGCATGGCGGGCCTTGTCGTTCTGGCCACCTCGGGCGAGGCCCTGGGCCAGCGGTTGCACGAAAACACGACGGCAATCCCGCGACGAACCCGGCACGGGGGGGATAGATGCCTCGCGAGGCATAAAGTGGTACCAGAGTATGTCGCACCCTTCACAGCGGCAAGATGGCTCGTCGCGAGGCTTGTGGGGAAAGGCGGCCATGCGCCGAATCGGTACCGGGCGGATTTGGCCATGCGCCTTGCACTCACTGACCGCGGCCCATAAAAGGGTCTGACGATCCGCTGTACGGGCCCATGGCGCCTACACAAAATAGCCATGCTCGCCCGTTCAGTTCGCATTCAGCCGTGCAAACGCAATGTTCACCCCGCATGGCAGGGCAATTCTCACCACCCCCGGTGGGGCCATTGCACAACGGAACGGCAGGGACTGAGGACATGCGCACCAGCTCGAACATTGCTCTCGTCGACGACGACCGCAGCATCCTGACCTCGCTCAGGATGGCGCTCGAGGCCGAGGGCTACAAGATCAGAACGTACAATGATGGCGTCTCGGCGCTCGAAGGCTTGACGGAGGTTCCGGCCGACCTCGGCATCTTCGACATCAAGATGCCCCGCATGGACGGCATGGAGCTGCTGCGCAAGATCCGCCAGCAATCCGATATGCCGGTCATATTCCTGACGTCGAAAGACGAGGAGATCGACCAGCTGTTCGGCCTCAAGATGGGCGCCGACGACTACATCGCGAAGCCCTTCTCGCAGCGGTTGTTGGTGGAGCGCGTCAAGGCGATCCTGCGACGCTCGGGCGTCAAGGACCCGAACGCGCCGGCCTCGACCGAGGTGACGATCCTTGAACGCGGCAAGCTCAAGATGGACCCCGAGCGGCACACCTGCCATTGGGACGGCAAGAACGTGACGCTGACCGTCACGGAGTTCCTGATCCTGCAGGCGCTCGCCATGCGTCCGGGTGTCGTCAAGAGCCGCGACGCGCTGATGGATGCGGCCTATGACGATCAGGTCTATGTCGATGACCGCACCATCGACAGCCACATCAAGCGGCTGCGCAAGAAGTTCAAAGAGGTTGATGACGATTTCGACGTGATCGAAACCCTCTACGGCGTCGGCTACCGCTTCAAGGAAGCGTAAGGTATTGGTTTGAGCACGTTCTTCGCGGGGAACTGGCCGCCACTTCGCCTGAACGTGCTGATTGTTGGTTTGAGCACGTTCTTCACGGCGAACCGGCTTCCACTTCGCCTGAACGTGCTCTAGCGCGGCGCCTCTCCGGGGGCGCCGCCCCGCTCGGGGGGGACGATGGCTCTCAAGGCCGAGCAAAACGTTTGGCGCTGGCGTCCACTCGATCCGGCGCGCTGGTTCGTCGACTTCCTCTCCCGCTATGTCGATCGCATCTTCCGGACGAGCGGGTTCGCGAGCGTCACCCGGCGGATCATCCTCTTCAATCTGCTGGGCTTGATCGTCCTCGTCGCCGCCATCCTCGGCTCCTCGCGCTATCAGGAATGGTTGATCGACGCGCGCATCAAGAGCCTCGCCGGGCAGGGCGACATCATCGCCGAGTTCGTTGCCGACAAGGCGTCTGGCGACAAGGACCGGATTCTCTTCGATGCCGGCGTCGCGGCCGATGAGGATCTGACGGCCGTCGCGGCGCTCGAGCTCGAGATCAATCCGCAGGCGATCACACCGGCCTTGACGAAGACGGCGCGCAAGACCGGCGCGCGCATCCGCATCTATACCGCCGACGGCACCGAGGTGCTCGACACCGACGAGATCATCGACGCGCAGGGAGAAACGCCGTCCGCCGAGACACCGGATGCGCTCAAGACCTTCCTGCTCAACATCAGCTCCCGCTTCGTTACCGACAGCGCCGGCCCCTACAAGGAGAGCGCCAAGGCGAATGGCATGGCCTACGAGGAGGTCAACGCGGCGCTGTCGGGAAGCGCCGCCTCGGCGGTCCGGACGACGGCGGACAATCGTCACGTCATCGTCGTCGGCGTGCCCATCGTGCGCGAGAGCAAGACGCTGGGTGCCGCCTTCCTTACCACCAAGGGAGGCGAGATCGACGAGCTGATCCTCAAGGAGCGGCTGTCCATTCTGAGAGTGGGACTCATCTGCTTCTTCGTCATCGTCGGCATCTCGCTCGTGCTCGCCGCCTCGATTGCGACGCCGCTGCGCAGCATCGCCAACGCGGCCGAGCGCATCCAGAAGAATCTGAGACTGAGGGGCGAGCTGCCGGACTATCCCAACCGGGTCGATGAGATCGGTAAGCTCTCGAAAACGCTCCGCGCCATGTACGATGCACTCTACCAGCGCATCGAGCGCAGCGAACGTTTCGCCGCCGACGTCGCGCACGAGCTCAAGAACCCGTTGACGTCAGTTAGGAGCGCCGCCGAGACCCTGCCGCTCGTGCGCACGGAGGAGGACAGGAAAAGTCTGATCGATACCATCCAGAGCGACGTCAAGCGGTTGACGAGGCTGATCGACGACATCTCCAAGGCGACCCGCGTCGATGCCGAGATGGCTCTGAGCGAGGCCAAGCCCGTCGATCTCGCCGATCTCCTGAAGACCGTCGCCGACATCGCCAACAACAAAGTCTCGCAGACCGGTCAGTCGGTGGGCGTCGCTCTGGATGCCGATGCGTCGGGGGATCGGGCCTATCACGTCGCCGGGCATGATCTGAGGCTCGGCCAAGTGTTCCACAATCTCATCGACAATGCGCTCTCGTTCTCTCCGCCCTCTGGCAAGGTCTCGATCAAGGCGCGCCGGTCCGGCAACGCGATCATCGTCGAAGTCGAGGACGAGGGGCCGGGTGTTCCGCCGAACAACCTCGAGCGCATCTTCGAGCGCTTCTACACCGACCGGCCCGGCGCCGATAATTTCGGCAAGAATTCGGGGCTCGGTCTCTCGATCACGAAGGACATCGTGCAGGCGCATGGCGGGCTGATCTGGGCCGAGAACCTCGCGGCCGGCGGCACCGGTCTGGCGGGCGCCCGCTTCACGGTGCGATTGCCGGCCCTGCATGCGAGTGCATCTCCTCCAAGGACGAGATTCCGCCGTGCCTGAGCGTCAACACGGCACGGCAGTCGCCATCGATGGCCGCGCGGTATTGATCCGGGGACCGTCAGGCTCGGGCAAATCCGATCTGGCCTTGAGATTGATCGCCGCAGGGGCCCGATGGCCGGGGCTGCGCGGCGAGCCGGTGCTGGTAGCCGATGACCAGGTCGAGCTGTCTCTGGCGGATGGAGGGGTCGTCGTCAGCCCGCCGGCCGCCATTGCTGGCCGGATCGAGGTGCGCGGCCTCGGCATATTGAGCGTGCCATATCTGCCGCAGGCGAGACTTTCGCTGATCGCCGACCTCATAGCCCGGGAAGCCATCGCGCGGCTCCCGGAGCCCGATAAGGTGCTGATCCTCGGCGTCCCAATTCCTCGGATCGACCTTGATGCCTTCGCGGCCAGCGCCCCGGCCAAAATCCTGGTCATGCTGGCGGCGATGGCTTGAGCGGTATCACATGCCTCTGAAACCGCTTGCGTCGCAGCCGGACACGCGCCAAACATAGGCCCCTTTCGAAAAGCGGCTCGGCGCGGCGATCCATGAAACGGAAGTCCAGCCCGCATATCTCGCACCGATAGGGTCGCGACGGAGGCGAAAATGGCGACAGGCCAGACGGGACGCGAAGAGCGTATCGGGAATACGGTCGAGCGTCCCAACGCCGCCTGTCGCCATTTTCGCCCCGCCTTTCAGGTCCGACGAGGCGGTCCGTTCGCGAGAGCGAGCGGCTCAACCGTATTCCCAGATACGCTTTTCGCCGCTCGCTCGCACGCCCGGACTCCGCCTGGTCGGATCGCGGCCCTATGGGTGTGAGATATGCGGGCTAAAGCCACATGATCGGCCTCGTGATCGTCACGCACGGCGGTTTGGCGGCCGAGTTCCGGGCCGCGCTCGAGCATGTTGTCGGGCCGCAGCCCCAGCTCATCGCCATCGCGATTGGCCCCGACGACGACATGCAGCGGCGGCGCGAGGAAATTCTGGCCGCCGTCCGCCGGGTCGACAGCGGTAGTGGCGTCATCGTCCTGACGGACATGTTCGGCGGCACGCCGTCGAACCTCGCCATCTCGGTCATGGACGAGGCGCATGTCGAGGTCATCGCCGGCATCAACCTGCCGATGCTCATCAAGCTCGCGAGCGTGCGCGGTGAACTCGGCCTCGAGGACGCTATTATCCAGGCCAAGGACGCCGGCCGCAAATACATCTCGGTGGCGAGCCAGGTGCTCACCGGACACCAGTAGACGCGAGCCCCGATGTCCCCAAGTTCGAGACAATCATGACGAGCCCCACCGCCCGCGCCGAAGTTGTGATCTGCAACCAGAAGGGTTTGCACGCACGCGCCTCGGCGAAGTTCGTACGCTGCGCCGGCGAGTTCGAAGCCGAGGTGTGGGTGACGCGGGACGATCAGAAGGTCGGCGGGGAATCGATCATGGGGCTCATGATGCTGGCGGCGGGGCCTGGCACGTCGATCCTCATCGAGGCGACGGGGCAAGACGCGGCACAGGCTGTTGCCGCGCTCAAGACACTCGTCGAGGACGGGTTCGGCGAGGAGAAGTGACGAGAATGCAGATGCCGGGGCGGGGCAGCCGATCGATCCGCCCCGGCGTCCCGCCCGCCCCCTATTTCATCAGCCTCAGATCCGATAGGCGGAAGGCGATGTCGCGGAAGGCCTGGCGGAGCTCGGAGCCGTCGTCGGCGAGGAAGGCGTAGCCGTCGCCGGACGCGCATTGGCTCATGGTCTCGACGGCGTTGTCATCGGTCAGCTGAAAGCCCACCGTATAGACCGTGATGCCGGCCGCCTTCATCGCTTCGCACATCTGGCGCGCCTGCGCGTCCGAGCTGCCGTTGTCGGGCGCGCCGCCGACGGTGCGCGTCTGCACGCCCTGCCGGTAGTCGGTGTTGTACTCGCCGTCGGTCATGAGCACCGCGACTTTCATGACATTGCCGGAGTAGGCGGCTGGCTCGCTCCCCATCGGCCAGATGTCGGCCCAGTTCGGCGAGATCGCATACCAGGCCCAGGCGGTGCCGATCTGGCCGGCCGTCCAGCCGCTGGCGGAGAGACCCTCGATCCTGGCGTCGAGCGAGTCCTTATCGTTGGTCAGCGGCAACACGGTGCTCGAGGGCAGGCAGCTCCCGTTCGCGCTGTAGACCGCTCCGGCATAGCTGCCTGCGCCCGGCGTTGCGTCGGTGAAGGCGTCGTCACCGAGGCGCTCGGAGACGCAAGAGGAGAGCGTATATGTGCGGCGCCGTCCGTCCGAACCGCGGACCTGCTTGGTCGCCGGCGGCGTTCCGATTGTGCTCTCAAGCACATCGTTACCTGGACGGACGGTTTCCGAGAAGGGCACGATGGCGATCCGGGCGTGCTCGGCAGCCTGCTCGTTCGGCAGCAGCGATTGGACGAGGTCCTTGGCCGCGATTTTCAGGTCGGCGATCTTTTGTCCGCCCATCGAACCGGTGATGTCGAGCATCATCGACACCTCGAGGTCCTTGGCCGAGCCGCCCTGGCCCGTTCCGGCCGATGAGTTGAGGGAGATTGAAAGCTCGTCGAAGCCGATCATGGCGAGGAAGGAGGTATCGACGGTCGCTGTCGCCGCGATCGCGACGGAGGCATTTTCCTCATCAACGAAGGCGCGCGTGACCTCGGCGGTCACTGCGGCCGGCAATGCCGCGGCGAAATACTCGCGGGCCTTGGCCTCGGCGGCGCCGGCATCGCTCGTCGTCTGGTATTCGCGGCCGGCCGCCAGTGCCGCCGCGTCGAGTGTCGTCTGCAACTCGGTCTTGACCATGACGGCCTGCCCGAGATCGACGGCCATGCCGATGGCGGCCGTCACCGGAATGATCATGGCCGCGAAGATGATGCCGATAGAGCCTTCGCGATCGGCGATGAGCCGGCGAAGCGACGATGAGGCGAGTGCCCGTGCCCGCGTCAAGCCCGATATGCGGAGAGACTGTCCCACTTGCGAAAACATAGTTTCCTCCTCGGATGCCTGCGTTTGTCAACGCTTTGGCAATAGACGTTGCCGAGGAGTAAAGTTATTGAATACGGTATCGTTTGCGAGTCTTACGAGTTGTAAAGAACAACGAATAGTTATTTTGAATTACGGGTTTTATCTAAAATTTTCACTATTCCGGTCGAAGAACTCGTCGTATCAATAAACTGCAAGAAGGGCGCCATTTCTGGCGCCCTCCGCAGTCCTGGGGGTCGGCGATGAAAGTTACTTCGACAAGCGAAGCTGCGCCACCTTGAAGGCGATGTTGCGGAAGGCGATTTTCAGCTGGTCGCCGTTCGTCGCATCGTAGAAGTGGCTGGAGGATGTCGCGCACTTCTCGAGCAGATCCTTGGCCGCCTCGCTTACCATGAAGCCAACGGTGTAGACCGTGATGCCCTTGCTCTTCATGCCCGCGCAGAGCTGCTTCGCCTGGGCGCCGGATGAGCCGTTGCCGGAGTGATAGGCGGTGTTGTAGTCACCGTCCGTCATCAAGACCGCGATCTTCATCGTCTCGTCGTTATTGTAGTTTCCGGCAGTGCTCTCCGACGGCCAAAACGAGTTCCACTCCGGCGAGAGCATGTACCAGGCCCAGGCGGTGCCGAGGTGTCCGGCCGTCCAGCCATCAGCCTGGAAGGCATCGATCGACGCGGATAGTGCGTCCTTGTCGGCGCTGAGCGGCACGATCTCCGCCGCCGGCTGACAGGGCGTGTTCGACCTGACCGGCCACGCATCCGCGCGTTCGATGTCGAAGACGCTGAGGAACGTGCTGCTGCCGCTGCCGGGGCGCTTGTCGTTGAATTTGTTGGCGCCCTGGCGCTCGACCACGCAGGTCGAATAGTCGTCGGGGCTCTGGTTCGTGACCTTCTCGAAATACGCCTCGCCGGCATTGACCGCGTGCGAGAATGGCACGAGGGCGATGCGGGAGGTGTATTCGGACTGGTCGTCCTGCACGAGAATGTTGACGAGGTCCTTGGCCGCGAATTTGAGATCGTCGAGCTTCTGGCAGGGCTGGCACATCGAGCCGGTGATATCGAGCATCAGCGAGATCTCGAGGTCCTTGTCGAGGCCACCCCGGGTGAGCATCGACTCGGCCGTCGACGAAACCTCCAACTCGTCGACGCCGAGCAGCCGCGCGAAGGTCGTCTTCACCTTCGCCTTGCCGGTGAACTTCATCGTCGAGTTGTCGGGATCAGCCTTGTTCTCGACGATCTCGACGCCGGGCTGGCCGTCCATCGCGGCCATGAAGTACTCGGCGGCCGCGGTCTCGGCGCCTGAGGCTTCCCCGTTCACCTGATAGTGCCGGCCGGCGGCGAGCACCGCGCTATCGAGCGCCGACTGTAGCGCGGTCCGCGTATCGAGGGCCCGGCCATAGTCGACCGAGAAGCCGATGATGCCGACCACGGGGATGATCATGAAGCCGAATATCATGGCGATGTTGCCGGACCGGTCGGCGCCGAACCGGCCGAGCCGGGCCGCGCTCGCGCGGAGCCTTGCCGTGAGCTTCGGGAATGCTGCAGACTTATCGAACATCGCGCACTGCCTCCAGGAGAATGAGCACAACTTAGGCGCTCAACATTCAGGGAGTGTAAATGCGAGAACTTGGCTCAAATTGAATTCATTGTCGGCGTAAGAAGCGTTTCAATCGCAATGGCAATTCGATGCAAATTTTGGGAAAATTCGAGTGAAGCGATTAACCGGCCGGTAAGCGAGGCGGGCGTGCCGGTGGATGGAGGCAAATCGCCGGGGGGCGGCCATGCAGCCACGCGGCAAAGGTGCAATTTGCGTGCCGGACACCTAGCAGGCTGTTGAAATTCTCGACGACTCCGCTCCAGGTGAGAACGAAAACGCCGTCTGTGATCGAGCTGAGCGTACCCGAACACGTCGGTCGAGATTTTGCTCGACATAGGAGAGCATCAAATTCCCTCGAAATTTGCATTTCAACAGCCTGCTAGTGGCCCGTCGCGCCAAAATCGCATGCTCGCCGGGCGTCCGTCCGATTTTGGCGCGACATATGGGCCACTAGCAATATCATGAGCTTCGTGTGGCGTTCATCGCGCCATAGTTGACTCCGGCCGTGCAGCGCGACTGGTCAACTATGGCGCGACGCCACACTAGCGATTATAGAGCCTGCGAGACAGCAGATTGAGGCCGGCCTGGACCGGGATCATCAGAGAGAGACGCCATGACCGCTCATGACTATCGGGTCGCCGACATCGCCCTGGCCGGCTGGGGCCGCAAGGAGATCGCCATCGCCGAGACCGAGATGCCGGGCCTCATGGCGACACGGGCCGAGTATGGCCCGACGCAACCCCTCAAGGGCGCCCGGATCGCCGGTTCCCTCCACATGACCATCCAGACGGCGGTGCTGATCGAGACCTTGAAGGCGCTCGGCGCCGATATCCGCTGGGCCTCCTGCAACATCTACTCGACCCAGGACCACGCCGCGGCAGCCATCGCCGCCACCGGCACGCCGGTCTTCGCCTACAAGGGCGAGAGCCTCGAGGAGTATTGGGAGTTCACCCACAACATCTTCGAATGGGCCGACGGCGGCACCCCCAACATGATCCTCGACGATGGCGGCGATGCAACGATGCTCATTCACTTGGGGCTTCGCGCCGAGGGCGGCGACACGGCCTTCCTCGAAAAGCCCGGCAGCGATGAGGAGACGATTCTTTTCGCCTCGATCAAGAAGCGCTTGAAATTGAATCCGGGCTGGTACGGCCGCAACGCCGCAACCATCAAGGGTGTCACCGAGGAGACGACCACGGGCGTCAAGCGCCTGATCTCGATGGCCAAGGAGGGCAAGCTCCTGTTCCCGGTCATCAACGTCAACAACTCGGTGACGAAGTCGAAGTTCGACAACCTCTACGGCTGCCGCGAGAGCCTGGTCGACGGCATCCGCCGCGGCACCGACGTGATGATGGCGGGCAAGGTCGCCATGGTCGCGGGCTTCGGCGATGTCGGCAAGGGCTCGGCGGCATCGCTCCGCAACGCCGGCTGCCGCGTCATGGTCTCCGAAATCGATCCGATCTGCGCCCTGCAGGCGGCCATGGAGGGCTATCAGGTGGTCACCATGGAGGATGCGGCGCCGCAAGCCGACATCTTCGTCACCGCCACTGGCAATCTCGGCATCATTACCGTCGATCACATGCGCGCCATGAAGGACCGCGCCATCGTCTGCAACATCGGCCACTTCGACAACGAGATCGAGGTCGCCGGTCTCAAGAACTTCAAGTGGCAGAACGTCAAGCCGCAAGTCGATGAGATCGAGTTCCCGGACGGCAAGCGGATCATCCTCTTGTCGGAAGGCCGCCTCGTGAACCTCGGCAACGCGATGGGGCATCCCTCCTTCGTGATGTCGGCCTCCTTCACGAACCAGACGCTGGCGCAGATCGAGCTCTTCACGAAGCCCGGCCAGTATCAGAAGCAGGTTTACGTGTTGCCCAAGCACCTCGACGAGAAAGTCGCCTCGCTGCATCTGGCCAAGATCGGCGCCCGGCTGACGAAGCTGTCGAAGACGCAGTCCGACTACATCGGCGTGGCGCCGGCCGGGCCCTTCAAGCCGGATCAGTACCGGTATTGATGAGGTCGCCGTGTGGCGGTTCGCAAGTCCGCTTCATTTGTTGCTGCTTGCTCATCGAGCGGACCTGCGAACATGACGCCACACTAAGCTATTGACTTGCCTAGAAGTCCTTATCGATCGCGAAGTTCGCCCGGAGCCTGCTGCGGAAAGAGACGAACTTCGCGATCGGGACACTGGGGGCTCCATCGCAAGCTGGCCATCGGCCCAGCGGGGCCGCATACTTCGGCTCAATTCGATTCGGCTGTAGAGGGTGGGCCGGAGCGCGCTGTATCTGGTCCTGCGTAACAGGTGTTCGCTTCGCGGCCGCGACGAGGGACCAGCGTCCGCGTGACGGCGATAGATGCCAGCTATGAGCGCCGGTCGGGCGCACCCCTGCGGCTTGCCGTGCTCGCCATGACGAGCCTTGCGGTCGTGGCCCTTTTGACGCTGACTTTCATCGGCGAGCCGGTGCCACAACTGGGTGCCTTTAATCTCGGGGGTCTGGCGGTCCTCAGCACGGTTGCCGGGACGTTGCTTTTCTTCGCCGCAGCGGGTGGGCTGCTGATTGTCACGCATCGCCGCCTGAAGCGGCGCGAGCGGGAGATAGAGGCCGCCGTCATCCAGCTGCAGAAGCGCCTGATGGCCGCCGAGGCGCAGCTCCGCACCGAGCCGCACGCGCTCGTCGTCTTCGAGGCGGGCCAACCGCCCAGGGTCGCCGTGCACAATCTGAAGCGCGAGCTCGGCGTGCCCAAGATCCTGCAGGAGTTCTTGCGCTTCTCGCTCTGGCTCGAGGCCGACGGCGTGCCCGAGCTGGCGCATGGTCTGGACCGTCTGCTCAAGGAGGCGAAACCGTTCGCCAAGGTCTTGAAGACCTCGGCCGGCAGCTATGTCGAGGTCGACGGACGCGTCGCCGGCCATCGCGGCGTCCTCCAGATTCGCGATGCGGCAGGCGCCCGCCTCGAACTCGCCAGAACCGAGGAGGGTCTGAAGCGCGATCGCCGGGATGCCGAGCTGTTTCGCGCGCTCGCCGAGGCGATGCCCTCGCCGGCTTGGCTGCGCAACGCCGACGGGCGTATCGAATGGGCGAACGGGGCCTATTACCGGGCTTCGGGCGTAGCGCGCGAGGAGACGTCCAGCCGCCCGCCCGAGCTGCTCGAGGCGCGCCAACAGCGCATCGTCGAGACGGTGTTGAAGAGTGGACGCATCTACCGGGACCACGCCAACGTCGTGCTCGGCGGCGAGCGGCGCGGGTTCGACATCGTCTCGGTGCCTTATGCCGGATCCAGCCTGACGGTTGCGAGCGATGTCGGCGCGCTCGACCAGGCCCGCGGCGAGCTGTCCCGCCATCGCGAGTCACACGATCGCACCCTCGACCGGGTCTCGACCGGCGTCGCCATTTTCAGCGCCGACCAGAGGCTCGCCTATTTCAACACGGCCTATGCGGATTTGTGGCGCCTCGACCCGGCCTGGCTGCAATCGCATCCGTTGGATGGCGAAATTCTCGACCGGCTCCGCGAGCAGCGCCAGCTTCCCGAGGAGGCCGACTACCGCGCCTGGAAAGCGCGCCAGCTGTCGATCTATGCCGAGAACACGGAGCGCGAGGATTGGTGGCATATCGCCGGCGGCAGCACGGTTCATGTCGTCTCCGAGCAGCGGGCGGACGGCGGCGTCACATATCTCTATGACGACGTGACGGAGCATCTGGCCCTCGAGAGCCGGCACAATGCCGTCGTCAACGTGCAGCGCGAGACGCTCGATCATCTGAAGGAAGGTGTCGCGGTTTTCTCGACCGACGGGCGGCTGCGCCTGTTCAACCCGGCCTTCGCTCGCATCTGGCGGCTGAACCCCGCCGATCTCGAGCGGGGCCCGCACATCGACGACGTCATTCGCCGCTGCCGGACGCTCTACGACGACGAGCGGACCTGGGCCCGATTGTTGCGGTCGGTCGCGACCTTGACCGACGAGCGCCAGCGCATCGAAGGTCAGATGTCGCGTCCCGACGACAGCATCATCGCCTATGCCGGCTTGCCGCTGCCCGACGGCGCCATGCTGTTGACCTTCATCGACATCACGGATTCCAAGCGCTTCGAGCGCGTGCTCGTCGAGCGCAACGAGGCTCTGGAGACCGCTGGTCGCCTCAAGAGCCAGTTTATCTCGCACGTTTCCTATGAGCTCAGAACGCCGCTCACCAACATCATCGGCTTCTCGGAGCTTTTGACCAGTCCGAGGACGGGCGAGCTCAACGACAAACAGCGAGAGTATCTGGGCGACATCGGCGCCTCCTCGAAGACGCTGCTCGCCATCATCAACGACATCCTGGACCTCGCCACCATGGATGCGGGCGGCTTCGAGCTGAAGCCCACGCCCGTCAGCGCCAACCAAATCATCGAAGGGGCCGTGCAGGGCGTGCGCGAGCGGCTGACGCGGGCCAAGCTCAAGCTCGACGTCAAGGTCGCGCCGGGCATCGACACGTTTATCGCCGACGAGCAGCGTGTGAAGCAGGTGCTCTACAACCTGCTGTCGAACGCCATCGGCTTCTCGGAGGTCGGCGACACGGTGACGCTCGCCTGCGCCCGCGAAGCCGGCATGATCGCCTTCACCATCAAGGACGAGGGCGCCGGCATTCCCGAGGAGCACCAGAGGAAGGTTTTCGAGCGTTTCGAAAGCCGCACGCAAGGCTCCAAGCACCGGGGCGCAGGCTTGGGGCTTGCCCTCGTCAAGAGCCTGGTCGAGCTGCACGGCGGCGACGTGACAATGCTGTCGGCGCCGGGTAAGGGCACGGAGGTGAAGGCGAGGTTCCCGGAGGCCGGGATCGCCGCCGCTCCGAGCCAGACCGCCCAGCGGCGCCCGGCTCCCAAAGCGAGAACGCGGCCGCCGGAGGCCGCCTGAGGAGAGTATTGATCCCGTGTCCGCCGCGTGCCTGAGGATCGATGACGCCAGCCTCGAGGATCTGGACCGGCTCGCCGGCTATCTGTCGCTGTTTCTCCGGGCCGGTGATTTCGTGGCGCTGGACGGCGATCTCGGGGCCGGCAAGACGACGTTCGCGCGAGCCCTGATAAGCATCGTCTCGGCGGGGGCGGTCGGCGAGGTGCCAAGCCCGACCTTCACGCTCGTTCAAAGCTACGACTGCGGCCGGCTCAAGCTGCATCACTTCGATCTCTACCGGCTTAGCGGTGGCGGGGATCTGCGCGAGCTGGGCCTCGACGCCGCGCTGGCGGAGGGCGTCGCGCTCGTCGAGTGGCCCGAGAGACTTGGTCCCGATATGCCGTCCGATCGCTTCGTGCTGAGTTTTGCGGCAGCCGCCGATCCGGAGCGGCGAAACCTTGCGCTCGAAGGTCACGGTCGTGCGGGGCGGCGCGTCCAACGCATCACGGAGATGCGGGATTTCACGCAGGCGAGCGGCTTTGGCGCCGCCATGCCGGCCTTCCTGCAGGGCGATGCCTCGCGGCGCGCCTATGCCCGGCTGCATCGCGAGGGCCAGCCGGCGCTGGTGCTGATGGATTCGCCCAGGCGGCCCGAGGGAGAGGTGGTCCGCGACGGCAAGACCTACAACCAGATCGCGCATCTGGCTGAGGAGGTCCGGCCTTTTGTCGCCATCGGCAATGCGCTGAGGCGCGCGGGGCTTTCGGCGCCCGAGGTGATTGCTCACGATTTCGAACGGGGCTTTCTGATCCTCGAGGATCTCGGTGATCTCACCTACGGCGCGGCGCTGGATGAAGGATACGCCCAGGCCGAGCTCTACCGCGCGGCAACCGACATCCTGATCGAGATGCGCTCGTCTGCCGCCAGGCCGCGATCTGCCGCTTCCCGACGGCACGACCTACTCATTGCCCCGCTTCGATCGGGCGGCTCTCGAGATCGAGATTGATCTGCTGCTCGACTGGTACTGGCCGGAGGTGAAGGGGGCCAAGGTTCCAGACGATGTCCGCGCTGACTTCTACCCGCCTGTGGTCGCCGGTGCTCGACCGTATCCTCGCCGAGCCCGCCGGCTGGTTCATCCGCGACTATCACTCGCCCAACCTGATGTGGCTCGGCGACCGCGAGGCCCTCGCCCGCGTCGGCGTCATCGACTACCAGGACGCGCTCGCGGAGAGCTATGCCTACGATCTGCTCTCGCTGCTCCAGGACAACCGGATCACTGTGCCGGCGGCGCTCGAAAAGGAGCTATTGAATCACTATTGCCGCGAGGCCGCCCGCCGCGAGCCCCAGTTCGATGAGGCCCATTTCCGCGCGATCTATGCGGCCTTCGGCGCCGAGCGGCACACCCGCATCGTCGGGCTCTGGGTCCGGCTGCTGCGCCGCGACGCAAAACCGGGCTATCTTAAGCATATGGCTAGAGCCTGGGACTATCTGGCGCGGAACCTGGCGCATCCCGAACTCTCGACCTTGCGCCAATGGTACGATACCCACCTGCCGGACGATCTGCGAAAACGCCCGATCATTCCTTAGGAGGAGAAGGTCTTGCCCGCCAAGCCGAAGACCAAAGCCAAATGGCGGCCGCGGCGGGCGATGGTGCTGGCGGCGGGCCTCGGGCTTCGCATGCGGCCGTTGACCGAGGATCGGCCCAAGCCGCTGGTGCCGATGGCGGGCAAGCCCCTCATCGATCACGCGCTCGATCGCCTCGCCACCGCCGGCATCGAGGAGGCGGTCGTCAACGTCCACTACCGGGCGGATCAGCTCGTCACTCACCTGAAGAAGCGCAAATCCCCTCGCATCCTCATCTCGGACGAGCGCGAAGAGCTGCTCGATACCGGTGGCGGCGTCGCCAAGGCGCTGCCGCTTTTGGGCGACGAGCCCTTCCTCATCTGCAACTCGGATTCGATCTCGGCCGGCGGCACCACTGACAGCTTGCTCCGGCTGTTCGACATGTGGGACGAGGCCCGCATGGATAGTCTCATGCTGCTCGCCTCGGCGGCAAACGCCCTCGGCTATGACGGGCCGGGCGATTTCGCCATGACGCCCGACGGACACCTGCGCCGCCGCACCGAGCGCGAGGTGACGCCCTTCGTCTTCACCGGCTTCTCGATCGCGCATCCCAGGATGTTTACCGGTTGCCCCCAGGGGCGATTCTCGCTCAACCTGCTCTGGGATCGGGCCATCGACGCCGGACGCCTCTTTGGCCTCAGGCAGGATGGCATCTGGATGCACATCGGCTCGCCCGATGCGCTCCGGGCGGCGGAGAGGTGCTGGGAGGTTGGCGAAATCTACTTCTGACCGGACGGCGGCGGGATCGAGGGGGCGGATTTTCACCGTGCCGGCCGGGGCGCCGTTTCTGGCCTCGCTCGCCCGCGCGGTGCTCGATGGCGCGCTGACGGGGGTAAAACCCGCGCCCGAGGTGCTGCCCACCTATCGCATCTATCTGCCGACGCGGCGCTCGGTCCGGGCGCTGCAGGACGCCTTCCTGAATGCGGCCGGCGGGCGGGCGCTGCTGCTGCCGCGCCTCGCCGCGATCGGGGAGGCGGACGAGGAGGCCTCGCTGCTGCTGGGGGCGAGAGAAGAAAAGCCCCTTCCCGAAGCAATCGGCAAGCTCGAGCGGCAGTTGGTGCTCACTCGATTGGTGCTCGCCTGGGGGCGGGCGCAGCAGCGGGCGTTGGCGGAGATGGGCGCGCCCGATGCCTCGCTCGCCGGCGCCAATCCCGCGCAGAGTGCGGCGCTGGGCGGGAGCCTCGCCAAGCTCATGGACGCGATCGAGACCGAGGGCGCGGATGTGGCGCAACTCGCGGGCCTCGTGCCGGCGGCCTTCTCGGCCCATTGGCAGCACACGCTCGATTTCCTCAAGATCGCGACCGAGTTTTTTCCGGCGCACTTGGCCGAGCGCGGGCTCGTGTCGCCGGCGGATCGGCGCAATCTGGCGCTGACTCAAGAAGCGAAGCTTCTCTCTAGGCATCCGCCGGACGGCCCGGTCATCGTCGCCGGGGTGACCGGCAGCGTGCCGGCAACGGCCACATTGATGCGCGCCGTGCTCGATCTGCCCAATGGGATCGTCGTGCTACCGGGGCTCGACCGGGCGCTCGACGGCGAGGCATGGACCGAGGTGCGCGAGCGTGCGCCGTCCCATCCGCAGTATCGCCTGGCGAAGCTGCTCGATGCGCTGGGGATTGCGCGCGATGCAGTCGAGAGCTTACCGATCGAGGCCTGGCCTCAGCCTGGGCTCAGACCCGCCGGGTCTGACCCCCATCCGGCGCCGTCGTGCGCTGACAACACTCGCGCCCGCCTCATGTCCGAGGTCATGCTTCCGGCGGCGCTGACGGGGCACTGGCCGGAGCTGCCGCGACTTCTCGACCGCGAGGCCATGCGCGACGCGCTCTCGGGCGTCACGCTCATCGAGGCGGGCAGCGCCGAAGAGGAGGCGGAGGCCGTCGCGCTCATCATGCGCCGCGCCGCCGAGGATCAAACAACCACCGCCGCGCTCGTCAGCCCCGACCGGGTGCTGGCGCGCCGCGTCGCCATCCGCCTCCAGGCCTGGGGCATCCGGGTCGACGACTCGGCCGGCCGGCCGCTGGCGAAGACGGTGCCCGGCGCCTTCCTTGACCTTTTGCTCGGCGCGCTCGCCGGCCGCTTCCGCCCGGCGCCGCTGATGGCGCTCTTGAAGCATCCGCTGGCGCGGCTCGGCCTACCCGTCGCCGATGTGCGCCGCCGCGCGCGGCATCTGGAGCTTCTCGCCTTCCGCCGGCCCTATCTGGGCGAAGGTCTGGACGCCGTTCGCGCGGCAGTCGCGGAGGCGGGAACCGGCGAGACACGCTTCGTGCAACCCCCTCGTGCCGCGACTCGCCTTAATGCAGAGGATCGCGCGCGCTCCGTCGAGCTGATCGATCGCGTGATGGCGGCCTTCAAGCCGCTGCTCGATCTCGCGGGTTCCTCGCGCTCGCTCCCCGCGCTCGCTGCCGCCCATACCGCCACCGCCGAGGCGCTCGCCATCGACGAGACCGGATCGACGGAGGCGCTCTGGGCGGAGGAGGCGGGCGAGGCCGCATCGACCCTTCTCGCTGCATTGCAGGACGAGTCCATAGCCGGACCCGAGATCGCGCTCACCGACTATCCGGAACTCTATCGCACACTCGCGCAAGGCGAGACCGTGCGCCCGCGCGTGCCGGTGCATCCGCGTCTCTTCATTTGGGGTCCGTTTGAAGCGCGCCTCCAACAACCTGATATCGTGATCCTCGGTGGCCTCAACGACGGCACCTGGCCCGAGCGCGCCGAGCCCGATCCCTGGCTCAACCGGCCGATGCTTGGAAGCCTGGGGCTGCCGCCGCCGGAAGCCCGCATCGGCGATGCCGCGCACGATTTCACGATGCTGTTCGCCGGCCCGCGCGTGATCATGACGCGGGCCGCCAAGATCGACGGCGTGCCGGCGGTGCCCTCGCGCTGGCTGATGCGGCTCGAGGCTGTGTTGCAAGGCTTGGGGCTCACCGATGTTCTGCGCCCCACCGAGGACGAGCCCTGGCTCGATTGGGCGCGCGAGCGCGACCGCATCGGCGAGCGCCGCACGATCGCGGCGCCGGCGCCCAAGCCCACCGTCGCCAACCGTCCCCGGCAGATGAGCGTCACGGGCGTCGAGCGCTGGATGGCGAACCCTTACGCGATCTATGCCCGCGACATCCTGAGATTCGAGGAGATGCCGCCGCTCTCCGGCGAGCCCGGCGAGCGGCTGCGCGGCATTGTCATCCACGAGGCGCTGACGCGCTTCGGCCGCGCCTATCCGGAGAGGCTGCCGGACGATATTGGCGTGAAGCTCGCCAGTTTCGCCGCCGAGGTGTTCGCCGAGCTGCAGCCGCATCCGCGTGTACTGGCGCTCTGGCGGCCGCGTTTCGAGCGCTTCGCGCGCTGGTTCGCGGAGACCGAGGCCGGACGGCGGCAGGGCCTCGCGCGCGTTGTGACGGAGGTGTCCGGCGCGCATGTGTTGCCAGCGCCGGCCGGTCCCTTCCGCCTGACGGCGCGCGCCGATCGTCTCGATGTGGGCCAGGACGGCCGCCTCGTCATCATCGACTACAAGAGCGGCGCGGTGCCGAAGACGAAGGATGTCGAGGCGCTGTGGTCGCCGCAGCTGCCGCTGGAAGCCGCGATTGCGATCAGCGGAGGCTTCGAGGGGTTGGTTCCTTCTGGAATCGCCGGGCTACGCTACATCCAGGCCGGCGGCGGCGACCCGCCGGGCGAGGTGACGGACTTGAAAATCGCTGATCCGGCCGCGCTCGCCGCCAAGGCGCTCGACGGGCTCGGGCGGCTCATCGCGGAGTACGACCGGCCGGAGACCGCTTACCGGGCGCTGCGCCGTCCGGGCCTCGATGCCCGCTATCGCTACGATGCCTATGCGCATCTGGCGCGCCTCAAGGAATGGCTCGGCGAGGAGGCGGGCGATGAGTAGCGGCCGCGCCGTGCCGCCGGAGGAGGCGCTCGCGATCACCGTCGAGCGGCAGCGCCGCGCGGCGCGCCCCGATGCCTCGGCCTGGGTTTCCGCCAATGCCGGGACGGGCAAGACGCACGTGCTGGTCGCCCGCGTGCTGTCGTTGTTGTTGTCGGGGACGACGCGACCCGACCGCATCCTCTGCCTCACCTACACGAAGGCCGCCGCGGCCGAGATGTCGAACCGCCTGTTCGATCGCATGGCGCGCTGGGCGACGATGGAGGAAGGGGCGCTCGCCGCCGAGTTGCTGGAGCTGGTCGGGCGCGAGCCTTCGGAAGCGGAGCGCTTGCGGGCCCGCACCCTCTTCGCCGAGGCGATCGAGACGCCGGGCGGGCTCAAGGTGCAAACCATCCACGCTTTCGCCGAGCGGCTGCTGCAACGCTTTCCGCTGGAAGCTGGCGTGCCACCGGGCTTTGCCGTGCTCGACGAGGATCGCCGCCGCGGGCTGATGCGCGAGGCGGTCGATGCGGTGCTGGCGGGCTCGGCGCGGGCGGCCGATCCGGGATTGGCAGAGGCGCTCGACGAGGTGGTGGCCTTCGCGGTCGGCGAGCGCTTCGATGAGGTGCTGACGCGCATGGTCGAGCGGCGGGAGGACATCCGGAAACTCATCCAGGCCGCTGATGATGCCGGCGACGACTGGCTCGCGAACTATCGCCTGACCTTGCATCGCGCGTTCGGGGTGGCGGAAGGGGAAACCAACGAGACCGTCCGAGCCGCCATTGCCGGCGTGCTTTCGAACGGCGATCTCGATCTGCTCGTCCCAGCCCTCGCCGGCGGCTCGAAGACCGATCGCGAGCGGGCCGATGCCTTCGCGAAGGCGCGCCGGGCGACGTCGCGCGGCGAGCGCCGCATCGCCTTCGAGGACGCACTGCTGACGGACAAGAAACTGCCGTTGGCCCGGCTGATGACGAAGGCGGTCGCGGAGGACAATCCCGGACTGCAAGACCTGATCGCCAACGCCGCCGGAACGCTCGCTGATCTCTTGCGGTGCGAGCAGGCCCTCAAGGTCGCTCGTGCCACCACCGCCATGCTCCGGATCGCCGACGCGGCGATCGGCGCCTACGAGGCCTCCAAGCAGGAGGAGGGGCTGCTCGACTACGATGACCTCATCGCCAAGACGGTCGGCCTCCTCTCGACGGCGAGCGGCACGCAATGGGTGCTCTACAAACTCGACGGCGGCATCGATCACATCCTGGTCGACGAGGCGCAGGATACCTCGCCGCCATCGTGGCAGATCGTGCGGTCGCTGGCGGAGGAGTTTTTTGCCGACACGTCGAGCAGCGATCGCCTGCGAACCATCTTCGCGGTCGGCGACGAGAAGCAGTCGATCTACGGCTTCCAGGGTGCCGAGCCCGAACAATTCTCGCGGCACGGCCGCTGGTTCCGTGGCATCGCAGAGAGCGCTGGCGCCGAATTCCACGACATCGCGCTCGACGTCTCGTTCCGCTCGGTGACAGCCGTACTCGAAACCGTCGACCGCGTCTTCGCCGATCGCGATCGCACGCCCGGCCTCACCACCGAGGCAAAGCCCATCCGCCATGTCGCGCGGCGCGCCGGCGAGCCGGGCCTCATCGAGCTTTGGCCGGTCGAGGCGGCGGAAAAGGTCGAGCGGAGCGAGCCGTGGCTCCCCGGCGCCGAAGCCGAAGCCGTGCCGCCGATGCGCCGGCTCGCACTTCGCATCGCCCGCACCATCCGCGGCTGGCTCGACGGGCGGGAGGTGCTCGCCTCCGTTGGACGGCCCGTCAAGGCCGGCGACATCCTGATCCTCGTCCGCCGCCGCAATCCCTTCGCGCCGGAAATCATCAAGGCACTCAAGGCCGAAGGCATTGCGGTGGCCGGTGCCGACCGCATCCGGATCGCCGAGCAGATCGCGGTCGAGGATTTGATGGCGCTCGGCGAGTTCCTGCTCCTTCCCGAGGACGACCTCGCACTCGCTGCCGTGCTCAAGTCGCCACTCGCCGGTCTCGACGATGAAGATCTGATGGCGATAGGCCTCGGCCGCAAGGGCTCGCTCTGGGCGTCACTGCTGGCGCATTCGGAAACCGCCGCACCGCACATCCGCCGCGCCGCCGAACGATTGAAGCGCTGGCGATCGCGCGCCGACTATCTGCCGCCCTTCGAGTTCTTTGCCTCCCTCCTCGACAGCGAGGGCCTGCGCACCGCCATGCTCGAGCGCCTGGGGCCAGAAGCGGGAGATGCACTCGATGCGTTCCTGGATCTGGCGTTGCGCTTCGATGAAACGCACCCGCCTTCGCTGCAGGGTTTCCTCGACTGGGTCCGCCGCTCGGAGCCCGAGATCCGCCGCGACATGGAGCAGGGGCGCGATGAGGTCCGCGTCATGACCGTGCACGGCGCCAAGGGTCTCGAGGCGCCGATCGTGTTTCTCCCCGACACGTGTCTTTCGGCCGGCGGCGGCCGGGAGGCACTCATCGATCTCGATATCGGACCGCTGCCGGACGGTGTGGAGAGCCCCTTCGTCTGGCTGATCAAGGGCGCGTCCCTGGTGCCGGCTATCGCGGATGCCAGAGAGCAGGCCGGTAGCGACGCCCGGCATGAATTCCATCGCCTGCTCTATGTGGCTCTGACGCGGGCGCGCGACCGGCTCTACATCGCCGGCTACGAGGGCACGCGCGGCCGGCCGAGGGATTGTTGGTACAATCTCATCGATCAGGGATTGGGCATGCTGCTCGACGAGGTGACACTGGCCGATGGTACGACGGTCAGGCGCTATCGCGACGAGGCCGAGGCCGGCGCTGCCGCGCCCGCCGCCGAGGATGTGGCGGTCGTCACGCCGGCACTCCGGCCGGACTGGGCCTTGCGTCCGGCCCGCCGCGAGGTGGCGCGGGTCATTCCGTTGCGGCCCTCCCAACTCGCCCCCGTCGAGAGCGAGGAGGGCAATGGCTACGCCCTCGAAACCCGCACGGGCGAACCGGCCGCTGCCTCGCCCAAGGACGCGGCGGGCGCCAACCGGTTCCTGCGCGGTACGCTGGCCCATACCCTGCTGCAGCATCTGCCGCGGCTACCGGAACCGGACCGGAAAGCCGCTGCGCTCGCCTACCTGGGCGAGGCCGGGAAGGATCTGACAGCCAAGGCGAGAGCGAGCCTCGCGGACGAAGTCCTGGCTGTCCTGGTGCACAAGGACTTTGCCCCCGTGTTCGGACTGGGCTCGCTCGCCGAGGTGCCGGTGGTGGGCGAGATCGTGCTCCCGGGCGGGGGGGCACCCTTGCGCATATCAGGCCAGCTCGACCGGCTCGTTGTGACCCCCTCGGGCGTTCTCCTGGTTGACTTCAAAACAAATCGGCCGGCGCCGCGGACGCTCGCCACCGTGCCGCGCGCGTATCTTCTACAACTTTCGGCTTACAGGTTGATTTTGAACAAAATTTATGTCGACCGGCCGGTCCGGTCCGCCTTGCTTTGGACCGGCAATTCCCGATTGATGCCCATCCCCGGTCATACGCTCGACACAGCCGAGAAGGAGCTTCTGGCGGGCACCCCTTGGGCTTGACGCTCGAGGGGGCGATACTTACTTTCCGTCCAACCTGATTCATCGGGCCCATTGGTGTCACGACGCCCCGCCCAAATCCCCAGGAGAAAGCCTCCATGACCACAGCCCCCGTCTCCGACGCCTCATTCGACGCCGACGTTCTCAAGTCCTCGGAGCCGGTCGTCGTCGATTTCTGGGCCCAGTGGTGCGGCCCCTGCAAGGCGATCGGACCGGCGCTGGAGGAGATCTCCAACGAGATGAAGGGCAAGGTGAAGATCGCCAAGCTCAACATCGACGAGAACCCGTCGGTGACCGGCAAATACGGCATCACCGGCATCCCGACGTTGATGCTGTTCAAGGACGGCAAGGTGGTCGCGACCAAGCAGGGTGCCATGCCCAAGAGCCGTATCGCCGACTGGATCAATGCCTCGATCAATGTCGCCTGACGGGTGCTTTCGCGTGCAATCCCGCAACGGGCTCCGCGGTGGCGGGGCCCGTTCCTGTTCCGGGGGGCGGAGAAGTTATCCCCGATGCGGCAAATAGGCCGCCGATCAAGGGTTTGAGCGGTCACGAAAAGCAAGCGCCGCCCGCCGTTCCGTGCTAGCATTCAACCTCCTGAAAAGCCGTGTCCGGCGGGCCCTCGATGGGTGGCCGGACGGCAGTGTTTCCCGGCCCATGGCCGGTCGCGTAGCACAAGCATTTCCGACCGCAGACGAGCCCCTTTCGAGCGTCACGAGAGCAATTTCCGGCCAAGTGGATACCGTTTGGCCGATAGAAAGTGCTCAAAGGCAATCGTGACCCCGCAAGGCCCGCCCTGCCCGAGCCGAGGACCGACACCCGCATGAGCGCCGAGCCCCCCAAGAAGCCCCCGACGGACGCCTACGACGAGAGCAGCATCCGCCAGCTCAAGGGCCTGGAGGCCGTCCGCAAGCGGCCGGGCATGTACATCGGCGACGTGCATGATGGCTCCGGCCTCCACCACATGGTCTACGAGGTGGTCGACAATGGCATCGACGAGCATCTGGCCGGCCACTGCGACACGCTCGAGCTGACGCTCTATCCGGACGGCTCGGTTTCCGTGACGGACAACGGCCGTGGCATCCCGACCGGCATCAAGCACGACGACGAGTTCAAGCGCTCGGCCGCCGAGATCGTGATGACCGAGCTGCACGCCGGCGGCAAGTTCGGCGACGGCACCGATGGCAATGCCTACAAGGTCTCCGGCGGCCTGCACGGCGTCGGCGTTTCGGTCGTCAACGCACTGTCGTCGACGCTCGAGCTGACCGTCTGGCGCGAGGGCAAGGAGCATTTCATCCGCTTCCGCGACGGCGTCACGGAAGCTCCCCTCAAGGTAACCGGCCCCGCGCCCGAAGGCCGGCGGGGCACCAAGGTGACGTTCTGGCCGAGCCCGGCGACCTTCTCGAAGACCGAGTTCGATTTCGCCACCCTCGAGCATCGCCTGCGCGAGCTGGCGTTCCTGAACTCGGGCCTCAAGATCATCGTCACCGATGCGCGCCACGCACCGCCCAAGGTCGAGGAGATGCACTACGAGGGCGGGCTCAAGGCCTATGTCCGCTATCTCGACAAGTCGCGCGTGGCGGCAATCGGCGAGCCCGTGCTGCTACGCGGCGAGATGCAGATCCCGATCGACGAGAAGACGCCCGATATTACCGTCGCCATCACGGTCGAAGCAGCCCTCTGGTGGAACGACGGCTATCAGGAGCACATGCTCTGCTTCACCAACAACATCCCGCAGCGCGACGGTGGCACGCATCTGGCGGGCTTCCGCGGCGCGCTCACCCGCATCATCGGCAAATACGCCGAGGAGAGCGGCATCGCCAAGCGGGAGAAGGTGACGCTCGCCGGCGAGGATGCGCGCGAGGGCATGACCTGCGTGCTTTCGGTCAAGGTGCCCAACCCCTCCTTTTCGAGCCAGACCAAGGACAAGCTCGTCTCCTCCGAGGTGCGCCCGATCGTCGAGAACATCGTCTCCGATCAGCTGGGCGCCTGGCTCGAGGAGCACCCGGCCGATGCCAAGACGATCGTGCGGAAGGTGGTGGAAGCCGCTGCCGCCCGCGAGGCCGCGCGAAAAGCCCGCGAGCTGACGCGCCGCAAGGGTGCGCTCGACATCAACTCGCTCCCCGGCAAGCTCGCCGAGTGCCAGGATCGCGATCCTTCAAAGACGGAGATGTTCATCGTCGAGGGTGACTTGGCCGGCGGCTCGGCCAAGCAGGCCCGCAACCGCGAGTTCCAGGCCGTGCTGCCGATCCGCGGCAAGATCCTCAACGTCGAGCGCGTACGGCTCGAGCGCATGCTGGGGAGCCAGGAGATCGGCACCCTCATCATGGCGCTCGGCACCGGCATCGGCCACGACAACTTCGATTTGGGCAAGTTGCGCTACCACAAGATCATCATCATGACGGACGCCGATGTCGACGGCGCCCATATCCGCACGCTGCTGTTGACCTTTTTCTACCGGCAGATGCCGGAGCTGGTCGAGAAGGGCCATCTCTACATTGCCCAGCCCCCGCTCTACAAAGTCGCGCGCGGCAAGGCCGAGACCTACGTCAAGGACGAGCGGGCGCTGGAGGATTTCCTCATCGGCGGTGGCCTCGACGAGGCCGTGCTGGTGACGGGCGCGGGCGAGGAGCGGGCTGGCGAGGACCTGCGCCAGGTGCTCGAACGCGCGCGCTCCGTGCGCTCGGTCATGGAGGGCATGCACACGCGCTATCACCGCCCGATCATCGAGCAGGCGGCGATCGCGGGTCTCTTCGATCCCGAGCTGAAGCCTGCCGACATGGAGGCGCGCGCCGGGCTCGTCGCGGCCAAGCTCGATATGGTCGCCGAGGAAACCGAGCGCGGTTGGACGGCGCGCGTGCGCGAGGATGGCGCGGTGGCGCTGTCACGTGAAGTTCGCGGCGTCCGGGAGTTCCACGTGCTCGACCGGGCGCTCATGGGCTCGATCGATGCGCGGAAGCTCCACGGCATGCAGGCGGAGCTCGCCGAGGTCTACGGGCGCCCCGCGCGCCTGCGCCGCAAGGACACCGAGCACGAGATCATCTCGCCTTCAAAGCTGCTCGAGACGATCTTCAGTATTGGCCGCAAGGGCGTCAGCCACATCCAGCGCTACAAAGGTTTGGGCGAAATGAACCCCGAGCAGCTCTGGGAAACGACGCTCGACCGCGAGAGCCGCACGCTCCTGCAGGTGAAGATCGGCGACCTGACGGAGGCCGACGAGATCTTCTCCAAGCTCATGGGCGATGTCGTCGAGCCCAGGCGCGAGTTCATCCAGGACAACGCGCTGTCGGTGGCGAACCTCGACGTTTGAGGGCCTGCTGAGTGGCGCGGCTTGAGCTCATACCGCGCTCCCTGACGAACGCGATGCCTCGAACTTTACCGATTAGCTCCGGAACATGTCCTTGAGATAGCGCTCGCGGTCGGGAACGCCGGCTTCGTCCGAGCCCGGGCCCGATGATTGAATTGCCTTGACGGCGCGGGCATCGTGCGCCGAGAGCGTTCTCTCGAGATCGCGCGCGAGCGCCAGATCCGTCGCCAGGAAAGTCTTGAAGTCGGCGAGCGGGACCGCGATGCAGGTGAGCGTCTCGCGCGCCTCGATCGTGTAGGGCACGGTTCCCGAACGGAAGGCCGATTTGAACAGGATGATTTGACCTGTTGCGAACTCGTCGAGATCGAGCTTGCTGTCAGGCCCCGCTGTATGAACCGCCGATGCCCGGCCGTGTGTTACGAACAGCACGCTCTCGAGTGGAGCGCCGTGTCGTACGACGATTTCTCCGCCGCGATAAGTACGCCGCTGGCCACGGGCCGTGAGCGAGGCGAGTGCCGCCGCCGGACGCGGCAGCGCGCCGCTCGCCTCGATCTCGTGCGCGAGCTTGTCGGCCGACGGTGGCGAGCCACGCCGCTCCGGCGGGATGGCGTGATCGACGTGATACCGGCCGGGGAAGACGATGCCTTCACGCTCGCAGGCATACCAGAAGGTCGACAGGAACTCGTGCTTGGCGAAAGAGGCCATGGCGATCTCGTCCGCAGTGAACCAAAGCGTATAGCGGATCGCGAAGGAGTCGTAGCCCGTGAGGCGGGCGACGGCAGGCGGATCGGTCGCAATGGAAGGGATCTGGCGGGCAGTTTCCACCATCAAGGCGAGCACGATCTCGGGCGGATGATCGTAGGCGACGAGGACCTCCGCGCTCGCCATGCGCTTGCCGCTGCCGGCGCCGATGACTGTCAGTTTTTCCCGCGAGACGACGGAGTTCGGGAAAACGACGTCGTCGCCGGTGCCGTTGCGGATGGTGACGGTGCGCCAGTTCATGTTGGTGAGCACACCTTCCTCGCCGCCGGCACTGACATAGTCGCCAACCCGGACCTGGCGCGTCGATAGCATGGCAATACCGGAGAAGACGCTGCCGAGCGTGTCCTGGAGTGCGAGGCCGATGACCAGCGAGCCGACGCCGAGCGCCGTCAGCAGGCTGCCGAGGTCGACGCCCCACACCGTCGAGACGATGATCGAGGTGGCGACCAGTACGAGAAAAATGCGCGCAAGATCGAGCAGGAGTTTCGGCACGCGCGTGGTCATTCCCGTCCCGTCGCCTTCGCCGAAGAAGGCGACGTTCGTCGCGGCGAGAGCAAAATTTATGATCACCACCCAGAAAGCGGTGTCGGCGATCCGGACGGCCAGATGCGTGCTGTCATAGCCGGCGACGAGCCGCAGCAGGAGATCGATGAAGAGGAACGGCAGCACGGCATTGCGGAGCCAAGAGAGCGGATTGTCATATGCCGACCATCGGCCGGTCCTGGTGATTTCGGCGAGCTCATTGATGCCGATGATGGCAAAAGGAAAGACCGCCAGCAGGCCTAGACCCCACAGGAACCAACTCGCCGTCATCAACTCGGACATTGCCCGTCTCGCTTTTCTTGCCTGTCGCTACTCGGCGGCTTTTGGGCTTGCACCCTTGCCTCGGCGCTCCGAGGTCGCGAGCGGCCGGCCGAAAGATTTAACGGTGCCGAGCTCCTTGCTGTCGAAGGCCGGCATTTCCTTGAACTCGGCCGGCTCGTCGATGCTTTTATGTGCGCGCTCACTGAGCCTCAGCTCGCCGCGGCCGGTTTCGAGGACGATGCGGCGCGCCAGGTTTACGGGCCGGCCCCAAATGTCGTAGACGAACCGGCGGTTGCCGACGAGACCAGCATGAACGAGGCCGGAGTTGATGGCGATCCTCAGTCTGAGGTCGAGACCACGCGCACGATTAATGCGCTCGATCTCGAGGGCAATCCGGTCGGCGAACTCGATCGCCCTCTGCACGTGGTCGAGGCGCGGCGTGGACAGCCCGCAGGCGGCGAGATAGTGCTCGCCAATGGTCTTGATCTTTTCGACGCCGCATTCCTCGGCGGCAACGTCGAAGGTATCGACGATCTCGTTCAGCAGTCCGATCGACTCTTTCCCGTCCTTGCCATCCATCGACTTGATGAAACCGAGCACGTAGGCAAAGACCACGGCTGTTTGCGGGAAGGTCTCGACGATCTGGCCTTCGCCCTCCTTCATGCGTTGAGCGATGGTGTCCGGGAAAAGGTGTTTGAGCAGTGCCTCGTAGGCACTGGACTTCCGCTGGATCACGTGATCGCGCTCACGCACGGCGTCCGACATGCCGTTGAAGGCCGTCGTGAGCCTGCCGAACTCGTCATCGCCGCTGGCGGGCATGCCGGCATCGGCGTCGCCGGCCTTGAGCCTGTCGATACCAGCGAGCAATGCGTTGACAGGTTTGAGAAAGCGCTTCGCCAGCAGCGTCGCCAGCAGTGGGATGGCAAGTGCGAGCAGGAGCATCACGAGCATGACCCGCCGCGCAAAACTGGTCTGTGGCGCCAGGATCTCGGCGATGTCCTGCTTGACGACGAGCACCCAGTTGAGGTCGGGGATATCGAGAGGCGTGAACGCGCCGAGGACATTGCGGCCGCTATAGTCCTCGTACTCGGCAATGCCATCCGTGCCGTGCAGGGCCTGCCGCACGGCCTCGGTGTTCACGGACTGCAGCAATTGTGTCGTATTCAGTCGCGCCATCCGGTTGATTTCGGTTCTGGGCATGTCGGACGACTCGAGGCCTCTTAAGTAGGCGTCCTTGTTTTCCACGAGCCCGCGGGAATCCGAACGCATCAGGCGATCCTCGGCGGCGAGGTAGATTTCGCCGGTTTCGCCGAGACCATCCTCGCGCCAGCGACCGCCATTCGTCATGAAGCCGGCGAGCGAATCCGAGTTCACCTGTGCCGCCATCACACCCATGAACTTCCAGTTGGCGAAGATCGGTGTGGCGACGAACATCGCCGGCACGTTGCCGGAGGGTGGGTAGAACGACGTGTCGGCAAGAAACACCGTGCCGCGCTGGGGCGAGGCGATGATCGCCTTGACGAGTTGGCCGAGCCGCGAGCTCGCATAGGGCCCGTCCAACAGGCTGGTCCCGAGCTCGGGTTCCTTGTTGACGGAATAGACGATGTCACCGGAGGTCCCGTCGATCAGGAACACGTCGTAAAAGTTCAAGCGGGACGAGAGGTCGCGGAACCACGGATGGAAGGTGTAGTGGGTCAGCGTGTAGGCGTTACTGACGGGATGGTCCGCGAGCTTGCCGCGTTCGCCCTTCGGATTGGGATTTTCCGCGATGAACAATGTTTGCTGCTCGAGGGCCCGGTCGGTTTTGGGCAGGAGTGACGTCAGGTCCGGCATCTCTCCGGATTGCGTCAGGTCGTCGATGTACTCGTTAATGTAGTACTTGGTGAGCAGCTGGCGCCGCTCTGGCGCCAGGGCCTGACGGCCGAGTTGCGCAAAACCATCCTTGAAAGCAGAAACGGCGGAGACGACGGTGACGTCCTCCCCGAACGATTTGAAGGTCTCCCGCATCTGCCGGAAATACCATTCGACCTGCTGCTTTTTTGCGCTTTTGATGCTGCTCAGCTGGTCGAGCGCCTATTGGCGCAGTTGTTCCTTGCCGTCGAGATAGCCGAGCGCTGCGACAATGGCCGCGCTCGCCAGGCTGGTGAGCAGCAGCATGGCGGCGAGCTTGGTGGCAAGTGACAGTCTCGGCAGCCGCCAGGGCGCTTTCTCCGGATTGGTTTTGGCCGGCGAGGACGCGGGCATCGCGCCTGGAGAGGTGGCGTCCTCTTCAGGCTCGGCGATCTCGCCGCTGTTGCTACTGCTCTGCGTCACCTCGCCCTCGACTATCGGCGGGCCGCTACCCGGGCCCGATTTCGATTCCGGCATCGTCATCTCCCTCGGGGTGAGATCAAGCCGCGCTCGATGTAGTAGCGCAGCGCTCCAGAATGCAGCGGAGCGGTAAGGCCGTCGCTCACCATCCGGTCGGCATCGAGATTGGCGAAGGCCCGGTGCATCGGGCGCAGGCTCTCGAGCCCCTCGATCACCGTTCGCGTCAGGTCGTAGACGACCTCGTCGGGGGTGTCTCCGCGCGTGACCAGCGTCGCCAGGACGCCAAAGGTCGTGACCGGCTCGTCCATGCCCGCGAAGGAGCCGCGCGGAATGGTGACCATGCCGTAGTACGGGTTTTCTTTGACGAGCTTCGTCAGCGGAGCACCCGCCAGATTGACCAGCGTCGCCCCGCAACTTGCCGTTGCATCGCCGACAGGACCGCTCGGAATGCCGATCGCATAGGCGATCGCGTCGATGTTGCCGTCGCACAAGCGCCTGGTTCTGGTCGGCGGCAGCGGTCTCGTCGGCACGCGCGAAAAAACTTGGATCCACGCCATAGGCCTGCATGAGCACGTCGAAGGTCGAGCGCGTGCCGGATCCCTTCTCGCCGAGCGCTACGCGTTTGCCCATGAGGCCCTCGAAGCCCGAGATCGAGGTTCCCCGGCCGACGAGGATTTGAAAGGCCTCGGGGTGCAGCGAGAGCACCGAACGAAGCGAGGGAAAGGCCTGTCCCGAGAACCGGCTGCTGCCCCGAAAGGCGTGGTACTGCCAGTCAGACTGCACGATTGCAAAGGTGAGATTGCGTGTCCGGAGTTCGCCCAGATTGAAGATCGATCCGGGCGTGGCCGGCGCCGAGCAGGTGAGCCGGCGTTTCGGACGGACTCCGTTCGCGGCGCTCGCTTGCCGGTTGACTAGGCGGCAAATCGCATTTCCGGCGGCGAAGTAGATACCGGTCGGCGAGCCGGCGCCGATCGAGATCTGGTCGACAGCGGGCTCTGCACTTTGGGCACGCGCCAGCCCTGCGGGACTTGCAACGATGATTGGAAGTAGCCCGATCACGGACACGAATAGACGGTGGCCCCTTGGCCCCGGCGACGCCATACCAGCTTCCGTCAGCTGCGCCCGAGCCCAACACGCAAGGACGCTCCCCCAAGACCACGGATCCGGCAACTTTGCCCGCAGAATTGCACCGGTTTCGCGCTTGCGCCGCCGACAATATGAGAAACACTCCGTATTGCAAACGCTTCTATGCGGTGAGCGGCGAGCGCCTAATAGATTCGCTGCCGCGGCAAGCGGCGATTGCCGATATTCCTGTGGATAATTCTGAAGTGTACACAACTATCGGTTGCTCATTTTCGTCTGAAAGGCAACTTTTGATTGCCTAATCCTGTTAGGCCAAAGGAGCGAGCGCAGATTTACCGCTCACGGTTCGTGTCATGCATGCCTTGCTGGAGTGATCATGATGAGTGCCGCGCATGAAGAGGCTTTGTTTTACTTTGACACCGGCCCTGGAGGAGTGCCGCACCCCGGGGGATATCGCGGAGGTTTCCCGCCGCTTCGTGCGGCCGATGGGGCTGGACCACGTCGCGTGCGTGAACCTGCCAACCGGCGGGGAGGATTTAGGGGGTGCCCAAGGCTCGATCGAGGTCCACTTCTCGACCTTCCCGGGCGAGTGGCTCAGCCGCAGTGCGACCTGCGAGGTCGTCGAGAACGATCCGGTTCTGGCCGAGGCCCGCGCGGACGGACGATGTTTCACTTGGCGTGAAGCCTGGTCGCGTTGCCAAGGGCCGGCCGCCGCGGCCCGCGCCGCTCTGGCGCGCGGGCTCGGCCTCGAAGATGGCCTTGCCATCCCGATGGGCCGAACAGCTTTCGCAACACCCGTCGTGCTGGCTGCCGGACGGCGCCCGACGCTCGATGCTGGCGCCAGAAGCGCCGTGATCCTGGCAAGCTCAGCCATCTATCGACGCATCGCCGCCCTCGACGCAATCCGGCATCGTCCGGGCACGCGGCTCACCGAGCGCGAGCGGCAGTGCCTCAGCTGGGCGGCGGCTGGCAAATCCGATTGGGAAATCGGCCAGATCATCGCGCTGAGCGCCAAAACCGTGAACTATCACATCGAGAACGCAAAGCGGAAATCCGGTGTTCAGACAAGGGTCCAGGCAATCGTCGAGGCCTTGCGGTCGGGTCTGATTGCCTAGCCCGAGACAGGGCATTGTCCGCGGCCGTTGAATTCCTGCTTGTCACGATACCACCCGACGGTGCATTTAGTCGCACCTGAGGGGGCCAGCGACGGCTGGACCCCATTTAGGGCACGGCTGAACGCCGCGGAGAGCATTATGGTTCAATGGAGAGGTCGTCGCGAAAGCGACAATGTCGAGGATAGGCGCGGCGAGGGCGGTGGAGGATTCCAGTTCCCGGGCGGTAGCGGTGGTGGCTTGCCATTCCCGATGCCTGGCGGCCGCAAGGGCGGCGGTATCGGCATTGTCGGCTTGCTGATCATGCTCGGCATAGCCTTGCTGCTCGGCATCAATCCGCTCGACATCCTGACCGGCGGCGGCAACCAGTTCCCGATGCCGAAGGTCGATACGCAAGGCAAGGAGCTGCCGAAGTTCGATCTGCCGAACTGGCCGGGCACCGAACAGGTCGACAGCCAGCCTGGCGTCGGCGGAGCCGCAGATCAAACTCGACGCGACGACCTCGCCGCGTTACGTCAAGGTCGTGCTCGCCGACAACGAGGACGTCTGGAGCCAGCCTTTTCCAGAGCGTCGGGCCAGCCGCTACGCGCGCTCCCAAGCTCGTACTTTTCGACGGTATGACGCAGACCGCCTGCGGCGCGGGCATGGCGCAGATGGGCCCATTCTATTGCCCGCTCGACCAGCAGGTCTACATCGACCTCGCCTTCTATCAGCGAGATGCGGACGCGATTCGGCGCAGGCGGCGACTTCGCACAAGCCTATGTCGATTGCCCATGAGGTCGGTCATCACGTGCAGAAGCTGCTCGGCATCGCTGACAAGGTGCAAGCCTACAAGCAGCAGGTCGAGCGAGCGCGAGGCCAACGCCGTGCAGGTGA